>CAVYMG010000001.1:0-54767 GCA_963769515.1 uncultured Actinomycetota bacterium
GAAGTCTCGGCACTCACCTAATCATGCAGCCCCATCGTGGCTGGTACGACCCCCGACGCTGTCCCCGGCAGAATCGCAACACAAAGGAAAGAATCTATGTCAAGCAATAACGGCTACGACGTGACTACGTGGCCCGTCGGCAATCCGTCCGAGGACGTCGGTGAAGTAATCAACAGCATCATCGCTGACATCAAGCACCGGCAGGCTGACGCCGATTTGAACAATGGAGGAAAGCCGGGCGCGGTGATTTACATTCCGCCCGGGGATTACCGCCTTCGTACGCAGGTCGTAATCGATGTCAGTTTCCTCAGGATTCACGGTTCGGGACACGGATTTACATCGTCCAGCATCCGGTTCAACGTTCCCGAAGACGAATGGCCCGACTTGCATGAGCTGTGGCCCGGGGGGAGCCGCATTCTCGTCGATATTCCCCTCGGCGAAGGCGGGGAGGAATCCCAAGGCGCCGCCTTCTACGTCGAGCGAAGCGGGAGCCCTCGGATCAGCTCGGTCGAGTTCTCCAACTTCTGCATCGACGGGTTGCACTTCGACTCGGATGGCTCGGGACTGGATCCGGAGAACACCTACGTCAACGGCAAGACCGGTATCTACGTCGCGAACGCCAATGACTCATTCCGCGTAAACGGTATGGGATTTGTCTACCTCGAGAACGCTCTGACTATCTACAACGCGGACGCGCTTTCCATCCACGACAACTTCATCGCGGAATGCGGAAGCTGCATCGAGTTGCGCGGGTGGGGACAGGCATCAAAGATCACCGACAACTTGATCGGAGCAGGCTTCAAGGGTCACTCCATCTACGCCGAGAACCATGGTGGGCTCCTGATAACCGCGAACAACGTCTTTCCCCGAGGTGCCAGCAGCGTCCATCTCGAAGGCGTCACGCGCTCAAGCGTCACCAACAACCGTTTGCATTCTTTCTACCCGGGGATGCTGAATCTCGCAGCGAACAGTTCGGAAAACCTCGTGGCCACGAATCACTTCTTGCGTGACCACGAGCCTTGGACACCCTTCCTGGGAGTCGACAACGGACTGAACGACCTCAACGGGCTACTTTGTGTCAGCGGCAGCAACAACTCTGTCATCGGCAACCACTTCTCCCAGATCATCGACGCACAGAACATCCGGCCGACCGGCGCGACGCCCGTTATCATTCGGCTGATGGCGGGGGTTAGCAACTTCGTCTCCAACAACCACGTGGTGGCGAAGGATGTTCACTCCAAGTCCAGTGACTCCTGCTTCGCGGCCCAGGTGGATGCCCTGTTGACGACCGAGGCCTCGGTCGGCCTCGCCGTGACGGCCGTCATGGTTGATTCCGCATCAGTCAGGAATACGATCCTCGATTCCGGAACTGACGCCCAAGTCCTGGCAGACCGGGCTACTAACGCCTTGAGGGCCACCCCCACCATCGGTTTCTAGGCGGCACCTGCTTGTGGTTCCGCAACCCGCGCAGGCCCGGCGAGACCCCCGGGGGTTATCCGTCATCGGTTTTTGGGTAGTTGGCCGAGGGCCGCGCGAGATGCCTGATCATCCGGGTTACACCTTCTGCCGTTCGGCGCGCAGTGTCAGCTAACCGGTCCTACTCGGCGGACGGCCGCCGTCGTTGCTGTTTCGTCGCCGAGCGCTGCACTTTGGCGGCGAGGCGCCGGCGGTTCGAACCCCGGGTGGGTTTGGTCGCCCGGCGCCGGGGACCATCGGGCGCGAGCCCCT
This sequence comes from uncultured Actinomycetota bacterium, assembly GCA_963769515.1. Lineage (GTDB taxonomy): Bacteria > Actinomycetota > Actinomycetes > Actinomycetales > Micrococcaceae > Arthrobacter. Next base: position 1,729 of record CAVYMG010000001.1, read on the forward strand.
CGGAGATGAGGTTGGCGAGTTTCGCCAAAGCGATTTCGCGGTTGCGCAGCTGGGAGCGTTGCTCGGAGGCCGTTACCGTGATGACGCCGGCGATGAGGCGTGATTCCAGTCGCGAGGTCAGCCTCAGCCGTTGACCATCGGAAAGCGCCGCCGATTCGGCGACGATCCAGGAAAGCTCGACGCGGCTGTCCGAGGTGTTGACGTGCTGACCGCCGGGTCCGGACGACCGGGAGAACCGCCAGCGGAGTTCCGCTGCCGGAATCGTCAGCGCGGGCGACACTTCCAGATCCATGCAACCAGCGTCGCACGGAATGACTGCGATCGCGGCCCGCTCCCTTCCCTGAAGTGGCAGGGCTACGGCGATGGCTGGGGAATCTCGCAGGCTACCTGGGGGTTCAAGCCCGTGTAGTTCAGGGGCCCCGCCACAATGGTCACCGCGATCGTCGCTACCGAGGCACACGATGCTGGCTGGCCGGCGAAATAACCGCGCTGCACGGCTGCGACGGCTCCGATCACGAGCCAGATGATCACTATTGTTCCGACGATGGATCTGGCACTGCCGCGCATTTTCGTCCTCCGATACCGGATGGTGCCAACGCTTAAGCTCCATTATCCACCCGCGACGCTTCCTCGCCCCGGGCTCGAAGCCCCCAAATTCCGTCGGAGGGTTGACAGCCTCCGGGGTTGGAGATTTAGCGTCGAGGCATCAGGGAAGGAGGTGCTGTCAGATGGCACTCAAGCAAGGTGAGGTGTACCGCTGTCCGGACGAATCGTGCGGCTGCGAGATCACCGTGACGAAAGGGGCCGCGGAAGGCCACGGCGGGGACAAGAACCCGACGTGCTGCTGCGGTCACAGCATGGAGAAGGTCAGCTGAGCGCTGACGGCAAGCGGACGACGGCGGGAGGCGCCGCCGTCGTCCGCTTACCGGTCAGTGATCAGAATCTTCCGGACCGGCTGGCTGCTCGGTGCGAAACTTGATCAGCTTGTGGGTGCCATCGCAGTAGGGCTTGATCGCGGAGGCGCCGCACCGGCAAAGGGCGATGGTCTGCCGTTGCCGCGGCACCGGCTCCCCGGAGGGAGTGACGACGTCGAAGTCGCCGCGGACCAGGATGGGGCCGTCGGGGCAGACGACGATCGACGTCTGGCTCGGGGATTTTTGGGCTTCCTGCGTCATGCGTGCTTCCGTTCTGGCATAGATAGTGGCTGGCTTGTCACGCCGTAACAGGTGCGGCAGCCCGCAGCGAGGACCGGCCGTTGTCCCAGGCGTCCATGATCAGGTCGACAGCCGCGCGTCGACCGCAATGACCGCCGTGGCGCCGAAGATCACGTCCTCGAGCAGGTCCGGTTCTGCTTCCACGAGGCCGCCGGCGAGGTCGCGTCCTGCGATTTGCTCGTGGACGGCGTCGGCTTCCACGTGCTCGTCGAAGTACCTGGTGACGTCTGCGTCGAATCCGTGGCGCCGGAACCCCTGGCCGTAGAGCTGGTTGGGCCGGGAGGAGGTCATTTCGTAGATAGCCAGGTGCCCGGCGATGGCCCCGCGGAGCCTGCGGTTCAGACCGAACAGGGACATGACGTTCACTGAGGTCAGGGAGAGCGCCGGCACGGCATCGACGTAGCCGCCGTACTGGTCGTCCAGGTCCAGGCCACGCATGGTCCGGGCAAACAGGGCGCTGTGCATCCGGTCCGGGTCACCGCCGCCGTACTCGTCGGCCTGGATCTCGACGAGCGCGGCCTTGGCCCGCCCTGTCAGCCGCGGGATGGCCCACGTGTGCGGGTCGGCTTCCTTGAGCTGGTAAATCGACTTGTGGATCAGGAATTCGCGGAGTTGCTCGAGGGTTGCACGCTTCGCGACGTGGCGGGCCATGCCGGGCCCGGTGTCCAGGGCGGCGAGTTCGAACAGGATGTCTGCGACGTCATCGCTGCCCAGGGGTTCCGCCGGGGTGAGGTTGATGTGCGCGGCATATTGGCCGGCGGCGGCGCGCAGGGCAGCCTCGAAAGGCGCCTCCAGCACTTGGCGGATCCGGATCAGGTCCGGGTTCCATTCCCACCGGTCATCCACCCCGTCCAGGCCGCCGTAGTGCAGCTCGTAAAGGCAGAACAGGGCCAGTTGGATGTCCTCGTCCGCCATGATGTCGTCGACGAGGTGCACCTGGGCCGAGACCAGCTCAAGCAAGCGAGCCTGGGCTGCGGGGTCGGCGTCCGGTTGGCCTGGCAAGGATCCTCAGCAGCCCGTCGCTGACGGGGCCGCGCGCTTCCGGGGCCTTCATGGTTCTCCTGTGGTGTTCTCAGCCGTACGAGTTCGGGGTGGCTACCGGCGGGTGGCGCGGCTGGACTCGTATGACCTCAACTGGCATTGCATGACACCAAATATAGTAAGCATGGTTAGTATTAAGTCCAGCATTCTCGACGCGTTCGGGAATTCCCTCTCCGCGGGTGCCGCGCAGGTTCTGTTCCGTCTGGAAGGTACTAACATGCTTCTTCTTTTTGGCCTCAAGAACGTTCTGCGTCCCTTGCGGGGACGGATGGCCACCTGCCAGGCCTGCGGGCTGGTGGTCCATCATCACCTCGAAGAGCGAGCCTCGAAATTCACGCTGTTCTTCATACCCGTTTTCACCATGTCCAGGTCTTACCGCATCACCTGCTCCAATTGCGGGAAGGTCTCGGCGATCAGCTCCCGGAAGAAGAACGCGCTGGCCCGCTGAGCTTAAGAGCGCGGTGCGGCTTAAGAGCGCGGGGCGGGGCACTGGAGCCGGCCTCTTCGTGCTTTGCCCGATCCTGGAGGACGGCGAGGGCCACAGACCAGCGGGCGGGGAGCGGAGAAGCTGCCAGGCGAAGCCAGATGGCGTCCGAGTAGGCATGGAACCGGGCCGGGCTGACGTGCAGGGCGTCGGCGACGGCCAGCACCTGCGTGTGGGCGGTCAGATACCGTGCGGGCGTCGTGCGGTCCTGCCGCAGGTCAAGCTCCAAACGGACGTCCAGTTTGGCCAGGTCGAGGGCGGCTTCGGCCCGGACTGTTGCGTCGAAGTCCAGTAAACCGAGCGGGGCTGAGCCATTCGTGGCGATGATCTGCCTGTTATGAAGGTCTCCGTGGGACCAGACCACGGGATCCGGTGTGGTTCGAAGCAGGTTCGTCGTGATTTCCTCTGCCCAGGCGCGCATGGTTTTGCGGTGGGGCGACGTCTCCCGGGCGCTGTTGTTTTGACGCAGCCAGCGGTGCACGCATCGCTGCAGCCGTGTTGCCTCAACCTCCGCCGAGCGGAGCGGCAGGTTGTCGAGCACGCCTTGTGCGGCGGGGCCATAAGAACGCCCCAGTTGAGCGACCCAGGCGTGTGACCACTTCCCCCACATGGCGGCAAACAAGCCATCGTCCGTGGTGGAGTCGTTCTCCCCGAGCTCGTTCAGGGTCGGTCCCGGGATGGCGCTGAAAACGATGATGTCCGGGGAGCGCCGGCGGAGGATTCTGGGGGTGGTGAAATTGCAGGCGTCCAGCAGGATGTCCATCTGTGCGCAGCGTTCAGCGGCGGCACCGGCACTGCCGGGAGGGTAAATCTTGATGTAGCTGTCTTCCGTCCGGATGACCGCCCGTTTATAGGGCATATACGAAACGACTTCGCCCTGTTGTGCTTCCGTCCGCAAAGCGGGAAGTCCCGGATCGTCCGGCGGGACGAGTTCAAAATGCCCCTGACGCAGACGGGCGCCCCGAACACCGGGCCGTCCCGGTGCCAGAACCTCTAATACGTATTCTCCCGGTGTCCTCTCGGGCCACGCGCGGCGGATCTGCCAGGTTGTGCCGGTCTCGTCGTCGATAGACACGGGAACGGGGCAGGGCCACGGAGGTCGTCTAGCGCGGTCCACGGCCAAGCTCTCTTCACTCATGTTCACTCTGCGGCCCTCCCCGTACGAGGCATTTTCGGCGCAAGATCATGAATCCAGCGTCAACGAGGAGAATGAGGTGACCATGAGACCGTCATGAGGGAACCCTCACGACGGCTTCCAGATCCAGCCGCGCGTGCGGCGCGGGTCGCTATCCCGCGGTGGTACCTGACGGGGTGGATGAAGCGGGTTTAGCGAGTTGGGCCGTGATCTGATCCGTCCAGGCATCAACAGCCGCCCAGTCCCGGAAGTCCCCGAACCTGCCGCCTGCGAGCCGGAACAGGATCCGGAGCGGTACCGGCATCTGGTCTGCGTTGAAGACACCGGAGAATGCTTTGTGGCCTCGAAGCGGGAGCTTCTCCACAAGGACCCTTTCAAGACGCTGCTGCTGGAATACTGCTCCGCGCCTGCGGATCGGTTTTGGCAGAGCCTCAGCCATGCCGACGCTGAACGCCCAGACGGGCACGTTGGCCAGCTCGGTGGCATGGCGGGTCAAGAACGACAAAGCAGGGGGCAGCCAGGCCTGGTTGCGGATGGCACTGCCGACGACGACAGCCCCGTACCCGGTGACCGTCTCAACTTCCGCCACGGACCGGCACTCGACCTCGCCTAGTGCGACGGCCATACGGGATGCCACATGCTGAGCTATCTCCCGGGTGGACCCAAGCGGACTTGCATAAACCACCAGAACTGCCATGCGAAGGCCTCCTCTTTGCTTTCCTCCAGCCTGATCGGCCCTGCAGCGACGGGGACCTGCCATAGGTCCCGACATGGCACTCCAAACCGGGATGCCGCGGGTATCCTCAGTAGGATCCGTCCCTTTGAAGAGTGGAGCATCACATGCAGCTCGGCGCATTTTCGATCAGCCTCGCCGTCAAGGACATCGCGGCGTCGGCCGCGTTCTACGAAAATCTCGGCTTCACCAGATTCGGAGGCGACATCACACAGAACTGGCTAATCCTGAAAAACGGCGAGACCGTTATCGGACTCTTCCAGGGGATGTTTGAGCAGAACATGCTGACGTTCAACCCGGGCTGGAACCAGAACGCGGAGGCGGTGGACTCGTTCACCGACGTGCGCGACCTCCAGCGCGAACTCAAAGCCAAGGGCACCGAGTTCCTTTCCGAGGCAGATGAAGGAACAACGGGTCCGGCGAGCTTCGTCGTTGTGGATCCCGACGGCAACCCGGTGCTCGTCGACCAGCACGTCTGATACGCCTGGCAGGACCCCCGTTAGCCGCTGACGCCACGACCGCAGGAAGAACCATCAATGAAGATTATCGTCCTCGTGAAGGAAGTCCCCGATACCTACGGTGACCGAAAACTGAACCTTGAAACAGGCCTCGCCGACCGGGAGGCCAGCGAGACAGTCATTGATGAGATCGGCGAACGGGCCTTGGAGCTGGCCCTGAAGTACGCCGACGCAAACGAGGGCACCGACGTCGCAGTTCTCTCCATGGCTCCCGAAGGTGCGACGGCGACGATACGCAAGGGACTCGCGATGGGCGCCGGCAGCGCCATCCACATCTCGGACGAGGCGCTCTTGGGGGCGGATCTAGGACTGACTGCTGAAACTCTGGCAGCAGCCATCCGCCGCGCTGGTTTCGACCTGGTGATCACCGGCAACGTCTCCACCGATGGATCCGGCGGCATGATTCCCGCGATGCTCGCGGAAATGCTTGACGTGCCGCTGGTTTCCGGACTCAGCTCCGTGGAAATCAGCGACGGCGCCGTGTCAGGCACCAGGAACGTGGAATCCGGAGTGCAGAAGGTATCAGCAACCCTGCCCGCGGTTATTTCCATCACCGAGGCGCTGCCCGGGCCGCGCTTCCCCAACTTCAAGGGCATTATGGCCGCGAAGAAAAAGCCGCTTGAGACACTTACCCTCGCAGACCTCGGGATCACGCCCGACAAACCTGACGTGGCGCGTTCGATCATGCTGACCATCGCGGAAAAGCCCCCGCGTGCGGCAGGCATCAAGATCGTGGACGACGGTGATGCCGGCGAAAAACTCGCTGACTTCCTGATCGAAAACCGACTGGCGTAGGGAGTAACGACATGACTGAATTCCCTCGTGACGCAATCCTCGTCGTCGTCGAAACCCTGGCTTCCGGTGAACTCGAGAAGGCCGCCGCCGGCCTCTTCGGCGCTGCCGCCGGAGCCGGCACGCCGGTTGCCCTCGTGCTTGCCGCGCCCGGTGCCGGGGGCGCGGCCGCCGCGGAGGCCGCTGCCCTCGGTGCCGTGCACGCGCTGATCGCCGAGACGCCGGAGCCGTCCGCGCTCGGCGTGCACGGTGTGGATGCGCTTGCCGCCGCCGTGGAGAAGGTGCAGCCGGATGCGATCCTCATTTCGCATTCCCTGAACGGACGTGACATTGCCGGCCGGTACGCAGCCCGGTCGCGTGCGGCGGTTGGCGTCGATGCGATCGGCGTCTCCCGTGATGACGAGGGCGTCGTGGCCCACCACTCCGTCTACGGTGGTGCCTACAACGTGACGTCGACGGCGACGTTCGGGGCGCCGGTCATCACGGTCCGCCAGGGCTCCATCGAGGCGCGTGCCACGGCTCAGCCGGAGGCGTCAGAGACCTTGTCCGTGACGCCGTCAGGGAAGCCGGCCGCCCGGATCGACTCGTTCGAGGAGTCCGTTGCTGCCACGTCGCGGCCGGAGCTGCGTGGTGCCGCGAAGGTCGTCGCGGGCGGTCGAGGCCTCGGGTCGGTGGAACAATTCGCCCTCGTCGAACAGCTCGCCGATACGCTCGGGGCTGCCATTGGCGCTTCCCGTGCCGCGGTGGATGCCGGTTATGTTCCGCAGTCACAGCAGGTGGGCCAGACCGGGGTTTCCGTGTCCTCGCAGTTATATATCGCGCTCGGCATCTCCGGCGCGATTCAGCACCGGGCCGGCATGCAGACGGCGAAGACGATCGTCGCCATCAACAAGGACGGGGACGCGCCGATCTTCGAGATCGCCGACTTCGGCGTGGTGGGTGACCTCTTCAAAGTTGTGCCGCAGCTGATCAGCGCCCTTGAGGCCCGGAAGAAGTAGTGATGGCAGCTCAGTCGCGGTCAATCCGGCGGGGCCTGCCGCGCGTGCCGGGCGGCGAGCCCTGGCCCCCGGCGGGCGAGGTGCCAGCACGCGTGAGGGCGGGTCGGAACCGAAAGCGGAAACGGCAACGGCAACGACGACGGAAACGGCCACAGGTTCGACGACGGCGTCCGCTCCGGCCCCAGCCGTCAGCGGCGGCGCCGCGTCACAGGTCTCAGCCCCCTCTGCCCGTGTTGCTAACGCTGTTGTTGCCGCCCAGACTGCCGAGGCAACCCCGCCGGATCCGCCGGCGGCGTCCGCTCCGGCGGCCACCGTTACCGCTGGCTCCGCCGCCGGGTCCGCAGGTGCGCGGCAGCTCCGCCGAGGACTGCCGCGGGTGCCGGGCGGTGAACCCTGGCCCCCGCCGGGCCAGGCTCCGGTTCCCGCGGCCCCGTCCGGGGGCGCTCCGGCGTCAGCCGCAGCCCCGTCGGGGCCTGACGCCGCAGCCTCCGCACAAGTGCCGGCCGCAACTGTCGCACCGACCCCGATCGCTGCTGTCCCTGCGCCGTCAGTGCCGGCAGCCTCGTCGTCCGGTGATACTCCCGCCACCGGGCCCGCAGCGCTGACGCCGGGAACCACCCCGCTCCGCCGCGGGCTCCCCCGCGTCCCTGGCGGCGAACCATGGCCGCCTGCTGGCGTGGCGCCGTCGGCCGCCGCCGCGGTGCCCGCTCCCACCGGACCCGCCGCACCGGTCACTGCTCCTGCTCCTGCTCCTGCTCCTGCTCCTGCCAGCATTACCCCGGCCCCCGCCCCGGCTGACCGCGCGGTCGAGACCGTTGCCGAGGCGGAACCGTCGGCACCCGTACCCGCCGCCCAGGCCAAAGTGGCCCCGCGCTGCAGCCCGACACCGCAAGCCCGCCGCCGCAAAGCCCGTGGAGCCAAAGGCGCAGGCCAAGCTCTACGGTTCACGCACCCTGGCTCAGTGGATCAAGCTCGCAGTTCTCCTCGCGGTCGGAGCGATTGCCGGTGCCGGGATCCTGGTGCTGGCCGCGCGGGGTGTGACGACGTTGCCCGGCGTGCCGGAGTTCCTCGAGAAGTACCCGGGCGCGTATGAACTGCCCGGCGCAGTTGAGCCCGGCTTTCCGTGGTGGGCACAGTGGACACACTTCCTGAACTTCTTCCTGATTGTGCTCATCATTCGCTCGGGCTATCAGGTGCGCACCCAGCAGAAGCCGCCGGCGTTCTGGACGCCGAAGCGCGGGGGCAAGAAGATCAGCATCAACCTGTGGCTGCACCAGTCGCTCGACATCTTGTGGTTGGCCAACGGCCTCATCTTCGTGGCGCTGCTGTTTGCCTCCGGCCGCTGGATGCGGATCGTCCCGAGCAGCTGGGAGGTGTTCCCGAATGCGCTCTCCGCGCTCCTGCAGTACATGACCCTCGACTGGCCCGTCGAGAACGGCTGGGTGAACTACAACAGCCTCCAGCAGCTCATGTACTTCATCGTGGTGTTCATCGCGGCCCCGCTCGCGGCGATCACGGGCGTGCGCATGAGCGAGTTCTGGCCGAAGGACGCGAAGACCCTGAACAGGATCTACCCGGTGGAGGCGGCACGCGCGGTTCACTTCCCGACGATGCTGTTCTTCGTGCTGTTCATCCTCGTCCACGTGTTCCTGGTGTTTTCGACCGGTGCGCTGCGCAACCTGAATCACATGTTCGGCGGCACCGACGCAGTGAACTGGGTAGGCTTCTGGCTCTTCGCGGCTGCCATCGCCGTCACGGCGGCAGGGTGGTTCGCCGCCCGCCCGATCGTGCTCGCGCCGATCGCGAAGCTGTCTGGTCAGGTGAGCAGCCGCTAGGTTTCCGTCCAATAGCCACTTGGTCTGCCGATTCGACAGTTGCCCGCGCACACGACGTTGCCGCGCATCGAGCCTGCGGCGAATCATCGAATCGGCGCCCGGGCCGGCCGCCGTCGTTGTTGTATGGTTGCCAAGCCCTGGACCTTTCCGCGGAACGACGGCGGATCCCACAGCCGGCCCGGCTACAGCCGCTCTCCGGCCTCGTCCTTCCGCCGGTAGATGTTCAGCTGCACGCCCGCGGACAGGACCCGGGTATCGTTCAGCTCCAACTGGAGTGGCGGAGTGGCACGGGCCAGCAGCGGGATGCCAGCACCAATCAGCACGGGGTTGACCTTCAGGTGGTACTCGTCGATCTCATCCACCAGTTGAGCGGCAAGGTCGGCCCCGCCGCACAGCCAGATGTCCCGTCCCGGCTGCCGTTTGAGCTCCCGCACGAGCCTGACAGGATCCTCGTGCACAACGGTCATCGTCGGATCGGCGGGTAGGTCGGTGCGGTGGGTGAGCACGTACTGGGCCAGGTGCGGGTAGGCGCTGGTCATGCCGGCGTCCAGTGCCGGACGGTGGGTGTTGTAGCCCATCACCACGGTGTCAAAGTGCCGCGGGTCCCCATCCACGCCCAGGGCCTGCCTCAGGTGGGCGGGACAGGTTTCCGGGTACTCCGTAAAGATCGCACCCAGGGTCTCGGGGTCCATGGCAAAGAAGTCGAAGTTGCCTTGTGAGTCGGCGATGAACCCGTCGGCGGTGACAGCCACCAGATAGGTGAGCTTGCGCATCCCACTCCAATCGTCAGAGATTACGTGATTAGCAACCTACAACAGCCGCCCCGTCTTGGAAATGCGGCGCCTGGCACCCGGCCTGCCGGCAGTGTCTGACTTCGACCCGCCAGTCGGTCCGGTAGGCTCCGGGGTATGCCTTCACCCTGGACCGTGCTGATTTCCGTGCACGCGGTCGCTGCCAGCTATGCGCTGATCTTTGGCGCCGTGAACTTGCTCCGCCGGACGAAAGGCGGGAAAGTTCACCGGGTCATCGGCCGAATCTGGGCAGCCGCCATGTATGTGGTGGTGCTGACGTCGTTCGGAATCCGGACCATCGACGGGGGCTTTAACTGGCTGCATGGGCTGTCGCTCCTGACTTTCTGCACCCTGAGCCTGGGGTTGTGGGCCGCATGGCAGCGGCGCATCCGGGCGCATCGTAGCTTTATGACCGGCAGCTATTTCGGGCTGGTCGGCGCATTCGTGGGCGTCATCGCGGTGCCGGAGCGACGTATTCCGCAGATGGCCGCCAATGACCTTCCGCTCCTCTCTCTCTTCGTCCTGGCCCTTTTCCTGACAGCCGCCCTCTCGGTCGCCGGCGCTGCCCATCCGAACCAAAGTCGAGTCACCACCGGGGCGCGGTAACTGCTGCTGAGGAACCAGCTGCGCGCGTGCGACACTGGTCCGATGCCGGCGTTTACTGTGTCCACCTCTGCGCAGGTCCCGGACGACGAACTCGTGTCGCTCTACGAATCTGTCGGGTGGACTGCCTATACAAGCGACCCGGAACTGCTGTCCCGCGCGGTGAGGAGTTCCCCGTTCGTCGTCACGGCGTGGAGTGAGGACGGCAAGCTGGTGGGCCTGGCCCGGGCGATCTCCGATGATGCGACCATCTGCTACGTCCAAGACATCCTGGTGCACCCGGATTTCCAGGGTGCGGGCGTCGGCCGGACCCTGTTCGCATCAATCATGGCCAGATTCAGCCACGTGCGCCAAACAGTCCTTATTACCGACGATGAACCCCGTCAGCGGGCCTTCTACGAATCCTTGGACCTGACCGAAGGGTCGGACTTTAGCCCCGAACCTGTGCGCGTCTTCGCGCGGTTCCGCTAGGACCTGAACGCCGAGGGCATCTATTTATCGAATAACTGCCACCCACCCCACGACTGACTTTTCCCGGTTATCGTGGGGTCATGACCAGCCAACTCGCTGTTATTGCCATCGACGCGATCCAGCCCCGGGTGGTGGCGGACTTCTGGTGCGCCGTACTCGGCTGGGAGGTTGTCGAGGAGGATGACGGCATCATCAGCATCGGGCCGCCGGACGGAACTTCGCCCGGCATCGATGTGATCGCGGTGCCCGAGGGCAAGACCGTCAAGAACCGGCTGCATTTTGACCTCCGGGCCGACGGCGTGGCCACCAGCGAGGAGCTCGAGCGCCTGCTCGCCCTCGGCGCGCGGCGAACGGACGTCGGCCAGGGTCCGGACGTCAGTTGGGTAGTGCTGGGCGATCCCGAGGGCAACGAGTTCTGCCTGCTGTCCCGCTCCGTCCAGGACCTTGCCCAGGAATAATCTCCTGCCGGAAGTGTGGCCGTCGTGCAGGGCGGAACCTACGCCGCGAGGAATAGTTCCCAGTCAGGAAAGGGATCCACCGGCAGGGGTGACCCGGCGTCGTCGATTCCTTCGTAACTGGCGGTGTCAATGTCTTCGACGGGTCCGTCCGGCCAGGGTGCCGGTTCCCACTCCTGATCCTCTCCCGGGCGTTCCGGCCAGGGTGCCGGTTCCCACTCCTGATCCTCTCCCGGGTAGTCCGCCCAGGGTGGCGGCTCCCACTCCTGTTCACCTTCCGAAAGGTCCGGCCAATGTGCGGGTTCCCAGTCCTGCTGTTCGCTGGGGTACGTGCGTCCCGAGGGTGAGATCCAGCCGGGCGGCTTGTCCCGGGTGGCACCAACCGGCCTCCAAGGTGTGGTGTGTTTGAGGCGGTGGTGCTTCCGGCAGGGCTGGCCAAGGTTGGCAATGCCGGTGCCACCTCCGTCCGACCACGCCAGGAGATGATCCGCCTCGTTGTCCAGGGACTGGTTGTTGCAGCCGGGGAATGGGCACCGACCGTCCCGAAGCCGGAGCCATTGGCGCATTGCCTTCGGAATCCGGTAGCTGGTGCGCCCGATTTCCAGCGGTGCTCCCGTACGCGGATCGGTCAGCACCCGCAGGAACGATTGCGCACCTTCGCCGACCAGCCGGCGGGCCATGCTCGCGGGGATGGGGCCGTACCCGTCCAACAGGGCCGGTTCATCCCCGGTGCCCGCCAGTGTCAGCACCGGAACGGTGACCAGGACCTGCGCCGCGGGCGATGGGGTCCCCTCAGCCTCTCCGGCCAGCAGCCAGGTAGCGGCGACGTCGGCCCGCAGCTGTGTCAGGGTCCGGGGTTCGGACGGACCCTGCAGGGCACGGGCCGCCTCCGTGGCACGGGCCCAGACCCCCGACGCAGTGTCCGCCGGCAGGTAGGCCGAGATCCAAGCCATGCCGTCCCGATCCGGGGCAAAATCCAGCCGCCGATCCGCCACGCCTTTGCGGTGCCGGGCCTCCATGCTCACCGGATGGTGCCGTTCGCGCCAACTGCGCGCCTTGGCCCTGAACCTGCCCGGCACCAGCTCCCCCGCCGGGCAGCCACGCGCGGCAAAGCGAGCCTCCGGATCCAGGAAATGAGCCTCCAGTGCCGCGGCCGCGGAAGGCTCCAGCCCGGACGTCTCGTCGCACATCACCCGCGCGTGCTGCCACGATAGGGTCCCGGCCCGCAGCGCCGACAGGGTCAGCGGCAATCCGGTAGTCAGCGTGGTGGCCTCCGCCAGGAGCGCCGCCGCTGACCGCTCACTCACCGTCAGGACGCAGGCAACCTCGGCCGTCACGGCCATCTGACTGGCGGTGCGTTCCTGCGGGGACGCCGTCGGTGCCGTTATGGCCACGGCCGCGGCGGCGTAACCGGCGGCGAAATACACCTTCAGCGCGGCGAGCCGGGCCTCCATACGGGCGACCTCAGCCAGACCATCCAGGCACGCGTCGGCCTGATCCCGGAGCGGGTCGGCTGCCGCCTCGCCCCCGGCCCCGCCCGACGTCGCACCCCGGTCCCGGGGCCGCGGGCGGCCGCACTGCCGGACAAGGCGCCGGTGCCGGCACAAAGAGACAGCGTAGCGACGGAGGCCGTCATGGCCTCCAACGTCTCCACCACTGCCTCGCCGTCCATACCCTTAGCATCTCAGGAGGCACTGACATTTTAGCGGCCAGCGAACTCAGCCTCCCAGCACCTGGCTGACCCCAAACTCCCCAACAGAAAACATCCGCGGGACCCGTTCCCAAGCGGGCCTTCCGGGCCTGCCGGGCCTACCGGGCTTACCGTGAATCGCGGCGGGTGAAGACCAGATGGAGAACTCCGCGTGGAGACGGGGTCGCTTCGATTGCGAAGCGTTCTTCGAGTCCTTCGAGTCCGTCCCAGAGCCGTTCGCCCCGGCCCAGGACGATCGGCACGAGGACGAGGTGCATGTGGTCGATCAGATCGGCCTCAAGAAATTGCCGAACCGTGCTGACGCCGCCACCGATGCGGACGTCGAGGCCGCCGGCCAGGGCGCGTGCTTGCTGGAGCGCGGAGACGGGGTCGGCGTCAAGGAAATGGAAGGTTGTGCCGCCTGCCATCTCGAGTGCCGGCCGAGGATGATGTGTCAGAACAACAACAGGGGTGTGGAAGACCGGGTTGTCACCCCACCATCCCTTCCACTCCTCGTCGTCCCAAGGACCGCGCAGTGGGCCGAACTTGTTCCGTCCCATGATCTCCACGCCGACCCCGGGGCTCCACTGGCTGGCGAATGCCTCGTCGACGCCGAGGGATCCCTCCGACTCGCCGTGGATACCCATCTCCCGGAAGGTGCGGGTTTCGAAAGCCCACTCCATGAGCCGTGTGCCTGCGTGACCGAACGGAGCGTCGAGTTGCTGGCCCTCGCCCGTGCCGAAGCCGTCGATGGAGATCGAGAAGTTATGCACGCGGACGAGGGACATGTCATCTCCTGAAGTGCTTGTGGTTCGCAGCCACTGTATGGCCATGGATCCCGTCGGCTCAAGACCGAAATTGCGCCGCCTACGGCGCCCAGTCGGAGTCGCTGAACGGGACGTCCGCGGAAGTGCGCACGGAGGTATTCGCCCGACGACGGCGGCGCCAAGGTCGTCGGTTCCCGGCGCCACCACGCGGCCATCGATCCGGCGGGCCATCCGCTGAACGAAGCGTTCCAGGCCCGGATCGTCGCCGAGGCGGAAGAACGTGGCCTGCACACCCACCCGGCCCACCCGGTCCAGTTCCTCGACGGTCCGGCGGATGGTCTGCGGGTGCGGCGGCCAGGAGAACACCGATTCGCCGTCGGGCAGCAGGTGCGCGGTGGGTTCGCCGTCGGTCACTACCAACAGGACCGGCTGCATGGACGGGTGCCGGCGGAAGAAGCGGCTGGCCAGCAGCAGGCCGTGGTGCAGGTTGGTGCCCTGTTCCCGCACGGCCGGCAGGGACGTGAGCTCGCCGATGTCCATGGACTGGGCGTAGCGGCCGAACGTGATCAGCTGCAGCCGGTCGCCGCGGAACCGGGTGGAGACCAGGTGGTGCAGGGCGAGCGCGGTGCGCTTCATCGGCACCCAGCGCCCCTCGGCCGCCATGGAGAAGGAGACATCCACCAGCAGCACGACGGCGGCCTGCGTGCGCGCCTCCGTCTCCGTCACCTCGATGTCGTCCACGGCCAGGCGGACGCCGCTGCCCGGGTCCCCGCCGTCGGCAATGGTCCGGCGGATCGCGTTGGTGACGGTCCGGGTGACGTCCCACGCTGCGGCGTCCCCGAATTCCCACGGCCTGCTGGACCCGGTGGGCTCTCCCGCCGCCCCGGCAACCCGGGTGTCCCGGCGGCCCTGCCGGCCGGAGAGCTGCTTCGCGGCGTCGCGCAGCAGCGACCTGCCCAGGCGCCGCATGGCCTGGGGTGAGAGTTGCAGGTTCCCGTCGTCCCCGCGCTTGAGGTAGCCGCCGTCGTGCATGGCTTTTTCAATCTCCGCGAGGGTGCGTGCGGTGACGGCGGCGTCCTCGCCGAGCTGGCGGGACAGCGCGTCCAGGTCCACATCGTCCAGATGCGAGCCGTCGTAGTCCTGGCCGAGCTGCTCGGCCAGCTCGTCGAGTTCGGCGAGGTCCTGGAGGACGCCGGTGCCGTCGCCGAGGCCCATCCCTTCCTGGCCTTCGAAGCGTTCGGAGCCGGTCCAGTCCTCGCCGGGGCGCAGGGCCTGCAGGGTCTCGTCGAGTTGGCCCAGCTGTGCCATAAGGTCCGGTGAGCCGAACGCCTGGGCGGAGAGCCGCATCAGCTCCTCGCGCTGTTCCGGGGACATCGACTGCAGGAGCCGCTGGGCTGCGGCGGCACGCTTGGCCAGCGCGTCCACCAGTTCCTCGACGGACTGCGGGTTCTCCGGGAAGTGCTGGCCGTGCTTCGCCATGAACTCCTGGAAGTCCTCCTCGGTGTCCACGCCGCGCCGGTGCTTGTCCAGGAGCGCGTTGAGGTCGCGCAGCATTTCGCTGACGGCCGCCCGGTCCTCCTCCGTGGCGCTTTCCAGGGCCTGCTTCATGCCGGCGAAGCGCTGGTCCAGAACTTCGCGGCCCAGCAGGTCCTTGATCCGTTCGTAGTTCTCCCGCGCGGTGCTGGACTGCCAGTCGTAGGAGGAGAGTTCGTTGACGGCCGCTGCCGTGGACGCGGGCAGGTTCTGCAGCTGCATCTCCCGGAACGCGCGGTCCGTGTTGTCCATCATGGCGTCGCGGGCCAGCTGTTTGCGTTCCTCCAGCACCGCGGCGTCCAGCAGCTTCTTGACCTCGTTGAGGGTTCCGTCCAGGTTGTGCCGGCCCAGGAGGTCCTTGCGGCGCTGCTGGATGCGGCCGGCGAGCTCGTCCAGTCCTTCCTGGCTGCGGCCGCCGCGGCGCAGGAACTCCTGGAGGGCGCGCCGGGGCGAGTAGCCGGCCATCACGTCCTCGGCGACGGCGTCCAGCGCCTCCGCCAGGTCCACCGGCGGTGCCAGCGGGTCCGGTCCGCCGGCGTAGCGGCCGTACCGCGACCTGTTGTGAAGACCCATGCCGCTTCCTGTCCTCTGGCTTCTGGAACTGCCTAGCTTTGGAACTGCCTAGCCGTAGATGGTGGCCTCGTCGTCGGACTCCTTGGAGATCCGCCGGCTGAGGTAAAGCCCTTCGAGTGCCAGTTCGACGGCGGCGGCGCGCTGGCCGTCGTTCGTCCGCCCCCAGGCGGTCGCCGATGTCCTCGTAGAGGCCGGATCCGTTGAGGGACGGGAGGTTCGCCAGGAATTCCTTCGCGGTGACCAGCTCCCCGGTGGTCACCGTGGAGTGCCCGTCCAGCGCGGTCACCAGCGGGCCCAGGTCCAGGCCCTGGAAGTGCGCCCGTACGGCCTCCATGGTGGCGGTGCGCAGGAGGTGGTCCAGGATGTCCTGTTCGCGGCCTTCCTCGCCGGATTCGAATTCGATCTTTCCGGTGAGGACTTCCACCGCGGCGTCCAAATCCACGATCCGGGCCACGGCTTCGTCCTCGCCGCGCACGCTGGCCCGGCGCAGCGCAGCCGCGGCCACGGTCTCGGCGCCCGCGATGGCGAACCGTGCGGACACCCCGGAGCTCTGGTTGATGGCCGGGGAATGGCGCAGCGCCCGGGTGTAGCGGGCCAGGATTTCCAGGATGACGGGCGGGACGTCGGCCACGAGATGGCCCTCCTGGGCGATGACGGACACTTCGTCGTCGAGTTCGATCGGGTAGTGCGTGCGGATTTCGGCGCCGAAGCGGTCCTTCAGCGGCGTGATGATCCGGCCGCGGTTGGTGTAGTCCTCGGGGTTGGCGGAGGCCACCACCAGGACGTCCAGCGGCAGCCGGAGCACGTAGCCGCGGATCTGGATGTCGCGTTCCTCCATGACGTTGAGCATGGAGACCTGGATCCGCTCGGCGAGGTCCGGGAGTTCGTTGATGGCCACGATGCCCCGGTTGGAGCGCGGGATCAGGCCGTAGTGGATGGTCTCCGGGTCGCCCAGGCGGCGGCCCTCGGCCACCCGCATGGGGTCGACGTCGCCGATCAGGTCCGCGACGGAGGTGTCCGGCGTCGCGAGCTTTTCCACATAGCGTTCCGAGCGGTGGCGCCAGGCCACGCGCAGCCGGTCCCCCTCGGTAAGCGCCAGGGCGCGGGAGTGCGCGGTGAGGGGTTCGTAAGGGTGTTCGTTCAGTTCCGAGTCCTCGATCACCGGCGACCACTCGTCCAGCAGCCCGGCCAGGGTGCGCAGCAGGCGGGTCTTGCCCTGCCCGCGCTCGCCGAGCAGGACAATGTCATGCCCGGCAATCAGGGCCCGCTCGAGCTGCGGCAGCACGGTCCGGCCGAAGCCGAAGATGCCGGGCCACGGATCGCGGCCCTCCGACAGCGCGGCAAGGAGGTTGTCACGGATTTCCCGGCGCAGGTCCTTGTGGACGTGGCCGGAGGCGCGCAGTTCACCAACAGTAAAGATCTCAGGGCGTTCAGTCACTCCTCCACGGTAAACCTGTTCCGGGCCGGAAGGGGGCGATTTTCCAGATTCATAGCACCGTCGCTCGAGTAGCGGAGCAGCACCACGCCGTTGCCGAACGTCCGTGTCTCCTCAAGCGTGAGGTTCATCCGGACATCAGGAGCCTCAAACAGCGGCCGCCCTTGCCCCAGGACCACGGGATGGACGTAGATCCGGAATTCGTCGATCAGGCCATGCCGCATGAAGCTGGCGGCCAGATTGGCGCCGCCCAGGGCGATGTCCCCGCCGGGCTGCGCCTTCAGTTCCGCAATGTGTTCGGGCACGACGTCGTGAAGCACCGTGGCGTTCCAGCCCACCTCCGTGAGGGTCCGGGAAAACACGAACTTGGGCATGTCGCGCCAGATCCCGGCGAACTCGACCATGGGTGCCGGGTTGTCCGGGTCCTGGTCGGCCGTGGGCCAGAAATCGGCCATCAGCTCATGGGTGACGCGCCCGTCCATAAAGGCTCCCATCGCCCGGCACTGCTCGTTGAAGTGGCGGTGGAGCTCGTCGTCCACCAGGTGCCAGCTGATGTCCCGGTCGAGCCCCTCGAAGAATCCGTCCAAGGACACCGACATCATCAGGATGATCTTGCGCATTCGAGTCACCTCCAGTTCGAGTACCACCGTTGGCGGCGAAAGGCGGCACGGCCGCCGTCGTACCTCATCAGTGAAGCACCCCGGGATCCGGCGGAACAGGACCCGATCCGCCGGCAGCCGAAGGACCGAACCAGTAGAGCGATTGTGCATCCATGCTGTTGGCTTCTGGGTGGAGATAGTTCAGGATTTGAGAATCAGGGTCAGTGGGCCTCGGCGTAGGATCCCACGGCCCTTCCATCGCAGTTGCGCCCCAGGGGAAGAGGATGATGAGCGGAATCGAGGACCTCATGCCCAAGTCCAACCACCGTTGGACCGACGCCGAGAGGAGAGCGCAGGGCGTTGAAGACCTCGGCCTCGGCGGTGCGCTGAAGACCTACTACACCCGGTATTTCCCCGCCGGGGTCATCATCCTGGTCTCGGCGGGAACCCTTCTCGGAAACCTGGTCTTCGGCGGCGGGCCGTCGGACTGGCCGTCGTTTTTGGCGGTCGGATTCTTAGTTGCCGCGCTGGGCGCGGCCATCGGCGGTCTGATCTACAACGCGAAGAAGATCGTGCCTGCAGCGGAGCTGGGAAGGATTGACGTGCTGCTCTCGCTGAAGAACGAAGACCAGCAGGACATCCGGCGCCAGATTCTCGGGAAGACACCCGTTGATCGGGAGCATCTTGTCGTCTCGCGGGCCGCCGCCGTGCAACTGCGAAAGAATCTCGCCACACAGCTCATCTGGATGTCCGTGCTGCCGCTAATGTTCATTCCCCAAGTCATCCGAGGAGCCGGGTTCATCTCATGGTTCATGGCTGTAGGCGTGGCTGTCTTGGTGATTGGGGCGATGTTCGTTGCCCGCGACTTCCAGCGGACTGGCAGTTTCCTTGCCCGGACGGCTGAGCCGGACGTCCCGGACGCAGCCCGGTGAGGACTGCGCCGGAACCGTCGGAACCCGGGCCCTCCTTGACGCAGCAGGGCACGCTGGTGCTTCTGGTGCGCCACGGCGAAACGCCCACCACCGGCATGGTGCTGCCGGGCCGCGCCCCGGGACTGCACCTGTCCGAGCGCGGCCGGGCCCAGGCCGAACGGGTGGCGGAACGGCTCGCGGGCTTGTCCGTCAGCGCCCTCTATTCCTCGCCGCTGGAGCGTGCCCGCGAGACGGCGGAGCCGACGGCGGCCGGCACCGGGCTGGCGGTGCAGCGGGAGCCCGGGCTGCTGGAGTGCGACTTCGGCGACTGGACCGGATCCACAAATTGCGGACCTGAACGTCCTGCCCGAGTGGCAGACCGTGCAGCACAGCCCGTCCACCTTCCGGTTCCCCAACGGTGAGAGCTTCACCGAGATGCAGGACCGGATCGTGGGGTCGCTGGCGGCGCTGTGCGCGGCGCACCCGGGCGGCGTCGTCGTCTGTTTCTCCCATGCCGACCCCATCAAGGCCGCCGTGGCGCACGCGCTGGGCACACCCCTGGACCTGTTCCAGCGCATCGTGATCAGCCCGGGCTCGGTGTCCGCGGTGTCTTTTGTGGAGGGCCAGGCGCCCGCCGTGCTGACGGTGAATTCGACGTCGGAACCGCTGAGCGGTTTGAGGCCGCAGTGACGCCGGAACCTGCCGGATGCGGGCGCGAGCTGGCGCTGCTCACCGAGGGCAGCGTGGAACTGGTGGGGCGGATCCTGCGCAGCAGCAACGAGACGTTCCTGGTCCAGCTCAGCCACGGGGAGGACACCGCGCAGGCGATCTACAAGCCGGTGGCCGGGGAACGGCCGCTGTCCGACTTCGAACCCGGGCTGCACCGGCGCGAGCGTGCCGCGTACTTGCTCAGCGAGGCGCTGGGGTGGGGCATGGTGCCGCCCACGGTGATCCGCGAGGACGCCCCGCTGGGGGTGGGGTCGCTGCAGTGGTTCATCGACTGCGACTTCCGCGAGCACTACTTCACGCTGGCCGCCGAGGACCCTTCCACCCACCCGGACCTGGCCCGGATGGCCCTGTTCGACTACGTCGCCAACAACACCGACCGCAAGAGCGGGCACGTGCTGCGCGGCGACGACGGCCGGATCTGGGGCATCGACCACGGGCTGTGCTTTTCCGCGGTCTTCAAGCTGCGCACGGTGATCTGGGACTTCGCGGGGGAACCGATCCCCGAGCCGCTGCTGGCGGACATCGCACCGCTCGCCGATGACGTGCCGCCCGAACTGGCCGAACTGCTCGACGACGACGAGGTCGCCGCCCTGCGGCGGCGGGTGCGGCGCATGCTGCAGGAGGGCACGCTGCCGGTTGACCTCACCGGCATGCGCTACCCCTGGCCGCTGGTGTAAGTGCCGCCGCAGATCAGCGCCCGCAGCGGTCACCACGCGCTGTTGCCTGTTCAGGCGCCAAGGAAAGGAGCCGGAGTTCGTGGGCGAAGGCGGGCCCTCGCCTTGGCCCTCGGCCCTTCCAACAAGAAAAACCTCCCCCTTCCCCTCGCATTGGACGCTTGCAGGGTTCCTTTTTGCCCGTCCTGCTCGTGGAAACCGAACGTTTCCCGGCCGGCGCGAAACTATTCGAAGCGGGTAGCCGTCATGGCCGTATTGCCCCGGATGAGACTGAATGTCGCGGTGACCGCTCCGAGGGCCAGGAGCAGACTCAGGCCCAGGGCTATGAAATATTCGGACGCCGGCCAGGTCATCCGGTACGTGTCGTCAATGAAGGTCACCATCAGCCAGGCCACGAGGAATCCGAGGCCGACCGCGAGCAACAGCACGGTCAGGAGCGGGATGGCTGCTTCACGGGTGATGATCCGGCGCAGGACGGACACCGGCATCCCCGTCAGCCGCATCAGACCAAGTGCCCGTCGCCGGTCCAGGACGGCTGCGGCGGTGGCGACGGCAAGGGACAGGCCGGCAATTGCGATCGCGACGAACATTCCGAGGTAGGCGAGCACAGCCAGGCCCTGTATCAGGCGGGTGCTTGATTGCAGTCCTGCGTCCCGGGCGGAGGCGGCGGGATGCGCTGTAACGCCTGACCCGTTTAATGCTGTCCGGGCGCGGTCGACGGCTTCGGGTGTCCCGTCGGTGCCGAGCACAATCACGACCGGCACCATTGCGTCCAAGTTAGCGGCCGGCGCCGGAATCAGTGCCAGTGGCTGCGTTGTCCAGGAGTAGAGGAACGACGCATCAACAGCGACGGTCGCGGCGGCCGGGACATCCTCGAACCCCAGGCCGGCCGCGTCGGCAGCGTGGAGGTAGATTTCCGTGCCGGCATCCTGTTCGGCCAGGGCTGCCGGGCCGTAGCCGACGGTGGCGCTGTGGATTCCGGGCAGCTCCCGGGCGTGTTCATCAGGACAGGGCCTCAGCGCAGCCCCGCGGCAGCGGCACCGCATGCCTGCCTGGGCTGCGGTGCGCGGCCACGAGTGCCGAGGCCGCGACGACCACGACGACGACAGCGGTGGCCGCCAGCCAGCCGGTGGTCAGATCGGCCGCGAACATCCTGGTGCCGTTGACCGGAATCTGCGCGGACGCCGGCCGCAGAACGGCGGCCAGCAGGACGCCCAGCACGGCCCCGGCCAGGCTGGGGACGGCGGTTTCGGCCGCGGCAATCCGAGCGAGAACCTGCGGGGATGCGCCGATGAGGCGCAGGGTCGCGAAGCGTTCCCGGCGCTGGGCAGCCCCCAGGCCGGTGACAATGCTGATCAACAGCAGCACGGGGAAGAACACCGCGATGGCCCCGATGGACAGCACCGTGTTGTAGGCGGCCGCGCTGCCACCGTATGGATCGGTAGTGAAGTCTGCGACCAGGAAAGCCCTGCCGTTGACTCGGAGTTCAGTCTCCGTGGCCCCCGTGACGACGATCAGGGCATCCGGTCCGGGCAAAGCAGAATCCTCAATCGTGCCGGCAAACGTACCGAAACGGTCACCCAGCTCATTCCGCGGCGTTGACTCGATCAGCCGCTGCAACGCCGGGGACGCGTAGTAGCTGCCAGGCTCCGGCGGGTCGCCAATCCCCGGGATCTCGACCGTAGTCGAGCCCAGGGCCGCGACGTCGCGGCGGGTAATCAGTTGGTTGCGGAAGACCTCCATCGGGTTGGCCTCCATGAGCACTGTGTCGGCGGTCAGCGGCACGGGAGTCACCGGCCCTGCTGCGGCCGAATCGTCCGTCGTCAGGGGAGCGGCCACGGACGGGCGCCCGGTTTCGCGCAGCCAGGCGCCGCGGTCATCGCGGGCGCTCAGGCCGTTGGCGCCGCCCCACAGCAACAGCAGCAGGCAGACTCCGACGGCGACGCCTCCGGCGACGCCGGCGAGCCGGCCGTAGGCGGACCGGCTGCCGACGACTGCCAGTTTCAGGAGCCCGGGGTTCACGAGGCCACCCGGTAGCCGGCGCCGATGGCGCCGTCGCGCACGATGACTTCCGTCCGCGTCGCGGCAATGGGGTCGCACTGATCCAACTCATCACGT
The DNA here is from genome assembly GCA_963769515.1 of uncultured Actinomycetota bacterium. Classification (GTDB taxonomy): domain Bacteria; phylum Actinomycetota; class Actinomycetes; order Actinomycetales; family Micrococcaceae; genus Arthrobacter. Next base: position 23,828 of record CAVYMG010000001.1, read on the forward strand.
TGCTGCCCGCCTCCGGGAGCGGCGACGGGCGCACGCTCCTTCTGGCAGCACTGCAGATCTGGGTAACGAACATCAGTGCTGTCGCCCTCGTTTTCTGGGAGTTGGACCGCGGCGGACCGGTTGCACGGCGGAATACCCTCCGGGACAACCTCCCGGCTGCTGGTGTAGGCGCCGGCGCTCGGAGTGCCCTTCTCATCGGCCAGCGCCGGGATCAGCTCGTCGCGGACCATCCGGGCCAGCGCGGACCACCTGGCCCAAGGCCAGGTATTTCCGACTCCGGGGAGCGGTCATAGGACGCCCGAAGCACGGCCAGCGCACTAGCTCGCAGGTTGTTAGCCCGCCGTTTCCGAGCCCGCGTTTCCACTCTAAACTCCAGGAATCGACGTCGTCCAGTGGCCCGCGCGGCACCGGCCTGCCGTCGCCGGCGTGAGGCGGCCGACGCAGGGCCGCCGGGCGCTGGCATGATGAAGGCGTGACCATCACCAAGTCGATTCTTCTGTTCATCCTGGCTGCCGCCGCCGAAATCGGTGGTGCCTGGCTCGTGTGGCAGGCGGTCCGCGAGGGCAAGGAATGGTGGTGGGCCGGGCTCGGGGTAATCGCCCTGGGGATCTACGGCTTCGTCGCGACCCTGCAGCCCGACGCCCACTTCGGCCGGATCCTCGCCGCCTACGGGGGCGTGTTCGTGGCCGGATCCTTGGCCTGGGGCATGATCTTCGATGGCTTCCGGCCGGACCGGTGGGACATCACCGGCTCGATCATCTGCCTGCTCGGGGTGGCCGTGATCATGTTCGTTCCCCGCGACGTGGCGTAAACCCAAATATCTACCCGCGGGTAGGATTTTCCCGAAGGCTTTGGCAGGGACCGCATCCGGCATTGCAGTGGCAAGGACAAACGATGAAGAAGAAACTCGACCGGCGGGCGGTCAGCCCGGAGCGCCCGTGGACAGAGCACTACGGGCCGGGCGTCCCCGCGGACCTCAAGCTCCCCGGGGGCTCCCTCGTGGACCTGATGGACGCTTCCGTCAAGCGCTTCGGATCCAAGACGGCCCTGGAGTTCTTCGGGGCGAAGACGAGCTACCGCGAACTGGGCGCGCAGATCAGCCGGGCCGCGGCCGGCCTCAAGGAACTCGGTGTCCGGGCCGGAGACCGGGTGGCCCTGGTCCTGCCGAACTGCCCGCAGCACGTCGTCGCGTTCCACGCCGTGATGCGTCTCGGGGCCATTGTTGTGGAACACAATCCGCTGTACACGGACCGGGAGCTGCGCCACCAGTTCGAAGACCACGGCGCGTCCGTGGCGATCGTCTGGGACAAGGCGGTCCAGCGCGTGAGCCAACTGCCGGACGACGTCGGACTCCGGACCATCGTCTCGGTGGAGCTGATCCCGGCGATGCCCCGGCTCCAGCAGCTGGCGCTCCGGCTCCCCCTGCCCGCCGCACGGAAAGCCCGCGCGGCCCTCGCCGCCGGGAAGCACGACACCCTGCACGACACCCGGTCCGGGCGGCCGGGCCACATCACCGTCCGGCGCTGGGCGGAGCTCCTACGTGCCGGCACCTTGCCCAAACGGCATCCCCGCCCCGCGTCCCAGGACCTCGCTGCCCTCCAATACACGAGCGGCACCACGGGCCTGCCCAAGGGCGCGATGCTGACGCATGCGAACCTGCGGGCCAACGCGGCCCAGAGCCGGGCCTGGGTTCCCGGCCTCCGGGACGGCGCCGAGACCGTCTACGCCGTCCTGCCCATGTTCCACGCCTACGGGCTCACCCTCTGCATGACCTTTGCCTTGGGCATCGGGGCGAAGCTGGTCCTGTTCCCGAAGTTCGACGTCGACCTCGTGCTGAAGGCTTACCGGAAGTCCCCGGCGACCTTCCTCCCCGCGGTCCCGCCGATCTACGACCGGATCGCCGCCGCGGCGGCGGAGCGTGGTGTGGGGCTCGGGAGCATCCGCTTCGCCATTTCCGGGGCCATGAATCTTCCGGCGTCGACCGTGGAGACCTGGGAGGCCGCCACCGGCGGGTACCTGATCGAGGGCTACGGGCTGACGGAAACGTCCCCCATCGCGCTGGGGAATCCGTTCGGTGCCAGCCGGAAAACGGGCACCGTGGGCGTGCCGTTCCCCCTCACCGACATCCGCGTGGTGGACCCGAAGAATGTCGCCCTCGACCGCGCCCCCGGTGAGGAAGGCGAACTCCTCCTCCGCGGCCCCCAGGTGTTCACCGGCTACTGGAACCGGCCGGAGGAAACCGAAGACGTGCTGCTCGAAGGCGGCTGGTTCCGTACCGGCGACATCGTCTCCGTCGATGCGGACCACTTCGTCACGATCCGGGACCGGATCAAGGAACTCATCATCACCGGCGGGTTCAACGTCTCCCCCACCGAGGTGGAGGACGTCCTGACCGGCTTCCCCGGGCTCGCGGAGGTCTCGGTGGTCGGCCTGCCCCGGCCCGGCGGGGGCGAAGACGTCGTCGCCGCCGTCGTCCCTGCCCCGGGGGAGACCATTGATACGGATGCGCTCCTGGCCTTCGCCCGGCGGCAGCTGGCCGCCTACAAGGTGCCGCGCCGCGTCGTGGTGCTTGAGGAGCTGCCCCGCTCCCTCATCGGGAAGGTCCTGCGCCGCGAGATCCGGGACGCCCTGGCGGCCGGCCGGTAGGGCGTCCGGTACGACGGCGGGTCTTGCGGGAGATCTGGCGTCACACAACGTGACGGCCTCCCGTTCCGGGCAGGCCGCGTCCTACCCTTGACAGGTGACTTTGACTACGATCCGCACCGCCGCCGCGAGCTCCCTCGCCGCCGCAGGCCTCCTGTTTGCCCTCGCCGCGTGTTCCGCGCCGGCGGCCACCCAGCCCGCCACCTCCGCCCCGGCGTCCAGCGCCGCAGCCTCCTCCGGCACCGCATCCTCATCCACTGCCTCCGAGCCGTGCACCGGGGTGCAGGTCATCATCGATTCCGGCGCCCTGGAGCAGGCCGCCGCCGACACGTCCGTGTGCGTGCCCGTGGACGCGCCGACTCCGGCCGCCAAGGTGCTCGGAGACTGCAAACGTGACGACCGAGGGCACCGCGGACTACCCCAACGAGCTGGTGTGCCGGGTGAACGGCGTGCCCGCCGCGGACTTCGACATCACCCACCAGGGCGGCACGTACCGGGAAGAATGCGCCAAGATGCCCGCCGCTTTCGCGTACTGGTCTCTCTGGGTGAAGCCGGCCTCCGGTGACTGGGCCTACGCCCAGGAGGGCCTGTCCACCTTGCAGGTGAGCCCGGGCGAGAGCCTGGAACTGCTCTTCACGGTTGACGGCGCACCGGCCACCCCGGCCCCATGACCTTCCGGCCCGCGCCGTTACGCGCCGCGGCGGCTCTCGCCGTCGTGTTCATCGCGGCGCGGGTCATCTACCGCATCCTCTTCAACGGGGCGGGCACCGGCGCACCGGTTCTACTCAACCTGCAGCCGGTGCCGCTGCCGCCCCCGTTCGCCCATGTGGTCTTCCTCGGCCCGGTCACGGCGCCGGGCCTGTGGGCTGCGGTCCTGTCCGCCCTGCCGATTGCCGGGATCATCCTCGGTTTCGGCCTGCTCAACGCCTGGGTGGACGTCTCCCGCGGGTTCGTCCGGCTGGCCCGCGGCGGCCCGCTGCAGGGCATCGCCCGGACGCTCGTGGTGGCCTGGGCGGCGCTTCCGGCACTGGCCGACGCCGTGGCCTCCGTCCGCCTGGCGTTCCGGTTGCGGGGCGAACGCTTCGGTCCCCGCGCCCTCGTGCCCGTGCTGGAGCGCACCCTGGAGCACGCCGGCCGGGTCGCCGCGGCGCTGGAACTGCGCGGCTTCGGAAGCCGGGCAGCCCACCAGCCCGACGGCGACGGCGCCGCACCGGTCCTGCGTCCGGGACGCGCAGTTCCGGATCGGGGACACCACGCTGCGCGTCGACGACTTCACGCCGGCGAGCGGTTCCCTGACGGTCATCACCGGGCCCACGGGGTCCGGCAAGTCCACCATCCTGCGCGGCATCGCCGGGCTGCTCTCCCACGTCGACGGCGGCCACCTCTCCGGCACCGTGACCGTGGCGGGGGCTGACCGCGCCGCGACGCCGCCGCGCGATACCGCCCGGCTGATCGGCGTCGTCCTGCAGAATCCGCGCGCGGCGTTCGCCAGCACCCGGGTCCGGGACGAGATCGCCCTCGCCCTCGAGCTGCGCGGGGTGGCGTCCGGGACCGCCAAGGCCCGGGTGACAGAAGTCGCGGAGCGGGTCGGCGTCTCGGCGCTGCTGGACCGGAATGTCAGCTCCCTCTCGGCGGGTGAGGCAACCCTGGTGGCCATCGCCGCGGCGGTGGTGGACCAGCCGGCGCTGCTCCTGGTGGACGAGCCCCTGGCCGACCTGGACACCGCAGCACGCGGACGCGTCATCGCCGTCCTCAACGCCCTCGCCCGCGAGGCAGGGGTCTGCGTCATCGTGGCCGAGCACCGGGCGGCAGCGCTCGTCCCGGTTGCCGACTCCTGGTGGACCATCGACGACGGCGCCCTGGTCCCGGGTGCTGCACCCTCCGAGCCTTCTCACGCTGGCGTTGCACGGCCCACACCGGCACCTGCGCTCGAGCGCACGCCCGTGTTGACGGTGTCCGGGCTTGCGGTGCACCGCAAAGGCACGCCGCTCGTGCGCGAAGCATCCCTGACCCTGCACCGCGGCGAAGTGGTGGCCCTGGTGGGTCCGAACGGGGCCGGGAAGTCCTCCCTCCTGGTGGCGCTCGCCCTCGGCGAAGGAACCCGAGGCGAGGGCAGCGGCAGCTTGCAAACGGTCGACGGCGGAAGGGTTGCCCTCGTGCCGGACGCCTCGGACGACCTCTTCACGCGGGACACCGTCGAAGGGGAGCTCCGCGCGGCCGAGCGGCGCCTTGCCCGCCGAAAGAACGGCAAACACCCCGCGCCCGGTACTGCGGCTGTCGCACCTGGCCCGCCTGCGGGGCGACGCCACGATGCCGCTGGGACGCGAGCATCCCCGGGACCTCTCCGCCGGCGAGCGCAGGATCCTGGCCATCGCGCTGCAGACCATGGACAACCCCCAGGTCCTCCTGATCGATGAGCCCACCCGCGGCCTCGATCCTGCGGCGCGCACGGCCGTCGCCGCGGCGCTCCGGGCAGCAGCGGACTCAGGCGCCGCGGTCCTGATCGCCACCCACGACCTCGACTTCGCCCACGGCCTCGGCGCCCGGATCCTGCCGATGCGTGACGGCGTCGCGCCCGCTCTCGCGCCGGTCGAAGAACCGGAACCGCCGCTTCCGCTTCCCCTGCCGCACCGGCCGGCAGGTGCCGGACCAAAACCCCGGGTCACGGAAACAGACTCACAGGGCCTGAAAAGGCAGCGCCGCCTCCGGATGCCGCGCGGCGTCGAACTCGCTGTCCTCGCGGCAGCGAACCTGCTGGCCCTCGCCGCGTTCTGCTGGCCGCTGCTCGCCGCCGCCCTCCCGCAGGACGCCGCCGCGGCCCTGCCCTACGCGGCGCTGGCCATCGCACCGCTCGCCGCCGTCGCCATCGCCGTGTCCATGGACGGTTCGGTCCGCTCGGCGCATACGGTGGCGCTGCTCGGGGTCCTGGCCGCCGTCGGCTCCGCGGTGCGGGTGGCGAGCACCGGCGTCGGGGGCGTGGAAGCGGTCTTCATCCTGCTGATCCTGGCCGGCCGGGCGTTCGGCGCCCGGTTCGGCATGCTCCTCGGCGCCACCACCATCGCCGTCTCCAGCGTCCTGTGGGGTGGCATCGGGCCCTGGACGCCGTTCCAGATCTTCGCCTGCGCGTGGGTGGGCGCCGGGGCCGGCCTGCTCCCCAAACGGGTCCGCGGCCGGGCCGAACTGTGGATGCTGGCCGGCTACGGCATCGCGGCGTCCTACCTGTTCGGGCTGCTGACCAACCTGTGGTTCTGGCCGTTCGCGGTGGGCGCCGGCACCGGCATCTCCTACGTGCCGGGCGCGCCGCTGGGCACGAACCTCAGCAGCTTCCTGCTGTACACCCTGTTGACGTCGACGGCGGGATGGGACACCCTGCGTGCCGTCACCACCATCATCGGCATCGCCGTCGTGGGGCGGGCCATCCTCGCGGCACTCCGGCGGGTGAAGCCGGTCTCCAGCACGGTTTCCGGACCCGGCGGGCAGGGCGTGGAGGCCCAACCCGCCCCGGCCAAGGACCGACTTCACCTCGGGGTCTGAGGACGCCACCGGTATACGGAGTTGCCCGCGGTCCATGACCTATCGGCGGGGCCTCAAGGCGCTACTCGCGAACCTCGATGTCTGGGTGGTTTTCTGTGAAGTTAATGGTCAAGCAAACTCAGCAGTCTCCCGGAGATAGTGCCCCCGCCGCCTGCCGCGAGAGTGCTGGCCGCGAGCTCAGCGGCCGGTGCCCATCCGATCACGCGCGCAACTCACAACGGCGGACAAATCGAGCCCGTAGGTCGGCCCGTCGCCTGAACCGTACTCCTCGAGTCGGGCCGCACCGCGCTCGAAGAGCCGGAGCGCGCCAACGCTGTTCCCCCGGGCGGCGTGGGTGAGCCCGACGCAGATCTGGGCGAGACCTTGCCAAAGGTCGCGTTCTTGGGCCGGCCCAGCTTTCCATCGGGCCTCAAGTACCTCATGTGCGGCGAAGGGCCGGCCCGCTTCAACCAGGCTCCGGGCCGAGACTAACGTCTCCGCCGGTGGCAGCGGCTCCTCGGAGACCGGCTCCACGCCGGCGCTTCCGTACGGCAGCGGCCGTCCAAGAGCGTCACGCGGCCTGGCCTGCCGCGGGCGCCTTGAAGCATCCCGATCCCGGTCACCGGTCATTGCAGTTTCCGCTCTGAGTGTCTGTGGACCTTAGCAACCTTCATCCGCCCAATGCTATAGCTCGGCCCTTCGAACCGAGCACAGAGGGGTCGGCTTCAGACGGCCCAGACACTCACACCTTGAAGTACTTCGCCTCCGGGTGGTGGAACACGAACGCGTCGGTGGACTGCTCGGGGTGCAGCATCAGCTCATCGCTCAGGACCACGCCCATCCGCTCGGGCTTCAGCAGCTCCACCACCTTGCGGCGGTCCTCCATGTCCGGGCACGCCGGGTAGCCGAGGGAGAACCGGGCACCGCGGTAGTCGAGCTTGAACAGCCCCGCCTTGTCCTTGGGCTCCTCCGCGGCGAACCCCAGCTCCTTGCGGATCGCGGGCAGTGCCAGAATTCCGCGAGCGCCTCGGTGAGCTGCATGACCAGGCCGTTGAGCTCGTAGTAGTCGCGGTACTGGTTGGCGGCAAACATCTTGGACGTGAACTCTTCAATCTTCGCCCCGGCGGTGACCAGCTGCACCGGCAGGACGTCCACCTGGCCCGAGTCGCGCGACCGCACGAAGTCGGCCAGGCACAGGTGCCGGTCCCGGCGCTGGCGCGGGAAGTCGAAGCGCAGCCGCTCGGTGCCGAGCGGGCCGCCGGAGCCGCCGTCGGGGGCGAGCAGGCCCGCGGTGCCGAGGACGCCGTCGGGGTCCTCGCCGTGGTGCAGGACCACCACCTGTTCCCCCTCGGTGACCACCGGGAAGTAGCCGTAGGCGACGGACGCATCCAGCATCCCCTCGCCGAGGATGCGGTCCAGCCAGTACCGCAGGCGCGGCCGGCCCTCACGTTCCACCAGTTCCTCGTAGGAGGCGCCGTCCTCGCCGCGGCCGGGCTTGAGCCCCCACTGCCCCATGAACGTGGCGCGCTCGTCGAGCATGGCCGCGTAGTCGTGAAGGGCCACGCCGCGCACAATGCGCGTGCCCCAGAACGGCGGCGCCGGCACGGCGTTGTCGGCGGCGACGTCGGACCGGCCGGGCATGGCCTCCGGCTCGGTCACCGTGAACTTCGCGCCGCCGCGGTGGATCCGCTTCTTCAGCGGCGGAAGGCCGACGTCGTCCGGGTCGGCGCCGCGGGCCACCTGCACCAGCGGCTCCATGAGGGCCAGGCCCTCAAAGGCGTCCTTGGCGTACCGGACCACGCCGTCGAACTGCTCCGCCAGGTCCTGCTCCACGTACGCGCGGGTCAGGGCCGCGCCGCCGAGGACCACCGGCCACTTCTTCGCCAGGCCGCGGGACTGCAGTTCCGCGAGGTTCTCCTTCATCACCACGGTGGACTTCACCAGCAGCCCGGACATGCCGATCACGTCGGCGTTGTGCTGCTCCGCCGCGGCGATGATCTCGGCGATGCCCTGCTTGATGCCGATGTTGATGACGTTGTAGCCGTTGTTGGTGAGGATGATGTCCACCAGGTTCTTGCCGATGTCATGCACGTCGCCGCGCACGGTGGCGATCACCATGGTGCCCTTGCCGGAGGAATCGGACTTCTCCATGTGCGGCTCGAGCAGGGCGACCGCGTTTTTCATCACCTCGGCGGACTGCAGCACGAACGGCAGCTGCATCTCGCCGGCGCCGAAGCGCTCGCCCACCACCTTCATGCCCTCGAGCAGCTGGTCGTTGATGATGCCGAGCGCGGTCATGCCTTCGCTGCGGGCGAGGTCCAGGTCCTCCTCGAGGCCCTTGCCTTCGCCGTCGATGATGCGCCGCTGCAGGCGCTCGCCGGTGGGCAGCGCCGCGAGTTCCGCGGCGCGCTGGTCCTTCAGCGCCGCGGTGTCGACGCCGGCGAAGAGGTCCAGCATGCTTGCCAGGGGGTCGTACGTGACGTTGCCGTCGGCGTCGTATTCGCGTTTGTCCCAGACGAGGTCCAGCGCCACCTTGCGCTGTTCCTCCGGGAGGGAGGCGAGCGGGACGATCTTGGCGGCGTCGATGATGCCGCTGGTCAGGCCCGCCTGCACGGCCTCGTGCAGGAACACCGAGTTCAGGGCGATCCGCGCTGCCGGGTTCAGGCCGAAGGACACGTTGGAGACGCCGAGGGTGGTGTTGATGCCGGGGTACTTCGTGGTGATCTGGCGGATGGCCTCGATGGTTTCGATGCCGTCCCGGCGGGTCTCTTCCTGGCCGGTGGCGACGGGGAAGGTCAGGGCGTCGACGATGATGTCCTCCACCCGCATCCCCCATTCGCCCACGAGGGCATCGACCAGGCGGGAGGCGATCGCGACCTTGCCCTCGGTGGTGCGGGCCTGGCCCTCTTCGTCGATGGTCAGGGCGATCACGGCGGTGCCGTGTTCCTTCACGAGCGGCATGATGCGCGCGAAGCGGCTCTCCGGGCCGTCGCCGTCCTCATAGTTGACGGAGTTGACCACCGGGCGGCCGCCGATGAGTTCGAGCCCGGCCTGCAGCACGGGCGGTTCGGTGGAGTCGATGACGAGCGGGAGGGTGGAGGCCGACGCGAAACGCGAGACGACCTCCTTGATGTCCGCCACGCCGTCGCGCCCCACATAGTCGATGCAGACGTCCAGCAGGTGCGCGCCGACGCGGACCTGCTCGCGGGCGATGTCGACGCAGTCGTCCCAGCGCTCCTCCAGCATCGCCTGGCGGAACGCCTTCGAGCCGTTCGCGTTGGTGCGCTCGCCGATGGCGAGGTACGCGGACTCCTGGTCGAAATTCACGTGGTGGTAGAGGGACGCGATGCCGGCTTCGCGCTCGGTGGGGACGCGGGCGGCGCTGTTGCCGGCGGTGTCCGTCTTGCTGGTGCGGAAGGGGGCGAGACGTTCGACGACGGCGGCCAGGTGCTCCGGCGTCGTACCGCAGCAGCCGCCCACCAGGCCCAGGCCGAATTCCCGCACGAACTGTTCGTGTGCGGTGGCGAGTTCGGTGGGCGAGAGCGGGTAGTGCGCGCCGTTGGGACCGAGGACGGGCAGGCCGGCGTTGGGCATGCAGGCGATCGCGACGGAGGACTGCTTGGAGAGGTGGCGGAGGTGCTCGCTCATCTCATCCGGGCCGGTGGCGCAGTTCAGGCCGATGGCGTCGACGCCGAGCGGCTCGAGCGCGGTGAGCGCGGCGCCGATTTCGGAGCCCATGAGCATGGTGCCGGTGGTTTCGACGGTCACCTCGACGAAGATCGGGAGCCGGACGCCGCGGGACACGATGGCCTGCTTGCAGCCGTTGACCGCGGCTTTGGTCTGCAGGAGGTCCTGGCTGGTTTCGATGAGGAAGGCGTCCGCTCCCCCGTCGATGAGGCCCTCGGCCTGCAGGGCGAAGGTCTGCTTGAGGTAGTCGTAGCTGGTGTGCCCGAGGCTGGGGAGCTTGGTGCCCGGCCCCATGGAGCCCAGGACCCACCGCATCCGTCCGTCTGTTGTCTTCTGCCGCTTCGGCGCGCTCGCGGGCGATCTCCGCACCCTTGCGGGCGAGCTCTTCGATCCGGTCGTCGATGCCGTAGTCGGAGAGGTTGGACCAGTTGGCGCCGAAGGTGTTGGTTTCGACCGCGTCGATGCCCACCGCGAAGTACGCGTCGTGGATGTCCGCGAGGACGTCCGGCCGCGTGGCGTTGAGGATCTCGTTGCAGCCTTCCAGCCCCAGGAAGTCTTCTTCCAGCGAGAGGTCCCGGCCCTGCAGCATGGTGCCCATGGCGCCGTCGGCAATGACCACCCGGTTGTTCACGGCGTCCAGGAGGGCCTGGGCGCGGACGGGACGGGGCACGGACTCAATATCAAGCGCGAAACGAGGCATCTAAACAGGTTACGGGCGGGGGCGCTGTGCGGTGCGTTGTGTGTCCGTGTACTACGACGGCGGGTGGTGTAGTTCTGCTACCTCCCGGCGGCATGTGCTGAGGCGCAATGGCGGAGCGGGTTCTCCCTTGCCGCTGGTCGTGTCGAACGGACCTAACCCATCCGTCGGGAACTGTGTCGGATGCCGGATTCAGAACTTCAGGTTCTTGAATAACAAGACGTAGGGGTCGTTCTTCACGCCCTCAGTGGTCATATGCGAACACAGTTCATGAGATTCTTCCGCGGCTCGGGACCTCGCGGTGGCCTCGGCGCGTGGATCATACTGGTGGCATGAGCGATCGTGACGATTTCTTGACCTGGGTGAGGACTGAGCTGCACCATGCGGAACTGGCTATCCACAACGGTGACGCCGCCCCGCGCAGGGCACTCTGGTCCCGGAATGAACCCGTGAGTGTGCTGGGCGCATGGCGCAATGCCTTCGGACAGCAGGAAGTGGACGACTTGTTCGCCGACCTTGCCAAGCAGTTCTCCGACTGCACCTCGTACAGGTTCGAGTTGCTCGCGTGCGACGTGGCAGGCGATATGGCATATACGGCGGGACTGGAGCACACTTCAGCCTCTATCGACGGCGCACCTCGCAGCTACGTGCTCCGGGCAACACAAATTTATCGACGCGAGGACGGTGCATGGAAAGTCTCCCATCGGCACGGCGACACGGTAACCGGCTGATGGCCACCCCATGGGAGCGGATCCGGGCAATTGCGCTTTCCTGTGAGGCAAGGCCGACGGCTTAGTGTACGGACAGCTGCCAGCGGGCCGTCGTGGCGGAGTACAAGGAATGCCGGGCGTGGGTGGCGGCGCCGTCGTCGACACCCGCGATGGCGATGCTGAGCGGGGTCTTGCCCGTGGCCGAATCCTCCACGTCGAAAGTTTCGTACCGGACGCAGCCGGGCACCACTCGCCCTCGATCAGCAAGCCGGTGGGAACAGAGGCTAGCAAGGCGCTCTCATACGGGGCAGTTAGCGACATCGTTCGATCTTCAGGGGTTGAAGGATGCCGCTCCGGCGCGTGGCACGACTTTCAGCAGTTTTGATGCGGTCCGGGTGCCAGGAATACGGCCTGAGGATGTCAATCTTCTGGCGTACTCTTCCCCATCGTGGTGGTGGGGTCGGTGCCGACCCTCTTGGGCCGGCACCGACGCTTAGGTAAAGCGGTTAGGCCCGAACGCTGGTCTTGGTGCGGATCAGGTTCAGGGCTTGGACGAGGTAACCCTTGAAGACCGGGTAGTTTTCGCTCATCGGGAAGTGCCCGATGTCCTTCATTTCGATGAATTCGCCGTTGCGGATCTGACTGGCCGTGCGGGCGCTGTCCTCAGGGGTGGTGAGGTAGTCGTAATCACCGGTCATCAGGACGACGGCGCACTTGTCCGTGTCGATCTCGCCCAGCTTGCCACGCAGGTCGTGGTCGACAGAGTAGAAGTACAGGTCACCCTTGAAGGCTTCCGAACCCTGGCTGTAATAGAACCAGGTCTTCCAGCGGTCTGCCTCCGGTGACTGGGGGGCCATGAGATCCCAAGTGCCGCTGGCGCACACCTGAGCGGCATTGGCATGGGGGTGCTGCCACCAGTCGAGGTAAAAGCCCGGTGAATGGTCCGCTCCCTCTACCGGGATGACGGCGTCGAATCTCTCTGGGAAGCGGTGGGCGAGCTGCAGCGCTATGTTGCCGCCGAAGGAGGATCCCATGAAAATGGGGTCGACCAGTTCCAGTGCATCGACGAGCGCGATGATGAAGTTTGCGTAGTGGTCAGCTGTGAGCCGGTATTCCTCGGTCCACCACTGGGTGTTTTCCGGCGGGTCTGATTTGCCGTGCCGAGGAAGGTCGTAGGCGATGACACGGTAGTTGGCGGTGATCTCCGGGTCCTCCAAGAGGCCGCGCCATTGGTGGTTATGGGCTCCGGCGGTGTGCTGGCAGACCAAGGGCTGGCCCTGGCCATTCTCCAAGTAGAAGACCTTGTATTCGAGACCGTCGACGTCGACGGTCACGTAGTGGCCGGTGACGGGGGAAATTTTGCTCATGTCAGGAACTCCTATGGTCTAGACGGGTGCGCCGGTGGAGCGCAGCAGTTCAATCTGGCGGGTCAGGCAGCGCAGGTTCTGCATCAGGACCAGGACGTCACCCTCTAGCTTCATGTCGCGCTGGAAAGAGGCCGCCCAAATGCCGTGGTACATGGGAGCCGGGACGGGCTTACCGAATTCGCTCCAAGTGTGAGCGCTGGCTCGGATGGCGAACTGATAGGGCACATCGAGCGGACCCGGGTCCACGGAAATCTGGGCGATGCTCCCGGAAACCATCCGGACAACAAAGGTGTGTGCCTCCATGTCCAGCAGGTAAGAGCAGGTGAAGTACTTTCCATGGGCCTGAATTTCCGGGTCTTGGTTGTTAGCCTCGGTGAAGCTCTGAACCCAGGCTTCTGCAGAAGGGGCACGCGTTGCGACCGTCATCTCGTTGTTCCTCTCATTGGACTCGTGGAGGATCGGACTTCTCTGTCCGAACCTCGAAAGCGGGGTTCCTGAAGCGCCTTGCGGCTGTCTCCGTTCGCAACCTTTCGCTGCTCCCATTGCAGTCCCGGATGCCCCGCACGGTCCAATACCTGCCCCCTAACCGCCGATAGCCGCAAACTATTGGACCCGGGATTGTGGCGGAGCTTACAGTTGAACGATGCAGCAGCCACAGCTTGACCTGCGCGTCCTGCAGTACTTTGTAGCCGTTGCGGAAGAACTGCACTTCGGTCGAGCCGCTGCGCGGCTTCACATCGCGCAGCCGTCCCTCAGCGTCCAGATTCGGAAGCTTGAACACTCGCTGGGCACACCTCTGCTGATCCGAACGAGCCGCAGTGTAGCGCTGACAGGTGCCGGTGATGTCCTGCTGAGCGAAGCCAAGCGCCTCTTGTCCGCCGCTCAGCGTGCCGTTTCCTTGACCAAGGAGGCTGCCAGCGGTGTGAGAGGCACACTGATCGTCGGTTTCCAGGCCAACGCTGCTGCTGAACTGACGCCGCGAATCCTCGCCGCTTTCAAAAATAACCACCCGGAAGTCCACGTCCAGATGAGGTCCTTCGATTTCGCCGATCCCTCCGCTGGGCTCACCGACGGGAGCGCCGACGTGGCATTTGTGCGGCCGCCCCTGCCAGCAGCGGACTGGCTCGCCATGGAAACACTGTTCATCGAGCCGCGGGTCCTCGTCGTTGCCAGCAGTTCCCGCTTCGCCGGACTGTCCGAGGTCTCGGTGGAACAGGTCGTTGATGAACCCTTCGTCGCCCGCAAGGCTCCGGAAAAGTGGAGGGATTTCTGGCTTGCAACTCAGGCCCGCGGCGGCCAGCCGGTCCGTTTGGGCACTCAGGCGGCCACGGTCGACGAGTGTTTCGAAGCCATCTTGGACGAGCGGGGCATTGCGTTCACCCAGGCCTCCACGCAGCGTTTCTATGACCGTCCCGGGCTTTCGTTCGTCCCGGTAAGCGATGTCCCGCCGTCTTCGCTGTCGATTGCATGGCGCACCGACGTCAATGACGGGCTGGCACGCGAATTCGTGGAGACCGCCCGGACCCTGGCCTCCTCCGGGGGCGTCCCGAACCTCGTCGACCCCCACCTGTCTGACGCGCCATCTTCTTCGCTTCAGCTCAATTAGCGCCTTTGCAGTGCAGGCATGAAATGCCACCACAGTCGGGTCTGGTGTACTAGTTGCCGGCACAGGCGCCGGACGAGGGTGCGCTCGAAGTTCACCAAACCCAATAAGGGACGGCGAAGGATCTCGCATTTGTGACAGCCCAACCGCCGGGATCGACAGGACCGGCCAACGGGCCGCCGTCAGGGCGGGGCCCGCGGCAACGAGTGTCAACAGATGGCATAACTGACATGATCTTCGGCATGCACCCTCACGTCATTTCGGGTGTACCCCAGCCAGTCCTCCCAAATGTCTGGGATACGCTGGCGGAATTAATCCCAAACGTAACGAACAATACGCGGCCACGTGCGTAGCTAACGGTTCAGCTAGAGCGCCCTAGACCTCCGCCACCGGAGCCGCGAACTGCGCCTCATACAGCCGCGCATATGCCCCGCCCGCCTCCAGCAAGGAAGCATGCGTCCCCTGCTCCACGATCTGGCCGGCCTCCATCACCAGGATGAGGTCGGCGTCGCGGATGGTGGAGAGCCGGTGCGCAATGACAAAAGAAGTACGGTCCGACCGCAACGCGCTCATCGCCTTCTGCACCAGCACCTCGGTCCGGGTATCCACGGAAGAAGTCGCCTCGTCCAGGATCAGCACCGACGGCCGGGACAGGAACGCCCGGGCGATGGTCAGCAGCTGCTTCTCCCCCGCGGACACGTTGGAGCCCTCGTCGTCGAGCACGGTGTCATACCCGTCCGGCAGGGAGTGCACAAAACGGTCCACATACGTCGCCTTGGCCGCCTCCAGGATCTCGGCCTCGGTAGCCGACGGCCGGCCGTAGGCGATGTTGTCCCGGATGGTCCCGCCGAACAGCCACGTGTCCTGCAGGACCATGCCCATCCGGGAGCGCAGCTCGTGCCGGGCCATCACGGTGACGTCCACGCCGTCGAGCGTGATCTTGCCGCCGTCGAGCTCATAGAAGCGCATCATCAGGTTCACCAGCGTCGTCTTCCCCGCCCCCGTAGGCCCGACGATCGCCACCGTCTGCCCCGGCTCCGCCACCAGGTTCAACGACGCGATCAGCGGCTTGTCCGGCGAATAGGAGAACGAGACGTCCTCGAACTCCAGCCGCCCGCGGGTCACCTCCGGCGTCAGTGCCACATCCGGGTCCGTCAGCTGCTCCTCGGTGTCCAGCAGATCGAAGACCCGCTCGGCCGAGGCCACGCCGGACTGCAGCAGGTTCGCCATGGACCCCAGCTGCGCCAGCGGCTGGGTGAACTGCCGGGAGTACTGGATGAACGCCTGCACATCGCCGAGCTGCATCGCCCCGATCGCGACCTGCAGGCCGCCCACCACGGCGATCCCCACATAGACGAGGTTCCCGATGAACGTCATGGCCGGCATGATCAGCCCGGACACGAACTGCGCGCCGAAGCTCGCCTGGTACAGCTGCGTATTCTTCTGCCGGAATGTTTCCTCCACCTCGCGCTGCCGGCCGAAGACCTTCACGAGCGCGTGCCCGGTGTAGGTCTCCTCGATCTGGCCGTTGAGCTCGCCGGTGTGCTTCCACTGCGCCACGAACAGCTTCTGCGAGCGCTTGGCAATCAGCGCGGTGGTCACGAGGGTCAGCGGAATCGTCACGAGCGCGATCAGCGCCAGCGTCGGCGAGAGCAGGAACATCATCACCAGCACGCCCAGCACCGTCAGCAGCGAGGTGACCGCCTGGCTGATGGACTGCTGCAGGCTCTGCGAGACGTTGTCCACATCGTTCGTGACCCGGCTGAGCAGCTCCCCGCGCTGCACGGAGTCGAAGTAGCGCAGCGGCAGCCGGTTGATCTTCGCCTCGATCCGCTCCCGGAGCCGGTACACGGTGCGCTGCACGATCCCGTTCAGGATGTATGCCTGCATCCACATAAACGCCGAGGCCAGCACATACAGCGCGAGCGCCCACAGCAGCACCGTGGACAGGGCCGTGAAGTCGATCCCGGTGCCGGGGGTCAGCGTCATCGCGCTGAGCATGTCCGCCCGTTGGTTCTCCCCCGCGGCCCGGAGCTGCGCGAGCAGCTCGGCCTTGCTGACCCCGGCGGGCAGGTCCCGGGACACGACACCGGCGAAGATCAGGTTGGTGCCCTCGCCCAGGAGCCGGGGCCCGATCACCGAGAACGTCACGCTCACGACGGCGAGCGCCACTACCAGCGTCAGCCACAGCCGCTCGGGGTGCAGCTCCCCCAGCAACCGTTTCGCGGACGGGATGAAGTTCATCGCCTTCTCCGCGGGGATGTTCATCCCCGCGAACGGGCCGCCGCGGCCGGGTCCGCCGGCCGGCCGCGGAATCCGCTCGCCGCTGCCGCCAGACGCCCGCGGCCGCCCGGCACCCCCGGCGCCACCAGCAACGCCACCAGCGGACGAGGAGGCGGCCGGCGTCGCGGCCTTCTCGGTGCGGCTCATACCGTCTCCTCCGCCGCGAGCTGCGAGTTCACGATCTCCTGGTACGTCTCGCACGTCTCCAGCAGCTCCGCATGCGTGCCGTGCCCCACGAGCCGGCCGCCGTCGAGCACCAGGATCTGGTCCGCGTCGGTGATGCTGGAGACGCGCTGGGCGATGATCACCAGGGTGGCCCCGGCGGTGCTCTTCCGCAGGGCCTGCCGGAGCCGGGCGTCCGTGGCGGTGTCCAGCGAGGAGAACGAATCGTCGAAAATGTAGAGCTCGGGCCGTTTCACGAGCGCCCGGGCGATCGCGATCCGCTGCCGCTGCCCGCCGGAGACGTTGGTGCCGCCCTGCGAGACCGGCGCGTCCAGGCCGCCCTCCATCTCCCGGACAAAGCCCTCCGCCTGCGCGATGGACAGCGCCCGCCACAGCTCGTCCTCGGTGGCGTCCGGTTTGCCGTAGAGCAGGTTGCTGCGGACGGTTCCGGAGAACAGGTAGGGCTTCTGCGGGACCAGGCCGATGTGCCCCCAGAGCAGGTCCGGGTCCAGCTCGCGCACGTCCACGCCGTCGATCAGGACCGCGCCGGAAGTCGCGTCGAACAGCCGGGGCATGAGGTTCACCAGGGTGGTCTTGCCGGAGCCGGTGGCCCCGATGATCGCCGTCGTCTGCCCGGCCCGGGCGGTGAAGCTGATCCCGGCCAGGACCGGGGCCTCGGCTCCCGGGTAGGCGAAGCCGACGTCACGCAGTTCCAGCTCGCCCGCGCCCGGTCCGCCCGGCGCCGAAACCCACCGGGTGCAGCGGCGGCCGGACACTGGATTCGGTGCCCAGCACCGCCCCGATCCGGTCCGCGGAGACGGCCGCGCGCGGGATCATGATCGCCATGAACGTGGCCATCATGACGGACATCAGGATCTGCAGCAGGTAGCTCAGGAACGCGATCAGCGTGCCCACCTGCATGGAGCCGTCCTGGATCCGGAACGCGCCGAACCAGATCACCGCCACGGAGGAGACGTTCAGGACCAGCATGACCGTGGGGAAGGCGAGCGCCATGAGCCGGCCGGCGCGCAGGGCGGTGTCCGTGACATCCGCGTTGGCCTGCCCGAACCGGGCGGTCTCCACGTCCTCCCGGACGAAGGCCCGCACCACCCGGATGCCGGTGAGCTGCTCGCGCAGGACCCGGTTGACGGTGTCGATCCGGGTCTGCATGAGCCGGAACAGCGGCACCATCCGGGTGATGATGAGCCCGACCGCCACCAGCAGCACCGGCACGCTCACGGCGATCAGCCAGGACAGCTGCACGTCCTGCCGGATGGCCATGATCACCCCGCCGATGCTCAGCATGGGCGCGGCGACCATCAGGGTGGCGGCCATCAGCACCAGCTGCTGGACCTGCTGGACGTCGTTCGTGGAGCGGGTAATCAGGGACGGCGCGCCGAACCGGGTGACTTCCTGTTCGGAAAACGCCCCCACCCGGGTGAAGATCGCCGCGCGCAGGTCCCGGCCCACGCCCATCGCCGCCTTCGCGCCGAAGTACACGGCCGTCACGGCGCAGGCGATCTGGACCAGGGTGATGACCAGCATCAGGGTCCCGACCCGCAGGATGTACCCGGTGTCCCCCTTCGCGACGCCCTCATCGATGATGTCCGCGTTCAGGGTGGGCAGGTACAGGGACGCGATGGACTGCGCCAGCTGGAAAACGACGACGGCGAGCAGCAGCCCGCGGTGCGGCCGCAGGTATTCGACCAGCAGTTTCCAGAGCATCCGGCCTCCCGCCTCAGTGCCGGTCCCACACGCAGTGGTCCGAGTGCCAGTTTACGACCGGTTGCTGTGGGCAATTGTCGGCGGGTACTTTCAGCCGGGTGCGGGACACTCCCGTAACTTTCGCGAACCGCGCCGCCGGGGCGGCTAACGTACTAGGTATCCCCCTCCCTGAAGCGAAAGATCCTGCCGCATGAACTACCGAGGACCGTACCGGCCCGCACCGCCGGCCGAGCACCGGCCGGCGCACCGCCGTCGCGGCGTGGGCCGCCACCGTCCTGGTCGTGGCCGGCGTCCTCACGTTTGCCCAGGCCCGCACGGGGCCGGTACCGGCGTCGGGCTTCCACGCAAATATGCCGCACGGGCAATCGACGCTGGCCGCCGGCCCCGCGGCCGCCCCGGCGCAGGAGAGCGCACCGCACGCCGCGACCGACCCCGGCGCCGGGATCCAGGCGATCATGGCGGACCACGCCGGGCACCGGATCGGCGTGGCGATCGCGGACATGGCTGACGGGAACCTCCGAAGCTACGGCGACAGCTCCCAGTACGCCGCGGCCAGCACCGCGAAAATCCTGACGGCGGCCGCCTACTACCACCTGGTGGAAACCGGCGAGAAGTCGCTGGACACCCCGCTGGGTTCCTTCGACGCCGCGTTCCAGCTCAAGGCCATGATCAACACCAGCAGCGACGACTCCTGGCTGCTGCTCATGCAGGACATCGGCTACGCCGAGCTGACCGCGTACGCGTCCTCCCTCGGCATCCGCTACGACCCCGAGGAAAACCTCCTGACCCCGCAGGACATGGCGCTTCTGCTGCAGCGGCTCGCCACCGGCAAGCTGCTCGACGCCGGCCACACCGCGGAACTGCTCGGCTACATGCAGCAGACCAACGACGAGGACCTCATCCCGGCCGCCCTCGCCCCGGGCATCACGGTCCACCACAAGTACGGGGTGGTGGAGGGCTACGTCCACGACGCCGCCCTGCTCGAATCCGACGGCCGCTCCTACGCCGTGGTGATCTACACCTGGGGACCCGACGACGCCGACAGCGCCGCCCGGATCGACCTCATCCACCAGCTCACCGACGAAATCACCGGGGCACTGTTCGGGCTCTGACGCCTGCTAGCCGTTCAGCACCACATTGACCGGCGGCTCGCCCGCCAGCATGAGCTCGACCTGGCGCTGCAGCAGCCGGCCCATGCGCGGAAGCATCGCCGAACTCGCCCCGCCCACGTGCGGGCTGATGATAACGCCGGGGGTCCGCCACAGCGGGTGGTCCGCCGGCAGCGGCTCGGGATCGGTGACGTCCAGCGCGGCCCGGATCCGCCCGGACGCGGTGTGCCGGACCAGGGCGTCGGTGTCCGCCACCGGACCCCGGGCCACGTTCACGAGGAGGGCGCCGTCCGGCATGGCCGCGAGGAAGTCATCATCGATCAGGTGCCGGGTGGATTCGCTCAGCGGGACGCCCACCACCACGATCTCGTGCTCCGGCAGCAGCGCGTGCAGTTCAGCAATGCCGTGGACGTGGCCCCGCTCGTCCGTCCGTTCCCGGCTCGCCACCCGGGTCACGTGCGCTTCGAAGGCCAGGAGCCGGTCCTCGATCGCCTTGCCCACCCCGCCGTAGCCGACGATCAGGACGCGGCGGTCGGCCAGGCTGGCGGTGGGCCGGGCATCCCACCGGCCCTCCTGCTGGTTGGCCAGGAGCCGGGGGAATTCGCGCTGGCTGGCGAGGATCAGGGCCAGGGCCAGCTCCGCCGTCGAGGTTTCATGGACGCCGGCGGCGTTGGCGAGGACCCGGCCGGCCGGGAGGAACTCCGCGGCCCCGTCGTAACCGATCGACTGGCTCTGCACGAGCGCCGTTTCCGCGGCCTCCAGCCGCTGCAGGACCTGCGGACCGCCCATATAGGGCGGCACCACGATATCGATCCGTGGCTGCGGGGGCTCACCGGTAAAGTCCCAGTCGAGAATGGTGACGTCCGGGTGCGGCTGAAGGTACTCGCGCAGGGACGCGTCCGGCAGGCTGACAAATAATTTCCGGGGCATGGGTGCCAGCCTAACCGAGGCACCGCCATGGCCGGTCCGCCGCCGTTCTGTGTGCACGGACACAGAACGGCTGGCCGGGGCCTTGCTACGGTGAAGGCAGAAGACGCCGAACCGTCCGCCGTCGCTGAAAGGTGCATCCTGTGAAGAAACCACTCCTGGCCGTCGCAATCGCGGGAGTCCTCCTCGCCCTGGGCGCCTCGTCCTGCGCCGCTCCCGCCGGGACCACGGCCGGCACGGCCGCCGGCGGCACCGCCAGCACCGCGGCGCCGGCGAACAGTGCGCCCGCCGGCACGCAGTCCTCCGCCGCTACGGACGCCTCCGGGTCCGCCGCCGCGGGCACCGCCCAGGCCGGCAGTTTCACCGCCTACTCCCCCGAGGCGGTGTCCTCGGCGTCGGAGACGGACAAGGTGGTCCTGTTCTTCCACGCCACGTGGTGCTCCACCTGCAAGCTGCTCGCCTCCGATATCGAGGCCAACGCCGCCAACATTCCCGCCGGTGTGAAGATCCTGAAAGTGGACTACGACTCCGAGACCGCGCTCAAGCAAAAGTACGGCGTCCGGCTCCAGCACACGCTCGTGCAGGTCCGGCCCGACGGCTCGCAGATCGCCACGTGGAACCTGAGCCGGGACCTTGACGCCGTCCTCAAGGAAATCCGCTAGGACCGGCGGTCCGCCATGGAGCTCCTGCCGCTGGCCTTCCTGGCCGGCATCCTCACCGTCCTCTCCCCCTGTGTCCTGCCGCTGCTGCCCGTGGTCCTCGCCGGCTCCGCCGCCGAGCAGAACCGCCGGGCGCCGTACATCATCATCGCCAGCCTGGCCGTCTCGGTGGTGCTCTTCACCCTGCTCATCAAGGCCACCACCGTGCTCCTCGGCGTGCCGAGCGACGTCTGGCTGATCATCTCCGGTGCCCTCGTGGCCTTCATCGGCGCCTCGCTCGCGTTCCCGCGGATGTGGGACTGGATCGCGGAGCGGCTCAAGCTGACGGACGCCTCGGGCCGGCTGTCCGCCGGAACGGCCACCCGCACCGGAACCTCGCGGAGCATGCTCCTCGGTTTCTCCCTCGGCCCGGCGTTCACGAGCTGCAGCCCCACGTACGGGCTGATCCTCGCCGTCGTGCTCCCGGCCAACTTCACCGTCGGCCTGAGCAACCTGGCCGCCTACACGCTGGGCCTGGCCGCGGTCCTGCTGCTCGTCGCGCTTGGCGGCCGCAAGGTGACCACACGCCTGGGCTGGGCGACGAACCCGCAAGGCAGGTTCCGCCGCGGCCTGGGCGTCTTCCTCGTGCTGGTGGGCCTGCTGATCGCCTCCGGGCAGATCCGCAACATCGAAACCTGGCTGATCGAACGCGGCTTCCTGGGCACGGTGGCGCTCGAGCAGGGGTTCATCGACTCAGCCCAGAACCGGCAGGACACCGGCAGCGGCGCAGGCACGCAGGCGCCCCGGACGCCGCGGACGTGCCGGCTTTCCTCCGCCAGTCCTTCCCCACCACGGACTTCAGCCGCGCCGATCCCGCCATTGCCAACGCCCTGAGCGGCGGCCCGGCCAAGGACGGCATCCCGGCCCTGGACAATCCCGCCTTCATCCCCGTCTCCGAATTCGCCCGCCCGGACAACGTCCAGGCGCTGCTGCTCGAGGGCAGCACCGAAACCAAGGCCTACCCCTACAACATCCTGGTCTGGCACGAAATCGCCAACGACACGATCGACGGCGAACCCGTCGCCGTGACGTTCTGCCCGCTGTGCGGCAGCGCCATCGTCTTCGACCGGGTCCTGCCCGGCGGCGAGGTGACCACCTTCGGCGTCAGCGGGGCCCTGCTGGAGAGCAACCTGATCATGTTCGACCGCAGCACCGAGACCCTGTGGCAGCAAAGCACCGGCAAAGCCCTCGCGGGCACCCACTTCGGCCACCAGCTGGCGCTGCACAAATTCCAGCTGCTGAGCGTGGGCGAGATCAAGGCCCAGCACCCCACGGCGATGATCCTCAGCGAAGACACCGGCCACCGGCGCAACTACGCCTCCAACCCCTACGGCGGCTACGACCAGGACGACCGGTTTGTCTTCCGGCCCAGCTTCAACGATCCCCGCTACTTCGCCAAGGACATCTTCGTCGCCTTCACCGTGGACGGGTCCCCGGCGGCCGCGCCCTGGCTGGCCCTGGAGAACGGCCGGAGCTACACCACCGAGGTGGATGGCAAGTCCGTCACGCTGACCAAGGCGGAGAACAACCTCGAAATCACCGGACCGGACGGCACCACCATCCCGTTCTACTTCGAAATGTGGTTCAGCTGGGCGGTCCAGCACCAGGACCAGGGTGTGGTCTTCGACCCCCGGACGGGATAGGTCGCCGGGCCGGCCGGGCCCCGTTAGCTGTGATGCAGCTGAGAACGGCCCGCGGTTAAGGCTGGCGCGGGCGCCGGAACAGGAGGCAGGATAGAAATACCGCACCTGCCGTACGCTTTTGCCCGAACCCCGGGTACACCAAGGCCTGCTGGGGGCCTCTGCCGCCCTGTCAGCCGCCCTCTAGAGTCCACCGTGATCCGCATCCTGATTGCCGAAGACGAAGACCGTATCTCCCGCTTCATCGAAAAGGGCCTACGGGCAGCAGGCTATGCCCCCACCGTGGTGGCCGACGGCGTAACGGCCCTGGACTACGCCTCCGGCGGCGACTTCGATCTTCTCCTGCTCGACATCGGACTCCCCCGCCTCGACGGTTTCACCGTCCTGAGCGCGCTCCGCCACAACCAGGTCACGATTCCCGTCATCTTCCTGACGGCGCGCGCGGCCCCGGCCGACACCGTGGCGGCGCTGAACAACGGCGCCGACGATTACATGGTCAAGCCGTTCCGCTTCGAGGAACTGCTGGCGCGGATCCGGTTGAGGCTGCGGCCGGCGGACGGTGCGGAGCCGGCCGCGGGCAACACCATCCGGTACGGGGCGCTCGAGCTGAACCTGCATACCCGGACTGTCAGCATCGGGGAGAAGGAAGTGGAGCTCTCGGCCCGGGAATTCGCCCTGGTCGAAATGTTCCTGCACCATCCGGGCCAGATCCTGAGCCGGCAGCAGCTCCTCAGCCATGTCTGGGGCTACGACTTCGACGGCACCTCGAACGTCGTCGACGTCTACGTGCGCCAGTTGCGGCAGAAAATCGGACCGGACCACATCGTGACCGCCCGGGGCGCGGGCTACCGCCTCGGCTAAGGACCTACGGACAGGGGATACCGTGACCTCCATTGAAGACCGGCCCGGCGTAGGCCGGATCACGCCCGAACCCCTGGACATCACACCCCGGACCGAGGAGCCGGACGCGACCGGCTGGAGCGCGAAGATCCACTCCGTCCGGTTCCGGGTGGTGGCCGCCATGCTGGGCATGATGCTCGCGGGCCTGGCGGGCTCCGGTGCGATCGCCTTCACCGTCCAGTTCGAGGACACCGGCACCACCATCGACGCGGCCATCCTGGACAAGGCCACGTCGCTCGTGCGGCTCGTGGCCCTGAACAGCACCAACAGCACGGACCCGGAAATCAGGCGGCTGCACGAGGCCGCCGAAGACATCGAGCCGCGCAGCAACGAAGTGATGGCCGGCATCACCAACGCCGGCGTGGCCTGGACCGTGGAGGGCAGCCCGAACGGCAGGCTCATGATGGAGGCCATCTACCCGGCCGCCGCCGAACTCAGGAGCCCGGCCGGGCCGGCGTTCGGCCAGTTCGATCTGGCCGGACGCCCGCTCCGGGTGGTGGTGGTCCCGCTGGACCGCCCGGACGGGCCGCCCTCCACATACCTGCTCGTCGGCCGGGACGCCGGGGACCAGTGGGAACACAACCTGGCCTCGGTCCGGACCTACTCGCTGGTCGCCTTCGGGACGCTGCTCGCTGCGGCCGCGATCGGCAGCCTCGTCGCAGGCCGGCTGCTGGATCCGCTCCGGCGCCTGCGCGAGGCCTCGCGCGTGGTCAGCCAGGAGGATCTCACCCAGCGGGTGGAAGTGCGCGACGGCGCGGATGACGTCACGCTGCTGGCCAAGACCTTCAATACGATGCTGGAACGCCTCGATGAAGGCGCCCAGCAGCAGCAGCAGTTCCTGGACGACGCCGGCCATGAACTCCGGACACCGCTCACTATCCTCCGCGGACACCTGGAACTGGTGGCGGTGGATGACCCGGCCGATGTGATCGCAACCCGCGACGTGCTCCTCGACGAAGTGGACCGGATGCAGCGCCTCGTGGACGACCTGCTGCTGCTGGCAAATTCCGGCCACCCTGACTTCCTCCGCAAGGAACCGATCCGGACCAGCATCCTCCTGCATCAGGTCATGGAAAAGGTCCGGGTCCTCGGGCACCGGAAATGGCAGCTCGACGAAACTGCCGACTTCGTTGTCGAAGCCGACCCCCAGCGGCTCACCCAGGCCCTCGTCCAGCTCGCCGCCAACGCCGTCAAGTACACCGGCCCCGGGTCGACCATCGCGCTGGGCTGCAGCATTGAGGGCCCGACGGCGTCGGACGGCACCCCGCTGGCAGAACCGGACACGCTTGTGCTGTGGGTCCGTGACGACGGCACCGGAATCGCCGCCGAGGACCAGCAACGGATCTTCGAACGGTTCGGCCGTGCCCAGCCCGGCCGCGGCCAGCAGGGCGCCGGCTTGGGCCTGGCCATCGTCACCGCCATAGCCCAGGCGCACGGCGGCACGGCGTCCGTGGAGTCCGAGTACGGTTACGGCTCGTCCTTCCTGATCCGGATCCCGCTCCAGGGCGCAGGCATTCGCATCTGATAGCGCATGAGGAATCCTTAATCTTCCACTCATCCTTCCCTCACCCCGCGGTCCCAGACTGGAAGTGACATCAGGGATACCGCCGGCAGACACAACGCCGTGCAGCCGCCGGCCCGGGGGAGGATCGTCGTGGAGGCCATGCGGATCGTGCTTTACTCACATGACTCGGTAGGACTTGGCCACGTCCGACGGAACCTCGCTCTGGCCCACGCCCTGAACAACCAGCTTCCGGTCCTCACCGGCCGTCCGGTGACCGGCATCCTCATCACGGGAACCGCGCAGGCGCCCGCATTCCAGGCACCGGAGGGGTGGGACTGGGTCCTGATCCCGGGGGTTTCGAAGGGCCCCGCCGGTTACCAGCCCCGCAACGTGGACCTGCCGATGCGCGATCTTGTGTCCTTGCGCGCCACCCTGCTGCAGGCCACCCTTACCGGCTTCCATCCGCACCTGGTGATTGTGGACCGCCATGCCACCGGGATCCACCACGAGCTGGAGTCGGCCCTGCGGCGGACCCGCCTGGGCGGACGGGTCCGGATCGTCCTGGGCCTCCGCGAAGTCCTGGACGCCCCGGAAACTGCCTTTGCCGAATGGGAGCGCTGCGGCGGCCCCCGGGTGGTCAAAGACCTCTTCGACGCCATCTGGGTGTACGGGGACCCCAGCATCCACGATCCGATGGCCGCCGGGGAGATCCCGTTCTCGCTGCGGAAACTGATCCGGTACACCGGGTACCTGGCCGCGGGCCGGCCCTCGATCTCCGGAACGAGCTGCATGCCCGGACCCTATTTCATGACGACGGTCGGCGGAGGCTCCGACGGGTATGCCCTGGCCCGCATGGCGGCCACCGCCCCGGTGCCGCCGGGGTTGGGCCACCTGGTCGTCGCGGGACCGCAGATGCCCGCCGATCAACTCGATGACCTGCGCCGCCAGGCACTGCCCGGGGTCAAGGTCGTTGCCGCCGTCGACGACGTCCTCTTCCACATCCGCCATGCCGCCGCCGTCGTCTCGATGGCCGGCTACAACACGGTGTGCGAGATCATGAGCACCGACGTTCCGGCCCTGCTCGTCCCCCGGACGCAGGCCCGCGCGGAGCAGCGCATCCGCGCCGCGTCCATGGTCGAAGCCGGCTACCTGGAACAGCAGGACATCGGCACCCTGACCCCCGAGCTCCTGGCCGCCTGGCTGACCGCACGCCTCGGCACCACGGTGGACCGCCGCCGGGCCATGCGGGACGGACTGATCCGGGTCCCCCAGCTGGCGGCCGAGCTGCTGCAACCGCTCGTCGGTGCCGCCGCAAGCACCTCCGCGGCACCAGCGATGGAAGGAGCTGGCCGTGTCGCCGTCTGAAGCAGGGACAGCCTATGTCCTGAAGATGTACCCGCGCTTCTCCGAAACGTTCATCGTTTCGGAAATCCTGGCCCGCGAGGCCGCCGGGGACCGGATCGAGATCTTTTCGCTCCGTCCGCCCAACGATCCACGGTTCCACCACGAGCTGGCCCGGGTCCAGGCGCCCGTGACCTACATTGAACGCCCCATCAAGACCATCGATCTGTGGGAGAGACTCCGGGCGGCCGAGGCGGCCGGCCTCACCGGAGCGGTGGCCAGGAACCTCGCCGAGCTCGCGGCCGCGACGCCCGACGACGCCGTCCAGGCCATCAACCTCGCCATCGCCCTGCAGGGCCGCAACATCCGGCACATGCACGTCCACTTCGCCTCCGTCGCGACGTCCGTGGCCCGGCTTGCATCGGCCATCACCGGCATCCCGTTCTCCTTCACCGCCCACGCCGTGGACATCTTCCGCGAACCCGTCATCGACGAGGACCTGCGGACCAAGCTGGAACAGGCCCACCACGCCATCACGATCAGCAGCTTCAACTTCAACTACCTGCGCCGGCGCTACCCGGCGTCCACCTCCCGGCTTCACCTGGTCCGCAACGGCCTGGAGCTGGCCCGTTTTCCCTACCGGGAACCCCGGCCCCCCGGCAGCACGGTGCGCATTTCCGCCGTCGGCCGCCTCGTGGAAAAGAAGGGCTTCCAGCACCTGCTGCCGGCCGCGGCCGAGCTGCTGGAACAGGGCTTCAACTTCGACCTCCGCATCGCCGGGACAGGCGCCCTGGCCGAGGACCTCGAGGCCGGTATTGCCCGGCTGGGCCTCGGAGGCCATGTCCACCTGATCGGCCCGCAGACACAGGATCAGATCCACGAACTGCTCAGTTCCTCCGACGTCTTCGTCGCCCCGTGCGTCATCGGCGCCGACGGCAACGCCGACGGCATGCCGACCGTCCTGCTCGAGGCGATGGCCACCGGCGTTCCCTGCATCAGCACAGCGGTCACCGGGATCCCGGAAGTGATCCGGAACGGCCGGACCGGCGTCCTGGTCCGGCCCGGCAACCCGCACGCCCTCGCCCGGGCCATCCAGCACCTCGGCTCCCCCCGCACCGACCGTGCCGCACTGGCACGCAACGCCCGGGCGCTGATCGAGGCGGAGTTTGACGTCCACCGCCAGGCCGCGCTCCTGAGGTCCCTGTGCCGCCCGGAACGGAAGGTCGCCTGATGCGCGTCGCCTACCTCTGCGCAGACCCGGGAGTCCCCGTGTTCGGGACCAAGGGGTCCTCCGTCCACGTCCAGGAGATCATCCGGGCCTGGCGCAAGTCCGGTGCCACCGTCACGCTCTACTGCACCCGGCTCGGGCCAGCCCGGCCCGCCGACCTTGACGACCTCGCCGTCGTCGAAGTCCCGCCGGGTACCGCCGTCCCCGGCGAGGCCAGGGAGCACGCCGTCCAGGAGGCGGCACTGGCCCTCGCGGACGAGGTCCTGCGGCACGGGTGCGGCCTGGTCTACGAGCGGTATTCGCTGTTCAGCCCGGCACTGTCGGTCGTCGCCCGGATCCTCAACGTCCCCTCGATCCTGGAGGTCAACGCCCCGCTGATCGACGAGCAGCTCCGGTACCGGGAACTGTTCGACGTCAAAAAGGCCGAAACGGTCCTCCGGATCAACGCCGGGTCGGCCGACGTCGTCGCCTGCGTCTCCGACCCCGTGGTCCGCTGGGTGCAGGCCCGAGTACCGGCAGCCCGCACGGTCCTGGTCCCGAACGGAGTCAACGCCGCCAGGATCACCCCCCGGAGTCCCGGCCGGCGGAACCCCCATCACCTGACCGTGGCGTTCGTCGGCACCCTGAAACCATGGCACGGACTCCCCGCACTCCTGCAGGCGGTGGCCCTGGCCAACCGGCAGACGGACGCACCGGACCGCCACTGGACCGTGCTGATCATCGGCGACGGCCCAGGCCGGGCCGAACTCAAGGGGCTCGCCGCGTCGCTGGGCGTCGAAACGGTCTTCACCGGCGCTGTTCCGCCCGCGTCCGTCCCGGACCTCCTGATCCAATGCGACGCCGCAGCGGCCCCCTACCCGCCTGATACCCCCGGCCGGGACGACTACTTCTCGCCGCTGAAGGTCTACGAGTACATGGCGGCGGCGATGCCCATCATCGCCAGTGCGGTGGGCCAGATCCCGTCGATCATCGACGACGGACGCACCGGGATCCTGGTTCCTCCCGGGGAGCCGGAGCCGCTGGCCGCGGCCCTGACCCGGCTCGCGGGAAATCCGGTGCTGCGGGAACGGCTCGGGACCCAGGCCCGGCGGGACGCCGTGGAGCGGTTCAGCTGGACCGGCGTGCTTGCGAGGATCACGGCGGCCCTGCCGCCCGCCCGGCGGGTGGTCATGCAATGACGCCGGCGGCCAGGTCCCGGCGGTCCGGATGGCGGCCGCGCCGCCGCAAGCCGGCCAAGCCCCCGTCCGGGCTTCGCCGGACCCTGCACTGCGTGCGTCCCCATCTGCGCGGGCACCGCCTCCTGGTGACCTCCGGCTTCACGGCGCTGGCCTTTGATGTGCTGTTCCGGCTGCTGGAACCCTGGCCGGTGAAACTCGTGATCGATGCAGTGTCGCGGGCCCTGGGCGCGAACCTGAACCGGCCCGGTCCCAAACTGGAGGCCGGCCTGGATACGATGCTGCTGTGCGGCGGGGCCATCGTGGCCATCAGCCTGCTGCGGGCCGTGGCCAACTACTACTCCGCAATTTCCTTCGCCCTCGTCGGTTCCCGGGTTGCGGCCGATCTCCGGGCGCGCACGTTCCGCCACGTCCAGGGCCTGTCCATGCGGCACCATACCCGGGCCTCGACCGGGGACACGGTCCAGCGGCTGGTGGGCGATGTTTCGCGCCTGCAGGAAGTCGCCGTCACCGCCGGCATGCCGATGCTCGGCAACACCGTCACGCTGGTCGCCATGACCGGCATCCTGTTCTGGCTGGATCCGCTGCTGGCCCTCGTCGTCTTCGTGGCCACCAGCGTGTTCGCCTTCCTGTCTCGGCGGAGCTCGGGCCCCATCCGGAAGGCCGCCCGGATGTCCCGCACCGGTGAAGGCGCGCTGGCCACCACGGCGGCACAGACCCTCGGCGCCATGCGCGAGGTCCAGGCCTACGGCCTGGAGGACACCATCAGCTCGAACTTCCGCAGCACCAACAACGCGACCCTGGGAACCGGGGTGGTGGCGCTGCGGCTCGCGGCCAGCCTCGAGCGCCGAACCGACGTGCTCATCGGCGTCGCCATCGCCGTGGTCCTGGCTGGCGGCGGCATGCGCGTGCTGGACCAAACGATTACCCCGGGCGACCTCATCATCTTCCTGACCTACCTCAAGACCGGCATGAAACCGCTCAAGGACCTGGCCAAGCAGACCAGCCGGATCGCCCGCGCCACGGCCTCCGGCGAGCGCGTGGCGGACCTGCTCGAAGCCGAGACCGACGTCCCCGAAGCGCCCGACGCGCGCCCGCTCGCCAACAGCAACCCGGACATCGTGTTCGAGAACGTCGACGCGGGCCACGGCGAGGGAACCACCGTCCTGCACGGGATCAACCTCAGCATCCCTGCCGGGGAACACCTGGCCATCCTGGGGCCCTCCGGGGCCGGAAAGTCGACGCTGGCCAGCCTGGTGCTGCGCATGATCGACCCCACCTCCGGCACGGTCCGGGTGGGCGGGGAGGATGTGAAGGAGCTCCGGATCGCATCCTTGCGGTCCCACGTCTCCATCCTGCTGCAGGACTCCGTCCTCTTTGGCATCACGGTCCGGGAAAATATCCGGTTCGGACGCCTCGACGCGACGGACGAGGACATCGAAAAAGCCGCCGTACTGGCCCGGGCGGACACGTTCATCCGCGCCCTGCCCAACGGCTATGACACGGTGCTCGGCGACGCCGCGAAGGACCTCTCCGGCGGGCAGCGCCAACGGCTCGCGATCGCCCGCGCCATCCTCCGGCAGGCGCCGATCATCATCCTGGACGAGGCAACCGCGGGGCTGGACCCGGCGTCCCGCGAATCGATCCTGGACTCCCTGGAAGTCCTGACCCGGGGCCGGACCTCCATCACGATCACCCACGACTCCTTCGCCGCGCGCTTGTGCGACCGGGTGATCTGGCTGGACGAGGGCCGGATCGTCGAAGAAGGCCGGCCGCTGGACCTGCTGCAGGACCCGGCGAGCCGCTTCAGCCAGTGGATGGGTGAGGTTCCCCGCCGCAGCGGTGAAGACCTTCCGGACGAGTTGCCCGACGGTTTCTCCGACGACGTCGAGGCGCGGACATGAGCGCGCTGAGGACCCGGCCGCAGGACGCGGACCGCTCGCTGGCCGGCCGCGACCCGGACCTGCCCTGCCTGTCCGTTGTGCTCGACGCCGGCTTGCTCTCGTCCCTGATGGGCGAGGAAGTCCG
>CAVYMG010000002.1:0-22907 GCA_963769515.1 uncultured Actinomycetota bacterium
GAAGTCTCGGCACTCACCTAACCACGCAGCCCCATCGTGGCTGGTACGAACCCCGACGCCGTCCCCGGCAGAATCGCAACACAAAGGAAAGAATCTATGTCAAGCAATAACGGCTACGACGTGACTACGTGGCCCGTCGGCAATCCGTCCGAGGACGTCGGTGAAGTAATCAACAGCATCATCGCTGACATCAAGCACCGGCAGGCTGACGCCGATTTGAACAATGGAGGAAAGCCGGGCGCGGTGATTTACATTCCGCCCGGGGATTACCGCCTTCGTACGCAGGTCGTAATCGACGTCAGTTTCCTCAGGATTCACGGTTCGGGACACGGATTTACATCGTCCAGCATCCGGTTCAACGTTCCCGAAGACGAATGGCCCGACTTGCATGAGCTGTGGCCCGGGGGTAGCCGCATTCTCGTCGATATTCCCCTCGGCGAAGACGGGGAGGAATCCCGAGGCGCCGCCTTCTACGTCGAGCGAAGCGGGAGCCCTCGGATCAGCTCGGTCGAGTTCTCCAACTTCTGCATCGACGGGTTGCACTTCGACTCGGATGGCTCGGGACTGCATCCGGAGAACACCTACGTCAACGGCAAGACCGGTATCTACGTCGCGAACGCCAATGACTCATTCCGCGTAAACGGTATGGGATTCGTCTACCTAGAGAACGCTC
This sequence comes from uncultured Actinomycetota bacterium, assembly GCA_963769515.1. Classification (GTDB taxonomy): domain Bacteria; phylum Actinomycetota; class Actinomycetes; order Actinomycetales; family Micrococcaceae; genus Arthrobacter. The sequence continues at coordinate 674 of CAVYMG010000002.1, forward strand.
TGACTATCTACAACGCGGACGCGCTTTCCATCCACGACAACTTCATCGCGGAATGCGGAAGCTGCATCGAGCTGCGCGGGTGGGGACAGGCATCAAAGATCACCGACAACTTGATCGGAGCAGGCTTCAAGGGTCACTCCATCTACGCCGAGAACCATGGTGGGCTCCTGATAACCGCGAACAACGTCTTCCCCCGAGGTGCCAGCAGCGTCCATCTCGAAGGCGTCACGCGTTCAAGCGTCACCAACAACCGTTTGCATTCTTTCTACCCGGGGATGCTGAATCTCGCAGCGAACAGTTCGGAAAACCTCGTGGCCACAAATCACTTCTTGCGTGACCACGAGCCCTGGACACCTTTCTTGGGAGTCGACAACGGACTGGACGACCTCAACGGACTTCTCTGTGTCAGCGGCAACAACAACTCCGTGGTCGGCAACCACTTCTCCCAGATCATCGACGCACAGAGCATCAGGCCGGTGGGTGCGACGCCTGTCATCATCCGGCTGATGGCGGGGATCGGCAACTTCGTCTCCAACAACCACGTGGTGGCGATGGACGTTCATTCCAAGTCCAGTGACTCCTGCTTTGCGGCTCAGGTGGACGCTCTGTTGACGACCGAGGCCTCGGTCGGCCTCGCCGTGACGGCCGTCATGGTTGATTCCGCATCAGCCAGGAATACGATCCTCGATTCCGGAACTGACGCCCAAGTCCTGGCAGACCGGGCTACTAACGCCTTGAGGGCCACCCCCACCATCGGTCTCTAGGCGGCACCTGCTTGTGGTTCCGCAACCGGCGCAGGCCCGGCGAGACCCCCGGAGTTATCCGTCATCGGTCCTTGGGTCCTTGGGTAGTTGGCCGAGGGCCGGGCGGGATGCCTGATCGTCCGGGTTACACCTGCTGCCGTTCGGCGCGCAGTATCAGCTATCCGGTCCTACTCGGCGGACGGCCGCCGCCGTTGCTGTTTCGTCGCCGACCGTTGCACTTTGGCGGCGAGGCGCCGGCGGTTCGAACCCCTGGTGGGTTTGGTCGCACGGCGCCGGGGACCATCGGGCGCGAGCCCCTCGGAAATGAGGCTCGCGAGTTTCGCCAGCGCGATCTCGCGGTTGCGCAGCTGGGAGCGTTGCTCGGAGGCCGTCACCGTGATGACGCCGGCGATGAGGCGTGGTTCGAGTCGAGTGGTCAGCCTCAGTCGTTGGCCATCCGAGAGCGCCGCCGATCCGGCCACGTTCCAGGAGAGTTCGACGCGGCTGTCCGAGGTGTTGACGTGCTGGCCACCGGGCCCGGAGGACCGCGAGAACCGCCAGCGGAGCGCTGCCGGAATCCTAAGCGCGGGCGAGACTTCCAGATCCATACACCCAGCGTCGCACGGAATGGGCGCGGTCGAAGCCCCGCATAGGCGCCCTGATCTTCCAGCGCGTCACCCGCCACGGCAGGACACCTGCGACACCTGCGGGAGCGGGGGCGAACGCTGCCGTCGGGGCCTGAGTTTCCGCGGAAGGGTTGACAGCCTCCCGGGCCAAGGATTTAGCGTCGAGGCATCAAGGAGGGAGGTGGTGTCAGATGGCACTCAAGCAAGGTGAGGTGTACCGCTGTCCGGACGAATCGTGTGGCTGCGAGATCACGGTCACGAAAGGGGCCGCGGAGGGCCACGGCGGGGACAAGAACCCGACGTGCTGCTGCGGTCACAGCATGGAAAAGGTCAGCTGAGCGCTGACGGCAAGCAGACGACGGCGGGAGGCCCCGCCGTCGTCCGCTTGCCTGTTGTTAGTCTGAATCTTCCGGAGCAGCCGGCTGCTCGGTGCGGAACTTGATCAGCTTGTGGGTGCCATCGCAGTAGGGCTTGATCGCGGAGGCGCCGCACCGGCACAGGGCGATGGTCTGTCGTTGCCGCGGCACCGGATCCCCGGACGGGGTGACGACGTCGAAGTCGCCGCGGACCAGGATGGGGCCGTCGGGGCAGACGACGATCGAAGTCTGGTTCGGGGATTTCTGGGCTTCCTGCGTCATGCGTGCTTCCGTTCTGGCATAGGGAGGGACCGGCGTGTTAAGCCGCAACTGTTGCGGCAGCCCGCAGCGAGGACCTGCCGTTATCCCAGGCGTCCATGATCAAGGCCGACAACCGCGCGTCGATCGCAAGGACCGCCGTGGCGCCGAAGATCACGTCCCCGAGGAGGTCCGGTTCTGCTTCGACCAGGCCGCCGGCGAGGTCCCGTCCTGCGATTTGCTCATGGACGGCGTCTGCTTCCACATGCTCATCGAAGTACCGGGTGACCTCTGCGTCGAACCCGTGGCGCCGGAATCCCTGGCCGTAGAGCTGGTTGGGCCGGGAGGATGTCATTTCATAGATGGCCAGGTGTCCGGCGATGGCCCCGCGGAGCCTGCGGTTCAGGCCGAACAGGGACATGATGTTCACTGAGGTCAGGGAGAGCGCCGGCACGGTATCGACGTAGCCGCCGTACTGGACCTTTAGGTCCAGGCCGCGCATGGTCCGGGCAAACAGGGCGCTGTGCATCCGGTCCGGGTCACCGCCCCCGTACTCGTCGGCCTGGATCTCCACGAGCGCGGCTTTGGCCCGCCCCGCCAGGCGCGGGATCGCCCACGTGTGCGGGTCGGCTTCCTTGAGCTGGTAAATGGACTTGTGGATCAGGAATTCGCGGAGCTGCTCGAGGGTCGCGCGCTTGGCGACGTGGCGGGCCATGCTGGGCCCGGTGTCCAGGGCGGCGAGTTCGAACAGGAGGTCCGCGACGTCATCGCTGCTCAGGGGCTCTCCGGGGGTGCGGTTGATGTGCGTGGCGTACTGGCCGGCCGAGGCGCGCAGGGCAGCCTCGAAGGGCGTCTCCAGCACTTGGCGGATCCGGATCAGGTCCGGGTTCCATTCCCACCGGTCGTCCACCCCGGCCAGGCCGCCGTAGTGCAGCTCGTAGAGGCAGAACAGGGCCAGCTGGATGTCCTCATCCGCCAGGATGTCCTCGACGAGGTGCACCTGGGCCGAGGCCAACTCCAGCAAGCGCGCCTGCGCTGCCGGATCAGCGTCCGGTTGGCCGGTAAGGATCCTCAGCAGCCCGTCGCTGACGGGTCCGCGCGCTTCCGGGACCTTCATGGTTCTCCTTCGGTGTTCCCAGCCCTGCGGGCCTGTGACCGCAGATGGCATCGTGTGACACCAAATATAGTAAGCATGGTTAGTATTAAGTCCAGCATCCTCGATGAGTTCGGGATGCCTTCTCCGCGGGTTCCGGGCAGGTTCTATTCCGTTTGGACGGTACTAACATGCTTCTTCTTTTTGGTCTCAAGACCGTTCTGCGTCCCCTGCCGGGACGGACGGCGACATGCCAGGCCTGCGGGCTGGTGGTCCATCATCACCTCGAAGAGCGCGCCTCGAAATTCACGCTGTTCTTCATACCCGTTTTCACCATGTCCAGGTCTTACCGCATCACCTGCTCCAATTGCGGGCAGGTGTCGGCGATCAGCTCCCGGAAGAAGAACGCGCTGGCCCGCTGAGCCTAAGAGCTCAGGGTGGCGCTGGAGCCGGCCTCTTCGTGCTGTGCCCGATCTTTGAGAACGGCGAGGGCCACAGACCAGCGGGCTGGTAGCGGAGAAGCTGCCAGGCGAAGCCAGATTGCGTCCGAGTACGTATGGAACCGGGCCGGGCTGACGTGGAGTTCCTCGGCGACGGCCAGCACCTGCGTGTGGGCGGTCAGATACCGTGCCGGCGTCGTGCGGTCCTGCCGCAGGTCAAGCCCCAAGCGGACGTCCAGTTTGGCCAGGTCGAGGGCGGCCTCGGCCCGGACCGTTGCGTCGAAGTCCAGCAAGCCGAGCGGGGATGAGCCGTCCGTGGCGATGATTTGCCTGTTGTGAAGGTCTCCGTGGGACCAGACCACGGGATCCGGAGCCGTTCGCAGCAGGTTCGTTGTGATTTCCTCGGCCCAGGCGCGCATGGTTTTGCGGTGAGGCGACGCCTCCCGGGCGCTTTTGTTTTGACGCAGCCAGCGGTGCACGCATCGCTGCAGCCGCGTTGCCTCCACCTCTGCCGAGCGGAGCGGGAGGCTGTCGAGCACGCCCTGGGCGGCGCGGCCGTAGGAGCCTCCCACTTGAGCGACCCAGGCGCGCGACCACTCCTCCCACATGGCGGCGAACAATTCATCGCCCGCTGTGGCGCCGTTTTCCCCGAGCTCGTGCAGCGTCGGTCCCGGAATGGCGCTGAAAACGATGACGTCCGGGGATCGCCGGCAAAGGATTCTGGGGGTTGTGAAATTGCCGGCATCCAGCAGGATGTCCATCTGCGCGCAACGCTCGGCGGCTGCACCGGCGCTGCCGGTCGGATAAATCTTGACGTAGCCCCCATCCGTCCGGATGACCGCCCGTTTATAGGGCATATACGAAACGACTTCGCCCCGTAGCGCTTCCGTCCGTAAGGCGGGAAGCCCCGGATCATCCAGCGGGACGAGGTCAAAATGCCCCTGACGCAGGTGGGCGCCCCGAACACCCGGCTGTCCCGGTGTCAGAACTTCCAACACGTATTCTCCCGGCGTCCTCTCGGGCCACGCGCGGCGGATCTGCCAGGTTGTGCCGGCCTCGTCGTCGATAGACACGGGGACGGGGCAGGGCCACGGAGGGTGTCTGGCGCGGTCCACGGCCAAGCTCTCTTCACCCATGTTCACTCTGCGGCCCTCCCCATACGAGGCATTTTCGGCGCGAGGTCATGTATCCAGCGTCAATGAGGAGAATGAGGTGACAATGAGACCGTCATGAGGGAACCCTCATGACGGCTTCTAAAGGAGACGCTCTGTTCCGCTGATCAGCGGTGTTGATCGACGAGCACCGGGTTCCCGTCCGGATCCACGACGACGAAGCTCGCCGGGCCGGTGGTTCCCTCCTCCGCCTCGGAAACAAACTCGATGCCCCTGGCCTTGAGTTCCCGCTGGAGGTCGCGCACATCGGTGAACTGGTCCACCGGCTCGGCGTTCTGGTTCCAGCCCGGGTTGAACGTGAGCATGTTCTGCTCGAACATCCCTTGGAAGAGCCCGATCACGGTCTCGCCGTTCTTCAGGATTGCCCAGTTCTGGGTGATATCGCCCCCGAATCGGTTGAAGCCAAGTTTCTCGTAGAACGCCACCGACGCCGCGATGTCCTTGACGGCGAGACTGATCGAAAACGCGCCGAGCTGCATGTGGTGCTCCACTCTTCAGGGGGACGGGTGCTGCCCACGATACCCGCGGCTCCCGGCGTCGAACAGGCGGCCGGGGGTGACGGGCGCATTCTGCCTATTCAGTGGCTGCGGAGTCCGTGCCCGCCGTCCCCGGCGCCGCTGCCGCCGCCCGCGCGTACGACGCCGAGACCCGGCGGTAGACCGGGGCCAGGAAGGCCAGCAGCGCGGCCGCGATCAGGATGATTCCGGCGATCAGGAACACCAGGGCGATGCCGCGGGAGGTGCCTTCGCCCAGCAGCGGGGCCAGTTGGGCTGCACCCTCAGCGGACCGTGCGTACGGGATGATCCAGAACTGCGCGATCGGCGCAATCAGAAATGCGGTGACCGGCGCCGCCGCGGCCTCGAACGCCATGGCGAATCCGAACACCCGGCCCTGTTTGGGCAGGGGCACCACCCGTTGGATGACTGTCTGCTCGGCCGCTTCCACGAATGGCACCAGGACCAGGTAGAGCCAGATGCCGGCGATGTACAGCCATGCCCACTCCCGCACGGTGAACACCGCGCCGAGGACCCCCATCAGGATCACCGCGATGAGCATGGTGCGCAGCGGGTTGGACCCGAGCCCGAACTTGCCGATCAGCGCCCCGCCCACGATGAACCCCGTGGCGCCGAGTGCGAAGTAGGTCCCCCACAGCTCCACGGGGAACATCTCGAGGCCGTAGGGATCCATCAACGCCATGTAGACGCCGCCGATGAAATTGTTGAACGTGGAGAACAGGATCAGCGCGAAGAGGCCGGTGATGGCCAGCACCGCGGCGACGGAACCGCGCAGGTCGAAACCGCCGTGCGCGTCCGTGGCCGCCGCGCGAACTTCCTCGGGCATGCGCAGCGTGAGCAGGTGCGCGAAGGCCAGCGCCGTGAGCACCAGGGCCACGAGGATCGTCCAGCCCATGCCCAGCAGCCCGACCGAGAGCCCGGAGAGGACCGAGGTGACGATGAACATCAGGCCCTGCACCATGCCCACCAGTCCGTTGGCGTTGGCCCGCCGATCCGGCTCGATGAGGATAGTGACGGTGGTGGACAGGGCGATGTTGCGCATGTTTTCCACCACCGCACCTACCAGGATGATCACCGCGAAGATCCACAACCACGGCTGCGTCAGGTCCAGCATGTTCGCGGCGGGCGTCAGCAGGAACATCACCCCGGCCAGCACGAACATCACGAGCGTGAAGCCGGCGGCGAAGCGCATCACGGCCAGCTTCCGGTAGCGGTCCACGAACGTGCCGAAGCTGATGCTGGAAAGGGCGAGCAGCAGCATGTACGCGCCGCCGATCACCCCGGTGGCGATCACGTTGCGGGTCTCCAGGTACGCCCAGAACGTCAGGGCGAACCACAGGTAGCTGGTCGTAATGTTGGCCAGCGCAGTGTTCATCAGGATCCCGACGAAGGTGCGGGACCGCTGCGCCGGACTGCGCAGCGAGGTATCGACGACGTCGGGATCGACCAGGCGCGGGGCCTCGCCGTCCGCCGCCCGCGTCGGCGTGACGGCCAACCCCTCGGTCAGGCCTGCGCCGCCGGCGGGCGCCGCAGCGGCCCTGGACGGGACCGGATCCTGCTCGGTCATGCGTCCCAGTCTAGTGAGAACACACGGCCGCGGAAATGACCGCCGTACGGCTGGAAAATACGGCCGGAAAGTGCGTCGATTCCGGCCGGGCAGCGCCCTAGTCCAGGTTGTTATCCGCCCTTCCCGGCAGGACGGGCCGTACTTTCGTAGACTCAGGGGAGATCCGACGCGTTTCACTGACGAGGCGCGCCCGCCACAGGAAGAGCCATCGATGAAGATAATCGTCCTAGTCAAGGAGGTCCCCGACACGTACGGGGACCGAAAGCTGAACCTGGAAACCGGGCTCGCGGATCGGGAGGCCAGCGAGGCGGTCATTGACGAGATCGGTGAGCGGGCCCTGGAGCTGGCACTGACGTACGCCGACGCCCATGAGGGCACCGAGGTCGCAGTCCTCTTCCTCGCTCCCGAGGGTGCCACGGCCACGATCCGCAAGTCGCTCGCAATGGGTGCGGGCAGCGCGATCCACGTCCGCGACGAGGCACTCCGGGGCGCAGACCTTGGACTGACCGCTGAAACCCTCGCCGCAGCGATCCGCCGTGCCGGGTTTGACCTCGTCATCACGGGCAACGTCTCCACCGACGGATCCGGCGGCATGATCCCCGCGATGCTGGCCGAATTGCTTGACGTGCCGCACGCTACGGGACTGAGCACCGTACAGATTTCCGACGGCGCGGTGTCCGGTTCCCGGCCCGTTGACTCCGGTGTGCAGATCGTTTCGGCTGACCTGCCTGCCGTAATTTCCATTACCGAGGCGCTTCCCGGGCCGCGCTTCCCGAACTTCAAAGGCATCATGGCCGCGAAGAAGAAGCCCGTTGAGGTGCTCACCCTCGCAGACCTCGGCATCGCGGCCGATGACCCGGACGCGGCGCGTTCGATCATGCTGAGCATCGCGGAGAAGCCCCCGCGTGCGGCCGGCGTCAAGATTACCGACGACGGTGATGCCGGCGAGAAGCTCGCTGACTTCCTGATCGAAAACCGACTGGCGTAAGGAAACCGACATGACTGAATTCCCTCGTGACGCGATCCTCGTCGTCGTGGAAACCCTGCCGTCCGGCGCACTAGAGAAGGCCGCGGCCGGGCTCTTCGGCGCTGCCGCCGGAGTCGGCACGCCAATTGCCCTGATCATTGCCGCGCCCGACGCCGGGACGGCCGCCGCCGCTGAGGCCGCGGCCCTGGGTGCCGCGCGGGTCCTGATCGCGGACACGCCGGATCCGTCCGTGCTCGGGGTGCCGGGCGTCGATGCGCTGGCCGCCGCCGTCGAACAGGTGCAGCCGGACGCCATCCTGCTGTCGCATTCGCTGAACGGTCGCGACCTCGCCGGCCGGTATGCTGCCCGGACGCGGGCGGCGGTGTGTGTCGATGCGGTCGGCGTCTCCCGTGACGACGAGGGCGTCGTGGCACACCATTCCGTGTACGGCGGCGCCTACAACGTGACGTCAACGGCCACGTTCGGGGCGCCGGTCATCACCGTCCGCCAGGGCTCCATCGAGGCGCGCGCGGAGGCCCAGCCGGAGGCGTCGGAGGACCTTGCCGTGACACCCTCCGGAAAGCGGGCTGCCCGGATCGATTCGTTCGAGGAAGTGGTGGCCGCCACCTCGCGGCCGGAGCTCCGTGGTGCCGCGAAGGTTGTCGCGGGTGGCCGCGGCCTCGGGTCCGAGGAACAGTTCGCGCTCGTGGGGCAGCTCGCCGATACCCTCGGTGCCGCCGTGGGTGCTTCACGTGCCGCGGTGGATGCCGGCTACATCCCGCAGTCGCATCAGGTGGGCCAGACCGGGGTTTCCGTGTCCGCGCAGTTGTACATCGCGCTCGGTATTTCCGGCGCGATCCAGCACCGGGCCGGTATGCAGACCGCGAAGACGATCGTCGCCATCAACAAGGATTCGGACGCGCCGATCTTCGAGATCGCCGACTTCGGTGTGGTGGGCGATGTCTTCAAGGTTGTGCCGCAGCTGATCACCGCCCTCGAGGCCCGGAAGAAGTAGCGATGACAACTCAGTCCCGGTCCCTTCGGCGCGGCCTGCCGCGCGTGCCTGGCGACGAGCCTTGGCCCCCGGCAGGTCAAGCGCCCCAACGCAGTGTGCCGGCGGCAACGGCGGCAGCAGCACCGGCGGCAGCAGCACCTGGTTCGGCGGCGGAACCGGAGGCGGCACCGTCACCGGCGCTGGCGGCAGCAGCACCGTCACTGGCACCGGCGGCAGCAGTACCGGGTTCGGCGGCGGCGTCCACTCCGGCCCCTAACGTCACCGGCGGCGCCTCGGGCGCGCCGCAACTCCGCCGCGGCCTGCCGCGTGTGCCTGGCGGCGAGCCGTGGCCCCCGGCAGGCCAGGCTCCGGCATCAGTTGCGGCCCCGTTCGGGACCCCCGCTGCTGCTGCTCCGACGCCCGCCGCAGTTGCCTCGCCGACGCCGGACGCTGCTGCTGCGCCCGAGCTGCCTGCAATGCCGGCGGCGAGTCGGCCGGCACCGGCAGCTGCTCCGGCCACCGCACCTGCCACGCTGACAGGGGGAACCACACCGCTTCGCCGGGGGCTCCCCCGCGTCCCCGGTGGTGATCCGTGGCCGCCGGCTGGAGTGGCGCCGTCGACCGCCCCTAGGGTGCAGGCAGCTCCCGAGCCCACCGTCCCAGTCCCCGCCCCTGCCCCGGCCCCGGTCGCCTCCCCAGCCCCGGCGGCCAGCGTGGTGGAGACCGTTGCCGCGCCGGAGCCGACCGCCCCCGCTCGAGAACCCGGGATTACGGCCGCCCCGACACCGGCGGCGGCGCCAGCCGTCGTCGGGAAACCCGTCACGGAAAAGCCCGCCGCTGAAAAGCCACTGAGGCCACAGGCCGAGGCAAGGCTCTACGGTGCACGCACCCTGAGTGAGTGGATCAAGCGCATCGCGCTACTCGCCGTCGGCTCCGTGGCTGCCGCGGCGATTCTTGTTCTCGCCGCGCGCGGTGTGACAACGCTGCCGGGCGTGCCGGCGTTCCTCGAAAGGTTCCCCGGCGAATACAGCCTGCCCGCAACGGCGGAACCGGGCTTTCCGTGGTGGGCGCAGTGGACGCACTTCCTGAACTTCTTCCTAATGATGCTCATCATCCGATCCGGCTACCAGGTGCGTACCCAGCAGAAGCCGCCAGCGTTCTGGACGCCGAAGCGCGGTGGCAAGAAGATCAGCATCAACCTCTGGCTGCACCAGTCGCTCGATGTCTTGTGGCTGGTCAACGGCCTCATCTTCGGGGTTCTGCTGTTCGCCTCCGGCCACTGGATGCGGATCGTCCCGACCAGCTGGGAAGTGTTCCCGAACGCGCTCTCCGCGCTCCTTCAATACATGACACTCGACTGGCCCGTGGAGAACGGCTGGGTGAACTACAACAGCCTGCAGCAGCTCATGTACTTCATCGTGGTGTTCATCGCGGCCCCGCTCGCGGCGATCACCGGTGTGCGCATGAGCGAGTTCTGGCCGAAGAACGCGAAGACGCTGAACCGGGTCTACCCGGTGGAGGCCGCGCGGGCTATTCACTTCCCGACAATGCTGTTCTTCGTGCTGTTCATTCTCATTCACGTGTTCCTGGTCTTCGCGACCGGTGCGCTGCGCAACCTGAACCACATGTTCGGCGGCACCGACCTGGTGAACTGGACCGGCTTCTGGCTCTTCGCGGCAGCCATCGCCATCACGGCGGCCGGGTGGTACGCCGCCCGCCCGCTCGTGCTCGCACCCATCGCGAAGGTGTTTGGTCCGGTGAGCAGCCGCTAGCCCTTCAGTCCATCGGCCTTGGGCGGAAGCGGCTCGGACTGCCGGAGGCAACCTGGATTGGCTGCCGCGCGCGCCCTGATTCTGAGCCGGGCGGACGCCGGAGTTGGCTTCAGAGCGGAAGTTTGAAGCCCACGTGGGACGCTTCGAAGCCCAGCCGCTCGTAGAACCGGTGCGCGGCCGCCCTGGACCCGTCCGAGGTGAGCTGGATCAGACCCGCTCGGCGGCGGCGTCCTTCCCCGATGGCCCACCGGAGCATGGCGCTGCCGAGGCCGCCGCCCCGGAGATCGTCGCGGACGCGGACCGCCTCGATCTGCATGCGCGTGGCCCCGGCGCGGGCCAGACCGGGTATGAAGCTCAATTGCATCGTCGCCACGATCTCATTGCCGGGCGTACAGCCGACCACAAGGAGTTGGGCCGGGTCGCCGTCGATCGCGTGAAAGGCCTCCTCATAGCGGTGCCGGACCTCGGGCGCCATGGAATCTACCGCCGCGCGCAGCGGGTCGGAAGCCAGGAGCCCCACAATGGACTCAAGATCCGCTGCCTTGGCTTTTCGGAGAATGAAGGTGCCGCCGGGCAGGTCCAGTTCAGCGAGGGTCATGGGCCCAGTATCGCAGCCGGGCAAGACGGCGCGGGCCGGTGCGGTGCGGCTCGGCTCCGGAAGCCTCTGCACCGCCACCTGGCGTGCCGTTTCGACGGTTTCCCGCACATACGACGCTGCCGCGCATCGAGCATGCAGCGCATCATCGAAATGGCGCCCGACGCCGGTGCTACTCGGCGGTCGGCCGCCGTCGCTGCTGTTTGGTCGCCGAACGCTGGACCTTGGCCGCGAGCCGACGCCGGTTCGAGCCCTTGGTGGGTTTGGTCTTCCGGCGGGGCGGGGCTGCGGGGGCAAGGCCTTCGGCCACGATCTCCGCAAGCTTGGCCAGAGCGATCTCGCGGTTGCGCAGCTGGGAGCGCTGCTCGGAGGCGGTCACGGCGATCACCCCGGCGACGAGGCGCGGTTGCAGACGTGTGAGGAGGCGCTGCCGCTGCTCCTCCGAAAGCGCCAGCGACCCGGCGACGTTCCAGGAGACCTCGGCCCGGCTGTCCGTGGTGTTGACGTGCTGACCGCCCGGCCCGGACGATCGCGAGAACCGCCAGCCAAGTTCCGAGGCCGGAATTGTGAGCGCGGGCGATACCTCCAGATCCATGCACCCAGCATGGCACGGTTCATCCTGCTGCCTCTGTCTGCCGGGCTGGAACGGTTCGGCTAGAACCTGAACGCCCACGTCAATAGCGCCCTTGCGATTCAGACGGGGACACTGCGGATCGGGCACTGCGGCCGTCCCACCCCTCCGTGACGCATCGACTAACCGCCACCCACCCCATAACTGTCTTTCCGCGGTTATCGTGGGGCCATGACTAGCCAACTCGCTGTTATTGCCATCGACGCGATCCGACCCCGGGTGGTGGCGGACTTCTGGTGCGCCGTACTCGGCTGGGAGGTTGTCGAGGAGGATGACGGCATCATCAGCATCGGGCCGCCGGACGGAACTTCGCCCGGCATCGATGTGATCGCGGTGCCCGAGGGCAAGACCGTCAAGAACCGGCTGCATTTCGACCTCCGGGCCGACGGGGCGACCACCAGCGAGGAGCTTGAGCGTCTGCTCGCCCTTGGCGCGCGGCGGACGGACGTCGGCCAGGGCCCGGACGTCAGCTGGGTGGTGCTGGGCGATCCCGAAGGCAACGAGTTCTGCCTGCTGTCCCGCTCCGTCCAAGACCTTGCCCAGGAATAGGTAGTCCGGGCCGCCGAACAGGGCAGTCCTACGCGGCGATGAACAATGCCCAGTCAGGGAAGGGATCCACCGGAAGGGGCGACCCGGCGTCGCCGGTTCCTCCGCAGCTGGTGGCATCAATGTCTTCGGCGAGTCCGTCCGGCCACTGCGCCGGCTCCCAGTCCGGGACCTCGCCCGAGTGGCCCAGCCAATGCGCGGGTTCCCAGTCCTGCTGTTCGCTGGGGTACGTGCGTCCTGCGGGTGAGATCCAGCCGGGCGGCTTGTCCCGGGTGGCACCAACCGGCCTCCAAGGTGTGGCGTGTTTTAGACGGTGGTGCTTCCGGCAGGGCTGGCCAAGGTTGGCGACGCCGGTACCGCCTCCGTCCGACCACGCCAAGAGATGGTCCGCCTCATTGTCCAGGGACTGGTTGTTGCAGCCGGGGAATGGGCACCGACCGTCCCGAAGCCGGAGCCATTGGCGCATCGCCTTCGGCACCCGGTAGCTGGTGCGTCCGATCTCGAGCGGTGCTCCGGTCCGCGGATCGGTCAGCACCCGAAGAAACGAACTAGCCCCGTCGCCGACCAGCCGGCGGGCCATGCTCGCCGGGATGGGACCGTACCCGTCCAACAGGGCCGGTTCCTCCCCGGCGCCCGCCAGAGTCAGCACCGGAACCGTGACCAGGACCTGCGCCGCGGGCGATGGGGTTCCCTCGGCCACTCCGGCCAGCAGCCAGGTGGCGGCGACGTCGGCCCGCAACTGGGTCAGGGTCCGGGATTCGGACGGGCCCTGCAGGGCACGGGCCGCCTCCGTGGCACGGGCCCAGACTCCCGCCGCAGCCTCCGCCGGCAGGTAGGCAGAGAGCCATGCCATGCCGTCCCGGTCCGGGGCATACTCCAGCCGCCGGTCCGCCACGCCTTTGCGGTGCCGGACCTCCAGGCTCACCGGGTGGTGCCGTTCACGCCAACTGCGCGCTTTGGCCCGGAACCTACCCGGCACCAACTCCCCCGCCGGGCAGCCGCGCGCAGCAAAGGGAGCCTCCGGGTCCAGGAAATGTGCCTCCAGGGCGGTGGCCGCGGAAGGCTCCAGCCCGGACGTCTCGTCGCACATCACCCGCGCGTGCTGCCACGATAGGGTCCCGGCCCGCAGCGCCGACAGGGTCAGGGGCAACCCGGTTGTCAGCGTGGCGGCCTCCTCCAGAAGCGCCGCCGCTGACCGCTCACTCACGGTCAAAACGCAGGCGACCTCGGCCGTCACGGCCAGCTGCCGGGCGGCACGTTCCGGCGGGGAGGCCGTCGGTGACGTCATGGCCACGGCCGCGGCGGCGTAACCGGCCGCGAAATGTACCTTCAGCGCGGCGAGCCGGGCCTCCATACGGGCCACTTCAGCCAGGCCATCGAGACACGCGTCGGCCTGATCCCGGAGCGGGTCGGCACCCGCCTCACCCCCGGCCCCGCCCGACGTCGCCCCCAAGGCTTTAGTGCCGCGGGCGGCCGGGCCGCCGGACCAAACACCGGCGCCGGCCCAGACGCCGCCAACACAATCGGACAGCGTAGCGACGGAGGCCGTCATGGCCTTCAACGTCTCCACCACTGCCTCGCCGTCCATACCCTTAGCATCTCAGGAGGCACTGACATTTAAGCGGCGGGCGAATGAGGGCAGGCGACCTTAGCCTCCCAGCACCTGTCTGACCCCGAACTCCCCGACAGAGAACATCCGCGGATTGTCGTCGGAGTTGCTGAGCATGGCAGTGGACAGCACAAGGGCCCAGCCCCGAGCCCGCGTCCAGGCGTCCCGGTCTACGGCGGGACCTCCGGAGGGACCTACAGCGGCAATGAAACTCCGGCGCGCACCGGCGTCGAACATCAGCCATCCCGCGGCCAGATCGACGGCCGGGTCCCCGGCGCCGACATCGCCGAAATCGATGACGCCCGCCATCGAGCCGGTGCCGTCGAGCAGGATGTTACCCGGGTGAAGATCGCCATGGAGCAGCATGGCAGGGCCGTCCCATGGGTCAGCCGCGCAGGCGTTGGCCCACACCGTTTCGAGTTCCGCTGCCCGGGGATACCGGTCCTTGTCCCGGAGCCGTTCCCGGACGTCCACATCGCGGTGGATCAGCGGCACGCCGCGGACCGGATTCACCGGGACTCCGGCGTCGGCCGGGACGTGGAGGCAGCGCAGGAAGGCCGCAAGGTCCTCGGCGGCGGGGCTGCGGCCTGACGGCCCGACGTCGGCCGCCGGGACGCCGTTAACCCACCGCACGATGCTCCACGGCCACGGAAAGTCCGACGTCGGCAAACCGGCGTGGAGCGGGATCGGCACCGCGACCGGTGACCGGTCGGCGATTCCGGGAAGGTAACGCTGCTCGTGCAGGATCAGCGGCACGGCTTCGGCCCGGCGGGGCAGCCGGACGGCCAGATCGTCACCGAGCCGGAAAGTCGCGTTGTCCCAGCCGTCGGCAATACGGACCAGGGAGCGGCCGGCGAGGTCGGGCCGCTGGTCCCGGAGCAGGGAACGGACGACGGCTGCGCTCACCTCCACGGTGGCTGGTGGCATGTCAGCCATCCGAAGAATCCGTCCTTCCTGCGCACTGTTGCCGGGCGTTGATCGCCCCGCCGCCTACGGCGCCCAGTCGGAGTCGCTAAAGGGGCGGCCGCGGAAGTGAGCACGGAGGTATTCGCCCACGACGGCGGCGCCAAGGTCGTCGGTTTCCGGCGCCACCACGCGGCCATCGATCCGGCGAGCCATCCGCTGGACGAAGCGTTCCAGGCCCGGATCGTCGCCGAGGCGGAAGAACGTGGCCTGCACGCCCACCCGGCCCACCCGGTCCAGTTCCTCGACGGTCCGGCGGATGGTCTGCGGGTGCGGCGGCCAGGAGAACACCGCTTCGCCGTTGGGCAGCAGGTGCGCGGTGGGTTCGCCGTCGGTCACTACCAGCAGAACCGGCTGCATGGACGGGTGCCGGCGGAAGAAGCGGCTGGCCAGCAGCAAGCCGTGGTGCAGGTTGGTGCCCTGTTCCCGCACGGCCGGCAGGGACGTGAGCTCGCCGATGTCCATGGACTGGGCGTAGCGGCCGAACGTGATCAGTTGCAGCCGGTCGCCGCGGAACCGGGTGGAAACCAGGTGGTGCAGGGCGAGCGCGGTGCGTTTCATCGGCACCCAGCGCCCCTCCGCCGCCATGGAGAAGGAGACATCCACCAGCAGTACGACGGCGGCCTGCGTGCGCGCCTCCGTTTCCGTCACCTCGATGTCGTCCACGGCCAGGCGGACGCCGCTGCCCGGGTCCCCGCCGTCGGCAATGGTCCGGCGGATCGCGTTGGTGACGGTCCGGGTGACGTCCCACGCTGCGGCGTCCCCGAATTCCCAGGGCCGGCTGGACCCGGTGGGCTCCCCTGCCGCCCCGGCAACCCGGGTGTCCCGGCGGCCCTGCCGGCCGGAGAGCTGCTTCGCGGCGTCGCGCAGCAGAGACCTGCCCAGGCGCCGCATGGCCTGGGGCGAGAGTTGCAGGTTCCCGTCGTCCCCGCGCTTGAGGTAGCCGCCGTCGTGCATGGCTTTTTCAATCTCCGCGAGGGTGCGCGCGGTGACGGCGGCGTCCTCGCCGAGCTGGCGGGACAGCGCGTCCAGGTCCACATCGTCCAAATGCGAGCCCTCGTAGTCCTGGCCGAGCTGCTCGGCCAGTTCGTCGAGTTCGGCAAGGTCCTGGAGGACGCCGGTGCCATCGCCGAGGCCCATCCCTTCCTGGCCTTCGAAGCGTTCGGAGCCGGTCCAGTCCTCGCCGGGGCGCAGGGCCTGCAGGGTCTCATCGAGTTGGCCCAGCTGTGCCATCAGCTCCGGGGAGCCGAACGCCTGGGCGGAGAGCCGCATCAGCTCCTCGCGCTGTTCCGGTGACATCGACTGCAGGAGCCGCTGGGCTGCGGCCGCGCGCTTGGCCAGCGCGTCCACCAGTTCCTCGACGGACTGCGGGTTCTCCGGGAAGTGCTGACCGTGCTTCGCCATGAACTCCTGGAAGTCCTCCTCGGTGTCCACGCCGCGCCGGTGCTTGTCCAGGAGCGCGTTGAGGTCGCGCAGCATTTCGCTGACGGCCGCCCGGTCCTCCTCCGTGGCGCTTTCCAAGGCCTGTTTCATGCCGGCGAAGCGCTGGTCCAGGACTTCTCGGCCCAGCAGGTCCTTGATCCGTTCGTAGTTCTCCCGCGCGGTGCTGGACTGCCAGTCGTAGGAGGAGAGTTCGTTGACGGCCGCTGCCGTGGACGCGGGCAGGTTCTGCAGCTGCATCTCCCGGAAGGCGCGGTCCGTGTTGTCCATCATGGCGTCGCGGGCCAGCTGTTTGCGTTCCTCCAGCACCGCGGCGTCCAGCAGCTTCTTGACCTCGTTGAGGGTTCCGTCCAGGTTGTGCCGGCCCAGGAGGTCCTTGCGGCGCTGCTGGATGCGGCCGGCGAGCTCGTCCAGGCCCTCTTGGCTGCGGCCGCCGCGGCGTAGGAACTCCTGGAGGGCGCGCCGGGGCGAGTAGCCGGCCATCACGTCCTCGGCGACGGCGTCCAGCGCCTCCGCCAGGTCCACCGGCGGGGCCAGCGGGTCCGGTCCGCCGGCGTAGCGGCCGTACCTCGACCGGTTGTGAAGACCCATGCCGCTTCCTGTCCTCTGCTTCTGGAACTGCCTAGCTGTTGGAACTGCCTAGCCGTAGATGGTGGCCTCGTCGTCGGACTCCTTGGAGATCCGGCGGCTGAGGTAGAGCCCTTCGAGTGCCAGTTCGACGGCGGCGGCGCGCTGGCCGTCGTTCTCCGCCCCCAGGCGGTCGCCGATGTCCTCGTAGAGGCCGGATCCGTTGAGGGACGGGAGGTTCGCCAGGAACTCCTTCGCGGTGACCAGCTCCCCGGTGGTCACCGTGGAGTGCCCGTCCAGTGCGGTCACGAGCGGGCCCAGGTCCAGGCCCTGGAAGTGCGCCCGCACGGCCTCCATGGTGGCGGTGCGCAGGAGGTGGTCCAGGATGTCCTGTTCGCGGCCTTCCTCGCCGGATTCGAATTCGATCTTGCCGGTGAGGACTTCCACGGCGGCGTCCAGGTCCACGATCCGGGCCACGGCCTCGTCCTCGCCGCGCACGCTGGCCCGGCGCAGCGCAGCCGCGGCCACGGTCTCGGCGCCCGCGATGGCGAACCGTGCGGACACCCCGGAGCTTTGGTTGATCGCCGGGGACTGGCGCAAGGCCCGGGTGTAGCGGGCCAGGATTTCCAGGATGACGGGCGGGACGTCGGCCACGAGGTGGCCCTCCTGGGCGATGACGGACACTTCGTCGTCGAGTTCGATCGGGTAGTGCGTGCGGATTTCGGCGCCGAAGCGGTCCTTCAGGGGCGTGATGATCCGGCCGCGGTTGGTGTAGTCCTCCGGGTTGGCGGAGGCCACCACCAGGACGTCCAGCGGCAGCCGGAGCACGTAGCCGCGGATCTGGATGTCGCGCTCTTCCATGACGTTGAGCATGGAGACCTGGATCCGCTCGGCGAGATCCGGGAGTTCGTTAATGGCCACGATGCCGCGGTTGGAGCGCGGGATCAGGCCGTAGTGGATGGTTTCCGGGTCGCCCAGGCGGCGGCCCTCGGCCACCCGCATGGGGTCGACGTCGCCAATCAGGTCCGCGACGGAGGTGTCCGGCGTCGCGAGTTTTTCCACATAGCGTTCCGAGCGGTGGCGCCAGGCCACACGCAGCCGGTCCCCCTGCGTGAGCGCCAGGGCGCGGGAGTGCGCGGTGAGGGGCTCGTAGGGGTGTTCGTTCAGTTCCGAGTCCTCGATCACCGGCGACCACTCGTCCAGCAGCCCGGCGAGGGTGCGCAGCAGGCGGGTCTTGCCCTGCCCGCGCTCGCCGAGCAGGACAATGTCATGCCCGGCAATCAGGGCCCGCTCGAGCTGCGGCAGCACGGTCCGGCCGAAGCCGAAGATGCCGGGCCACGGATCGCGGCCCTCCGCCAGCGCGGCGAGGAGGTTGTCACGGATTTCCCGGCGCAGGTCCTTGTGGACGTGGCCGGAGGCGCGCAGTTCACCAACAGTAAAGATCTCAGGGCGTTCAGTCACTCCTCCACGGTAGACCTGTTCCGGGCCGGAAGGGGGCGCTTTTCCAGATTCATAGCGCCGTCGCTCGAGTAGCGAAGCAGCACCACGCCGTTGCCGAACGTCCGTGTCTCCTCAAGCGTGAGGTTCATCCGGACATCAGGAGCCTCAAACAGCGGCCGCCCCTGCCCCAGGACCACGGGATGGACGTAGATCCGAAATTCGTCGATCAGGCCATGCCGCATGAAGCTGGCGGCCAGATTGGCGCCGCCCAGGGCGATGTCCCCGCCGGGCTGCGCCTTCAGTTCCGCAATGTGTTCGGGCACGACGTCGTGAAGCACCGTGGCGTTCCAGCCCACCTCCGTGAGGGTCCGAGAAAACACGAACTTGGGCATGTCGCGCCAGATCCCGGCGAACTCGACCATGGGTGCCGGGTTGTCCGGGTCCTGGTCGGCCGTGGGCCAGAAATCGGCCATCAGCTCGTGGGTGACGCGCCCGTCCATAAAGGCCCCCATCGCCCGGCACTGCTCGTTGAAGTGGCGGTGGAGCTCGTCATCCACCAGATGCCAGCTGATGTCCCGGCCGGGCCCCTCGAAGAATCCGTCCAAGGACACCGACATCATCAGGATGATCTTGCGCATTCGAGCACCTCCAGTTTGAACATCTCCATTGGCGGCGAAAGGCGGCGTGGCCGCCGTCGTACCTCAACAGTGAAGCACTCCGGGATCCGGCGGAACAGGACCCCAGCTACGCTTAGATCCTGATGACTGCAGCAACTGCGCCGGAACCATCGGAACCCGGGCCCTCCTTGACGCAGCAGGGCACGCTGGTGCTTCTGGTGCGCCACGGCGAAACGCCCACCACCGGCATGGTGCTGCCGGGCCGAGCCCCGGGACTGCACCTGTCCGAGCGCGGCCGGGCCCAGGCCGAACGGGTGGCGGAACGGCTCGCGGGCTTGTCCGTCAGCGCCCTCTATTCCTCGCCGTTGGAGCGTGCCCGCGAGACGGCGGAGCCGACGGCGGCCGGCACCGGGCTGGACGTGCAGCCGGAGCCCGGGCTACTGGAGTGCGACTTCGGCGACTGGACCGGATCCAAAATTGCGGACCTGAACGTCCTGCCGGAGTGGCAGACCGTGCAGAACAGCCCGTCCACCTTCCGGTTCCCCAACGGTGAGAGCTTCACCGAGATGCAGGACCGGATTGTGGGGTCGCTGGCGGCGCTGTGCGCGGCGCACCCGGGCGGCGTCGTCGTCTGCTTCTCCCACGCCGACCCCATCAAGGCGGCCGTGGCGCACGCGCTGGGCACACCCCTGGACCTGTTCCAGCGCATTGTCATCAGCCCGGGCTCGGTGTCCGCGGTGTCTTTTGTGGAGGGCCAGGCGCCCGCCGTGCTGACGGTGAATTCGACGTCGGAACCGCTGAGCGGTTTGAGGCCGCAGTGACGCCGGAACCTGCCGGATGCGGGCGCGAGCTGGCGCTGCTCACCGAGGGCAGCGTGGAACTGGTGGGGCGGATCCTGCGCAGCAGCAACGAGACGTTCCTGGTCCAGCTCAGCCACGGGGAGGACACGGCGCAGGCGATCTACAAGCCGGTGGCCGGGGAACGGCCGCTGTCCGACTTCGAACCCGGGCTGCACCGGCGCGAACGTGCCGCGTACCTGCTCAGCGAGGCGTTGGGGTGGGGCATGGTGCCGCCCACGGTGATCCGCGAGGACGCCCCGCTGGGGGTCGGGTCGCTGCAGTGGTTCATCGACTGCGACTTCCGCGAGCACTACTTCACGCTGGCCGCCGAGGATCCTTCCACGCACCCGGACCTGGCCCGGATGGCCCTCTTCGATTACATCGCCAACAACACCGACCGCAAGAGCGGGCACGTGCTGCGCGGCGACGACGGCCGGATCTGGGGCATCGACCACGGGCTGTGCTTTTCCGCGGTCTTCAAGCTGCGCACGGTGATTTGGGACTTCGCGGGGGAACCGATCCCCGAGCCGCTGCTGGCGGACATCGCACCGCTCGCCGATGACGTGCCTGCCGAACTGGCCGAATTGCTCGACGACGACGAGGTCGCCGCCCTGCGGCGGCGGGTGCGGCGCATGCTGCAGGAGGGCACGCTGCCGGTTGACCTCACCGGCATGCGCTACCCCTGGCCGCTCGTGTAGGCGCCTGGTGTAGGCGCCGGCGCTCGGAGTGCCCTTCTCATCGGCCGCCGCTATTGGACGTGGCGCGGGCCAAGACGCGGGCCACCTGGACCACCGGTATGACTCCGGGGAGCCATGCGCCCAACACGGCCAGCGCACTAGTCCAGGTTGTTACCCGCCGTTTCCGGCCCGCGTTTCCACTCTAAATTTCAGGATCGACGTCGTCCATTGGCCCGCGCGGCGCCGGCTTGAGGCGTCGGCGTGAGGCCGCCGACGCAGGGCCGTCGGGCGCTGGCATGATGAAGGTGTGACCATCACCAAGTCGATTCTTCTGTTCATCCTGGCTGCCGCCGCCGAAATCGGTGGTGCCTGGCTCGTGTGGCAGGCGGTCCGCGAGGGCAAGGAATGGTGGTGGGCCGGGCTCGGGGTCATCGCCCTGGGGATCTACGGCTTCGTCGCGACCCTGCAGCCCGACGCCCACTTCGGCCGGATCCTCGCCGCCTACGGGGGCGTGTTCGTGGCCGGATCCTTGGCCTGGGGCATGATCTTCGATGGCTTCCGGCCGGACCGGTGGGACATCACCGGCTCGATCATCTGCCTGCTCGGGGTGGCCGTGATCATGTTCGTTCCGCGCGACGTGGCGTAAACCCAAATATCTACCCGCGGGTAGGATTTTCCGGAAGGCATTGGCCTCAGGGACCGCATCCGGCATTGCAGTGGCAAGGACAAACGATGAAGAAGAAACTCGATCGGCGGGCGGTCAGCCCGGAGCGTCCGTGGACAGAGCACTACGGGCCGGGCGTCCCCGCGGACCTCAAGCTCCCCGGGGGCTCCCTCGTGGACCTGATGGACGCTTCCGTCAAGCGCTTCGGATCCAAGACGGCCCTGGAGTTCTTCGGGGCGAAGACGAGCTACCGCGAACTGGGCGCGCAGATCAGCCGGGCCGCGGCCGGCCTCAAGGAACTCGGTGTCCGGGCCGGAGACCGGGTGGCCCTGGTCCTGCCGAACTGCCCGCAGCACGTCGTCGCGTTCCACGCCGTGATGCGTCTCGGCGCCATTGTTGTGGAACACAATCCGCTGTACACGGACCGGGAGCTGCGCCACCAGTTCGAAGACCACGGCGCGTCCGTGGCGATCGTCTGGGACAAGGCGGTCCAGCGCGTGAGCCAACTGCCGGACGACGTCGGACTCCGGACCATCGTCTCAGTGGAGCTGATCCCGGCGATGCCCCGGCTCCAGCAGCTGGCACTCCGGCTCCCCCTGCCCGCCGCACGGAAGGCCCGCGCGGCCCTCGCCGCCGGGAAGCACGACACCCTGCGCGACACCCGGTCCGGGCGGCCGGGGCACATCACCGTCCGGCGCTGGGCGGAGCTCCTGCGTGCCGGCACCTTGCCCAAACGGCACCCCCGCCCCGCGTCCCAGGACCTCGCTGCCCTCCAATACACGAGCGGCACCACGGGCCTGCCCAAGGGCGCGATGCTGACGCATGCGAACCTGCGGGCCAACGCGGCCCAGAGCCGGGCCTGGGTTCCCGGCCTCCGGGACGGCGCCGAAACCGTCTACGCGGTCCTGCCCATGTTCCACGCCTACGGGCTCACCCTCTGCATGACCTTTGCCTTGGGCATCGGGGCGAAGCTGGTCCTGTTCCCGAAGTTCGACGTCGACCTCGTGCTGAAGGCCTACCGGAAGTCCCCGGCGACCTTCCTCCCCGCGGTCCCGCCGATCTACGACCGGATCGCCGCCGCGGCGGCGGAGCGTGGTGTGGGGCTCGGGAGCATCCGCTTCGCCATTTCCGGGGCCATGAATC
>CAVYMG010000003.1:0-219753 GCA_963769515.1 uncultured Actinomycetota bacterium
TCAGCGAGCGCGACTGCTGCCGACGTCCTTGCAGTGCTGCGCCGGGAGGCCGATCCCGAAGCGCAGCGTGCGATGCGCCAGAAGTACAGTATCCATGCGGAAACGATGTTCGGGGTCCCGATGAAGCGTCTCCTGGAAATCGCCAAGCCACTTGCCCCCGACCATCCGCTCGCACTCGAGCTATGGGGCCAGGGCTCGTACGAGGCCCGCACGATCGCGGCACTCGTGGACGATCCGCAACAGGTCAGCCGCAGCCAAATGCAGCAATGGTGCAACGACTTCGACAATTGGGCGATCGTGGACACCGCATGTTTTCGCCTGTTTGACCGGACGCCGCATGCGTGGTCGATGGTCGTGCCCTGGGTCGCCGATGACGGCCTGTTCGTTCGACGCGCAGGCTTTGCCCTGCTGTGGGCGCTCGCCTTGCACGACGGCGACAGTCCGGACCGGTATTTCCTGGAAGCCCTCGCCCTCGTCAAGGCGCAAGCGCATGACCCCCGGCCCCTCGTCGGCAAGGCCATCACCATGTCCTTGCGGGCCATCGCCACCAAACGTCCGATGCTTCAGGAGGACGTCCTCGCCGTCGCCAAGGCCCTTTCCGAGGACAAGGATCCTGTGGTGCGGCGCGTCGGGCAGCCGATCCTGCGGGCCTTCCCGGGAAGACCGTCCTGACGATGCAGGAAGCGGACGCGGGGGCAGATTCACGCTGGGCCAAGGCAGCAGCGAGGTCGGAGGGCTTCGCTGACCTTGGGATTGCGGGCGCGGTCCGCCGGTTCTTCTTGGTGCCTTTCCCGCTGTACTTCGCCGGGCAATCCCTGGCTCGGCGCGGCCGGCCCGCCCGTCCGGCGTCGTCGTGACCGCGTCAGCGTGGCTGCGCCGGCATCAACCCGCGGCAGGGGCCGGCGCATTCGCTTCTGCCAGGACGATGCGGATGGTCTCCTCGTCGGCGAGGAGCCGGAAGTGGCCGCCGGTCTCCAGCTGAATATTCCGCGCGCCGGGAAGGACACTGCCCTCCGGGATGTGCGGATCGAAGAGTCCATAAACGGAGGTGATGCGTTCGTTGACGCTTTGTTCGCGGGACAACTGCACGGTGACGGCATGGCGCGGCGACAACGCCCGCAGGCTCGGCAGGACCATGTAGCCCGCGTACCGTGAGCCCGAGAACGGCGAGCACACGGCCACCATCCGGCTGATGCGCCGCTCCGGATCCAGCGACGTCATCGCGTACTTGCCGATTAATCCGCCCTTGCTGTGGGCCACGATCATTGCATCCCTGAGATCGCTGCTGCGGACGTACTCGGCAACGAGGGCTGCCGCCCTGGGGACCTGAAGCCGGTTGCGTTGCAGCACGCTTACCACGTGCACGGGATGCCCGGCTTCGTGCAGTTCCCGGATCAGCGGCAGCATAAAGCGCCAGTCCTCATAGATGCCGGGGATCACGACGACGGGCCTGCCGGTGCCGTCGAGGAACTCCTCCGGACGGACCCGGGACACCGCGCTGCGCAGCTGCCGGCCGGCAGCGTACACATAGTCCCGGGCCCACCAGCCGGCAATCTGGAGTACGGTGCTCACGCGCTGAACCCTTGGGTCGCTGCACTTCCGGAAGCCGCCATGCCGGTGAAGGCCAGGATGGATTCGGCAACTTCGGCGGCGCGGTTGTGCTGGACCACGTGCCCGGTTCCCTCGATTTCGATGACCTCAGCCGTGGTTGCCCGGCCGGCGAGCCGGTGGCACCAGTCCGCGGGCGCCACCGGGTCGTTCGAGCCGCGCAGCACCAGGACGGGGGCGGTGACGCCGTCGATCTTGTCTTCGATGCGGTAGTCCATCATGGCCCGCAGGTTCTTCAGGTACCAGCCGGGTCCGCACCGGAGGTAGTCGGTGAAGACCAGGGCGTTGGAGGACGGGCTCTCGAAGAACAGGCAGTCACGGCCGAGCGCCAGCGACTGCTGCGCGACGGTGTCCCGCCGGTCGTTGACCACGGGCCCCATCAACACCACGTGCGGGATCCGCTGCGGCTGCTGCCGGGCGGCTTCGACGGCGAACTGTGCGCCCATCGAGTGCCCGGCAATCACGAACTCCAACACACCGAGCTGCTCCAGGGCGCCGAGGAGATAGGTGGCCTGCTCGGGCACGGTGAGCGTTTCCCGTGGCCGGGGGGTGGCGCCGAAGCCGGGCAAATCGATCGAATACGTGTCCACGGACCCGGCCAACAGTCCGTGGAGCCGGCGCAGGTAGCGGTGCGAGGCACCGATCCCGTGGATGAGTACGACGGCGGGCGCGGGCGCGTCGGTGCCGCCCGGCCGTCGGGAGGCAAAGACATGGCCCACGTGGCCTGCGGCCTCAACTTCGATGCGCACGGGCCTGCTCATGGTGGATCTCGTTTCTGTTCAGCACATCGGGTCTGCGTCTAGTAAGCATACTGACAAACTCTGCGGGCGTGCCTGCCAGGGCTGAGGGGCTTGGGTGCGGCACCCGGGGGCCGTTTCGACGGTTCCCTGCCAACTCGATGCGCGGCTACGGCGTGTGCGCAGGGATCCGTCGAATCGGCGCGGGGCTGGCAGGGCCCGGCGGGACGGAGCCCGCCGCAGCAGGTTCCAGGTGTATCCGTCGGTCCGTGACGGCGGCGGCAAGGGCATGATCGTGGGTGACCAGCATCAGGGCGCAGCCGTTCCGGTCCGTCTGGTCCAGGAGGCAGGCCATGGTTTCTTCCTGTGTGATCAGGTCCAGCCGTGAGGAGGGCTCGTCGGCAAAGATCAGGGCAGGATCGAGCAGCATGGCGCGGATGATCGCCAGGCGCTGCAGTTCCCCGCCGGAGACCTGCCCGGGCGTCCGGAGGAGCAGTGCCGGGCCCAGCCGGAGTGAGTCCATGAGCTCCTCCAGCCGGCCCGGGTTGAGCCGGTGGCGGCGGAGGACGTCCCCGAACGCGTCCCGCAGCCGGACGCGTGACGGGAAGGACAGGGCCGGGTCCTGATAGAGCTTCTGCAGCCGGCCTCCGCGGAGTGCCTCGGCATGGCGCACGGAGCCGGTGTCCGGCGGCAACAGGCGCAGCAGGACGTTGCCCAAGGTGGTCTTGCCGCTGCCGCTGGGGCCGCTGAGACCGATCCGTTCTCCGGCCCGGATCGTGACCGAGAGGTCCGCGAAGAGTTCCTGGTTCCCGAAGGACTTGGCGAGCCTTTCCCCGGAGATGAGGACGCCGTCGGCCGCCGCGGCGCGCGTGACGACGCCGCGCGTGCCGCCGACCGCCTCGGCTGCGGCCCGGGTCCGGGAACGGGTCCAGTTGGCCGGTTCGGCGGCCAGCAGGCGGCGGGTGTAGGGGTGCGCGGGGTCGGTGAGCACATCCCGGACCGGGCCGTGTTCGAGAATATGGGCATCTTTCATCACCAGGACCTCCCCGCCGAGCCCGCGGGCCAGATCCAGGTCGTGGGTGATGGTCAGGAGGATGCCGCCGCCGTCCACGTGCCGCTTCAGGAGGGCCGTCAGCTCTGCCCGGGACTGCCGGTCCAGGCCCTTGGACGGTTCATCGGCGATCAGGATCGGGGCGTCGCCGATGGTCGCGGCGGCGAACGCGACCCGTTGGGCCATCCCGCCGGAGAGGGTGTGCGGGAACGCTGCGGAGGCGTGTTCCAGGCCGAGGGAGGCCAGCAGGGTTTTCGCGGTCTGCCGCGCGGCCTGCTTGTCCGCCGGAAAGGTGCGGGCGCCTTCGGCGACCTGTTCCCGTGCGCGCATCGTGGGGTCGAGGGCCAGGGCCGGTTCCTGCGGCAGCATGGCCATCACCGGGCCCCACAGGCTGCGCCGGTTGGCAGGGACCGCCAGGTCGTAGCCGTGCCTGTCCACGGTCAGGGTTCCCCGGGCCGTGAGGTTCCCCGGCAGGGTCCCCATGATCGCGTGGGCCAGAAGCGACTTTCCGGAACCGCTTTCACCGACGATCGTCACCGGCCGTCCGGGCTCGAAGTCCAGTCCGGCGACCTCCACCAACGTGGTGCCGGCGTCGCTGACGGTCAGGTGGGTCAGGCGCATGCTCATTGGCAAGCCTCCTTGCGTCGCAGGCTCAGCAGCCCGAGCAGGATGGTCATGAGGACCAGGACGGGCGCCAGGGACATCCAGGGCGCCTCGTGATAGTAGGGGAACGCTTCGGTGATCATCAGGCCCAGTTCCGGGGTGGGGGGCCGGAGTCCGACGCCGACGAAGCCGAGCGTGGACAGGGCCAGGATCGAGGAGCCGACGCCGAAGGCGGCCATGGTGGTTAGCTGCGGCCGCAACTCGGTCCAGAGATGACGGCGCAGGATGTGGACCGGGCCCAGCTTGAGCATCCCGGCGGCCTCGACGGCGGGCCCGGCGAGGATCAGGCCGCTGCGGGCACGGACCACACGGAAGTACTCCACCCACTGCGCCAGGGCCAGCCCCACGTAGAGGGTCCACAGATCACCGTTCGCGATCGCGGAGAACATCAGGACCACGAGCAGGGCGGGCACGGCGATAAAGGCCTCGGACAGGCCGTGGAGAACGGTGTCGACCCAGCCTCCGCGCCAGGCTGCGGCGATGCCGGCGACCGTTCCCGGCCAGCAGCGCCGTTGCGACGCACAGCCCGGCCGTCAGCAGGGACAGCTGGGTGGCATGGGCCAGCCGGGCGACGACGCTGCGGCCCAGGTGGTCGCGGCCCAACGGTTCGGCCAGGCTGGGTGGTTCGAGAAACCGTGACAGGTCCTGGACTGCATGGTCCGGCCACAGCGCCGGACCGGCAAGGGCGAAGAGCGCCAGTAAGGCCAGCAGGGCCGCCGCCGCGCGGCGGACGCCGGTTTCATTCCCGTACCCGGGGCCCGTGCCCGCGGCCCGGGCCGGGAGTGTGGCTGTGGCTGTGGCCGGGGCCTTGTCCGATGAGCCGCTCCTGGGCCGGCTGCGGGGCGATGAAATGGGTGCTCACAGGACGGCCTCCCGGCTGCGGGGACGGGGGTCAAGGGCGAGTGTGCCCAGGTCCACGAGGGTGTTCAAAGCGACCACCAGCAGGGCCAGCGCCAGGGCCGTCGCCTGGATCATGGGCAGGTCCCGCCAGAAGATCGCGTGGACCAGCGCGTGGCCCAGCCCGGGCCAGGCGAAGAGGCTTTCGACGACGACGACGCCTTCGATGAGGATCAGCAGCTGCACCCCGACGTACGAGAGCACGGTTGCCCCGGCGTTCCGGAGCACGTGGCGCAGGAATACCAGCCGGCCGCCCAGGCCCTTGGTCGCCGCGAACCGGACATAGTCCGATTCCCGGATCCGGACCACGGTGTCCCGGGTCACCCGGGCAAACAGCCCGGAGAGCCCGACGGCGAGCGTGGCCGCCGGGAGCACGATGCCTGCCGGTGTCCCGTGGCCCGCGGCGGGCAGCACTCCCAGGTGCACCGAGAAGAGCAGGATCAGGACCAGGCCGAGCAGGAACGGGGGCAGCGCCCGCGCCCCGGAAACGTACAGGGTGGTCACCCGGTCCAGGACCCCGTCGGGCCTGGCCGCGGCCAAGACCCCGGCCGTTGCACCGAGAATCAGCGCAATGCCCAGGGCCGCGGCGGCAAGCTGCAGGCTGCTGGACAGATACAGGCCCAGTTCAGCGCCGACGTCGGCCCCGGTGACCAGTGAGGTGCCCAGATTCAGGGCCAGGAGGTCGCCGACCCAGCCCAGGAACTGTTGCCACGCCGGCAGGTCCAGGCCCAGTTCGGCGCGGACCGTGTCCGCCGACGCGGCCGTCACTTGGTCGTAGCCGTAGCGGCCTGCGGCGATGCGGAACGCGAGGTCGCCGGGCAGGGTCTGCACGACGGCGAAGCACGCCGTCGTCACGAGCAGCACCACGGCGGCTGCCTGGACGGCGCGGCGGCGGAGCACCCGGGCAGCAGGATGGTTGAACACCCGCTGCCGGGTTGCCGGCGCGATCATGCTCGGTATCATCCGGTGCCTACTTGGACCAGGAGAGGTCGCTGAGCCGCCAGGAACGCTCGAGCGGATCCAGCGTGAGCCCTTCCACCCGCTGGCTCACGACGGCGCTTTGGCGGTACCAGGCCACCGGAATGACCGGCAGTTCGCTCTGCAGGATTTCGGCGACGTCCGCCCGGCCGGCCTGGAGCGCGGCGGCGTCGGCGCCGCCGAACATGGACTCCAGCGTGGAGGAAAGGGCAGCGCTGTTCCAGCCCATGGAGCCGTAGTCGCCGCCGTCCGGTCCGAAGTCTCCGGCCACGGTCACCAGGGCATCGGGGGTGAGTGCGTAGTTGCGGGCGTAGAGACCCAATTCCATAGAGCCGTCGCGGTGCCCGGCCGGAATCTCGCTGGAGTTCCCGACCTGCACCTCCAGGCTGATCCCCAGCTCCTTAAGCTCCGACTGGATGGCCGTGGCGAGGATCGGCAGTTCCGGGCGGTCCGGGAAGGTGCGCAGTGTGATGGTGAACGGTTCGCCGTCCCGTTCCAGCATGCCGTCCGCGCCCGGGCGCCAGCCGGCGTCGGCGAGCAGCTCACGGGCCCCGGCGGGATCATGCCGCAGCGGGGCGATGGATTCCTGGTGCCATTCCGGGAGGGACGGCGGGAAGAGCTGGGTGGCGGCCATCTCCGGGTCCCGAAGCAGCGCCGTCGCCATCGCGTCTCGGTCCAGGGCCATGCTGAGCGCCCGCCGGACGCGGACATCGCCCAGGACCTCGTGGCCCGCATTGACCTTGAGCAGGATCGTGCGGGGCAGGGTGACATCGACGATGTTCAGCTCGCCGGATTGCTTGAGGCGCTGCAGGCTGGTCGGGTCCATCCCGAAGGTGACGTCCGCCTGCCCGCTTTCGGCCATCAGCGCCCGGCTCTCCGAGCGTCCCGCGGCCTGGTATTCCACCTCGGTGATTGCGGGCCGTTCGCCCGTCCATCCCGCAAATGCCTGCAACTCGATGCTGGCCGGCTGTTCGATCCGTTCGACCCGGTAGGGGCCGGAGCCCACGACCGCGGTGACGGTCCGATCCGGGCCGTAGGCGCTGGGGGCAAGGATCTGGGTGCTGGTATGGGCCAGGACCGCCGGCAGCGGCGCGAACGGTTCCGCCAGGTCCACCCGCACCGACTCGCCGTCGGCGGCGATGGCAGCGACGGGAACCTCGGCCAGCGGTGTTCCCGCCTTCGACCGGGCCGTCTCCAGTGCGGCGGCGACGGACTCTGCGGTCACGGCCGTTCCGTCGTGGAACAGCGCCTCGGGGCGCAACCGGAAGCGCCAGGAGAGCCCGTCGGCCGAGGCGTCCCAGCCGGTGGCCAGTCCCGGCTGCAGAGCGCCCTGGCGGTCGGCGTCAACGAGGGTTTCGGCGACCTGCAGCCGGGTGAAAAACCCGCCGCTCGTGGACGGGTCCAGGCTGTGCAGCTCGAACTGGCCCACCACCTTCAGCGGCTGTTGCGGGGACGGTTCGTGTGCCGCTTCCCCGCCGCACGCCGTCAGTACCGCAATAGCGGCGACCGATGCGCCCCACATTTTCATCCTGCGCCACACCATGTTCCGAACCGTCTCCATCATCGTCAGCTGCTGCCTTCAGGCGACAAGCCTAGATGCAAATGATTATCAGTAGCAATTAAGACGCGGAGCCGGGGCCCGCTTGGACATGCGGGTGTTTTTGCTGCACGAGTCTCCAAGCAGTGCGCATGGGCTCCATGCCAGACTTTTGCCATGGAGCCTATGGATTGCCTGGTCATCTACGTCCCTACAACGGCCGCGGCCGCCGTGCGGCAGGCCATCGGGGACGCCGGGGCCGGCAGGCTGGGCAACTACTCGCATTGCTCGTTCAGCCTCGAAGGCACGGGGCGCTTCACCCCGCTGCCGGGCGCGCAACCGAGCATCGGCGCCGTCAATGTGCCGGAGGAGGTGCCGGAAGCCCGGATCGAGGCGATCTACCCCCGGTCCCGCCGGGACGCCGTTGTCAATGCCGCCCTGTCCGCCCATCCATACGAAACGCCGGCCTTCATGACCTTCCCCATCGACGTCAGCCCGCCGGCCGGATCCCGCCGGACGTAATGGCGCAGCACATTCACGGCGCCGTCCGGCCGCCCGTTCCGGCCCTGCCCCGGGCGCCACTTCGACGGTGCGCGGCCTACTCGACGCGCGGGACCGTCGCCGGTGCAGGGAAGCGTCGAATTGGGGCCGCGAGGTCCGGGAGCAGCAGAATCACCCCGCCCGCAGTTCATCGAGCAGGCGCTGAACGTGGCCCGGTTGCTCGATGGCGGCGAAGTGGCCGCAGCGCGGGATGCTCGCCAGCCGGGCGTGCGGGATGAGTTGAGCCAGCCGGGCCAGGTCCGACGGCGGGGTGAACACATCGCTGTCCCCGCGGGTCGCCAGCACGGGGCAAACGATGCGCTGCCAGTGGCTGAAGTCATAGCGCGCGGCGGCCCGGGCGGCTGCGCGGAAGCTGGCGGGCCGGGCGTCGTTGGCCAGTCCACGGATCATCCGGGCGGGCACCGCGGCGGGATCCGCGAAGAACGGTGCCGTCAGCAGCCTCATGAGGGGTGTGGCGCCGACGGCCCGGACCAGCGCGGACCCGGCCGTGCCGAGGACCGCCAGGGATTCCATGATGAGCAGCATGCCTACGAACGCGGGGAAGCTGAGCAGGCCTGGCAGAGGTCTCCGGGAGGCCCGGGAGACGCCGAAGGTGGTGGCAGAAATTGCCGCGACGCCGGCAGCCCGGTCCGGGTAGGCGGCGGCCAGATGCAGGGCGACAAAGCCACCCATGGAGTGCCCCACGAGCATCCATTGCCGGTAGCCGAGCCCGTCCAGGACCGAAGCGATGGCCCGTCCCATGGCGTCGATGCTGAGCTCCGCCGCCCGGGCGCCGGCCGTGGAGTCACCCCAGCCGGGCAGGTCGATCAGTACCTGGTCGTTGGCCGGGGCTCCGGCAGGCATGCGGGTCAGGAGCCGTTCGAAAGTGGTCCACGACCCCGAAGCGCCGTGCAAGTAGACATCGGCCAGCCCCGGTGCGGCCGGACTCCCGGTGCCGGGCTGGACCCGTACGGTCACGGGGCCAAGCTCGGTGCTGCGGACGTGCACGCGCAGCGCGGCCGCTGTTTTCTCCCGAACGTCCATACCCACCTTCAGCTCCTGGTCTCTATGACCTATTCGGAGCCGTGGCGTGCAAAGACGGCCGCAGCTATCGGGGCTGCACCTGTCGCGCCCGTCGCGTCCGCAACCGGCCGACGGCGGCCATCAGTCGCATCGACAGCGCCCAGTACGCCACGCCCGCGGCCAGCGAACCGGCCACTGCCACGGCCGGGTGGATGGCCAGCAGCGGCGGGTAGACCAGCCAGTGCACGAGGTAGGCGTAGAGCGAGGCGCTGGCCAGCAGCACGGTGAGTTGGCGCAATCCGCGGGGGAGCGGGATGCTGGACAGCCACGTGAGCAGCAGGATGCCGACCAGCACGGTCAGCTCCCGCTCCGGGTCCTCGAAGAACCCGGGTACGGTCAGGAACGCGATCGCCGACACGGCCAGTCGCTGGAGGGTGGTCCGGGCCTTGGCGACGGCCCAGCCCAGGCCGAAGAGCCACAGCGCCGGCTCCGTGTGGGGGACCCCGGGTTCGATGATTTCAAAGCGGGTCAGCAGGCCTGCGCCCGTGACCGCCAGCGGGAACAGCAACGGGGACCGCCGCTCGGCGCGCCCCGCCCAGGGGATCGCGAGCAGGGCCGTCATCGCGACCAGGATGTAGACCAGCACCTCGACAAACCAGAAGTGCCACTGGGTAGTCACTTCCTCCGGCCCGACGATGGCATTCAGGAGAAAAATGTTGGCCAGCGTGTAGTCGTCCGTCAGCAGGTAGGCCGCCGCGATGAAGGTTACGCTCGGCACCACCACCCGGGCCAGGCTGGTCAGCTGCCGCCGCAGCCGCGCCAGCCCTTCCCCGGCGAGCTGGAAGCGGGCGAAGTTGAACCCGGCGACGGCCAGGAGCACGTGGGCCGTGCCCTGCCAGTGAAACAGGCCGATGTGCGTGCTGACGATGCAGATGATCGCGATGGCCCGCAGCGCGATGCCGGTCTCCACCGGCGCGAACCACCGTCGCCGGCTCCGCGCGGGCGCGTCGTGGCGATCGCCGCCGTCCCTGCCGGTGCCTGCGCCACCGGTGGCGTCACGGCCGCTCCCGCTGGCCTGACGCGGTTCCAGGTCCTTTACAGCGGTCACATGCCAGTCGGCGGGCAGGTGCCCGAGCACCTGCTCGAGCCGGACCGACGCCGCCACATAGGACAGCGAGTCGCCGCCCAGGGACACGAACGTGTCCTCGTCGGCGATGTCGGTAACCTCCAGCGCGTCCGCGAAAACACCCTTGACCGTATCCGCCGCGGCCGGTCCCCCGCTCGGGGAAGCCGGCGCGACCGGTTCGGCCGCGGCCGCGAGGGCCAGCACCGCCGGGTAGTCGAGCTTGCCGCTGGCAAGGCGGGGGAGGTGCTCGACGGCGGTCACGCCTACGGCCGCCCGGGGCAGCCCGAGGCTTTCGGCGAGGACCTTGCCGAGCAGCAGGGTGTCCTGCTCGCCCTCGACGGCGACGACGAGGCCCTCGTCCGTTCCAGCGCTCGCCGCTGCGATGCCGAGGTCCGCCAGGATCCGTTCCACCTGGCCCAGATCCACGCGCAGGCCCACGATTTTCACGAAGCGGCTGCGCCGGCCCACGATCTCGTAGACTCCGGCCGGGTGCTTCCGGGCGAGGTCGCCGGTGCGGAGCTCCTCGATGGTCCGGCCGGCGGCGAGGTCCGCGGGGGATTCCGCGTAGCCGAGCATCACGTTGGGGCCGGTGTAAACGAGCTCGCCGTGTTCCAGGCCGGGGACCGGGTCAATCCGGAACTCCCCGCCGGGCACCGGGACGCCGATGGCGCCCGGGAGGGTCTCGGCCAGGTCCGGCGGCAGGTACGCCATCCGGGCGGTCGCCTCGGTCTGCCCGTACATGACGTACAGGTCCCAGCCCCGGCGTCGGCCCAGCTCCGCATTGCTGCGGACCAGTTCCGGTGCCAGCCGTCCGCCGGCCTGCGTGATGTAGCGCAGGGCAGGCAGGTCCATCCCGGCGAAGCCCACGCGGTCGAGCAGCTCAAAGGTGTAGGGCACCGCGGCGAAGGAGGTCGCGGCGCTGCGGCGGAACAGGTCCCAGAAGCAGGGGTCCACCACGGAGAGGCCGGTGAGGACCAGTCCGGCGCCGCGCAGCAGGTGGCTGTTGATGACTGAGAGGCCGTAGCAGTAGGACATCGGCAGGGTGGTGGCGGTCCGGTCCGCGGCGCTGATGCCAAGGTATTCGGCAATCGATTCGGCGTTGGCCTGCAGGTTTGTGTGCGAGAGCCGGACCAGCTTGGGGGAGCCTGTGGAACCGGATGTGCTGAGCATCAGGGCCAGGTCCGGGTGCAGCTCGTGTCCGGTGCCGGGCCGGCGCTCCTCCAGCGCCGTCTCGCCACCGCCGGTGCGCAGGACCACGTCCGGGTCGTACGCTGCCACGAGCGACTCGAGGGCGGCTGGCTTGTCCGCCGGGAGCAGGATCAGCGGGTGGCCGCCGGTCAGCGCCGCCAGATAGGCGACGAGGGATTCGACGTCGTTCGCGGCGGCCAGGGCGACCAGCCGGCGTTCGGTGCCCAGCCGCGCGGCGAGGTCCTCGACACGCCCGGCGAGCTCCCGGTAGGTCAGGGTGAAGCCGTCCGCCAGGACGGCGGGCCGGTCCCCGTGGCGGGCCAGTTCCGCAGCAAAGGGGGCCCGTGCGAGATCAAGTTGCGTGGTCACCCGGGATATCTTATTAGCCAAGGCTTACCTAAGTAAAAACGGGCTGACTCACAACGAAACGCTGGCTGGCCCGGGCGGCGTCGAGAGCCGGCGTGCAAGATCACTCCCTCGATTCGCCGGCGCACACGGGTTCGCGGAATGATGTCTGCATGGAGAGCACTGACGTACAGCCCTGGGTGAAGAACTACCAGCCGGGCGTCCCGGCCGAAATTGAACTGCCCACGGAGTCGCTCGTGGCCATGCTGGAACGCTCCGTGGCCGAGGCCGGTGACGCCCCGGCGCTGGAATTCTTTGGCCGCCGGACCAGCTACGCCGAGCTCGGCGAACAGGTGGACCAAGCCGCCGAGGGCCTGCGGAAACTCGGCGTCCGGGCCGGGGACCGGGTGGCGCTGATCCTGCCGAACTGCCCGCAGCACGTCGTCGCGTTCTACGCGGTGCTGCGCCTCGGCGCCGTCGTCGTCGAACACAACCCGCTTTACACCTCCCGCGAACTCCGGCACCAGTTCGAGGACCACCAGGCCCGCGTCGTGATCGCCTGGGACAAGGCCGCCGCCGCCGTGAAGGACTTCCCGGCCGACGTCGAGATCGACCACGTCGTGTCCGTCAACCTTCTGGAGGCGTTTCCCGCCGTCAAGCGGCTGGCGCTGGGCCTGCCGGTCAAAAAGCTCCGCCAGAGCCGCGATGCGCTCACTGCCCCGGCGCCGGGCACCATGGCGTGGAAAGAGCTCCTGGGCTCCGGCCGGATCGATCCGGCCCACCCGCGTCCGCAGGTCACCGACCTCGCCGCGATCCAATACACCTCCGGCACCACCGGCCGGCCCAAGGGCGCCATGCTGACCCACTTCAACCTCTACGCCAACGCGCTACAGGGCGAGGCCTGGATGGCCGGGGCCCAGTACCGCGAGGAAATCTTCTACGCGATCCTGCCGATGTTCCACGCCTTTGGCATGACCCTCTACCTCACCTACGGCATCCGCAAACAGGGCCTGCTGGTGCTCTTCCCCAAATTCGACCCGGACCTGGTCCTGGCCGCCATGAAGAAATCCCCGGCCACCGTCTACTGCGCGGTCCCGCCGATCTACGAACGCACCGCGATGGCCGCCCGGGAGAAGGGCGTCTCGCTGCGCACCGCCAGGTACTGCATCTCCGGGGCCATGAACCTGCCCCCGCACGTGGTGGAACTCTGGGAGTCGGTCTCCGGCGGGCTGCTGGTGGAGGGCTACGGCATGACCGAGTCCTCCCCGGTGGCCCTGGGCAACCCGTTCCACCCCAGCCGGCGCACCGGCACGATCGGGGTGCCGTTCCCCTCCACCCACATGAAGGTCGTGGACCTGGACAGCCCGGACACCGAGGTGGCCCAGGGCGAGCCCGGCGAGCTGCTGATCAAGGGCCCGCAGGTCTTCCAGGGCTACTGGAACAATCCCGAGGAAACCGCCAAGGCCCTCACCGGCGACGGCTGGCTGCGCACCGGCGACGTCGTCACGGTCGACGCCGACGGCTTCACCACGGTGGTCGACCGGGCCAAGGAACTCATCATCACCGGCGGCTTCAACGTCTCACCCACCGAAGTCGAAGCCGTCCTGCGGCTGCACCCGGACGTCCGCGACGCCGCCGTGATCGGCAAGCCCCTGGAGCGCGGCGGGGAACTGGTGGCGGCCGCCGTCGAACTCGAACCCGGCACGGCCCTGGACGAGGAGGCGCTGCGGGAGCACTGCCGCGAACACCTCGCCGGGTACAAGGTCCCTAAGCGGATCGTGCCGATCCAGGACATGCCGCGCTCCATGCTGGGCAAGATCCTCCGCAAGCAGGTCCGCGAACAGGTTCTGCCGGGATTGTGAACGACGGCGGGAGCCGCAGTGGCTGCCTCTGGTTGCGTGCCAAGCCGGCCCGAGGCGGTCCCGCGGCGCAGTGCCGGTCGGGTCAGGATCCGTTGGGGGGTGCGACGCGGGGAGGTGCGGGCAGCAAGCGCGCCCTGATCTGGGCAGCTCCGCTCCCGGTGAGTTCGTGGGCCGCTGCAGGCCGGCCGGCCATGGTGGTGATCAGCGCCGGTGCGCTGCCAATAACTTCAGCGCCGGCACCGAAGCTCCACCCCGTGTCCGACGTGGAAAACGCAAGTCCGTCAAGCAGGCCCGGTTTGAGCGACCTTCGGGCGCGCGGGCTGGTCAGTTGGTCGAGGACAATGTTGGCGCTGCGTGGGTTGATGGTGTGACTGACGCCGAGGGGGAGATAGATGTCCTCGGCGTGGATGACCAAGTGGCTGAGCGGTGCCTCGGGCGGCGCGCCCGGGAAGCCGAAGCGCCCCTGCGCCGTGCCGCGAAGGGCGTTCAGGATGTTCCGGTTCGGCCGGGAATTCCGCGTCGCCCAGCGGTCGGCCATCGTGTCGAAGCGGAACCCTGCGGCCGCCAGCCTGGTGAGGAAGCGCGGCACCGAGAGCTCGTAAGGCATCAGCAGGTGCACGGCGACGTCCCGGACCCGCCAGCCCTCGCAGAGGCTGGGCGCGTCCCACTGGGCAGGTTCCAGTGCTTCGAGCACCTCGATCAGCTGGCTAAGCTCGCCGTCGATCAACGCGTCGATTTCGCTCATATCAAGCCCCTTCCGGTCGCTCTGCGGATGATGGTGATGCTCCTATGATTCTCAATCGGCCGTCCCGGCTCCGCAATCGTGAGACCGCCCCGGCCCGGCAACCCCAGGCGCGGTGCAAACCCGTCACAGGCGGCGGCGGGTCGGCATCTCGTGGACCTCGACCATCTCGGGTGCCGATGCTGGCGCCGCGCCCAGGCGACGGGCGAGACGTGACGTCCACGGGCTCGCCGTGACGCCGTGCGCAAACACACTCACCAGAATCGTCCATACCGCAACGGTGAACACGGTCTCGGCCACGGTCCCGCTCAACTGCTCGAAGACCAGGAGTGCGAACAGGATCGATGCCAGGCCCCTGGGCCCGAACCACCCGATGAACAGCCGTGTCTCGAAGCGGGTGCGGGACCAGGCGAGCGCGATCAGGACAGGCGCCATCCGCACTACGGTCAGGGAAAGCGCAACGTAGAGTGCGATCTGCCACGTCAGCGACCCGAGCACCGGGGCGGCCAGCACCGCACCAAACACCAGAAACGTTATGGACCCCAGGAGTTCGCCCTCGTCCTCGGTGAAGTCCTGGACGTTTTTGCACTGTTCGCGTGCGATATGGCTGAACGCAAGCCCGGCCACGAAGGCGGCGATGAACCCGTTGCCGCCCATGACGCCTGCGCCCGTGAACGCGGCGACAGCGATCGCGATCGTCGCGAGCTGGCGGTAGATTCCATCGACGAAGCCGGCCGAGGCGAAGCGGTGGAGCAGCCACCCGCCGAGCACTCCGGCGAGGGCCCCGGCGAGGATCCCGAATCCGATCTGCTGCGCAGCAAACTGGCCCCAGTTGCCCGCCGCCCTACCCGTCTCCGTCGCTGCGACCGCAAGGAACACCGTCACGATCGGAACCATGATTCCGTCGTTGAGGCCGCTCTCCACGTTCAGTCCCTGCCGGATGCGCACCGGTAGCCGCTTGTCGCTCACCACGGCCTGGCCCAGCGCGGCGTCGGTCGGGGCGAGGATGGCGGCGAGGAGTGCCGCCTCGACGATCGTGAGTCCGCCAAACAGGGCGGCAGCGGCGAAAGTCCCAAGCGCAATAGTGAGCGGCAGCCCGATCCCCAACAGGCGCGCGGGGAGCAGAAGCTGCCTGCGCAGCTTCCTCAGGTCAATGCGCACGGCATCCGTGAAAAGGACCAGCACGAGGGTGACCTCCACCAGCAAGGAGACCGCCTCGTTCTCCAGGTCAAGGTGAAACCACGGCCCGCCGAGCACGCCCAGCAGAACACCGACGGCGGTAAACACCATCGGTGCCGTGACCGGCGACAGGGACAGCCGCCCGGACACCATGGCAAAGCCGAAAACAACAACCGAAATGGTCAGCAGCTCTGACATAGCATCCTCCGTTGGTTCGGCTCATCCCTGGTGGCGCGGCCGGCGGCCCGGGGGAGCACCGGCGCGCCGGCCGATCCCGAAGGCGATGGCCTGTTCAAGCAGCTCTTCGATCTGCCGTTTTGTGTTGTCGTCGGTCCCGGTGACGCGAAGGGCGCGTACCTGGTCGCCGTCGCCGGTCAGCAGGCCCTCTGGGTCCGGCAAGGATGCGCCGTGTTCGAAGCTCAGCATCAGGCCTTCGGTGCGCGGAAACAGGGCGCAGACGTAGCCGGCGTCCGCATCATGAAAGCCAACGCCCTGCCAGCCGCGGTACACACGTTGCTCCAGATCCGGCTCAGCGGCCAGGAGGACGTCGCGGGCCCACAACGCCAGCTCTGCCTGGGCGGGATAATCGTGGCGGAGGTAGTCCGCCGCCTCGTCCGAAGTGCTCATCGGACCGGTTCCTTTCCCCACTCGCCGGGTCGCCGGGCCTGGTTCCGCGGCGCGTCCGTGGGCTTTGAGTCCAGAATTAGGGGGTCGGTATGACGATGTCAATCCATGAGCGCTTCATTCCGTACCGCGCAGGACTCTGTCCCGCGCAGGATTCTGCCCGCGCAGGGCAGCCGGACCGCTTCGGGCAGAACCACGACGCAGCCAAAACATTGGACGTCCCATGTCTTGTAATCTGACGGATGAGTCGATGGAACTGTCCAGCGTGCCAGAGGAGGATGCCGTGGGCCCGGAATTCCCAGTGGTATCGGCCCCCCGCTGGAGCGCACGCATCAGGTCGCAAGCGCTGCAGTCGCAGATTACGAGCCTCATCCTTGACGGCATCCGCCGGCAGCACACGGACGTTCTGGGCGGGTAGGACCAGCCATGGAAATCTTCGTGTCTCCCGATGCCGCCGGCGCGGGCGCCGTGGCCGCGGGAATCCTCGCTGCCGTGATCCGCAGCAAGCCCGACGCCGTCCTGGGCATCGCCACCGGGGGATCTCCGCTGCCGGTCTACCGGGCGCTCGCCGGCCACGGACTGGACATGTCCGGCGTCCGCGCTTTTGCACTGGACGAGTACGTCGGACTGCAGGCAGGGCACCCGCAGAGCTATGCGGCAGTGGTGGCACGGGAGGTCACCGAACGCCTCGGACTGGACCCCGGCAACGTGGCTGTTCCGGACGGTGCCGCAGCGGACCCGGATCGGGCGGCCCGCGAGTACGATGCCGCCATCGGCACGGCCGGCGGCATTGACGTCCAGGTCCTCGGCATTGGACACAACGGGCACCTGGCGTTCAACGAACCCGGGTCCCCGCTGGATTCCCGGACCCGGGTTGAGGTCCTGGCAGAACGCACCCGCGAGGCCAACGCCCGCTATTTCCGTTCTCCGGAGGATGTCCCCGAACGGTGCATCACCCAGGGGCTCGGCACGATCCTCGAGGCCCGGCATCTGCTCCTCATCGTCGCCGGTGCAGACAAGGCGGCCGTGTTGCACGAGGCCCTGAACGGTCCGGTGACCCCGCTGTGCCCCGCCTCGGTCCTCCAGCGTCATCCGCATGTGACGGTCGTGGCGGACGCAGCCGCCGCGTCGCTGCTGTCCGGCTCCACCGTTGTCACCGCGGTGACGACGTAGCTTTCCGCACCTGCTATGCCCGCTGGGGCGGGAGGATCCGGCCGGACCGCAGCACCGTGGCCGGTCGGAAATCCCGGTCCACGACTACGAGGTCCGCCCTCAGCCCGGATGTCAGGCTTCCGATCGCTGACTCCAGGCCCAGCACCCGGGCCGGGACGGCCGTCGCCGCCAGTACGGCTGCAGCCGGGGCAACCCCGGCCTCAACAGTCCGCCGCACCACCTCCAGCAACGTGGCGGTCCCGCCCGCCAACGCTCCATTGGACGCCAGCGTTGCCGTGCCGCCGCGGACCGTCACCGCGCTCGGTCCCAGTTGGTAATCACCGTCCGGCAAGCCCGTCGCCGCCATGGAATCGGTGACGAGGGCGACGTTTTCCGCCCCGGCCACATCAAAGACCATCCGCACCGTCTCCGGATCCAGGTGGACCCCGTCGCCGATCAGTTCGACGGCCGCGGTGCCGGCCGCCGCCAGGCGCAGGCATGCCGCCACCGGTCCCGGGCTTCGATGGTGCAGCGGCGGCATCCCGTTAAACAGGTGCGTGACCGTAGGCCTGGCCCCGGCTCCGAAACGGTCGGACCCCGCCGCGGACAGCAGCCCGGCAGCGTGTTCCAGTGCGGCGGCAGTGGTAGCGGCATCCGCGTCGGTGTGGCCGAGGGAAGGCGTCACGCCGTGGTCGGCGAGCATGGCGACGAGAGCGCCGGCGCCGGGCAGTTCCGGCGCATACGTCATGGTCCGGAGCGTTCCCCCGGCCGCCGCGAGCAGCCGCTCGAGCAGTTCCGGGCCGGGGTCCCGGAGCCAGGCCGGGTCCTGCGCGCCGCACCGGTGCCGGGACAGGAACGGGCCCTCGGCATGGATACCTGCAACAAGTCCGTCGTCCACGAGCGGTCTGAGGACTCCGATCTGCCGCTCCAGGTCCTCGATCGAGGCTGTGACCAGGCTGGCCAGCAGGGTGGTGGTGCCGCTGCGGTGCAGGAAGTCCACGGCCGTGCGGCAGGTGGCCTCGTCGTCATTGGGGAAACCGCCGCCGGCCGCGCCATGGCAATGCAGATCGACGAGCCCCGGCAGGATGGTTCCGCCGTCCGGGACCTCGAGGACGCGGACCCCGGGGAAGCCCGCGGGGTCAAAACCGGACCGGGGTCC
Organism: uncultured Actinomycetota bacterium; assembly: GCA_963769515.1. Lineage (GTDB taxonomy): Bacteria > Actinomycetota > Actinomycetes > Actinomycetales > Micrococcaceae > Arthrobacter. The sequence goes on from CAVYMG010000003.1 coordinate 18,412, forward strand.
GGCATAGGCGATGAGGTCGTCGGACACGGCCACGGCGCCGTCGCTCAGGACCGCGCCGTCGGTGATGATGGTCCCGAACAGCACATAGGCGGGGGAGTGCGCTTCCGCGGGGTTCACGCCGGGCCTCTCAGCTGGTCAGGGCAGTGGACAACCACCCGGTGATGGTAGCAGGGCAGGTGATGGCTGCCAGCACTGTACCGTGCCCCGGCACTGCCCCGGCAGATGCCGTAGACCCCGGACACGACGACTATGGCATCCGTCGTCGTGCGCCGCTATTCGCCCGGGTACACGATCCCCAGCTGGCGGCGGATTTCGTCCGCCACGTCCATGGTCGCGATTGATTCCGCCAACGGGCGTTCCAGGACCCCGCGCTCGCCGGCGTGAATGCTGCGGGCGACCGCGGCCGCCTGGAAGTGCAGGCCGTCAAAGTGCGTGCCGGTCGGCTCGTCATAGCGCAGGGCCCTGCCGTCCGGGTAGTTGACCGTGAACCCGCCGGGCCGGTTGAACATGCCGTCGAAATTCAGGGTCGCTTTCCGGCCGACCAGGCTGGCGGCGGTGGGGGTGAAGTTGTGCAACTGGGTGTTGACGATGGCTTGGGAGCCGCCGGGAAAGGACATGATGGCGGAGATCTGGCCGTTGACCCCGGTGTGGTAATCCGTCCCGATGGCTTTCAGCTCGCTGGGCTTGCCGAGCACGGTGGTGATGAGGGCGAGCGGATACGTGCCCAGGTCCAGCAGCGGGCCGCCGGCCAGGGCCGGGTCGAAGATGCGGTTGCTTGGATCGTAGTGTTCGCCGTATTCGGTCAGGACTGTGGTCAGCTCGCCCAGCGTCCCCGATTCGAGGACCTGGCGGGCGACGTCGAACTTGGGCAGGAAGAAGCTCCAGAGCGCTTCGGCCGCGAACAGCCCGGCGGCCTCCGCCCGGTCCCGGATGTCGCGGGCCTCGGCGGCATTCAGGGCGATCGGCTTCTCGATGAGGACATGCTTGCCGGCGTCCAGGGCCACGACAGCGGCGGCGTGGTGGAAGTTGTGCGGCGTCGCCACATAAACGACGTCGACGTCGACCGCGGCGGCCAGCTCCTCGTAGCTTCCGTAGGCGCCGGGAATGCCGTGGCGTTCGGCGAAAGCCTGCGAACGGTCAAGGGACCGGGATCCCACCGCTGAAACCACCTGGCGGGTCTGGGCCTGCAGGGACCGGGTGAAGATGTCCGCGATCCAGCCCGGGCCCATGATGCCCCAGCGCAGGACGGGGGCATCCATGGGATCCGGAACCCGGGAGGCGGGCATGGTCTGCAGCGTCATGAGTAGTCCACTGGGGTAAAAGCGTTGCGGGTGTCCCCGGAGGCGGCAATGAGGGCCTGGGCCACCTGGGCCGCGTGGAGTCCGTCGCGCGCGGTGGCCAGCGGTGAGGCGGTCTTGTCCTGCAGGGAACGGATCCAGGCCTGCAGCTGGACCCGGTACGCGTCCGCGAAGCGCGGGCGCCAGTCTTCCGGGTAGTGCGTGGACTGCCGGAGGGATTCGTTGGTGCTCAGCAGGGCGGGCTCCGCGAGGCTGGCTGTGCCGCGCTCGGACACCACTTCGCACCGGGTGCTGTAGCCGTACTGGGCGTTGAGGAACAGTTCCAGGGTGGTCAGGACGCCGTCGGCGGTGCGCAGCAGCATCAGCGCGGGGTCGTGAAGTCCTTCCGGGGCGCTCGCGGACCGTCGGCCGGCATGCCAGGCCACTTCCACAATAGGTGAGTCCAGGAGCCAGGGGATGATGTCCAGTTCGTGGATCGCGGAATTGGTGATCGCCGTCGCGGTGGTGGCGCCCGGTCCCGAGGCGACGTTCCGGCTCACGCAGTGCACCATGAGCGGGGATCCGGCGTCGCCGGACCCGGTGTGACGGAGCAGTGCCTGGTAGCCGGGGTCGAAGCGCCGCATGAAGCCCAGGGACAGCAGCGACCTGCCGGTGGTTTCCACTATTTCCGCGTCGGCGGCCACAATTTGGCGGCATTCCTCCACGGTGGGCGCCAGGGGCTTCTCGCACAGCACAGGTTTTGAGGCGTGCAGGCAGGCAAGGATGAGTTCGGCATGGGTGGAGTCGTGGGAGGCAATGACCACCGCGTCCACTTCCGGGGAGTTGATCAGCACGGCAGGGTCCGTCGTGGACCGGGCCTCGAACTGCTGGGCCGCTTCGGCTGCCCGGGCCCCGTCAATGTCCGCCACGAAGCTGACTTGGGCGCCGCTGATGGCTGTGGCCAGGTTCGTGATGTGGTCCATGCCCATGATTCCGGCGCCGATGACGCCAACCCGAATGGTCATTCCTTAAATCCAATCTGTTTGTCCGTCTGCCAAAGTCAGTGGCGGCGGGTGGTGCTGAGTTCGCCTTCGACTTCGTGGAGGGTGTCGGTGTGGCCGCCCATTTGTTCGAGTTCGTGGGCGAGTTCGGCGAGTTCGGCGCCGCCGGCCATTTGGGCGGTGAGTTCGTCGATGGTGATGTCTTTTTTGTCGTAGTAGCCGATGGATTTGCCGCGTTTGAGGAGCAGGAAGCGGTCTCCGACGGGGAAGGCGTGGTGGGGGTTGTGGGTGATGAAGATGACGCCCAGGCCGCGGTCGCGGGCCTGGAGGATGTAGCGGAGCACGACCCCGGATTGCTTTACGCCCAGGGCGGCGGTGGGTTCGTCGAGGATGAGGACTTTCGCGCCGAAGTACACGGCGCGGGCGATCGCGACGCATTGGCGTTCACCGCCGGAGAGCTGGCCGATGGGTTGTTCGACGTCGCGCAGGTCGATGCCCATTTCGGCGAGTTCGTGTTTGGTGATGTCCTTCATTTTCTGGACGTCCATGCTTTTGAACGGCCCGAACCCGGAAGTCAGTTCCGAGCCGAGGAAGAAGTTCCGCCAGATCGGCATGAGCGGGACGACCGCGAGGTCCTGGTAGACGGTCGCGATCCCGGCGTCCAGGGCCTCCCGGGGGGAGCTGAACGTCCGGGGCGCGCCCATGATGTTCAGGGTCCCTTCGCTGTGCTGGTGGAGGCCGGCGATGATTTTGATCAGCGTGGATTTACCGGCGCCGTTGTCGCCCAGGACGCAGGTGACGCGGCCGGTGTCCACGGCCATGGTCACGTCCGTCAGGGCCACGATGTTCCCGTAGTGCTTCCCGACGCCTTCGAGGGAGAGCAGGTGCACGGGGGTGTGGGTGAGCGGGTCCTTCTCGCCGGCCAGGAGGGTGTCCTGGCCGATCCGGTTCCGGGGAGTCCGGGTTTGTTCGGTGTTGGGGGTGTTCATGGTCTCGGGGTTCCCTTACTTGAGGTCCGCGCGGCGTTTGACGATGAGGTTCACGATGGTGGCCAGCAGCAGCATCAGGCCCAGGAAGAACTTGAACCAGTCGGGGTTCCATTGGGCGTAGACGATGCCTTTGTTGGCCATCCCGAAGATGAATGCCCCGATCGCCCCGCCGACGGCGGAGCCGTAGCCGCCGGTGAGCAGGCAGCCGCCGATGACGGCGGCGATGATGTAGAGGAATTCGTTGCCGATGCCTTCTCCGGACTGGACGGAGTCGAACGCGAAGAGGTTGTGCATGCCCAGGATCCAGCCGCAGAATCCGACGGCCATGAAGAGCCCGATTTTGGTTTTGTTCACCGGGACGCCGACGGCGCGGGCGGCGTTCGCGTCGCCGCCGACGGCGAAGATCCAGTTCCCGACCTTGGTCCTCAGCAGGATCCAGGACGCGGCCGCGACCAGGGCGATCCAGATGAACACGGTGATTTTCACGTCCACGTCCCCGATCGGGACGGAGGAGGCGAAGACGGACTTCGCGGAGGCGAAGCCGTCCATGTCCGAGATCGAGGGGGAGGAGACGGAGCCGCCGATCAGCCGGGTCAGGCCCAGGTTCAGGCCGGTCAGCATCAGGAACGTCGCCAGGGTCACGATGAAGGAGGGGAGTTTGGTTTTGATCAGGATCAGGCCGTTGATCAGCCCGATCGCGAGGGACACGATCAGGGCCAGCCCGACTCCGACCCAGACGTTCGTGGCGAAGTACCAGCTGAACAGTGACGCGGTCAGGGCCGAGGAGATCACCGCGACCCCGGTGGAGAGATCGAATTCCCCGCCGATCATCAGCAGCGAGACGCCCACGGCCATGATCCCGATCGTGGAGGAGCCGTAGAGCACGGTCGCGAACGCGTTGGGCTGGATGAAGGTCTGGGAGACCGAGGCGAAAAACACGAAGAGCACGATCGCCCCGACCAGGGCGCCGACTTCCGGGCGGCCCAGGAGCTTCTGCAGCGGGTTGCGTTTGCCCACACGCTCATCGGCGGCCGGCGGGGTCTTCGGCGGCGGGGTCTTGGAAAGAGTCTGGGTCATGGTCCTTCTCCTGCTTCGGGCCGGGTTCCGGGACCCTGACGGGCCCCGGAACCCCGGCGCAAAGGAATCCTTAGCGGATACCCTCGGCGGCGAATTTCAGGACATCAGCTGCGTTGGATCCGTCCACGATCGCCGGACCGGTCAGCACCGGCTGCCCGCCGCCGATCTCGAACCCGCCGCGCTTGTTCTGCCAGATCGCATCAATCGCCCCGTAGCCCTGCAACCACGGCTGCTGATCCACGGTGAAGAGGACTTTGCCGTCAACGATGGCCTGATTCAGCTCACTGTTCAGGTCAAAGGAGACCACCTTGACGGTGTCCTTCATGTTCAACGACTCCACGGCCTTGATCATGGTCAAGGTGAACGGTGCGCCCAGGCCGATGACAGCGTCAACCCCGGCCGTGCTCTGCAGCTTGGCGGTCACGGTCGAGGACACCTGGGTCATATCCGTACCGGTGACGTAGAGAATCTCGGACCCGGGAACCTTGGACTGCACACCGGCGCACCGGGCCTCCAGGGACACGTTGCCCTGCTCGTGGATCACGCAGATCGGATGCGTTACGCCGTCAGCGGCAAGCCGGGTACCGACGGCCTCGCCGGCTATCTTCTCATCCGAGCCGAAGTGCGTGAACGCCCCGAGCTGGGCCGAAACCGATTCGCCGGCATTCAGGGTCACCACCGGAATGCCCGCGGCGGTGGCCTTCTGCAAGGCGTCCCTGAGCGCATCCGGCTTGGCCAGGGTCACCGCAATGCCATCAACCTTCTGATCAACAGCCTGCTCAATCAGCTGGGCCTGCCGGCCGCCCTCAGGATCCGAGGTGTAAAGCAGCTCCACATTGTCCTTCGCCGCAGCTTCCTCCGCGCCGCGGCGGACGATGTCCCAGAAGGTATCCCCCGGCCCGGCATGGGTGATCATCGCAACCTTGATCTTCGGCGTGCTGACGGCCTGCCCGGCGGCCGCCCCGTCCGCCGCCTCAGGGGCCTTGCCGCCGGTGCTCGAGCAGGCGCCCAGTGCCAGCATGGGGACCACTGAGGCCACGAGGGCCGCCTTACGCCACGAAATTTTCATCATCGTAAATTTCTCCTTGAGTTGTGGAAAGCAGCCGGACTTGGGCCGGGAAAGCCGTTCGTGTGCCGCTGGCAGCAGAGATGCCGCCGCTGAGGGGTCCTCAGGCCGGTCTTGCCGCGAAATCCGCAAGAATGTGCTGGCAAGAGGTAGCGTGAAAAACCGACCGGCAAATCATTTGTACCGTTCCAAATCGAGATGAGCGTACATTGATTGCATTGCACCGTCAATGGTTGACGGTGAGGATCCGAGGGGGTTACGAATGGCGGGCAAGCGGCCGGGACGAGCGACAATCGTGGACGTGGCACAGCAGGCAGGCGTCTCCAAGTCGCTGGTCTCCCTGGTCCTCAATGACTCTCCGCTGGTCCGCCCGGACAAGCGCGAGGCGGTCCTTACCGCCATTGAAGCCCTCGACTATCGGCCCAATACGGCCGCGCGGGCCCTGGTTCAGGTCCGCACGCGCGCCATCGGCGTCATCCTTGATGACCTGCGGAACCCCTGGTTCCTCGAATCGCTGCGCGGCATCAACGACGTCCTGGCCGAAAACGGCCTTCACATGCTGCTGGGTGAACAGCGGCTGGGGCGAACCGGCGGACAATCAATCGTCAGTACCTTCCTTGACCGCAACGTGGACGGACTGATCCTCGCCGGCAGTATGCCCCAGACCGCGGACCTCGAGGATGCCGCCAGGAAGGTGCCCACCGTCGTTCTGAGCAGCAGAAACTTCTCCCTGCCCGGAGTTGACGTGGTTGCCAACGACGATGCGGCCGGCGCGCAGCTGGCCGTTGAGCACCTGATCTCGCTTGGTCACCGCCGGATTGCCCATGTGGCGGGGGATAGCGGCCGTGTGGCCCGGCTCCGGGAGGAGGGCTACAGGTCTGCAATGCGTGCCCACGGGCTGCGGACGACGGTGTTGCGCAGCGGCAACACGGAGGAACAAGGCCATGCCGCCGGGCTGCAGCTCCTCCGGCAGACGGACCGGCCCACGGCCGTCTTCGCCGTCAACGATCTCACGGCCGTCGGAGTACTTGACGCCGCCTTTGAGCTCGGGCTCTCGATTCCCGGCCAGCTGTCCGTCGTTGGATATGACAACAGCTTTCTGGCCGGTATCGGTCATATCAACCTGACATCCGTGGATGCCGCCGGGTACGGAACGGGGGTCGCCGCCGCCCGGGCGCTGGTCCGCCGCGTCGCCGCCCCGGACGAACCCAGCACCGAAACGCTGCTGGCCCCCGAGCTGATCATTCGGCGCAGCAGTGCGGCCCCGGAGGACCCGGGTCCGTCAGGCCCGCCCGCACGCTGATCCGTGCGGTTGCACCCGGATCCGCGCGGCCGCCCCCGGTCCGCGCGGCCGAACCGGGCCGGCCGCTTCCCGCCTTCCGGCGCCTCAAAGGGCCGGGACGCCCGAAATGCCGCGTCTTGCAGAAAAGGCTTGCGCCCCAAGGATCCGTATGCCATCGTTGTCGCATTACTTGGAACGATCCAAACACAATGAGGTGGAACAGATTGAGTGATTTTCTTGCACGCGTCGCATCGGCGCCCATTTCCTGGGGGATCTGCGAGGTGCCGGGGTGGGGCGCCATGCTGCCCACCCGCCGCGTCCTGCAGGAAATGTCGGATCTCGGGTTCACCGCCACGGAACTTGGCGCGCCGGGCTTCCTGCCGCAGGAACCAGCCTCGGTGAAGGCCCTCCTCGCCGAATACGGCATGACCCTGTCCGGCGGATTCACTCCGATCGAACCGCACGAGGCCTCCCGCCGCGACGCCACGCTGGCCTACGCCCGCACCACGGCACGTCTGCTGGCCGATTCCGGCGCCAAGCTGTTTATCTCGGCGGCGATCATGGACCCCGACTGGTCCGTCCCGCGCACCCTGACCGCCGGCGAACAGCGCCACATGGTCCAGACGCTCGCCCTGATCGATGAAATCTGTGCCGAACACGGCCTCACGCAGGTCCTGCACCCGCACGTGCAGACGCTTGTTGAAACCGCCGACGACGTGCACCGGATCCTGGACACCTGCGACGTCAACTGGTGCCTGGACACGGGACACCTGGCCATCGGCGGCATCGATCCGGTCCAGTTCGCCAAGGACGCCGTCGAGCGCGTGGGACATGTCCACCTCAAGGACGTCCGGCTGGACATGGTCCCCTCCGTCCTGAGCCGCGAAGTATCCCTCAAGGCAGCCACCCAGGCCGGCCTGTTCACCCAGCTGGGCCGCGGCGACGTCGACATCGCCGGTGTCATCCAGGCGCTGGAGGCCAAGGGCTACCGCGGCTCCTACGTCATCGAGCAGGACACGGCGATCGCCGGAGGCGTGCCGGCCGACGGCGAAGGCCCGGGCCAGGAGGTGCAGTCATCGCTGACGTACCTGCAGAACGTCGTCGCCCCGACGCTCGGACACCGGGTCACCGCATGAGCATCCCGGAAGTCATCTGCGTCGGACGCATCAGCGTCGACCTGTACGCGGTCGAGGAGAACGTGGGCTTCGACGGCCCGCAGACATTCACCAAGTCCGTGGGCGGCAGCCCCACCAACGTGGCCGTCGCCGCAGCCCGGCTGGGGCGGCGGGCGGCAATCGTCACCAAAGTCGGCGGGGACGGATTCGGCGGCTTTGTGCGCAACCGGCTGGCGGAGTGGGGAGTCACCGTCGAGCACGTGGGCATCGACCCGCAGGGCCAGACGCCCCTGGCCCTGACGGCTCTGGACCCGGTCGAAACACCGCAGGTGACGTTCTACCGCGGCAACGCGGCACCGGACACCACCCTGACCGCCGCCGACCTGCCGCCGGAAACCGTCCGGAATTGCGGGGTCCTGTGGATCAGCCACGGCGCGCTGGCCCAGGGATCCACGGCAACGGCGGCCATGACCTGGCTGGAGCAGCGGGACCGGGCCGGCCACACCGTCCTGGACCTGGACTACCGCCCCGCCCTCTGGCCCGATCTTCAGACGTCCCGGCGGGCGAGCCTGAAGGCCATCGCCCTGTCCACCGTGGTGATCGGCAACCTCGACGAGTGCGAGATGGCACTCGGCACCCGGGACCCGGAGACGGCAGCCGCCGCGCTCCTGGCCACCGGCGTCGAACTTGCCGTGATCAAGCTCGGCGGCGACGGCGTGTACCTGGCTGCCGGTGACGAGCGGTGGAACATCGCCCCGATCCCGGTCGCCGTGGTGTCCGGGCTCGGCGCCGGCGACGCCTTCGGCGGCGCCCTCTCGCACGGCCTGCTCAGCGGATGGGGCCCGGAGCGGATCGGGCATTTCGCCAACGCCGCCGGTGCCCTGGTGGCCAGCCGGCTGGCGTGCGCGGAAGCCATGCCAACCCTCGAGGAGCTCGAATCAATGTTCATGACCAAGGAGAAGTAACCGTGCTGACGCACCTCGACGAAACCAGCTACCGGGCCCTCATTGAGGCCCGTATCTTTGAACCGAAATCACTGCAGACCGCCTTGGTAAACCGGTCCCGGCGCAGCCTGGCCGGGAAAGACGGCCGGCTCCTGATCCTGGCCGCGGACCACACGGCCCGCGGCAAGCTCGCGGCCAGCGGTGATCCGTTGGCCATCGCCGACCGCTACACGATGCTGGACCGGATCGTCCGGGCCCTGGCCAACCCCGACGTCGACGGCGTCCTCGCCAGCGCGGACATCCTCGAGGAACTGGCCTGGCTCGGCGTGCTCGAAGGCCGGCTGGCCATCGGCACCATGAACCGCGGCGGGGTCATCGGCACGCAGTGGGAACTCGATGACCGGATGAGCGCCTACGACGCCGACCACGTCGCCGCCTACGGCCTGGACGGCGGAAAAATGCTGCTCCGGATCGAAGACACCGACCCGGGGGTGGCCCGCACGATCGAGACCGTCGCCGCAGCCATCACCCAGCTGGCCGACCGCGGCATCATGAGCCTGCTCGAACCGCTGCCGTACCTCCTCAACGACGCCGGCCTCGCCGTCCTCGACGAGTCGGACGAACGGCTCATCAAGGTCGTCGCCATCGCCTCCGGCCTCGGCTCATCCTCGGCGCACACCTGGCTCAAGCTCCCCACCACGGACCGGATGGTCGAAGTCGCGGGCGCGACGTCCATGCCCGTCCTGATGCTCGGCGGGGACCCCGGCAAAGACACCGCACGAACATTCGCACGATGGGAGAACGCCATGAAAGAACCAAACGTCAGGGGACTGGTGGCCGGACGGGCGCTGCTCTACCCGCACGCCGGGACCGTTGAAGCAGCAGTCCGGCAGGCCTCGGACCTCGTCCACGGGGTGAACCGATGAGCTGGCACCGGCCCGCGGTTGCCGGCACCGACGCGTCCGTCACCCCGGAAGAGGCCGGCTGGGCCTACAGCGGCCTCGACGTCCGGACCCTCCAGGTAGGCGTGACCCTGGAATTCGATTTGGCCCGGGACGAGGCTGTCATCGTCCCGCTCTCGGCGCGTGACATCGACGTGACCGTCGACGGCGAGCCCTACCGGCTGGAGGGACGCGACGGCGTCTTCGCCGCCGTTTCCGACTGGCTGTACGCACCCGTCGGATCGAAACTGACCATCAGCGGAGCTTCCGGCGAGGTTGCCGTCTGCACCGCACGCGCCTCCGAACGCTTCCCGGTGGCCCATGTCCGCGCCGAAGATGTCGCCGTCGAAGTCCGTGGCGCCGGCCGGGCGACCCGGCAGGTGGCCAACATCGCCACCCCGGGGTCCTTTGAGGCCGCCCACCGCATCAACGTGTGCGAGGTGATCACGCCCGGCGGCAACTGGTCCTCCTGGCCGCCGCACCGCCACGACGGCATCGGCGACTGCAAGGTCAACAACGAGGAGATCTACTACTTCCGGATCGGCCGTGGCGACTCCGCCCACGGCGCACCGGAAGGCCAGGGGCTGTTCCACGTCTATTCCGTCGACGGTTCCGTCGACGAGACCGTGACGCTCCACGACGGTGACGTCTACCTCGTTCCGCACGGCTACCACGGCCCGTCCGTCGCCCCGCCGGAATACCCGATGTACTTCCTGAACGTCCTCGCCGGGCCGAACGAGGACCGGACCATGGCATTCTGCGACGACTCCACGCACCACTGGATCCGCGAAGCCTGGGAGAGCCAGGAACCCGACCCCCGCCTGCCCCTGACCTCAGCACACGGAAGAGTGATCAACGCATGACTAATCGACGAAGCATTGGAATCGCGGTCCTCGGGCTGGGCTGGATGGGACAGGCGCACAGCCGGTCCGCACTCAGGATTCCCTCGCTCTTCCCGAACCGCTCCTTTGAGCCGCGGCTTGTGGTCTGCGCGGACACCGCCCCGGCCCTGCGCGAACGCGCCGTCAACGACTTCGGGTTCGAACGCGCCGTGGAGGACTGGAACGAGGCCATCAACGATCCGGACGTCGACGCCGTCTGGGTGACCGCTCCGAACATGCTGCACCTGCCCATGATCGAAGCCGCCTGCGCGGCAGGCAAGGCCGTCTTCAGCGAAAAGCCGATCGGCGGCAAGCCCGAACAGGCCGTGCAGGCGTTCCGCGCCGCCGAGGCCGCCGGCGTGCGCACCGGCGTCGGGTACAACTACGTGTGGAGTCCCCTCGTGCTCCACGCCCGGGACCTCATTGCCTCCGGTGAGCTGGGCGAAATCACCCACTACCGGGGCCGGTTCCTGACGATGTACGGCAGCGACGAACTGGGCCTGCTGACCTGGCGGTTCAAGCTTGACCAGGCCGGGTATGGCGTGACCAGCGACATCCTCAGCCACTCGGTGTCCATGGCCCAGTTCCTGGTCGGCGGCATCGAGGAGGTCGTGGGGATGCAGAACACCACCATCACCCGGCGCCCGCTGCCGACCGGCAACGCGAGCCACTACGGCCGCGGTTCGGCCGGGGACCCGACCGGCGAGGTCGAGAACGAGGACTTCGCGTCCATGCTGTGCCGGTTCTCCAACGGCGCCACCGGCACCTTCGAGAGCAGCCGGACGATCGTGGGCCCCGAGTCCGAGAACGCCTTCGAGGTCTACGGCACCAAGGGTTCGCTGAAGTGGAACCACGAGCGCATCAATGAGCTTGAGGTGTACAAGCTCGGAACCGGCGATGACACCGGCTACACCACGGTGCGCGGCGGGGACCGGTTCCCGTTCCACGGCGCGTTTGTCCCGGGGCAGGCCAACTCCATCGGCTTCGAGGACCTCGTAGCCATCGAGGATTACAACTTCCTGGAGAGCCTCGCGACCGGGGCGCCCTTCTCACCGGGCTTCAGGGAAGCAGTCGACGTAGTGAGCGTCCAGCAGGCGCTCATCGATTCCTGGAAATCGCGTTCATGGCAGACGGTCATGGACCTGGCTGAAAACGAAGGGGCATCCTGATGGGCGGCGAAACGGTACGCATCACCACGTCGGAAGCGATCGTCCGGTACCTGATCGCGCAGCGGACCGTGGTGGACGGAGAGGACGTCCCGCTGTTCCCCGGCGTGCTGGCGATCTTCGGCCACGGCAACGTCACCAGCCTCGGCCACGCCCTGGAGAGCCACCGTGACGAGATCCCGGTGTGGCGGGGCCAGAACGAACAGGGCATGGGCCTGGCGGCCGCGGGGTTCGCGAAAGCCATGCGCCGCCGGCAGGTCATGGTGTGCTCCTCCTCGATCGGCCCGGGCGCCACGAACTTCATCACCGCGGCCGGCGTCGCCATGGCCAACCGGCTGCCGGTGCTCTTCATTTCCGGCGACACCTTCACCTCCAGGCTCCAGGACCCGGTCATCCAGCAGGTGGAACACTTCGGGACACCGTCCACCACGGTGAACGACGGGTTCCGGCCGGTGGTGCGCTACTGGGACCGGATCACTCACCCGGCACAGCTGCTCTCCTCACTCCCGCAGATGGTGGGCACCCTCCTGGACCCGGCGGATTGCGGACCGGTCTTCCTCGGCCTGCCCCAGGACGTCGCGGCTGAATCCTACGACTATCCGGTGGAGTTCTTCACCACCCACGTGCACCGGATCTCCCGCCCGCGGCCCGACTTCGGCCAGATCGAAGAGGCCGCCGAGGCCATCCGGAACGCCAAACGGCCGGTGATCATCTCCGGCGGCGGCGTCCACTACTCCCTCGCCGAAGCCGAGCTCGGCGAAATCGCCGATGCCCTGGGCATCCCGGTCGTGGAGACCGTGGCCGGAAAATCGGCGCTGCTGCCGGACCACCCCTGCTACGCAGGCCCGGTCGGCGTGGCCGGCGCCGAAGCCACCAACGCCGTCGTCCGGGACGCGGACCTCATCATCGCCGTGGGGACCCGGCTCGAGGACTTCACCACCGGATCCTGGACCGCCTTCGCCCCGGACGCCAGAATCGTCGCGCTCAACGCCGCGAGGTTCGATGCGCTCAAACACCGCGCACTGCCGGTCATCGGCGACGCCCGTGAATCGCTGCTCAGCCTCCAGAAAGCCCTGCAGGGGTGGACCGCGGAGCAGGACTGGACGGCGCGGGCAGCCGAGGCGCGCGCCGGACTGGAGGCCTTCGTCGCAGGCCGCGCCGCGCCCGACGGCCACTGGCCGCCGAGCTACGCCCAGCTGATCTCCGAAGTGCACGCCAGCGCCACGGCCGAGGACTACATCCTCACCGCGGCCGGCGGCCTGCCCGGCGAAGTGAACGTCAACTGGGCGAGCAAGGGGATCGCCTCGGTGGACACGGAGTACGGGTTCTCCTGCATGGGCTACGAAATCGCGGGGGCCTGGGGTGCGGCTTTTGCCCGGACCTCCGGACAGGTCTACGCGATGGTCGGCGACGGCTCGTTCCTGATGTTGAACTCGGACATCTACTCCTCGGTCCTGTCCGGCAAGAAGTTCGTGTTGGTGGTCTGCGACAACGAGGGCTATGCCGTGATCGAACGGCTGCAGGTCGGTCAGGGCGGCGCGTCGTACAACAACATGCTCAGTGATGCGCGCGGCCCGGGCTCTTCCGTCCGGGTGGACTTCCACGCCCACGCCCAGGCCCTGGGGGCGCTGACGTTCACGGTCGAAGACATGGACGAGTTCCGCGACGCCCTGACGGCCGCGCGGGCCGCCGACCGGACCACGGTGATTGTCACCAAGGTCCGGGCCAGCGACTGGACGCTCGGCGGCGCCTTCTGGGAGGTCGGGGTTCCGTCCACGAGCGACCGCCCCGAGGTCACCGCGGCCCGGGCCGCCATGGATGAAGGCCTCGCTAACCAGCGCCGCGGTATCTGAGCGGTTCCTGATCCGCACGAGTCCGGGCCGGCCACGGGGGCCCGGCCCGGACTTTTGCTGCCCTCGCTTCCGGTCTCGCCGCGTCAGGACGCCGGACGCAGCGACGTGATCATCTTCTTGATCTTCTTGTACTCGGCGGTTTCCGTGTAGGCCTCGGGGCTGTCCACGTGCATTTCGAGGCCGGGCCTGGCCGCAAGGGGGTCGTACGCCCCGCCGAACATGGCACCGCTGGGCGGCCAGGTGAAGAAATGGAAGACCGGGCAGGCTTCAGGCCCGACCGGGGCCATGGCCGAGGTGATTCCGTACGCATAGACATTCACCTTCGCCGGGTCCGGGTTGTTGACGTCGGTCCTGGTCTCGAAGACGAATCTCGGCGCCTCACCCTGCTGCGCCAGCGCGGGCAGCGGGACGGAATCAAGCACCGAATACGGGTATTTGTCGAGGCACTCCGAGCCGGTGACCATGTTGGTCCGCAGGGTCGCCAACTCTGTGCCGTGCTCATCAGCGACGCTCACAAAGACCCCGCCGGGGGCCGCCTGCCCTGCCGGGTCGGTGACCGTCCACTCCGCCGGGTGCTCGAACGTCAGGGTGCCGTCCGCCGTCGTATAGCTGGTCCAGTCCGGCGCCGTCGTCGGGCTTGCATTGGGGGAGTCCGACGGCGGCGCCGCCTGGGTGCCGGGCGGCGCGGTCGCGGCGGTGCCAGGGGGAGAAGCCGGATCGGCGGCCGGTCCGGCGGCCGGCCCGCACGCGGTCAGGATGAGGGCGAGACCAAGAGCCCCCGCGGCGGCAAGTGATGTTGTCCGGCGCATCGCAACCTCCAACGCAGAGAGTTAGTCCATCAATTGTGGACCCGTCCGGCGCGGCGTGGAAGAGTGGCCTGCATCGCGGCCTGCCGTCGCACGGCCCGGTTCTTCCGGAGTATTGACTCCGTCCCGGCAATTGCTTATTCTACAACCAAATGGTTGTAGATCAGATGGGTGACGCTGAACTGGACCGCCTGTTCCAGGCGCTCGCTGATGCCACCCGCCGCGACATCGTTGCCCGGGTCACGGTCCGGGAGTACTCGGTCTCGGGGCTGGCGGCGCTCTATGCCATGAGTTTCGCTGCCGTGCAGAAGCACGTGGCGGTGTTGGAACGCGCTTGCCTTGTATCCAAAGAGAAGCGCGGCAGGGAGCAGATCGTGCGGGCCCACCGCGACGGCCTGGACCGGGCCCGGCGGCTGCTGGACGAGTACGAGGTCATCTGGCGGCAGCGGGCCGCCCGGATGGCCGACATTCTGGCTGAAGATTAGGAAGGATGACGTGATGACTGTTGTCAGTACGGTCAATGACCTGGAGGCCCTGACCTTGACCCTGGTCGCCGAGTTCGACGCCGGCGTCGAGCGTGTCTGGCTGGCATGGGCGGATCCGCGCCAGCTGGAACGCTGGTGGGGTCCGCCCACCTGGCCGGCGACGTTCGTCCGGCACGAGTTTGTGCCCGGCGGGGAAGCGAGCTACTACATGACGGGGCCGGAGGGGCAGAAGAGCCACGGCTGGTGGCGGTTCATTAGCATTGAGGCGCCGCACCGGCTTGAATTCGACGACGGGTTCGCTGACGAAAACGGCGCCCCGGATTCGGCCATGGGCACCACACGCGGCGTCGTGACCCTGGAGGCGATCGGCGACCGCACGCGAATGACACTCGTCTCGACGTTCGAGTCGGCAGAGCAGCTCACCCAAATGCTCGAAATGGGCATGGAAGAGGGCATTAAGCAGGCGGTGGGCCAGATTGACCTGATTATCGCCAAGCCCGTCAACGCCTGACGGGCCAGGCGGGGCCGGTCTGACCTGTGCCGTCCGCTCGTGACCTGGGCCGCCCGCTCGTGACGCGGGCCGCCCTCGGCCGCGAGCGGGCGCCCCGGGCCGGGGCGCTAGAGGCCCGTCAGGAGTCCGGCGGCCCGTTCCAGGGCCCCGGGAACCAGGGAATAGTAGGCCCAAGTGCCACGTTTTTCCCGGTTTAGCAGCCCGGCCTCAACCAGGATCTTCAAGTGGTGCGAGACCGTCGGCTGGCCCAGATCCAGCGGGCCGGTCAGGTCGCAGACACAGGATTCCCCGGCCGCCTCAGCCTTGACGATCGAGAGCAGCCGCAGCCGGTTCGGGTCCGCCAGCGCCTTGAAGACCAGTGCTGTCGCTTGCGCCTCTTCGGCGCTCAAGGCGTGAAGTCCGGCCCCGTCGCGGCAGGCATCGACGGTGGCCGGGGCGGATGCGGGCGTGGCGTTCATGCATCCATTATGCCGCAATATTGACAATCGTCGATGTAATTTCCGGAGGGCCGCCGCCACGATTCCACCAGACGGCCAGGAGGCTAGGCGCTGGTTTTTTCGGCAGGGTGCGGGCTGGCAGGGTGCGGAACGGCAGGGTGCGGGAGGACGACGTCATCCGCGGCCCGGGCCGCGGCGGGGAACAGAATCAGCAAGAGGCCAAGCCCCGCTCCCGCCCCGACCAGCTGCGCGATGATAAAGCCGGGAGCCGACGCCGGTGCGATGCCGGCGAAGGTGTCGCTGAACATCCGGCCCACTGTCACCGCCGGGTTCGCAAACGACGTCGACGACGTAAACCAATACGCGGCTCCGATGTAGGCCCCCACTGCCGGTGCCGCGAGCGCGCCGCGGGAGGTGGCCGCGAGCGAGAAGATCAGCAGGATAAGTCCGGCGGTGGCCACCACCTCGCCGAGCAGGTGACCCGGGGTTGCGCGGTCCTTGACCGAGATTGCGTGAGTCACCTCAAACATGGCGTTGGCGATCACGCTGCCGCTGATGGCGCCGACGGTCTGGGCGGCGACGTACGCGCCTACTTCCGGGAGGCTCAGTCCGGTGCCGCGGCGCCGGCCCAGGATCCAGTCGGCGAGCGAGACCACCGGATTGAAATGCGCGCCGCTCACGGGTCCCAGCATCAGGATGAGGACCGTCAGCCCGAGCACCGTCGCGGTGCTGTTCTGGAGCAGCTGCAGGCCGGTATCGCCGGGGGAGAGCTGCTGTGCGGCGATCCCGGAGCCGACGACGATGCTGACGAGCAGGCCGGTGCCGAGCAGTTCGGCGAAGGCGCGGCGCCACAGCGGGGGTTGATCAGAAGTCATGGCAACAGCTTGACCCAAAGAATTAACTCAGTCAAAATTGAGCCAATGAATATTGATGCAATCGAGGGTTTTCAGGCAAGGGTAGCCAAGCATGCTGCCCTGGCCGATCCCGCGCGGCTGCGCATCGTTGATCTGCTTACCCTGGGCGACTGCTCTCCTACGGAGCTGCAGGCGGAGTTGGGCATGCCGTCGAACCTGCTCTCGCATCATCTGCGTACGCTGGAGGAGGCCGGGCTGGTGGTCCGCCACCGCTCCGAGGCTGACCGGCGGCGCAGCTACATCCTGCTGGCCCGCGGCGCCCTGGAAGGACTGACGCCCGGGGCGGGACATGACGCCCGGCGGGTCCTGTTCGTCTGCACCCGCAACAGTGCCAGGTCCCAACTGGCCGCCGCCCTCTGGCGGCGGAGCAGCCGGATCCCGTCGGCGTCGGCGGGAACGCACCCCGCGGACCGCATCGCTCGGGGGGCGCTCGAAGTTGCCCGCCGCCGCGGCGTGGACTTGCCGGATCTTCCCCCGTGCAGGCTGGAGCCCGCAGCGGGGGACCTGGTGGTGACGGTGTGCGACAACGCCCATGAAGAGCTGGCCGGGCTCGGTGGAGTGCACTGGTCCGTGCCGGACCCGGTGCGCCGCGGCACTGAGGAGGCCTTCGAGGAAGCCTTTGAGGAAATCGCGGACCGGGTGGCCGGCCTTGCGCCCCGCGTGCTCGCCGGCTGAACCCTCCGGCCGAATCAATATTGACAACCATCAATTTATCGTTCAATACTCTATATATCGATCACCATCAATATTTCGCCGATTGCGGTGGCAGCGGGGACTCGAACCCGCCCCGCGCCGCGCCCGACTGATTCCAGGAGAAACCCCGTGAGTACCGAAACCCCCAAGAAGCCCTCCGTCCTGTTCGTCTGCGTGCACAACGCCGGGCGTTCCCAGATGGCCGCGGCCTTCCTGACCAACTTGGGGGCGGGCCGGATCGAGGTGCGCTCCGCCGGATCCCAGCCGGCGGACAGGATCAACCCGGCGGCAGTGGAGGCCATGGCGGAACTCGGCATCGACATGTCCGCCGAGGTCCCCAAGGTCCTGACCACCGAGGCCGTCAAGGAATCCGATGTCGTGATCACCATGGGCTGCGGCGACGAATGCCCCTACTTCCCCGGCAAGCGCTACGAGGACTGGGTCCTTGAGGACCCCGCCGGTCAGGGCGTGGACGCTGTCCGGCCGATCCGGGATGAGATCAAGGGCCGCATCGAGGACCTGATCGCATCCCTCGTGCCCGCCGGCAAGTAACGGGCCTGCGCCCGCCTCCGGAAGCATCACGCCGTCGGGACGAAACAGAGGACACCATGGACTCAGCAAATAACCTTCCCATCGCCGTGATCGGCGCCGGACCCGTGGGCCTGGCCGCCGCGGCACATCTGCTCGAACGCGGCCTCGAACCGCTGGTCTTCGAAGCCGGGCCCTCCGCCGGCGCCGCCATCGAGCAGTGGCGCCACATCCGGCTGTTCTCTCCGTGGCGGTTCAACCTCGACGCCGCCGCCGTCCGCCTGCTCGAAGCCGACGGCTGGGAACCGCCCCGGCCCACGGCCCTGCCCTACGGCGGCGAACTCATCGACAACTACCTCACTCCGCTGGCTGCCCTGCCGGCCATCGGCGAGCGGCTGCAGACCGGCGCAAGGGTCACGGCGGTGACCCGGGCCGGACTGGACAAGACCCACACCCGCAGCCGCGACACGACGCCGTTCATTGTCCGGGTTTCGCACGAGGACGGCGGCACCCGGGACCATGAGGTGGCCGCGGTCATTGATGCCTCCGGCACGTGGTCCACCCGCAACCCGCTGGGCACCTCCGGCCTGCCGGCCGCCGGCGAGGATTCTGCGGGAACCCGGATCTCCGCCCCGCTGCCGGACGTCACCGGGCGGGACCGGGCGTCCTTCGCCAAACAACGCGTCCTGGTGGTCGGCGCCGGCCACTCGGCAGCGAACACCCTCATCAGCCTCGCCGATCTGGCCAAGGCAGAACCGGGCACCCGGATTCTCTGGGCCGTCCGCGGCGCATCCGCGGAGAAGACCTACGGCGGCGGCAACGCCGACCAGCTGCCGGCGCGGGGACAGCTCGGCAGCAGGCTGCGCCGGCTCGTCGAAGCCGGGACCATCGGACTGCACACCGGCTTCGGGATCGCGGCCCTGCGCAACACCGGATCAGCCGTCACCGTCGAGGCCCTGGACGGCCGGAGTCTGGAGGCCGACGTCGTGGTGCCGTGCACCGGGTTCCGCCCGGATCTGGATATCCTGCGTGAACTCCGGCTGGACCTGGACCCTGCCGTGGAGGCTCCCACCGCACTCGGCCCGCTGATCGACCCCGAATTCCACTCGTGCGGGACCGTCGCCCCGCACGGCGCCACAGTCCTCGCCCACCCGGAAAAGGACTTCTACATTGTCGGGATGAAGTCCTACGGCCGGGCACCGACCTTCCTCCTGGCCACCGGCTATGAACAGGTCCGTTCGGTCGCCGCCGCCCTGGCCGGGGATCGGGACGCGGCCGACACCGTCCAGCTCCAACTCCCCGAAACCGGGGTCTGCTCCGCCGACACCGCCGCCAGCTGCGACGCCCCCGCCACCCAGGTCCCGGAGCCGGCGGACGCCGGCTGCTGCAGCGTCCCGGAGCCGGTGCTGGTCGGCTTTCCCACCGGCCTGGCCCACGGACGCTCCGGCTCAGACGGCCGCGCAGCGCGGGCGGACACCTAGGGAACGGGCCGGGTCAGGACACCGTCCGGCCCTTCCAGCCGGCCGTGCAGCGACGCCGCAGCCCACACGGCCAGCAGCAGCACCACCAGCAACAGCCCGGCGCTGCCCAGCTCCACGGCGGCGAGCCATTCGGTGAACGGGTCCCGGAGCCCGAACGCCGCGTGGAAGAACGTGGCCAGGCTGACGAACGAGATGAACAGCGCCGAGACCGCGGAAATGCCCGTGATCGCCGCGTTGAAGCGCAGCTTGCGCCGGGGATCGGCCAGGGCTGCACGGTACATCCGCATCATGGCGAGGCCGTTGACGGTGTCGCACAGCGTCATCGCCGCCGCGAACGCCAGCGGAAGCGCCAACAGCGCCGGAGCGGGCACCCCGGCCAGCGACGCGGCGCCCGCGAGGACCAGCAGCCCGATCGTGGTGGCGGTATCAAAGCCCAGGCCGAAGAGGAAGCCAATCACGTAAATGTGCCGGGGATGCCGCACGCGGGCCAGCGGCCGCGCCAGCAGCCGGGCCACGAAGCCTCTTGCGGCCAGGTCGGCCGCGGTGATGTCCGCACCGTGCCGGGCGCCGCGGCAAAGATCCAGGGCGCGGACAAAGGCAGTGCCGTTCAGGAGGCCCACGGCCAGGAGGAACAGCCCGGCGACGCAGCTGCCGATCAGCCCCAGCGCCTGGTTCCCCGCCGTGCCGGCGGTCATGAAGCTGCCCACCGCGGACACACCGGCCACAAGGAGTGCGCCGGCCAGGACCACCACGGAGCTGTGGCCGAGGCTGAAGGCGAAACCCACGCTGACGGGGTCCTTGTTTTCCGCCACGAACTTGCGGGTGGAGTTGTCGATCGCGGCGAGGTGGTCCCAGTCGTAGCTGTGCTTGACCCCGGCCAGGTAGGCGGTCAGGGCGAGCCCGACCGCGAGCGGTTGGCCCCCTGCTGCGGCGCCGGCGAGCAGGAGCCCGACGGCGGCTGCATGCAAGGCGGCCACGGCCGAGAAGGTGGCGATCACCCGGGTCCGGAGCGGCAAGTGCTCCCGGCCCCGGTACAGCGCGGCCATCTGCTCCAGGGTTGCCATCAGTACTTCCTCAGATCCAGGGGGGCCTGCCCGTACCAGCGTTCCCGCAGCAGGTCTGCAACACCGCGCAGCAGCCGGTTGAGCCCGTCCGTGCTGTCGGAGAGCGATCTCAGCACCAAGGCGGCGGTGCCCAGCCGGGAGGCAGCGAGCGAGACCCCGGTGTGGGCGTCATAGCCGGCAGCCTTGGCATGCAGTTCGTTTACGAGGTCCTGGTCCACGCGGGGATCCACGACAATCAGCGATCCGAGGTGGCTGAAACCTTCGAGGAACCCCAGGCCGGTGATATCGTCCAGCGGCGGCCGGATCAACACGTTGTCCACGGCCAGGATGCCGGTCTCCCCGCCGGTCGCCCCGCCGGTCTCGACCCGGATCTCGGTCCGGAGCCGGAGCTCCTCGTACCCGAAGGGCGCGCCGCTCGGGGACCACCCCGGCGTCACGACTTCAGCCATGATCAGGCTCGAGGACGGCCGCACCGTGACGTGGGTGTGCTGCCGGTAGCTGGCCTCACGGTAGGCGATCAGCTGGTCCGGAGCGAGCTCCAGCTGCGCCCCCTCGCCAAGCCGCAGCCGCATCCGCTGTTCGGCGAATGTCCCCGGCGTCCGGTAGACCTTGGTGGCCGATTGCGTGGTCAGCAACAGCTTCGCCCCGTCCTCCACGTCCACATCCATAACATAGGTGTCAGCCCCAAGATAAGCCCCGCCGGGATTGACGAGGACGTAGCAGACCTGCCCGCTCGCGTCCAGGTAATGGGCACGCAAAACCCGCAGGGCGCCGCGGTGGAACTGATGTGTCGCGACCGACCGTCCGGCGCGGTCAGCGATGACGAGTTCGAGCTCCCCCCTTGGCCCCAGCCCCGGCGAAGCCGCCGCCCGCAGCCCGGAAACGCTCACGTCGCCAGGTCAAGCATCAGGACATCCCGGCGCATCCACTCGATGACGGCGTCGAGTCCTTCGTCGGTCTTGAGGTTGGTGAAGCAGAAGGGCTTCGTGCCGCGGAATTCGCGTGAGTCCCGCTCCATTACGGCCAGGTCCGCGCCGACGTGGGGGGCCAGGTCGGTCTTGTTGATGATGAAGAGATCGGATTTGATCATGCCCTGGCCTGCCTTGCGGGGGATCTTCTCGCCTTGGGCCACGTCGATGATGTAGATGGAGAAGTCCACGAGTTCCGGACTGAAGGTGGCGGAGAGGTTGTCGCCGCCGGATTCCACGAAGATCACCTGCAGGTCCGGATGGCGGGCTTTCAGCTCGTCGATCGCGGCGGTGTTCATGGAGGTGTCTTCGCGGATGGCCGTGTGCGGGCAGCCGCCGGTTTCGACGCCGATGATCCGGTCCACGGGCAGGATTCCGTTCGCGGCGAGGATCTTGGCGTCTTCGATGGTGTAGATGTCATTGGTGATCGCCGCCATGGAGATCCCGCGGCTCATGTGCCGGGTGAGGCGTTCCACGAGCTGGGTTTTGCCGGCCCCGACGGGCCCGCCGATGCCGATTTTAATGGGTTCTGGCATGGTGATTCTCCTGTGCTAGCTCATGAACATCCGGGCACGCTGGAACTCGTGCCGCATTTGCGAAATTTCCAGCCCGGGGCTGATGGCGCCGAAGTCGTCCGGCGTCAGGTCCTCCATCCGCGCGACGGCGGCCCCGACGTCGTCGGCTGCGTGGCGCAGCAGCCGCTGGCCGGCATTCTGCCCCAGCGGGATGGCCCGGACCGCGTTCTGGGTCAGCGAGGTGACGGCCGCGAAGAGGTAGGCGGCCAGGGCCTCACGCTGCGGTACGCCGAGGGACCGGGCGACGAGGGCGAAGGCGAGCGGCTGGTGGCCGGCGGCGCGTCCGCCGGCAACCAGCGCCCGGTACGCGGCCAGTTCCGACGAGGGAAACGTGTCGGTCCCGATCTCCAGGAGCCGGGCACCCATTTTGACGCTGGCCTCGCGCACCTGCCGCGGGAGCAGCTGGGCCGTCAACAGGGCATCCAGCTCCGTGACCGGCGCTCCTTCATAGAGGAACCTGATGGCGAGCCCGTCCGAGTAGGTCAGCTGCTGCCCCACAAAGGCCGCCAGCCATACGCCGAAGGACGGCTCGTTGTGCACCAGCCCGCGCTCAATGTAGGCCTCAAACCCGAGCGAGTGGGCAAACGCCCCGGTGGGCAGCGCGGAGTCCGTGAGTTGCTGCAGTGCGAGCTGGTATCCGGCCACCGCGGTCCTAGTGCGAGTGCTCTGCATGGCGGAAGGGCACCGGCATCACGCGGTCCTGGCGGTCGTAGGGGACTCCGGCGTGCTTCAGGTAGTCCTCCACGGTGTGGTCGTACTGGCACACCATCACCTCGGCCCCGAACTCCGACGCGGCCTCGAAGAACTGGGCCTGCAGGTGCCGGTTGCCGAGGGAATGCGCCACCACTCCCATTTCGTGGATGGTCCGCGGGGCGATCACCAGGACATCGGTGGGCAGTACGGAGACCACGATCATGGTGGTGCCGGCCAGGTGCAGGATGTCCCCGTCGCGCAGGTCGCCGGAGCCCGGCGGGAGCCGGATGCCCAGTTCCTTGCCGTGGTCCGTGGTGACGCGCTGGATCTTCTTGACCAGCTGGGCGCTGGGGAGCACCACTTTTTCCCGGTGCACCCCGGCGTAGGGGTTAGTGCCGGGCGGGAGGTCGTAGGTGTTGCCGAGGACCTTGTCGATGATCATGGTGCTCCTGGGGCCTAGAAGAGGAAATAGCGCTGTGCCATGGGCAGCACGTCGGAGGGCTCGCACGTGACATCCTCGCCGTCCACGCTCACCCGGTAGGTTTCGGGGTCGACCCGGATCTCCGGGGTGGCGCCGTTGTAGACCAGGTCCGCTTTGGTGAGGCCGCGGATTCCGGACACGGCCCGGATGACCTTCTCCAGTCCGAGGTCTTCCGGAACTCCGGCATCGATGGCCGCCTGGGACAGGAAGGTGATGGAGGATTGCTGCATGGCCTTGCCGTAGGTGGCAAACATGGGACGCATGGTCCGCGGCTGCGGGGTGGGAATGGAGGCGTTGGCGTCACCCATCAGCGCGTAGGCGATCTGCCCGCCTTTGAGCACCAGTTCCGGTTTGACGCCGAAAAACGCCGGGTCCCACAGGACCAGGTCCGCGAATTTGCCGACCTCGACCGAGCCGACGGAATCGGCCATGCCGTGGGCGAGGGCAGGGTTGATGGTGTATTTCGCGATGTAGCGCTTGAGCCGGAAATTATCGCTGTCCGGCCCGGCCCCCAGCTCCGAACCGTGCGTCCCGCCGGCGGGGTCCTTCAGGACACCGCGCTGGCGTTTCATCTTGTCCGCGACCTGCCAGGTCCGGGTCACCACTTCGCCCACCCGGCCCATGGCCTGTGAGTCCGAGGAGGTGATGGCAAAAATGCCCATGTCCTGCAGGACGTCCTCGGCTGCGATGGTTTCGGCCCGGATCCGCGAATCCGCGAACGCCACGTCTTCCGGGATGTCCGGATTGAGGTGGTGGCACACCATGAGCATGTCCAGATGCTCTTCGATGGTGTTGCGGGTATACGGCAGCGTGGGGTTGGTGGACGCCGGGAGGACGTTGGGCAGCCCGGCGATCCGGATGATGTCCGGCGCGTGGCCGCCCCCGGCGCCTTCGGTGTGGAAGGTGTGGATCACCCGGCCGCCGATCGCCCGGATGGTGTCCTCGACGAAGCCGCACTCATTCAGGGTGTCCGTATGGATGGCCACCTGGACGTCATAGGCGTCCGCGACCGTCAGTGACGTGTCGATCGAGGCTGTGGTGGACCCCCAGTCCTCATGGACTTTCAGGCCGATCGCGCCGGCCCGGATCTGCTCGGCGAGGGGTTCGACGGCGGACGCGTGCCCTTTCCCGAAGAGGCCGATGTTGACCGGCAGACCTTCGGCCGCCTGCAGCATCCGCCGGATGTGCCACGCGCCGGGCGTGACGGTCGTGGCCTTGGTGCCCTCGGCCGGTCCCGTGCCGCCGCCGAGCATCGTGGTGATCCCGCTGCAGAGCGCTGCGGGGACCTGCTCGGGGGAGATGAAGTGGATGTGCGAGTCGATGCCGCCGGCGGTCAGGATCTTCCGTTCCCCGGCGATGATCTCGGTGCTCGCGCCGATGACGATGTCCACGCCGTCGGAGATCTGCGGGTTTCCCGCCTTGCCGATCCGGAAGATGTGGCCGTCCCGGAGCGCGACGTCGGCCTTATAGATGCCGGAGTAGTCCAGCACCACCACGTTGGTGATCACGGTGTCCGGGACCTCGGTGCCGGGCCCTGCGCCGTCCCGGGTCAGCTGGCCGTTCTGGCCCATGCCGTCGCGGATGACCTTCCCGCCGCCGAAGACCACTTCCTCGCCGTAGACCGTGAGGTCCTGCTCGATTTCCAGGAACAGTTCGGTGTCGGCAAGCCGGATGGCGTCCCCGGTGGTCGGTCCGTAGAGGTCCGCATACTGCCGGCGCGGCAATTCCATGCTCATTGGGTTCCTCCTGCGGGCGTGGAGCCGCCCGGTCGCAGTTCTCCGTTGACGGCGTTGCTGAGCCCGTACACTTCGCGGCGGCCGGCCAGTTCGATCAGCCGGACGCGCCTGCGGTCTCCGGGTTCGAACCGGGCAGCGGTGCCGGCCGGGATATCCAGACGGCGGCCGTAGCCGGCCTGCCGGTCAAACTGCAGGGCCGCGTTGGCCTCAGCGAAATGGAAATGGGAACCCACCTGAACCGGCCGGTCACCGGTGTTGAGCACCTCGACGTCGATCGCCTCACGGCCGGCGTTCAGCACCACGGGCTGGCTGCGGAGCACGTACTCTCCTGGAATCATCACTTCTCCCTAGCGGATGGGGCTGTGGACGGTGACGAGCTTGGTGCCGTCGGGGAAGGTGGCCTCGACCTGGACGTCGTGGATCATTTCCGGCACACCCTCCATCACGTCTTCGCGGGTCAGCAGGGTGGTGCCGTAGCTCATCAGTTCGGCCACGGTCCGGCCGTCCCGTGCGCCTTCGATCAGTTCGTAGCTGATGAGGGCGACCGCCTCCGGGAAGTTCAGTTTCAGGCCCCGCGACTGGCGGCGGCGCGCGAGGTCAGCCGCGACCACAATCATGAGCTTCTCCTGCTCCCGTGGCAGTAAATGCATCGGGGCTTCCCTTCTCGAACCGGCTTCGTCGCCAGGGTGGCGCCGTGGTGTGTGGCCAGCCTAGGGCGCGGACATTTCCGTCATATTTCCGGTCTATTAGCGGCACTGGGCGCATGCAAAAAAATAATCTCGGCGGCCTGCCATCCGCGGCGCTGCATGCTCCGAACGCTATTCAGGACGGGTTAGTTACGTCTGCCGCCCGCCGGGCATTCCGCGGGAGTGGGTCAGGAGATTCAGCAGGATTGGGAGGGGCCAGTCATGACGACGTCAGACTATTCACGTTTTATTTCGGACTGCATCGATGCGGACGGGGCGGAGGACCACGGGCTGACCGACGATGAGCTGTACGGGGTGTATATCAGCTGGTGCGCGCTGCACCGGCAGGTACCCGCACCAGGCAAGGCATTCTGGGCCGCGCTGGCGCAGCTGGGCTTCGTGGGGCGGCGCCGGGTCGACCGCCGCTACGTGCGGCCCGGGCTGCGGATGAGGGGCCCGGCGGCGGTGGACTACATTCTCGCCAGCCGCACCAGCCTGGTCTAGGCGGAGCGCCCGACGGCGGGAGGCGGGCGCCTTCGCCGTCGGGCCTGGCGCGCTTAGTGGACCAGCGCCTCCCCGGAGGACGCCTGCGGTGCGCCGCGGTCCAGGCGCAGCGTAAAGGTGTTCGGTCCGCTGCAGTTGACCGAGATGCTGCCTTTCGGGGCGCCGTGGCGCACCGAGAGGTCGTGCACGAGGGCGTCGAGGGTGCGGTGCATAGTTGCCCGGTCCCAGATCTTCAGGGTTACAGAGTCGGCAGTGTCAAACGTCATTGTTCAGTGCTTCCATTTCGTGAATCCGGAGTTCCGGCTGCCGCGCCATCGCGGAGCCGCGGTAACAACCAATCCGCGATCGCCCTGAGACTTCGGGCGGCCCGTAGGGCGCACCGGTTTGGCCTCATTGCGTCCACCTGGTTGGGTACAGCTGCGCCCCCACGCCCACGCCGCGCACGTGGTGCGGGAGTGTGGGCCGGGGCCGCGCGGGCGGGATCCTGTGGTTCCTGTCCGCGCCTTTCCATCCTGCACAGGCAGGACGGACCGTCTCAAGGGGATCGCAGATTATTGCGGGTGAGTCTCATCACAGTCGGGCCGGCCGTTGAACGCAGGGGCTCGGCCGCCTGACGCTCTACCGGACGGCATCCTCGGCATCATGGGGGTCGACAAACTCGCAGGAGCCCATGTGGCGTTCGGGCAGGATACAGATGCGGCCGGAGGCGAGGTGGACGTTCCCGCAGCGCCCGGACATCGCTACGGCTTCGGAGACGTGGGTGCTGGGCAGGTCGGGGCGTTCCTCGCGCCGCTCGTGCCGGTGTGGGCCGTCGGGCTGGGCGGGCTCTGGACTGGTCACGGCTGCTCCTCGAAGTCTGCTGTGCGACGGGCAGGGAGGGACGGGCAGGGCAGTTGACGTTCGCGCAGCCAAGATGGCGCGGCTGCGTTAACACAAGGATAGTCGGGCTTTGCCCTGAAAGAGCCCCCATCCGCATACTGGAAACCAGGACAGGACAACCGGTGCACAAGGACGGGGTGGTCATGGCAGACAGCGGCAGCAGCGCCTTCCGGCGGCGGGTGGAACGCGCTGCCGGACTCCGGACCGCCCGCGCCGGCGGCATTTCGGCTGCAGAGGACGCCGCGCTGGCTGCTGCCGAAGAAGAGCTCCGGCAGCAGCGGGCTAAGGTCGACGACGCGGCCCGGGCCGAGTACCTGATCCGCGACGCCATGGCCCAAGGGAAGTTCGACAACCTCAAGTACGCGGGTAAACCCATCCCGGGGCTCGGCGAGGGGTACGACCCCGATTGGTGGATCA
This sequence comes from uncultured Actinomycetota bacterium, assembly GCA_963769515.1. Classification (GTDB taxonomy): domain Bacteria; phylum Actinomycetota; class Actinomycetes; order Actinomycetales; family Micrococcaceae; genus Arthrobacter. The sequence continues at coordinate 45,862 of CAVYMG010000003.1, forward strand.
AGGGCCTGATCCAGCGTGAGAACCTGACGGGAATGGGCCCGAAAGCCATCCTGCTTCGGACTGAGGACGCCGGTCTCGACGCCCGGCTCGACCGGCAGCTGAGCGAGAAGCAGGTACGGGACATCCTGACGGACTTCAACGCCCGGGTGATCGACGCCCGCCGGCAGCTGCAGGGCGGGCCGCCGGTGGTGACCAGGACCCGCGACGTCGACGCCGAACTAGAGCGCTGGCGGGCGCGCCGCACCTCAGCGGCGGCCGCGTCAGCCGCCCAGACGCAGGAGCAGGCGGAAGCGGAGCTTCGTGGCCGCCGGTGGTGGCAGCGGCTGTGGGGTGGGGCGCAGTGATACCCGGGCACAGGCGATCCACGGGCAACGTCCTCGGTGCCGGGTGCTACTTGTCGACTGCTAGTCGTCGACGTCCTCGCCTTCGGCGGCCGTCTGGGAGTGCTCGCGGGAATCCAGCGGCTCGGCCCGCTCATCGCCCTCGACGGCGGCCTCGCTGTGGTGGCGTTCGGCCGGCTGTAGTTTCACATTCATTTCCGCTCCTCTGCCCGAGCTGCCCGCCGGAAAGTCCCGGGGGCGCCTACTTTCCATCTAGCGCCTGTCGCAGCCGGGCTGTCAAGGAAGCCGGGACGGCCCCAATCGCCTGCCGTGCAGCAGACCTAGAATTTGGCGATCTGGGTGAGGTAGCCGAAGTACCGCCCGTCGTTCGCTGGGTGCTGCGGGTCGCCGTCGAACCCGTAATCGTGGTTGTCCTTGTTGTAGTCCCGGGTCAGCTCCAGGAAGTCCTCCATCACATCATCGCCGGAACCGCGGCACGCCTTGCTGCTGATGCAGAGCGCCACCGAGCCGGCGACGGCCGGGCTTGCAAAGCTGGTCCCGTTCGTGACGGCGTAACCGCCCGGCGCAGTGGACAGCATGCAAACACCCGGCCCGGCGACGGTATGGGCCTTGTCCCGGGAAGTGGTGGCGTAGTTCGAGAAGAACGCAGGTCCGTCATCCCGCTGGCCGTAGGATGCCCAGTCTGCCGCACCGCACGTCGTCGCCCCGAAACCTCCGGGCCTGCCGTCAAAATCCGCCATGGCCGACGCCGTCAATACCTCGTCGTAGGTGGCCGGGACAGTGTCGGCAAAATCGGTGCCGGAATTGCCGGCCGCGACCACGTAGGTGACGCCTTTGCGGACCGAGCGGCAGATCGCATAGTGCATCGGATCGGTGCCCTTGCCGCACTCGGGTGTGTCGGCGCCTTGCCCGCCGATGCTGATATTGACCACCTCAATGTCGTTGTCCTGGTCCTCGTCCTTATGGGTCGACGTCACCCAGTCGATAGCGCAGATCAGGCTGTCTTCAGTAATGACCCCGGCATCGTCCATGACGCGGACGGACCACAGCGGGGTCCCCGGAGCTGTCCCGATGATCCCCATGCCGTTATTGAGGGCCCCGATGACGCCGGCGACCGACGTGCCGTGGCCGTGCGCATCGACCGGGGTAACGGTGACGGGGGAGCCTGAATTGCAGTCCACGCCGCCACGGACGTTGAGATCCGGGTGGGTGGCGTCAATCCCGGTGTCGATCACGGCCACGTTGACATTGACATCCCCGGGCGCGCTCCCGCCGCCGCTGCTCGTCTTGATATCGCCGCTGCTGGTCCGCAGATCAGCGGGGTCCCCACCGACCCGCAGCCACCAGGACGGCGCCACTTGGGTGGCGGAACTTACGGGGTCCAGCGGCTCGTGGAAAGTCCGGCTTGCGGTGACAAAATCGACGCCGGGATCGGCAGCGACCTGCGCCGCCTGGGCCGGCGTCATGTCCGCGGAATACCCGTTCACCGCATCGCGGTAGACCCGCGCCGCGGTGAAGCCGAAGAGGCCTTGATGCGCCGTGGCGGCCGCGCCCGCATCCGCCACGGAATCCTGCAGCACCACGATGTAGCTCTGCGCGGGCGCCGCGACCACGGGAGTGGCAGCAGAGCCGGGTCCTGCACCTGCACCCAACGCCCCGCCGGCCAGTATGAGGGCAGCGGCCAAGGCCAAGGCGGACCTGAAGCGGGACGGTTCCCTGCGGCGGCGGACCCCACGCCGCGCCGGGCGCAGGGAAGCCCATGCCGCAGATGCGGGCTGATGACTTGCTGCGGCATGACTGATCTGCCCGGACATCGCGGCCTCCCACTAAGCGTCGTCGCTTTCGAGTGCCCCCCGCTCATTATTAAGCCTGTGTAACGGGTAAAAGGGAAGACGCAATGCGGGAACACCGGCTGGAGGCAGTTGCTGTCCACATCAGCGGTGCCATTTCGACGGTGCCGTGCCTGCTCGATGCGCGGGAACGTCCCTTGTGCAGGGAGTCGTCGAATTGGCGCTGGGCTGGTGGGCGGAGCGGTTATAGTAGGTAGACCGACCTACCTACTTATTTGGAGGACTCCATGCCTCAGGACAGCACTTCCGCGCCCGCCATCCGCCGCGGAGCAGCCCGGGAGAAACTGCTCGACGCCGCGGAGCGGCTTTTCTACGCGCAGGGTGTGGCCGCTACGGGCATCGACAGCATCACCGCTGAAGCCGGCGTGGCCAAGAAGAGCCTCTACAACAATTTCGAGTCCAAAGCGGACCTGGTCACGGCGTATCTGGAGCACCGGCACGTGGTGCTGACGGGGCTGTACCGTGACCGGCTCCGGAGTGCCGGTTCGCCCCGGGGCCGGGTGCTGGCCATGTTCGACGCCTATCTGGACCATGCGGCGCTGGCCTGGGCGGACGACTTCCGCGGATGCGGCCTGCTCAATGCGTCGGCGGAACTGCCCAGCGGTCACCCGGGCCGCCTGGCCGTATCCAGGCACAAGCAGGAAATCCAGGACCTGCTCGCCGTCCAACTGCGGGAGCTGCTGCCGGGGGATCCGGGGCGGGTGCCGCTGCTGGCCGGGCACTTGTCCTTCCTGCTGGAGGGATCCATGGTGCGGGCTGGCCTTGAGGGCAACAATGCCCGGCTGCACGAGGCCCGCGCACTGGCAGCAGATCTGTTGGCCGAGGCGTGACGCGCACGGTGACCGGTCCGGCCCCGGCAGGGTCCGGCGTGGCCTTCGTCCTGGCAGCGTCCATCCTGTGGGGGACCACGGGGACGGTGGCAACGTTCGCCCCGGACGTCGGCCCGCTGGCCATCGGAGCCGCCGCGATGGGGGTGGGCGGCCTGCTCCAGGCGCTGACCGCCGGCCGGCTGATCAGGCAGTTCCGCGTCCTGCTGGACGCGCACCGGCGGATGGTGGCGCTGGGGGCCGCGGCCGTGGCGATCTACCCGCTGGCGTTCTACTCCTCCATGCACCTGGCCGGCGTGGCCGTGGGAACCGTCGTCTCACTCGGATCGGCGCCGCTGGCTTCGGCCCTGATCGAGCGGGTGGTGGACGGCCGCAAGCTCACCAAACAGTGGATGGGCGGGGCCGCGCTCGGCGTCTCGGGTGCCGTGCTGCTCTGCGCCGCCCAAGCCGGGGCCGGTCACCAGGGAGGCGCTTCGGCGTCCCCGGGCGCCACCCTGGCCGGCATCGCCCTCGGATTTGTCGCCGGGGCCACCTATGCCCTCTACTCGTGGGCGGCGCACCGGATCATGCGCCGGGGTGTTCCTGCGCGCGCCGCGATGGGCGCAACCTTCGGCATCGGCGGTCTGCTGTTGCTGCCGGTGCTGCTGGTGACGGGCGCGCCGTTGCTGTCGTCGTGGTCGAACGCCGCGGTCGGTTCCTACCTGGCCCTGGTTCCGATGTTCGCCGGCTATGTGCTCTTCGGCTGGGGGCTCGGACGCGTGGCCGCCAGCACCGCGACGACGGTCTCCCTCGCGGAGCCGGTCGTAGCCGCCATCCTGGCGGTGGTCATCGTCGGCGAGCAGCTTCCGGGGCCGGGGTGGGCCGGCATGGGACTGATCCTGGCCGGCGTGACCGTCCTGAGCCTGCCCGGCACTCCCCGCCGTCGGAGGCCCCTGGAACCTGAACCGGAGGTTGCCGGGAGCCTCCCCGCGACGGTGCCGGCTGGCTCTCCGGGCCCGGGAAGCCCGCCCCGCTAGACCCGCTCTGGGAAGGACTCGACCTTGGCGGGGTCGCGTTCCACGACGGAACCCAGGGCGGCATCGATCCGCTCAAGCGTCGCCGCATCCAGGTGAACGTCGACGGCGCGGACGGTCTCCTCGAGCTGTTCCGGCCGGGAGGCGCCGACGATGGCGGCGGAGACCTGCGGGTTTGCCAGGACCCACGCGATCGCCAGGGTGGCGAGCGGAATATTGAGGTCCGCCGCGATCGGGTTCAGTTTCTGAACGGCCTCGAGGGTTTCCTGCTGCATGAACTTGTGCTCGGGCTTGAGCGAGCCGCCCGCGTCGGCGAAGCGGGAGCCGGACGGTGCCGCCTGTCCGGGGGCGTACTTGCCGGTCAGGACGCCCTGGGCCAGCGGCGACCAGACGACGTGGCTGATGCCGAGTTCCTGGCACGCGGGGACCACTTCGGCTTCGATCACGCGCCACAGCATGGAGTACTGGGGCTGGCTGGACACGAGCTGGATGCCCAGCGTGTCCGCGAGGGCTGCGCCGGCCCGGATTTCCTCCACGGTCCACTCCGAGACGCCGATGTAGTGCGCTTTGCCGGCATGGACGATGTCGGCGAAGGCGCCCATGGTCTCGGCGAGGGGAGTCTCGTAGTCGTAGCGGTGCGCCTGGTAGACGTCGACGTAGTCCATCTGAAGCCGGCGCAGCGACCCGTTAATGGATTCCATGATGTGTTTGCGCGACAGCCCGCGATCGTTCTTGCCGGTTCCGGTGGGGAAAAACGCCTTGGTCATGATCTCGAGGCCCTCGCGGCGGACGCCGGAGAGGGCCTCGCCGAGCATGGTCTCAGCCTTGGTCCCGGCATAGGCATCTGCGGTATCAAACGTAGTGATGCCCAGGTCCAGTGCCTTCCGGACCGTGGCAGTGGCCGTGTCCTGGTCCACGGTTTCCCCGTGCGTCGCCCAGTTCCCGAGGGCGATGGCACTGATGTACATGCCGCTGTTGCCAAGCTTGCGGTATTCCATGTGTTTCCTTTCGAAAATGCGGTCTGGAGCGGGAGTTATGAATGTGCGCCGCGGAGCATCCGGGGCGGGGCCGTGGAGGAGCGGACCACCAGCCGGGCCGGAACCCTGACTAGTTGCGGAACGCCGCCGTCCAGCGCCGTCAGCAGCAACCCGGCGGCCGTGCTGCCTTGACGGGCGACGTCGTGGTCCAGGGAAGTGAGCCCGACGACATCGCAGAATTCATGGTTGTCGAAGCCGACAACGGAGAAATCTGTCGGGACTGACAGCCCGGCGCGGCGAAGGACAGCGAGGGCGCCGAAGGCCAGTTCGTCGGCCGCTGCCACCACTGCAGTGGGCGGCAATGCGGTACTGAGTAGTGACGAAGCGGCGTACTGCCCGCCGGCGATGGTGTTGGGGGCGAAGACTTCGATCGCAGGATCCGCGGTCAACCCGGCTTCTGCCAGCGCTTCGCGGTATCCGCGCAGTCGGTGCGCCGGCGGGATACCGCCGAGGGTACTGCCTGCGTCATGCTCGATTCCGACGAAAGCTATCCGCCGGTGCCCGAGGTTGAGCAGGTGGCGCGTGGCGGTTCGCCCGGCTTCCACGTCGTCGACACACACGGAGGACGCATCGGGGGCGATGGAACCCAGCAGGGAAACCACCTGGCCCTGGCGGCCGAGTGCCTCCAGCTCCGCGGATGTGGGCTGCAGGGCCATGATGACTACGCCGTCGGTTCGCCCGTGCAGGTCGGGGGCCGTGAAGAACCGGCTCCGTTGGGCGGCAGTGGCTAGTTCGTAGAGCAGGACATCGTAGCCGGCGTTCCGCAGAGTCTGGGTTGCGGTGCCGATCACTTTTCCGAAAAACCACTTGCCGACGTCGGGAACAACAACAGCCACGGTCATGGTCCGCCCGGTCGCAAGACGGGATGCCGCCGGCGACGCCGTGTAGCCGAGTTCTTCGGCGGCATCACGCACGCGCTTGCGGGTGGACTCCGAGACGCCCGGGACGGCCCTCAGTGCCCGTGACACCGTGGAAACGGAAACGCCAGCGCGCTGTGCTACGGACTCTACATTGGCTGCCACGCGATAGAGACTAGCGATAGTGCTGGGGCATTGCAAGCGCTTGCATCGGGTGCGGAATGATGTGGCCGGACACAGGGTTGATCCAGGCATGAAGCGCATCGGATTCCTCTCCTTCGGCCACTGGTCACCCGTCGAAGGCTCGGCAACCCGCACCGCGGGGGACATGCTCCTGCAAAGCATTGAGCTCGCCGTCGCGGCCGAAGAGCTGGGTGTGGACGGCGCCTTCTTCCGCGTCCACCACTTCGCCCGCCAGCAGGCCTCCCCGTTCCCGCTGCTGGCCGCCGTCGCCGCCCGTACCCGCCGCATCGAGATCGGTACCGGCGTGATTGACATGCGCTATGAAAACGGTCTCTACATGGCGGAGGAGGCCGCCGCCACCGACCTGATCAGCGGGGGCCGGCTGCAGCTGGGCATCAGCCGCGGTTCGCCCGAGCCCGCCCGCAACGGTGCGGCGGCCTTCGGCTACAGCCCGGCCGAAGGGGAAACCGACGCGGACATGGCACGGCACCACACCGCGGCATTCCGGCGGGCAATCAGCGGGGCCGGGATGGTTGACGCTGATCCGCGCTACGCGGGCGGCGCCACAGGACGGTTGCCGGTCCAGCCACAATCACCCGGCCTCTCCGAGCGGATCTGGTGGGGTGCCGGAACGCGGAAAACGGCAGCCTGGGCCGCCGAAATGGGAATGAACCTGATGAGCTCGACTTTGTTGACCGAGGACACGGGGGTGCCCTTCGACGAACTGCAGGCCGAGCAGATCGGGCTCTTCCGCCAGGCCTGGGCCGACGCCGGCCATGGGCACCAGCCGAGGGTATCGGTCAGCCGAAGTGTCCTGCCGATCACCGACGAAGAGGACCAGCGTTACTTCGGACTCTCCGCCCTGCGCGAGGGCCGGGACCAGGTGGGTCGCCTGGACGGCACGCTGGCGCGCTTCGGGAAGAGCTACGTCGGCCCGCCGGACGTGCTGGCCGGGCAACTGGCGGCGGACGCCGCGGTCCAGGCCGCAGATACCCTGCTGCTGACCGTCCCGAACCAGCTCGGCGTGGACTACAACGCAAAACTTCTCGGCAACGTCGTCCGGCACATCGCCCCGGCGCTCGGCTGGACGCCCGTGGCCGGCGGGCTGCAGAGCTGACTCCGGCGGGCCTTCTCGCCCGCCGGAGTGCCATCAGACGAGGGCGTCCTGGTCCTGCCGGTCGTGCCCGGGCCGTTCGTGCTCGTGCCGTTCGTGGAGATGGGCTGACGGCGTGGGTGCCCGCCCGTGGGTCACCGCGTGACCGGCGTGCTGCGGCTCGCCGACACCCGTGTGGGCGTGGTGGCCGAAGGGGTTGAACCGGCTCATGGCGAGATCGGCAAACGCATACGCGCTCTCGGCGTGCTCGGAGCGGTCGACGCCGGCGACCTCGTCCTCGTGACTGACCCGGAAGCCCATCGTTTTGTGGATGGCCAGGCCGATCACGGCGGTGCCGAGGGCGGAGACCGCCATGGTGATGATGACCGCCGCGGTCTGGGCGATGAGCTGCTGGGGGCCGCCGCCGTAAAGGAGGCCGCCGCCTGCGCCGTCGACCGGCAGGGCGATAAAGCCCAGCGCCAAGGTGCCGATGAGACCGCCGCCCAAGTGCACGCCGACGACGTCGAGGGAGTCATCAAAACCGAACTTGAACTTCAGATCCACGAACACGGCGCAGGCCGCGCCCGCCACCAGGCCAAGGCACAACGCGGCAAGCGGACTGATGTTCGCACACGACGGCGTGATCGCCACGAGGCCGGCGACGGCGCCGGAGGCTGCACCGAGCGACGTCGGGTGGCCGTGACGGATCTTCTCTGTCGCGAGCCAGCCGATCACGGCCGCTGCCGGGGCCACGAGGGTGTTGACCCAGATAAGGCCGGCCTGCTCCACCGTGGTGGCGGCGCCGGCGTTGAAGCCGAACCAGCCGAACCACAGGATGCCTGCGCCGAGCATGATGAAGGGGATGTTGTGCGGGCGGTGGGCGGGGTCCTTGCCGAAGCCGTGGCGGTTGCCCAGGATCAGGACCAGTACGAGGGCTGCGGTGCCGGAGGCGATTTCCACCACGGTGCCGCCGGCGAAGTCGATGACCTGGCCAAAGACTGAAGTGACGGCCCCGCCCGCGCTCATCAGGCCGCCGCCCCACACCATGTAGGCGATCGGGCAGTAGACGGCGGTGATCCAGACGGGCACAAAAACGGCCCATGCGGTGAATTTAGTCCGGTCGGCGATGGCGCCACTGATCAGGGCCACGGTGATGATGGCGAAGGTGGCGCTGTAGCCGGCCTTGATCAGATCCGCCGTGCCGATGAGGTTGGTCAGTCCGAAGCTGGCCAGCGGGTTGCCGACGACGCCCAGGACGCCGTCGCCCGTGCTCATCGAGTAGCCCCAGAGGACCCAGACCACCCCGACGATGCCGACCGAGACGAAGCTCATCATCATCATGTTCAGGGCCGCCTTGGCCCGGGTCATGCCGCCGTAAAAGAGGCCAAGGGCCGGGGTCATAAGCAGCACCATCGCCGCCGACACCATCATCCAGACGCTTCCCGCAGTGAGTTCCACCGAGGTGTCCCTTCGAGTCAAATTCGCCATGCCGGGGGCGGATCGCCGCCGGCGCCCCCCGATCCGGGTCCAAGTTTTGCCGAGCCGTGTTTCCGGCGATGAGGCGCAACGTTGCTGGCTCGTTACGGAAATGGCACCGGGCGTGAAGATCGCGTAACCGTCATGTTTCGGGAATGTTAACGGGGCCTCGACGCTCGGAAGTCAGCCACTTCGACGGTCCGCGCCGGGTTCGACGGGGCCGCGCGTCGAACGAGCCCCAAGCCATCGAATCGGGGCAGCCGCGCGGACACTTTGTCATCAGGCGGTAGACTGCCCGATCATGGCTGACGACAAGAAGCTGTCCCTGGCAGGATCCGTCTCGCTCGGCACCGGTGTCATGATCGGGGCCGGGATCTTCGCGCTGGTAGGCCAAGTGGCGGGTTTGGCCGGCGGACTCGTGCCCGCGGCGTTCCTGGCCGGCGCCGTCGTCGTGGCGTTCAGCGCCTATTCCTATGTGAAATACTCCGGCGCCAACCCGTCCTCCGGCGGCATCGCCATGCTGCTCAAGGATGCTTACGGGCCGGGTGTCATCGCGGGATCCTTCTCCCTGTTCATGTACGTATCCATGGTGATCGCCGAGAGCCTTCTGGCGAGAACCTTCGGCACGTACATCCTGCGCCCCTTTGGGCTCCAAGGGTCTGCGCTGCTGGTTCCGGCCCTGGGCGTCGCCGCCATCGCTCTGGCCGCCGTCGTGAATCTTGTGGGCAACAAGCTCGTGGAACGATCCGCGACCGTGACCGCGGCGGTGAAGATTCTCGGTATCGCCGCCCTGGCCATCGCGGGCCTCGTGGCGGCAGGCGCATCCTCGCTGGGGAAGGCGCTCACCGGGGGCTCCGGGCAGGCCCCGGAGCAAGGGGCGCTGGGGTTCCTCGCCGGCACCACGCTGTGCATCCTGGCCTACAAGGGCTTCACCACCATCACCAACCAGGGCGATGACATTCGGGAGCCGAAGAAGAACATCGGCCGCTCCATCACCATCGCCCTCGCCCTCTGCACTGCCATTTACCTGCTGCTCACGATCTCCGTGACCGGTGCCCTCACCGTGCCGGAAATCGTCGAGGCCCGGGACTACGCGCTCGCCGAAGCCGCTGAGCCGCTCTTCGGCGCGTAGGGCGTCGGACTGACTATCGCGCTGGCCGTGGTGGCGACCCTTTCGGGGCTGCTGGCGAGCATTTACTCGGTGTCCCGGCTTTACGCGATGCTCCAGGACATGAAGCAGGCGCCGGGGTTGCCCGGAAACGTCAAGCACGAGCCGCTGCTGATCACGGCTGGCCTGGCCATCATCGTGACCGTGTTCTTCGACTTGAGCCAGATTGCATCGCTGGGTGCGCTGCTCTACATCAGCATGGATATTGCCGTGCACGTGGGTATCATCCGGCACCTCAGCGGGGACATCGGCGCGAAGCGCTGGGTCCCCGTCACGGCGATCCTGCTGGACGTCGCAGTACTGGTGCCGTTTATCATGATCAAAGCGCAGCAAGATCTCCTGACGCTGGCCGTCGCGGCAATTGCCGCCGTGGTCATCTTCCTGGCCCAGTGGTGGGCTGTGAGCCGCCGGGGCAGCGAATCCGCGACAACTGAGCAGGAGGCCGGAGCATGAAGGGCAGAATCCGAGTGATCCGGGAGGCCTTCCGCTCCCAGCTGTGGCCAATTCCGGCCGTTGCAGTGGTGCTCGCGGTGGCGTTGGGCATTTGGCTGCCCACCATCGACAGCGCCTATGACGCAAGCCTGCCGCCCACCCTCCGGGCCTACCTCTTCGGCGGCGGCCCCGACGCGGCGCGGGCCGTTCTGCAGGCGGTGTCCGGCTCCCTCATCACGGTCACGTCGCTCACGTTCTCGCTCACCGTCGTGTCACTGCAGCTGGCCAGTAGCCAGTTCTCGCCGCGGCTCCTGCGCACCTTCACGAGCGACAGCTTCGTGCACTGGACCCTCGCGCTTTTCCTGGGCACGTTCGCCTACTCGCTGACCGTGCTCCGGACCGTCCGCACCGCGGCGGACCGGCAAACCGAGTTCGTCCCGGATATTGCCGTCACCATGGCCTTCGTGTTCGCAATCGCCAGCGTCATGGGCCTCGTCCTCTTCCTCGCCCATCTCACCCGGGAAATCCGGGTGGAAACAATGATGCGCAAGGTCCAGGCCGAAACCATTGACACGGTCGATGTGATTTACCCCGTAGACCCGCCCGGCCGGCTGCCGGAGCCTCAGATCCGGATCGACGGCGTTCCAATTGAGGCCACTTCCTCGGGGTTTTTGACCTCCGTTAACGAACAAGCGCTGGTCGCGGCAGCGAAAAACTCGAAGGCCATTATCCGGATCGACGTGGATCCCGGCAGCTCGCTCATCGCTGGCGTTCCCTTTGCCTCGATCTGGCCGGACGACGCGAGGGACCGCCTGAGCGACGAAGAAACCGAAACCCTCAGGGCCGCGGTGAAAGAGGCCGTGGGCACCGGATTCGAACGGACCACGGCCCAGGACCCGGCGTTCGGTTTCCGCCAACTCGCCGATGTCGCGGCACGGGCGCTCTCACCGGGCATCAACGATCCCACGACGGCAGTCCATGTCCTTGGACACCTCTCCAGCCTGATGTGCATGCTCGTGGACCGGGACATGCGGGACCGCGTGCTGGCCGATGACGAAGGCACGGCGAGGGTCGTGCTGGCGCTCCCAGGGTTTGCTTCCCTTCTTGAGTTGTCGCTGGGACAGACCCGGCGCTACGGACTCCAGGATCCGGAGGTCGGCGACCGGATCGCGGCCATGCTCGAAGAAATAGCCTGGCGGGACAAGGACGGCAGCCACCGGGAGGCGTTGGCGATGCAGCTGAGCGAGCTGCGGGCTACCATCGACGCCCAGGAGTACACCGATGCCGAGCGGGACCACCTCCTCACGCGCTGCCGGGACGTCGACGCGGCTTTGTCGAGCCGGATTCCGCCGCACCGGCGGGGCCGCCGCTAGCCGGCCTGACCCGCGGACCGCGCCCGCGGACCGCTCCCGCGGCCGCGGACAGCGCCGCCCGGGGGCGCACACCGGGCACAAAGGCCCTCAACAGGCCCGGACGGTTGACGGATAGTGGGAGAACCGGACGCTGGCTCACGGACCCCGGCGTCGCGCGTGGGCCAATCATGTGGGCCAATCATGAGGTACGGCCCATCAAGGCAGGCATCCGTGGTTCAACTGGAAAGCCGAACTGATGAGCATCTTTGAGGACAGAGTCGACGCCGGGCGGCAACTGGGCCGGCGGCTGGCGGAACTGCGCGGCCAGGACGTGGTGGTCCTGGGTCTTCCGCGGGGCGGCGTCCCCGTCGCCTTCGAGGTCGCGGCGGCTTTGGATGCGCCCCTGGACGTGATTGTCGTGCGCAAGCTGGGACTCCCGTACCAGCCGGAGCTTGCCATGGGGGCCATCGGCGAAGGCGGGGCCAAGGTGCTGGAGGAGCATGTGCTCGCCCACTCGAGAGTGGACGACGCCGAGCTCCGGGCCGTCGAGGACCATGAGCGCGCCATGCTCGAAGCCCGGGTGGTCCGCTTCCGGAAGGGCCGCAGCCGGCTGGATCTGACCGGCCGCATTGCGTTGGTTGTCGACGACGGGATCGCCACCGGGTCGACCGCGCGGGTTGCCTGCAGGATCGCCCGCCAACAGGGCGCCGCACGCGTGATTCTCGCCGTTCCCGTGGCCCCGGCGGAGACCCTGGCGGCCCTGACGGAACCTGACGACGTCGTTTGCCTGGCCACGCCCCCGCAGTTCACCGCGGTCGGTTACCACTACCGGGATTTCTCCCCGACCGAGGATGACGAAGTAGTGAAGCTGCTGGACCTCGCGGCCGAACGGCTCAAAGATCAACCGCCCGCTCTCAGGGACGCTGCGGAAGTGCACGCCGCCGATACCGACGAGGAAGTCCGGATCGAAGCCGCCGATGTGCTGCTTGAAGGTCATCTGCACGTGCCCGTTCCTGCCCGCGGCGTTGTGCTGTTCGCCCACGGCAGCGGCAGCAGCCGGCATAGCCCGCGCAACCGGTATGTGGCCGGTGTACTCCAGCAGGCAGGCCTCGGCACGCTGCTGCTGGATCTGCTGACTCCGGCCGAGGAACACGACCGGGCCAACGTCTTTGACATTCCGCTCCTGGCCCGCCGGTTGTCCGCGGCCACGGACTGGCTGGCCGGCAGGGCGGACACAGCAAGCAGCTCTGTCGGCTATTTCGGTGCAAGTACCGGTGCGGCAGCGGCGTTGTGGGCGGCATCGGGGCCCTCCGCCCGGGTGGCCGCCGTGGTGTCCCGCGGAGGACGGCCGGACCTGGCCGGACCACGGCTTTCAGGCGTCATGGCGCCGACGCTGCTGATCGTGGGCAGCTTCGACCACGAGGTCCTGGAACTCAACCGCCGGGCCAAGGCCATGCTGCGTTGCCCCAATCAGCTTGCCGTTGTGCAGGGCGCCACCCACCTTTTCGAGGAAACCGGTACGCTGGCCGCGGCGGCCATTCTCGCGAGGGATTGGTTCGTCCGGTACCTGATAGCCGCGAACAACCCTGAGGAGTAACCCATGAGCTACACCTTCACCACCGTCGTCCCGCTGAGCTGGGAGGACACCGTGGAAAAAACCCGCGAGGCGCTGTCCGCCCAAGGCTTCGGAATCCTCTCGGAGATCAATGTACGCTCCACGTTCGCTGCCAAACTCGGCGATGACGCGGCCGAGGAAGTCGGCGACTACCTCATTCTCGGCGCCTGCAATCCGAATCTCGCACGGCAGGCGCTGGCAAGTGAACCGGCCCTGGGGGCGCTCCTGCCGTGCAACGTGGTGGTGCGGCGCGCCGCCGGCGCGACCGAAACGACCGTCCAGGCCATTGATCCGCAGACGATGGTTCAACTCACCGACAATCCAGCGGTACGTGAAGTCGCTGATGACGCCGGAACCCGGCTGCACGCCGCCCTGGCGGCCGTTTCCGGGCAAGAAGTCAGCGCAAACTGACGCGCGCCCAGCCGGACTAAGCCGGCTGCTCGTCCGGGCCCTGGCCCACAACGAGGACGGGGCAGCGGGCGTGCGCCGCGCAGGCCCCGCTGACCGAGCCGATCACCTGGGACATAAAACCGCCGCGCCCGCGCCGGCCCACAACCAGCATCTGCGCGTCCTGGCTCTCTTCGATCAAGACCTTGGCGGGAGCGCCGAATTTGACGGCCCGGGTCAGCCGCTCGGGGCGTGCACCACCGAACGCCCGCTCGAGCGCCTGCTCGACCTGTACCTTGGCGGTTTCTTCCAGCTCGGTGGAGGAGGGGGAGCTGTCCTCCGGCAGATGTGAGGCCAGGAAGAAATCCGAGCTTCCCAGGCAGGTGATCACCTGCAACGGCGCGTTCAGGCTGTTGGCCATGCGGCCGGCGAGCCGGAGCGCAGACGTCGAATACTCGGAGCCGTCCACGCCTACGACAATGCGTTGATCGTTCATATCACCCAGCGTGCGCTCCGCCTGCGGCAGCCGCCTAGGGCCGAAAGTCACCGCCGGAACGGGCGCCGGTACCGGATGCAGCACCAGACCCTAAGCACCCTTAGGGTTGAACTACCACGATTGAAGGAGAACCCGATGCGAGTTGCTGTTACCGGAGGAAGCGGGAAGCTGGGCCGGAGTGTTGTCCGGAGGCTTACCGAGGACGGCCATGAAGTCACCAACCTGGACCGCACCGGCAAGCGATCCCGCAATTTCACGGAGGTGGACCTGCGCAACTACGGCCAGGTGGCGGACGTTTTCCAGGGGCTGGAGGACCGGCACGAGGGCTTTGACGCGGTGGTGCATCTGGCCGCCATCCCGGCGCCGGGCCATGCCCCGGATGCCGCGACGTTTGAGAACAACATGCAGTCCACCTACAACGTGTTCCAGGCCGCCCGCCGGGCCGGGATCAAGAAGATCGTCTACGCTTCCAGCGAGACGGTGCTGGGACTGCCGTTCGACGTCGACCCGCCCTACATCCCGGTCGATGAGGAATACCCGGCCCGCCCGGAGAGCACGTACTCCCTGGTCAAGCACCTCGAAGAGCAGATGGCCATCCAGCTCACGCGCTGGGATCCGGAGCTGAGCATCACGGGCCTGCGGTTCTCCAACGTCATGGACCCGGAGGACTACGACGAGTTTCCCGCCTTTGACTCCGACGCCAGGCTGCGCAAGTGGAACCTGTGGGGCTACATCGACGGCCGTGACGGCGCGCAGGCCGTGGCCCGGGCTCTGGAGAACGGTACTCCCGGCTTCGAGGCCTTCATCATTGCCAATGCGGACACCGTCATGAGCCGCTCCAGCGCGAGCCTGGCCGCGGAGGTGTTCCCCGACGTCAAGATCGTCAAGGATCTCGGTGAGCACGAGACCCTGCTCTCAATCGACAAAGCCAAGCGCCTCCTGGGCTTCGCCCCGGAACACAGCTGGCGCACCTACCACTCGAACCGCACCACCCCCACGGAAGACTGATCCGCCAACGACGCACAAATCGACAAAGGAGTCTTATGCAATACCGCACCTTGGGCAACAGCGGCGCCGTCGTCTCCAACTACGCCCTGGGCACCATGACTTTCGGCGCCGAGGCCACCGAAGAGCAGTCCCGGACCATCCTGGACGACTACTTCGCCGCCGGCGGCAATTTCATCGACACCGCCGACGTCTACAGCGCCGGCGTCTCCGAGGAAATCATCGGCCGGTGGCTGGCGGACCGGCCGGAGACCAGGGACGCTGCAGTGGTCGCCACCAAGGCCCGGTTCCCCATGGGAGCGGCCCCGAACGACGTCGGCACGTCACGCCGGCACCTCACGCGTGCACTCGATGACTCGCTGCGCCGGCTCGGCGTGGAGCAGATCGATCTCTACCAGCTCCATGCCTGGGACCCGATCACCCCGTTGGAGGAGACCCTGGGGTTCCTGCACGACGCGCGCAGCAGCGGAAAGATCGCCTACTACGGGTTCTCCAACTTCCTGGGCTGGCAATTGACGAAGGCCGTCCACCTGGCGAAGGCCCACGGCTGGAGCGCCCCCGTGACGCTGCAGCCGCAGTACAGCCTGCTGGTCCGTGAAATCGAGTCCGAGATCGTCCCCGCCGCGCTCGACGCCGGAATCGGGCTGCTGCCATGGTCCCCGCTGGGAGGCGGCTGGCTCTCCGGCAAGTACAAGCGCGACGAGGCTCCGACGGGCGCCACCCGCCTGGGTGAAAATCCGGAGCGGGGGATGGAAGCCTGGAAGGCCCGCAACGCGGACCCGAGAACGTGGGACGTGATCGACGAGGTCGAAGAGATCGCCGGGCGCCACGGCGTAAGTCCGTCGCAAGTGGCGCTTGCGTGGTTGGCGGACCGCCCTGCCGTCACCTCAGTGATCCTTGGCGCACGCACCACCGGGCAGCTCGCGGACAACCTCGCCGCCGCTGACCTTCAGCTCAAGCCGGAGGAGACGGAGCGGCTCACCGAGGTGAGCCGGCCGCGTGTCGGCGTCTATCCGTATGGGCCGATGGCGCAGGAGCAGCGGAGCCGGAACCTCCAGGGCGGCCGCTGACAAAAGCATCGCGGGGTCGCTTCCTGCCGGTCCGGAGCGCCGGAGCGGCCAGAAGGTGACCCCGCGATTGTGCGGCTTAGTGGATGAGTTCGCGCGTCATGCCAAAGGGCACCTGGTCAGAGAGCGCAGCGGTGTAATGCCCGGCTTCGTGCCGCGTGAGCAGGATGCCATGAGTTCCCCCGGCCATGGCGATCTCCTGCAGACCCAGTACGGCCTCGGTGAGGCGATCGTCGAGTACGCCGCGGCTGTCGACTTTGATCTCGATGCTGGTGGAGGTTGTTGACATTGCACGGTCCTTTTTGGAGTTCTTACCTTGGGCCCCAATACTTGCAGGACACTAGCGGCCCGACTATAGTTCCGTCAAGTCCTATGCGTAAGCGCTTGCGCGCAACTTTGACGCCATGATTGCCCGCCGGTGGCGCTGACCTGCGGAAATGTCATACATTTCGACTGCGTCACATTTTTGGCCGCCGGTTCGGATCCGGGCGGCCGCGGCGTGAGTGCCCATGGTGGCGGCGCGGTATTCTTCAGCGGGGATTCCCCTTGCACGGTCACGGTCTCAGGCACGAAGGCGGTCGCGGAAAAATGACACAGGATCAAGCCCGGAAACCGGACGGCCGGTGGCGGACTTTCCATGAGAAGTTCATTGTCGAAGAGCGCTACATGGCAGCGACGGCTCGGCGGAACCTGTACGGGATAGCCCTCGGCCTGGCCGCCGTCGGCGCCGCGCTATTCCTCGTGGTCCTGATCGGTGTCCTCCAGCAAGGCGGCGTTTCGGCCGTTGACGAGCCGGTCAGGTCCTGGCTGTTGACGCTGCGGGAAGAACCGATCACGTCCTTCATGATTTTCCTCGCGATCATATTCGGCCCGGTTGCGCTGCCAATCATCGTCCTGGTGGTCACTGTGGCCTGGGGATTCCGGGCCAGGCACGCCTGGCGGCCCATGCTGCTCGCCGGAGCCATGCTGACCGGCGTGATCCTCGCCCAGATCATCGGGCGCACGGTGGGCCGCGAGCGTCCGCCGGTGGATCTGATGCTCTTCGGGGAGGATTTTACGTTCTCCTTCCCGTCCGGCCATGTCCTGGGCGCCAGTGACTTCCTGCTCGTCACGGCGTTTCTGGTCTACTCACGCCGGCGCAGTACCGGGCCTGCCGTGGTGGCCTTCCTGATGGCGGGTATCGGGATCTTCCTCGCGGCGCTCAGCCGGCTTTACCTGGGCTACCACTGGGTGACCGACGCCCTGGCATCGGTCTGCATCTCGCTCGTGGTGCTGGGCGCTGTCATTGCCCTCGATACGTGGCGGACGGCGCGGATTCCCGGCGAGCAGATCACCGGAGTGCTTTCCACCGAAGACATCAGCCGGGGCTGAACCCCGGCCTGCCCCGCAGTTCCTGGCGGCGCGGGGCCTTACAGAGCGGGGCCTCGCGTGCCGGGGCCTTGCGGGGTTCGGAGACGTTGGAGTTCGGCGCGCAGCCGGTCATTGTCTGCCTCCAACTCAAGGACCCGTGCCACTCCCGCCAGGTTCAGGCCTTCCTCCAGCAGGTCGGCGATCCTGCGCAGGACCACCAGGTCCGCCTCGCTGTACTGCCGGGTGCCGCCTGAAGTGCGTTCCGGCGTGAGCAGGCCCCGCCGCTCATAGAGCCGGATATTCTGCTGCCCGGTGCCCACGATCTCTGCCGCCACGGAAATCGCGTAGACGCCCACCGTCGCTCGTCGCCCTGCCATCCTGGCCTCCTGTCCGGAAAATTGAATCTTGCAACAGCTTCTCACCGGTGCTATAAAAAATCTATATCCGGAACCATAGATAACCGAGTGATCCGGATGAAGAAAGAAGCAACTCACGTTGAAGGAGTGGACAATGATGTTGATGCGCACGGACCCGTTCCGCGAATTCGACCGGCTGGCCCAGCAGGTCTTCGGAACGGCGGCGCGTCCGGCGGCCATGCCGATGGACGCGTGGCAGGAAGACGGCGAATTTGTCGTCGCATTTGATCTGCCGGGGGTCAATGTGGACTCGCTGAACCTTGATGTTGAGCGGAATGTCCTGACCGTCAAGGCCGAACGAAGGGACCCGACGCAACCAAATGTTGAGCTCATTGCATCCGAGCGTCCTCGCGGCGTCTTCAGCCGCCAGCTCATCCTCGGCGACACGCTGGATACGGAGAACGTCAAGGCAAACTACGCCGACGGCGTCCTGACGCTCCGCATCCCTGTGGCTGAGCAGGCCAAGCCGCGGAAGATCGAAATTTCCCGCTCGCAGGACAGCATGCACGAAATCAGCCAGTAGGGTTGCGGCTGCGGGCGTCCCCGCGAGGGGCCGCCCGCAGCCGGAACGACCGGCCCATCCCCCCGACTATCCCCGGGGATTTAGACGGAAATGCGACAGCGGAGGACATCAATGAGCGCATGGCGCCGGTATGAATCGCATCTGATCCCGGCCTTTCACGAGCGGTTCGAACAGCGCTGGGGCAAGGGCTCCGCTCCCTTTTTGGACCCGGAAGCGCACGAGGCCCCGCTGCCGAGGGCCCAATGGATCAATGTGGACACGGGCGCCGCGCTGGCCGTGGTCCCCATCTGGACCGATGACGACAGCCAACACCGGTCCTTCGGGGTGTTTTACCTCCCGCCGGCAGGGGATATCTGGGTATTGCGTCCCGGATTCACCGAGTATCTGGAACCGGCCGCTGCGGATACGGAGCATCTGGTGGCGTTGCGCAACGACGCCTTCCGGAAGGCCGTGGGGCACGCCAAGGACTTCCTTTTTGGTCCCGAGACCTCCATGTTATGAGCGGGGCACTGAGGTTGTGACGCGGCCGTCAGCCAGCCGCCGTCAGCCAGCCGCCGTCGCCGGCCGCGGTTCTGTCCTACCGCGTTCAGTTGTAGGCCGCGGCGTACAGATTCAGGCTGGACGAGAAGACAATCCAGGACACGTAGGGCAGCATCAGCAATCCGGCTGTGCGGCTGATGATACCGAACCGGAGGACGGTCGCTGCAGCCGCGACGGCGTGGACGACGATCAGCCCCAAGGCCAGCCAGAGCGCGGCGGTGCCGATGGCCGGATACAGGCCGAAGAACGTCGGGGCCCAGGACAGGTTGACGAGCAGCAGCAGGCCATAAGTCACCATCGCACCGCGGCGCGGTTCGGACCGCTGCCGCCAGATCAGCCACGCCGCGACGGCCATGGCGGTATAGAGCGTGCCCCATGCAACCGCAAACATCCAGCCCGGCGGGGTCCAGGGTGCCTTGCTGGCCGTGGCGTACCAGCCGATGGAATGGCTGGCGATCACCTGCGACGAGAAGAAGGAAATGCTGTAGGCAATGGCCAGAAACAGGCCAAGCGCTACGGCCTGACGGCCTGCCCCGGGCACGCCGGAGGACGGCGTGGTTGTATCTTCACGTTTTAGGGGCACGAATCAACCATGCGCAGTCGAGCGGCATCCGTCAAACTGTGCGTCGTGGCGGGCAGGACGGACCGGCCCTAAAATCATTAGACAGCTTGCGAACTATTTAAGGGGACCCCTGAGATGTCTTACACCGCCAGCGACCTGGCCGCTTTGCTTCCCGCCGGCTTCACCCTCGGGGTGGCGACGTCCGCTTTTCAAATCGAGGGGGCCTTGACCGCGGATGGCCGCGGACCCACCGGCTGGGACATCTTTTCCGCCAAGCCGGGAGCAATCGTTGACGATCACAGCCCTGCGGTTTCCTGCGACCACTATCACCGGATGCCCGACGACGTGGCCATGATGAAGAAACTGGGCATCGATTCATACCGGTTCTCGCTGTCCTGGGCCCGTATCCAGCCCGGCGGCAGCGGCCCCGTGAACCCGGCAGGGCTTGACTTCTACGACCGGCTGATCGACCTGTTGCTGGCCAACGGAATCTCCCCGATGGCGACGCTCTACCATTGGGACACGCCGTTACCCCTGGACGAGGCCGGCGGCTGGATGAACCGGGATACGGCCTACCGGCTGGGTGAATTCGCTGCCATAGCGGCCGCCGCCTTCGGCGACCGGGTGGCACGGTGGGTCACCGTGAACGAGCCGGCCACGGTGACCACCAATGGATACGCCCTCGGCCTGCATGCGCCCGGGGAGTCCCTCATGCTGAAGTCACTTCCGACGGTTCATCACCAGTTGCTGGGTCACGGACTGGCCGCACAGGCGCTCCGTGCCGCCAACGTGCCCGGCGAGATCGGTATCACCAATGTCTACTCGCCGATGGTCCCTGCCTCCGCCAACCCGCTCGACGCCGTCAGCGCCGGGCTGATGGACGTGGCCCAGAACCGGCTTTTTGCCGATCCGGTCCTCCTCGGCAAGTACCCCGATGTGATTCGGGCAGCCACCTTCTTCTCCTCTTCGTTTGACCCGTCCAGCGAGGACATGGAACTGATCTCCCAGCCGCTGGACTTCTATGGGCTGAACTACTACATGCCGACCAGGGTGGCGTCCGGTCCGGGAGACGGCGCGGTGCCGCCGGGCATGGCCGAGGCCATGGGCGATGATCTCAGCGGGTCGACGCCCGGGGCCCCGTTCCACATTGCCCCGTTCCCGGACACGGAGACCACCGCGTACGGCTGGCCGATTAAACCGGAATACCTCTCGGTCGCCCTGGCCGAAATGGCCGAACGGTACCAGGACCTGCCGCCGGTCTACATCACCGAAGGCGGGGCGAGCTTCGAGGACGTGGCGGTCAAGGATCCGGAATCGGACCGGCTGATCATTCCCGACGAACGGCGCCTGCGCTATTTGGCGGATCACATCGCGACCGCCGTTGAGGCCACGGCTCCCGGCGGTGCGGCCGAGGCGCTGGAGTTGCGCGGCTACTTCGTGTGGTCCCTCATGGATAACTTCGAATGGTCCGGAGGTTACAAACAGCCGTTCGGACTGCTGCACGTTGATTTCGACACCCTGGTCAGGACACCGAAAGCGTCCTACTACTGGCTTCAGGAACTCCTCGCGGCACGCCGCCAGGCGGCTGCGGGTGCCGCCGGCGCCGACGCGGCGACTGATCCCGACGACCTCGAGCGCCCGTCCCCGGTCGGTTGAAGCCCGGCCGGGCGGCGGCTGCGAACTAGAGCAGCTCCAGGTCCCGCAGGCCTTTCGCCATCCCGGCGCCGTCGGGTGAGTAAATCCACGGCACGGAGGATGCCGTGTGGTCCCCGTCGCTGGAATGGCCGCCGGCGAGGACGGCTTCGCCGGCGGAGAGCTGGCGGATCGCAATGGCGGCCACGTTATCCGGGTGGCGGTGGGCGAACTCCGAGTAGATGGCTTCGTCGTGCTGGCCGTTGTCGCCGAACAGGATCCAGCGCATGTTGGGGAACTCCTGGGCCAGTAGTTCCAGGTTCCGGAGCTTGTGATCCTGGCCGCTCCGGAACCAGCGGTCGTGGGTCAGGCCCCAGTCGGTGAGCAGCAGCGCGCCGGAGGGGTACAGGTTGCGGGTGATGAAGCGGGCCAGCGTGGGGGCGGCATTCCACGGCCCCGTCGAAAGGTAGATCACCGGCATGTTCGCACGTTCCGTGGTCAGCCGGTCCATCAGCACGGCCATGCCGGGCGTCGCCATCCGGGCACGCTCGTTCAGGACGAAGGTGTTCCAGAGGGCCAAAAAGGGCCGGGGGAGGGCGGTGACCATGATCGTGTCGTCAATGTCCGAGATAATCCCAAGCGTGGTGTCGGGGGAGATCACGAAGATCCGTACCGTGGCCGGTTCGGTCCCCTCGGCCTGCAGCACCGCGGTGTGCCAGCCGGGCGCCAGCGCCACGGGAACAACGGTGTCCACGAGGCCGCCGCGGTCGGCATGGATCCGGGTGGTGAATCCCCCGATCCGGATCTCGACCTCGGTGGAGGGGATCGGAACGCTCATGAAGGCGCGCCAGCCGCGGAAATTCTGGTTGCCGTTCTTCGCCACCCGTTCGGCCTTGCTGCCGGGAGCGGGTTGCGACGTCAGGACCACTCTGCCGAGCACTCGTACCCATTCGGTGGAGCCGTAGCCCTGATAGGCGATGGTCTGGGGAATGAAGTGCCAGCGCCGGGCGACTTTCAGCCGTATCCGGTTGACGGTGTCCGATACCCAGTGGGCCAGATGGAAGACCCTGCTTCCGGAGACGGCTTGCTGTTGCGGTTGCTGAGACGCCAATTCCATGGCTCCACTCTCCCATAGAGTCGCCCACCCGCCGCAGATCGTGTTACGGTCCCGCGGCCCGGTCGCCGCCGAGAAACTGCCGCAGCGTGATGGCATTGCGCACGGCATTGCCGTCGCCATCGTTGTTGAAATATACGAAGGCGTCCCGGCCGGCCGCCTCCCATTCGCGGATCCGGTCCGCCCACCAGTGCAGGTCCGCGTCTGAGTAGGAGCCGGCATACAGGTGGCGGTGGTCCGGGCCGTGCAGGCGGACATAAACGAAAGGTGCCGTGGCGCGCAGGACGCAGGCCAGGCCGGCGCCGCTCATGATGCAGTAAGCCGCCCCGTGCCGCTCCAGCAAGGCGTACACGTCCTGGCACTCCCAGCTGGGATGCCGGAATTCCACGCTGACGCGGATCCACGGGGGCAGGGCCGCCAGGAAGTAATCCAGGCGGGCGTCGTCGCGTGCGAAGTCCGGCGGCAGCTGCACCAGCAGTACGCCGCGGGTGCCGCCGAGTTCATGCCAGCAGCGGGCAATCCGTTCCGTCCAGACCTCCGGAGCGTATAGCTTTCTTCCATGGGTCAGGCCGCGCGGAGCTTTGACTGAAAGCAGGAAGCCGTCGGGCAGGCGCCGGTGCCAGCTCGCGAAGCCCGCCTCGCGCGGCCAGCGGTAGAAACTTGCGTTGAGCTCGACCGTGCCGAACCGTGCGGCGTAGTGTGCCAAGCGGTCCCGGGCCGGCAATCCGGGCGGGTACAGGACCCCGCTCCAGTGCTCGTAACTCCAGCCGGACGTTCCGATGTGCCACGTCATTCTGGGGCCTTGCCGTGCGCCCCGGTGTGCCGTTCCAGCATGGTTGGATCCTAGCCCCGTGGGGGAGCCCGGCCGCAACCCGGCTCCCGGACACTCGTCCGCGGCGGCAGCGTATGGCAGTGTATGGACATGGCACGCATCGAGGATTACGCAATGGTCGGGGATTTGCAGACCGCGGCACTGGTCAGCACCGAGGGGTCCATCGACTGGCTCTGCCTGCCTCGGTTCGATTCCCCCGCCTGTTTCAACGCGCTGGTCGACACTCCCAAATCCGGCCGCTGGCTTCTGGCGCCGGAGGGCGGCGGGGAATGCACCCGACGGCGGTACCGGCCGGGGACGCTCGTGCTGGAGACCGAGTGGGAGACTCCCGACGGCAAGGTCACGGTCATTGACTTCATGCCCCCGCGCGACGGCGTGGCGAACATCGTGCGGATCGTCGTCGGTGTCAGTGGTTCGGTGCGGATGCGGGGTGAGCTGGTCATGCGGTTCGACTACGGCCACATTGTCCCGTGGGTCCGCCATGACGAGCATGGTATCCATGCCGTGGCCGGTCCTGACGCCGCGTACCTGGTGACCGAGGCCCCGTTGCGGGGCGAGCGGATGCGCACGATCAGCGACTTCACCGTCACGGCCGGGGAGCGGATACCGTTTGTGCTGACCTGGAGTCCGAGCCACCTGGGCCGCCCGCGCGCCACTGATCCTGAGGCGGCGCTTGAATCCACTGACGAATTCTGGCGGCACTGGTCGGGGAAATGCAGGATCACCGGACCCTATCGCGACGCCGTCATGCGGTCCCTCATCACCCTCAAGGCCCTGACCTTCGCCCCCACAGGCGGCATCGTGGCGGCGGTGACCACCTCCCTGCCCGAGGAGATCGGCGGGTCCCGAAACTGGGATTACCGGTTCTGCTGGCTCCGTGATGCCACCCTGACGCTGCAAGCGCTGCTCGCCGCGGGATATACGGAGGAGGCCAGTGCCTGGCGCGAGTGGCTGTTGCGCGCCGTCGCCGGGGACCCCGCGGACCTGCAGATCATGTACGGCATCCACGGCGAGCGCCGCTTGCCCGAGATTGAGCTGCCCTGGCTTCAGGGCTACGAAGGCTCCACGCCCGTGCGGATCGGCAACGGCGCCGCCGGGCAGCTGCAGCTCGACGTCTGGGGCGAGGTGCTGGACTGCCTGGCCCTGACCCGGAATGCGCTCCTGAACCAGCCCGACGACGCCTGGGACGTCCAGGTGGCGCTCATGGAGCATCTCGAAACCGCGTGGCAACGGACAGACAACGGCTTGTGGGAAGTACGGGGGCCGCAGCGGCATTTCACCCATTCCAAGGTCATGGCCTGGGTGGCGGCGGACCGTATGGTCAAGGGCATCCGCAACTTCGGCCTGCCGGGGCCGGCTGACCGCTGGGAGGCCCTGCGGGAAACCATCCACGCCGACGTCATGGCCAAAGGCTTCGACGTCGGACGCAACACGTTCGTGCAGGCCTACGGACGCCCTGAACTCGACGCCAGCCTCCTGCTTATTCCGCGGGTGGGGTTCCTGCCGCCGGATGATCCGCGCGTGATCGGAACCATTGAGGCCGTTGAACGTGAGCTGATGCACGACGGGTTCCTCCTCCGCTACCGGCCGGAGGAAAGCGACGACGGCCTGCCGGGCGGCGAGGGCGTGTTTTTGGCCTGCTCGTTCTGGCTCGTGGAGGCGCTCCTGGGGGCAGGGCGGCGACGTGAGGCCCGGGAACTCTTTGAGCGGCTGCTGGCCCTGCGGAACGACGTCGGGCTGCTCAGTGAGGAATGGAGCGTCGAGGCGAACCGGCAGCTGGGCAACACACCCCAGGCGTTCAGTCACTTCGCGCTCGTGCTGAGCGCTTTGGAGCTGCACGAAGACGCGGTTCACAGCAGTGACACACCGCCCCACACGGCCCCGGAGGACGCCCCGGAGGACGCCGCGGCGGAGGCCGCAGCGGATTCGACAGTATGGAACTGACCTGGACCTGACCGGTTGGCGGCGCCGGGCGTGCGCGTTGCGGAATAGCGAGTGGCAGACCGCTCGTTCAATAAGTACACTTACTAATACCCGCACGCGGGGTACCCAGGGTAAGGAGTGTGCAATGGCTGGATACTTTGAGCTCGTGGACGCGTCCGACGGCGGCTACCGAATCCGGATGGTCGACGCCGCCGGGACCCTGATGGCCGTGTCAGTGAGGTTTCCCACCAAGAAGGCAGCCGTGGCCGGTGTGGCCGAGGCCCGCGAAATCGCCGGGACGGGCCTGATCCGGGACCGCAGCACCGCGCAGAATATCCGCGCCGGCTCCGACTCCGGCTGACCGGAGCCGAGCGGCCGCCGGTACCAGGTCATCGGCAAAAGGTCATCGGGCGGCAGGGAAATCCTTCCAGGCCTTTATGAATTCTGCCTCCGTCAGGACCGCGAGCTGTTCTTCGCGGGCATGCAACCGGCCGAGCGTGAAGCCGGTTGATCCGTCCTTGCCCGCTGCGACAGCGAGATCGCGCAATAGTGCCCGGGCCACCACACTGTCCTGGTGCTGGCCGAGGATTGCCTGAATCCCCCGTGCAGCGGCCGCCGTGCGCTCGGCCTGGCTGACTCTTCTGCTGCGCTTCCGGCCGCCGCCCGTGCCGTATTCAACGACGAACTCTGCCGCATACCGCAGACGCTTCGCTGCCTTGCGGACCTCATGGAGGCCCCCGTCCCGGGTCGCGGAACTGATGGGAAGTCCCGCAGACGGCCCGGCGGCAGCGTCCTGACCCGGCAGCGGACCTGCCGGGCGGGGGAGTCGCTGCACCGCACGTCTGAGGCGCGCCTCATCCCGGGCCAGCAGTTTCCGGAACGTCTTGCGTGGTCTTCCGGACGCCTTTGCTGCGAATGGGGGAGCGGCGCACAGCCTTCCCATCCGTGCCAGCAGCTCTGCGTACCGCTCGCTGTCCAGCGCCGTGCGGGCCGTGGCGCGGCCGGTCGCGGTCAACGCCTCCAGCTCCGCGCCGATCAGGGCGGCGGCCTTCCCGGGAGCCAGGTCGCGGGGTTCGGCCGCGAGCAGTTCCGCGAGCCGGGTTGCCGCGACCCAGGGGTCGCGGGCGGCACCCAGTGCCGCCGAGAGCCAGCGCAGTTCACTGCGGAGGTCCCGGACGGCGCCGTCGTCGAACAGCGACCGCGTCGTGGCCAGCAGGGACCTCAGGCGCCGGACCGCCACCCGGGCCTGGTGAATCGATTCCGGGGTGCCGGCCCGGGCGCCCGGGGCATGCCGGAGCAGTTCGTTGTGCTGTGCGCGGAGATACGCCAGCAGGGCATCGCCGGCCGTGGTCGCCATGTCAGAGCGGCAGCAGGCCGGACAGGTCCGCGCGGAGTCCGGAGGCGGCAACCTTGCCGGTATCGACGGCGTCGGCCCAGCTCAGCCTGCCGGCGATCATCGCCAGCCAGGTCTCGGCGTCGCACTCGATGACATTGGGGGGTGTGCCGCGCGTGTGCCGGGGTCCCTCGACGCACTGCGTCACGCCGAACGGCGGAACGCGGACTTCCACGGAGTTGCCGGGCGCCCGCGCCGTGACTTCCTCCAGCGTGTACCGCACCGCCGTCGCCAGCGTCGTACGCGGCACTGTGGCTGCTCCGGCGCCGCCGGGCGCGGGAGGATTGGCGGCAAGCCAGGCGGCCAGGGCGGCCCGGCCTTCCTCGACGTCGATCCGGCGCCGCGCGACCGCCACGGTCAGACCAACAACGCCGAGATGGCGCGTCCGAGTCGGATCTTGCCAACCGGCCTGCCGCCGCCCAGCACGGGTTCAACAACCTTCTCCAGCACCGACGAGACTTCGGGGATGTCGACGGCACCGGAGGCCGCGAGGAGTGTCAGTCCGACGAGCGACGCGGCCCGGACGTTGCCGTCGAGGATCTTGATAGCGAGAGAGACGCCTTGCCGGGTGGCCATCACCAGCACGCCCTCCGCGCCGATCTTGGCCAGGATACCCAGCTCTTCCATCACGATGGTGTTGGCTTGCCCGTGCCCTTGGACGGCCCACGGGTAGTCCAGCATGGACGTGGCGATGGTGGCGGCGCGGGCATTGGAGTTCTTGTCCCCGGGGGCCTTAGCGATCTTCGAATACGCCCGGGCGAGCCCGGTCAGGGAAACAGCCGCGACGGGGGCGCCGCATCCGTCGATGGCAAGATGCGCGATTCCTTCGCCGGTGTACTCCTCAATCACGGCGCGGATCCGCTGCTGCAGCGGATGGTTCGGCTCCAGGTAGCTGCGGGTGTCCCAGCCGTTCTCGGTACAGGCCCAGAGGAACGCCGCGTGCTTGCCGGAGCAGTTGAACGCCAGTTTGGACTTTGGCCGGCCGGCCCGGACAAGCCAGTTCCGTGCGTCCTCGTCCTCGGGCCAGGCGGCAGGGCAGTGCAGGTGGTCCTCACTGACGCCGGCCGCCTTGAGCATCCCTGCCACGACATCCATGTGGTCGAGGGATCCGGCGTGGCTGCCGCACGCGATGGCCACCTGGGCGCCGCGCAGCGGCACGCCCGCCTGCATCGAGGCCAGGGCCTGCAGGGGCTTGAGGGTGGAGCGGGCAAACACCGGGGCGTTGATGTCGCCGAGCTCCGTGACCACTGTGCCGTCGGCCGCCATCACGACGGCGGAGCCGATATGGCGGGATTCGACGAATCCATTGCGTTCGACGACCGCGAGCTCGACGGCGGAATCGACGGTAAAGGTCGCATGCGAATTCAGGGGCATGGAGCCAGTGTATGGTGCCCGGCGGCGATCGCCCGGTTATTCCACGGTCACCGCTACCGACTGCCAGCCCGAGGCCCCGTCGGGGACAGGATCCGCACGCTTGTCGGTCTGCACTTCGCCGGTGCCGTCGGTCGCACGGACCTTGATGTAGTGCGGGCCCGGGGTCGCGTCCCATTCATAGGACCACTGCCGCCACGTGATGACCGACGCTTCGGTGGCAAGGACGGCCTCGGTCCAGGGACCGTTATCGATCTGCACCTCGACCTTGTCGATGCCGCGGGTCTGGGCCCACGCCGTGCCGCCGATCGCAACCTTGCCGGCGGCCACCTTGGCGAAGGATTTAGGCACTTCAACCCGGGCCATGGTCTTGATCGGCCCGCGTTCGGACCAGTCGCGCTGGGTCCAGTACGCCTGCTTGTCTTCGAACCGGGTGACCTCCAGGTCCACCACCCATTTGGTGGCCGAGACGAAGCCGTACAGGCCAGGCACCACCATGCGCACCGGGTAGCCGTGCTCGAGCGGCAGCGGCTCCCCGTTCATGCCGATGGCCAGCATGGCGTCGCGGTCATCCTGCAGCACCTCGAGCGGGGTGGAGGCGCTGAAGCCGTCGATGGAGGTGGACAGGACCATGTCCGCACCGTTCGTGGGCCGGGCCATTTTCAAGACGTCCCGGATGGGCATGCCCAGCCATTTGGCGTTGCCGGCCAGGTTGCCGCCGACCGGGTTGGACACACAGGTCAGCGTCACATGCGATTCGAGCAGCTGCGCATCGAGGAGATCCTGGAAGGTGAGCGTGACCTCCTGCTCCACCATGCCGTGGATACGCAGTTCCCAGTCCTGGGCGTTGATCTCCGGGACGCTGAGGGCCGTATCGATCCGGTAGAAATCCGTATTCGGCGTCAGCCACGGCGTGACGCCCTCGGCGGCGGACTGGACCCCGGCAGGCACCGCCGCAGCGGCCTTGGCGGGGGACGGCAGCCGGAGGCTCTCCCGGGCCTGTGCGACATTGCTGCGGGCCGCGCTCAGCATCCGTCCGCCGGTCGCGGCGACGACCGACGCGAGCGCCGTCACGCCGCTGACTGCGAAGAAGGCCCGGCGGCTGCTGGCGGGTCGCTCCGGTTCCTTCGCGGCGACGTCGGCGGCCGAATCTGGCCACACCGCCATCCGCCACAGCCGGGTGATGAGCAGCCGCAGCACGATCAGGCCCGCGAGGGTACCAACCACGGTAGGAATGGCGTCAATCGGTTTCACGCCGGCACGCGTGACCACGCTGGCGATGATGATTGCACCCATGACCAGCACGCCGGCAACGCCGAGCGCCCACTTGCGGTAGGCGGCAATGCCCAGCACGCACGCGAGCAGCAGGATGGTCACGCCCATGCCGACGAACAGGGCCAATTTGTCGTTGGTCCCGAACGTGGCGATCGCAAAGTCCTTCAACCACGGGGGAGTGAAGTCGATAAAGGTCGAGCCGAGAGCGATCAGCGGTGTCGCCCGCGCCGTGAAGAAGGCGCCGATCAGTTCCGCGACGGCAAGGACGACGGCGGCGGCGACAACGCCGGCCACCGCCGCCAAAACGGAGGTAGCTGCCGACCGCTTGGCGGTCTCTGTGCTGGGCTTCTTCATAAACGGTGTTCGGAGACAACGGCTCCGCGGATTGATCCAATCCGCAAGTGGTCACAGCTTAGGAGCCTGCGGGGTGCAGCACGTACCCTTGGAAACTGTGAAGGTACTTGTCATCGGCCCCGGCGGCCGCGAACACGCCATTGTCCGATCATTGCTTGCAGACCCTAACGTTTCGGCGGTGTATGCGGCTCCCGGCAACGCCGGCATCAGCCAACTGGTCCCCGTTTACGCCATCGACGCGAACGACCCCGACGCCGTGGCGGCCCTGGCCACGCGGCTCACCGTCGACCTTGTCGTCGTCGGTCCCGAGGCCCCGCTCGCCGCGGGCGTCTCCGACGCCGTGCGAGCCGCCGGCATCCCGGTCTTCGGACCCAGCAAGGCCGCGGCCCAGCTCGAAGCCTCCAAGGCCTTCGCCAAGGAAGTCATGGCCGAAGCCGGCGTGCCCACCGCGATGGCCCTCGTGGCAGCCAACGCCGAGGAAGCCGCCGATGCCCTCGACACATTCGGCGCCCCCTACGTCGTCAAGGACGACGGCCTCGCCGCCGGCAAGGGCGTGGTGGTCACCACGGACCGTGACGAAGCACTCGCCCACGCGCAAACCTGCTTCGACGCCGGCGGAACCGTCGTGATCGAAGAATTCCTGGACGGCCCCGAAGTCTCCGTGTTCGTTCTTTGTGATGGCTCCAACACGGTGGCGCTGTCCCCGGCGCAGGACTTCAAACGCATCTTTGACAATGACGAAGGCCCCAACACCGGCGGCATGGGCGCCTACACGCCGCTGGAATGGGCCCCCGAAGGCCTCGTGCAGGAAGTCATCGACCGGGTGGCCCAGCCCACCATCGCCCAGATGGCGCACCGCGGAACACCGTTCGTCGGCGTGCTGTTCGTCGGTTTGGCGCTGACCTCCCGCGGTACCCGCGTCATCGAGTTCAACGTCCGCTTCGGGGACCCCGAGACGCAGGCCGTTCTGGCCCGGCTCAAGACGCCCCTGGGCGGGCTGCTCCTGGCCGCCGCCAAGGGGGAGCTGGACACGGCAGAGCCGCTGCGCTGGTCCCCGGACACCGCCGTCGCCGTCGTTGTCGCCGCAGAAAACTACCCCGGGACTCCCCGCACGGGCGACCGGATCCGCGGCCTCAAGAAGGCCGAGGCGCTGCAGGACGTGCACGTCATCCACGCCGGCACGGGCCTCGACGAGGACGGCAAGGTGGTATCCGCCGGCGGCCGCGTCCTCGCCGTGGTGGCGCTGGGCAGCGATCTGGTCGAGGCCCGGGAACGGGCCTACGACGGGGTCGAACTGGTGCAGCTGGACGGCGGCCAGTTCCGCACCGACATCGGACGCAAGGCCGCCCGCGGTGAAATCAAGGTGACGTCCCCCGGGGCTCCGCACGCGACGAAAGCACAGGCATGAGCATGACAGAGCACGTCCCCGCAGTACCGGCCGGCGGGCTGGACATCCCCGCCCTCGATCTGCCGGGCTGGGCCCACGTCTACTCCGGCAAGGTCCGGGATCTTTATGTCCCCGTCGATGAATCCATCACGGAGCGCTTCGGCCGGGAGTGCGTCCTGGTTGTGGCGAGCGACCGCATCAGCGCCTACGACCACGTGCTGGCGAGCGAGATCCCGGACAAGGGCCGGATCCTCACCCAGCTCAGCCTCTGGTGGTTCGAACAGCTCGGGGTGGAACACCATGTGCTTGCGGCGACGGTCGAGGGCGGTGTTCCCGCCGCGGTCGAAGGCCGTGCCATGATCTGCAAGCGGCTGGACATGTTCCCGGTGGAGTGCATTGCCCGCGGGTACCTGACGGGCTCAGGGCTGGTCGAGTACCGGCAGTCGCAGACCGTCTGCAGCATCCCGCTGCCCGAAGGCCTCGTGGACGGTTCCCGGCTCGAGGCGGCCATCTTCACGCCGTCGGCCAAGGCCGAGGTCGGCGAGCATGACGAGAACATCAGCTATGACGCCGTCGTCGACGCCGTAGGGGTGGACATCGCCGCCAGGCTGCGCGAGTTGACCCTGGAGATCTACACCAAGGCTGAAGAAATTGCCCGCAGCCGGGGCATCATCCTGGCCGACACCAAGGTGGAGTTCGGCTTCGACGCCGCCACCGGCGTGATCACCCTGGGCGATGAGGTGCTGACCCCCGACTCCTCACGGTTCTGGGATGCCGCAACCTACGAACCCGGGAAGGCCCAGCCCTCCTACGACAAGCAGTACGTGCGCGACTGGCTGACGTCCGCCGAATCCGGCTGGGACAAGGCCTCGGATACGCCGCCGCCGGCGCTCCCCGCCGACGTCGTCGCCCGCACCCGCAGCCGCTACGTGGAAGCCTACGAAAAGCTCACCGGCCGCTCGTTCGCCTGACCCGGGGGCCGGCCGGAGCGGCGCTGGCCTCCGTGGTAACTACACCTAGGCGCCGGTGGCCGCATCCGCGGCCGCCGCGCGGCGCTGGGCCAGGCGGATCTCCAGCACGGCGTCCATGGCCTGCTGGACCCGGTCGGCCGCTCCGGCCGAGCTGAATTCCTGCTGTGCTTCCTCGAGGTAGACCAGGGCTTCGACGGGTTCCCCGGCGGCTTTCAGGGCTTTGCCGAGCAGCAGCGAGACCTCCCCGGCCGTGTGCCGGGCCAGAACCTCGCGCTCGGCATGGATTTCATGCAGCTTCTGGACCGCGGCCATGACGTCGCCGGTGAGGTAGAGCCAGCGGGCCCGGATGAACGCCACCTCGAGCTCGTCGGCGCGGTTGCCGCCCACAATGGAAAGTGCCAGCTCGGCGCGTTCGATGGAGGAGAGGGTTTCGGGTTCCACAATGCCCGAAGACAGCCGGACGGCCGCCGAGGCCTTGTTGAACCGCGCCCACAGGTCGATGTCGTTGGCCGGGGAGAGCAGCCTGGCGGCACGCTCGTGGTACGTGACGCCTTCGGGGTAATCGTGGCGCATGAACGCGACGTTGCCGATCACCCAGGCCACCTCGCCGGCGAGCTGCGGCATGGCATGGTCATCAACCTGCTCGTTCATGGCCTGGCAGTAGTCCCAGGCCTCGTCCAGCCGTCCGCTCTCCGCCAGCGCGCCGATCAGCGCGCGGAGCGCGCCGATGATCATGGTGGAACCCTTCGGCAGCTCCGCGCCGAGCCGCACCGCTTCCTGGGCCTGCTCGACGGCGGCGGTCAGCTGGCCCTGCCCCTGCGAGGCGGCCGCGAGCATTTGCCGGGCCCGCACGCCCAGGCCCGCGGACTCGGCGGCCATGGGGTGTGCAAGGAGGTGCTGGATGACGTCCTTGCACTCCTGCCAGAGGCCCTGTTTGATCAGGCACTCGGCCTGCATATAGGTCATGTTCCACCACGCGCTGGTGTTCTTGGCTTCCTGTGCGATTTTAGCGGCGGTGGCGGCGTGCGCGGCCGCGACTGAATAGTCGCGCAGGTCCCAGGCCTGGCGGGCGTACAGGCCCGCCAGGACGTATTCGGCATCGCTGGCGGAGACGGGCTGGCTCCAGGCTTCAAGCGCCTTCGGGGCAAGCTCGAGCCGGTGCGCGAGCTCTTCAATGACGTCTGCGGTGGGTTCGCGACGGCCCGTTTCCAGCAGCGAGATGTAGCTGGGCGAGTATAAATCGCGGCCGAGTTCCGCCTGCGTCAGTCCCCGTTCAAGCCGTTCCGCGCGGAGCTTTTCCCCAAAACCGTTCCCCACGGGGCCCTCCTAATTCCGGACATTCTTTGTACTAAATGCTTGACAGTCTCTGTGGAAACCATTTTACAATGTATGTCAACAAGGGAAGTGCTAACTTGGTAAGGATCTACGCATATTGAGGACCTTTATGTTGAAGAAGATTGCAGCCGGCACCGCTCTTGCGGCACTACTGGCATTCGGGGCAGCGGCTCCCACTGTTCTCTCCGCGGTCGCGGCCAACGACGGGACCGGCATCACCGCGGTCGGTAACTGGCCGGATCCGATGGAGGCCCCGCAGGCGGTCGGCAACTGGCCGGATCCGATGATGATGGCGCTGCGCGTCGGTAACTGGCCGGATCCGATGTAGCCCCGGCCAACCGGGATTGGCGGCCCCGCGGCATCGTGCCTCGGGGCCGTTCCTGACGTCCGGCGGTCCGTCCGGCGGACAGGGCTGATGCGAAAGAAGCCGACACAGAAAAAGAGGGCCTTCCAGCTGGAAGGCCCTCTTTTTTGATTGGTCGGGATGACAGGATTTGAACCTGCGACCTCGTCGTCCCGAACGACGCGCGCTACCAAGCTGCGCCACATCCCGATCCGTTGCCGTGAAAGCAACTTCACAAGAGTATCTGAGAACGGCGCGGAAGTGAAATCGGCTCCCGAGGGCTCAGACGAGGGAGTCTTTCCAGGCGCCGTGGAGCCGGGCGAACCGTCCGCCGTCGCCGATCAGTTCCGCCGGGGGACCGTCCTCGACGATGCGCCCGTCATGGACCACGAGGACCCGGTCGGCCGTTTCCACGGTGGAAAGGCGGTGCGCGATGATCAAGGCCGTCCGGCTGCTCCCCCTGCCCCGGCTTGCCCCGGCCCGGCCCGGGGGGTGGTCCGGCGCGCCGCGCAGGAGGGCGGCGAGGCCGCTCTGGACCAACCGCTCCGACGGGATGTCCAGCGATGAAGTGGCCTCGTCGAGTATCAGCACCGCCGGCCGGGCCAGGAAGGCGCGGGCGAAACTGATGAGCTGGCGCTGGCCGGCGGAGACCCGGCCGCCGCGTTTGTTGACGTCGGTGTCGTAGCCCTCGGGCAGGGCCGTGATGAACGCGTGCGCACCGACGGCCCGGGCGGCGTCCTCAATCTCGGCCCTGGATGCCCCGGGCCGGCCGAGTGCGATGTTGTCCGCGACGGAACCGCTGAACAGGAACGCCTCCTGGGTGACCATCACGACGTTGCGGCGCAGATCGTCCGTGCTGAGGCGGCGCAGGTCCACCCCGTCGAGGGAGACCGAGCCGGAGCTGACGTCGTAGAAACGCGCGATCAGCTTCGCGAGCGTGGACTTTCCGGCCCCCGTCTCGCCCACCAGGGCTACGGTCTGCCCGGCGGGGATGTGCAGGTCCAGGGCAGGGATGATGACCGGGCCGTCGCCGTAGCGGAACTCCACGGCGTCGAAGTCGATGGTTCCTGCGGCGTCCGTGAGCGCCACCGGGGCCGCGGGCGGCCGGACCGTGGGGACCTCCTCCAAGAGCCCGGACACTTTTTCCAGGGCCGCCTGCGCACTCTGGAAGGAGTTGTAGAACATCGCCATCTGGTCCACCGGCTGGAAGAAGCGCTTGGCGGAGAGCATCAGGGCGAGCAGGACGCCCACTTCGAGTCCGCCGCCGAGCACCCGGAAACCGCCGACAAGCAGGACGACGGCGACGCAGACATTGCCGATCAGGACCAGGCCGGGCTGGAAGATGCCGCTGAGGTTGATCGAGCGGACCGTGACGGCGCGGTAGTCCTCGGCAAGTTCGGTGTAACGGGCGGCGTTCTCGCGCTCCCTGCGGAACGCCTTCACGGCCCGGATTCCGGTCATGGTCTCGATGAAGTGGACGATCAGCCGGGCCGAGACCACGCGGGACTCGCGAAATACGATCTGGGAGTGCTTCTGGTACCAGCGGGCCAGGAGGAGCATGGGCACGGCCGCGCCGAGAACGAGCAGTCCGCTGCGCCAGTCGAGCACGAAGACCGCCGTGGCCGTAAAGATCATGAACAGCACTCCCGACGCGAGCGAGCTCACGCCGGAGTCGAGGAGTTCGCGCAGCGCTTCCAGGTCCGAGGTCTGCCGGGCAATGATCCGGCCCGAGGTGTACTTCTCGTGGAATTCCAGGCTCAGCCGCTGGGTGTGCCGGAACACCCGGACCCTGAGGTCCAGCAGCATGGCCTGGGACAGGTTCGCCGTGGACGTCACGTACAGGGCGGTCAGGCCGGCCGTGGCGAGCGCCGCGGTGAGGTACGCGGCACCCGTCAGGACCAGCGGGCCGTTGTCGCCGGCGCGCAGTGCAGGCAGGGCGCCGTCGATCCCGAAGGCGATCAGGACCGGCCCTGACACCCGTGCGGCCTGGGACAGCACCACGGCGGCAATTGTCAGCCAGAAGCGGCGCCGAACGGGCCGGATCAGGGAACCCAGCAGCGCGAGCGAGCGCCGGCGGACGGTCCTGCTCTCCGACCGGCTCAGGTGCGCGTTGTCCTCGTTGGCGGTTCCGAAGGTGGTGCTCATCGGGAAATCCCTTCGGTCCGTTCCTCGAGCGCCGAGAGCTCTGAATCGAGGTCCCGTGGTTCCGGATCGAGGCTGGCAATGACGTGGCGGTAGTGGGCATTGCCTGCCAGGAGCTGGACGTGTGTGCCGACGGCCGTGATCCGGCCGTCCTGGAGCAGGGCCACCCGGTCGGCGAGTGCCACCGTGGAGGGCCGGTGGGCGACAATCAGGGTTGTGGTGTCCGCCAGGACCTCGCGCAGCCGTGCCTCGACCCGTTCCTCCGTGTTGACATCCAGTGCGGACAGCGGGTCATCCAGGACCAGCACCCTGGGCCGGGCCGCGATGGCGCGGGCCAGAGCGATCCGCTGCCGCTGACCGCCGGAGAGACTGAGCCCTTCCTCCCCGATCAGGGTGTCCGGGCCCTCGGGCAGGGAGTAGGCGAACTGTGCCTGGGCGACGTCGAGGGCCTCAGCCAGCGCCTCGTCGCTGCGGACCGGGGCGCCCAACAGAACGTTGTCCCGCACCGAGCTCGAGAACAACGTGGTGTCCTCGAACGCCACGGCGACGATGCCGCGGAGCTCTTCGAGGTCGAACCGGCGCAGGTCCACGCCGTCGATGGTGATGGCGCCGGCCGT
This sequence comes from uncultured Actinomycetota bacterium, assembly GCA_963769515.1. Taxonomy (GTDB): domain Bacteria; phylum Actinomycetota; class Actinomycetes; order Actinomycetales; family Micrococcaceae; genus Arthrobacter. The sequence continues at coordinate 82,141 of CAVYMG010000003.1, forward strand.
GACGTCGTACAGCCGGGGGATCAGCTGCAGGAGGGTGCTTTTTCCGCTGCCGGTGGTGCCGACCAGGGCCATCGTTTCGCCGGCCTTGATCTCGAGCGAGATGTCTTTCAGGACGGGCCTGTCCGGGGCGTCCTCGAAGGCGAAGGTGGCGTTGCGGAAACTGACGGCTCCGGTGAGTCGTGCGGGACGTTGCGGTTCCGCCGGGCTGGCGATCGTGTTGACGGCGTCCATTACCTCGAAGTGCCGGTCCACGGCGGCTTTGGCCGTCAGTGCCATGGCCAGCAGCATGCCGGAGAACTCGACGGGTGCCGCGATGACGGCCGCCGTGGCGAAGAACGCGACGAGCGATCCGACGTCGAGGGCGCCGCTGGAGGCCAGGAGGACGCCGACGACGAGCCCGCCCCCCAGGGCCAGTTCCGGGAGCAGCGTGACGACGAGGCTGAAGGCCGCCAGGTGCCGGGCCTTGGCGATCTCGGTCTGGCGGAGTTCCTCCGCCTGTTCGTTGAAGTTCTCCAGGGCCTCGCGGCTGCGGCCGAAGGCCTTCAGGACCCTGATGCCGTGCACCGATTCCTCCACCGTGGTGGCGAGGTCCCCGGCCTGGTCCTGGCTGCGGCGGGCGACTTTGCTGAAACGGGTACGGAAACGGAAGCCGTAGATCATGATCGGGACGGCGGCGGCGAGGAAAATCAGCGCCAGCTGCCAGCTCATGGCGAACATCACCCCGACGCCGATCAGGACGGTGAGCGTGGTGACAACGAGCATAATGGCGCCGAAGGCCATCCAGCGGCGCAGGAAGTTCAAGTCGGTCATGGCCCGGGAGAGCAGTTGCCCGGAGCCCCAGCGGTCGTGGAAGGACACCGTGAGGTCCTGCAGCTGGCCGTAGAGGGATACCCGCATCCGGGTCTCCACCGTGGTGGCGGGATTGATCACGAACTGCCGGCGCAATGCCACCAGGGCGGCTTCGGTGACGCCCAGGCCCAGGACCACAAGCGCGGCGGTCCAGACCGCCTGCACGTTCGCCCCGGGCCGGAGGGATTCGTTGATGAGCACGCGCAGCACCTGCGGAATGGCCAGCGCCACGAGGCTCGCCAGCAGGGCCGAAAGCAGCCCCAGGAAGAGCCGGGGGAGGATCGGCCTGACGTGGGGATAGAGACGGCTAATCGATCTGAAGAATGGACTCTGCTTGGCCATGCCTGCTTCTTGGACGAACCTGAGGGACCGGAAACCACCGCAGGTAGTTTCCCATAGCAACTACCCTAGGGCATCGGGTGACCCGTTTCACAGGACCAGCAGAGGGACATGCTCATTCGTGGCCCTCACGGGTGGGCATCCTGCCACTATGTCCATTGGTCCGCGGCAGGGGAGCGCATGTCCAGTGGCGGGGCAGGTTAGTCGCGGGGCGTGAGGGTGAGCAGGACCGCCTCGGGCCTGCACGCGATCCGGACCGGGGCGAAACGGGACGTGCCGATGCCGCCGGAGACGTTCACCGGCGTCGTCATTCCCTTGCTGCTCCAGTCGTGGAGCCCCTTCGCCCGCCAGGTGGGCAGATCACAATTGGTCACAAGTGCGCCGTAGCCCGGGAGGCAGATCTGGCCGCCGTGGGTGTGACCGGCGAGCAGGAGGTCGGCACCGTCCTCGGTGAAATGGTCCAGCACCCGCTGATAGGGGGCATGGGCGACGGCGATCCGCAGGTGCGGGTCCGCGTCCCGGCCCTTGGTGCCGCGGGGCCAGCCGGCGTACCGTTCCAGGCCCAGGTGCGGATCGTCGACGCCGGAGAAGTCCAGGCGCAGCCCGTTGAGCACGATGGACTGGCACCGGTTGGTCAGGTCCACCCAGCCGGACATGCCGAAGCCGGACCGCAGCCGCGGCCAGTCCAGCTGCACCGCCTCCTGGCGGCTTCCCGAGGGCCCGAGCAAATATGACGCGGGGTTTTTCGGGCGCGGGCCGAAGTAGTCGTTGGAGCCGGGAACGAACACACCCGGGAACTCCAGCAGCGGGCGCAGGGCCGCCAGCAGCGGATCAATGGCCTTGGCATGGCTGAGGTTGTCGCCGGTGTTTACCACCAGGTTCGGCTTCAGCTCCGCAAGGGAAGCCAGCCATTCGGCCTTGCGCCGCTGCCCCGGGACGAAGTGGATGTCCGAGAGGTGCAGGAGCCGGAACGGCGCCGACCCGGCCGGCAGGATGGCCAGGGATTCCCGGCGCAGGACGAATTGGTTCTTCTCCCACAAGCCATATCCGGCCGCGGCGGCGCCCGCCGCGGCGCCGAGGGCCGCAGTCACGGCCACGCCGCGCCCGATGCTCCGGAGCCGGCCTGCCGCGGTTTCCGCCGCTCCCATCGGCTAGTTCTTCTTCTCTTCCGGGGCGACAGTCGGCTGCGGGGCCGGGTCGTTGCCGGTTTCGGTGTCCTTCTCCGTTGACTTCGCCGGCGTTGAGGCCTCCGTCTTCGGGGTCGTTTTGCGCGGCGGCGTGTACGGGGCATTGACCATGCTCGACGGCGGCGCCGGGAACGGGTTGGTGCCGTAGGACGGGGCGATTGCGGACATGAAGTTCGAGAACTGCGGCCCGGCGATCATGTAACCGTCAATGGCGCTGTAGAACTTCCCGTTGATGGTCAGGTCCCGGCCGAGCCGGCCCTGGTTGTCGAGCGGGTCGCCGAACCAGGAGGCGGTGGACAGCCCGGAGGTGTAGCCCACCACCCAAGTGGATCCGTTGGTGTCATTGGTGCCGGTCTTGGCTGCGATCGGGAACGTGGTCCGCGTCGAGATCCGCGGCTGGATCAGGGCGCCGGAACCGCGGTTGAGCACTTCCTGCATGGCGTAGGCGACACCCCGGGCGACCTCGGGCTTGATGGCGTCCTTGCAGGTGACGGTCTGGGCCGGGAGCTGCTGGCCGGTGTGGTCCGTGACCGATTCGATGGCGATCGGTTCGCAGTAGCGGCCGTCGTTGGCGAAGGTGGCGAAGGCGCTGGCCATGGTCAGCGGCGAGGTCTGGGTGGACCCGATGAGGTTACCGAGGGTGGTCATCGGCACCTGCGGGTTGGGGTCCTCGGCGGTCGGCAGGCCGCCGTGGATGCCGACGGCGTCCACGATCTTCTGGATTCCGCACAGGTCCACCTGGGCGGCGGTGGCGAAGGTGATGGTGTTGATGGAGTTCGCCAGGCCGTCCACAACGGACATGTATTTGTAGTAGCCCTCTTCGGCGTTCTGCAGGTCCTTGCCGCCATTGCTGGCGTCATACGAGCCGATGGTGGGCGCCGGGCAGGTGTTCCGCCACGGGTAGTTCTGCGGATACCGCCGGACGGCGCCGTTCAGCAGGGTGTTCATGGACTTGCCCTCGTTGAGCCACTGGGCGAACGTGAAGGGTTTCATGGTGGAGCCGGGCTGGAACCCGCCGAGGCCGTTGAGGTCGTTGCCCCGGGCATCCAGGCTGTCAACGTTGAAGTTCTGGGTCTGGTTGAACTTGCCCTCTTCGGGAAGCCAGACGGTGTTCTGCGCCATGGCCACGATCTTGCCGCTCCCGGGCTGCACGGACACCAGCGAGGCGCCCCACTTGTCCGGGTTCTCGCCCGCCGAGCCGTTGACCTGTTCCCGGGCGACCGTCTGGGCGTTGGGATCCAGGGTGGTCTTGATGGTCAGGCCGCCGCGGAAGATCTTCCGTTCACGTTCAGCGGCGTCTTCGCCATAGGCAGGATCATTGAGGAGCAGGTGCAGGACGTAGTCGCAGAAGTACGGCGCGATCGGCGAATACGCGCAGCCCTGGCGGGCCGGGGTGACGTTGGTTTCCACCGGGGCCGCCACGGCCGCCTCGTAGTCGGCCTGGGTGATTTTGCCCTGGCCGACCATGGCGCCGAGCACCAGGTCGCGCCGGGTCTTGGCGTTGTCCGGGTTCGTGATGGGGTCGTAGAACGACGGGCTGTTCACGAGGCCGGCCAGCAGGGCAGCCTGCGGCAGGGTCAGGTCTTTGGCGGTGGTGCTGAAGAAGAACTTGGAGGCTGCCTCAATCCCGTAGGCGTCCCGGTTGAAGAACACGATGTTCAGGTAGCCCTCAAGGATCTGCTCCTTGCTGAACTCTTTCTCCAGCGCGATGGCCAGCTTCATTTCGCGGAGCTTGTCCCCGACGCCCTTGTTGACACCGTTGAGCAGAACCTGGTCGCTCTTGCCCTCGGCCTCCAGGGAAGAGTTGATGACGTTGTTCACGTACTGCTGCGTGATGGTCGAGGCGCCCTGCCGGTTGCCCCGTGCGGTGCTGATCAGGGCACGCAGGATGCCCGTGGTGTCCACGCCGCCGTGCTCGTAGAAGCGGGTGTCCTCGATCGCGATGACCGCGTCCTTGATGTACGGCGACATCTCATCGAGCGACACACGGGTGCGGTTCTCGGCATACAGGTTGGCGATCACACTGCCGTCAGATGCCAGAATCGTGGTCGACTGGCTGGGCGGCTCAACCTTCAGCTCCGCCGGCAGGGTGTCAAAGAATTGGATGGATCCGCTGGCGGCGCTGCCGGAAACGGCAGCCGCCGGGACCAGGAGCCCTGCCACGAGGACACCACAAATACTGCTCACGCCAAGGAAAAGTATGAGCTTTCCGAGAGTGGTGGCAGTGTCGAATAAAGGGTTCTTGCCAGTCGCCATGTTTTCCACTTTACCGGCAAGGACTAGTCTTTAGCTCATGACCAAATGGGAGTACGCCACGATTCCGCTCATCATCCACGCCACCAAGCAGATCCTGGATCAGTGGGGCGAAGACGGATGGGAGCTTGTACAAGTAATCACAGGACCGGATGGAAACGGTCTGGTTGCCTACCTGAAGCGGGAGAAGCAGTAGCCATGAGCACCCCAGCAGCAGCCGCGCCCGCCTCGCCCGAAAGCTCCGAAAACACCGCCGAAAGCGGCTCCGCGAACGCCGGCACGGCGGTGGGCCCGTCGGCCGTCGAGCAGCGGCTGGCCGAACTGGGCCTGACCCTGCCCGAGGTGGCAGCCCCGGTGGCTGCCTACGTTCCCGCGGTGATCTCCGGCAACCACGTCTACACGTCCGGGCAGCTGCCGTTCATCGGCGGCCGGCTCGAGGCCACCGGCAAGGTCTCCACCGGCACGGAGGCGGCTTCCGACGAGCCCACGGTGTCGCCGGAAGCGGCCAAGGACTATGCCGCCGTGTGCGCCGTCAACGCCCTGGCCGCAATCAAGAGCGTCATCGGCGACCTCGACCGCATTACCCGGATCGTCAAGGTCGTCGGCTTCGTCGCTTCCGACCCGTCCTTCACCGGCCAGCCCGGCGTCATCAACGGCGCCTCTGAACTTCTCGGCAAGGTCCTGGGCGACGCCGGCCAGCACGCCCGGTCCGCCGTCGGCGTCGCAGTTCTGCCGCTCGACTCTCCCGTCGAAGTCGAACTGATCGCCGAATTCGCGTAAGGTCCGGGTACCTCCTTGCCTCACTTAGCACGCCGTTTGTTCGCTCTTCCCGAAGATCTCGAAGGGGCGGCACGCAGTTGGCTGGAACACGGGGAACGCACGCCGCGCGCCCCCCGGTTTGCTTCTTCCGTCGTCCTGCTGCGGGATTCGCCGACCGGTCTGGAGACCTGGCTCGGGTACCGCCCGGGGTCATCGCCGCTGGGCATCCTCGCTTTCCCCGGCGGTTCGCTGGAGGCCTCGGACGACGACGCCGTCGGCTGGCTTGGCCCTTCGCCCCAGCACTGGGCCGAACAGCTGGGGACGGGCGACATCGGGCTGGTCCGCCGGCACGTGATCGGGGCCGTCCGCGAACTGTTCGAGGAGACCGGCATCCTGCTGGCCGGCCCGGATCTGTCCACCACGGTGGAAGGGACCTCCAGCGCCGAATGGATGCGGGCCAGGGTGGCCGTCGCGGACCAGGAAAAGACCTTCACCGACGTCCTGGCCAAACGCGGGCTCTCGGTGCGCACCGACCTGCTCAGGCCGCTGGTGAACTGGCTAAGCCCGGACTTTGCGCACCGTCGGTTCAATACCCGGTATTTCGCGGCCACGCAGCCGGTGAACCAGCAGCCGTCACTGCTTGAGAGCAAGGGCGTGTGGGGCCGGTGGGTGTGCGCCCGCAACGTCATCAATGAACGCGACACCACGGCGCTCGGCGATGAGGTCGGCCAGGAGAACACGGTCGGGCGGACGCTCGGCCAGCTTCTGGTGCCCGGGTCGGAGATCATGCTCGAGAAGATGGCTTCGGCCAACGGCTGTATCGCCTACCTCAGCTACAAGCGCAAGGCCCATGTCTATCAGCCACGGCTCGTCGAGGAAGACGGCCGGCTCATGCTCGAAGTCGAGGCGGCCAAGACGGTGGCCGGCGAACCCCAGCGCGAACGCTGATTCACGGGACGGTGCGCGGGACATGCCCCGCCCTGGGACGGGCGGATGGACATGATGTCATTGTGCCCACTCGCCGCTCCTAAGACTGAGCATGTCCCGCCAAGACTGAGCATGTCCCGCGGGAAACGGCGCAAAAAATACCGAAGGCCGGCTCCCTGGACGGAACCGGCCTTCGGCGTGTGGGCTGCTGCCCGGGTTCTAGCGGGAGCGCTGGCGCAGGCGCTGCATGTCGAGAATGACAACGGCGCGGGCCTCGAGCCGCAGCCAGCCGCGCTGGACAAATTCGGCGAGGGCCTTGTTGACCGTTTCGCGCGAGGCGCCGACCAGCTGGGCCAGTTCTTCCTGGGTGAGCTCGTGGGCCACCAGGACGCCGTCGGTCGCGGGGCGGCCGAACCGGTCGGCCAGATCCAGGAGTGCCTTGGCGACACGGCCGGGGACGTCGGAGAAGACAAGGTCGGAGAGGGAATCGTTGGTCCGGCGCAGGCGGCGCGCCAGGGCCTGCAGCAGCTGGGCGGAAACCTCCGGACGCGTGCGCAGCAGACCGTTGAGGCTCTCGTTCTTCAGGCCGGCCAGGCGGGTCTCCGAAACGGCCGTGGCCGTGGCCGTACGAGGGCTCGGATCAAACAGCGCCATTTCGCCGAAAAGCTCGCCCGGGCCGAGGATGGCCAGCAACGACTCGCGGCCGTCCGGTGACGTGCGGCCGAGCTTGACCTTGCCGGAGACAATGAAGTACAGCTGGTCGCCCTGATCGCCTTCCCGGAATACCGAGGCTCCGCGTGAGAGGTCCACCTCGGTGAGTTCGTCCGTCAGCAGACGGAACGCCTCGTCGTCGAGCGTGGCGAACAATGGTGCGCGGCGCAATACCTCGATATCCATGAAATCTCCTGACTAACTGTTTCGGCTGGGGCGCTTCCGTCATTGTTTCAGAATTTTGGCGCTTCTGTGACGCAATTGGCATACGAGAGCCCCCGCGCGCGCCGGACGCGGGACCGGGCTCGGGAAACTGTCAGCCTGCACCGGTAGAATCGGGCAGTAATATTCTATAAGGAGCACGGTGTTCGGCTTGACCATTTTGGACCTGGTGTTGACGTTGATGCTCGTGTCCTACCTGATCCACGGATTGCGCAACGGCTTCCTGGTCACGGTAGGCGGCGTCGCCGGATTCGCCGCAGGCGCGATGGCCGCCTTCGTTTCCGTCCCCATCGTCAGCGGACTCGTCAGTGACAGCGGCTGGCGGCTGACGGCCATTCTGGGAACCGCCGTCGTCCTGATGATGCTCGGCCACGGCCTGGGTACCATGATCGGACGATCCGTCAGGGGCGCGGTGCGGATACGCCACCTGCGCCGCGCAGACCGCCTGGCAGGCGGGGGCGTCAACGTGGTGGTGTCCGCCCTCGTGATGTCGATGCTGGCGTTCAGCATCGGCAGCCTGGGCGTTCCGGTCGTCTCCCGGCAGCTTGCCGAATCGAAGGTCATCCGGCTCATCGACGGAATGACGCCGACGCCGGTGAAGACGTCGATGGCCCAGTTGCGGTCGGCAGTCATCGGCGAAGGGATCCCGACCCTCCTGGACGGTTTCGGCCAGGACCTGCCGGTGGCCATCCCGAACACCAGCACGGATACGCCGGCGCTGAATACGGCGGCGTCGTCGGTGCTGAAGATCGCCGGCACGGCCTATCAATGCGGCCAGAACCAGACGGGCACCGGGTTCGTGGTGTCACCGGGGCGCGTGGTGACGAATGCCCACGTGGTCGCGGGGGTCACGGAGCCTGTCGTGGAAATGCCCGGCGGCGGAGCGCTCCCGGGCCGGGTGGTCTACTTCGATACCCGCCACGACCTTGCCGTCCTGGCCGTGAACGGCCTCCAGACAGAGCCGCTGGCGCTCAGCCCCGACCTGCCCGCCGGCAGCCCGGCCGCGTTCGCCGGGTACCCGCACGGCGGTCCGTTCCAGTCCAAGCCGGCCACGGTGCAGGACATCGCGACGGTTCTGGTACCGGATATCTACGGCCAGAACCCCGCGCCGGCGGACGTCTACCGGTTGGCCGGCGACGTCCAGCCCGGCAACTCAGGCGGGCCGCTGCTGACAATGGACGGGCAGGTGGCCGGAGTGATCTTCGCAAAGGCCACGTCGGAGTCCGCCCAGGGTTTCGCGGTCACCATGCAGGATCTGGGACCGGTTGTCGCCCAGGCCCCGGGCCTGGGAAACGCCGTCTCCTCCGGGCAGTGCATCAGAAAATAGCCGCTACAGCCACTCCAGGCTCTGGCCGTGCGGGCCGGTGATGGCCGTCGGGCGGCCGTTGTGCAGCAACAGGAACCGTCCGCGGAGCCGGTCGGGATCCATCTCCGGGACCACCGCGGAGCCGTCCGCCTGCATCAGCACCCCGTGGCCCTCGTTGGATAGCCAATGACAGCCGCAGCCGGCAGCGAGCCGCGCGACGGCGGCGCGGAAACGTGTCCGGTTTCCGGCATCGAGGTAGGGCATCACCGCGCTGTGGAAGACCACCAGGGCCGCGTCCGCCGGAGCCTGGGCGGCAACTTCCTCCAGCCGGACATTGAGGTCACCGGCCACGAGTAGCGGCGGATGCTCCTTGGCGATGCTGATCGCCTGGCGCAGCCGTTCCCGCCGGAAGTCCTGCTCCGGCCAGATCAGTGCCTCGAGCCAGGCGACGTCGCCGGCATTGTGGACGTCAAGCGGATGCAGGTCGATGCCGGCCCGCCACACAACCGGGGGCACCCGGTCAGGAACCGGGACCGGACCGGACACCACGCAGCGCAGGACGGGGAATCCTCCCGCCGGAGCGCCGGCTGGATCGATCCTGGCCACCTGGCTCCCGCCGGCGTCGAACGCATAACCGTAGCGGTCCGGGAACAGGTTGAGCCCCGCCGAGGCGCCGACTTCGAGGAGCGCGAGCGGCCGGCCTTCGGCGGCGGCGATCTGGGCGAGGGACGGCAGCAATGTGGCGCAGCGCCCGACCTCATTGGTCTGGGTGGCCCGCGAGAGCACGATCCGGGACACGTCGGCCCAGTGCGCATCCAGGAACGCCCGGAATTCCGGGTAGGGGCTGATCTCCGCGCCGAGGAACCGGGCCGCTGCGAGCATCAGCAGCGGCTGGCGCTTGTGATGCGGCCACTGTTCGATCCGCAGGATCAGTTCCGGATCCGCGGCGATGGCCATGGACCATTCCGCGTAGCAGGCGGAGGATCCGGGCGCATCCACGGTGCCGAAGTGCCGGTACCAGTCCGCGGTTCCCGAGGACCCGGCATTGCTGGGCGCCCCGGCGGGCCCGGCAACGGGTTCCGCGGGGGACATGCTCAGTCCCGGTCCGTGTGCAGCCCGGCGAGGTATTCCACCGCGAACCGGTAGCCCATGATTCCGGCCCCGGCGATCACGGCCTTGCTGACGCCTGACAGGTAGGAGTGGTGGCGGAACTCTTCGCGGGCGTGGACATTGGTGATGTGCACTTCCACGGCGGGTATCTGGACCGCGGAGATGGCATCCCGGAGAGCTATGGACGTATGGGTGTAGGCCCCGGCGTTCAGGACGACCCCGACGGCCTTGCCGCGCGCGGCGTGAATGGCGTCCACGAGGGCTCCTTCGTGGTTGGACTGGAAGCACTCCACGTCCAGGCCATGGGCGGCGCCGGCGTCCTTGGCGAGTTGCTCGACGTCGGCCAGCGTCGCGGTGCCGTACTTCTCGGGTTCACGCGTGCCGAGCAGGTTCAGGTTGGGTCCGTTCAGCACCAGGATGGTGCCTCGGCCGATGCCGGCGGGGATGGCTTCACTCATGCCAGCCAATGTACCGCGTCCGGGCGCCCGGCCGGCCCGTTGGCTGACCGCGGCCGCGGCCGCTGCCTTCCACCGCGGCCGCTGACCACATGGCAGCCGGTACCGCTGCGCCCGTGCCGGGCCGCTGACAGGCCGGTACGCTGCGAGGAGCCGGTCAAGGCGCCGCAGCGCCACGTAACAAACAGCCAGGTAGGCCGGTGCCCACCACGGCACGGTGAACGAGACGCGGCAGCCGCCGGTCTCCGGGGTGACGCGGTGGCCGGTGGCCGGAACCCCGGCAACTGACCACGCCCAATAGCGGCCGGGCTCGAAGGAAGTCACCCGGAACGGCAGCCGGAAGCCGAAAACGGTGCGCACCGTGCCGGAACTGCCGGGCCCGAGCCGGGCGGTATCCAGCGCCGCGGACCGGACGGACGGACCCCAGTCCGGCCAGTGTCCGGTGTCGGCCAAGAGCCGCCAGGCCGCTTCGGACGGGACGCCGTAATGCCGGGAGACGGAGAACATCACGGGCGCGGGCCAAGGACCTCGCGGGCGGCCCGGTGGCCGCTCTCAAGCGCGCCCTGGATCGAGGCGGTGTCGCGGTGGTCGCCGCAAACGAAAAGGCCGGGCGCGAGCCGGAGCGGCCGGCGCGGATTCAGCGGCGGCGGCTGGACCGGCAGGGCCTGCAGGACCTCGTGCCGGGCCAGCAGCTGCCAGTCGCCCGCCGGGGCGCCGAAAATCTCACCCGCGTGGCGCCGCGCATCGGACTCGGCAGGCCCGGTCCGGCCAGGCCCGGCCAGGGCCGAGGCCTGGATCAAGTGCCGGCCGGCCGGGGCATAGCTGGAGGCGGAGTTGGAAATCACGGCCGTGTTGACCAAGGGGCCCGGCGCGGAGCGGCCGTCCACGCACAGCATCCGCAGCGGCGTCGGCGCGGTGTCAGCGGCGTACCAGAAGGTGACAACGCCCTTCATGGCGGGCGCGGTGACGTCGGTCAGCGCTCCGGCCGCCACCGGATCTGCTGCCACCACCACGTCCCCTGCCCGGATGCTCCCGCCGGCCGAGTGCGCCACGGCCGCGGTTGCTCCCCGGGTTATCCGCTCCACCCGCCGGCCCGTCTCGACCGGACGGGCGAGCCCGGCGGCGAGCTGGCGCGGCAGTGCCTGCATGCCCGCCCGCGGCAGCCCCGGAACCCCCAGCGCGAAGTACCGCAGCAGCGAGAGCGCGAAGCCGTTGGAGGTGCCGCCGTCGTCCTCCAACAGCACACCGGCGAGGAACTGCTCCACGACGCGGCGCAGCCGGCCCGTGAGCCCGGCGCGGTCCAGAGCGGCCGTGAGGCTCGTGTCGCGGCCGGGCCGGCGCTGACCCAGCACCGCCGGTGCCGCCCAGCGCAGGGCGGCCAGGGTGCTGGCGGGCGTGAGGATGCCGCTGCGCAGCGTTGCGGCGATCAGCCCCGGCTCGCGCAGCGGGTGGGCGAGCACCTCCAGGCCGGCATCGAGCCGCACGCCGATCCCGGCCCCGAGCGGTTGCATCTGCAAGGCATCGAGATCAGCGAAACGGCGGACCGCCGGATACGCCGGGTTTAGCACCTGAAAGCCCCGGTCCACCAGGAACCCGTCGACGCTGTCCGTGCGGATCCTGCCGCCGACGTCATCGGAGGACTCCCAGACACGCACGTCCCGTCCAGCGGCCTGCAGCTCCCGGGCGCACTGCAACCCGGCAAGCCCGGCACCAATCACCAACACGTCACACGACTCGGTCATGATTCATCCTTGCACGGCCCCCGGGTGCCGGCACGGGGAACCGGGAACCGGGAACCGGCCGGCCGGTACGGGCGTTGGTTGCAGTGAGGGAAGTTTTGCGTGGAGTTCTCCGCGGCGTCCGCGCGGGCTCACGCGGGTCCCCGGAAGGAGCTTTCGTCATGACTGCACTATCCACACCATCCACCAATTCCAGACCGTCCACCAGCTCCAGCCGGCGGAAACCCGGCCTTAAGATGCTGCGTGCTGCCGCCGGAGCGGTTCTGCTCACCGCACTGCTGGTCCCCGGGCAGAATGCATTCGCGCAGCCGCGCGCGGAGAGCCAACGCGGCGCACCGGCGGAAACCCGCCCGGCAGCTGAGACGTCGAAGGTGATCCCGTTGCCGGGCGCGGCCGGGGCGGAAGGCATCGCGGCGGGCCGCGGCAGCACATTCTTCGCCGGCGACCTGATCCGCGGCGACATCTTCCGCGGCGACCTGCGCAAGGGCACGGCCGAAAAATTCATCACCGCACCCGAGGGCCGTTCCGCGGTGGGGATGAAGGTCGATAAACGCCGCAATCTGCTCTTTGTCGCCGGGGGCCCCACCGGGCAAGCGTACGTCTACGACGCCGGCACCGGCGCCGCCGTCGCGGACTACCAGCTCGCGCAGCCCACGGCGGACCAGCCGGCTTTCATCAACGACGTCGCCGTGACCCGGGCCGGGGCCTGGTTCACCAATTCCGTCCGCGGCGAGCTCTACTTCCTCCCGGTCGATGACGACGGCAAGACCGGCCCGGTCCGGACCCTGACGCTGACCGGACCGGCCGCCGAAACCCCGGGCCTGTTCAACCTCAACGGGATCGCCGCCGCCGCCGGCGGACGGACCCTGATCGTGGCGCACTCGGCCAAGGAGTCGGTGTATACCGTTGACGCCCGCACCGGTGCCAGCGCACGCATCGAGGACCTGGACCTGCCCAACGTGGACGGCATCGTACTGCGGGGCAGGACGCTGTGGGCGGTCCAGAACCGGCTCAATCAGATCAGCCGCATCCAGCTCGACCGCGGACTCTCCGCCGGGACCGTCAAAGAGATCATCACGAGCCCGGACTTCCAGGTCCCGACGACGGCGGCCCTCTTCGGTAACAGAATCGCCGCGGTGAACGCAAAATTCGGCGTGCCCGACGCGAAGGACTTCGAAGTCGTCGTCGTGCAGGCCCGCGGCCACGGCGCGCACAAGGAGCGCCGCTTCCGGCACTGACCAGGGATCACGGGGCGGCCACCGACCGGCAGCGGCCGCCCCGGGCCCTGTTCCGTCCGCAGGACGGATGGATCGTTACCGCCGCAGGGACTGTGCGATCTGGGCCATCACAGTGTTGTCCGCCAGCGTCGAGGCGTCACCGACTTCGCGGCCTTCCGCGACGTCTTTGAGCAGGCGGCGCATGATCTTGCCGGACCGGGTCTTGGGGAGTTCCGGCACCACCAGGATGGTCTTGGGTTTGGCGATCGGGCCGATTTCCTTGCCGACGTGGTTGCGGAGTTCGGTGACGGTCGCGTCGCCGGAATCGACGGCGTCCGCACGCAGGATCACAAACGCGACGATGGCCTGGCCGGTCGTCTCGTCCGCGGCGCCCACGACGGCGGCCTCGGCCACGGACGGGTGGGAGACAAGGGCGGATTCAATTTCGGCGGTGGAGAGCCGGTGCCCGGAAATGTTCATCACGTCATCGACCCGGCCCAGTAGCCAGATGTCGCCGTCGTTGTCCTTTTTGGCGCCGTCGCCGGCGAAGTACATGGTTTCGAACCGGGACCAGTAAGTTTCCTTGAACCGTTCCGGGTCATTCCAGATGCCGCGCAGCATGGACGGCCACGGCTCGCGGATCACGAGGAAGCCGCCGTGGCCGTTCGGCACGGATTCGCCGAGTTCGTCCACGACGTCCACGGCGATGCCGGGCAACGGCACCTGCGCCGAGCCGGGCTTGGCTGCGGTCACGCCGGGCAGCGGAGCGATCATCTGCGCCCCGGTCTCGGTCTGCCACCACGTGTCCACGATCGGGGCGGGGTGTTCCTTCTTTTCTCCGTTCTTGCCGGCGTTGCCGCCGATCACGTCGCGGTACCACATCCAGGCTTCGGGGTTGATCGGTTCGCCGACGGAGCCCAGGACCCGGATTGAGGACAGGTCATATCCGGCCGGGATTTCCTTGCCCCACTTCATGAACGTCCGGATGGCGGTCGGGGCGGTGTAGAGGATGGAGACCTTGTACTTCTCCACGATTTCCCACCAGCGGCCCTGATGCGGGGAATCCGGTGTGCCTTCGTAGATGACCTGGGTGGCGCCGTTGATGAGCGGGGCGTACGCGACGTAGGAGTGGCCGGTGATCCATCCAACGTCGGCGGTGCACCAGTACACATCGGTCTCCGGGTGCAGGTCAAAGACCGCCCGGTGCGTGTAGGCGGTCTGCGTCAGGTAGCCGCCGGTGGTGTGCAGGATGCCCTTAGGCTTTCCTGTGGTGCCGGAGGTGTAGAGGATGAAGAGCGGGTGTTCGGCGTCGTGGCCGACGGGGGTGTGCTCGGCGGAGGCGGCGTCCACGGTCTCCGCCCACGAGCGATCCCGGCCCTCGGTCCAGGCCACGTCCTGCCCGGTGCGGGTGACCACAATGACGTTCTGCACGGTGTGGCCGGCACCATCTCCGTCGCCGGATAATGCCTCGTCCACGGCCGGCTTGAGGGCGCTGGGCTTGCCGCGGCGGAACGTGCCGTCGGCTGTGACGACGAGCTTAGCTTCGGCGTCGTCGATCCGGGACCGCAGCGCGTCCGCGGAGAAGCCGCCGAAGACCACGGAATGGATCGCCCCGATCCTGGCGCAGGCCAGCAACGTGATCACGGCCTCGGGGATCATCGGCAGGTACACCGCCACGCGGTCGCCCTTGGCGACGCCGAGCGCCTCAAAGGCGTTGGCGGCTTTTTTGACCTCGGCGGTGAGTTCCGCGTAGGTGTAGGTGCGGGTGTCGCCGGGTTCGCCTTCGAAGTGGATGGCGACCCGATCGCCGCGGCCGGCCTCGACGTGGCGGTCCAGCGCGTTGTACGCGGCGTTGAGCTCACCGCCGACGAACCACTTCGCGAACGGCGGGTTCGACCAGTCCAAGGTCTGGGTGAAGTCCTTGCTCCAGCTCAAGAGCCCGCGGGCCTGCCGGGCCCAGAACGCGGGCCGGTCGGTGCCGGCGTCGGCGTATTCCGCGGCCGTGACCACGGCGTTGGCCGCGAATTCCTCGGAAGGGGCGAACCTGCGGTTCTCCTGCGACAGGTTTTCGAAGGCGTCGCCCTGGCCGGACGGTGCGGCGGACAATGCTGTAGCGGGCGACTGGGCCGTTGTGGTGCCGGGCGTCTGCTGGGACATGGTTAACCTCATCTTCATTGATCCGTGCTCGGGGCTTCCGCGCTCCGTCCGGCGCCTCCGGCCGCGCGGCGCTGGCGACGGCAAGGGGCAGCTGATGGGCTCGGCAACACCGCCAAAGCTGTTCCGCGATAACCCTATACCCGGGCATTAGGTGATGTGTGGCGCGTCTCACAGGCCTCCGCGGACGGTGCCGAATATGCGCCGAGCGGCGCCCCGGGACCTGCCGGGGCAGCACCGGCCGACCCGCAGGTCAGGGCTTGAATCCCGGCCCGCCCCGCACGGCTTGTCACCTAGTGATCAGTCCGGCACTTGACTAGGCTGGGAGTAAGTTGCCAGATCCGATGGAGGCGACAGCGCCGCTTGCGGTCCTGCGCGTTCCTGCCATCAGACGGCGCCGTCCATGGTGCTGTCACGCTAAGGAGAACAGAATGAACGAGCAGACAGACCGGCAGCTAAACACCGATGCCCGGGCGTCGAACGATCCGGCCGGACACCGGCCGGACGGCTTTGGTGACGCGCCCCGCTTCACGGTGGACAAGGGTGCAGGCAAGAAGAACGAGGCCGTTCTGGGCCCGTTCACGGTCCGGGATCTCACCGTCTTCGGCTCGACGTTCCTGCTCTTTGTCGCCTCGCTCATTCCGATGTTCGCCGGCGGCTATAACCTCTGGAACCTGGGGAGCCTGTTTTTCCTCGGCCTCGGGGTTGTCCTGCCGCTGGTAGTGTCCGCCCTGTTCACCGCCCGCCGGGTCACCCCCGAAACGAGAATCCGGTTCGGCTCCCTGTCGATGGACCAGTTCGCCTCCGTGGTGGCGTCCTTCGCGCTGGCCTTCTTCTTCCTGTCCGTCGCGGGGGCCTTTGTGCCGAGCATGCTGGTGGGCTTGATCGGCGCGCTCGGCCTCTTCACCGCCACCGTCCTGGGGCGGTGGATCCCGTTCTTCGCGGGCGACTTCATGGGCCGCGCGGAAGTTCCCGCCCATGTAGTGGCGCGGGAGACGGCCGTGCCGGTCCGCAAGCCCCGGGCCCCCAAGCCGTCTGCGGAAGCCAAGAAAGCCGATGAGTCCAAAGCCGGCAAGGTGGCAGAGTGGGCCCACCGCGTTATGCCCGGCAGCCACGACGCCGCCCCGGAAAAGGCTGCCTCCCAGAAGACGGCACCGGCCCCGTCGGCGCCCGCTACCGCAACGGTGCCGGCTGCTCCCGCTGCGTCAGCCGCTGCTGCCTCGGCCGCGGCCGCCGCCGGGTCGACGGCCAAAACGGGACCGGCGGCTTCCTCCGGCAGCCCCGAAACGCGGGTCGCCGGCGTAGTGCCGCCGGCATCATCCGGGTCGTCAGACGCGGCATCGCCGTCGGCCGAGGCGTCCGATCCCAAGCCCAAGGAACCGGCCAAGTCATCCGGGCCCTCGGCTGCCGAGACGACCGTGGCCGCCGACGTCCCGGGCGCCGGCGACAGCGCCCCCACCACCGCGACACCGCAGGTCCGGGCGGCAGAGCCGGTCGGGGCCACCGTGGACCCGGACAAGCGTCCGGACGAGGATGCGGCCGGGCCGGCGCACGAAGCGTTCTGGTTCGCCGTCGCGCAGCCCCGCACTGCCGTGGACGAGAAGACCGGGGCCCCGGCGTTCGAGATTGAACCCGGCGGCTGGGTGCTCGCGCTGGAGGACCGCGGCGACGAATTCCTGGTCCAGAACACCGACGGCCGGCTCGGCGTGTTGCGCGACCTCAGCAACATCGAACGCGGCTAGCCGCACCGGTGGCAACCAAACCCGGCAGCGCCGGGCCCCGCCTGCCGGCGGCATCAGGGGAGTCCGTGCTGGCCCTCAAACGCCGTGCGCGGCGGATCAACCGGGCCCTCGCGGAGCAGTATCCCTACGCCCACGCAGAGCTTGACTTCCGCAGTCCGTTCGAACTCGTGGTCGCCACGGTGCTTTCGGCCCAGACCACGGACGTGCTGGTGAACCAGATCACCCCGCTCCTGTTCGCCCGCTACCCGGACGCCCGGAGCATGGCGGAAGCCCCGGCCGCTGAGCTGGAAATGATCATCAAGCCGACCGGGTTCTACCGCGCCAAAACCAGGAACCTCCTGGCGCTGTGCAACCGGCTCGTGGATGAGTTCGACGGCGTGGTGCCGGGACGGCTGGAAGACCTCATCACCCTGCCCGGCGTCGGACGGAAGACCGCCAACGTGGTGCTCGGAAACGCTTTCGGAATTCCGGGGATCACCGTCGACACCCACTTCGGCCGCCTAGCCCGCCGCTTCGGGTGGACGGAATCGGAGGATCCCGTACGGATCGAATCCGACGTCGCCGGGCTGTTCGAGCCCAAAGACTGGACGATGCTCTCGCACCGGGTCGTCTTCCACGGGCGGAGGGTCTGCCACGCCCGCAAACCTGCCTGCGGTGCCTGCCCGGTGGCGAACTGGTGTCCCAGCTACGGCGCAGGGGAGACGGACCCGGCGAAAGCGCGAAACCTGCTCAAGTACGAGCTCGCCCCGGGGCAGGAGGCACTGCTGGAACGGTTGCTGGCCGAAACTCACCGTGCCGCCGAAATCCGGATGGAATCGCAGAGGAAGCAGCAATGACCGCCCGCCAAGAGCTGCTCGACCTGGTCGGCAGGGTTCAGGCGGGCACTGCCTCCGCGCCGGATCCGCGCTGGCGCGAACTCGTCATTGCACCCGGCGAGCGCGTCCGCAGGGCTGCGGTGCTGATGCTTTTCGGTGCCCTGGACACCGTTCCCGCGGCTTCGGACAAGCTGCTGGCCCCGGCGGACCTCGATGTGCTGCTGCTGCAACGCGCCGAAACACTGGACGACCACCCGGGCCAGGTGGCGTTCCCCGGCGGCGGGATTGACCCGGGCGAAGCCGTGGTGGACGCCGCCCTCCGCGAAGCGGAAGAGGAAACCGGGCTGGATCCCGCGGGGGTGGAGGTCCTCGGTGTGATGCCCGAACTGAACCTGCCGCGCGGAAATTTCCTCGTTACGCCCGTCCTGGCTTGGTGGGCCGCCCAGTCCCCGGTCCGGGTGGTCGACTATGGCGAATCAGCCCAGGTGTTCCGGGTCCCGGTCCGGGACCTGCTGGATCCGGACAACCGGGTCATGGCTACGGTGAGCCGCGCCGGCCAGTCCTTTGACAGCCCGGCCTTTACCGTGAACGGCGTGGTGGTCTGGGGCTTCACCGGGATGATCCTGAACCAGCTCTTTGAACAACTGGGCTGGGCCGTGCCCTGGGACCGGACACGGCGGCTTGGCATAGATATCTGAGCATGGCGCCCCGGTCCGGGCGGTGGCGGGTCCGTTGGAGACCGTGTGTGAAAGGTCGGGACCGGCTGCCCCGTTAGCCGGAGCGTCCGGCGGCCGGTCCGGGGGCGGCCGCGGATTTGTCCACGATCAGGCCCGCCGCGGCGTTCTCGCGGACCGCCGTAATTCCCGCCGCCGCGTCCTGGATCGTGTCAAACACCGGCGACATAGCCACCACCGCTCCATCTGCGGCCTTGAGCGTGAAGAAGTAGGATTCTTTTCCTGATTCGCTGATCTCGAAAACGCCAGCCATATATTCTGTTGACTCCCCAATCGGGTGCATCATTGCACTCGCCGGCTGATCGGATTATGCCGGTCTTCAAGAGAGGCTATCCCGGGACGCCGCGGCGGACAACGCTACGGCCGGGTAGGTTACTGCGCATGAATCTGACTGCCTATTTAGCGTGGTCGTAGGAGTCCACGACCGCGACGCTGACCGGAAATTCCACCGGGATCCGGCCGAAAAGCAGCTCCTTGGCCGCGGCCGCCGCCTCTTCGATGGCGCGGATGCAATCCTCCACCGCATTGTCCGGGCAATGGACCATCACCTCGTCATGGAGGAAGAACACCAGTTCGCCCGCGGGGGTGCCTTCGAGGCGCATGGCGCGCAACCGTCGCCGCAACTCGGCCAGCCAGCACGCCGCCCAGTCGGCGGCCGAGCCCTGCACCACGAAGTTCCGGGTGAACCTGCCGCGCGAACGGGCGATGGATTCGGCGCGGCGCTGTTCATCCGCCGTGGCCGATTGCTGGCTCCGGAACCACCCGTCCGGCGTCGGCGGGCTGCTGCGGCCAAGGCGGGTGGTGACGGTCTTCCCGGTTTCCCCGTCACGGGCCGCCTGTTCCACAAACCCCACGGCACGAGGGTAGGTGCGCGCCAACTGCGGCATGAGCCGCCCGGACTCACCCGTCGTGGCGCCGTAGATCGCGCCGAGCAGCGCGATCTTCGCCTTGGCACGGTCGCCGCCGAAGCCCTGCGCCGCGATGCCGGCGTAGAGGTCCTTGTCCCGGGCGGCCTCCGCCATTTTCGAATCCCGGGCCAGCGCCACCAGCACCCGCGGTTCCAGTTGGGAGGCATCCGCAACGATCAGCTTGTGTCCCGGATCGGCGTGGACCGCGCCCCTGATCTGGCGTGGGATCTGCAGTGCCCCGCCGCCCCGCGAGGCCCAGCGGCCGGAGACAACGCCGCCCACCACATATTCCGGCTGGAATCGGCCGCCATTGACCCAGGCGTCCAGCCAGGCCCAGCCGTTGGCCGTATACAGCCGGGCGAGCTTCTTGTACGCCAGCAACGGTTCGATCGCCGGGTGGGAGGATTCCTGTAATTCCCACTGCCGGGTGGAGTTCACTTCGATGCCGTTCCGGTGCAGCGCACGCATCAGCTCCTGCGGGGAGTCAGGATTCAGGCCCGGTGATTTCAGCAGTTGCCGCAGGGCCGAGGTGAGCTCTTCGAGTCTGGCTGGCCGGTGGCCGGGGGCCGGACGCGGTCCCAGGTAGCCGGCGAGGATTTGTTCGTGCAGATCCTCGCGCCACGGGACCCCGGTGTGCTGCATCTCGGCGGCGATCATGGCGCCGGCGGATTCCGCGGCCAACAGCAGCTGAAGCCTCGGTCGCCGGTCGGCGTCGGTCTCCCTGATGGCGCGGAGGGCTTCTTGCTGGGCCGCATATTCGACACGGAGAGCCTCCGGCGAAGCGCCGCCGGCCGGGCCGGCGGCAGGTGTCTCAAAGAGTGCACCCTGCTCGGCCGGCGGGGGCGGGGGCTGAAGGGACCTCGGCGGCAACTCCTCAAACGGGCCCAGCCGCTCCGCGTTCCGGGCGTAGTCCGTGTGCGCGGTGAACTCCGAGTTGGCCAGGATGGCCCCGCACAGCGTGAGGTCATAGCAGCGCTCCAGCTCCACGCCGGCCCGCAGTAGCGCCGGATACCAGTCCTGCGTCCGGTGCCAGATCCACCGCGGGCGCGGGCCCGCGGGCCGGTTCTCCAGTTGGCGGACGACGCCGGGAAGATCTGTCTGGCTGACCAGCCGCGGTTCAGGAGCGCCCGGAACAGGGGCGCCCTCCGCCGATAGTTCCTGGAGGGCCGCACCGTCGGCGTGGGCGGAGAGCAGCAGGTACATAGCCTCAATTCTGCCCTGCGCCGGACCGGGGCCGGACCGGGGCCGGGCCGCCGGTGGAAAAGCCGGGCCCGGAGCCCTACCGCGGGCCGGGCGCCCGACCCGAAGTTGTCCACATAGTGCCGTGCGTCGGTGTCCGTGCCCTGCCTGCCGCGGCAAAGTTGCCCTATGAGTAGGCACCCGTCCCGCAGTCCCGCCCCGCGGTACCAGGGTGGCCCCGCAGCGTGGGTCCCGTCCGAGGCGCGGGAGACGCTGCTGGTGACCGGGCATGATGCTCTTTGCGGCGAGGTCGAGCGGATCGTCGCGGCGGCCGGCGGCACCCTGCGGACTGTATCGGATGTCCGCGAGGCAGCACCGTTCTGGGACGCGGCGGCGGCAGTCCTGGTTGGCAGTGACATCCGGGAATTGCCGCTGCGCCGGCGTGCGCCGGCCGTCCTCGTCGGCATGGACCGTGACGGGGCCGGACTGTGGCATCTGGCGGCCGCCATCGGTGCCGAAAGGGTCGCCGTGCTGCCCGAGGCATCGGCCTGGCTCGCCGAATACCTGAACCGGTCCGGCGCACCCGAGGCCGGCGGTCTGGTTCTCGGCATGGCAGGCGGCTGCGGCGGGGCGGGCGCGAGCACAGCAGCCATCTGGGTTGCCCAGGCTGCCGCGCGGCTTGGTGCCAGGACCCTCCTCGTCGACGGGGATCCCTGGGGCGGTGGCCTTGAACTGGCCATCGCGGCCGAAGACGCGCCCGGGCTCCGCTGGCCCGACCTCGCCGGCGTACATGGAAGCCTCGATCCTGACCAGCTTTCCCAGGCCCTGCCGGCAGCCGAAGGATTCTCCTTCCTGTCCTGGCCGGGCGGACGGGATGTGTCAACGGACGTGGACGAAACGACGGTGGCCGAAGTCCTCAACGCCGCGCGGCGCGCGTATGAACTTGTCGTGGTGGACATCGGCAGGGGCCGCGAGGCTCTTCTGGCGTTCGCCTGGGAATGCGACCGGATCGTGGTGGTGGCGCCCGCGCAAATACGGGCGGCCGTGGCAGCTGCCCGCATGCTCCGGGAACTTCCGCCGGTTGGAACAGCGCTTGTGGTCCGGGGAGCGCCGGGCGCCGGACTCGACGCGCCCCTGCTGGCGGATGCCGTCGGCCTTCCGCTCTGCGCCCTCCTGCCCAACATCAGAGGCATCGCGGCCGCCACGGAAACCGGGAGGCTCCTGGCCGCAGGCCGCCAGCGCAACGTCCGGAGGTTCGCCGCCAGCGTTCTTGACCTCACCGCCGGAGACGCGTTGTGAGCGCGCATGCGGCCCCGGGTCCGCGCGGCCCGGACCGGAGCCCTATGCCGTACATGCGTGGCCGGCCGGCGGCTTTCCTCGATCAGGGGCTGCTGGAGTCAGTACGTGAATCCGTGCTGGCCGATTCCGGTCCGGTAACTCCTGCCCGGGTCGCGGCAGCCGTGCAGGCGAGCGGGCGTCTGCTGGGCACGGTGGGTGCCCTGGCCGCCGTCGACAACATCAGCGCGGAACTGAGCGGACTTGGCCCGTTGCAGAAGCTCGCCAGCGATCCGGCCGTCACGGACATCTTCGTGAACGGCCCGGACTCGGTGTGGCTGGACCGGGGCGACGGACTGGAACGGGCCCCGGTCGCGTTCTCCGGTGAGCAACAGATCCGGTCCCTCGCCGCCCGGCTGGTGGCGGCCGGCGGCCGGCGGCTCGATGACGGATCCCCCTGCGCTGATGTCAAGCTCGACGGCGGTTACCGGGTGCACGCCGTCCTGCCGCCGATCTCCACGGCCGGGACGCTCCTCAGCGTGAGAATCCGGCGGTCATCGGTTTTCGCAATGGACGAGCTGCGGCGAGAAGGAATGTTTGATGCGTTCATTCAAATGGTGCTGGAACGCATGGTGCAGCGGAGGCTGAGCTTCCTGATCAGCGGCGCCACCGGATCCGGCAAAACGACTCTCCTCGCGACGATGCTGGGGCTGTGCAACCCGGACGAGCGGCTGGTCCTGATCGAGGATGCGGCTGAACTGAACCCGGTCCACCCCCATGTCGTCTCGCTGCAGTCACGGCACGGAAACCTGGAGGGCGGCGGCGTCGTGGACCTCGGTGAACTGGTCCGCCAGGCCATGCGGATGCGGCCGGACCGGCTGGTTGTCGGCGAATGCCGGGGTGCGGAGGTCCGGGAATTGTTGACAGCCATGAACACGGGCCACTCAGGCGGCGGCGGGACGGTCCACGCCAACGCCGCCGGGGCAGTGCCGGCGCGGTTGATGGCGCTCGGCGCCCTGGCGGGAATGAGCGAGGACGCCGTTCGACTCCAGGCGGCCAGTGCCCTCGACGCCGTTATCCACGTCGCCCGCACCGCGGCCGGGCGGCAAGTAACCGGAATCGGAGTCGTGGAGACTACCGAAACGGGCCTTGCCGTCATTGCTGCCGTGGACACCGACGCTGGCGCCGGTGCCGTCCGCCTTGGCCGCGCCTGGCCCCGGTTATCGGCCGCGCTGGGCCTCAATCCGGCCCGGGACTACGCTGAGCCCGCCGGGACAGGCACGCCACGTCCTGCCGTGGCGACGCCGGCTGCTCCGGAACCACCGGCTTCGACGCCGGCGCCCCTGCCGCCCCGGAGCCCGCAGTGACGGCCGCCTTCATCGGGGTGCTGGCCCTGGCCGCCTGGCTGTCTGTGGGGGCAGCCGGCGCATCGAACCGCAGACTGGACCGGGCGCTCGCGGACCAGGACCGCCGAACCCAACGGAAACCCCGGAGCAGAACGGCGGCCGGGAAGGCCATGGCGATCCTAAGGCCGGCCCGTGACCCCCGGGAGGCAGTCCCGATGTCCGTCCTGGTTCAGCAACTGGCTGCGCTGCTGAAGGCAGGCCGCGCCCCGGCCCGGTTATGGGACGAGCTCTGGGTGCTCTATGCGGACGGGGCGGGACCGCTGCCGGCGCGAGGGGCAGCCCCACTGTCTTCGGCCTTGCTCGGGGGTGATTCGCTCGCGTTCCTGGCCGCGGCCCGCGCAGCAGCCCTCCGCGGCTCATCCGTGGCCGAGGCAATCCGCACGTGCCTCCCGGCCGGGACGGACACAGCCGGCCAGGCGGGCCGCGCCAAAAGGCCACGGCACCCACGGTGCGATCTCAAAGCCTGGGGGGAGCTCGCGGCCTGCTTTGATGTCGCCGAAATCAGCGGTTGTCCGCTCGCCGACGTCCTGACGCGGTTCGCCGCTCAACTCGAAGCCGAGAGTGACGCGGAAGCTGCCCGCCAGACCGCGTTGGCCGGGCCGAAAGCGACGGTCCGCCTCCTGACTTGGCTACCGGTACTCGGGCTGGGGCTCGGAACCCTGCTGGGCGTTGATCCGGTCCAGACCCTGCTGGGGACGCCCCTCGGGGTGGCCGCGCTCGCGGCAGGCCTGGCCTTGGCCGCGGCGGGGCGGATCTGGTCCTCGCGGCTGGTCAGGGCAGCGGCCGCGGCTCCACCGTGAGCGCGGCGATGGCGGGGATGGCCGTGGCCGCGGTCTTGGCACTTGCCGCCGTTCTGGCCTTCACGGACCATGCCGGGATCCGCACAAGACTCAGGCATCGTGTGCTGCCAGGGCCGGACGGGCCGGCCCGTGGCGAGACGACCGGTCGGAGGCCGCAGACCGAGCACCCCTGCCCCGATGGCCTGCGGGACGTCGCCATGATCCTGGAACTGATCGGCGCGATGCTGGACGCCGGGGCCGGGCTCGGACGGGCCCTGGAACTGATCGCGGCGCTGGTCGGACCGGAACTGGAACGCCCGCTTCGACCCGTCGTCTCCGCGCTCGCCCTCGGTGCGGACTGGGACACGGCCTGGCGCAGTTCCGGGACCATGTCACCACCACTGCCGGCTCTCAGGGATTCCCTGAGCTTCGCCGCACGCACGGGCGCGCCGTCCTCGGCCCTCCTGTACGCGCAGGCGGCACGTCTGCGTCGCGCACAATTCCGGACCGCGGAGAAACGGGCGGCGGCGCTCGGCGTGAAGCTCGTGATCCCCCTGGGCCTGTGTTCCCTGCCGGCCTTCGTCTGTCTGGGTGTTCTGCCCGTGCTGCTGGCCATGTTGCCGTCCTGATATGCGGGAAACGGGCCGGAAGCGATACCGGCGGAACGGCATCCCAAGGTTTACCCAAGTTACCCGGAGGTACTTTGGAACCGGCACCATCGGAGTTCGAACGGTCTCAGGGTCGGGCCTCACTGAGCGCTCTTCAGCGTGCCGGGGATTCGGGTCTTTCCGGGTCCTACAACCGAGAGAGTTGAACCCAGGCAGGGGGGCAGATGAATGATTCGACTGCAACGAGCGGCCGCATTCGCGGCGCTGAATATTCTAGTGGTAGCAGGGCTGACCGTCGGCGCCGGACCAGCGGCGGCCGCGGCGAGCTGTCAAAAGTCGACACCGGCACCAACAAATAACTATCCGGGAACGACCGTGGTGGCCACGAGCTTTGAAGAGGGAACGATTACCGCCTCCGGATTCAATTCCCCCACCACCAAGGGAAACGGCAAGGCGGGCGTCTCGGATGCGAAGGCGCATACGGGCAAATGCTCGGCACGCCTCGACGTCACGACCTCCTCCGGCTCGGTGGCCAACTTCCAGGCGCCTTTGCCCTCCGGGACGAACAGCGTCTACGCGGACGGCTGGTTCAATGTCGCCAAGGCCGGAGCCGACGACAACAACGTCCCCATGTTC
This sequence comes from uncultured Actinomycetota bacterium, assembly GCA_963769515.1. Classification (GTDB taxonomy): domain Bacteria; phylum Actinomycetota; class Actinomycetes; order Actinomycetales; family Micrococcaceae; genus Arthrobacter. The sequence continues at coordinate 107,451 of CAVYMG010000003.1, forward strand.
CGGTTCTTCAACGGCAACACGCGTGTGCTGGATGTCTTCCGCGCCAACAAGGGCAAAGGGGAACTGTGGCTGCGCGTCACGTCCCCGGCCGGCGAATACTCCTACGCGCGGCTGAACCCCGGCGTCGCGCTCGACTCCTGGCACCGTCTGGCCATGCACGTGGTGCCCAACGGAGACAAGACCACGGTTGAAATCTGGTTCGACGACAAATCTGTGTATTCGAGCAAGAGCGTCTCCATCAAATACAAGGATCTGACGGCCGTGCAGTTGGGGGCCGAGCATCCCCGGCAAGCCGGTACCAGCTACATTGACGACGTCATCATCAAGGCCGACTCGCCGCGGGAATCCGGAACCTTCACGCCTATCGACCCGGTCCGGATCCTTGACACCCGCGATACCTCTGCCAAGGGCGTAGGGGCCAAATCCGCTGTGACCTTCAAAGCCGAGGGCGTCAGCGGAATCCCGGACAAGGTCTCGGCCGTTGTATTCAATTTGACCGTTACGCAGCCGACGAAGCCCGGGTTTATCACCGCCTACCCCAATGGGACGACACGGCCCAATGCGTCCAACCTGAACTTCGGGCCGGGACAGACCGTGCCCAACCTGGTCACGGTACCCGTCGGGTCTGACGGAAAGGTCGCACTGTACAACGAGTCCGATGGAACATCGCAACTGATCGCCGATGTCACCGGCTACTACACTGATGGCAAAGCCAGCGTGCCCGGTTCCTTCCAGCCAGTGAATCCATCCCGGATCCTCGATACCAGGCCTTCGGCTGTTGGAAAGAAATCCTCGGTGAGCTTCCAGGTGGGCGGCGTCAATGGTATCCCGTCTAAGGTCGCCGCGGTCGTTTTCAATCTGACCGTGACTGAAGCCAAGTTGAACGGCTTTGCCACGGCCTACGCCTCAAAAGACAATAAGCCCGTCGCCTCCAACCTGAACTTTGCCGCCGGGCAGACAGTGCCGAACCTGGTAACGGTACCCGTTGGTTCCGACGGGAAAGTCACTATCTTCAACAGCTCGGACGGATCGGCCCAGTTCATCGCCGACATCGCCGGCTACTACCTCCCCGGTACACCGAAAGCCTCAGGTACGTTCAAGACCGTCGGGCCGGACCGCATCCTCGACACCCGAAAGTCCAGCCCGGTCGGAGCCGAGTCCACGGTTTCGTTCACCGTCCCGGGCGGCAACGGCGCACCACTGGCCGCTGTCTTCAACCTGACAGTGACCGAGGCCACGTCCAACGGGTTCGCGACCGCCTACGCTTCAGGCGCAACGAAGCCCGAGTCGTCCAACCTAAACTTCGCGAAAGGCCAAACCATACCGAACCTGGTCGCCGTGAAGGTCGGCGACGACGGAAAAGTAACACTGTTCAACAGGTCATCCGGCAAGTCACAATTCATCGCCGACCTCGCGGGGTACTTCCTCCGCTAAGCAAGAGCACGCCAGCAGAACGGCAAGGTCCCCGGGCCGGCAACCACCAACGTGGTTGCCGGCCCGGGGACTTCTCCGTGGACATGCAGTACAAACTCTCCCTCCGCGATGTCGGTGGGATATGGCGTGTCCCGAGCGTCCCGCAGGTGTGAATTGCCTCCCGAGTTCTCCTCCACAGCCTCGATACAGGGGGTGTTATCCACTTGCGTCACGGCCGGTCTGTTTCGGTCGGGTCGGAGCCGGGAGAGTCGAAGGAGCCGGTGACTCCGCCGGAATCCAGTGGAAGGACTGACCATGTCGACCCAGCAAGACATAGCCCTCGCGAAGACTGCGGACCGGGGTGGGGATGCAAGCGCGGACGTGCACTGCATCTACCAGGGCGCCCCTGCGGGGCATCCGGGAGCGCGCCCGGACGGCGTGAGAGCCCGGGCATCCGAAGCAGGCATGGCGACCGCCGAGTATGCCATCGCCACCCTGGCCGCGGTCGGTTTCGCCGGTGTCCTGGTCTTTATCATGCGCAGTGACGAAGTCCGGGGCTTCCTGCTGAATCTCATCCGTGCTGCCCTTGCCCTGCCATGAGGGAGGTCCGGACGCCGGAGGCACACGTCCCCTCCCGGACGTCGGCGTCCTCGGACACGCGCCGTCCGGCGGGCGGGAAAAGCACGAAGGGCGCCTCGTCACGGGGTGCCGTCACTGCCGAGTTCGCGGTGACGCTGCCGGCCGTCGTCCTGTTGCTCACTTTTCTGCTGGCGGGTTCCGCCGCGGGCCTGACGCAACTCCGTCTAGAGGAAGCCGCACGGGGCGCCGCCCGGGGTCTGGCGCGGGGCGGCACCGCCGCGGAAGTCGCCGAAGCGGTTCGCCGGCTGGCCGGCGGGTCGGCGGTGGCAACCCTGGCCGCCGACGGCGGATGGCTAAGTGTTACGGTCTCCGACCGGGTGCCGGGGGCCGCCGGCTCGCTGATCCCGTGGACGCTCAGCGCCCGTGCGTGGGCCCGAAACGAAGCCTCGGACGGGGCCGCCGTGCCGTTCCCGGCGGCTGACGAATGATCGGGCCGCAGCGCCCCCGGGCGCAGTGCGGGCACGGGCCAGGGACGGGTTCCACACCTCGGCGAGTGCCGGGCGTCGCTCCCGGCCGCCGGAGTCGGCGCCGGGAGCGCGGTGCCGGGACCATCCTGGGGTTGGGGCTGGGGATCGTGGTGATGATGGCTACGGCACTGCTCCTGTTGCTGACCCAAGCCACGGTTGCGGCGTCCCGGGCCGCGTCGGCTGCCGACCTTGCGGCACTTGCGGCGGCAGATTCCGCACGGGGCATCACCGCCGGAAAGCCGTGCGCCGTCGCCGTGGACGTTGCGGCCCGGAATAACGCCAGGCTCGTCAGCTGTTTCCAGGGCGCCGGGGAGACGGTCCAGGTCGGCACCGAGGTGAGAGCCGGTCCCCTGCTTGGTCCGGCCCGCGGACTTGCCCGGGCCGGACCGCCCCCGGGCCTGGACGGAGGTCCGGCGCCGTGAGCGAACGGGTTGCCCGTTGGTGTCCGCGCCGGACGCGCACCGGTGCCGGCGAAGCTAATTCGTCAGGTTGCCAGGCAGGGCCCGGCAACGTGACGGCCTAACTGGTCACGGCAGATGGCAGATCCCGCCAACCCACACGTCTGGCCGGTCAGGGCTGGCCGAGGCCGGCCGACAGATCGGCTGGCAGGCCGCTCTCCATCCGGTCAGTGGCGTCCTTGAGCAGGACGTCGATCAGCGTGACGGCGGCGTCCTTGTCCAGGGGGTTGTTCTTGTTCCCGCATTTCGGCGACTGTACGCAGGACGGGCACCCTGACTCGCACTCGCAGGCCTTGATGGCGTCCCGGGTGGCGGAGAGCCAGACCCTGGCCTTGTCGTAACCGCGTTCGGCGAAGCCGGCCCCGCCCGGATGGCCGTCGTAGACGAAGATCGTCGGGACTCCGGTGTCGGCATGGATGGCCGTCGACACGCCGCCGATGTCCCAGCGGTCACTGGACGCGACCAGGGGCAGCAACCCGATGGCGGCGTGTTCGGCCGCATGCAGCGCGCCGGGGAACTGTGCTTCAATCAGCCCGGCACCAGTGAGCGAACGATTGCCGACCACAAACCAGACGGCCTTGGTGAACAGGTCCCGGGCACCGAGCTGCAACGGCTCTTCGCCCAGAATTTCGTTCGAAATGAGGGCCTTCCGCTGAAAGGAGACCACTTGAGTGGTCACCTTCACATCGCCGAAATGCACGGCGATATCGCCCCACCGGGTCGTGCGCTGAGTCTCAAGCACCTCGATCTGGGTGACGTCCCGGGCCGTTGTGTAGTAGTCCGGATTCGCCCGGCGGACCACCACACAGTGGTCGTCTTCATTCAATTCCTCGACCGTGTAGCTCTCACCCTGATGGACGTAGATCGCCCCGGCGTGCGCCTGGTAGTGCGTCTGCGGCGAATCCATCGTCCCGAGCAGCGACCCGGTGTCGGCATCGACGATGCTGACCGGGCCCCCGCCGTCGGCCCTCAGGTTGACCATTCCCGCGGCGCTTTGCGGGTGGGTCCAGAACCATCCGGCAGGCCGTTTGCGGAGGTAACCCTGTGCCACCAGCCGGTTCAGGAGCTTCTCCGCCGTGCCTCCGAAGAGCTCCAGTTCGGCGTATCCGAGCGGCAGCTCGGCCGCTGCCGCGCACAGATGCGGGCCGAGGACATAGGGATTGGCAGGATCGAAGACCGTGGCTTCCACGGACACATCAAAAATGGCCTCGGGGTGGTTCACGAGGTAAGTGTCGAGCGGGTCATCGCTCGCGACGAATGCGGCAATAGCGTCCTGGCCGGCCCTGCCGGCCCGCCCGATCTGCTGGAACAACGACGCCCGGGTGCCCGGCCAGCCCGCCACCAGTACGGCGTCGAGTCCGGAAATATCGATGCCGAGCTCCAACGCCGAAGTGCTGGACACCCCGAGCAGCTCGCCGGACCGCAACGATTTCTCCAGGGCCCGGCGTTCCTCCGGGAGATAGCCCGAGCGGTAGGCGGCAACGCGCTGCGGCAGGCTCGGGTCCACCTCGTCGAGCAGGCGCTTGGTGATCGAGGCTATGGTCTCTGCCCCGCGCCGCGACTTGATGAAAGCTATGGTCCGGATCCGCGAGGACACCAGGTTCGCGAGCAGATCCGAGGTTTCGGCCACGGCCGTCCGGCGCGACTTGGCGCCGTTTTCGCCCCGGACATCGGTCAGGGCCGGCTCCCAGAAGGCCACCGTGGTGGAACCGTGCGGCGAGGAGTCCTCACTCACGGCGCGCGCGGGAGCCCCGATGAGCCGGCTGAACGAGGTTCCAGGCTCGGATGCGGTTGCGGACGCGGCGATGAAGACCGGCCCCGGGTGGGAACCGCCCGGACTGTAGTGGGCACAGATACGCCGCAGCCGGCGCATGAGGTTGGCAACGTGGGAACCGAAGACGCCGCGGTAGCTGTGCGCCTCGTCCACGATCACGTACCGCAGCCGGCGGAAGAAGCGGGCCCACCAAGCATGGTTGGGGAGGATACCGAAATGCAGCATGTCCGGGTTGGCCAGGATGAAGTTTGCGTGGTCACGGATCCAGCGCCGGGAAGCAGGATCGGTGTCGCCGTCGTATGTTTCTGCCCGGACGGTCGGCAGCTTGAGCGCGCGGATTGCGGCCAGCTGGTCAGCGGCCAAGGCCTTGGTGGGGGAGAGGTAGAGGGTCACTGCGCCGTCGTCGTGGATCTTGCCGGGGTCGGCCAGGACCGCAAGCTCGGACCGGTGGATCGCGTCCAGGGCGGGCAGCTGGTAGGCCAGTGATTTTCCCGATGCCGTGCCGGTAGCGATGACCACGTGTTCGCCGGCATGGGCCAGGTCGGCGGCCTGAATCTGATGACGGTAGGGCTCGTGGATCCCGAGCGAGCCGTAAGCCGACACCAGGTCGGCATGCGCCCAGCCCGGCCACGCAGCGTGCACGGCCTGACGAGCGGGGATGGTCCGCACATGACGGAGCTGTTCCGGGTCCGGGCCGCGGCCCAGCAACGGAATCAGGGATGCATGTGGGTTCACCCGCCCATTGTTTCATCCGGTCTCAAATCAACCCCGCGGCGGGTAGCGCGGCACTATCCGACGGACAGGTCGGATCCTTCCTCCGACGAGGAGAGCATCAGCACCTGGCACACCGTGCGCCAGCCCAGATGCGAATACAGTTGCTGGCCGTCGAGGGACGCCAGCAGCAGCCCCGAGTCGACGTCGTGTTCGAAAGCCTGGGCGGCCAGGGCCTTCATGATGAAGCTGCCCAGCCCGCGTCGCTGGAACTTTGGCTCCGTGACAATCTTGTCGAAGATTGCCGTATGGCCCACCACGAACACCCGCCCGCTGGCGGCAACCTCGTCGCCGGAGTACACAATGGCGTGCTGTACCCCATAGACCTTGGACGTTTCCAGTGTCAGGTCGTCGTCGGACAGCCACGGGTCCTCGGCGTCCTGGGTTTCCATGTCCACGATCATCATCGTCTGGGTGGCCGAGGTGACGTTGAGCCCGTGTGCCCCGGCCAGGTCCGTGTAACGGTCCGCATCGTTCGTCAGGATGGTCAGGATCCTGGCAGGGACCTCCGCCGTTTTTCCCGCCAGCTCCGCGAACTCGGCGTCGGACGGGTCATAGGCGAAGTATTCCCACTCCTGCGTGGTGTCCGCCCGCAGCGCCGCCGGGAAGCGGCCCTCCCGGCGTGTCTCATAACCCCGGCAGCCGGCCCAGCCGGTAACCCAGATTTCCAGCAGATGAGTGGTGTCATCAACCATCGCCTCAAGACTCATGTGACGAGCGTATTCCAGCGCCGCTGCAAGCAACAGGGCCCGGCCGCGGGAACGGCGCTTACTTACCCAATCGTGACAGTGCCGGCCGGCAGCCGCTCGGCGTACGGCGTCCGCCGCCACCAAGTACGCTTAAAAGCGTGGCTTTAAACAGGATTGTTCTCTTTTACGGTTTTACTCCGCTTCCGGACCCGGAGGCCATCCGGCTCTGGCAGCGCGCCTTGTGCGAAAAACTCGGGCTGACCGGGCGCATCATCCTTTCCAAGGACGGCATCAATGCGACTGTCGGCGGGGAGATCCAGGCCGTCAAGCAGTATGTGAAGACCACGCGCGAATACAAGGGTTTCCACGGCATCGATGTGAAGTGGTCTGACGGCGGCGCGGCCGACTTTCCGCGGCTGAGCGTGAAGGTCCGGGACGAGATTGTGTCGTTCGGTGCACCCGGCGAGCTTAAGGTCGACGACGGCGGCGTCGTTGGCGGCGGGACGCATCTCACGCCCGAGGAACTCCACCGGCTTGTGGAGGCCAAAAAGCAGGCCGGAGACGATGTGGTCTTTTTCGACGGCCGCAACGGCTTCGAGGCCCAAATCGGCAAGTTCAAGGACGCCGTCGTCCCGGATGTCGCCACCACGCACGACTTCATCAAGGAACTGGACTCCGGCAAGTATGACGCGCTCAAGGACAGGCCGGTGGTCACCTACTGCACGGGCGGCATCCGGTGCGAGGTGCTCTCGAGCCTGATGGTGAACCGCGGCTTCAAAGAGGTCTATCAGCTTGACGGCGGCATCGTCCGTTACGGGGAGGCGTTCAAGGACCAGGGACTCTGGGAAGGCTCCCTCTACGTGTTCGACAAGCGGATGCACCTTGAATTCAGCGACGAGGCCAAGACCATCGGCACCTGCACCCGGTGCGCGGCGCCGACAAGCAAGTTCGAGAATTGCTCCAACCCGAGCTGCCGGACCCTCACCCTGTACTGCGCGGACTGCGCCGCCAGCCCGGAGACCCTGCGCTGCCCGGACGGCTGCGCCGCCTGAAGCATCCGCCCGGATCTCCCGGGCAGGCTCAGGCCGGGTTGACCATGTACGCGTAGTTCGCCGGCGACTGTCCCAGGATCTGGATGGTCAGTGCTTCCTCCGCGGGCAGGAAGACGAGATTCACCGCTGAGGTCCCGCACCGCAGGTTCAGATCGATGAAGACCATGTCCGCGTCCCGGACAGTAAAGGACACCCGGTCGGCACTCCGGCACGCGAGCGTCACGGAGTAGCTTCCGCCGGGCAGCATGGCGGTGGATTCGCTGCGGGGATCACCCGCTTCCACGGAACCCGAACTGGTGTGGACGGCATAGTGATCGTTCTCGGGGAGGACATCGTCCGCCCAGTCGTCCAGCTCGTCGCCCGAAAGCAGCCGGTTCGGCACGGCCTGCTGCGGGACAACCGGCGGAATGGCGGCGACCGTGGCGGTAGGAGCGGCAGCCCGGGGGAAGTCGTCGTCCCAAGGGCCGTCGTCGTATTCGTACTCACAACCGGACAGGACGAGTCCGAGCAGCAAATAGACCGACAGCACGGCAGAGCCGGCTGCGGCCCGCAAACGCGGAACCCTCGGCGCCGGAACGGTGGGCATGTCCAGACTGTAGGCCTGTCCCGGACGTCTGACCAGAGTATTGGCGCTTGCCGCGACGCGGGCAGGACCCAAGTAATCCGGGCACGACTACTTGGGCGGGGCACTTGATCTTGCCGCTACGCCAACCGCCGGGGCCAGGCGGTGAGGCCCTGCGGCTCCAGACGGACGCACGCGTGCAGGGCCGGGACTAAACTTGACCGGTGACCTCCCCAGCACAGACCCCCACCCCGCATTTCACCGCCGGCAACACTCCGGATGCGCCCCGGAGCGACCTTGGCGGTCTGCTCCCGGACCTGGCCGCCGGCCTGCTCGGCATCGGCTACACCGTGGATGGAGTCGCGGAGCTGCTCGGCGAGGCCGCGCACGCCGCGCTGAGCCGGGACCAGCTCATCCCGGCCCTGATCGCGACGGGCCCCGCCGTCCAGGCAGACCCGGCGACTGCCGCGCTCGCCGCCGTCATCCGCCTGTGGCTGCTCGCCGAACCGCAGCCGGCGGCCGCCCTCGACGCCGCCCTGCCCGGCGTCGGCGCGGCGGGCCTGCAGGAACTGGGCCTCGTGGAGGACTCCGCCGGAGGCCTGCTGCAGGCCAAGGTGGACCTGCGGCCCTACGGCTGGGACCCGGTCGAGGGGGACGACGGAAACCGCAGCGGCGGGGCGGACCTGTGGGTCGCGAGCGACCTCGCGGCCCATCAACGTCCGGGCGTCCTCCGGCACGACCACGTGCTGGGCATCGGGCAGGCGTCCACCACCCTGGTGCAGGTCACGGCGCGCAGGCACGCCGCCCGTGCCCTGGACCTCGGCACCGGGTGCGGCATCCAGACCTTTCACCTCCTGCACCATTGCGAGCACGTCACGGCGACGGATATCTCTGCACGGGCCCTGGCCTTCACCCGTTTCAACCTGCTGCTCAACGCAGAAGCCCTGCACCTGGATCCGGCCGATCTGGAGCAACGGGTCAGCCTCCGGCTCGGATCCCTGCTGGAACCGGTGGCGGGGCAGGAATTCGACCTCGTGGTCTCTAACCCGCCGTTTGTGATCACGCCCCGGCACGCCGGCGAAGCGGCCGCGGACCAGTTTACTTACCGCGACGGCGGTTTGCCGGGGGACGAGATCGTCGCGTCCCTCGTCCGGGCCCTGCCCTCGGTCCTCGCGCCCGGCGGAACGGCCCAGCTGCTGGGCAACTGGGAGATCACTGCGGGAGCATCCTGGACCGAGCGGCCGCAAAGCTGGGCCGACCCGGCCGCCGATGCGTGGTTTATCCAGCGTGAACAGGTGGGCCCGGAACAATATGCCGAAACCTGGCTGCAGGATGCCTCCGAAGCCCGTGACCGTCAGCTTTACCAGGACTCCTATGCGGCGTATCTGAACGATTTCGCCTCCCGCAACGTAGCGGGAATCGGCTTTGGCATGATCTGGCTGCGGCGGCCGGCGGCCGGCGCCGGACCCGTGATCTCCCGCTTCGAGGAGATCACCTACCCGATCGAACAACCCGTCGGTCCGCACCTCGGGGCCGCCGTCGAACGCGCCGACTGGGTTGCCGCCCACGATCTGGCCGCAGCCCACCTGGTCGTTGCCGACGATGTCACCGAGGAACGGCACCAGCGCCCCGGCGCCGAGCACCCGGGAGTCATCCTGCTGCGCCAGGGCGCCGGTCTGCGCCGCACCAATCTGCTCAGTACCGAACTCGCCGGCCTGGTCTCGGCGTGCGACGGCGACCTCACTATCGGACAGATCCTCGGCGCCCTTGAAGCGCTGCTGGGCGGCTATGACGGCTTCGACGCCGGGTCGTTCCGCGCGGGGCTGCTTGCGGATGTCGCCAATCTGGTCCGCGACGGCTTCCTGATCCCTGTCTAAGAGCCCAGGCCTGCCGGCCGGACGGCGGGCAAGTGTCAAACATTCATTTCACAGCTGGGTGCGGCTGGCTAGAATAATTACGTGATAGCAGAACGCCCGGGCTCGCCGGAACCAAACGCTCCGGACCCGCGGGAGTCCGCGGCCGCGAAACGCCCGTCACGCCCGGAACACAAAGTGGAAATCACGGACCCGTTGGCCATCCGGGCGCTGGCCCATGCTGCCCGCCTCGAAGTCATTTCGGAGCTGTACTCAACACAGGTGAGCCGGACGGCCACCGAACTCGCCGTCCAGACCGGTTTGACGCCGAGCGCCATGAGCTACCATCTCCGGGCACTCAAGAAATGGGGCCTCGTTGTGCCGGCGGATACCACCGGCGATGCCCGGGAACGCCGCTGGAAAGCCGCCGGCACGGAAGTCACCATCAATTCCGGCGGGGGAGTAGCCGGTCCCGAACTCGCCGTCCTCGATCTCGAACTGGACGCGTTCCGCCGCCGGGCCAGCGCCTACACCACAGCCCGTGAAGGGCGCCACCGCCGGGGCGAGCCGGCCGACGCCTCCACAGTCGTGCTGGCCAGCAACGTGCTCTACCTCACCCAGGCCCAGCGGGCCGAGCTCTCCGGGCGGCTCTTTGACCTGCTCAAGGACTACGAACCGGCGGACCCGGACCACGTTCCCGAGGACGCCCAGCGGACCGCGATCCTGTGGTCGATGCTGCCGGATGAACGGGGCGCGGCGGCCAACAATTCCGCGGCCGGCGGCTCCTGACGCGTGACACCCTGCAGGGTCCGCCGGGGCCCTGCCCAGGCGGCAGTTGAGGGATACCAATCCCACCGCCGGGCGGCCGTCATTTCCGTCCGAATGCGCAGGATTCTGCAAAATATGGTGAACTAGGCGGGTATGGGCGCATCTGCCCGAGCCACCTTTTTCTGTAGGAGCACCGTGCCAAGTAAGGCCAAAACCGGCAAGAAACTCGTGATTGTGGAGTCTCCGGCCAAGAGCAAGACGATCGCCAAGTACCTGGGCGAGGGCTTTATCGTTGAGGCCTCGATCGGGCACATCCGCGACCTTCCGCAGCCTTCCGAGCTCCCGGCGGAACTGAAGAAGACCCCGCTGGGCAAGTTCGCCGTCGACATTGAAAACGACTTCAAGCCCTACTACGTCGTGTCCCCGGACAAGAAGAAAAAGGTTGCCGAGCTCAAGGCACAGCTCAAGGACGCTGACGCCCTCTATCTCGCAACCGATGGGGACCGCGAGGGCGAGGCCATCGCGTGGCACCTGCTGGAAGTGCTCAAGCCCAAGGTGCCCGTCTACCGGATGACCTTCGGTGAAATCACCAAGGAAGCGATCCACCGGGCCATGGATCAGCTCCGCGACGTGGACCAGGACCTCGTCGACGCGCAGGAAACCCGCCGCGTGCTCGACCGCCTCTACGGTTACGAAATCTCCCCGGTGCTCTGGCGCAAGGTGGCCCGCGGCCTCTCCGCCGGACGCGTGCAGTCGGTCGTCACCCGCATGGTGGTGGACCGGGAACGCGAGCGCATGGCCTTCAAGTCCGCGTCCTACTGGGACCTCACCGGCCAGTTCGGTGCCGGCGCGGCCTCGTTCAAGGCGAAGCTGGCGTCCGTCGACGGCGCCAAGGTCGCCAGCGGCCGCGACTTCAACGACGACGGCGTCCTGACCAGCCGTAACGCCGCGCACCTGAACGAGGAGCTCGCCACCTCACTGGCGGCAGGCCTGCAGGACGCCGACTTCCGCGTCCGATCCGTTGACACCAAGCCCTATACCCGCCGCCCGGCCGCCCCGTTCACCACCTCCACGCTGCAGCAGGAGGCAGGGCGCAAACTGCGTTTCTCCTCCAAGAGCACGATGCAGGTGGCCCAGCGGCTGTACGAAAACGGCTACATCACCTATATGCGTACGGACTCCTCCGCGCTGAGCGACGAAGCCGTCACGGCAGCCCGGCGCCAAGCCTCGGAACTGTACGGCCCGGAATACATTCCGGCGTCCCCGCGGGTCTACAGCGGCAAGGCCGCCAACGCGCAGGAAGCCCACGAGGCCGTCCGCCCCGCCGGCGACTCGTTCCGCACCCCCGCCCAGGTCGCCAAGCTGCTCTCCGGCGACGAATTCCGGCTTTACGAGCTGATCTGGAAGCGCACCGTCGCCTCGCAGATGGGCGACGCCAAGGGCTCCACCGCCACCATCCGGCTCGGCGCCGTCGCAACCGACGGCAGGGACGCCGAGTTCTCGGCCTCCGGCACCGTCATCACTTTCCCCGGCTTCCTCGCGGCCTACGAGGAAGGCAAAGACGAAAGCCGCGGTGACGATGACTCCGACGAGGCACGCCGGCTCCCGAACGTTGCCAAAGACGATGCCCTGACCGCGTCGGAGATCATCGCCGTCGGGCACGAGACGTCCCCGCCGCCGCGCTTCACCGAAGCATCGCTCACCGCCGAGCTGGAAAAGAAGGGCATCGGCCGCCCGTCGACCTATGCCTCCACGATTTCGACCATCCAGGACCGCGGCTACGTCCGGAAGCAGGGCTCCGCCCTGGTCCCCAGCTGGATCGCCTTCTCCGTGATCCGGTTGCTGGAACAGCACTTCCACGACTACGTGGACTACGAGTTCACCGCGGATATGGAAGCGGACCTGGACAAGATCGCCAACGGCCAGGCGGCCGGCCCGGCGTGGCTGAAGCACTTCTACTTCGGCGAGGATTCCGACCCGGGCCTGTTGAGCATCGTCAACAACCTGGGCGAGATCGACGCCCGCGAAATCAACTCCATCCCGATCACCGACGGCATCACGCTGCGGGTGGGCAAGTTCGGCCCGTACCTGGAGAGCTCCGTCGCCAGCATCGACCCGAAGACCGGCGAGGTCGTCGAAAACGCCCGCGCCAACGTCCCCGAGGACCTGGCACCGGACGAGCTCACGGCCGCGAAGGCCATTGAGCTGATGGAGACCGCGGCCCCCGAAGAGCGCGTTCTCGGTGCGGACCCGCACACCGGACACACCGTGGTGGCCAAAAACGGCCGCTACGGCGCCTACGTCACCGAGATCATCCCGGAGCCCACGGCCGAACAGCTGGCCAACGCCCCGGTGGAGTACTACAAGAACGGCAAGCCCAAGCCGCCGAAGAAGCCCGTCAAGGCCAAGCCGCGCACCGGCTCGCTGTTCGCCTCCATGAGCGTGGACACCGTGACGCTGGACGAGGCCCTGCAGCTCATGAGCCTGCCGCGGGTCCTCGGCCAGGACACCGAAGGCAACCCCATCACGGTCCAGAACGGCCGGTTCGGTCCGTACCTGAAAAAGGGCACCGACTCCCGCTCGATCGGCTCGGAAGAAGAAATCTTCACGATCACGCTGGAGCAGGCGCTGGAGATCTATTCGCAGCCCAAGCAGCGCGGGGCCCGTGCAGCCGTGCCGCCGCTGGCGGAGTTCGGCCCGGATCCGGTGTCGGAGAAGAACATCGTGGTGAAGGAGGGCCGCTTCGGCCCGTACATCACCGACGGCATCACCAACATCACTGTGCCGCGCAGCACCTCCCTGGAGGAGCTCACCCGGGAACAGGCGATTGAATTGCTGGCCGAGAAGCGCGCCAAGGGTCCGGTCAAGCGCACGGCCACCGCCCGCAAGGCCCCCGCGAAGAAGAAGGCAGTCGCCAAAAAGTAGCCCTGCCGCGTGCTCCGGCCACGTGCGGGCCCGCCGGATCTCCGGCAGGCCCGCACGTTGCCGGCCGCGTCGCGTTTGCGGAGGCGGCCGGGACGTGATCGAGTAGGAACATGACTGAACAGCCCACGCCCCTGGATCTCCAGCCGCTGAACGATCTCGAAGAAAAGCTTGCCCGCGGCGAGCAGCCTGATGCCGATCCCGTCGACGTCATCCTGGCGTTCCTCAACAACGAGGTCTACGTCGTCAGCAACGACGTCCTCGAAGGCCCGGACTCCCGGGTGGAGCCCCTCGTGCTCGCAAACGCCTCCGGCCAGCCGGTTCTCGCAGTGTTCTCCCACCCGAGCCGGGTCGCCGAGCAGTTCTTGGCCGCCGCTCCGAACGTGCTGGGCACCCAGGGGTCGGCCATCATCGGAAACCTCGGGGACGAACTCGGCATGGTGATCAACCCCGGCGCGGCCTTCGGGTTCGAGATCGATCCGGAAGGCGTAGCCAACATCCGCCGCGACTTCAAGCCGGCCGACGAGTCTGCGGATCCGGCAGACGACTCGGGCGACGGTAGCTAGGCCACCGCTGCCCGGCACGGAATAATGGGGGCATGCGACTAGGCGTCCTGGACATCGGCTCGAACACTGTGCACCTGCTCCTCGTGGACGCCCATCCCGGCGCCCGCCCGGTGCCTTTTGCTTCACACAAGCGGCCGCTGTCGCTGGTGCAGTTCCTGGACAAGGACGGCAATATCAACGACGCCGGCCAGCAGGAGCTGACGGAGTTTGTCCTGGAGGCGTGGGAGTTTGCGGCCCGGCACAAGGCGGACGACCTCCTTGCCTTCTGCACGTCAGCCATCCGGGAGGCCACCAACGGCCCCGACGTGCTGGCCAGAGTCGAGCACGAGACCACGGTGGCCCTCCGGGAACTCACGGGCGCTGAAGAAGCGTCCATGACATTCTTTGCGGTCCGGCGCTGGTACGGCTGGGGCGCCGGGCCGATCCTGGACCTGGACATCGGCGGCGGATCGTTTGAGATGGCGTTCGGCCAGGACGAACTTCCCGAGTTGGCGCTCTCCGTTCCGCTGGGCGCGAGCCGGCTGACCCGCGACTGGCTGCCGGAAGACCCGCCGTCGGCCAAAAGCATAAAGGAACTCCGCCGCTACATCCGCGGCTACGCTCAAGCCCGCCGTGCGCAGCATCGGCGAACTCGGCCGGGCCAATCTCGTGGCAGGAACGTCCAAAACCTTCCGGTCCCTGGCCCGGATCGCGGGGGCAGCCCCCAGCGGGGCCGGCCCGTATGTCAAGCGCGAGCTGCACGCCTCGGACCTGGGGCTGTGGGCCCAGCGCATCTCGGCCATGGGCAACGAGGACCGCCTGCACCTGCCCGGCGTCTCGGAGGCCCGTGCCCCGCAGTTGCTGGCCGGTGCCCTGGTGGCAGAGGCCGCCCTGGAAATGTTCGAGTTCTCCAGCATGGAAATCTGCCCGTGGGCGCTGCGGGAAGGACTCATCCTGCGCCGCTTCGACCAGCTGGTTTTTGAGGGGCCCGTCGATAACGATCCAGCCCCGCCGGAACTGGAGCTGCCCGGCAGCGCCGACCCTTCGTTAACGGAGTAGGCACCGGCGTCCTGAAGCGGGAAAATGGGGGAAACCCGCTAACGTCCACCGGTGCCTGGCTGACATCCGCATGCCTGCCTATCACTCGCACCCTCAATGAGGTGCTATTGACGATAGTCGGCGAGGTTGGGAGCTACCTGCGACGAAGGTGTGAGCTGGCTGTGAATCGGGGCGGACTGCCATGATGGTGTCATGAGCAACCGAATCGCATTTCTGGGCTGTGGATCCATGAACGAGGCCATCCTTGGCGGACTGATCGAGGGCGGCACCGATCCGGCCGACATCGTCGCCACCGTGCGCCGCGCCGAGCGGGCAGCTGAGCTGGCCGAACGGCACCACGGCATCACCGCCATTGCCGGCGAGGAAGAGCCGGAGAACAACAGGCAGGCCGTCGTGGGCTCGGACGTTGTGATCCTGGGCGTCAAACCGGTCGGTATTGCGGACCTGGCCAGGGAGATCAGCGGAGCGCTCGCACCGCAGACGATCGTCATCAGCGTGGCGGCCGCCGTCTCGCTTGAGCAGCTCGAAGCAGCGCTGCCGGCCGGCCAGCCGGTGATCCGGACCATGCCGAATACCCCGGCGAAGCTCGGCCGTGGCGTTGTCTCCGTCTCGCCCGGAACCAACTGCTCCGCCGCGCAACTGCAGAAGGCCAAGGATGTCCTGGCCGCCGTCGGAACCGTGGTGGAGATCCCGGAAGCGCAGGTGGACGCCTTGTCCGCGATCAGCGGTTCAGGCCCGGCGTACGCGTTCTACCTGGCCGAGTCGATGGCCGCGGCCGGCGTCGAACTGGGCCTGGACCCGGACCTGGCGCTGCTGCTGGCCCGTGAGACGGTGGCGGGGGCCGGCTACATGCTGGCCGAGCCGGGCGCTGATCCGGCCGGGCTGCGCCGGGCGGTGACCAGCCCCAACGGGACCACGGAACGCGCGATCGCCACCTTTGATGAGCAGGGCATGCCGGCGATCATCGCCGCCGGAGCCCGCGCGGCAGCCGGCAGGGCAGCGGAAATCACCCGGCAGCTGGCCTGAGCCGCCGGGCCTGGTTGCTAGGGTCGGGCCGCGAACCGCTCCAGCAGGTCCACATGCCCGGAAACAATGAGCATGTCCCGTGAAGAGACTTTGGTTTCGGGCCGCGCATAGGTGAAGTCCTCGCCCGGGGACTTCACGCCGACGATCGTCACGCCGTACTTGGAGCGGACCTTCGATTCGTCCAGGGTGAACCCGACGGTTTCACGCGGCGGGTACATCTTGACGATCGCGAAGTCGTCGTCGAACTCGATGAAGTCCAGCATCCTGCCGGAGACGAGGTGCGCGGCGCGGACCCCGGCGTCGGCTTCCGGATAAATCACATGGTTTGCCCCGATCCGGGTGAGGATCTTGCCGTGGGAGGGGGTGATCGCCTTGACCCAGAGGTGCGCGATGCCAAGGTCCACGAGGTTGACCGTGATCAGCACCGAGGACTCGATCGAGGTCCCCACGCCGACCACCGCCGAGCTGAATTCCTGTGCTCCGAGCTGCCGGAGCGCGTCGATGTTCGTGGCATCGGCCTCGACCACGTGGGTCAGGACCCCCGCCCACTTCTGGACCAGGGACCGGTCACGCTCGATCGCGAGCACCTCGCGGCCCTGCTTGACCAGCTGTTCTGCGGTGGCGGCACCAAAACGGCCCAGCCCCACCACCAGCACGGGCGCGTTGTGGGCGGGACGGGCGGATGCGCCTGGGGAACTAGCCAATGATGGGCCTCTCTTCCGGGTAGTGGTACAGCTGGCGGCGCTGACGCAGGGCCAGGGCCGCCGCAAGGGTGACAGTGCCGACGCGTCCGGCGAACATGAGGGCGGTCAGGATGTACACGCCCGACGGCGGCAGCTCCGCGCTGAGGTTGGTACTCAAACCGCACGTGGCGAAGGCCGAGATCGCCTCGAAGAGGACCCGGTCCAGCGAGGCCCCGCTGATCTGCAGCAGCAGCAGGGACGAGACCGAGACCAGTGTGGCCCCGGCGACGATCACGGAGATCGCCACCCGCATCGTGCCCTCGGGAATGGTCCGGCCATAGACCTTGACGTCCGCGTCGCCGCGGGCCTCGGCGACAATCGCCAGGAACATCACCGCAATGGTGGTCACCTTGATACCGCCCGCCGTCGAGGCCGAGCCGCCGCCGGCAAACATCAACGCGTCGGTCAGCAGCATGGTGGACGTGTCCAGCTGGTTCTGGTCCACCAGGTTGAAGCCGCCGGAGCGGGTCATGATGGACGCGAACAGCGAGTTGGTGATCTTGTCGCCAAGCTCCATGCCGCCGATGGTCCGCTGGTTGTTCCACTCCAGCACCCCCCAGAGCACCGTCCCTGCGACCAGGAGGATGAGGGAGACCTGGATGGTCAGTTTGGTGTGCAGGTTCCAGGTCTTCCAGCGCAGCCCGCTCTGGTGCAGGCCCATGACCACGGGGAAACCCAGGCTACCGAGGAAGACACCCACCATAAGCGGGACCAGGATCCACAGGTCGGCCCCGTAGGGAACAATGCCGTCCGAGTGCGGTGTGAACCCGGCGTTGTTGAAGGCCGAAATGGCATAAAACACCCCGTGCCAGAGCGCCTGGCCGAATTCCTCGTTAAGGGCCAGGAAGCGGGGCACCAAGGCGACGGCGAGGACCCCCTCAATCAGCACGGACGTCACGATCACAATCCGCAGCAGGGCGCCGACCTCGCCGAGCCGGCCCGCATTGGTGGCCTCCTGGGCGATGAGCTTGCCGCGGACTCCGAGTCGTTTGCTGACCACCAGGGCCAGCAGGGAGGCCAGCGTCAGGGTCCCCAGGCCGCCGACGAAGATGCCGATCAGAATGACGAGCTGGCCGAAAAAGGACCAGTGCACGGCGGTGGAGACCACGGTCAGGCCCGTCACGCACACGGCCGATACCGCAGTGAAGAGGGCCTGGTGGATGGGCGTGACATCGCCGGTGGCGGAGGAAGCCGGGAGCGAGAGCAGCCCGGTGAAGATCAGGATGACCACGGCGAACGTCGTCATCGCCAACCGCGCCGGAGAGCTGTTGGCGATGCCGTCCACAACGTCGCGGATCCGGGTAAAAATCCAGAGGCCTTCGCGGTCCGGTGCACCGGGGTGCCAGCTTGTCGGGTTCGATGACCTCGACGGACCTTGCGTCATGTGTGGCTTTTCCTCGCTTGAAACTGCTTCCTTCAGTAGTAAACCACTAAAACCCCTGCCGTGACGGGGGCAGGGCTCCGGCTCCGGTGTGCTCGGGTAGCCTGTCCTTGATGACATTCTTGCCCGGGCTTGCTGAGACCGCGCTGCCAACGACGGTGGTGTGGGACCCCGCCATGACCGCATACAACTTTGGCCACACCCACCCGATGGCGCCGGAGCGGATGGAACTGACGGCGCGGCTCGCCGGCAGCCTGGGGTTGCTGGACCTGGCCGGCGTTTCCGTGGCGGCCCCGGACGTCGCCACGGACGAGGACCTTTGCACGGTCCACACCGCCGACTACGTCGCGGCCGTCCGACGCGTCAGCGCCAATCCCGATACCCCTGATTTGGCCCGCGGGCTGGGCACCGAGGACGATCCGGCCTTTGCGGGCATGCACGAGGCCAGCGCCCGACTGGCAGGCGGGTCGCTGCTGGCGGCCGCTGCAATTCTCGACGGCAGCGCGGTGCGGGCCGTCAATTTCGGCGGCGGCATGCACCATGCGGCCGCCGACCACGCGAGCGGCTTCTGCATCTACAACGACGCCGCCCTCGCGGTCCAGCGCCTGCTCGACGGCGGCGTGCAGCGGGTGGCATATATCGACATCGATGCCCACCACGGCGACGGGACGCAGGCCATCTTCTGGGACGATCCGCGGGTGCTGACCATTTCCCTGCACGAATCCGGGATGACCCTTTTCCCGGGGACCGGGTTCGCCAATGAGATCGGCGGCCCGAATGCGCCCGGCGGTGCGGTCAACGTCGCCCTTCCCGCCGGTACCGGGGACGCGGGCTGGCTGCGGGCGTTTCACGCCGTCGTTCCGCAGCTCGTGGGCGCTTTTCAGCCGGAGGTCATCGTCAGTCAGCATGGCTGTGACTCGCACCGGCTGGATCCGCTGACGCACTTGAATATCAGTGTCGACGGGCAGCGTGAGGCGGCCACGGCGATCAGCAATCTTGCTGCCCGCTACTGCGAGAACCGGTGGCTTTCCACCGGCGGCGGCGGCTATAACGTCATCAGCGTCGTTCCGCGATCCTGGTGCCACCTGATCGCGATTGCCGCCGGCCGGCCGGTCCCGCTCCGCACCCCGGTGCCGGAGGACTGGCGTACCTACGTACAGGAGAAATACAGTGCCATCCATGGGGCGGAGGCCCCGCGCCTGATGGGCGACGACGTCGACCTGTGGTGGCGCTCCTGGGAAGTGGGGTTTGATCCCAACGACGGGGTGGACCGCAGCGTGATGGCCACGCGCAAGGAAATCTTCCCGTTGTACGGCCTGGATCCCTGGTTCGACTAGTCCCGTCCGGCTACTCCGGTTCGCCTAACCCGGCCGCGGCGGCCTGCCGCTTGACGGTCCCGTCGCGGGGCGCGCCGGACCGCTCCGTCTGGAACACCACCCCGGCGGCGCCGATGATCCAGCCAAGAATCGACAGTGAGAACGCATTGATCAAATCGGTGGACGCCGTGCCCTTGGCCAGCCACACGGCCAGGACCAGAAGTCCGATGACGAGATAGACCATCACGGCTGCGATGATGCGCCCGGAGAGCCGGGCCGTGATCTCACTCGTGTTCAGCGCGGCGGGCTTGTCCTTGCCTTTGGTGTTGTCCCCGGAGCCGCTGCCCTGTTGTTCCCGGCGCACCTCAGAGACGGTGAATCCCAGGGCCGACGCGGTCAGCGAGCTCAGCGACGTCGACAGCACACCGGCCGCACACACAACAGCGTTGTTCAGCCGCGGTGCGGCGCTTATCCCGTCGGGTACCCAGAGCCCTACCTGCAGCAGCACGGCGGCCCAGACGATAACAAACAGTGCAAGGAAAACCCCGGCAATGATGTTGAACAGCTGTTCCCGAATGAAGTCCCCCACGCTGATGCACCCCCGGAACCAGTGGGCTGCGGCCGGACCGACATCACGGCCGTGAATCCGTTCTAGCACCCCGCCCGGCTCAGGGCAATGTCCCGCGAACAGGCCGATCGGCGCGGAAATAATTGATGCCATCCGACGTATATGTCGCTAGTGTGGAGGGCATGATGACAGACGACGTATTCGCCGTCATTGCTGAGGCAACCCGGCGTGACATTCTGGTATCCCTCCGCGCGGGGGATAAAGCAGTCGGGGAGTTGGTCCAGGAACTTGAGGCCAGCCAGCCCACTATTTCCAAGCATTTGAAGGTGCTGCGGGAAGCGGATCTGGTGAGTATGCGGGCCCAGGGCCAGAAACGCTACTACGCATTGAATCCCAAGCCGCTGGAGGGAATCGCCGCGTGGCTGGAGACGTTCGACGTCGGTCCGGCTGCGCCCGCCGGGGCGGCAGCAGCCGGTGCCGAGGCCACCGCCGCAGCCGGGACGGCCGCGCCCGGGCGCTCGGCCGCAGCCGAGTCCGCCGCCGATGCCTTGTCGGCGCGTCCGGCGGGCAGCACGCTGAGCCCCGCCGTCGCCATCCCGGTCGGCACGGCAGCCGAGGACAAGATGCCGCAGCAAATTGGCCGCACTGTGGGCCGTGCCGCGACCAAGGCCGCGGACCTGCTGGCCAACCTGCCCAAGTTCGGCCGCAAGAAATAGGCCGGCGCCGTCCACGGACTGGAACGAAGGGAGCCCGGTTTGCCCGCGGTCCGGTGCGGAAGCTATGGTCCTTGTATGACTAACCGTTGGTATGCGTATTTTTCGTTGGCTCTGGAGGGGCCCGCGTCTAACTGACACGCATCCAACCTTTCCTTCAGAGCCAACAGGGCAGAGATTACTCTCTGCCCTTCGCCATTTCTCCGGCGGGTTCTGACCAGGGCCCGCTCCGCACCCGGAACAGGACCCGAACATGAGTATCGAAGCATCCCCCGCAACCCAGCAGTCCACGTCGAACTTGCGGGTGAGCGAATTCACGCCGCTGCCCACCCCGCAGGAGATGATCGCAGAGCTGCCGCTGGACACCCGGGGCGCGGACGTCGTCGGCCGGGGCCGGGACGAGGTGCGCGCCATCATGGACGGTGTCGATGACCGGCTCCTGGTGATCGTGGGCCCGTGCTCCATTCACGACACGACGGCAGGGCTCGAGTACGCCCGGCGGCTGGTCAGCCAGGCAGAAAAGCACCGTGAGGACCTCCTGATCGTGATGCGGACCTACTTCGAGAAGCCCCGCACCACGGTGGGCTGGAAGGGCCTGATCAACGATCCCCGGCTTGACGGCAGCCACGACATTCCCGCCGGGCTCCGTGCCGCCCGCCGGTTCCTGCAACAGGTCACCGCGCTCGGCCTGCCCACGGCCACCGAATTTCTCGAACCGATCAGCCCGCAGTACATGGCAGACCTGGTCTCCTGGGGTGCCATCGGTGCCCGCACCACGGAGAGCCAGATCCACCGCCAGCTGGCGTCCGGCCTGTCCATGCCGATCGGCTTCAAGAACGGCACCGACGGCGGCCTTCAGGTGGCGCTGGACGCATGCAGTTCCGCCGCCGCCTCCCAGGCGTTCCTCGGCATCGACGACGACGGCCGGGCGGCGCTCGTGGCCACTGCCGGCAACCCGGACACCCACATCATCCTCCGGGGCGGACGCAAGGGCCCCAACTACTCCGCGGCCGACGTCGAGGCGGCCTCGGAAAAGCTCTCCGCCGGGCGGCTGAACCCCCGGTTGATCGTGGACGCGAGCCACGCCAACAGCGGTAAGGACCACCACCGCCAAGCCGAGGTGGCCCTCGAAATCGGTGCCCAGTTGGAGGACGGCGGGGCCGCCTCGGCTGCCATTGCCGGCATCATGCTGGAGAGCTTCCTGGCCGGCGGGGCGCAGGAACTGGACGTTGCCGCGCACGCCGTGGGAGCTGATGACCTGGTCTACGGCCAGAGCGTCACGGACGCCTGCATGGACTGGAACGTGACGGCGTCGGTTCTTGGCCAGCTGGCCTACTCCGTGCGGGCACGCCGTACCGTGGCTAGCGCGGCCTGACACCCGTCGGCCGCGCGCGGGTGCCGGATACCGCAATTTTTGGTGATTCCTGCGGTAACTGTGTAGGCATTCCTGCGCAAGCCATTCACATTGGCATCATGAGCCTCTAGTGTTACTTACACGTGGTTGTCTGATGACTCAGCATCGGCACGCCGCCCGGATTTCTGGTGGTTGCTGTTCGCTCGAGCAAAGGAAAACACTATGTCTGCGGAGGAGAACTTCTCCAGGGCCCGCTTCCTGACCGTGGCTGAAGTCGCCGAGGTCATGCGGGTGTCAAAAATGACCGTCTACCGCCTCGTGCACTCCGGAGCGATGCCGGCAGTGCGTTTCGGACGCTCCTACCGGGTCCCCGAAAACGCCGTCGAGCAGTATCTCAAGAGTGCGGTTGTTGAAGGACAGCACGGTCACTCGGAAACCGGCTGAGATCTCAGCTGCGGGGCGGATCCGCCGGCTTGGGCACCGTTCCGGGCAACTGTCGTGGGGCGGCCCGGTTAAGCGGTACCCTGTTAAGGAACGTTTTACGTCATTGTTAGGACCTGTCAGTTGCACAGTCCGTTGCTCAGTTCACGGACGGCTTCCAGCAGACAGGTCCTGCATCTAGTTTGTGAGGAACTTTCGTGGGTTCAGTTATTAAGAAGCGTCGCAAGCGTATGGCCAAGAAGAAGCACCGCAAGCTGCTTCGCAAAACGCGTCACCAGCGCCGCAATAAGAAGT
The DNA here is from genome assembly GCA_963769515.1 of uncultured Actinomycetota bacterium. Lineage (GTDB taxonomy): Bacteria > Actinomycetota > Actinomycetes > Actinomycetales > Micrococcaceae > Arthrobacter. The sequence goes on from CAVYMG010000003.1 coordinate 130,259, forward strand.
AGCGATACTTCGGACTGCGTGAAATGCCCGTTGCCTTCCGGCAGCGGGCATTTTTTTGCGTCGTAGGGTGCCGCCGGCTGCGGGGTCCGGAACAATCCGCTCCCCGCGACGGGGAGCCATCCCTCTAGGTAGTGGGCCCGCGGAAGCGGGAAAAGCCCCGCCAGAGGCCGTAGACAGCCCCTCCGACGGTGGCGGCCTTGAGTCCCAGGGTGGCTGCCCTCCGGCCGGACCGGAAGTCATAGACCGGCCAGTTGTTGTCCCGGGCATGCCGGCGCAGTTTGGCGTCCGGGTTGATCGCCACCGGATGTCCCACCGCGCTGAGCAGCGGGATGTCGTTGTGGGAGTCGCTGTATGCCCAGCAGCGGTCCAAATCAAGGCCTTCCGCCTCGGCAACCCGGCGGACGGCGACGGCTTTGGCCGGGCCGTGGAGGATTTCGCCCACCAGCCGGCCGGTGTATGAACCGTCCATGCTTTCCCCGACGGTGCCAAGGGCGCCGGTGAGGCCGAGCCTGGTGGCGATCACCGTGGCGACCTCGATCGGGGTCGCCGTGACCAGCCAGACTTTGCGCCCGACGCGCAGATGCTGCTCGGCCAGGGCCTTGGCGCCCGGCCAGATGCGGGATTCGATCATCTCGTCGTAGACCTCTTCACCGAGAACCTCGACGTCCTTGACCAGGATTCCGGCGGCGAGGGCCAGCGCTGCATCGCGCACGGCATGGACATCCTTCATGTTCTCGCCGCGCAGCAAGAACATAAACTGCTTCCAGGCGATGCCACCGGCCTGCGGCACGGTGAAGGCGCCGCGCTGGTACATCTTCCGTGCCACGTGGAAGAGGCTGGCTCCCCGCATGAGGGTATTGTCGACGTCGAAGAAGGCCGCCTCACCATGCAGCGGCGAAGCGGCAGGCGCGGTGACCACGGCGACGTACTTGTCCTCGGGCATGTCACGAGTCTAGTCAATGCCCGGGATCGATCCCGCCGCGCCGCGCGTCGACGCCCCGACCGCCGGCGGGCTACCGTTGGACCATGGCCACGCCAGAGATCATCCTCATCACCAAAGCCGACTGCCACCTCTGCGCAGACGCGCGCTCCGCCGTGGACCGGGTTGTCCAAGCCCTGGGCCTGGAGTGGACCGAGCGGTCCATCGACGACGACCCTGCGCTCCGGGACCGCTACGCCGAGGAGATTCCGGTGGTGCTGGTGAACGGCATCCAGCGTGACTTCTGGAAAATCGACGAAGACCGGCTGGAGCGGACGCTCAGACGGGTCCTCGAACAGTCCTCCTGAACGCCGCCGGACCGCGCATCCGGCCGCACCCGGCAGTCCGGGCCTGCCGGGTGCCGCGGCCCGCTGCTTTGTTGGGTGCCCCCGCGGGGCCCTAGAGTGGAAGGCACAACGCGACGCAATGGAGCAGACAGTGACCTCGCTGGAATCATCCCCGGACGCAGTGCCCGGGGTAGCAGAACCTGCCAAGCAGATTCCGCCCGCGGCCGTAGCCCGGCTGACCATCTATTTGCGCGCCCTGACTGCCTTGCTGGCGGAGGGCGTGGACCGGGTCTCCTCCGAGTCTTTGGCAGAGGCGTCCGGCGTCAGCCCGTCCACCCTCCGGAAGGACCTCTCCCACGTCGGTTCCTACGGGACCCGCGGGGTGGGCTATGAGGTCCAGTACCTCAACCGTCATATCGCCGCGGCCCTGGGCCTGACGCAAGACTGGAAGGTCGCCATCGTCGGCGCCGGCAACCTTGGCCGCGCCTTGGCCCGGTACGGCGGTTTCGAATCCCGAGGGTTTGAAGTTGTGGCCATTTTCGACGCCGACCAGATGGTGGTGGGCAGCGAAGTGGGCTGGCTGCGGGTCAGTGACGCTGCAAACCTGGAGCCCGTCCTGCAACGTACCGGCGCGAACATGGCCGTTCTGGCCCTGCCCGCCGCGGTGGCGCAGGCAGTCTGCGACCGGGTGGTCGCAGCCGGGGTCCGGAGTATTCTCAGCTTCGCGCCCCTCGTACTCCAGGTGCCGCCGGGTGTAAACCTCCGCAAGGTGGATATGGCAACGGAACTGCAAATCCTCGCCTACCATGCGCAAAGGGCGCAGGACCCGGCTGCTGACTGAATTCGCCAGCAGCCGGAGCCCCGCGCCCCTGCGTGCTCTGCATCAGCTGCCGTAGGGATTTCCCGGCCGGAAGGGATTGGCGAGGGGCCGCTTCTGGAAGTACGGCGACGTCGCCGGCAGGTAGAGCATCACGATGCCCGCGACACCGGCCAGCACCGCAATGCTCCCGATGCCAAACGGTGCAATGTTGACCAGTGACAACGCGGCGAACACCGTGCCGAGGATCCGTGCCCAGTTCTTGCCCTTGCGGATGTTGAAGGCGACGAGCGCGTAGAGGCCGGCGCTGACGAGGGCAAAGGCCACGATGGTCCAGACCAGGAAAGTCTTGATGGTTTCGAAATCCACGGCCGCGCCGCTTGCTGCCATCTGCTGCTCAAAGACGCTGCGGAATTCGGCGTTGTCCAAACCGCCGAGAGACACCAGAAGCGCGATTACCCACACTGCACCCGACGCGAGGATCAGCCAGAAGGCAGTATTGACCAGCTTGGGTGTCTCGCCCTGGCCCTGCGGCGTGCCGGGCTGAACCCCGGCATAGGGGGACTGGCCGTAGCCCGGCGCTTGCTGGCCGTAGCCCGGTGCCTGCTGACCGTACTGCGGAGGCTGGGGTGCCTGCTGGCCGTACTGCGGGGGCTGGCCGTAGCCCGGTGCCTGCTGGCCGTACTGCGGGGGCTGGGGTGCCTGCTGGCCGTAGCCCGGTGTCGGCTGGTCGCCGGGCTCAGGGCTGTCCGGAGCCGGGGGCTGGACTGGGGGATTGCTCATTCTGTCGTCCTTCGTGGGTCGGTCGGCGGTTCGGCTCCCGGGACCAGCGATCCTGCCCTGCTCCCGGCATGGCTTAATTCCACCGTATCGCGGGGCAGGCGCGGCGGGGACCATTCCCGCACGGGAATCCGGCTTGCCCGCAGCGCCGCCTTGAGTTCCGCTCTGTCCTGATCAGCTGTCGCCGGGCGTCCCGCCCGTCAACGCACCGCCCGGCCGGTCCGACGTTCCGGCCTAAACCCGGCCACGATGGGCGAGGAACCATGCCTGGGCATTCGGCATCCACATCAGCACGGTCGCTGCGAGGCTGACCAAGAAGCTCAGCCAGTTGCCACCGCCGCGGCCATCGACCGCGCTGGAGTTGATGATGACCAGGACCAGGGAGATGCCGGCAACAATCGTCAACGCGAAGCGGGCCCATTCCCGGCCTTCCTTCATCTTCATGGCGAGAATGATCTGGGCTGCCGCAATGGCCAACGCCGCGAGGACCAAGAGAAGTACGACCAGCCCCACGGCCGGAACGAAGGCAAAGAGGACAAAGGATCCGAAGACGCCGACGACGCCGGCGAGAAGTCCGAGAAGCCCGCCGATCAGCCAAATCCAGTAAGAGACCTTCAGCTCAGTGGGCATGGAGGTCACGCTGAACATGCCCGACAACCCGCCGACGGGCATGGCATCGCTGAAACTCCGTGGCCGGTCAGTCGGCATTTCGAAACGGATTCCACCCGCAGGGGCCGGCTGGCCTGGCTCGTGCGGGGTCTGCTGGCCGGGCGCGGGATAGCTCGGTGGCGCTTGGTACGCCGGCGGTCCGTACCCTGGCGGCGGTCCGTAGCCTGGCGGGGGTGCGTCGTGGCCTCCGGGAGTCGGCGGTCCGTACCCTGGCGGCGGAGCTTCCTGGCTTCCGGGAGCCGGCGGAATGTTAGGTGGTTCGGAATTGGCCGGCGGAACGTTGCGGCCGGACTCGTCGTGGCCACCCGGCTGCTGCTGCGGAGGAAGATCTTTAGGGTCGCTCATGGCACTTACTGTAGACCGCGGTACGTGCCTTATCTAGGGAACTTGGCCCCAGCGGCCCGTGTGCCTATGCCGTGCCCGGTGGCGACCGCGGGCCCCGCGCATACGCCGAAACCCCGCATTGCGGCGCGGCAATGCACGCGCACAAGCGGGGTTTCGGGGCCCGCCGAGCGGGCGGACTGTCAGGCCCTGACTAGGCTGCCGGAGCGATGAACGCCAGCTCCAGGCTGACCGCGACCTTGTCGCTGACCAGGACGCCGCCGGCCTCAAGCATGGCGTTCCAGGTCAGGCCGAAGTCCTTGCGGCTGATGGTGGTCTCGGCGCTGATGCCTGCGCGGGTCTGGCCGAAGGGATCCACGGCTACGCCGTTGAAGTCGGCGTCGAGTGCGACGGGGCGGCTGATGCCCTTGATGGTGAGCTCGCCGTGGAGTTCGTAGGTGTCGCCCTTCGGCACGATGTTGTTCGAGACGAAGGAGATTTCGGGGAAGTTCTCGACATCGAAGAAATCCTCACCGCGGACGTGGCCGTCACGGTTGGCGTCGCCGGAGTCGAAGCTGGCGGTCTTAATGGTGGCGCTGACCTTGGAGCCGGCGACACCCTCGGCCAGGTCCAGGGTGGCCTCGGCGTCCTTGAACTGGCCGCGGACTTTGCTGATGCCGGCGTGGCGGACGGTGAAGCCGATCTCGCTGTGCGAGTTGTCGAGGGTCCAGAGGCCGGTGGTGACCTTGGTGGGAAGTGCCATGGTGGTTCTCCTTGGATCGGGCGGGGTGGTGCGCGGGTGGTCTGGTCATCGGTTGACACTTCATTGGTTGAAATCTCAACTAACTGCTGCATCCAGTATAAACATGCATTTGCATCTTTTATTCCGGCGCCGGGGAACATTTCGCCAAACTTCTCAGTTCTACTTGCTGTAGAAGATTTCGTCATTGCCCCTGCCCTTTGAGAAACTGGTACACATGCCCCAAGTAACTGTTCATCTGCTCCGCCACGGCGAGGTCCATAATCCCGATCGCGTCCTGTATGGCAGACTGCCGGAGTTCCACCTCTCGGAACTCGGCCAGCAGATGGCCGAAGTGCTGGCGGGCCACTTCAGCGACCGTGCCGCGCAAGGGGCGAAACTCGTGCACCTCGTGGCATCCCCGCTGACCCGGGCGCAGGAGACGGCGCGGCCGATCGCTGATGCGCTCAACCTTGAGATTGTGACTGAGGCCCGGATCATCGAGGCCTCCAACTATTTCGAAGGGCTCAAGGTTTCCAAGGCCGAGCTCTTCCGGCCCAAACACTGGGTCCACCTCCGCAATCCCCTCCGCCCGTCCTGGGGTGAGCCGTACAAGGAACAGTCGGCCCGTGTCCTCGCGGCGGTGCAGGATGCACGCCTTAGGGCCATCGAGCTCGGCGGCGACGGGGCCGAAGCCATTCTCGTCAGCCACCAGCTCCCGATCTGGGCCACCCGCCTGAGCGCCGAGAACAAGCCCCTGTGGCATGACCCGCGCAAGCGCGAGTGCACGCTGACCTCCCTCACCTCCCTTGTGTTCGACGACGCGGGAACAATCGTCCGCGTCGACTACAGCGAACCCGCTGCTGCACTTCTGCCCGGTGCCGCCAGCACGCCAGGGGCCTGAACATGCCGCGCAATGCCACCGCCCAGGCGATGTCACGCCGTTCCGTGCTGGCGGCCGGCGGATCGGCCCTGGCGCTTGTGCTGGGCCTGACCGGTTGCGCCCAGGAGGACGCCCTCGCCAAGCAGGCCAAAGCCGGGGACAACAAGAACTACGTCGCCGGTGACGGATCGGTGACCGAATTCGCCGTGGCCGACCGCAAGAGCCCGGTGGCCATTGAGGGAACCCTGTTCAACGGCACGGCCGTCACACCGGAGGTTTTCCAGGGCCAGGTCACCGTCCTGAACTTCTGGTTTGCGGCCTGCGCCCCGTGCCGGGTGGAGGCGCCCGTGCTGGAGGCGCTGCACCAGGAATTCAAGGACCAGGGAGTCCAGTTTTTCGGTGTGAACCTCCGGGATGAGAAAGCCACTGCCGAAGCGTTCGACAAAACGTTCAACCTCACGTACCCGAGCTTCAACGACAAGGACGGCGCCGTGCTCCTCGCCGTTTCGGGTCTGGTGCCGCCGGGCGCCGTACCCACCACCCTCGTACTGGACAAGCAGGGCAGGGTTGCCGCCCGCGTCCTCGGCGAAATCCAGCGCGGCACGCTCAAAGCCCTCATCGCCGCCGCCGTGGCAGAGTAGGGACCCCGGACGTGAACAGCCCCTTCGCCGAGGCCATCCTGAGCGGCTCGCTTCTGCTCGCCGTCCCCGTGGCCCTGCTCGCCGGCCTGGTCTCGTTCCTTTCGCCGTGCGTGCTGCCGCTTGTGCCTGGTTACCTGGGCTACGTGACGGGGCTGACCGGCGTCGACCTCCAACGGCAGAAGCGCGGCCGCATGCTGGCCGGGATCGGGCTCTTTGTCCTGGGCTTCTCGGTGATCTTTGTGCTGCTCGGCGGGGCGTTCGGGCAGCTGGGGACGTTGATCACGGGCTCGCAGAACCAATGGATCACCCAGCTGCTCGGTCTCCTGGTCATCGCCATGGGGGTCGTGTTCATGGGCGGCTTCGGCTGGTTCCAGCGCGACGCCAAGATCCAGGCCAAGCCCCCCGCCGGGCTGTGGGGCGCGCCGCTGCTGGGCATCACGTTCGGCCTGGGGTGGGCGCCGTGCATCGGGCCGACCTACTCGGCGGTTCAATTACTCAGCCTTTCCGGCGGCTCGTCGGCAGCCAAGGGCGCATTCCTGGCATTCGTGTATAGCCTTGGGCTGGGCATTCCCTTCCTGTTGATTGCCTTGGCCGTGCGCCGCGGGATCGGTGTGATGTCCTTTTTCCGCACGCACCGGCTCGCCATCCAGCGCACCGGCGGTGGCATCCTGATCGTGCTGGGCCTGCTGATGGCCAGCGGTGTCTGGGGAAGCTGGGTCGCGGAGTTGCAGTACTGGTTCCAAACCGATGTGAAATTGCCGATCTGATGAGCGAGCGCGTGAACGAAAAGAACAAGTCCCGGACCGCCGAAGCAGCGCCCGCCGCCGAGGACGCACACGGCGGCGCTTTGGCGGACGCCAAGGCCGGCGCCGTCCTGCCGGCCCTGGGACCGGTGGGCATGCTCCGCTGGGCGTGGACCCAGCTGACGAGCATGCGGACTGCGCTGTTCCTCCTCCTGCTGCTGGCGGTCGCGGCTGTTCCGGGCTCGTTGTTCCCGCAGCGGCCGGCCAACCCATCGGTCGTCACGCAGTACATCAAGGACCGGCCGGAGTACGGGAAGCTCCTGGACTCGCTGCAGCTCTACGATGTGTATTCCTCGGCCTGGTTCTCTGCCATTTACCTCCTGCTTTTCATCTCGCTGATCGGCTGCGTGGTGCCGCGCGCCATCGTGCACTACAAGGCGATGCGCTCCCAGCCGCCGCGCACCCCCGCACGGCTCTCCCGACTGCCTGAATCCGGAACGCTGGCTATCCCGGCCGACGCCGGGATCCCGGCGTCGGCCGCCATCAGGGACGCGGCAGCCGTGCTCAAGAAGCGCGGCTACCGGGTGGATATCCGGGACAGCGACGGCGCGCGGCCGTCCGTGGGCGCCGAGCGCGGGCTGCTGAAGGAAGCCGGCAACCTGGTCTTCCACACGGCACTCATCGGAGTCCTGGTTTCCGTCGCGGCCGGCGGCCTGTTCGGCTACAGCGGCCAGCGGATCCTGGTCGAGGGTGACACGTTCGTGAACACGCTGGTCGGCTATGACCAGTTCACTCCCGGCACCAACTTCCAGAGCAGCCAGCTCCAGCCCTACTCCGTGCAGTTGGACAAGTTCAACATCACCTTCGACCGCGAATCCCAAGGCAAGTTCGGCCAGCCCATCGATTTCACGGCCGAGGTGACCACCAAGGACAGCCCGGACGCGCCCGCCAAGCAGGACATGCTCAGGGTCAACGAGCCGCTGACCCTGGGCGGCACCAGCGTCTACCTGACCGGCAACGGCTACGCCCCGGTCGTCACCATCCGCGACGGCGACGGGAACATCGCCATGCAGGGCCCGGTGATCGCCAAGCTGCAGGGGGACAACTACTACTCCTCGGTCGTCATCAAGGTCCCGGATGCAAACCCGGACCAACTCGCCTTCGCCGGCTTTTTCCTGCCTACGGCGTTCATCACCGACGACGGCGTCTCCTTCAGCGGTGATCCGGAACTGATCAACCCGCAGCTGACACTCAACTCCTACTACGGCGATCTCGGCCTCGACGACGGCGCCCCGCAAAACGTCTTCGAGCTGGACGTGAAGGACCTGACGCCGCTCAACGCGCGGGACCTCGAGGCCAAAGGCATCGTGCTGGTGCCCGGCAGCACGCAGGTCCTCCCGGACGGCAAGGGCACCATCACCTTCGACGGCATCAAGCGCTACATTGGCGTCGATATCCACCACAACCCCGGCCAGCTCTACGCGCTCATCTTCGCCCTCCTGGCCGTGGCCGGACTTGTCGCCTCGCTCTACGTCAACCGCCGCCGCGTCTGGGTCCGCACCGGGACCGACGCTGATGGCCGCACGGTGGTCGAATACGGACTCCTGGCCCGCGGCGAAGACCACCGGCTCGCGGGTGAAGCCACGGCCATCCGCAAGCTCCTGGGCGCCCAGTGGGACCTGGAGCCGGACGCTGCCGCAGCGGAGCCGTCCGGTGCCGGCCTCCAGCAAGACTCCCCGGTGCCAGCAGCCGGGCGTACCCCCTCACCATCCGGTTCGAACGAGCCAAAGAAGGACCACTAATGCTCCCCATCAACGAGACCATGGGTCAGTACAGCGAACTGTTTATGCTGTTGGCCGCCGGAACCTACACCGTGGCCTTCATCGCGTTCGCATGGGACCTGGCCAAGAGCAGCAAGATGCTGCGGGCCGTGGACCTTAAGGCCGCGGAGCTCTCCGGTGTTGCCTCCGCCGGGGCCGCGCGTGTTCCGGCCGGTGTGGCCGCCGGCAGCGCCGACCGGGCCGATGCGCATCTCAGCGGTCCCGCGGGCCGCGCCGAGCGTCCGACGTCGGCCACCGCCGGAAGCGCCGGAAGCGCCGGGAGCGGGTCCGGTATCGGCCGGACCGCCGACGCCGACATGCGTTACGCCGGCGAGCGGCGCGCTCCGGCCAGGATCGCCGTCGCACTGACCATCCTGGGCGTGGCCATCCATGCCGCGGGCGTCCTGACGCGCGCGCTCGGCTCGGGCCGGGTGCCCTGGGGCAACATGTACGAGTTCCTCACCACGGGTGCCTTCGTGGCGGTGGCCGTGTTCCTGCTGGCCCTGATCCGCCGCGATCTGCGCTTCCTGGGCACGTTCGTGATTGGCCTGGCCATCATCATGCTGGTCGCGGCATCCGTGGCGTACTGGACGCCGGTGGGCCACCTGGTACCGGCGCTGCAGAGCTACTGGCTGATCATCCATGTCTCCATCGCCGTGCTGTCCTCGGCGTTGTTCACCCTGACCTTTGCCATGTCGGCGCTGCAGCTCGTGCAGGCGCACCGACAGAAGGCCATCGCGGCCGGGGGCGCCGACAAGCTGGGCTTCATGCGCCTCGTGCCGACCGCCCTGAGCCTGGAGAACCTCTCCTACAGGATCAACGCCATCGCCTTCGTCGGCTGGACCTTCACCTTGATGTTCGGCGCCATCTGGGCCGAGAAGGCCTGGGGCCGCTTCTGGGGTTGGGACACCAAGGAAGTCTGGACGTTCGTGATCTGGGTGGTCTATGCCGGCTACCTGCACGCGCGCGCCACCCGCGGCTGGACCGGGACCCGCGCGGCGTGGCTCTCGATCGTCGGCTACCTGTGTGTGGTCTTCAACTTCACGATCGTGAACCAGTTCTTCAACGGCCTGCACTCCTACTCGGGGCTGTAGCCCCCGGTTTGCCGCAAATGGCCGCTAAGCGACGCGCTTAGCGGCCATTTTCGTCCAGTGGAGTCCGAACAGTCCGGGGCGTGCCCGGCCGGGACTGCGGCCCCGGGCTCCAGCCGCGGGCCAGGAGCGCGGCCCGGACCCGGGTCACGGCGCGGGGCTCCCGGCCCGGCGCGGGAGTAAGATCAGCCTGCGTCAGGACCACCACGCGCCAGCCCGCGTCCCGGGCATCCTCATCCCGGAAGATATCGCTGCGGCGCTGCACCGGGCTGGCGTGGTGGCCGCCGTCGTACTGCAGCGCAATTTTCTCCGTTTCGTAGGAGAGATCCGGATCCTGGATCCAGCGGCCGGTCGCATCGAACATCGGGACGTTGATGCCGGGCTCGGGCAGGCCATGCCGGAGCAGCAACAGCCGGAGCTCGGTCTCCTTCGGCGAATCCGTCCCGGCCCGGATCAGTGTCCGCGCGTGGCGGGCGCGGCGGCTGCCGGGCCTGCCCCGCAGGCCTGCCAGAAACGCATCGAGCGCGGCAGGCGTGGATACGGGGTTCTTCCGTCGGAACAGGAAGTCCCCGGCGATCACCAGCTCATCGACGCTGAGCATTTCGGCGAGATCGAACCAGGTTCGGAGCGCCGGCGTGCATGACACCTGCCGGCCTGCGGTGACGTCGTCGGGACGCAGATGCTTCTGGTGCCCGACGGTGCCCTTGCGACGCACCGCGCGCCTGCCGGGCGGGTAGGTGAGGTGGACGAGGGGGCAGCGGCGCAGTGAAAACGGCAGGGGAAAGCCCCACAGCTCAGCGGCGGTGGTGTGGCTGACGACGGCGCCGGTTGCCGCGGTGAACGCACGCGCGCGTTCCAGCAGGTTCTCGCCGCTTCCGGTGCCGCTGCCGGTGACGGCCCGGACACCGTGGCAGGGGCTGGCCAGATCAGATGCCCGGGTCCGCCGCCGGCTCACTCCGGCGGCGGCGGCCTCGGACACGGTGAAAGGCCGGTTCAACAGCTGCGGGGGAAGATCCCGGGGCGGACGCATAGGAGTATTGTGGCGCCGCCGGAGGAAGCCGGCTGCGTTATCCACAGTGCAGGCCGCATGTGGGGGAGAAGTGGGCGTCGGGCACGGCGCCGAGCCAGGCTCCGGGCACGGCTCCGGGCCGCGCTGCAAATCAGTGATCCAGCAGCCGGGGAGTTGCTGCGGTTTGCCGGAAATGGCCGCCACGGGCCGCGTATCCCGGCAGTTTGTGGCAAATAGCTAACACGGCGGGGAGCGGGAAGGCGTGATGCGGCAGGGGACGGCACCCGGCACCGGGAGGGGACGGGAGAAAGCCGGGGACGGTGCACGCCCGGGGTGGCCGGGTGTGGCCGCCGGTCGTGTGCCCTACTTGACCTCGTCGGTGCCGGCCGTGCCGGCGTCGCCGGAACTGTTGCCGCCGCGCGCGTCGCCGCTGCCGTCATCGAGCTTGCGTTCCTTGGCGTCGAGGTCGTCCTTGAGCTTCTTGAGCCGGTCGGCTTCCGCCTGATTGCGGCGACGAAGCTCGAGGTTACGCAGGAACTCCGGGTCGTCATCCGGGGCGACAGGCTGGCGGTAGGTCGCGGGTGCGCGGCCGGTGCCCTTGGGCCGACCAATCAGGAACCAGAGAATGGCGCCGATGACGGGCAGTACGACCTGCACGATAATCCAGGCCGGTTTGGAGATTCCCTTCGTCTGGCGCGCGTCAGTCCGGATCACGTCGATGAGTCCATAGACAAAGACGACGAGAACTGCGACCACAACCACAACACGGAGCATAACTCCAGTCTAAGCCTCCGGGGCGGGTCCCGGCGTCGGCCCGCTAATACGCCCCCGGTCATAGTCACGGGGTGACCGGTTTTCCGCCCGTCCAGCGGGAACCGGCGCCGCTCCGGACGGCTAAACTGGGGTTGTGGCTTTCCTCAAATACACCCTGATCCGCCTGGCCCTTTTTGCGCCGTTGTTCGCCTTGTTCGTCTACCTGCAGCTGGGTTGGCTGCTCGCCGTCGTCTGCGCCGGCATGATGTCCTTCGCCATCAGCTACCTTTTCTTCCGGAAGCAGCGCGACGCCGCGGCGGCGAACCTGCACCAGCGCTTCTCGGGCAAGGCCAAGCCCCTCCGCAGCGCCGGGGAAGTCGCCGACGCCGACGCCGAGGACAGTTTGGTTGATGCCCATCCGGACGTGACTGTTCGGACCGACAAGCGTCCGGACGACGCTTAGGGACCTGAGTCCCGAAGAGCCGGCGCCTAGAAGCCCCGGCTCAGGACCAGGCCCGCGGAGAAAAGCGCCGCGTAGCCGAGGTTGATCAGTCCCGTCTGTTTCAACACGGGAATGAGGCTCTTACGCCGCCGGCCGGCGATCATCAGCCAGGACGGCATCAGGATCGCCGGGATGAGCAGCAGCACAATAAGCATCCACGGCCGCGCGGGCGCCAGGACGATCACCAGCAGGATGGCGACGGCCAGCATCAGCACGTAGCTTTCGCGGGCGTGCTTGTCTCCGAGCCGCACGGCCAGGGTCTTTTTCCCGGCTCTCCGGTCGGTGGGGATGTCGCGGACGTTGTTGGCCATCAGCAGCGCATCGGCGATCAGTCCTGTCCCGATGGCCCCGATGACCGCGGGGAGACTGAGCTGTCCGGCCTGCGTGTAGGTGGTTCCCAGCGTGGCCACGAGCCCGAAGAAGACAAACACGAACACGTCCCCGAGGCCGAGGTAGCCGTAGGGGTTTTTGCCGCCCGTGTACCCCCAGGCCGCCAGGACGCAGCCGAGTCCGACCAGGATCAGCCACCATGCCTGGGTGATGATCACCAGGGCCAGGCCGAAGAGCATGGCGAGCCCGAACGCCCCGAATGCCGCCCACTTGACGTGTTCGGCTTTCGCCGCGCCGGAGCCGACAAGCCGCAGCGGGCCCACCCGGTCCTCATCGGTGCCGCGGATGCCGTCGGAGTAGTCATTGGCGTAGTTCACCCCGATCTGCAGCAACAGGGCGACGCATGCGGCCAGCACGGCGTTGACGGGACGGAACGCGCCCATCTCGTAGGCAGCCGCGGTGCCGATCAGGACCGGGGCAATCGCGGCGGGAAGGGTGCGCAGTCGGGCGCCTTGGGTCCATTGTGCGGCTGTGGCCACGGTCAATACCTCTGATGTTCGGGGTTCGGGTGACGGTTCGGGCGGGACGGGTGCGGCCCGCTTATTTTCCTTGATGCAGCGCGTCCAGCAGAACGCCCATGCCGAGCCGGTCCGGCTTCCCGTTCGGCAGCATCAACAAATCAGCGGCTGCAAGTACGGTCTTTGGCGCGAGGGGCCCCAGCGCCGCACCCCATGAACTGTGTTGTCCGGCGGTGAAGGCTTCGATATTTTCCGGGGAGCTGTCGGTCAGGGCAACATAGGCGGCGACGGCCTGGCCCCATTCCGCGGACGGAACGCCGGTCACGAAGGCGGCCAGGACGCCGTCGAGCTTCTCCAGTTCTGCCTGCACCCTGGCCGCGGAGACCTTGACGCCGCCGGTGATGATGACGTCATCCACCCGGCCTTGGACGGTGAGCTTCCCGTCGGCGTCGATGGAGCCCAGGTCACTGGTGCGGAACCAGCGGACGCCGTCCGCTTCGACGAAGGCGTCAGAGCTCAGTTCCGGGGCGTCCAGGTATCCGGCTGCGAGTGTGGCACCCCCCAGCAGGATGCGGCCCTCGGCATCCACCCGGACCAGGACATCCTCCAGCGGGAAGCCGTCATAGATGCAGCCGCCGCATGACTCCGCGGCACCGTAGGTTGTCACCACCTTGACGCCGGCGTCGCGGGCGGACGCGAGCAGCTCCGGCGACGCAGGCGCGCCGCCGAGCAGGACGGCGTTGAAGCGCCGGAGCACAGCGAGGGTTTCCGGGGCAGGCGAATCCAGCAGCCGGATCAGCTGGGTCGGCACCAGCGACGTGAAGCGGATCTTGTCGGTGAGCTCCAGCGCCGCGGCGGTGAAGGCCTCGGGCGTGAAGCCGGCGCTGAGGTCCATAACCCAGGGCCGCGTCCCGGCGAACAGCGACCGGACCAGCACCTGGACGCCCGCGACGTACTGCACCGGCAGTGCCAGCAGCCACTGGCCCTCGCCTTTGAGCGCGAATGCCGTCGCCATCGAGGACGCGGCAAGCGCCTCGACGGTCAGGACCGTGGCCTTCGGAGTCCCGGTGGATCCCGAGGTCCGCACCACCACGGCGGCATCATCGAAGCCGGGGTTTTCCACGAGCCGGACCACGGTGTTGCCGTCCTGGTCGGCTGAGAGTTCGACGGCGGGCCCTTCCCCGTGGAGGGCGGCCGCCAGCGCTTTCAATGCGGGTTCGATGTCCAGCGGGCCGGAAGTGACGGATCCAGATGTCATGGTCGGTGTCCTAGAAGTAGTGCGGGAAGTCGGACCAGTCCGGATCACGTTTTTCCAGGAAGGCCTCTTTGCCTTCCACCGCCTCGTCCGTCATGTAGGCCAGCCGGGTGGCCTCGCCGGCGAAAACCTGCTGGCCGGCGAGCCCGTCGTCGGCCAGGTTGAAGGCGAACTTGAGCATCCGGATCGCCTGCGGGGACTGCCGGGCGATATCGGCGGCGTACTCCAAGGCCACTTCCTCCAACCGCTCGTGGTCCACGGCCTCGTTGACGGCGCCCATCCGGACCATGTCCTCGGCGGAATACTCGCGGGCCAGGAAAAAGATCTCGCGGGCTGCCTTCTGGCCGATCTGCCGGGCAAGCAGCGCGGAGCCGTAGCCGGCGTCGAAACTGCCGACTGTGGCGTCGGTCTGCTTGAACTTGCCGTGCTGGCGGGAGGCGATAGTGAGGTCCGCGACGACATGGAGGGAGTGGCCGCCGCCCGCTGCCCAGCCGTTCACGACGGCGATCACCACTTTGGGCATGGTGCGCATGAGCCGCTGGACTTCCAGGATGTGGAGCCGGCCGGCGCGGGCCGGGTCGATGGTCTCCGTGGTTTCGCCTTCAGTGTCTTGTACTACGTACCGGTATCCGTCACGGCCGCGGATCCGCTGGTCCCCGCCGGAGCAGAAGGAGTGTCCGCCGTCCTTGGCGGAGGGGCCGTTGCCGGTCAGGAGCACGGTGGCGACGTCCGGGGACATCCGGGCATGGTCCATGGCGCGGTAGAGCTCATCCACAGTGCCGGGCCGGAAGGCGTTGCGGACTTCGGGCCGGTTGAAGGCGATCCGGACCGTCGGCAGGTCCCGCGCCGATGTGCCGTCCGCTGAACGCTCCACCTGCCGGTGGTAGGTCATGTCCTGGAAGTCGTCAAAACCGGACACGGTGCGCCACCGGGACGGGTCAAAGACGTCGGATACCTTGGCGGGGATTTCGTTGCTCACAGTCAGAGTCTAGTAATCGCCTCAGCTGATGCAGAACTCATTGCCCTCCGGGTCGGCCATCGTGTGCCAGGAATGCGGCCCCAGGCTGGCGCTCCACAGGAACGTCGCGCCCCGCGCTTCCAGTGCCGCGCGCACGGCGTCCTGGTCGGCGCCGGCGAGGTTTACGTCCCAGTGAAGCCGGTTTTTGACGGTTTTCCGCTCCGGAACGGCCTGGAACAGAATGCGGCGCGGCGGAGGTTTTGCGCCTAGTTCCCCGGCCGGGGAGATGGCGGCGCCGGCGCGCCACACCAGCTTCCCGTGGTGGAGCCGGGTGTCTGACTCCGTGGCGAACCCCTGGCGGATCATGGTGCGGATGAAGTCCTCGTCCTGCGGCTCCACGGCCCAGTCCAGGGTTTCGGCCCACCAGTCGGCGAGCTCATGCGGGTCGCTGCAGTCAACGACGATCTGAATGTTCAGTGCCATGCCATGAACCTACGGCCCGGTGCCGGTCCCGGGAAGGGAAGAAGGGGTGTTAGGGCTGGATCTGCTGCAGCTGTTCGAGGACGTCGGGCGGGACGGCGTAGATGAAGACAACCGCCAGGAGGTTCTTCGCGGCATGGACGAGGTAGGCGAACATCACGTTCTTCCCGGTCCAGACATAAACGAAGACCAGGACGGCGCCCATCGCGAGGTACGGCATCAGGGCCTGCAGCGTCACGGCTTCCTGTCCCACGATGTGCAGGGCCGCGAACAGCACCACGGACAACGCGCAGCAGACCCACAGGTTGATCCGCCTGCTCAGTTTTCCGATCAGCAGGTGCCGGAAGATGTACTCCTCCACGAACGGACCCACGATCACCAGCAGGGGCACCATCAGCCATGCCGGGACCTGCTGCATCAGCGCCTGGAGGCCGGCCTGGTTCGCGGACGTCTGCACCGGGCCGCTGAGCGACACCAGGACGGCGGTCAGGATCAGCATCGCCACGAGCGATACCGGGATCATGAGCAGGGTGAACCAGGGCCGGGTGGCGAGAATCCGCAGATCCCGTGCCGCCACGGCCCGCACCGCGGCCAGGGCGAGCAGGCCGATGGTCCCGTAGAAAATCAGGTTCATGCCATAGGACGCCACCGCCAGATTGGGTGAGAGCTGGACCAGCAGCGGTGCCAGCAGTTCACCGCCGATCGTGAAGAATCCGGCCACGGCGACATAGAGCCCGGCGGTGGTCAGGTCGAGGCGGGAGAACCGGTATAGCTCCGGTTGCGGCGCCGGAAGTCTGCGGAGAGCTGTGCCCATACCACTAGCCTAACGTTCCGCGGGGCGGGCATTGCGGGGCGAAGCCGACGCCCCGTAGAATATTCGGTATGCCTAAAAATGTGTTTCGGTTCGCCAAAATCATTCGCCGGGCAGTTGGAGCCGCCGTCGTCGCCGGTCTCCTCCTGCCGGTGGCGGCGTGCGGCGACGCCGCCGGGCAGGCATCCCAGGACACCCGGCCGGTGGTCCTGACCACCTTCACCGTGCTCGCCGATGTGGCGCAAAACGTCGCCGGAGACAAGCTGCGGGTCGAGTCCATCACGAAGGTCGGCGCCGAAATCCACGGGTACGAACCCACCCCGGGCGACATCCGCAAGGCCTCCACTGCGGACCTCATCCTGGATAACGGGCTGAACCTTGAGGCCTGGTTTTCACAGTTCGTCGACGGACTGGACGTTCCCCACGCAGTCGTGAGCGACGGCGTGGAGGTCATGCAGATTGGCGAGGACTCCTACCAGGGCAAGCCGAACCCTCACGCATGGATGTCCCCGGTGAACGTCCAGCGCTACGTGGATAACATGGTCACGGCCTTTTCGAAGCTCGATCCGGAGAACGCCGCGGTGTTCGAGGCGAACGCTGCCGCCTATAAAGCCGAACTCCAGGCAGTCCAGGATGAGATGGTCCTCAAGCTCGAGGGTGTCCCGGAGAACCAGCGGGCCCTGGTCACCTGCGAAGGCGCCTTTTCCTACCTGGCGCGTGATGCCGGACTCCGGGAAATCTATATCTGGGCCGTGAACGCAGAACAGCAGGCGACCCCGCAGCAGATCACCCGGGCCATCGAATACGTAAAAGCCAACCAGGTCCCCGCGGTCTTCTGCGAATCCACCGTGTCCGACGCTCCCATGCGCCAGGTGGTCGGAGCTACGGGTGCCAAGTTCGGCGGTGTGCTGTACGTGGATTCGCTGTCGGAAGCAGACGGCCCCGTACCCACGTACCTGGATCTCATCCGGCACGACGCCAACCTCATCACGGCTGCCCTGACCGGAGCCGGATCATGAGCACTCCGGCGATCCTGGTGGAGAACGTCACCGTCCATTACGGCGAAGTCCTGGCGCTCGACGGCGCGTCGCTGACGATCGACCCGGCCCGGATCTGCGGACTGATCGGCATGAACGGCTCCGGCAAGTCCACGCTGTTCAAGGTGATCATGGGCATGATCAAGCCCGACGCCGGCCGCATCCTCATCCACGGGGAATCCCCGGCCAAGGCCCGTAAGGCCGGCGGGATCGGCTACGTCCCGCAAAGCGAGGATGTGGACTGGCAGTTTCCGTTGTCCGTGCGCGACGTGGTGATGATGGGCCGCTACGGCCACCAAGGCTTCACCAGGCGGCCGTCCAAGGCGGACCGGGCCGCCGTCGACCATGCGCTCGACCGGGTGGAACTCTCGGAGTACGCCGACCGGCAGATCGGGCAGCTCTCCGGCGGCCAGAGAAAGCGCGCATTTGTGGCCCGGGGGATAGCCCAAGGCGCCACCATGATGCTCCTGGATGAGCCGTTCGCCGGGGTGGACAAGCGCTCCGAAGCCACCATCAGCAGGCTCCTGCGCGAGCTCGCCGCGGACGGCTGCACCATCCTGCTGTCAACGCACGACCTGCACGCGCTGCCGGAGCTCTGCGACGAAGCGGTGCTGCTCATGCGCAGGGTCCTGATGCATGGTCCGCCGGAAGAGGCCTTGAAGCCAGAAAACCTCGCGAAGGCGTTCGGACTCGACGTACTGAACCGGGACCTGCCCGGCAGCGACCTGAGCCCGCAGAGCAGCAGCTGACCATGGAGCTTTTTGACCTCATTATGGAGCCCCTGACCTACGGCTTTATGGTCCGGGCCATCATCACCACGGCGCTCGCCGCCGTTGTCTGCGCCGTGCTGAGCTGCTGGCTGGTGCTGATCGGTTGGTCCCTCATGGGCGATGCCGTCTCCCATGCGGTGCTCCCGGGCGTTGTGCTCGCCTATATCGCCGGCGCCCCGTTCGCCCTCGGCGCGCTGGTGTTCGCGCTGATCGCGGTGACCCTGATCGGCGTTGTGCGCAATACCAGCCGGGTGAAGGAGGACGCGGCCATCGGCATCGTGTTCACCACGTTGTTCGCCCTGGGCCTGGTGCTGATCTCCGTCACTCCGAGCCAGACGGACCTTAACCACATCATCTTCGGCAACCTGCTGGGTGTGAGCGTCCCGGATCTGATCCAGGTGCTGGTCCTGGGTGTCGTGGCCTTCGCCATCCTCATCCTGAAACGGCGCGATCTCACGCTGTACGCCTTCGATCCCACCCACGCCCACGCGATTGGGCTGTCTCCCAAGCGTCTCGGAGCGCTGCTGCTGGGGCTGCTGGCCCTCACATCCGTCGTGGCACTGCAGTCGGTCGGGGTGGTGCTGGTGGTCGCCATGCTGATCATCCCGGGCGCCACGGCATACCTGCTGACGGACCGGTTCTCCCGCATGCTGGTGATCGCCCCGGTGATCTCCGGCCTCAGCTCAGTGACGGGCATCTACCTGAGCTACTACCTGGACACCGCCTCCGGCGGCATGGTGGTGCTGACACAGGGCGCGGTGTTCGCCGCCGTGTACCTGTTCAGCCCGCGCCAGGGGCTCATCGGCACCCGCCTGGCCAAGGCCCGCCGCCGGAAAGCGGCCGCGCTGGCCGCCTGATCCGGTGTACTGACCGGCGTAGGGACCGGGATGTTGTCCGGCCCCGGACGCGCGCCCGAAGCACGTAGGATAGTCACGCCGTCCGAAGCTTCGGCCTCCTGCGAGGCCCGTCGCAGCTTATTGCCCCAGCCGGCAACAGCTGCGAATTTCGTGCGAGCCTCCCCGGCCCGACCCCGGCCATCATTCGAACTGCAAGGAACAGCTGTGCCCCAGACAGAACTGCACAGCGCGCCGGCCGCCGCCGTCGTCGCTGACCCGACCCTCAGTGCCGAGGGCTACCAGAAGACGCTGAGCCGCCGCCACGTCACCATGATCGCGATGGGCGGCGCCATCGGCGTCGGCCTCTTCATGGGCGCCGGCGGCCGGCTCGCCTCCACCGGCCCCGCGCTGGTCTTCTCCTACGCCATTGCCGGCGTCATCGCCTACCTGCTGATGCGGGCCCTGGGCGAACTGATCATGTACCGCCAGACCTCCGGGTCCTTCGTCAGCTACGCCGGCGAAATGTTCGGCAAGAAGGGCGCCTACCTTTCCGGCTGGATGTATTTCATCAACTGGGCCATGACCGGCATCGCGGAACTCATCGCAATCGGCCTGTACTTCCAGTTCTTCTTCCCCAATGTCCCCGTGGAACTCTCAGCCGTTGCCGCGCTGGTGCTGCTGGTGGGCGTGAACCTGCTCAGCGTCAAAGCCTTCGGCGAATTCGAATTCTGGGCGTCCTGCCTCAAAGTCGGCGCGATCATGATCTTCCTGGCCGTGGGCACGTTCATGGTGGCCACCAACGCCAGGGTCGGCGACGGCAACGCCTCGGTGGCCAACCTCTTCCAGGACGACGGCGGTATGTTCCCCAAGGGAGCGCTGGTGATGATCCTCGTCCTGAACGCGGTCGTCTTCGCCTACAACGCGATCGAACTCGTGGGCATCACAGCGGGCGAGATGCAGAACCCGGAGCGCGAAGTGCCCCGGGCAATCCGCGCTGTGGTGGTCCGGATCGTGGTGTTCTACGTTGGCTCCGTGACCCTGCTCGCGATGCTGCTGCCCTCGGACCAGTACCGTGCCGGTGAGTCACCGTTCGTTACCGTGTTCGGCCAGATGGGCATGCCCTGGATGGGCGACGTGATGAACATGATCGTCATCACCGCCGCGCTGTCCTCGTGCAATTCGGGCCTGTACTCGATCGGCCGGATCTTCCGGACCATGGCCAACAATGGGCATGCTCCGCAGTGGCTCACGCTGATGTCCAGCCGGCACGTGCCGTTCGCGGCCATCTTCGCCATCGCGGGCGTCTACCTCGTCGGCATCCTGCTGAACGTCTGGCTGGGCGGATCGCATGCGTTCGACCTGGCGCTGAACTCCGCGTCGATCGGCGTGATTTTCACCTGGGGTTCGATCTTCGCGAGCCAGATCGCGCTGCGGCGCAAAAAGGGCAAGGTCTCGTCCCTGCCGATGCCGGGTGCCCCGTGGACCAGCTGGGCCGGGCTGGCCGCCTTGCTGGCCATTACCGTGCTGATCGGGTTCGACACCATGACGGACAAGGACACCGGTGCGGTCTTCCCGCTGGGCCTGTGGACCCTGGTCACCATTCCGTTCTTCGCCCTCGTGCTGTGGTTGGGCTGGCAGAAGGTCAAGGACAACGAGCCTAAGAGCGAGCTCTTCAACTAGCCTGCCTGCCGCGGATGCGGCAGCCCCGGCACCCCTGGTGGCGAGGAGGAACGGGGCACAAAAAACGGTGCCGGGCTTCCCCCAAAGGAAAGCCCGGCACCGCAGATACCTTCAAGATTAGTCCTTCTTGAAGGTATCCTTGACGTTTTCGCCAACCTTCTTCGCGTCCGCTGCGACCTGGTCCTTCTGGCCCTCGGCCCGCAGCTCTTCGTTGTTCGTGGCGTCTCCGGCCGTTTCCTTGGCTTTGCCGCCAAGGTCCTGTGCCTCGTTCTGGATCTTGTCTCCAATGCCCATGATACGAACCGCCTTCCCGTAGAAGTTGAATCCAACAAATCCACGGTAACACAAAGCATACTTAGCAGTTCAAGGGGTGTGCGGACACGGATTATGGCGTGAGCTGGCGGCCTCCGCGCCGCTAGGCTCGAGTCATGGAGCACACTACGAGCCTTTCGCAGCACATCCACGCCCCGGCCAACGCTGTCTGGTCCGTCATCACGGATATTCCGGGAGCGGCTGCCACGTTATCGGGCATTGAATCCGTCCAGATGCTCTCCGACGGGCCCTATGCCGTCGGCACCCGCTGGAAGGAGACCCGCCGGATGATGGGCCGCTCCGAGACGGTGGAGATGTGGGTGTCCGAGTGCGAGCCGCCGGCCGCGGGCCGCGGCGGCAGCACTGCCGTCAAGGCGTTCCAGGACGGCGCTGACTACACGTCGCGGTTCACCCTCGTGGAAGGCGACGGCGGGACGGACCTCACGCTCACGTTCGGCGCCGCGCTCGTAAACCCGACCCGGTTCAGCAGGATCATGATGGCGGTCTTCGGCCGGATCGGCATGCGGATCACCTGCAAGGCGCTCGCCCGGGACCTCAGAGAGATCGCAGCCAAGGCCGAGTCGCTCTAGCGTCCCGCCAACTCCGGTTCCGGCGCGCCGCGGCCGGCCCTCCGCGCCGGCGCAGCTCGCGGCCACGTGGTGCGGTACGCGAAGTTCGCCCGCGTAATTGACCCTCTTGCGGCGCCGTGTAATCTTTATAGAACGAACGGTCGGTAAATGAGGCGCGTGCCAGCGCCCATCCGCCGTCGGCAGCAGTGCTTTTCGATGACAGAGCCGTCTACCGCGTGAAGGATGTACCCATGGCTTCAGCAGTTGCAGGACCGCAGGCATTTCTCGTCGGCGGCGTCCGCACCCCCGTCGGCCGCTACGGCGGGGCGCTGTCCGCGGTCCGTCCCGACGATTTGGCCGCACTGGTGCTCCGCGAAGCCGTCAGCCGGGCAGGCCTGGACCCGGACTCCATCGACGAAGTGATCCTCGGAAATGCCAACGGCGCCGGCGAGGAAAACCGCAACGTCGCCCGGATGGCCACCGTCCTGGCCGGGCTGCCGCTGCACATCCCCGGCATCACCGTGAACCGGCTCTGCTCCTCGGGCCTGAGCGCCATCATTATGGCCAGCCAGATGATCAAGTCCGGCGCCGCGGACATCGTGATCGCCGGCGGCGTCGAATCCATGAGCCGGGCCCCCTGGGTGCAGGAAAAGCCACGGACCGCGTTCGCCAAGCCCGGCGAAATCTTCGACACCTCGATCGGCTGGCGCTTCGTCAACCCGCTCTTCGAAAAAGGCGAACTCGCCCGGGACGGCAAGATGACCTACTCCATGCCGGAAACCGCGGAGGAAGTCGCCCGCGTGGACGGCATCTCCCGGGAGGACGCCGACGCGTTCGCCGTCCGCTCGCACGAGCGCGCCATCGCCGCGATCGAGGCCGGACGCTTTGCCGCTGAAATCGTCCCCGTCGCCGTCAGGTCCCGGAAGGGCGAGACCATCGTGGACACGGATGAGGGCCCCCGCCCCGGCACCACCATGGACGTGCTGGCAGGCCTCCGGCCCGTCGTCGCCGGCGGATCCGTGGTCACCGCCGGTAACTCGTCCACCCTGAACGACGGCGCCTCCGCCATCATCGTCGCCTCCGAAGCCGCCATCGAAAAGCTCGGCCTCACCCCGCGGGCCCGCATCATCGACGGCGCCTCCGCCGGCTGCGAACCCGAAATCATGGGCATCGGGCCGGTCCCGGCAACCCGGAAGGTGCTCGCCCGGAGCGGGCTCAGCGTCGGCGACCTCGGCGCCGTCGAACTCAATGAAGCGTTCGCCACCCAGTCGCTGGCCAGCATGCGCCGGCTCGGCCTCGACCCGGATATTGTGAACCGCGACGGCGGCGCCATCTCCCTCGGTCACCCGCTGGGCTCCTCCGGTTCGCGGATCGCCATCACCCTCCTCGGCCGGATGGAACGCGAAGACGCAAAAATCGGCCTCGCCACCATGTGCATCGGCGTCGGCCAAGGCACCGCCATGCTGCTGGAGCGTGTCTGATGACGGCGGCACCTGCCCTGGACGCGGCGGAGTTCCGCACCCTCAAGATCCAAGAAGGCGCTGACCGGCTGGTGGTGCTGTTGAACCGGCCCGAGGTCCGCAACGCCATAGACCAGGACATGGTCGATGAACTCCACCGGGTCTGTGCGGCGCTGGAGCAAGAGCCCAAGGTGCTGATTCTCGCCGGAACCGACGGGGTCTTTGCCTCCGGAGCGGATATCTCCCAACTACGCGAGCGCCGCCGCGATGACGCCCTGCAAGGCATTAATTCCACGATCTTCGTCCGGATCGCGAAACTGCCGATGCCGGTCATCGCCGCGCTGGACGGCTTCTGCCTGGGCGGCGGGGCCGAGCTGGCGTACGCTGCCGACTTCCGGATCGGCACCCCCGGCGTGCGGATCGGGAACCCGGAGACCGGGCTGGGCATCCTCGCCGCGGCCGGGGCCAGCTGGCGGCTCAAAGAGCTGGTGGGGGAACCCGTCGCGAAGGAAATCCTGCTGGCCGGGGTTGTGCTGGGCGCCGAACGGGCCCTCGCCGTCAACCTCATCACCGAAATCCATGAGGCCCCGGAGCTGATGGCCGCGGCCCACCGGCTCGCGGACCGGATCGCACGGCAGGACCCGCTGGCCGTGCGGATCACCAAGTCCGTGTTCCACGCCCCGGCCGAGGCCCATCCGCTTATCGACCAGTTGGCGCAGGGGATCCTCTTCGAATCGCAGGCCAAGTTCGACCGCATGCAGGATTTCCTGGACCGGAAAGCCACGAAAAAAACCGCCGCAGACCTGCCCGCGGCACCGGCCCCCGACGCAGAAATGAAGCAGCCATGAGCAACTCCGTCCTTCCCGCAAACCTCCCCGACAGCGCACTCCCCGACTTCGTCGGGGTTCTCGGCGGCGGCCGGATGGGCGCCGGCATTGCCCACGCCTTCCTGATCAAGGGCGCCAATGTGCTGGTGGTCGAGCGGGACGAAGCCTCGGCCGAGGCAGCCCGGGAGCGCGTAGAGTCTGCCGCTGCCAAGAGCATCGAACGTGGTGCCACCGACGGCAACCTGGACGAGATGGTGTCCCGGCTTTCCGTGAGTGTGGACTACAACGATTTCCGGGACCGCGGGCTGGTCATCGAGGCCGTCCCGGAGGACTGGGATCTCAAAGTTACAGCACTGCGCGGCATCGAGGAGCGGCTCGCCGCAGACGCCGTCCTTGCCTCAAACACCTCGTCACTGTCCGTCAATGGCCTCGCACGCGAGCTGCGGCGTCCGCACAACTTCCTCGGGCTGCACTTCTTCAACCCGGTCCCCGCCTCCACCCTCATCGAAGTGGTGCTCGGCGAGCAGACCGCGGCGCCTCTGGCCGAGGCGGCCCGGGGCTGGGTCGAAGCGCTCGGCAAGACCGCCGTCGTCGTCAATGACGCTCCGGGATTCGCTTCTTCACGGCTGGGCGTGGCGATCGCGCTCGAAGCGATGCGCATGGTCGAGGAAGGCGTGGCCTCCGCCGCGGATATCGACAACGCCATGGTCCTCGGCTACAAGCACCCCACGGGGCCGCTGCGGACCACGGATATCGTGGGCCTGGACGTCCGGCTGGGCATCGCCGAATACCTGCAGTCAACGCTGGGGGACCGGTTCGCCCCGCCCCAGATCCTGCGGGACAAGGTGGCGCGCGGCGAACTGGGCCGCAAGTCCGGCAAAGGCTTCTTCGACTGGAAAGACTGACTCCTGCCGCTAGGACAGGAGCCCGACAATGTAGCCGATGAAGTACAGCAGGACGAAGGCCACGACCACGGCGATGATGGCAAGCGGCAGGTACTGGCTGAATCCGCGGCCCTCACGGACCTTCGGCTCCTGGGATCCGACCGATGATCCCTCACCCGGGGGTGTCTCGCCGGGCGGCACACCGCCGCCCGGTTCCAGCCCGGTCAGCTTGCTTTCCAATGGATCCGGATTCTGCGATGTCATGGCGTGCTCCTGTTCCGGGGAAATCCCGGGTCGATAGATCCCTGCTGTCAGGCGTTGCGGTCAGGCCCTCGCGTCGAGGGCTTTCTTCATGCCGTCCATGGCGGGATCGGCCAGCGACTGGAAGGCCGGCTTCATCAGCGGCTCGGCGATTTTGAGCCATCCCTTGAGCTGGAATTCCGCCTTGTACTGGACCTCGGAACCCGACCCCGCGGGGAGCACCTCAATGGTGTCCACGGAGATGACGGTCTTGTTTTCGCCGCGTAGCTTGATCCGGGATGCCGTCAGTTCCACTACCTCGTAGACCAGGGTCTGGCGTTTGCCCCGGAAATCGGCTTCGGCATGATAGCGGTGGCCCACGGCGACCGGTCCCTCGGAAAGTTTCCGGACCACGGGGGTCCCCGGGTCCCACTCCGGTGTGTGCTCAAAGGCTGCCAGGTAAGCGAGGGCCTCGTCGGACGCGAGGTCGGAGCGGACGGTGCCGGTGACGGTGATCATGGCCCCAGCCTAACCAGAACTGGCGCCTTTGGCACTGCGCCTGGGCGTTGCTGTTCCGCCTAGGATGATCCGGTGACCATCCTCCAGCCCCTCACCCTGACCGGGAAATACGTCATCCTGGAGCCGCTGCAGCACGGGCACCATAGCGCGCTGGTCGAGGCAGTGCGCGACGGCGGCCTCTGGAGACTCTGGTACACCGCGGTCCCCGCGCCGGAGGAGATGGCCGCGGAGATCGATCGGCGGCTCGGGCTGCAGGCCAGCGGCAGCATGTTGCCGTTCACCACCCGGCTGATCGACCCGGTCACCGGCGGACCAGGCCGGGTGATCGGAATGACCACCTACATGAACATCGATGCCGCCACGCCACGGGTGGAGATTGGTTCCACTTGGAACGCGGCGTCGGCGCACGGCACCGGCAGCAACCCGGATTCCAAACTCCTGCTCCTGCGGCACGCCTTTGAAACTCTTGGCTGCCCGGCCGTCGAATTCCGGACACACTGGCTGAATCACCAGTCCCGGGAATCGATCGTCCGGCTCGGCGCTAAACAGGACGGGGTGCTCCGCAGCCACACCCGCAGCAGCGACGGCGCGCTGCGGGACACCGTGGTGTATTCCATCCTCGAACACGAATGGCCCATGGTCCGCAACGCCCTCGAGGCCAGGCTGGCCCGGCCCCGCTGACCGGCCAGCGACGTCTGTTCTGTGCCTGGAGCGTGTGCTTAGCTGGGTTGATGGAAGTCTCTGGCAAACCCGCCGGCTGGGATGGAGCCGTCAACGCGTGGCATGTCGCCGGTGAGGTGTACCGGATGGGGCGCCGGGAATGGCTCACGGAGACCGGCTGGCGGCAGGTCCTGCGCGGCGGCATCCGGACGGTCATTGATCTCCGGAACGACGACGAGATCCGGCGGCGGGAGTCCGATCCGCCCGTGAGTGACGCGGCGATGGCGGCCTTCGACGTCGTAACGGCTCCCACTGAAGATCCCGCCAACAACGAATTCCGCGCGATCTGCGGACCCTACCTGAACGATCCGGCCCTGTATGCCGACTACGCCCGGCTGTTTCCGGACCGCCTCACCGGTGTCTTCAAAGCCATCGCCGCTGCGCGGGGCGGTGTGGTCATTCACTGTTCGGCCGGCCGCGACCGCAGCGGCATGATCGCGGCCATGCTTCAGGACCTCGCGGGCGACAGCGACGACGCCATTGTGCTGGGGTACCAGCGATCAGCGCGCGGCATCAATGAACACCACCGGCGGGCGGGCGTCCCGCATGCGCATGAGCGGTACCTGCCCGAAGACGTGCTCGCGCCATTGCTGCAATTGCGCGGGGAGAGCGTGCTGCGGTTCGTCCGGTCGCTGGAGACCGAGGCATTCCTGCGCCGTAACGGGGTATCGGACGCGGAACTCGCCGCGCTGATGGCCAAGCTGGGCAGCGCCAACTGAACCGGTAGGGTGGCGGGGTGAAGACTCCGAAGTTCCAGCCTTTGGCGCGCGCCGCCGCGGCTGTCAGCATCGTGCTCGCCGGCACATTTTTCGCCGTTCCCGCGACGGCCCAGACCGATAAGATCCCGACGCAGGCTTCCCCCTCGCCGGCGCCTGCGGCCGCGCCAGCCGCCGCTGCAGGGATCAGCGACGCCGGCCTCGCCGCGGCCGTCCGCCGGGACCTCAACATGTCGCTGCCGGAATTCAACGCGGCCGGCGCGCAGGCCAGGCGCGCCGCCGACGCCGTGCCCACCCTGCGCGGGATCCCCGGCTACGTGGGAACCAGCCTGGCCGGCGGAAAAATCGTCGTCGAAGGCACCGGGCCCGGGCTGCAGGCGCGGGTGGCTGAACTCAACCAGGACGGACCGGCCGAGTTCGTGCTCGCGACCCCGGCAGGGGCTCCGCCCGCAGCAACCGCCGGGCCTGCGGATCCGGCCGCAGGTGTCCACCCGTCCGCGGGGCTCCTGGCCGCCAGCACCCAACAACTCTTCGAAGCTTATGTCCGTGACGTCGGCAGCACCGGCCTCCAGGCCGTGGTCTACGCCGACGGCCGTTTTATCATCCGCACCGGCGCCGCCAACCTCACCGATGCAGGCTCGCCGGAGCAGCAGCCCGCGGACGGCGGACGGTCAACGCCGCCGGCCGCTTCCGCGGCGACGAAAATCTCCCCGGCGGCCTTCGTCGCCCGGTACGCGAATGTGGCCCTGGAACAAGGCGCACCCATTTCCACGGAAGAGGACTTCTTCGGCGGCCAGGGCCTGATCGTGGACGGCAGCACTCTGTGTTCGGCGGGGTTCGGTGCCTTCAGCAACACCGGAGATCCGGTCGTCCTGACGGCAGGGCACTGTGCCGCCGACGGGGCAGCGACGGAGGCCGCGGTCGAACTGCCCTCCGACGCGGCCGCCGCATCCGGCGCCGGTTCCGGCGCAGCGTCCGGCGGGCTGGGGACCTTCGGCTTCAGCCAGTTCGGCGGCCCGGGCAACTCACGGGTCGAGGACGACGGCACCAACACCGGCACGGACATTGCTGTTCTTGAGTCCATCCGGGAAGGGCTCCGGCTCCAACCCGCCGTCACCCGATGGGACAACCCGGCCGATCCCGGGCCGACGGCCGTGAAGATCCTCGGAACCGTCGCGCCGTTCCCCGGCCAACCCGTGTGCCGCTCCGGGCGGAGCCTCGGCTGGTCCTGCGGCACCGTGGACACGGTCGGAATCTGGACCGTGGGCGGGCCCAACAACGTCCCGGACGGCGCCGACCTCCGGGCGCTGAACGGATTCGACTCCACCTCCATCAAGTCACGATCCGGCGATTCCGGTGGCCCCTGGATCAGCGGCAACTTCGCGGTCGGCACGCACACCGGGTCCGAAGGCTCGGGCGACGCGCAGGTCCGGGCCATCGCCACCACCCTCGCCGATGCCCTGGCCCGGATCCCCGGCGGGGTGGAGCTCCAGCTCTTCCTGAACAAACCCGTCCCTGCCATCCCGGCCGGCGGGACCGTGACAGCCGGCGAACCCATCACCGGGTACGTACCGGCGTCCCCGGCCGCAACCGTGGCACCGCACTCAAACGTGCGGATCACAGTCCCCGGCGAGGCCCCGTTTGAGGTCCCGGTAGACGGCTCCGGCCAGTGGACGTTCCCTGCCCCTGCGGCCGCCGGGACGTTCAGCTTCAGCGCGGAAACCGTCAACGGTTTCAGCCGTTCCGGGGCCGCTGCCGGCGAGGTGCGGATCACGGACCTGACGGCTCCGGTGATCACAGCGCCGGCCGAGGGCTGGCAACTGGCCGGCGTCGACGTCGTCGAGGGCACCGGTGAACCGGGACGGACGCTGACGCTCTCCGGCTCGGTGCAGGGGTCCGGGGTGGTCGGCGACGACGGCCGCTGGAGTATCCCCGTCGGGAACCAGCCGGTGTACGGCAAGCTCTCGGTGGCGGCCGTCCTCAGCGCACCGGGGCACCCGGACAGCCCTCCGGCCGGCCGTGCGTTCACGGTCCTCCCGCCGGCCCCGGCGGTGGCCTCGCTGCCGGACGGGCTGCATTTCCCCCCGAACGGGCTGCCGGCAAGCATTTCCGGCACCGGCATCGACGGGGCGGACGTGGCCGTGGTGATCGACGGCTCCCTCGTGGGCGCGGGGCCGGTTGGCACCGGCTCCGGCGCCACCGGTGTGAAAGGCGCCGACGGCTTCGCCCCCGCCCGGGCGGCGTCGGACGGTGCATCTGCGCCGCAGGCCGCCTCCGGCGCAGGCTCCGCTGCCGCCTGGAGCGTGCCGTTCCCCGCCGGGATCGCTGCCGGCCCGCACACACTGTCCGTCACCCAAACCATCGACGGCGTTACATCGGCGCCGGCCGTCTCCGCGTTTATCGTGGACGCCCCGTCACCCGTGGCGCCCCCGGGTGCGGCGCCTCCGGCGGCCGCGCCTCCCGTTGTCCCGCCCGTTCCGGCCGCGCCGGCCGTTGCGCCGGGTCCGGCCGCGGCATCGTCTGTTACGGACGCGCAGGGCGAAGCGCCTCATGCCGCCGTGCCTGCAGCGGCCGGGACTTCCGTGGCGGAGCAGCCGGCAGCAGCACCCCTGACAGCAGCGGTACCGGCCGCGGATCAGCCGGCCGGGGACTCGCCGGCCACCGCGTCAGCCCCGACGGCGCCTGCCGCCGCGGCTGCGCCCGGCGCCTCGGGCGGTACTGGCGGGCGGTCCGAGGCCGGGGACTCCGGGCTTGTCCCGGTTGCCGCCGTCGGCGCCGGCGTTCTGCTGCTCGGCACGCTCCTGATCGTCTTCGGCCGGCGCAGAACCCGCAGTTAGGGCCGGCAGCGGGAGGCGCCCGGGCAGGGCGGCCCGGCGGCCGCCACGTTAGGGTTTGCGGTCCAGCAGCAGGTTTGTGATCCGGAGCGTGCAGAGCCGCTGGCCGGCGTCGTTGGTGATCAGCACCTCGTGCGTGGCGAGCGTCCCGCCCAGGTGGATGGGGGTGGCGGTGATCGTGATGGTGCCGTCGCGCGCGGACTTGTGGTGGGTGGCGGAGACGTCGACGCCGACCGCCGTTTTGCCCAGGGTGCTCGCATGAATGACGGCCGCCCAGGACCCCACGGCCTCGCCGACCGCGAGTGATGCGCCGCCGTGCAGCAGCCCGAAGGACTGGCGGTTGCCTTCCACCGGCATCGTCGCCACCACGCGGTCCACGGATTCCTCGAGGATCTTCACGCCCATTTTCTCGTCGAGTTCGCCGAGGGTGATTTTCCACAGTTCAGTGCTGCCGGCTTCGGGGGTCATGGCGTCTCCTTGGGGGATGGCGGTGGGATGGCGGTTCGGTGGCCGTCTATGGCCTGTTCGCGTTAGAACTAGTGTGCGCCAAGCCTCATTCATGTACTGTGGACATATTACCGAACGGACGGTCAGTAATGTTCTGGCTGCCCCGATTTTGCCCCGCGTTGGAAGGAACCGTCAACGATGACCGCGACTGCCGCACCCACAGCAGACACCCTAGAGAGTGTCGAGATCGTTCCCAGCTTTGTCCGCGACGCCTGGTGGACCCCGGACAGCGGCTCAGAAGCCGGTGCGGCCCCCGTCCTGGACGCCAGCACCGGCGAACTCCTGGCCCTGGTCAGCACCGCGGGCCTGGACCTGGCCGGCGTCGTCGATTACGGCCGCACCACCGGCCAGGCGGAACTGGGCAAGCTCACCTTCCACCAGCGCGCCCTGAAACTCAAGGAACTCGCGCAGTACCTCAACGGCCGCCGGGACGAGTTCTATGCCCTCTCCGCGCAGACCGGCGCCACCAAGATCGACTCGATGATCGACATCGACGGCGGCATCGGCGTGCTCTTCACGTTCGGATCCAAGGGCCGGCGCGAGCTGCCCAACGCCCAGGTGGTGGTGGACGGGCCGATGGAGATCCTCTCCCGCGACGGCTCCTTTGCCGGTGAGCACATCTACACCCGCATCCCCGGCGTGGCCGCACAGATCAACGCCTTCAACTTCCCCGTCTGGGGCATGCTCGAGAAGCTCGCGCCGGCCTTCCTCGCCGGCGTTCCCACCATCGTCAAGCCCGCCACCCCCACCGGCTACGTCGCCGCGGGCGTGGTGAAGGCGATCGTCGATTCCGGCATCCTGCCCGCCGGTTCCCTGCAGCTCGTTTCCGGTTCGGTCCGGACACTCCTGGACCACCTCGACTACCGCGACCTCGTGGCCTTCACCGGCTCCGCCTCGACTGCCAACACCCTGAAGTCGCACCCGAACGTCGTCACGGGCGGTGTCCGCTTCACTTCGGAAACCGACTCGCTCAACGCCGCCATCCTCGGCCCTGACGCGGTCAAGGGCACGCCCGAGTTCGACGCGTTCATCAAGTCCCTCGTCACCGAGATGACCGCCAAGGCCGGCCAGAAGTGCACGTCCATCCGCCGCGCGATCGTACCGCAGGACCTCGTCTCCGACGTCGCCGCAGCCGTGGGCGAGCGGATCGCCGAACGCGTGGTGCTGGGGGACCCCCGCGCCGAGGGTGTCACCATGGGCGCCCTCGCGTCCCGGGAACAGCTCGCCGACGTCCGCGCCGCCGTCCAGTCCATGCTCGACGCCGGCGGTGAGCTCGCCTACGGCACGCTCGATTCGCCGTCGGTCACCCGAGCGGACGGGAGCACCGGCGTCGTTGACGACGGCGCGTTCATGTCCCCGGTGCTGCTGCGCTGGGCGGACCCGGAAGCCGACGAGGTCCACTCGCTGGAGGCCTTCGGCCCGGTGTCCTCCGTACTCGGCTACACCGACCTGGCCGACGCCGTCCGCCTCGCCGCCCGCGGCGGCGGCTCGCTCGTGGCCTCGGTCTGCACCAACGATCCGGACGTGGCCCGGGAACTGGTCACCGGCATCGCCGCCCACCACGGCCGCGTGCTGATGCTCAACCGCGAGGATGCGCGCAGCTCCACCGGCCACGGCTCCCCGGTACCGCACCTGGTCCATGGCGGACCGGGCCGGGCCGGCGGCGGCGAAGAACTCGGCGGCATCCGCTCGGTCATGCACCACATGCAGCGCACCGCCATCCAGGGCTCGCCGAACATGCTCACCGCCGTCACCGGGCTCTGGCACACCGGCGCGGACCGGAACTTCACGCTCGAGACCGAGGGCCGGCACCCCTTCCGGAAGTCGCTGAGCACGCTGCACATCGGCGACGCCGTCCGCTCCGACCTGCGCGAAGTCTCGCTCGAGGAGATCACGGCGTTCGCGAACTCGACCGGCGACACCTTCTACGCCCACACCAACCAGGAGGCGGCCGCGGCCAACCCGTTCTTCCCCGGCATCGTGGCGCACGGCTACCTGCTGCTGTCCTGGGCGGCCGGGCTGTTCGTGGATCCGGCACCGGGTCCCGTGCTGGCCAACTATGGCCTGGAGAACCTGCGCTTCATCACGCCGGTGGCGGCCGGGGATTCCGTCCGGGTCACGTTGACGGCCAAGAAGATCACTCCGCGCGAAACTGACGAGTACGGCGAGGTTGCCTGGGATGCCGTCCTGACCAACCAGAACGACGAGATCGTGGCAACCTACGACGTCCTGACCCTCGTCGAAAAATAGCCCGCCCGCAGATCCGGCACGTTCCAAGCAGACCCTTCCTCGCAATGTGAGGGAGGGTCTGCTGGTTGCCGGCGAAATCCGCGGCGGCGTCCGGCGTGAATCACCGGCTCTTTCCACCCCGCTCCGGCGTAAAATTTGGTGCGTAGGAGGTGAAAAAATGACCCTTGTATTGAGCAAAGCCACCACCGTCCTGCCGGTCGATGACAGGGAACGGGCCCGGCGTTTCTACGCCGAGACCCTCGGCCTTCCGCATCGCGGTGTGGCCGATGACGGCAGCGAATTGTTCGGCTCCGCGGGAGGCCCCATGCTGCAGTTGATGCCTGTTAAGGACGGCAAGCATTCCGAGCATACGAGCCTCAGTTTCGAAGTGAGCGAGATCGAGCGCACTGTCCAGGAGATGGAGTCGAAGGGCGTGACGTTCCAGGACTACGACCTGCCGAATCTGAGGACGGAGAATCACATCTGCACCACGGATTCGGAGAAATGTGCCTGGTTCATGGACACGGAGCACAATATTCTCTGCATCCACGAGAACATCACCTCGGCAGCCGACTACCAGCTCTGAGGCCTCAGCACACCAACGGGCTCTTTGACCAGGCCCGGTCCGGAGGGTGTTCCGCGCCAGCGGGGCGCCCTCCGGCGCGTCAGGACCAGGGCGTGGCCGGGCGTTCCACGAGGACGCCGTCGACCGTGACGTCAAGCTTTTCGTCGAAGAAGGCGATGAGCCCATGCAGTTGTGCCGAATCCGGAAACCGGTCGTCGTACATCCACGCGATATTCCGCCCGCCCTCCGTACCCGGCAGACTCCAGTAGCCTGCCCGTCCCTTGTACGGGCAGAAAGTGGTGTGCGGGCTTGGCTGCAGGCGTTCCAGGCGGACGTCGGCCGGAGGAATGTAGTAGCGGACCGGGAGCATCGTCTCGTAAACGAGCTGCGGGCGGACCGTGTCCGCCAGCAGGACGCCGTCCCGGGACACCTGGACATGCCGGGAGGATGCGCGGATATCCACCCGATGGAAGGGATCGCGGGGGTGGCCGACGATTTCCTCGTCTTCCTCGAGCCAGTCGAAGGCGGCAAAATCCAGCACCACGTACCCGGCGAGATCGGGATCGGCGGGGCGGAACGCAGCTCCGGGCAGTCCCTCGCCGGCCAGGACGTCGAGGTCGTCACCGGAAGTTGTGTGTCTTCGGAAGCCGGTCCGGGGATCGAGGCCGGCGGACCCGGTCTGACCCCAGGCGAAAGACACCTCCGGGACGGCAGATCCGCCCTGCGCCGCCGGCTCCAGCGTCACGAGCAGGTCAGTCTCCGGGACGGCGAAAACGGGCGTGACGCGGCGTGGTTCCCAGACCAGCAGGGCAGCAGCCGTATCGAGGACGGGCGTCCCCCGGTGGCTCGCCCGGATCCGTTTCGCCGTCGGCTCGTAGCGCAGCTCAGGGAAGGCCTCCATAAGCCGGGTGGAGTATTTGATGGCCATGCGCCATCGTAGCGTGCGGGGTCCCGCCGGCTGAAGGTAGTCCGGGGACCGGTAGCCCGGATTTCTTGGAGGAACTCCAACTATTTACTCCATCGATTGGGTAAAGTGGGGACAGCCGCAGGTCTTGCGGCGCATGAATGACCTGCAATGCCGGTCGTAACCAATGGGGGTTCTCTTGTCCGCACACAAAACTTCGCCTGCCCTGACGCCTTTGTTGGGCGTGCTGCTGACGGCTGCGCTGCTGCTG
This sequence comes from uncultured Actinomycetota bacterium, assembly GCA_963769515.1. Lineage (GTDB taxonomy): Bacteria > Actinomycetota > Actinomycetes > Actinomycetales > Micrococcaceae > Arthrobacter. The sequence continues at coordinate 164,525 of CAVYMG010000003.1, forward strand.
CCGGGGGCGGCGGCCGTACAGGCCGCCGAGGGAACCGCTGGTTCACCGGTGTCCGCGGGCCCGGCGGCGGCCGAGGCGGGGGAAGCGCCGCGCCCGGGCATGGCAGTGACCATACCCCCGCAGCGGCTCCTTGACACCCGGACCTCCTCCGGCGACGTCGGGCCGGGAGGCTCGGTGACCTTCAAGGCGGCCGGCGTGGACGGCGTCCCCGCCGACGCGACCGCAGTCGTCCTGAACCTCACCGTGACGCGCCCGGTGTCCGTAAAGTCGGACGTTTCCTTCGGATTCGTGACCGCCCATGCCGCCGGCTCAGCCAAGCCGAATGCCTCAAACCTGAATTATGCGGCGGGGCAGACCATCTCCAACCTTGCCGTCGTGCCGGTCGGCGCGGACGGGAAGGTCACATTGTCGAACACCTCGGGCGCTGGCGCGGTGAGCCTCGTGGCCGATATCCAGGGCTACTACCAAGGTGGTGAGCCGGCCTTGCCCGGCGCCTACAAGTCCATGGCGCCGTCGCGGTTCCTCGACACCCGCGCGTCGGATGAAGTAGGCCCGGGAGAGTCAATTTCCTTTCAGGCCGGCGGCGCCGGCGGCGTCCCTGCGGACGCCAAGGCCATTGTCATGAACCTGACCGTGACCGAGCCGTCATCATTTGGATACGTGACGGCCTATCCGGCCGGCTCCGACAAGCCCAACGCCTCGAACCTGAACTATGCCAAGGACGAAACCGTCCCCAACCTCGCCGTGGTGCCCGTCGGTGCGGACGGAAAAGTGACCCTCACGAACTCCTCATCCGGAACGGTCCAGCTGATCGCGGACATCTCCGGATACTTCCTCGCCGGTACTGCGGAGGACAACGGCGCGTTTGAGCAGCTCGCACCGACCCGGTTCCTCGATACCCGGTTGTCTTCGGGGCCCGTGGCCGGCGACGGAACGGTGTCCTTCCAGGTCGCCGGAGTTCACGGGGTGCCCGCTGACGTGGCCGGCATCTGGGTAAATCTGACGGCCACGGAAACGCGCGCCGACGGGTTCCTGACCGGCTTCGCGTCGGGCACGGTACAGCCGGCTACCCCCAATGTCAGCTATGGCTGGAAGCGCACGACCGCGTCCAACCTGGCCTACCTGCGGGTGGGTGACAACGGGAAGGTCTCCGTGGCGAATACGTCCACTGAGCCGGCCCAGGTCATTGTGGATGTTTCGGGCTACGTCCTGAAATAGGTACCGCGCCTGCGCGGAATGACAGATGACGGCAACCCCGGTGTCCGGGATTGCCGTCATCTGTCATTTCGGCGAAAGCCGCAGGAGGGGAGAGGCGTCAGCCGGAGACGTGCAGGCCGTGGAAGGCCATGGCCACGACGTCGTCGGCGAGCTTTTCGGGGGACAGCGGGCCGCCGGGCTTGTACCACTCGACAATGGAGTTGATGGTGCCGAAGAGCAGCCGCGCGACGGTGCGCGGGTCGATGTCCTGCCGGAGCGAGCCTTCATCGCGGGCCGCGGAGATCAGGGCCGCCACCTTGTGGTCGAAGGCGCGGCGGCGTTCCAGCGCGTCCCGCTCAATCTCCGTGTTGCCGCGCAGCCGCAGGAGCAGCGTGACAAACGGCAGGCGCTCCACAAGCACCCCGATGGTCTGGCGGACCACGAACTCGAGGCGGGCCTCGGCCGAGCCGCGTGTGGCTCCGGGCTGGTCCAGGATCGCCTCGAGGCCGCCCAGCGCGTGGTCGAGGGCCAGCTTGAGCAGATCGCCCTTGGACGGCACGTGATGGTAGATCGCTGACTTGGAGATCCCGAGGTTCTCCGCGAGGATGCCCATGGACGTGGCGTCGTAGCCGTGCTTGTTGAAGACGTCGACGGCGATCAGCAGCACCGACTGCTGGTCGTAGCCGGGCCTGCCGCGTTTGGATGTTGCTGCTGTGGTGGGCATACTCGCTAGTTTCTCATGATCCGCCGCCTGGGCCGCCCGGCCGGCCGGCGGGGCTGGAGGTTCAGGCCTTCGGCCGGAGGTCGTAGATCCGGCGCAGCTTGCCGTTGGAGCGCACCAGCGTGCCCGGTTCGACGACGTCGATCGCGCAGGAGGAGCCCACGTGGATCTTGATCTGCTCCCCGAGGGCCCGGGCCGCTGCCGCGCTGCCCTCAGCGGTGACGGCCTCGCGCCGCTCGATCCGAACGGTGAGCTGGTCCATCCGCTGGCCCTCGGGCCGGGTGAGTTCGAGCTGGAAGTGCGGGCTCAGCTCCGGGATCCGCAGCGCGATCTCCTCGATCTGGGAGGGGAACAGGTTCACGCCGCGCAGGATGATCATGTCATCGCTGCGGCCCGTGATCCGGCCCATCCGGCGGTGGGCCGGGCGGGCGGTGCCGGGCAGTAGCCGGGTCAGGTCCTTGGTGCGGTACCGGATGATCGGCAGCGCCTCCTTGGTCAGGGACGTGAAGACCAGCTCGCCGTGTTCGCCGTCGCCGAGGACCACGGACGGGTCGAAGGCGTCGATGATCTCGGGGCGGAAGTGGTCCTCCCAGATGTGGCTGCCGTCCTGGGTTTCCACGGACTCGCCCGCGACGCCGGGACCCATGACCTCGGAGAGCCCGTAGATGTCGCAGGCCTTGATGTTCATGGTGGTTTCGAGTTCGTGCCGCATTTCCTCGGTCCACGGTTCCGCGCCGAGGACGGCGTACTTGAGCGAAGTCGAGGCGGGGTCGACGCCCTGTTTAATCATGGCATCGGCGATGGTGAGCAGGTAGGTGGGGGTCGCCAGGATCGCGTCGGGCTTGAAGTCCTGGATGAGCGTGATCTGGCGTTCGGTCTGGCCGCCGGAGATCGGGATGACCGTGCAGCCGAGGGCCTCGGCGCCGCCGTGGGCGCCCAGGCCGCCGGTGAACAGCCCGTACCCGTAGGCGTTGTGGACCTTCATGCCCGGCCGGACCCCGGAGGCGCGCAGCGACCGGGCCACGAGGGTGGCCCAGTTGGCGAGGTCGTTTTTGGTGTACCCCACCACGGTGGCCCGGCCCGTGGTGCCCGAACTCGCGTGGATCCTCGCCACCTCGTGCTGCGGGACGGCGAACATGCCGAAGGGGTACTCCAGGCGGAGGTCTTCCTTCGTGGTGAACGGGAACTTGGCGAGGTCCGAAAGCTCACGGAGGTCCGTGGGGTGCACCCCGGCCTCGTCGAACTTGCGCTTGTACAGCGGGACGCGGTCGTAGGCGTAAGCGAGCGTGTGCTGGAGACGGCTGAGCTGCAGCGCCTCAAGCTCGTCGCGGGACATGGTTTCCTCGCGGTCCAGGACGGCGCCCTGGGAAGCGTCTGTGGCGGCGGCTGTTTCGTGGATCATCAGAGGTTCCCTGTTTCTATTTCTTGGCGATGGTGCGGCTGCGGCCGCGGAACTCGGCGATGAGTTCTCCCGGCGGGATTTCCCCGGCGGCTGCCGGAACGCCGGACGATGCCGGCGCGGTATCGGCGCCGGGGGCAGCGGCGAAGATCTGGATGTCGTAAAGGCCGCTGCGGCCGGCACTGGCGCGACGGTTCGCCACGGCAGTCAGCACCTGGCCGCGGAAGGCCGGCCTAAGGAAGTTGATGTCCACGCCGGCGGCCACCGTGATGGTGCCGCCCGCATCAGGTCCGCTGTCAGCGGAATCCGGGATCACCGGGTTGCAGGCGAGGGCAAAGGCCGTGTCCCCGAACGCGAACACCATACCGCCGTGGGCCATGCCGAAGCCGTTCAGCATCTCCTTCCGGAGCGTCATCCGGATGGTGGCGTGCCCCTCGCCGAGCGAAAGCACCTCGATGCCCATCCATTCGGAGGCATGGTCATCCTTCAGGATCGGGTGGGTGTCGCCGAAAACCGTCAGTTCAGCCATGCGTCATTGCCTCCAGCTTTATATACCGAATGTTCATTAGGTAATCCCATCGGGGCGCTTACTGTCAAGAGGGGTAAGTATGCTGGACAGACAGTCGAGCAAAGGGCGGATCATGGCCAAGGGAATATACGTCAGCGCGACCACACCGGGATCCGGCAAGTCGCTCATAGCGCTGGGACTGGCGGACACGCTGCACCGGCATGCAGACCGGATCGGCTTCTTCAAGCCCGTGGTCAACGGCCCGGACGCGGCCGCGGATCCCATGGTCGCCCTCATGAAATCCCGGTTCGACCTCGACGACAACCGCTGCCGCGGCGGGCTGACCTTCGCCGAAGTCCGCGGGCTCCTGGCCGAGGGCAAGCGCGAGGACATCGACTCCCGCTGCGTGGAAATCTTCGCCGAGATGGGCCGGCACTGCGACGTCATCATCGTCGAGGGCACGGACCTGACCGGCCAGGACGCCGCCGTCGAGTTTGACCTCAACGCCCGGCTCGCCAACAACCTCTCCGCCCCGGTGGTCGCCGTCGTCGGTGCCCGCGGCCTCACCGCGACGGAAGCAGCCGACGCCGTCGACGTCGCCCGCAAGGAACTCATTGCCGCCCGGTGCGCCCTCCTGGCCATCATGATCAACCGCACCGATCCCGCCGACCTGGAAGCGATCGCAGCCGCCGTCCGCCCGGGCGCCTCCGGACGGCCGGTGTACGTCTTCCCGGAGCTCGAGGAGATCGCCCGGCCCACCACGGGCGAGGTCGCGGCAGCCCTCGGCCTCGGCCAGGTCGCGGGCCTGTCCGACCTGGAACGCGACGTGCGCTCGGTGAAGGTGGCGGCCATGTCCGTGGCCAACTTCCTGCAGGTGCTCGACGACGGAGCCCTCGTGATCGCCCCCGGCGACCGCGCCGACGTGCTGGTCGCCTGCCTCGCATCCTCCTTTTCGCCCGAGTCGCCGGTGCCCGCGGCCCTGATCCTGACCGGCGGCCTGGCGCCCGAGCCCAACATCTACTCGCTGCTGGCGCAGGCCCCGTTCCCGGTCTTTGCCGCCGACGACGACACCTACGTCACGGCCCGGCGGGTCTCGGAAGTCCGCTCCGAGATCTGGTCCGGGCACCGCCGCAAGGTCGCCTCGGCCCTGGGCCTGTGGTCCCGGCGGGTGGACGAGGCCGAACTCGTCGAACGCCTGCACCTGCCGCGGCTGCAACGGACCACGCCGCTGCGCTTCCTGCACGAACTGATCGAACGGGCGCGATCGCAGCGCCGGCACATTGTCCTGCCCGAAGGGACGGACAGCCGCGTGCTGCGGGCCGCCGAGATCCTGCACCGCCGCGACGTCTGCGAGCTCACCGTCCTGGGCCGCGAGGCCGACGTCCGGGAACTCGCCGCCACCCACGGCATCGACCTCGACGGCATCAGCATCGTGGACCCCGCCACGTCCCCGCTGCGCCAGGAATTCGCGGAAAAGTACGCGGAATTGCGCGCGCACAAGGGCGTGGACCTCGCCAAGGCCCTCGAAGTCATGCAGGACGGAAGCTACTTCGGCACCATGATGGTCCAGCTGGGGGTGCTGGACGGCATGGTGTCCGGCGCCGCCCACACGACCGCGCACACTATCCGGCCGGCGCTGGAATTTGTCAAGACCCGCGACGGCGTCAAGATTGTCTCTTCCGTCTTCCTGATGCTGATGCCGGACCGGGTGCTGGTCTACGGCGACTGCGCCGTGAACCCGGAGCCCAACGTGGAGCAGCTCGCGGATATCGCCGTGGCGTCGGCGGAAACGGCGGCCCAGTTCGGGGTGGAGCCGCGGATCGCGATGCTTTCCTATTCCACGGGCGGGTCCGGCTCGGGCGGGGCCGTGGATGCGGTCCGGCAGGCGACCGAACTCGTGCGGGAACGCCGCCCGGAGCTCGCCGTCGAGGGCCCCATCCAATACGATGCCGCGGTGGACGCCTCGATCGCGGCGTCCAAGATGCCCGGCTCGTCCGTGGCCGGCCAGGCGACCGTGTTCATCTTCCCGGACCTGAACACCGGCAACAACACCTACAAGGCGGTGCAGCAGTCCTCCGGGGCGGTCGCCGTCGGGCCCGTCCTGCAGGGACTGCGCAAGCCGGTGAATGACCTCTCCCGCGGCTGCACCGTGGAAGACATCGTCAACACGGTGGCCATCACCGCCATCCAGGCCCAATCCGCGGAGCCCGCTGCCGAGCCGGCCTCCGCGGCGGGCCATGCCCAGTCAGCGGGCTCCTAGTCAGTGTTTTCCGGATCGGCCATGCTGTCGGGATCCTTCTGGCTGGCTGGCTCATCGGCCAGTCCCGACGGCGTGAGGTCCAGGTCCTCAAGGTCCTCGGGAGCCTCGGGGGCTTCTCCGGTCTCGGCGGCCTTGAGGTCCCCGGTGTCGTCCAGCGCCGGGTTCGCTCCCTCGACACCGGTGGGATCCTGCTTGCCGGAACCGCTGTCCGTGCCCTCTGGCTGCGTCGCGTCGTCAGTCATGGAAGTCCCTTCGTGAGTAATCCTGTTGATGCGCCGACTCTAAGCGGCGGCCGCGGCTTACGCAACGCAGTGGCGCCCTCGCCCGTCCGGCAATTTATAGTGGGTCCCACGGAGCGTTCCGCCAGGCTCCGCCGTGTTGACCGTTCCGGCGCGCCCCCAGGGGTCAGCGCAGAAGCCAAGGCCTAGGAGGCCCTCTTGCTCGTGCTCGTCATCAACTCCGGCTCGTCCTCGCTCAAGTACCAGGTCCGCGACGTCGAGGCGGGCAGCGTCCTCGCCGAAGGCCTGATCGAAAAGATCGGCATGGGCACCGGCGGCGGTGGCGACGGCGAAATCGTGGGCCCCCGCGACCATGCCGAAGCGCTCGAACAGGTGGACGCGGCCATCCACGAGGCCCTCGGCGAGCAGACACTCGACGCCGTGGGTCACCGCGTGGTGCACGGCGGGGAACGCTTCGCCGAGCCCGTGCTGGTGGACAGCGAGATCACCCGCGCGATCGAGCGGCTCAACCCGCTCGCGCCGCTGCACAACCCCGCCGCCGTCCTGGGCCTGCGCGCCATTGCGCAGAAATGGCCTGACCTGCCGCAAGTGGCCGTGTTCGATACCGCGTTCCACCGCACCCTGCCCGAGCACGCCTGGCGCTACGCCGTCCCGGACGAGCTCTACACCAGCCACGGCGTCCGCCGGTACGGGTTCCACGGCACCTCGCACGAATACGTCGCGCACCGGGCGGCGGCGCTGCTGGATGTCCCGGTGGAGGAGTTCGACGCCGTGATCGCCCACCTCGGCAACGGCGCCTCCGTCACCGCGATCAGTGCGGGCCAGTCGATCGACACGTCGATGGGGTTCACCCCGTTGGAAGGCCTCGTGATGGGCACCCGTTCCGGAGATCTGGACCCGTCCATCCTCGTCTTCCTGGCCCGGGCCGGCTGGTCCCCGGAGGATCTGGATACGATGCTGAACCGACAGTCCGGGCTCAAAGGACTGGCCGGGAACAATGACATGCGCTCGGTGGTGGAGGCTGCGGAAGCCGGCGACGCCAGGGCCGCGATGGCCCTCGCGGTCGCGTCCTACCGCCTGGCCAAGTACATCGGCGGTTACCACGTGGCGGTCGGCGGGGCGAAGGCCCTCGTGTTCACGGCCGGGATCGGCGAGAACTCCCACCAGTTCCGGGCGCTCGTAGCGGACCGGCTGGGCGCCCTCGGCGTGGAGCTGGACTCCGCCCTGAACCTCGAACGGTCGAAGGAGCCCCGGGTGATCTCCACCCCCGGTTCGGCCCTGCCGGTGCTGGTGGTGCCCACGGATGAGGAACGCGCGATTGCGGAGGCGACAGCCGCCGTCGTCGGCGCGCGGTCCTGACCGTCAGTCCCCAAGCGTGACCGTTCCGGCGGCGCCGTCCACCGTGATGACGTCGCCGGTGTTGATGCGCACGGTGGCGAAAGGGACACCGACGACGGCGGGGATCCCGTATTCGCGGGCCACCACGGCGCCGTGCGAGATGGGTCCGCCCATTTCCATCACCATGGCGCCCGCGGTGAGGAAGAGCGGTGTCCAGCCGGGGTCGGTGGACGGGGCGACGAGAATTTCGCCGGGTTCCAGCTGCGCGCCCTGGGGGTCCATGATGACGCGGGCCTTTCCCGTGACGGTCCCGGCCGAAGCCGGAGCGCCACGGAGGGTCCCGGGCGGCACGGTGCCGTCCGCCGGCGTGCGGGCTGCCAGGGCCGCCTCGACGTCCGTGCCGTCCGAGAGCAGCATCCGGGGGATATGGCGGCGGCGCATCTCCAGCCCGTAGGTGTGCCGCCGCTCGGCCACGGCCTCGCGCAGGTCCGCGCCGCGCAGCGCCACCCGGGTCTCAGCGAGGTCGAGGAAGAATACGTCGTCCGGTTCGCTGATCCGGCCCTGGGTAGCCAGCTCCTGGCCGACCAGCGCGAGCTGGCGCCTGACCTCGGCGAAGCACAGGATGAGGGCGAACTTGGGCGACTCCCGCAGGCCCGCGGTCTGCCGGGCCTGGCGCAGCCCGTGGGCCACTAGCCGGCCGCGGAGTTTTCCCTTGGCGCGGGCCCGGGCGGAGAGCTCTGCGACCCGCGCCTCGGCGGTGGCTGCGGCCCGTGCAAACTGCCGGTCCGGCGTCTTCGCAGGATCGTTCACCCGCAGGTAGTTGGCCAGGACGTTGAGGATGTGGCTAGGGTCCTCGGACCAACGGGGCACCCCGAGGTCGATTTCCGCCACGGCGCGGTGCCCGTACCGGGCCAGGAACGCCGCGATTCCCTGCTGCGCGGCGGACGGCAGCGTGCCGTCGAGGTAGCGGCGCGTCAAGTCCGGCGGTGTGGCGGCTTCGAACTCCCGTGCTGACTCGGGGTCGTCCCGGATCAGCGTGGCGGTCCTCCAGAGCTCCAGGTCCATCTCCGTGGTGACGTTGCCCGGCAGTCCCCGCAGCACGGCTTCCAGATCGCCCGGTCTGGCCAGATCGCCCAGCAGCCAGCGGGCGATCCCGAGCCAGGCGTAGCCGGCAGCCGGGGGCGGCAGCTGCATCATCAGGCCGGGAAGGAGTTCCTTGCCGAGAATCCGTTCCACGAAGTCCAGGCGCCGGGCCGCGCCGGCGGGTTCGGGCAGGACCAGCGTGCGGCGGAACTTTTCATCTGCCCGCCGGAGGCGTTCCAGGGCGGCGTCGGGGCGGATCATGGCCGCCGGCAGGTAGGGCAGGACCGCCATCTGGGGCAGGGACTTCAGGGACGCCCGCGCGGACAGCCGCTTGCCGCGGCTCCTGCGGGGCGCCTCGGCAAACCGTGGATCGGCCATCAGGTATTCCAGGACGTCCACGGACCGGGCATCCGCGAGCTTCATGAGCCGGGGGACCATCCGGCGGCTGCCCTTGCTGCGCAGGAGCTCGGTGACGTCCACGAACAGCCGCATGCCCACCACCAGATAGCGGTAGGGGACAAGATCGCCCGAGCCGCTGCCGGTCCGGTAGCTGACGGTCAGGAACTCCATTACGGAGCATCCCATTGGCGTCAGCGGGCGGGTCAGGCCCTGAATCAAGCTGCCGTTCATGTAGGCGCGGGTCCCGCGGCGGAGATCGTCGTCCTGGTCCGCGTCCGGGACGGGATAGAGGGTGGTGATGGGCCGGGACTGGAGAAGCAGGATCCGGCCCTCGCCGTCGATGGACCATTCCAGATCCTGGGGCAGGCCGAGGGCGTGTTCGGCCCGGTCGCCCAGCGCTGCCAAGTCCCGGACCTGGCTGTCCGTCAGGCACAGGGTGCCTGACAGGGCGGACCCGGCGGCCGTTTCGCCTGAGGGAGCGCCTGCGGGAGCGCCGGGGGTGCGTTCCAGGATGCTGCCGCTCGCGGTGTCGACGACAAAATGGTCCGGGTTGACGGCGCCGCTGACAACGACGTCGCCCAAGCCCGGGGCGGCATCGATCACGGCTTCCCGGCGCCGGCCGGTGAGCGGGTTAGCGGTAAAGAGCACCCCGGAGATGTCCGCGTCCACCATAAGTTGGACGACGACGGCGATCCCTGCCGTGTGCTGCCCGACGCCGTGCTCGTGCCGATAGGCCACGGCCCGGCGTGTCCACAGCGAGGCCCAGCACTTCCGGACCGCCTCGAGGAGGGCGTCGGCGCCGGTCACGTTCAGGAAGGTGTCCTGCTGGCCGGCGAAGCTCGCCTCGGGCAAATCCTCGGCTGTCGCGGAAGACCGCACGGCCACCGGGACCTCCCTGCCTTCGCCGCCCAGCCCCGCGTAGGCGAAGCGGATGGCGGTGGCCAAATCCTCCGGGACGGGGACGGCGGCGATACTCTCCCGGGTCCGGTCCGCGAAGCCGCTGGGGTCCGCTTCGTCAACTCCCGCATTTTCCGCGATGTGGTCCGTGCCCGGGGCGCCGCCGGGGAGACCGGCCAGCAGCTCCGCCTCGGCCGCCGCCGCGATCCGGTGGTAGGCCGCCGTCGTGATGCAGAAGCCGTCCGGCACGGGGAGGCCTGCGGCTATCAACCCGCCCAGTCCTGCGGCTTTGCCTCCGATCAGCGGGATCAGGGCCGGTCCGGCCTCGGCCAGGTCGATCACACTGTTGTCGTCGCGCTTGCTCCGCCTGGTTGAACCGTGCACGTTTCGCCCCGATGCCTTGGTGGAAGACTGCTTCCCTGAATCTATCCCCGGGCGGGCGGCGAACTCAACGCCCGGCGCACTGGGCCCGGACGGGTGGTCGCGGTTCGGGCGGGCACCAAGCAGCGGTTCCGAAGAGCACCCGTTTGCCGAAAATGGCCGGAATGAACTCCTCATTCCGGCCATTTTCGTCAAACGGAGCGTGCCCGGGCTCCCGTGGACCTTCAGGGCGCGGGCGGTGCCGTGCCCGTCGCCGGAGCCGTCGCTGTACCCGTCGCCAAAGCCGTGGCCAGGGCGGTGGATGCCGGGGTGGGTCCGGCCGGTTGTGCGGCCGGAGCGGACTTACCCGGCACGGGCGTCGCCGTACTGGTCGTGGTGGGGCGTGGCGAGGCCGCCCCTGCGCCCGGGGAGGCGCCGGTACCCGGTGCCGGAGTGGCCGTGCCGGTGGCGCCGGGGGAGGCTGTGCCGCCGGGAGATGGGCTCCCGGTGGTGGCGGGCGGCGTCGCGGACTTGGTCGAGGCTCCGGTGCCGGTCACGGGGGTGGCGCTGGGATCGGCCTTGATGATCTCCTTGATCTGGTCCTGGAACGCGGCCAGGCGTCCCTGGATCTCGGAGAGCGGCACGTTTTGCAGGTTCCGGCCGTAGTCCGCGATTTCCTGCCACAGTGCGCTGAGCTTGACCATGTTGTCCGCGCTGAGCGGGCCGTCCAAAGTGAGGACAAGCTGGCTCGCGAGGGCGTAGGTCAGGCAGCGGACGCAGTCGTAGTTCGCCGACGTCGAGAGGTTCTCGGGCACGATCACGTTCGTCTGGCCCACGATCAGTACCACTTGGAAGCCTACGGCCACCGCGGCGCAGTCGGTGCAGTTCGCGTAGGCGTAGGCCTCGTTCTTGGTGTCCACGGGCTGCCCGTCGTCGGCCCAGACCAGGGCGAACGCGACGTCGTAGATGGTGGTGCCGTCAGTGGTGTTCACGGCCAGGGCCTGGCTGTCGCCTTCTTCGGCCTCGGCGGGTTTGTCGAAAGGGAACACCCACGATGGGGCTGCGGCGCCGGATCCGGCGTCGCGCGGAACCAGGACCATGCTCAGCTGCGGTTCGTCGCGGGTCGGCGTGGTCGCGCCGGCCGGCCAGAGGGCGACCGTCTTTCCGGCCCGGCCCTCCTGGATTCCGGTGGCGGAAGCGAATGGCAGGATCGCGGTGGTCGCGTCCACGAGGGTGCCGCGTTCATAGGGCTGGACCGGGCGGTAGCTGTCCTCAGCAGGCCACCAGGCCCAGGCAAGTCCGGCGGCAATGGCCAGGATGGCGGCCACAGCGGTACCGCGCTGCAGGGGCCGGCCTTGAGTTTTGGCCCACAGACCGGTGATCAGTTGCCGGGCGAGCCGGATAAAGATGTAGCCAATGCCCAGCAAGGGCAGCGCGATCGCGGTAATCGCCAGGACCCGGACGGCCGCGTCGAGGACGTCCCCGCTGCCGAGGCTGCTGCTGAGCTGGGCGGACTGCTTGGCGGCGCCGGACCATGCGGTGCCCAGGAGCCGGGGCAGTGACAGGACCATCATGACGAGGCTGAAGACGAGCAGGGGGACCGTGATCAGGACCCAGGCCGTGACCACGGCGCGCGCCCAGGGCTTCAGGAGCTGCGCGGCCGGATCGGTCTTCCGCCACGGCAGCAGCGACAAGAGCGTGGGCTTGATGCGCTGGAAGAGGTCCGGGACGCCGGTCGCGTCGGCGAGGATGTGGTAGCCGTCGAAGCGCACCAGTGGAAGGAGTTGGCGGACCATCTGGAGGAGCTGGGTGACCACCACGAGCAACAGCGCGTCGAAGCCGGTGGCCCACCAGAGGGCAACGATGGCCACGGCGACGATCGCGTTGAAGTAGAGACCGCCGAGGTCGGTACGGATCCGGCCGCCGCGGCCCAGCCGGTAGGAGTCAGTGACATCCGTGTAGAAGGCGGGCCAGATCAGGTACAGCCCGGCGCCCATGGCCCCGGGCGTGGCGCCGCCGCGGCGGGCTGCTGCCGCGTGGCCGAACTCGTGGAACCCGGCGGAGAGGACCGTGACAGCGACCACCAGCAGCACCAGGGACGGATTGGCGAATGCCTCATGGGTGGCCGAGGCCAGGCCCTTGACCATCAGCACCCACCAGCTGACCGCCAGGAACGCGGCGGTCACGGCCACAACGATGACGGGGTGGAAGAGGGCAGCGAAGGGCGCTGTGAGCTTCCGGGTGCGTTCCGGGTCCGTGACCGTGTAGCGGAACCGCATGCCGAGTAGCGGGTTGGATTTTTTGACCTCGGGCTGTGAGCCGTCGGCCAGCCGCAGCACCCCAAGCGGCAGCAGTTGGGAACCGATCAGGGTCCGCACGTTCTCCGCGGTAACCAGACGGCCGGAACCGGCGCTGGCCTTCTCCGCGATCTCGTCCAGGCTGCGGCGGCCATCCACCGCTGCAAGGACCAGATACAGGAGCCGGGTCAGCTGCAGGGTCTGGCCGTCGGCCCGCCGCACCAGCGAGGGTGCCTCGCGGTAGCCGGAGCCTTTCGTCTCGCCGATCAACTGGACGCCGTCGGCAAGGGCCGGAACGTGCGGCTGCGCCAGGGTGGCGGCCGGTGCAGGGGATACGGCGGGGGACGCGGCCGGCGGGCCGTCCGTGGAGGACGGCCCGCCGTGGTGGGTGCTCATCGGGTGGCTACTGCTTCAGATCGGACTGCTGGTCGGCCGTGGCCGTAGCTTCGCCCTCGATGTTCTGGTTGATGATGGCGTCCTGCTGCGAGACCGCGAACGCGTCGCTGTCGATCGAGCCGATATTGGCGGCGACGGCGGCGTCGATCGGGGCCGCCACGTTCGCGTTGGCGGCCACGGCGCCGTTGATCGGGGCGGCAATGTCGGCCTGCGCGGCGAGATCCACGTTGACGTTGAGCAGGTTGCCGTCGACGGCGCCGGCAGCGTCGGTGAGTCCACCGTCGGTCGGCAGGGCACCGAGGTCCGGGGCGGTGCCGTCGGGCAGGAGCCCGCCGGTGCCGGCGTCGGCCGCCGTGCCCGCATCGGGGAGTGTGCCGTCGGCACCGACCGTGCCCGCATCAGCCGTGCCGGTACCGGTGGTGCCGGCGGCGTCCGTGCCTGTCGTCTCGGTGGATCCGGCCGGGGCGCTGGCGGCCTGGTCAAGGGTGCTGTCCTGCGTGGATTCCGCGGTGGCGTCGGCCGTGACGCCCTGGTTGATGATGACGCCCTGGTCCGAAAGCGCCTGTGCCTCGGAGCCGAAGGAGAGGATGTTGGCGGAGGCGGCGGCGTCGATCGGGGCGGCGACGTTCGCGTTGGCTGCCACAGCGAGGTCGATCGGTGCGGCAGCGTTGATGCCGAGGTCCAAGTCGGCATTCAGGTCCAGGATTGAGGCGACTTCCTTGTCCGGCAGTGCCGTGCCTTCCTGTGCCATCAACTCTTCGTCGCTCAATGGGGTCATTCCGGGCTCAGCGCTCATAGCAAACTCCATTTCCGGCACGCAGGTGCCTGTTCCAGTTCCCCGACGCCCGGCCCCCAGCGGGCAGGTTCCGCGTCGCAGAGCCAATCATGCCAGTAAATAGTAAGCAGGGTGACCACTTTTGGAAAAGGGCGGGCGTGACCAGGACCGCCGGTTGCCGGAAATGGCCGGAAAGACGTGCTTATTCCGGCCGTTTCCGGCCAATGGGCGTGGCCCCGACGCCGGGCCCGCTGCGTGGCGCCGAACCCGGGCAGGCGGCCGGGCCTGCGGCTACTTCAGTCCGGCGCCCGGCAGCAGTTCCGTGGCGCCGACGGAATCCGCCACGAAGGCGTAATCCCACGCCCGTTCACGCCATTGCACGTACCGGCCCGAGGCACCGCCGTGGCCGCCGTCCATCTCGATTTTCAGCACAATGGGTTCGCTGCCGGTGGTCAGCTCGCGGAGCCGCTGGACCCACTTGGCCGGTTCCACGTAGAGCACCCGGGTGTCGTTGAAGGAGGTCACGGCGGCGATCTTCGGGTAGGCCACGGCGCGGATGTTCTCGTATGGGGTGTAGGACTTCATATACGCGTACACCTCCGGGTCCGTGATCGGGTTGCCCCATTCCTCCCATTCCAGGGCGGACAGCGGCAATTCGGGATCAAGGACGGTGGTCAGCGCATCCACGAACGGGACCGCCGCCACGATGGCCGCGTACTTCTCCGGCGCGAGATTGGCGACCGCGCCCATCAGCAGTCCGCCCGCGGAGCCGCCCATCGCGGCGATCCGGGCGGGATCAACCCAGCCGGAGCCTGCCAGCCAGTCGGTGGCGGCGATGAAATCCGTGAAGGTGTTCTTCTTCCGCAGCTTCTTGCCGTCGTCATACCAGTGCCGGCCCAGTTCGCCGCCACCGCGGATGTGGGCGATCACAAAAACCACGCCTCGGTCCAACAGGGACAGCCGGGGGATGCCGAAGGCCGGATCCATGCTCAGTTCGTAGGAACCGTACCCGTAGACGAGGCCGGCCGCCGTCGCGTCCCGGGCCACGGACGCGTGCCTCAGGACAGAGAGCGGGACCCGGGTTCCATCGGGTGCCGTGGCCCATTCGCGGGTGGCCACGTAATCGGAGGGTTCGTAGCCGCCCAGGACCGGGCTTTCTTTGCGCAGCAGCAGCACCCCGGCGGGCCGGTCCGCCGTCGGCAGCACGAAGTCATAGACCCGGGACGGCGTGAAGTAGGACGTGTAGCCCATCCGGATCACCGGCGCCTCGTAGTCGGAGCCCGCGACGCCCACGCTGAAAAGCTCTTCTTCAAACACCGGTTCCAGGACGGGGCCTTGTGCGGGCGTGCCGAGCCCGGCCAGGGTCATGACCTGGACCCGTTCGATCGTGTCCTGCCGGACGGAGAGGATAAGGTGCGTGGCGGTGACGCCGGCGCCGTTGACCCGGACGTCATCGGAGTGCGCGACGACGGTGTCCCAGTGCTGCTCGGCCAGCGGTTTGTCGAGCTCCGCCGGATCCACGAGCGACACCATGGAGTTGATGGCGTCCTTGTTATGGGTCAGCAGGATCCGCTCCTGCGGCGTTCCGGCGCCGCCGGCATCCAGGCCGGAGTCCAGCAGGAACGGCTCAGCCTCATACAGGATCCGCTCGTCCCGGGAGATCACGGTGCGCAGCCCTTCTTCGGGGGCATCGAAGCGCAGCAGCCGGGTTTCGCTGAATTCGGAGCAACCGATGCTCAAGACGAGGTGGCGCCTGTCCGCGGAGAGTTCGAAGCCGAGCCACATGGCGACGTCGTCCTCCTGGTAGATCACCTCATCGTCGGCGACCGGCGTGCCCAGGACGTGGGCCTTGACCTGGTAGGGCCGCCAGGCGTCGTCCACGACGGTGTAGAAGACGCGCGAGCCGTCCGGGGAGAAGGCAATCCCGTAGAAGACGTTCTCGATCACGTCCGGCAGGAGTTCGCCGCTCCTGAGGTCCTTGATGCGCAGGGTGAAGCGTTCGTCGCCGGCGTTGTCCACGGCGTAGGCAAAGAGGTTTCCGTCGATGGTGGTGGCAGCCCCGCCGACGGCGAAGAACGGCTGCCCCTCGGCCTCGACGTTCCCGTCGAGCAGGACTTCTTCGCCGGAGATGTCGATGCCGGGCTCCACCGCCGGGGGTGCCCAGTCGGCGACCCGGTCGCCGCTGTCCTGGGCCCGGACCCGGCAGTGGATGCTGTATTCCTTGCCTTCGACGGACCGGGAGTAGTACCACCAGCCGTCCTTGCGGTTGGGCACGGAGAGGTCGGTCTCCAGGGTGCGGCCCTTGATTTCCTGGAAAATCGCCTCGCGCAGCGGCTCCTGGCGTGCCGTGACGGCTTCCTGGTAGACGTTTTCGGCTTGGAGATGCGCCACCACGTCCGCCGAGTCCTTCTCACGCAGCCACTCATAGTTGTCCTCGACGGAGTCACCGTGGTGGGTGCGGACTGTGCGGACTTTCTTGGCGACGGGGGGCTGCGGCAGCGGCGGCATGGAAATCTGGGTCATGGACCCAATCTTTCCAGCAACGGCGCCGCTGACCGCGCACGTTCGCTACCGGGGTAGCCCCGCCGGCTTAGTTGCCCTTGGTGAGGCTGTTGGCCGTCACATAGTCCCCGAGTGTGCCCGCCGCCAGGGCCTCCGAGATGCCCTGGATCGCCTCGGGGTCGGTCAGGACGATCGATTGCCCGTCACTGGACGTGCCGATGCCGCGGGTGGGCAGGGTGAACATCACGGTGTCCGCCGGGCGCACGTCCTTCAGTTCCAGCGCCAGGCCGGCCACCGTGGCGGAGTCCAAGGACTCGTCCACGCTGATGAACGGCGAGACGGTGCTCACCATGTTGTTGATCGTGACGGGGTTGGTGAGCGTCTGCCGATTGACGGACTTCGCCATGATGGCCTTGAGGAATGCCTGCTGGTTGCGGACCCGCTGGTAGTCGCCATCGGAAAAGGCATACCGCTCCCGGACGAAGGCGAGGGCTTCTTCGCCGTTGAGGGTGTTTTCCCCTGCCGTGAACTGCCGGTCCATGCGGCTGGCCTTGAACGGCACCTTGACATCCACCGTCACGCCGCCCAGGGCGTCGGTGAGCCCTTTGAAACCTTCGAAGTCGATCATGGCCACGTGGTCAATGCGCTGGTTGAAAATCGATTCGACCGTCTGGACCATCAGCGGCGTCCCCCCCAGTGCGAGCGCGGCGTTGATTTTCGCCTCGCCCTGGCCCGGAATCGTGACCCACAGATCCCGCATCAGGGACATGGTGTAGATGTTCTGCCGGTCTGCCGGAATATGCATCAGCATCAAGGTGTCGGCGCGCTGGTTGGTGGCCAGTCCCTCTTCGGCGTCCTCTCCGGTGGCGCCCCGGCTGTCGCTGCCCATCACGAGGATGTTCATGGCGCCGGGCGTCTTCTCAGGTCGCGTGGATTCCTCGGGAAAGGCCTGCTCGATCTTGGACGTCCCGGCGTCGAACGTGCGGCCAAGGTTGAACAGATAGCCCGCGGCCACCACCGTCACCAGCACAACAAGGGCGGCGACGATGGCCAGGATCATCCGGCCTTTACGTTTCGCGGTGTTACGCCGGCCCCTCATGGCGGGGGCGGGCGGGCGGCCGTCAGTGTCGTGCGGGTACGTCATGTGTTCCTAAGGTCCGGGGGTTTGCCGCAATTCTACCAATCCGCGCCTCCGGGCCCGGTGCCGACTACCGCACATCGCCGCCAACGGCGGGACATAGTGTTGCCTGCGTCACAGTTCTTCCCTATGTTGGGTAATGGCCGCAGCGTCGCGGTCGCGGGTGATAGGGGTAGCGCGTGCACGAAAAGCTCAAGGTACTGGTCCGGGTCGATCTTGAGGGCGGCGAAGCGGAAGTGGCCGCGCAGGGCCATGTGACGGAGCACAGCGTCCAGGCCCTGTACGTGGTGATGAAACGGGCCAATTGCCTGCGCGCGGGGCTGCGGCTCGTGGTGGATGTCAGCCACGCCCGCGTGGAGCCGGCCGCGCTGGAGCAGCTGCAGGCGTGCTCGGAATCCCACCACCTGCCGGCCGCCATTGATCCGATGCAGTCCGAATGCCGGCTTCGCGTCCTGGCGCCGTTGGCCGCACCCGCGAAAACCCTGCGGCTCGCGGCCTGAGCAGCCCCTGAGCAGACGCAGGGCAGCCTCCGCTCAGCCGCCTGCGCTCGCGGCGCGGGCCTTCCCCGCGACACCTTGAGTCCCGTATCCAGGCCGCCGCGCCTATGCCCCGGCTCGCGGCCGGGCCGGACCCTGCCCCGCGGCGGGCGGTGGATCGATGGCCGTTGAGCGGCAGAGCCGGCAAACATCCTCTTCCTTGACGCATCTCACATCTGCCGCATATCCTGAACGAACGGTCGGTAATTATTTATCGGAAATGCATAGGAGCAACCATGGCATCGCAGAACCTGCAGTCAGTGCCCGCCGAGCCATCGTCAGCGGGGCGCGATCAGGGCCTCGATGATGCGGCCCGGCGTGACGCCGAAGGCCAGGCCTACTTCGACAAGGTGATGGCGGAGGATTCCCGGATTGAGCCGCGCGACTGGATGCCGCCGGCCTACCGCAAGACCCTGCTGCGCCAGATCTCGCAGCACGCGCACTCGGAAATCATCGGCATGCAGCCGGAGGCCAACTGGATCTCCCGCGCCCCGAGCCTCAAGCGCAAGGCCGTCCTGATGGCCAAGGTCCAGGACGAAGCCGGCCACGGCCTGTACCTCTACTCCGCCGCCGAAACCCTCGGCCAGCCGCGCGATCAGATGATGCGGGACCTGATGGACGGCAAGGCCAAGTACTCTTCCATCTTCAACTACCCCGCCCGGACCTGGGCGGACATGGGCGCCATCGGCTGGATGGTCGACGGCGCCGCGATTGCCAACCAGGTCCCGCTCTGCCGCGCCTCCTACGGCCCCTACGGCCGGGCCATGGTCCGGGTCTGCAAGGAAGAGTCCTTCCACCAGCGCCAGGGCTTCGAAATTCTCCTGGAACTCTCCCATGGCACCCCGGCGCAGAAGCAGATGGCCCAGGACGCTGTAAACCGCTGGTACGCCCCGGCCCTGATGATGTTCGGCCCGCCGGACGACGATTCGCCGAACTCCAAGCAGTCCATGGCCTGGAACATCAAGCGCTTCAGCAACGACGAGCTGCGCAGCCGCTTCGTCGGGATGATGGTGGAGCAGGTCAAGGTCCTGGAGCTGACGCTGCCGGACAAGGACATCCGCTTCAACGAGGAAACGAAGAAGTGGGAGCACGGGCCGCTGGACTGGGATGAATTCCACGAAGTCCTCGCCGGCCGCGGCCCCTGCAACGCCCAGCGCCTGGAACGCCGCCGGGAAGCAGACCAGAACGGCGCCTGGGTCCGCGAAGCCGCCGCCGCCTACGCCGACAAGCAGCGCCGCAAGAACGCAGAGAAGGAATCAGCAGCATGACCAGTAATACAGAAGCCACCGGCAACGTCTGGCCGATCTGGGAAGTGTTCGTCCGCTCCAGCCGCGGCCTGTCCCACGTCCACGCCGGTTCCCTGCACGCCCCGGACGCGGCCATGGCGCTGCGCAACGCCCGCGATCTCTACACCCGGCGCAACGAGGGTGTGTCCATCTGGGTGGTCCCGGCGGACGCCATCGCCGCCAGCGATCCGGATGCCAAGGGTTCGTTCTTCGAGTCCCCGCAGGGCAAGGACTACCGGCACGCGACGTACTACACCAAGAGCGAGGGCGTGAAGCACCTGTGAGCACCCCCCAGGCAACCACCGAGACAAACGAAGAAGCCCACGGCGGCCACGGCGACATCTCCGTCGGCGTCAGCGGCGCCGGATCCAGCGGGGACGGCAGCGCCAGCGCCACCCGCATCACGCCCGGCAACGCACTCCGCCCGGAGGACATTGCCCTGGCTGTCAGCCGCGGCACCACCCCGGACGCGGACGCCGCGGAGTTCGCCCTGCGCCTGGGCGATGACGCCCTGATCCTCGCCCAGCGCCTGGGCCACTGGATCTCCCGCGCCCCCGAGCTTGAGGAAGACGTCGCCCTGGGCAACATCGCCCTCGACCAGCTGGGCCACGCCCGGTCCTTCCTGAGCTACGCCGGCGGCGCTTTTGCCACGGGCGACGATACAGACGGAAAGCCGGGCAAGACCGAGGACGATCTCGCCTACTTCCGCGACGAGCACGAATTCCGCTCCGTGGAGCTCTTCGAACAGCCCAACGGGGACTTCGCCGTCACCATCGCCCGGCAGTTTGTGGTCAGCTACTACCAGTACGAGCTCTACCGCCGGCTCACCGAGTCCACCGACGCCACCCTGGCCGGCATCGCCGCCAAGGCCGTCAAGGAAGTGGACTACCACCGCGACCACAGCGCCCAGTGGGTCCTGCGCCTGGCCCTCGGCACGGACGAGTCCCGGGCCCGGATGATCAGCGCCTTCAAGACCATCTGGCCGTACGTGGACGAGCTGTTCCGCGACGACGAGCTCACCGCACGCCTCGCCGCGTCCGGTGCCGCCGTCGAACCCTCCAGCCTGCGCGCGGACTTCGACCGCCTGACCGGCGAAATCCTGGCCGAAGCCGAACTGGACGTCCCGCAGGTGCCCGCCGCCCGCGGCGGCGGCCGCTACGGGCAGCACTCCGAACACCTCGGCTACATCCTGGCCGAAATGCAGGTGCTCGCCCGCGAGCACCCCGGAGCCACCTGGTAGGAGGGATGGACATGGTCGTCATCAACCCGACCGCGGAACACGGAGCCGAACCCCGGCAGCAGACTGCCGAAGAGAAGGCCTGGGCGATCGCGGCCACCGTCTGCGATCCGGAAATCCCCGTCCTGACCATCGCGGACCTGGGCATCCTGCGGGACGTCAGGATCGCGAAGGAGCACCACGCCGGCGACGCCGGAATGGTCCCCGCGGTCCACGTCACCATCACGCCCACCTACTCGGGCTGCCCGGCGATGGACGCGATCCGGGACGACCTCAAGACGGTGTTCGCGGCCGAAGGCTACCCGAACGTCGTCGTCGACCTCGTCCTCTCCCCGGCCTGGACCACGGACTGGATGAGCGAGGCGGGCAAGGCCAAGCTGGAGGAGTACGGCATCGCCCCGCCGTCGGGCCGGTCCGCGGCCGGCGGCCATTCCGGACCCGTCCGGCTCGCCCTCGCCGTCAAATGCCCGCAGTGCTCGTCGCTGAACACCAAAGAACTCACCCGCTTCGGCTCCACCTCCTGCAAGGCGCTCTACGTCTGCCAGGACTGCAAGGAACCGTTCGACTACTTCAAAGTCCTCTAAGGAAGCCCCCATGACTGTTGTCCGCCAGACCGCCGCCGAGCAGGCGGCAGCCACCGGCCGCCGTCGTGCGTCCTTCCACACCCTGACGGTGGACGAGGTCCGCCGCCTGACCGACGACGCGATCGAGGTCACCTTCGGCGTCCCGCCGGAACTCGCCGGCCAGTTCGACTACCTGCCCGGCCAGTACGTCGCGCTGCGGACCACGCTCCCGGACGCCGACGGGCAGCCGCACGAGATCCGCCGCAGCTACTCCATCTGCGCGGAACCGCGCAGCTTCGAGGACGGCAGCAGCGAGATCCGGGTGGCCATCAAGAAGGACCTCGGCGGGCTGTTCTCCACCTGGGCCAACGCCGAGCTCAAGGCCGGTGACGTCCTGGACGTGATGAGCCCCATGGGCGCGTTCGTCTCCAAGCACGGCCGCGACGGTACCGCCGTGGAACAGAACCTGATGACCTCCATGAATAAGCCGGAAGAGCTGGCGGGGGAACCCGGGTCCTTCGTGGCGATCGCCGCCGGGTCCGGCATCACCCCGGTCATTGCTATTGCCCGCACGCTGCTCGCAGCGCACCCGGACACCCGCTTCGACCTCATCTACGCCAACAAGGCCGCCATGGACGTGATGTTCCTGGAGGAACTGGCGGACCTGAAGGACAAGTACCCGTCGCGGCTGGCCCTGCACCACGTGCTCTCCCGGGAGCAGCGGATCGCGCCGCTGCTGAGCGGACGGATCGACGCCGAGAAGCTCCAGGCGCTGCTGGGCACCGCGATCCACGCCGACGACGTCGACGAATGGTTCCTCTGCGGACCGTTCGAACTCGTCCAGCTCTGCCGCGACACGCTCGCCGGCCGCGGCGTGCAGCCCGAGCACATCCGGTTCGAACTGTTCACCTCCGGCAAGCCGGACCGCCCCGAAGGCAACATCGGCCGGCCCGTGATCGCGGACGAGTCCCAGGACACGTACAAGATCACGTTCAAGCTGGACGGGCTGCAGGGCGAGGTCACCAGCCCCACCCACGCCCGCGAATCGATCCTCAACGCCGCCCTCCGGGTCCGCCCGGATGTGCCGTTCGCCTGCGCCGGCGGCGTCTGCGGCACCTGCCGGGCCAAGGTGGTCACCGGCGCGGTCACGATGGATGAGAACTACGCCCTGGAACAGGACGAACTGGACAAGGGCTACGTCCTGACCTGCCAGTCGCACCCCACCACCCCGGACGTGATGGTCGACTTCGACGTCTAGGTCCTGTTCTCCCCGCCCGCTGTTTTCCCTGCCACAAGGAGCCCCATGATTTCCCTTTCCATCGCCGGCGGCATCGCCGAAGTCGTGCTCGACGCCCCGCACAAGCTCAACGCCCTCGACGAGCAGGCCCTGTCGCAACTGTCCCAGGCGTACGACGAGGCCGCGGCCGCCGCCGCCCGCGGCGAGGTCCGGGCGCTCCTGCTCCGTGGGGAGGGCCGGGCCTTCTGCGCCGGACGGGACATCGCGAACGTCACGCCGGAGAGCGACGACGCCCAGGCCTACCTCGGCGGCCTCGTGCAGCCTCTGCTGCAGAAGATGAGCGCCTTCCCCGCACCGACGTTCGCCGCGGCCCAGGGCGCCTGCCTCGGCGTGGGGCTCGGCCTGCTGCTGGCCACGGACGTGGTGTACGTGGCGGAGAACGCGAAATTCGGCTCGCCCTTCGCCAAGCTCGGGGCCACCCTGGATTCCGGCGGGCACTGGTACTTCACCGAGCGCCTCGGCATGCACCGGACCCTGGACCTGATCTACACCGCGGAGCTCATGAGCGGGACCGAGGCCGTGGCGCAGGGCATGTTCAGCCGCGCCATGCCGGCGGGGGAGCTGCTCGAGTCCACCCGTGCCATTGTGGCCCGGGTGGCCGAGGGCGCCACCGGCGCCTTCACCGCCAGCAAGGAGCTCGTGGCGCATATCCGCGACCAGCGGCTGGGATTGTGGGACGCGATGGCGGAGGAAAACGCCGAGCAGGCGCGGCTGTGCAAGAGCGAGGACTATGCCGAGGGATTCCGCGCCTTCCAGGAGAAGCGCGCCCCGGTATTCAAGGGCTGAGCATGTCCCGGGTAAAAGAAACAGTTACCGTTTTTGTCCAGCGATTCGTAAAATAGGCCAATGACATTGGGGAAGAAAGTACGTAAGGCCGTTATTCCTGCTGCTGGACTGGGCACGAGGTTCCTGCCCGCCACCAAGGCGATGCCGAAGGAAATGCTGCCGGTTGTTGACCGGCCAGCCATCCAGTACGTGGTCGAGGAGGCCGTCAAGGCCGGCCTGACTGACCTGCTGATGATCACCGGACGCCAGAAGCGCGCCCTCGAGGACCACTTCGACCGGGCCCCCCAGCTGGAACGCACGCTCGAACTCAAGGGGGACACCTCCAAGCTCGAAGCCGTGCAGTATGCCTCCGGCCTGGGCCCCATCCACTACGTCCGGCAGGGCGAGGCCAAGGGCCTCGGGCACGCGGTCCTGTGCGCCCGCCAGCACGTGGGCGACGAGCCGTTCGCCGTTCTGCTGGGGGATGACCTCATCGACGAGAACGACGACGTCCTGGGCACCATGATCGAAGTCCAGGCCAAGACGGGCGGCTCGGTGATCGCGTTGATCGAAGTGGACCCGGCACAGATCAGCGCCTATGGCTGCGCCGATATCTCTCCCGTGGACGGCGAAGGCTACTTCCGGGTGAACCGCCTGGTGGAGAAGCCGGCCGTGGACGAGGCGCCGTCCAACCTGGCCGTCATCGGCCGCTATGTCCTGCACCCGGCCGTGTTCGACGTCCTGGAGGGCACCGCGCCCGGCCGTGGCGGCGAAATCCAGCTCACGGATGCCCTGGAGACCCTTGCGACCACGGAAGGCGAAGGCGGCGGCGTGTACGGTGTGGTGTTCCGTGGCCGCCGGTATGACACCGGGGACAAGCTGAGCTACCTCAAAGCGGTTATTACCATCGCCTCGGAGCGGCCGGAGTTCGGCGAAGAGCTCAAGAGCTGGATGAAGGAGTTCATCAAGTAACCGCGTTCCCCGGGGCCAGCCATCGTGCGACGAGTGCGCCGACGACTGCCCCGATGGCTGCGCCCGCGGTGTTGAGGGCAAGATCGGCCAGGCTCGGATAGCGCTGGCTCAGGAATATCCACTGCCCCAGTTCCATGCAGCCCGACACCAGGCAGCCGAGCGTGGCCACCTGCCACCACGTACGCCCGGGGAAGGCCAGTACGGCGGCCGCCCCCAGGGGCACAAAAAGAGCCACGTTCGCGGTGCCTTCAACAAACGCGTAGTCGACCCAGCCGGGCACGCCGTGGTCATGGAGGTCCCGGAGCGCCTCGGCCAGGAGCCCCTGCACGGGCCTGTCTACCGGGCTGGGCCAGAAACCGATCACCGCCAGCAGGGCCACGACGGCGGACAGCAGGACCAGCCACCCCCGCCTGACCGCGGACGGCCGGCCCCGGGGACCGGCGGGCGTGCTGCTCACCGGGTGTCCAGGTCCTCGAAGACAAGGAACGTCTGGGTGTCCAGCACCCCGGGCATGGACTGCAGTTGGTCAAAGATCACGCGGCGCAGGTCCACGTTGTCCACGGCCCGCACCAGCAGGATCACATCAAAGTCCCCGCCTACCAGGGCTATGTGGTGGACCTCGGGGATGGCACGCAGTTTCTCCCGCAGCTCGCGCCAGGAATGCTGGCGCACCTTGAGCGTGACGTAGGCGGAGGATTTGAGCCCGGCCCGGATCGGGTCCACAAGCGCAGTGAATTTGGTGAGCACGCCTTCGCCCGTCAGCCGCGCGATCCTGGTGTAGGCGTGGGCCCGCGAGATATGGACGTTTTCCGCTACCTGCGTCACCGACATCCGGCCATCCCGGGTCAGCTCCGCAATGATGCGGCGGTCCACCTCGTCCAGCGGCAACGCCTCCTGCTGGGTTTCCACCTCTGCCATTCGTCCACGACTCCTGCCCGTAACCCAGCTCACACTTACTATTCGTCTCCCAGAATAGGGCAAATGTTGGGACTTCTCCACGATTTCGGCCAGCACTGGATACGAAACGACCCCTGGCGCCATACTGGGAAAGATTAGTGGCAACCGAAGGACAGACCAATGACGATCTCCGCAGACCACGCTTCCCAGCATCCTCCGGCGGGCACCCCGACGCCAGAGGACGCGGCGGGCACCGGGCAGGATTCCACGCCGGAAGACGCCGCCGCCGCGGCCGTGCGCAAGTTCGGCATCACGGTGGAGGACTACATGCTCCCCGCCCGGCACCAGATCCAGATGGTCGCCCCGGACGGCACCCTGACCCCGCACGCCGAACAGGGCGCCGAGCCCGGCCACGAGTACGGCATCCCCGGCGACGCCGAGCTGCTGGCAGCCTACGAGCAGCTCGTCGTCGGACGCCGCGTCAACGACCAGAACTCCGCCCTCGTCCGGCAGGGCCGGATGGCCGTCTACCCCTCGAGCCACGGCCAGGAAGCGTGCCAGGTGGCCGCTGCCCTGTGCCTGTCCGAGGGTGACTGGATCTTCCCGACCTACCGCGACTCCGTGGCCGTGATGGCCCGCGGCGTGGACCCCGTCCAGACCATGACGCTGTTCCGCGGTGACTGGCACGGCGGCTATGACCCCACCAAGCACAAGGTGGGCATCCAGTGCACGCCGCTGACCACCCAGCTGCTCCACGCCGTCGGGGTGGCCCATGCTGCCAAACTCCGCGGTGAAGACACCGTGGTCCTGGCCATGTGCGGGGACGGCGCCACGAGCGAAGGCGACTTCCACGAGGCGCTGAACTTCGCCGCCGTCTTCCACCTGCCGGTGGTGTTCTTCGTGCAGAACAACCAGTACGCCATCTCCGTCCCCCTGGCACACCAGTCAGTGGCACCCTCGCTCGCGCACAAAGCCGTGGGCTACGGCATGGCCGGGGAACGCGTGGACGGCAACGACCTCGTCGCCCTCCTCGCCGTCCTGGACCGCGCCGTCAAGCTCGCCCGCGAAGGCTCCGGGCCGCTTCTCGTCGAGGCGCACACCTACCGGATGCAGGCCCACACGAACGCCGACGACGCCACCCGCTACCGCCAGGACAGCGAAGTTGCCGAGTGGGTCACCAAGGACCCGTTGACCCGGATGAAGACCTACCTCACGGACCGCGGACTGCTCGACGACGGGACGGCAGGCAGGATCGCGGAGAAGGCCGAAACTGTGGCCACCCAATTGCGCGAAGGCCTGGGTGAAGAGGTCCCGGTGGACCCGCAGGACCTGTTCAAGTACGTCTTCGAGACCCCGACGCCGCAACTGCGGGAGCAGTCCGCCCTGCTCGCCGACGAACTCGCCCGCGACGCGGCCAGCACTGAGGAGACCAGCAAATGAGCCCCACCATCACCACCTCCTCCGAAGCCAACGGCAACGTCAGCTCCGCCACCGCCCGCGCCGCCGCGAAGGCCGCGACGGCGTCCGAGCAGAAAGCAGCGCAGCCCGTCACCCTGGCCAAGGCCCTGAACACAGCCATGGCCGACGCCATGCACGCCGATTCTTCCGTGCTCGTCTTCGGCGAGGACGTCGGCATGCTCGGCGGGGTCTTCCGGATCACGGACGGGCTGACCAAGACCTTCGGCGAACAGCGCTGCTTCGACACGCCCCTGGCCGAATCGGGCATCGTCGGAATGGCCGTGGGCATGGCCATGAACGGCATGCGCCCGGTCATCGAAATGCAGTTCGACGCCTTCGCCTACCCGGCCTTTGAACAGATCGTCAGCCACGTCGCCAAGATGCACAACCGCACCAAGGGCACCGTGAAACTGCCCATGGTCATCCGCGTCCCGTACGCCGGCGGCATCGGGGGAGTGGAACACCACTGCGACTCCTCCGAGGCCTACTACGCCCACACCGCGGGCCTGAAGGTCTTCACCCCGGCCACCGTCGCCGACGGCTACCGGATGCTCCGGGAAGCCATCGACTCGGACGATCCCGTGATGTTCATGGAGCCCAAGAAGCTCTACTGGTCCAAGGACCAGGTGGACCTGGAGGCATTGCGCGCCGAGCACGAGGCGAACGTTGAGCGCGGCACGTCCTCCGAGGGCCGGGCCGCCGTCGCCCGCCCCGGCACCGACGCGACGCTGATCGCTTACGGCCCCTCCGTCCCGACGGCGCTCGCCGCCGCCGCCGCGGCCGCCGAGGAAGGCCGCTCGCTGGAAGTGATCGACGTCCGCTCGATCGTCCCGTTCGACGACGAGACCGTCTGCGCCTCCGTCCGCAAGACCGGCCGCGCCGTGGTCATCGCCGAAGCCCACGGCTTCGCGTCCGTGTCCTCCGAGATCGTCGCCCGGGTCCAGGAACGCTGCTTCCACCACCTCGCCGCGCCGATCCGCCGTGTCACCGGCTTCGACGTGCCCTACCCGGCGCCCAAACTCGAGCACTACTACCTGCCCGGCGTGGACCGCATCCTCGACGCCGTTGACGATCTCCAGTGGGAAGACTGACCATGAGCGAACCGAAAGTATTCCTCCTCCCGGACCTCGGCGAAGGCCTCACCGAAGCCGAGCTGGTGAACTGGCTCGTGGCCGTGGGGGACGAGATCCGCGTGGACCAGCCGATCGCCGAAGTGGAGACCGCAAAGTCCATGGTGGAAGTGCCCTCCCCGTACGCCGGCACGGTCGCCATCCTGCACGGCGAGCCCGGCCAGACGCTCGACGTCGGGAAGCCGCTGATTTCGGTGACTCCCGTGGGTGCTGCGGCTAACGCCGTCGCGGATGATGCCGCCCCCGCCCCTTCGCCGGACAGCATTCGTCTGCGGACGATGCTGCCGGCTCCGGAAGGCCCGATGCCACTCCCGGGGCGGCATCATCGGCGCCTGCTGACGCTTCCGCTGAAACGTACCGAGAAGAAGAGAAGGCTGGATCCGGGAATGTCCTGATCGGGTACGGAACCCCTGGCGGGCACGGGGTGGCGCGGCGGAGCCGGGCTCGCAAGAGCGCGGTCGCGTCCGTTGCTGCTTCGGCTCCGGCCCGGATCTCCGCGGAGGAGAAGGCCGCCGACGATCTGCTGCTGATGCGCACCCGGGTGCCAGGGAAGCTGGGGGCCGTCATTTCCCCGCTGGTCCGGCGGATGGCCCGGGACCATGGAGTCGATTTGGGGGGACTCCAAGGCTCGGGTGCCAGCGGACTCATCATGCGCAAGGACGTCGAGGCGGCGATCGCCCCCGCTGCCAAGCCTGCCGAGTCCGCCCGGCCGGCGGCCGCACCCACCGACCCGGCCCCCACCGAGTCGGGGTCCGGCGCCGGCGGCGACACTGACTCCCGCACCGGCCTGGGCATCACCGGGCGCACCGCCGTCCGGGGCGTGCGGAAAGCCGTCGCGGCCAACATGACCCGCAGCCGCTCCGAAATCCCCGAAGCCACCGTGTGGGTGGACGTTGACGCCACCGCGCTGGTGGAGATGCGCGCCGCCCTGAAGAAAGCGGACCCGCACAACACCCCGGGCCTGCTGGCCTTCATCGCCCGCTTTGTCACCGCCGGGCTGAAGAAGTACCCGGCACTGAACACCCGGATCGTCACCACCGAAGACACCGCGGGCGGCGCGTTCGCAGGAGATCGTGGCCTTCGACGGCGTCAACCTCGGCTTCGCGGCCCAGACCGACCGCGGACTCATGGTTCCCTCCGTGCGGAACGCGGACAAACTCAGCGCCCGCGAACTGGACGCCGAGATCCGCCGCCTCACCGCCGTCGTGCGCGAGGGCAAGGCGACTCCGGCGGAACTGGGCAGCGGCACGTTCACGCTGAACAACTACGGGGTGTTCGGGGTGGACGGGTCCGCCGCGATCATCAACCACCCGGAGGTCGGGATCCTGGGCGTCGGCCGCATCATCGACAAGCCCTGGGTGGTCAATGGTGAGCTCGCAGTCCGCAAGGTCACCGAGCTGACGCTCACGTTCGATCACCGGGTCTGCGATGGTGGCGCCGCCGGCGGATTCCTGCGCTTCGTGGCCGACGCGATCGAGAACCCGGGGAGCGCGCTGGCGGACATGTAGAACGTCGATGTACGCCGGCCCCGACCCTCGCGGACATAAGTCCGGGGTGCTCGGGTCCGGCCCTCTCCGTTATGCTTTCGTTATGCAATTTGGGGAGCGCTCCGTTGCGGGCGTGCAGGAAAACAAACTACATGCGCTGACCAGCCTGCGGTTTTTCGCCGCCCTACTGGTGGTTATGCACCACACCTTCCGGGACCTCGTGACCGTGCCGGGGCTCTCGGATGTGGTCTGGCTGGGGACCGTGGGGGTGAGCTTCTTCTTCGCGCTATCGGGCTTTGTCCTGACGTGGTCCCTGCGCGAGGACGACACAAAGCTCGCCTTCTACCGCAGACGCTTCGCCCGGGTTTATCCACTGCACTTCCTGGCCCTCGTGCTGGCGGTGGCGGTCTTCCTGGGGGTGGGGAAGAACTTTGACGCCCGGCAGTTCTTCGCCGGTGCCGGCCTGCTGCAGGCCTGGATTCCCGATAGCAAGGTCTACTTCGCCCTGAACGCCCCCAGTTGGTCGCTCTCCTGCGAGGCCTTGTTCTACGCGGCCTTTCCGTTTTTCGCAGCGCGCCTGGTCCGTGTGGGCCGCCGGGGGCTGTGGAAGCTCCTGGCCGCCACCGCCGGGTTGTCGCTTGTTATCGCCGGCGCCGTGACCCTGGCGCTGACCCCCGGGGACAGCGCGCAGTTCTGGCTCTATATCTTCCCGCCGTTCCGTCTCCTGGAGTTCGTTGCCGGGTGCATCCTGGCGCTCTTGGTCAAGTCCGGGTGGCGCAGCCCGTTGTCCTTGCCGGCTGCGGCGCTTGCCGCCGGCGGCGTCTATATCGTCCTGATGGCCGGCAACCGCCAGGGGTTCTCGCTCGGCAACGGCCTGGAAGACGCCATTATGCTGCCGTTCATCCTGGCCGTGATCGCGTCGGCCGCCACGGCGTCCCTGACCGGCAGGGAGGGGTTCCTCGCGCACCCTTGGGCCGTCCGGTTGGGCGAGTGGTCGTTCGCCCTTTACATCACGCACTGGCTGCTGCTCACCCTGGCCGAACACCTTGACCCCGGCTCCAAGACCCGGCCCCCGCTGCTCCAATTCGTGGAAGGATCCGTCTTTGTGCTGCTGGCGGTTGCCGTAGCCGGCGCCGCCTATACGTGGGTGGAGAAGCCACTCGAGAAGCGGCTCCGGGGCCGCCGTCCGGAGCGCCGTCCGGCATCGATGAGTACAATCGAGGCCTGAACACCGTACTGCCAACGCCGGAACACGGAGATCAAATGTCACGATGGCTCGAGGTCGGACCGGACAACTACGTCCTGACAACGCAAGGTTCACTGCTCAACACCGGCCTTGTGGTGGGCTCCGAACGTGCCATGGTGATCGATACCGGCGGCGGGCCCCGGCAAGGACGCGAGATCCTGGCCGCGGTGCGCGAAAAGACCCATCTGCCGCTCGTTGTGGTCAACACACACGCCCACTATGACCACTTCTTCGGCAATGCAGTCTTCGCCGACGACGGCGTGACCGAGTTCTGGGCGCATGCCAACTGCGCGGCGGGCATCGAGGAGACCGGTGACCGGCAGCGCCGTGCGGTCGCCCGGGACGAACCCGAAATGGCCGCGGGCGAAGGCCCGGATGCCGACCTTGTGGTCCCGAATGCGATCGTGAACGACCAGCCGGTCCTCGTGGACCTGGGCGGCCAGCGCGTCACGCTCTTCTACCTGGGCCGCGGGCACACCGACGGTGACCTGCTGGTGGGCACGTCCACCACCTTGTTCGCCGGTGATCTCGTGGAGCAAGGCGCCCACCCCTCGTTTGAAGATTCCTATCCGGAGGAGTGGGCGGACGCCCTCCGGCACCTGTCCGCGCTGCGGCATCGCTACGAATTCCTGATTCCCGGGCACGGCAAGCCGGTAGACGACAAGTTTGTCCGGACGATGGCCGATACCATGGGCACCGCGGTCCGGCAGGCCACGCAATCGATCCGGGACACACCCGGCGACGCCACCAAGGCAATTCCGATCCTGCCCTACGGCCCGGAACAGTCGCGCTGGTTCATCAAGCGTCTGCAGGAGACGA
The DNA here is from genome assembly GCA_963769515.1 of uncultured Actinomycetota bacterium. Lineage (GTDB taxonomy): Bacteria > Actinomycetota > Actinomycetes > Actinomycetales > Micrococcaceae > Arthrobacter. The sequence goes on from CAVYMG010000003.1 coordinate 195,727, forward strand.
GAGCCCATCACTAGGCCGCGGCCGTGATTTGCGGTTGCTGGAGGCATCGCGGCGGCCGGGGTCTGCGGCGCTGCACGGCGCGACGACGCACCGCCTTGTCCATCAGGTTCGGTGTAAGCGCCTAGACTTGCTGTTTGGACCAAATCAAACAAGAAGCGCAGCGGAAGCGCTGCGAGTTCTAGGGGAGCAACTATGCCTGAGTCGGTGGACACTTCAGCCAACGCCGCAGCGGAGACAGAGCAGCCGGAACTCCAGCGCCGGCGCGACCGCCGCCGCGACGGTACCGACCCTGCGACCGGCACGCTTCCGGTGATCGTCCCCGCAGACAAGGGTGCCGGCAAGAACGCAGGAAAAGGCTCCGGCAAGGGTGGCGGCAAGTCCGGCACTGCGCCCCGCACCGTCCGCAGCAGCTCCTGGGCCGAAGCCGCCGCAGCGGCGGATGCCCCCGGCGCCCCGCCCGCAGCCGAGGCCGCAGCGGAGGACGTGAACAGCACCGACGCGATGCCGGCCGCTGCTCCCGCTGCGGCACCCGCCCGCCCCGAAGCGCCGGAAACAGCGCCGAGCGTGCCAGCCCGGCCCGCACGCTCCGTCCGGGCTGCCGGCCGGACGGCAGCCCTGTCCGAGAGCCCCGTGCCCGACTTCATCAGTTCGCCGGGCCTGTTCGTCCGCGAACAGAAGCCCCGGCCGATCGGCGGCCTCCGCGGGGCCCTGTACAACATGACCGGCGGCGGACTGAACCTGGGCCCGAGCGCCAAGCAGCGCGAAGAGGACGAACTCGCCCGGCGTATCTCCCGGCAGCTGCAGGGCAGCTACAACACCGCCATCCTGAGCCTCAAGGGTGGCATCGGCAAGACCTCGACCACGGTCGGCGTCGGGCTGACGCTGGCCGAATTCCGCGGCGATCCGCCGTGCGCGATCGACGCTAACCCGGACTCCGGTGACCTGGTCGAGCGCGCCCTCGGCGAGGGGATCTACCAGCAGGCCAGCCCGCGGACCATCACGGACCTGCTGAGGAACATCGAGTCGGTCGATTCGCTGACCAACCTGGCCCGTTACATGCACCATGCCGGCAGGCTGCACCTGATCGCCGGCGAGCAGGACCCCGAGGTCTCGGACTCGCTGACCGCCGCCGAGTACCTGCGGATCCGGAAGCTGATCGCCTCCTACTATTCGGTGGCGCTGATCGACTGCGGCACCGGCGTCACGCACAACGCCATGAGCGGAATCCTGCAGTCGGCGGACAACCTCATCATCGCGGCCGGCTACGCCGTCAGCGGCGCCAAACGCGCCCGCAGCACCCTGCACTGGCTCGCCAGCCACGGTTATGCGGAACTGGCACGCAACGCGATCGTCGTGATCACCGACAAGGATGAAGTCTCCTCCCGGGTGGACAAGGACGCGATCGAGGACCACCTGTCCGGGATCTGCCGCCAGCTCATCGCGGTGCCGCACGACCGCGGCGTCGCCGACGGCGACCTGGTGACCCTCGATTCGCTCCGCCCGGAAACCCGCCGCGCGTACCGGGAAATCGCGGCCGCGATCGTCGACGGCTACGCCTAGGCCGGACGGCTGCGCCTAGGCCCGGTCCGGCCGGAGCGCGCAGCCCAACCGGGCGATCGGTCTGGGTAGGATGCAAGGGATGACCACCTCCCAAACCACCCAGGCCTTCAGCCTCCGCAGCATCGCGGTGCCCGCATTCGGCCCGACACTGCTGTTCGGCGTCGGCGAAGGGGCGGTCCTGCCGGTCGTGGCGCTGTCCGCCCGCGGCCTGGGCGCCTCGGTGGCGCTGGCAGCCCTGCTGGTCACGCTCATCGGGCTCGGATCCTGGTTCTTCAACCTGCCGGCGTCCGTCATCACGCACAAATTCGGCGAACGCTGGGCGATCGTGGCTGCGGCCGCCGCCGGCGCGGTGGCCCTGTCGGCTGCCGCCGTGGCCCCCCTCGTCCCCGGCGGTCTGTGGCTGCTGGCCGTGGCGATGGTGGTGGTCGGCATGGCCGGCAGCGTCTTCGGCCTCGCCCGGCAGAAGTATCTCACCGAGGCCGTGCCCGTGCTTTTCAGGGCCAGGGCGCTGTCCCTGCTGGGCGGTGTTGACCGGATCGGCACCTTTGTCGGGCCCTTCATCGGTGCCGCAGTCATGCAGTTCACCGGCATCGCCGGCGCCTACTGGGTCGGCGTCGCAGCCATGGCGGCAGCCGCCGTCCTGTCCGTGACCATTCCCGACCTCGTCGCGGCGCCGGCGCCGGCAGGGAGCGCGCCCGTCCGCCAGCCCACGCTGCGCGGCGTCGCGGTGTCCCACGCCGGGGTGTTCTTGACGGTCGGCATGGGAGTGCTGCTGATCAGTGCCCTCCGGGCTTCCCGCCAAGTGGTGATCCCGCTGTGGGCGGAGCATCTGGGCATGGACGCCACGCAGGCCTCCCTGATCTACGGGCTCTCCGGCGCCGTTGACATGCTGGTCTTTTATCCCGCCGGAAAGCTGATGGACCGCCGTGGCAGGCAATGGGTGGCCGTGCCCTCGACGCTCATCATGGGCACGGCCATGCTGCTGATTCCGCTCAGTACGGGCTTCGCGGGCCTCCTGCTGGGGTCCTTGCTGATCGGCTTTGGCAACGGCATCAGTTCCGGGCTGAACATGACCCTCGGGGCGGACTTCTCGCCGGACAGCGGCCGCGGCCAGTTCCTCGGACTCTGGCGGTTCATCGCGGACGCCGGCACCACCGGCGGTCCGGTCCTGCTCGCGGGTGTCACCGCCGCCGCGTCGCTGGGGGCAGGAGTGGCCGCGACCGGAGCGCTCGGGTTCGCCGCCGCCGCCGTGTTTGCCGTCACCATTCCGCGCCTGAAGCACCGCCGGAACTATTGACCCCGCCGGGCACCAGCCGGGCACCAGCCGGGGCCCGCGACCGGACAGGTGCGCGGATCTGCGCTACCGGTGTGTCCCCAGCAAGGCCTCCTTCACTCCGGGGCTTAGCCCGGGCGGGACATCAACCTCCACCACCAGGGCGAGCATGACCCGGCTCAAGTAGGTGCACGCGCCGGCCGCCAGCGTAACGTCCAGGATCTCGCGGTCACTGAAGCCCTGGTCCCGGAGGATGAGCGAATCGACGTCCGTCATGGAGGCCGGGTCGGTGCTGGCTTTGGCCGCGAAGTCCATCATGGCCACGTCCTCCGGCGGCAGGCCGGCGCTGTGGAAATCCTTGGCGAGGTGGCGCAGTTCGTCTTCGTCGAAGAACTCGAGGGCCCGTGCGGCATGTTCCAGCAGGTAGTGCTCCGAGCCGGCCGTCTTGGCCGCCGCCAGCGCCACGAGCTGGTACCGGCGCGGACCCAGGGACGGGCTGATGGCCTCGATCAGGGACTCCCACGCACGGTAGGCATCCGGGTTGAGCGCGGCAATTTTGATATGGCTGGGCACATGGCCCAGCGAACGGATGCTCTCCTGATAGATCCCGGCCGCAGGGCCGGTGGCGTCATCCTCGGACGATACATGCAGAATGCTCATAGGGCATTGGTCCTCTCCGGGCTGCGTGCCGGGAGGCCGTCGGGTCACGGAGCCCGCCGAATGACGCAGCCCGCTGCGGTCCGGGGTCGTTCCGGCGCTGTGGTGGAACCATTCTGGCCCCGCTGCGGCTCCGCGTAAACCACCGGCCGCGCCGCCGCCCACGTGCCGGACGCCCCGCCGTCGGGTGCTTAGCGGGTGTCCAGGCGCCGTGCGGCGTGGCCGAACAGCCATACGCCGGCGACGGCGGCGAGGTACCCGGTGATCACAATCAATGCGGTGCCGGCCCAGAAATAGCTGGTGGTGCTCTCCTGCTGCCAGGGGCCCGGCGCGATGATCAGCAGCGCAACGGCGGCCACCCCGGCTGCGGCCAGTCCCAGCAGCAGCGGCAGCGCCACCCAGAGCCGGGCCGACGCCCAGTGCCTGTTGTAGCCGTCCCAGACGTTCCACTGCGGTCCCGTCCGGATGACCAGCCAGCCGGCCGGCAGCATGAATGCGCCCACCACGAGGAACGCGGCGACGACGTCGGCGGGCCGGTGCCATTGGTTCACCAGCGTGGACACTCCCGTGGCGACGGCGAAGGTCCCGCCGAGGAACCCGGTGAGCGGCCGCCACCGCGGTGAGGCCAGCAGGAACACCGCGGCAGCGGCCGAGGCCGCCAGGGTCGTGTGCCCGGACGGGAGGGAATTGAAATCGAGTGTTTCGATACCGCGGTCCGGCCGGACCGGGACCAGGTTCTTGAGGACCTGGGTGGCCAGGTTGGCGCCCACGCAGGCCGTCAAGGCAATACCGGCCGCGCCCCAGCGGCGCCGGAGCACGGTGACAAGGAGCACCACTACGCTGGCGACCAGCACGGACAGGGCCGGCAGCCAGTCAAGGAGCTGGGTGGCGGCCCGGCCGGCGGTTCCGCTGAGGGCGACCGCTTCCACGAGGGCCGATTCGTCGATGAACTGCCCCAAGGAGGTCCGGACGAAGAAGTAATAGGTCGCGGCGAGTGCGGCGAGGGAACCGAGCGTGGCGATCACAAAGAGGAACGTCGTCCATTTACCGGGCCGCGGGGCCTGGACCTTGGGCGCGTGCGAAGGCATCCGCGGGTAGTCCGCTGATGGTGTCATACCGGTACGCTCCTGCCGAAAACTCATCGCTAAAAGATTCCCACAGAAGCCTGCAAGCCGCCTGATGGAGCGCTGAGCGCCGTCCGGCGCGTCGCGGAAAGTCTGTGGTTGGCCAGCGTGCAGTCCACGGTGGCCTGCGCCGGCCTTAAGCTGGCAGAAGGCCCGCCATTGGGGGGCTGGCAGGCCTTCTACGCCTTGAACGTTACCGCACCGTGACCTTTTGCGTCGAGCCGACGCGCGGGTGGCTGCCAATGCCTGTGGCGCGCGGCCTGCGGTGTGTCCAGTGACGCGCCGAATGGCCTGCGGCGCCGCGTGCCCGGCGACGCGGGGCTTCCGGCCGTGGATTATTTTCGTGTCGCCGGATATTCCGCGGCGCATGGCCGGGCCGGGCCGCACGCGCGTAACCTGTGGTTATGGACAGCGCCATGGAGCATCCTGATCCGGCCTTCCCACGATTCCACCCGCGGCCCCCGCAGGGCTGGGTCGGTAATCCCTGCGGAGTGAGCCTCCTGCACGGCAGCTACCACGTCTTTTTCCAGTTCCGCCCGGAGACGGAGACAGACCGGCCGAACGGCTGGGGACACCTGAGTTCCCCGGACCTGCTCCGCTGGCACCAGGAAGCCCCTGCGCTTGAACCGCAGCCCGGTGGCCCGGATGCCTACGGCTGCGGGACGGGGGTCGTGGCCGATGACGGCGGAGTCCCGCTGGCCGCGTACACCGGTATTGCGGAGGACGCCGGAGCGACCCGGGTGGTTCTGGCCCACGGCGCCGGTGACGCCGCCTTCTGGGCGCAGGAGGGTCAGATCGCTGCGGAAATGCCGGCCGATCCGCAGGTCACCGCCATGCGGGACCCGTTCCTCTTCCAGTTCCAGGGCCGCCGCTTCGCCCTCCTTGGGGCCGGGCTGGCCGACGGGCACGGGGCGGCGCTCCTGTACAGCGTCGAGGACCTCCAATCCTGGCGCTACGAAGGCATCTGGCTCACCTCAGCCGGTGGACCGGCAGGAAACCACCTCGCTGCGCAGGCCTGGGAAGGCCCGCAGCTGCTCCCGCTGCCGGATTCCTCCGGGGCCGAGAACTGGCTGCTGATGGCCTCGCTCCGGACGGCCGAGGACGCCCGCGGCCACCGGGCCGGCGTCGGCTACCTCCTGGGGTCCCTCGCCGCGGACCCCGGCACGGGCCTGCCGGTCTTCGTGCCGGAATCCGGCGGCAGGGCCGATCTCGGCCCGGATTTCGATGCCCCGCAGATCCTCTCGCTGCCGGACCGCGCCTTGCTCTGGGGCTCTTCGCCGGAGCCGGCGGACGGCGCCGCGGCCCGGGCCACCGGCTGGGCCGGTGTGCTGACGTTGCCCCGGCAGCTCTCGGTGCACGGCGGCGCGCTCGCCGTCGAACCCGCCCCGGAACTCACGGCGTACCGCGGACGGAAGCTGCTCAACAACGCCGCGGGGACCCTGCAGGTACCGGGGCAGGCCGAAATCCATGTCGCGGGCGGCGAGGGAGAACTCCGCCTGGAGCTGGCCACCGCTTCATCGCGCCGGACGGTCTTCGCCGACACCGTCGCCGGCGGGGATGAACTCCGGATCTTCGTCGATTCATCCATCGTGGAGGTCTACCGCCACGGAACCGTGGCCGCCACCATGCGTGCCTACCCCGGGACAGGCGAGCACTGGCAGCTCGTGTTGCCGCACGGCGCCGCCGCCATCGTCTGGGAGCTCAGCCACCCCGATCCGTGACACGGCCCGGGGCACCGGCCTCTACGCGGGTCTGCTCCGGGCCACTGCGCCGGGCCACTGCCGGGGCAGTGCCGGGGCAAGGGCCCTCCGCGGGACCGGCTGCCGCCGTTAGAGTGGAGCATGCCCACCGATGCCGCCTCCGTTCCGCCCGCCGCGCACACCGTGGAGGGGGCCCTGCCGCCCGGACGGCTTCCGGCGTTGGAGGAGCTGCTCGCCGGCGCCCGGGTGGTGAGCCTGCCGATGCGGGTGAAGTTCCGCGGGATCCTGCAGCGCGAGGCCCTGCTGCTGCGCGGCCCGCTGGGCTGGGGCGAGTTCGGTCCCTTCCCCGAGTACGCCGATGCCGAAGCCTCCCGCTGGCTGGCCGCCGCGATCGAGGCCGGCTGGCAGGGCTTCCCGGAACCGCGCCGGGACAGGATTCCAGTCAACGCCACCGTGCCCGCGGTCCCGGCCGGGGCCGTTCCGGAGATCCTCGCCCGCTTCGGCCGCGTCGACGCCGTCAAGATCAAGGTCGCCGAACGCGGCCAACGACTCGAGGACGATCTCGCCAGGGTCCGCGCGGTCCGCGAAGCCCTGCCGGAGGCGGCAATCCGGGTGGACGCGAACGGCGGCTGGTCCGTCCCGGAAGCCATTGACGCGCTCAGCCGGCTCGCCGCCGTCGGGCTCGAATACGCCGAACAGCCGGTGCCGGACATCGCCGGACTGGCGGAGGTCCGGCGCAGGCTCCGCGCAGCCGGATCCCCGGTGCTGATCGCCGCCGACGAGAGCGTACGCCGCGCGGAGGACCCGCTCAAGGTCGCCCGGGCCGGCGCCGCGGACCTGATCGTGGTTAAAGTCGCGCCCCTGGGCGGGGTCCGGCGGGCCCTGGACATCGTGGCGCAGGCCGGGCTTCCCGCCGTCGTCAGCTCGGCGCTGGACACTTCGGTGGGAATCCGGGCCGGACTGGCCCTCGCCGCGGCGTTGCCGGATCTGCCCTACGCATGCGGCCTGGGGACGGTCTCGCTGCTCGCCGCGGATGTCACGCACGATCCGCTGGTGCCCGACGACGGCACCATCACGCTCCGGGACGTCCATGCCGACCCGGCCCTGCTGGAGCGGCACGCGGCCGCCGCGGAGCGCCGCGACTGGTGGCTGGCCCGGCTGCGCCGTGCGCATGCGCTGCTCGCGGCCGGACCGCGCAACCTAACCGGACGGTAACGTTTACCGGAGCTTCATCTGGGAGACGCCTCTCGGTAGGCGACGGCTGGGAGGGTGAGCGGGAACGCTTGTCCTCCAGCGAAGGTCTACTCCCCATGTCTGAAACCGTCCGCAAGTTCGGCCTCCTGCCCATGCTCGGCCACACCAAAGGCAAGCGCAGCGCCGTCACCTGCGCGCTGAAGTGCGACAACGCCTGCGCCAGTGCGGTCTGCAACACCAGCTCCAACGGCTACTTCCGCGACGTGGCCTCCGAGAGCATGTCCCGCCGCGCCGTGCTGGGGTTCGGCGCCGCCGGCGCGCTCGCGATCGCCTTCGGCGGCTCCCTTGCCCCGGCCGGGCCGGCCGTGGCCGACGGCGGCCCGGGACTGGCCCCCGCCGCGAAGAACGGCTTTGGCAAGTCCAAGCTGACGTTCACGGCGATCGCACCGGTCGACGCCGCCGTCGACGCCGTCACCGTCCCGGAGGGATTCGGCTGGCAGCCGATCATCCGCTGGGGCGACCCGCTCTTCAACGACGCCCCGGACTTCGACCTCAACGCCCAGAGCGCGGCGGCCCAGGCCCGCCAGTTCGGCTATAACAACGACTACACCGACATCCTGCCGCTCGACGGGACCAAAGGCCGGCGCGCGGTCATGTTCAGCAACCACGAGTACACCAACGAATCCATCATGTTCCCCGCGTCGCTGCCCGCGGCCGAAGCCCGCGCTACCGGCCGGGCCGCCCACGGCCTCACCGTCGTCGAGCTCGAACGCAAGAACAAGAACCAGCCGTGGCGCTACGTCAAAGGCGCCGGGCTCAACCGCCGGTATTTGCTGGAGACGCCGTACGAGCTCACGGGCCCGGCCGCCGGCTCCCCGCTGGTCCGCACCATTGCAGACCCTGCCGGCCGGTCCATCCTGGGCACGCTGGGCAACTGCTCCGGCGGCACCACGCCGTGGGGGACCATCCTGTCCGGTGAAGAGAACTTCAACGGCTATTTCGTTTCCGCCGGCACGTCCGCCGGCGACCGGCGCTACGGGCTGACCAGCGCTCCGACCGCGCGGCGGTGGGAACTCGATGATCCCCGCTTCGACACCCGCAACCCGGGCTACGAAAACGAGGCCAACCGGTTCGGATGGATCGTCGAGGTGGATCCCTTTGACCCGACATCGACGCCCAGGAAGCACTCCGCCATGGGCCGCTTCAAGCACGAAGGCGCCAACGTCATAGTCGCCAGGTCCGGCCACGTGGTGGCCTACATGGGCGATGACGAGCGCTTCGACTACCTCTACAAGTTTGTGTCCCGGGATAAGTACCGCGAAGGCAACCGACGCCACAACATGGGTCTCCTCTCCGAGGGCGACCTGTACGTCGCCAAGTTCGCCGGCAACTCCCCAGCCGGGGAAATCGATGGCTCCGGCACGCTCCCGGCCGACGGCGGCTTCGACGGTTCCGGCCAGTGGCTGCCGCTGGTGGTCGGCGGCAAATCGATGGTGGCCGGCATGAGTGTCGACGAAGTCCTCGTCTACACCCGGATGGCCGCGGACAAGGTGGGGCCGACCAAGATGGACCGTTGCGAGGATGTCCAGCCGAGCCTGCACACCGGCAAGGTCTACGTCGCCTGCACCAACAACACGGACCGCGGCAAGACCGGCAAGGAGGGCGCCACCGAAGCGAACCCGCGCAACGACAACCGGGACGGGCACGTCGTGGAAATCACCGAACGCGGCGACCAGACCTCCACGGGCTTCGACTGGACCCTGCTGCTGGTCTGCGGCGACCCGGCGCAGAACAAGAGCGCATACTTCAGCGGCTTCCCGGCGGAAAAGGTCTCACCGATCTCCTGCCCGGACAACCTGGCCTTCGACTCGGCCGGAAATCTGTGGATCTCCACGGACGGCGCCCCGTCCAAGACCGGACTGGCCGACGGGCTGTTCAAAGTCACCCTGGCAGGTGCCGAACGCGGCCGGGTCGAGCAGTTCCTCGCCGTGCCCCGCGATGCCGAGACCTGCGGACCGATCATCCACGACGAGGAGCGCACGGTGTTCGTCGCGGTCCAGCACCCGGGCGAGGACGGGTCCTTCGAGGCGCAGACCTCGTTCTTCCCCGACTACGTCCCGGCCGGCGGCTTGCCCGCCCCGGGACAGGCCCGCGCCCCGCGGCCCTCGGTCGTGCAGGTCTTCCGCACGGGGGACTGAGCCGGGGGGAGCGCCTGGGCCGGTGGCGAACTGCTAATTTGGGACTGTGAATAATCCGGCCGCATTGGTTGTCCCCAGAGTCCAGGCTGCAATTGCCAGCGCGTTCGGCGATGAGTTCAGCGAGGCGGATCCGGTCATCAGGCCCTCGCAATTCGCCGACATCCAGATCAACGCCGCCATGGCGCTGGCAAAGAAGGCCGGGATGCCGCCCCGGGACGCCGCAGCGAAAATCGTCGACGGACTCGACCTCGACGGGATCTGCAGCGCCGTGGAAATCTCCGGCCCGGGCTTCATCAATCTCACCTTCGACGGTGCGTGGATCGAGGAACTCCTCAACGCGGAGGCGGCGGCCACAACGACCGGTGCGCGGGCCTCCCGTCCCACCAGGCCCCAGCGCGTCGTCGTCGACTATTCCTCGCCGAACGTCGCGAAGGAGATGCACGTCGGGCACCTGCGCACCACCGTCGTGGGGGACAGCCTCGTCAAGGTCCTCGAGGCGCTGGGGGACACCGTAATCCGGCAGAACCACATCGGCGACTGGGGCACGCCGTTCGGGATGCTGATCGAGCACTGGCTGGAGGTCGGCGAGGACTCCCCGGAGGCCGCCCTGCTGGTGGAGGACCCGAGTGCGTTCTACCAGGCCGCCCGGGCCAAGTTTGACGCCTCCGCCGCCGGCGAGGACGGCTTCGCCACCCGGGCCAGGCTCCGCGTCGTCGCGCTGCAAAGCGGGGACGCAGAGACCTTCGCCGTGTGGGAGCGGCTCGTGGCCCAGTCAAAACGCTACTTCAACGCCATCTACGGCATGCTCGGCATCAGCCTCACCGACGACCACATCGCCGGTGAAAGCTCCTACGACGCCCATTTGGCGCAGCTGTGCCAGGAACTGGAAGAACGCGGCATCGCCCGGATCAGCGACGGCGCCCTCTGCACGTTCCCGGCAGGCTTCACCGGCCGCGACGGCGACCCGCTGCCGCTGATCATCCGCAAGTCCGACGGCGGCTACGGCTACGGCACCACCGACCTCGCCACGATCCGCTACCGGGTCCGCGAGCTGCAGGCCGACCGCGTCCTGTACGTGGTCGGCGCCCCGCAGAACGTCCACCTGCGGATGGTCATCGCCACGGCCACCGAGGCCGGCTGGCTGCCGGACACCGTCGAGGCCACCCACGTGCAGATCGGCAATGTGCTGGGCGAGGACGGCAAGATCCTCAAATCGCGTTCGGGCGCCCCGGTGAAGCTGATGGCCCTCCTCGAGGAGGCCGTGGACCGGGCCCGCGCCGTCATCGACGCCAGCCGCCCTGAACTTTCCGACGCCGAGCGCGCCGTCACGGCCCGACAGGTGGGGATCGGTGCGGTCAAGTACGCCGATCTCGCCACCGGCCATGACACCGAGTACGTCTTCGACTTCGACCGCATGCTGGCCTTGACCGGCAACACCGGCCCCTATGTGCAGTACGCCGCGGCGAGAATCCGTTCGATCCTGCGCAAGGCCGGGGTGCTGGCGGCGCACACCGGCGATGCCGGGGACTTCGCCGGCGCCGCGCCGGCGGCGATCGGCGTCGTCGAACCCGCCGAACGCGCGCTCGCCCTGCACCTGCTCGAATACGACGCCATGCTCGTGAAGGTCGGCGAACTCCTGGAGCCGCACCGGCTCTGCGGCTACTTGTTCGAGCTCGCGCAGCTCTTCACTTCCTTCTACGATCAGTGCCCGGTGCTCAAGGCCGATCCGGGGGTCCGGGAATCCCGCCTTGCCCTGTGCGCCCACGCGCTCCGCCGGCTCTCCGGCGGCCTGGAGCTGCTGGGCATCGAGACGCCGGAGAACATGTGAGCCCCACGGATCCCGGATCCCCGGGCCGGCCCGGTTCCCTGGCGGCCGCGCGTATCACCGTGGCCGCACTGCTGGATGCCGGGGTACGGCACGTGGTGGTGTCGCCCGGCTCCCGGTCCGCGCCGATGGCCTATGCCCTGGCCGAGGCCGACGCCGCGGGACGGGTGGAGATCCTGGTCCGGATCGATGAACGCTCCGCCGGGTTCACGGCCCTGGGCCTGGCGCTGGCAACCCGGGCACCGGCCGCCGTTCTCACCACCTCCGGGACGGCCGTCGGGAACCTGCTGCCGGCCGTGATGGAGGCCAACCACGCCGCAGTCCCGCTCATCGTCCTCTCCGCCGACCGGCCCGAGGAACTCCGCGGAACGGGCGCCAACCAGACCACCTTCCAGCTGGACCTGTTCGGCGAGCACGTGCGCTTCGCCGTCGACGTTCCCGCCGGCAGCGACCCGCGGCGGGCCGTGGAGACCGCCCTGAGTGCGGCGACCGGGGCGTTCCAGGACACCCCGCCCGGCCCGGTGCAGCTGAACCTGGCCTTCCGGGATCCGCTGGTTCCTGCTCCGGGCGAGCGGCTTCCCCCGGAGTCCGGCCGCCGTGTCTACCGTGTCCCGCCGGTCCCGGAAACGCTGGATCTGCCGGTTGCCGGCGCCGCGCTTCCGGAGCGGCGCACCGTGGTGCTCGCCGGGCACGACGCCGGGCCGGTCGCCGAGGCGTTCGCGCGCGCCCACGGACTGCCGCTGCTCGCCGAACCGTCCTCCAACGCCCGCTTCGGCCCGAACGCCGTGGGCCCGTACCGGCTGCTGCTCGAACACTTCGGCCCGGATGCGGCGCAGCCGATCGAACGTGTGGTCCTGTTCGGCCGGCCCACACTTTCCCGGCCGGTCAGCGCGCTGCTGGCCCGCGCCGACGTCCCCTCGGCCCTGTACCAGCCGGTCCCGGTGGCCTGGTACGAGCCCGGCCGCCGCACCGAACTGCCGCTCGAGTCCTTGGCTGACCTCGCCGACTTTGCCGGCCGGGGACCGGCAGCATGGCTGGATGAGTGGCTGCTCGCCGGTGCCGCCGCGCAGCACGCCCTGGACCGGGTGCTCGGCGGTTTTACGGCGGCAACCGGCCCCGGCGTGGGGGCGCTCGTGTGGGAACATGCCCGCGGCCAGCTGGTGCTGGGGTCCTCGAACGGCATCCGCGACGTCGACCTCGCCGGTGTTCCGCTCCCGGAGCCGCGTGCGACGGTCTTCGCCAACCGCGGACTGGCCGGGATCGACGGCACCACGTCCACCGCCCTCGGCATTGCCCGCGGCGGGCAGCAGGAGACCACGGTCCTGATGGGCGATGTGACCTTCCTGCATGACGCCGGCGGCCTGCTCCTGGGCGCCGGGGAAGCAGAGCCGGCCCTGCGGATCGTGGTACTCAACGACGCGGGCGGGGGAATCTTCGGGCTGCTCGAGCACGGCGCCGTGCAGGACGCAGGGACGTACGGGGACGCCGTCGAACGGCTCTTCGGCACCCCGCACAGCGTCGATATCGCCGCCCTCGCGGCAGCATACGGCGTCAGCCACCAGGCGGTGGGCACCACGGCGGGCCTCGCCGAGGCGCTGGCCGCACCGCTGAAGGGGCGCAGCATCGTGGAGGTCCGCACGGACAGGACCGGGCTCCGGGCCCTGCATGCCCGGATCCGGACGGCAGTCGCCGCCGCGGTGGCCGGGGTCCCCGCCGCGGACTAGGTGCTGCCGCGCTGTCCGCCCGGCGATCATGACGCGCCATCTTCCCCGGGACGCGCAGATGCCCCGGCGCTAGGGGAATTCCCGTAGCGCCGGGGCATCTGCGTCACCAGGCGGGGTGCGCGGCGGGAGGTTACTCCGCGATATCGATGTGCGTCGGGTCGAGCACGCGCTTCAGGAACTCCTGGGTGCGCGGCTGGGTCGGGGCGCCGATGACCTGCTCGGCCGCACCTTCCTCCACCACCACACCGCCGTCCATGAACACAACCCGGTCCGCGACCTCGCGGGCGAAGCCCATCTCGTGGGTCACCACCAGCATGGTCATGCCCTCCTTGGCCAGGTTCCGCATGACCGAGAGGACATCGCCCACGGTCTCCGGGTCCAGCGCCGAGGTCGGCTCGTCGAAGAGCATCAGCTCGGGGTCCATGCTCAGCGCCCGGGCGATCGCGACGCGCTGCTGCTGGCCGCCGGAGAGCTGGTCCGGGAAGCGTTCGGCGAAGTGCTCCAGGCCCACGCGCGCCAGGTTCTTGTGGGCTGCGGCATCTGCCTCGGCCTGGCTGCGCTTGAGGACCTTGGTCTGCGCGATCGTGCAGTTCTGCAGGACCGTCAGGTGCGGGAACAAATTGAAGTGCTGGAACACCATCCCCACCGTGCGGCGCATCTTGTCGACGTCGACGTCCGGGTGGGTGGATTCATAGCCGCCGACGTGGATGGTGCCGTCGTTGGGCTGTTCGAGCAGGTTCACGCAGCGCAGCAGGGTGGACTTGCCGGAGCCGGAGGGTCCGATCAGGCACACCACATCTCCGGGGGCCACTTCCAGGCTGATGCCCTTGAGTACTTCGTGGTTGCCGTAGGACTTGCGCAGGCCCTTAATGGACACGCCGGCGGCGTGGAGGCCGCTACTGAAGGCCGGGGTGTTGGTTTCGACGTCGTTCATGACTGTCCTGCCTATCGCTTCGTCCGCGCGGAGCGGCTTTCGAACTTCCGGGCCAGAAGGCTCAGCGGGATGGTGATCACGAGGTAGATGGCACCGGCCACCAGGAGCGGGGTGAGACCTGCCCCGAGGCTGGAAATGCCGTCACGCCCGAACTTCGTGAGCTCGTACTGTGCCGCTGTCAGGCCGAGCACAAAAACCAGGGACGAGTCCTTCGTCAGCAGGATGACCTCGTTGGTCAGCGGCGGCAGGACGATCCGGAAAGCCTGCGGAATCACGATGCTCACCATGGCCCGGGGAAGGGGCATGCCCAATGACCGTGCCGCCTCCAGCTGTCCCGGCGGGACGGCCTGAAGCCCGGCGCGGAGGGTTTCGGCGATATAGGCCGAGGCCACCATGCCGAGGGAGACCATCACCACGACGTGGACATCCCACAGCACACCGAAGGCCAACGGCACACCGTAGCCGAAGGCGATGAAGACCAGCAGCGCCGGAACGCCGCGGAAGAATTCGATGTAGCCGGTTGCCACCCAGCGGTAGACCGGGAAGGTCGAGAGCTTCATCAGGGCCAGCAGCAGGCCGCCGGAGAGCCCGACGACGAATGCCAGAGCGGTGTAGATGAGGGTGTTCTTCAGCCCCACCAGGATGATGTCCGGGAATATCGGGGCAAGCTTGCCGAAGTTGAAGACGCTGGTGCCGACGGTCTGCCAGTCCGTGGCCAGGACAACGGCCACGATGACTGCCACGAAGATTCCGGCTTGAACATAGAGGCTGACTTTGGCTCGTTGCCGTGCGGTCATTGCCATGGATTACTCACATTCATTTTGCGCGGAGAAGGCCCCGTTGTGGGCTGCTGTGCAGACCGCAACGGGGCCTCGTCCGGGGTTGGTCTCAGTCCAGGGCCAGCTACTTGGCGGTTTCGCCGAACCAGTTGGCTTCAAACTTCGCCAGGGAGCCGTCATCGGTCAGGCGCTTGAGGGTGGCGTTGACCTGCTCAAGCACTTCGGTGTTGCCCTTCTTGACGGCGATTCCGAGTTTTTCGCCGGTCGCGAAGTCAGCCACGCGCTTGAGGTTGGCGTCGTCCTTGATGGCGTAGGCCAGAACTGACTGGTTGCCCAGTGCAGCGTCGATGGTGCCGGCCTTGAGTGCCTGTACCAGGAGGCCCGTGTCCTCGAACTGCTGCGGGTTCAGGACCTGGGCGTTGGCGTATTCCGCGCCGGTGGTGGCCTGCTGCACACCCACCTTCTTGCCCCTGGCATCGCCGATGTTCTTGATCCCGGAGGCGTCGCTGGCCACCAGGGTCAGGTCGTCGTCGAGGTACGGGGAGGAGAAGTCCATTGCCGTCTTGCGGGTGTCCGTAATGGAAATCGAGGAGATGGAGACGTCGCACTGGGTGAGGGCGACGCCGGTCTCAATGGCTTCGAAGGAGCTGTCCACCACGTTCAGTTCCGCGTTGAAGTCCTTGGCGAGTTCCGCGGCGATATCCATGTCGAAGCCGACGATCTCGCCGTCTTTCTGGAATTCGAAAGGTTCGTAGGGAATGTCCGAGCAGACCGTGAGCTTGCCGGCGTTGATGAGCTGCACGCCGCCCGCGGATGGTGCGGGCGTGGCACCGCCGCTGCACGCCGTCAGGGTCAGGGCCCCTGCGGCGAGGAGGACGGCGGCCTTGGCGGCCAGCTTTGCCGGTGCGAGTGACTTGCGCTGCATGATTTTTACCTTTTGTTGCAGGGGCATACTGACTAAACCGGCTTATAGTGTACCGCCGGCGGAGAGATGTACATCACAGGAAACTTAGTTTCACTATTGGATAACTAATGTGAGGTGAAGCGCAACCCTCACCCCGCGGCAAGGGTCTTGTATTCCGGACTCTAGCTGCTGATGTCCAAGGCTTCCAGCATCGGACGGAACTTCGCCCAGGTCTCGGCGAGCTCGGCCTCGGGTGCCGAGCCCTCCACTACGCCGCAACCCGCGTACAGCCGCACGGTGTCCGGGGCCTCGATAACGGCCCCGCGCAGGGCGATGCCCCACTCGCCGTTCCCCGCGGCATCGAGCCAGCCCACCGGTCCGGCATACGGCCCGCGGTCCAAATGCTCCAGCTTGCGGATCAGGGCCCCGGCCACCGTGGTGGGGGTGCCGCAGACGGCGGCGGTGGGGTGCAGCGCGTTGATCAGGGCCAGGCAGGTCGGGACATGCCCCTCGACCTCCGCCAGCTCCGCCTTCACGTCCGAGGCGAGGTGCCAGACGTTGGGAAGTTCCAGGATGAACGGTTCGCTGTGCGCAGTCATCGCCTCCGAGAACGGCGCCAGCTGGGTTGTGAGGGACTGGATGGCGATGTCGTGTTCATGCCGCTGCTTCTCGGAGCCGGCCAGCACGCGCTCGGCGAAGTCCATCCCCGGGCCGGCCATCCCGTCCGCGTCGCGGCGGTCCAGCGTGCCGGCGAGGACCCTGGCCTGGGCCGTGCGGCCCTCCACCTGGATCAGCATCTCGGGGGTGGAGCCGACGAGCCCATCGACCCCGTACGTCCAGCATTCCCGGTAGCGGATGGCGAGCTGGCGCAGGATCTCCGCGGCGTTGACGCCGTCCGGCACCGAGGCGACGATGTCGCGGGCCAGCACCAGCTTCTCCAGCGCTCCCGTGCGGATCTCCGCAACCCCGGCCGTCACCGCCGCCATCCAGTCCGCCTCATCCAGCGCACCGGTGCTCAGCGACGCCTTGCGGCCGGCAGGAGCGCCGGGCCCGACGTCGGATCCCGACGTTCCGGCACGTCGCTCACCGGCGGGCCCGACGTCGGCCGTGTCCAGCCAGCGCTGCAAGGCGGCGAGGGCGCCGGCCTCGGTGAGCTCGCCGTCGTCGAACGTCATGTGGGTGAGCCAGGCCCTGCCGTCGAGGAGGCCGACCACAATTTCGGGCACGATCAGCCGCGACGCGTAGGCGGAGACTTTAGAGAACGCGAACGAGCCGAACGCCACCGGACCGGTGCCGGGGCATTCCACCGCGTCCTCGATTTCGGCCTCCAGCACCAGGTGCCGCCACCAGATGTCCGCCTCAAGGAAACGCTCGGGGCCCGAGACGGTAAACCGGGCGATTTCACCGAAGCCCACAAGGCCCGCTTCGCGGCGCGTCCAGCACAGCACATCGTCCCGCACCAGAAACGACGGCAGCCCCCCGCGGAATGATTCTGCATCGAGGGGGACTGTCAAGGTACGGAACGCGCTCGTCATGATGGGATAACACTACTCCCGCCCGTGCCGGAGCCCGGTCCGGAGGCCCTGTTCAGGGCGTGGTTCGTGGGTGCACCGATCATTTGAGACAATGTCAGGGTGAACCGAGCATCCTTGGATAAGCGTCCGGACGAAGTTGCCACCATGTTTGATGATGTGGCCCCGAAATACGATGTCGTAAATGACGTCCTGTCCATGGGACAGACGCGTCGCTGGCGCAAGATCGTGGTCGAGGCCATGGACATGCGGGCCGGCCAGCGCGTGCTCGATCTCGCCGCCGGCACGGGCACCTCCAGCGAGCCATATGCCGATGCCGGCATAGACGTCATCGCGTGTGATTTCTCCCTGGGCATGCTCAAAGTCGGGAAGCGGCGCCGCCCGGACATCGACTTCATCGCCGGTGACGCCACCCGCCTGCCCTTCGCGGACAACTCCTTTGACGCCAGCACGATCTCCTTCGGGCTGCGCAACGTCCACGAACCCAAGAAGGCCCTCGCCGAGATGCTGCGGGTCACCAAACCCGGCGGGCGGCTCGTGATCGCCGAGTTCTCCCAGCCCGTGGTGCCCATGTGGCGCACCATGTATACCGAATACCTGATGCGCGCGCTGCCGGCCATCGCCGTCAAGGTCTCGTCCAACCCGGACGCCTACGTCTACCTCGCCGAATCCATCCGGGCCTGGCCGGACCAGGACCACCTGGCCGCCTGGCTTGCGGAGTCGGGCTGGGAATCGGTGACTTACCGGAACCTCAGCGGCGGCATCGTTGCCATCCACCGCGCCCAGAAGCCCGCGGCGCCGATCTCCGCCGCCGACGCCCTGGCCGCCCATACCGGGCCGGTGGCGAAGCTGCGCCGCAACATCGTCCGGCCCGGACGTTAGCCGATACCCGTCGTGAACGTACTGATTGTCGGAGCGGGTCCTGCCGGGTCTACGGCCGCTTATTACCTCGCCCAGGCCGGTATCAGCGTCACGGTGCTCGAAAAGACCAGCTTCCCGCGCGAAAAAGTCTGCGGCGACGGCCTGACCCCCCGCGCGGTCCGCGAGATCCAGAAGCTCGGCCTCCCGCACCCCGAGGCCGAGGGGTGGCGCCGGAACAAGGGCCTGCGGCTGATCGCGGGCGGCCGCACGATCGAACTTCCCTGGCCCGAGGTCTCTGACTTCCCGGAGTACGGGCTGATCCGGACCCGCATCGGCTTTGACGAGGAACTGGCCCGGCACGCCCGGTCTGCGGGCGCCGTCGTGCTGGAACGCCACAGCGTCACCGAAGCGCTCCGCTCCGAAGACGGCCGCGTCACCGGGGTCCGGGCCGCGATCCTGGACGAGTCCGGACGCAAGACAGGCCAGAGCCGTGACTTCAGCGCCGACATCGTCCTCGCCGCCGACGGCAACTCCACCCGCACCGCCGTCTCGCTTGGTCTGCACAAACGGGATGACCGTCCGCTGGGCGTGGCCGTCCGCACCTACTTCACGAGCCCGCGCCACGACGACGACTGGATGGAAGGCTGGCTTGAGCTTCCCGGCCGCGACGGCAAGCTGCTGCCCGGCTACGGCTGGGTGTTCGGAGTCGGCGACGGCACCTCGAACGTGGGCCTCGGGATCCTGAACTCCTCCAAGGACTTCGGCAAGCTTGATTACAAGCAGGTGCTCCGCGAATGGACCGCCGGAATGCCCGCCGAGTGGGGCTTCACGCTGGAAAACCAGGTAGGCGAGATCCGCGGCGCCGCACTGCCGATGGGCTTCAACCGCACTCCGCACTACTCGCCCGGGCTGATGCTGCTCGGTGACGCCGGCGGAATGGTCTCCCCGTTCAACGGCGAGGGCATCTCCTACGCGATGGAATCCGCCCGATTCGCGGCCGAGTTCATCATCGACGGCGAGGCCCGGCAGCGCGCCGGCGCGTGGGCCGGCTCTGCCGGAGCGGCCGACGCGCACTTCGCCCGGTATGCGGACTATGTGCGCGGCCAGTGGGGATCGCACTTCACCCTGGGCCGGGCGTTCGCGGCGCTGATCGGCAAGCCCGCCGTGATGAAACTGGCACTCCGGACGGGCATGCCCATTCCAGTGCTCATGCGGTTCGTGGTGCGGCTGCTGGCCAACCTCACAGATCCCGCGGCCAAGGGTTTCGAGGACCGGGTCATCAGGGTCCTCGAAGCGCTCGTCCCGGCCACCTCCAACCAGGCCCTGTCCACGACGGACAGTTCGTCGGCCTCCGGCACCAACCCCGCGGTTTCCGCGACAAGAGTTAGGGTAAAACCGTGACCAACTCCGCAGACCAAAGCTGGACGCACGCCGGACACGGCCAGCCGGGCGCCGAACCCAGCCTCAACACCAGCGCCATCGCCACGGGCCTGCAGCTGCCGGCAGGCTTCGCCGCCATCGCCGGCGACGCCGAACTGGGCCCGGCCATCACCACCAACCTCGCCCGCGTCGAGAAGAAGCTGCGCGAGGCCATCGCGAATTCCGATCCGCTGGCCGATGCCACATCCCGGCACCTCGTCGAAGCCGGCGGCAAACGCATCCGCCCGCTCCTGACGCTGCTCTGCGCCCACCTCGGCGACGCCTCGCTGCCCGCCGTGGTGCAGGCCGCCGTCGTGGTGGAACTGACACACCTCGCCACCCTGTACCACGACGACGTCATGGACTCCGCGCCCTTCCGCCGCGGCGCACCCACGGCACATGAGGTGTGGGGCAACTCCGTGGCGGTCCTCACCGGCGACCTGATCTTCGCCCGGGCCTCCATCCTGGTCTCGGAACTGGGCGGCCGCGCTCTTGGCATCCAGGCCCGCACCTTCGAGCGGCTGTGCCTTGGCCAGTTGCACGAAACCGTTGGCCCGCGCCCCGACGAGGATCCCGTGGAGCACTACCTGTCCGTCATCGCGGACAAGACCGGCTCGCTCGTCGCGGCCTCCGGCCAGTTCGGTGCGATCTTCTCCGGTGCCGACGAATCCTACGAAGCCCTCCTCGTCGAGTACGGCGAAAAGGTGGGTGTGGCCTTCCAGCTGGCCGACGACGTCATCGACGTCACCGGGATCAAGGTCAAGTCCGGCAAGTCCCCGGGCACGGACCTGCGCGAAGGCGTGCCGACCCTGCCCGTGCTGTTGCTGCGTAACGCGGCCCGCGATGGTGACCAGGCCGCCGTTGACCTCCTGACCCTGATCGACGGCGACCTCAGCTCGGACGAGGCCCTTGCGGCCGCCGTCGCCGGCTTGCGGGAGCACCCCGTGACCGCGGAGTCCTGGGTGGTTGCCCGCACGTGGGCCGACGAGGCGATCGCCGCGCTGGCGCCGCTGCCCGAAGGCGTTGTCAAGGACTCGCTGACCAGCTTCGCGCATGCCGTGGTGGACCGCAGCAGCTAGGCGTCCGCCGATAAACCCGGAGTTAACCGGAGCGGCCCCGTTCGTCACACAGGAGGGATGAACCTCTGTGACGGACGGGGCCTTTCTCCGGGCGAAATTACCTACCGAAGATAGTCAGTTGACTTAGCAAAAGTGTAGGGCCCGGATGCCGACCTGTCCAAAACGCTGAGGGGGTGCCGGGCAGGATATCTCCGGAGCCCGCATTGGTGTCGCGGTGCCGGGTTTCCCCACCTTTGACCGTCGCCGCTCCCGACATACCGGCAGATGCCCGCGACACGCCGCAGGACACGGCCGAAACCGGGGAATGTCAGTGCTCGGATATCCACATGCAGGTCCCGGGCGGTGTCATCGCGCCGGAAATGGGCGTGTGCTGGACGGATGGACATGCCCACGTTTCTGCACCAGGCCGGGTCGGTGGCGCGGACAGCCACCCTGAAGAAGGCCGGGTTCGGGGACCGCGGGATCCGCGATGCCGTTGCCCGCGGCGAGATCCGCCGCCTGCGCCCGGGCGTTGTGGCCCTGGCCGGAGCGCCGGCGGACATGGTGGCTGCCGTGCTCGCGAACGGACTGCTGTGCTGCGCCTCGGCCGCTCCGCATCTGGGGCTGTGGCTGCTGCACCCGCCGGAGCGCCTCCATTTGCTGTGCCGGCACGGGTCGGCCACCGGCGTGGTCACCCACCGGGGGAGCCTGGTGCCGCCGGAGTCACCGCGGCCCGTGGCCAGCACCACGGACACCTTGCTGCATGCGCTCCGCTGCCTGCCGCCGGTGGAAGCGGCCATCATGGTGGAGAGTGCCCTCATTCAGGGCCGGACGACGTTGGCGTACCTGGGCCGGCGGCTGCCCGGGAACCGTAACGGTCCGGCCCGGGCCGTCCTGGACCTCGTGGAGGGCACCGCGGACTCGGCCATTGAGGTCCTTGCCAGGGTGCTCTTCCGCGGCGCAGGAATTTTCACCCAGACCCAGGTTGACCTGCCGGGCATCGGGATTGTGGACTTCCTGCTGGAAGGATTCCTGATCGTGGAGCTGGACGGCCGCTCACACCTGGAGTCCGCGCAGGCCCTGAAAGACCGGGTCCGGAACAACGCCGGCGTCCTGACCGGCTACTCAGTGCTCCGCTACGGGTACCGGGACGTCGTCTACAACCAGCAGAGGGTCCTGGACGAGGTGTGGCAGGTGCTGCGCGGGAGGGTGATCCGCTGAGATTCCCCAGGTTTGAGCACCGGAGGCCCGGCCGGCCCGGCGATCCGTGGCAACACGCCGTCGGGCCCGTTCAAAGGTGGGGAAACCGCAACACAGTATGCCCCGGACTCCTGCGGCCGGGCTCAGTCCTCGTCGTCGTCGTTGAAGGCCCACTCGAACATGTCGAAGACAAACTCGGAGAAGGTGCCTTCTTCGCTCTTCCACTGGCCGCGGACGTTGTTGCGGCGGTACACGATCGGATCGGGGACGCCAAGGTCGCCGACGCGGAAACCCCAGGTGAACTGTTCTTCCTCGTCCTCAAGGAACATCAGGAAGCCTTCGTCATCGACTTCGAGCTCTTCCGGGTCCCAGAAGTAGTGGTAGGCCTCCATCAGGTCTTCACAGCCGCCGAGGGCCAGGTAGAACTCCCGCAGGACCAGCGGTACCTGGAACTGGTGCTCCGAGAGGGCCGCCTCAAGCTCGTCGGCGCGGAGGCCGTCCTCTTCCTGCCATTCGTCTTCGAGATACTTCGGAACAAGCGCGCGGAATTTCTCGAGGAACATGTCAGTCATGCTCTTATCCTAGCTAATCCCGGCTGCCGCTATCCGCACCGTCCAGGCCGAGCCGGTGCCAGCCGCGGACAGCCAGCGGAGCGCGCCATTGCCGCCGCCACGCCGTGACCCGGAAGGCGAAAACCAGGGCCGCGACGGCGGGGGCGGTGACCACGTTAAAACTGTGCACGAGGGACAGAATCACGGTCAGGGCCGAACCCAGGAACGCGGGCAGCGCGTAGATGTCCTTGCCGTTGAACAACTGGGGCACTTCGTTGGCCGTGATGTCCCGCAGCAGCCCGCCGCCGACCGCCGTCGTGACCCCCAGCAGGACGGCCGCCGTCGGGTGGATACCGGCCTCGAGTGCCTTGAGCGTGCCGACAATGCAGAAGAGGGCCAGCCCGCCGGCGTCGAACAGGATCAGCAGCGACGTGAACCGCTGGACGCCGTTGAAGAGGAAGTACACGAGAAACGTGGCCAGGAGCGGCGGCGCCAGATAGGCCGGGTTGGTGAAGGCCGCGGGCGGGCCGGCATTGATGATGATGTCCCGGATGACGCCGCCGCCCAGGCTGACCAGGGACGCCAGCAGGAGGGAGCCGACGATGTCGAACTGTTTCCGCGCGGCGAGCAGCGATCCGGAGACGGCAAAGAAGAAGATACCGGCCAGGTCCAGCCAGACCAGGACAAGGCTAAAGGAGAAATTCAAGGGCGCGTCCCGGACGAAATCAAAGGGGCGGATGGGGCGGCTCCAACGTTACGCTAGCCCCTATGAATAGCCCCATCCTGATTGCCTGTGCCCACGGAACGTCCAGCCCGCACGGCGCCGCCGAGGTCAACGCGCTCCGTGACGGCATCGCGGCCCTGCGGCCCGGACTCGACGTCCGCGAGGCTTACGTCGACGTGCAGGAGCCCGAACTGCCCGCCGTGGTGGCGGGCCTGCCGGCGGGGGAGGCCGCCGTCGTGGTGCCGTTGCTGCTGAGCGTCGGCTACCACGTCAAAGTGGACATTGCCCGGGCGGTCAGGAGCCGGCCGGACACCCTGGCCGCCGCGCCGCTGGGACCGGATCCGCGGCTCGCGGCCCTGCTGGACCAGCGGCTGCGCGACGCCGGTGTGACCGAGGACGACGCCGTGGTGCTCGCCGCCGCAGGCTCCTCCGACGCCACCGCCGCGCAGAACGTCGAGGAACTCGCCGGACCAGCTCCGGGCGCTGCGGCCCAACAAGATCGTGGCCGCCTACGGCGCCTCCGCGAAGCCTTCGGTGCCCGACGCCGTCGCGGCCCTGCGCGGTGAACTGCGCCGGCCGGGTGGTGATCGCCTCCTACCTCCTGGCGCCCGGCTTCTTCCACGACCAGCTGGCCAAGGCCGGCGCGGACCTGGTGACGGCGCCGCTGCTGCCCTCGCCGGTCCTCGCCGAAATCGCCCTGGAACGCTATGACGAGGCCCTCGCCGCCCTGGGCGTGACCGGGGCTTGACGGGAGCCTGACGCGCTCGTCAGGATGCACGGCGGGCCGCCCCGTTCAAGGGATTCCGGCGG
>CAVYMG010000004.1:0-25174 GCA_963769515.1 uncultured Actinomycetota bacterium
CACCCCCAAGGCTATGGATTGGAGCCGGTGCCGGGAGTAGCCTTCGGCCATGGACAGGTCACCAGAGGTCACCACGCGGCGTCCTGGCGGGAATCGGCTCCACGCCTCTGATCGATCTCCAGGCCCTCGTGCCGGCCGGGTCGGCACGGCTGCTCGCCAAACTGGAGTTCGCCAACCCGACCGGCAGCATGAAGGACCGGATGGCGGCCGCGGCGATAGCGGGCGCTGAGCAGCGCGGGGCCCTCCACCCGGGGGACACAGTCGTGGAATACACGGCCGGCACCACCGGCATTTCCCTCGCACTGGTCTGCGCCGCCAAGGGCTACGGACTGCACGTTGTCTTCTCCGACGCGTTCAGTGACGAGAAACGGCACACCATGGAGGCCCTCGGCGCCACCGTGGAAGACGTCGCGAGCGACGACGGCCGGATCACCGAGTCCCTGATCAACGCCATGATCGACCGTGCCGGGGAAGTCAGCCGGCGGCCCGGCCACTGGGCCTGCGACCAGTTGAACAACCACGACGCCATCCAGGGCTACCTGCCCCTGGGCGAAGAAATCTGGGATCAGACCGGCGGGCACGTGGACGCCTTCGTCCAGTCCGTCGGGACCGCGCACTCCATCCACGGCGTGTGCCGGGCGCTGCGGGCCCACAATCCCCGCCTGCAGGCCATCGCCGTTGAGCCGGCCGAATCCGCCGTCCTTTCCGGCGGCCCCAGCGGATCCCACCGGGTCGAGGGCATCGGGATCGGATTCCTTCCGCCGCTGTGGGAGCCGGACCAGGTCGACGAGATTGAACAGGTCAGCAGCGAGGACGCCATGGTCATGGGCCGCAGGCTCGCCCGGGAAGCCGGGATCTTCGCCGGCACCTCCACCGGCGCCAACGTGGTGGCGGCGCTGCGGGTCGCAGAACGGCTGGGGTCCGGGTCCGTCGTCGTGACCGTCGTCGTCGACTCCGGACTGCGGTACCTCAGCACCGAGCTGTACCGGTAGCCAGGCGTCCTTCGGCCTCCAACACGGGGTCACTTCTGGCCCATTAATCCTTGGAGGATAGGCCCAGGGTGACCCCGCGTGGCTCTTTCCGGAACCAGGCGCGGGCCCAGTGTGACGCGGCGTTACCTTGCGTGAACGGGTGTTTCCGCACCGTTGTTCCGCCCCATGACGCGGCCCTATCGTCGATCTATGGCAATTCAGGACATCTACCCCACGGCGCTTCGCCTGCTCGGCCGACCCGTGCTGGTCGTGGGCGGCGGCCCCGTCGCCGCACGCCGCGCCAAGGGGCTTCTCGACGCCGGCGCCCGCGTCAGCGTTGTGGCACCCGAGGCCTCCCCGCAGCTCCGCGACCTCGCCGCCGCCGGGCTCCTCAGCTGGGAGCCGCGCCCGTACCGCAGCTCCGACGTCGACGGCGCCTGGTTCGTCCAGACGGCCACCGGCGATTCCGCCGTGGACGCCCGGGTCTCGGCCGACGCCGAGGCGCAGCGCATCTGGTGCGTCAACGCCTCGGACCACGAATCCTCTGCGGCCTGGACTCCCGCCGTCGCCGTCGTCGACGACGTCAAGATCGCCGTCAACGCCGGGGGAGACCCGCGCCGGGCCATGGCCCTGCGCGACGCCGTCGCCACCGCCCTGGAAACCGGCGACCTGCCGCTGCGCCGGCACCGTCCCACGAACAACCCCGCCCCCGGCTCGGTCGCCCTCGTGGGCGGCGGCCCCGGCGACACCGGCCTCATCACCGTCCGCGGCCGCAGGCTCCTGGGCCAGGCCGACGTCGTCGTGGCAGACCGGCTCGGCCCCCGCGACCTGCTGGCCGAGCTCGCCCCCGACGTCCGTGTGATCGAGGTCGGCAAGACGCCCGGCCACCACCCCGTGCCGCAGGCCGAGATCAACACCATCCTGGTCGCGGAGGCACAGTCCGGGCACCGCGTGGTCCGGCTCAAGGGCGGGGACCCGTACGTCCTGGGCCGCGGCGGCGAGGAAGCCGAATTCTGCCGGCAGCACGGCATCGAGGTCGAAGTCGTCCCCGGCGTGACCTCAGCCATCTCGGTCCCCGCCGCCGCCGGCATCCCGGTCACGCACCGCGGGCTGGCAAAGGGATTCAGTGTGGTTACCGGCCACGAGGAGCTCTCCGAGGTCCCCGCCCGGGCCGACCACACTGTGATTCTGCTCATGGGGGTGGGTCAACTACGCGACTCCGCCGCGTCCCTGGCCCGCGCCGGTTTGCCAGCCGGGACGCCTGTTGGCATCGTAGAGAATGGATATCTGCCGAACCAGCGGGTAACCATCGGAACCCTCGGGACCATTGCGGACCAGGCGGAGGACGTCGGCGTCGCGAACCCCGCCGTGATCGTGATTGGTGACGTGGTCCGCGTCAGCCCGTTCGCGCCGCCGCACTTCAAGACCGCGGACTACAGCACCACGTCCCCGAACGCTCCACGCCGTGCCCGGACGCCCGCCCTGGCGCCATAGCCTTACCAGCCAGACCCGTAGCCCAACCGAATAGCCCGAAGAACCAAAGGAACACAGCCGTGTCAACAAACACCCCTGTAGGAACCGCCGCCCGCCCGCTGCGCGTCGCCGTCGTCGGCTCCGGCCCCGCCGGTGTCTACGCCGCGGACATCCTGACCAAAAGCGAGGCCGTGAAAAGCGGCGAGCTCACCGTCAGCATCGACCTCTTCGACCGCTACCCGGCGCCCTACGGCCTCATCCGTTACGGCGTGGCGCCCGATCATCCGCGCATCAAGGGGATCGTCAACGCGCTGCACAAGGTCCTGGACCGCGGCGACATCCGGTTCTTCGGCAACGTCGACTACGGCACGGACCTCTCCATCGAGGACCTGAAAACGCACTACGACGCCGTCATCTTCGCCACCGGCGCGATCAAGGACGCGGACCTGAACATCCCCGGCATCGAGCTGGAGGGTTCCTTCGGCGGCGCGGACTTCGTCTCCTGGTACGACGGGCACCCGGACGTCTCCCGCGACTGGCCGCTCGAGGCCAAGGAGATCGCGGTGATCGGCAACGGCAACGTGGCCCTGGACGTGGCCCGTATGCTCTCCAAGCACGCCGATGACCTCCTGGTCTCGGAGATCCCGGACAACGTCTACCGTGCCCTGAAAGACTCGCCCGTGACGGACGTGCACGTCTTCGGCCGCCGCGGCCCGGCGCAGGTGAAATTCACCCCGCTTGAGCTCCGGGAACTCTCCCACTCCAAGGACGTCGACATCGTTCTCTACGCCGAGGACTTCGAGTTCGACGCCGAATCGGACCGTCAGATCCAGAGCAACAACCAGACCAAAACCATGGTCGGCACCCTCACCAACTGGATCGCCGAGCAGCCCGAGGACCTCTCCGAACTCACGGCCTCCCGCCGCCTGCACCTGCACTTCCTGCACAACCCGGTTGAGGTCTACGACGACGCTGCAGCCCCCGGCCGCGTCGCCGGCATCAAGTTCGAACGGACCGAGCTGGACGGCACCGGGAACGCCCGCGGCACCGGCGAGTTTGTGGACTACCCGGTCCAGGCCGTCTACCGGTCCATCGGCTACTTCGGCTCCGCTTTGCCCGAGGTCGAATTCGACCACACCCGGGGCGTCATCCCGAACGACGGCGGCCGAGTCCTCGACGCTGCCGGCACGCACGTGCCCGGCGTCTACGCGACCGGCTGGATCAAGCGCGGCCCGGTCGGGCTGATCGGGCACACCAAGGGCGACGCCCTCGAGACCGTGACGTACCTGCTCGAAGACCGTGAAAACCTCCCGGCAGCCGCGGTACCCGAGCCCGGTGCCGTCGTCGAACTGCTGGAAAGCCGCGGGGTGCAGTACACCAGCTGGGAAGGCTGGCTGGCGCTGGACGCCCACGAACTGGCCTTGGGTGCCGAGGCAACCGCCGCCGGCAGCTCACACGGCGTTGAGGTGGTCCGTGAGCGCATCAAGGTGGTCCCGCGCGAAGACATGGTCAGCATTTCCCGCGACGGCGTGGCCGCACAGGTCTAGTTCCGCCGGCTTACAGCAACGCGGGGTCACTTTTCGCCCATCCCGACGGATTTTATGGGCCGGAAATGACCCCGCGTTGCGTGGTTGATCAGTAGGCTTAGCGTTATGAGTGCGCCCCGACTGACTGCATCCGCCCCGTTTCCTGCCCGCCGGGCGGGGGTCCGCGCGTGAGGCTGCGGCGCAGCAACGCATCCGGCCGCGGCTATCGCCGGGTTCCGGCCGGGACGGGCTTCAGCTACAAGGACCTGGACGGCTCAACGCTGCCGCCCGGGGAGCTCCGGGACCGGCTGGAGGGCATCGGCATCCCGCCGGCCTGGACCGACGTCTGGATCGCGCCGTTCGAGAACGGGCACATCCAGGCGGTGGGGGTCGACGCCGTCGGGCGGCGCCAGTACATCTACCACCCGGCCTGGCGTGAGCGGAAGGACCGGCTGAAGTTTGACCGGTCGATGCAGCTCGCCGAGACGCTGCCCGGTGCGCGCCGCCTCGTCACGATCGACCTCCGCTCGGAGGGGATGAGCCGGGAACGGATCCTGGCGGCGGCCTTCCGGATGCTCGACACCGGATCCCTCCGGGTCGGGTCCGAGCGGTACACCAATGAGAACGGCAGCCACGGCCTCTCCACCCTGCTCTGCGCCCACGTCGCGGTGCGCAAGGATGAACTCCGGCTCAGTTTCCCGGCCAAGAGCGGCCAGACCTGGGATTCACGGATTGACGACGCCGACCTCGCCGCCGTCGTCCGCCTGCTCAAGCGCCGCGGTTCCAACGCCCGGCTGCTGGCTTACAAAGAAGGCCGGCGCTGGTGCCCGGTTTCCAGCGCCGACATCAACGACTACGTCAAGGAGCGCACCGGGGAGGACTTCACGGCCAAGGATTTCCGGACGCTCCGGGGTACCGTCGCCGCTGCCGTCAGCCTGGCCCGGAGCGGGCCGCAGGCGAAAGTCGCGGCGCGGAAGGCCGCCGTGAGCACTGCGATGCAGGACGCGGCCGAAGTCCTGGGGAACACGCCGTCGATCGCCCGGAAAAGTTACGTGGACCCGCGGCTCCTGGACCACTACGCCGCGGGCGAAACGATCGATCCGAAGCGGCTGGATTCCGCTGAAGCCGAGGTCCGGGCACTGCTGTACCAGGAGGGGGACGTCGTCCCGCTGCGCTGAACGGTCCCGCTGCGCTGCAATAGTTCCGCTCTGCCCTGCGGCCCTGCACCCCGCGGACCTAAGGCCCCCGGCTACATCCGGCCGAAGCGGGACCGGACCAGCGCAAAGACCCCATAGGCGATGAACCCGGCGCCGATCGCGAGCAGCAGCACCCCGCCGTACGGCTGCTCCAGCAGGGCCTTGAGGCTCCCGTCCAGCCCGGTTGACGAGCCGGGATCGTTGGTTATGGCGGCCACAACGAACAGGAGCCCCGTCAGGATCAGGGCCGTCCCCTTGGCGGCATGGCCGGCTACGCCCAGTGCGCTGATGAGCCTGCCCCGGCGGGTGCCCTCGAAATGGTGCAGCTCGTCCTTGAACCTTTTCCCGAGGCCCTTGACAATGAAGTACACACCGATCCCGATGATGGTCAAGCCCAACGCGACCAGAGCCGGCACGCCGACCGGGCTCTGCACCAGCGCCGTGCTGAGATCCCGGGCGGAGTCACCCGAATCGCCGCCCTGCCCCAGCGCGAAGCCGGCAAAGCTCAGCCCGACGCTGCCGTAGGCGATGCTCAGAAATCCGGAGGAGACCAGCTTGCCCAGCCGCTCGCCGCGGGGAAGGTGCCGGGCCCGCAGGGTCGCCTCGCTCAGTTGCCACAAGGACAATCCGGCGCAGCCGATGAAGCCGGCCCACATCAGCACCGGGCCCCACCACGGATTTGCCGCGAGCTGCGCGATCGCGCCGCTCGGTTCCGCCTGGCCTGGGGCGCCGAAAACCAGGGCCACGGCTATGGCCCCGATAATGATGTGGAGCACCGCCATCACGGCGAAACCGGCGCGCGCGACCACGTCGAGCACCGGACCGTTCGAGGCCGCCTCGGCGGCGTCGGCCGCTTCGTCGATGGTGGTATCGCTGGTGGCCGCTTCGTCCTCCGGCACCTGGCCGTGCACGTGTCTGCTCAGCCGTTCATGGGGCCTTCGGCGCTGATGTTGCCGGCGCCGTCACCCGCCACGGTTACCGTGCAGCGCATGATCAGCCCGCCCGGGGCGGTCCCGGCGTCCACGAGGGCCTCGCTCGGGTCCACAACGGCGTACACCTCGGTTCCGGACAGCACCTCGAATCCGCGTGCGTCGGCGTCCTGCCGGGCGTTTTCCAGGGCTGAGGCCCGCAGCCCGTCCAGGTACGTCTGATCGTTGGCCTGGGCCGGGTCACCGAAGGCCCAGCCGAAGAGTTTTCCCGTTTCTTCCATGCTGCCGATCCTACGCGGATGCCCCCGACATCGGCCACGGAGTGGTACGGACTTTCAACCTTTTGCTAAGTGTGCTTACGATAGTCCCGTAACGGCCCCAAGGGTGGCACCGTCCAGCGCGGCGGGAGTTCCGCCTCGGGCCGTTCCGGTTCCGGTTTTGACTACAGACGATAGGAAGCTCAACATGGCAGGAAATCTTGTTGCCCGATCGATTCACGACCTCACGGCAGGCGCCTGGTTCGGCGGTTCCCTGATGGGCGCACTGGGGCTGAATGGTGCGACGGCGGAAGCCAAGGATCCGGCCGAGCGCACCCGGCTCTCCAGCCTTGGCTGGAAGAAGTGGGCCCCGTTCCAGACTGCAGCGTTCGGCCTGCATTTCCTCTCCGGACTGGCCGTCATCGCGGAGAACAAGGGCCGGATGGCGAAGCAGGACAGCGTCACCAGCCTGACAGTCATCAAGTCGGCCGTTACCCTCGCCGGCGCCGCGGTCTCGCTCTATGCGGGAATGCAGGGCGCCAAGGTGGAGAAGCTGGCTGAGCAGGGTGCAGAAGGTGCAACGGAGCCCAATCCGGGCGCTTCGGAGGAGCTGAAGTCCGCGCAGCAGCAGCTGAAGATCCTGCAGTGGGCCATTCCGGTGTTCTCCGGCGCGGTGATCGTCCTCGGCGCCAAGCACGGCGAGATGCAGCGCCCCAAGAACGTCCTGACGGGACTGGCCCGCTAATCCGCGCCACGCCGTAGAGCAACACCACCAATGGCCCCGCCCCGGAATGGAAAATTCCGGGGCGGGGCCCTTTGTGTGTCCGTTAGCCCTTGAGCCACTCCGCACACGAGTTCAGGTTCTGGTTGACGCTTTCGACGGCGGCGGCCTCATTGTGGGCCTCGATGGCGTCGGCCAGTTCGCCGTGACCGGCCGGCTGCAACCCGTCGAACCGGCCGCGGCGCTGCTGCCGCAGGAGATCCTGGAGGAAGACTCCGCCGAAGCTTTCGTAGAGTTCGTGCAACAGCGGATTCCCGGAGGCCTCGGCCACGCGGGCATGGAAGTCCCAGTCGGCCTGCGCCCACGCGGCGTAATCCCCGGCCAGCCAGGCGTCGCGGCGGGCGGCGATGAAGCCATGCAGGGCGGCGACGTCGTCGGCTGTGGCGTGGCGGGCCGCCAGCCGGGCCGCCTGGGTGTCCAGCCCCACCCGTACTTCGAGGATGTGCGCTTCGGTGTGGTCGCGGTAGAGGCGCCCGGCTGCTCCGGAGATCTCGCTGGTGGCCCGGACGTAGGTGCCGTCGCCGCGGCGCACCTCCAGCATTCCGGCGTGGGCGAGGGCCTTGATTGCCTCCCGGAGCGTTCCGCGGGATATGCCCAGGGCGGCCATGAGCTCCGGTTCGGCGGGGATCCGTTGCTGCAGGGGCCATTCGCCGGAGTGGATGAGGTTCCGGAGCTTGGAGGTGATTTCTTCCGCGAGCGGCGGCCGGTGCGAGCTGCTGAGGGTCATTGCGTGCTCCTGCCGGTGGAAGCCGTGGCCGTCGCGGCGGGCCGGGCGGTGAGCAGGTGGCCCACGGCCACCTGGGCGACGGCGACGGCCAGCAGCAGGGCCAGCGGCAGTGTCCAGGAACCGGTGGAACTGTGCAGCAGTCCCATCGCGAACGGGCCGGCCGTTGCCAGCAGGTAGCCCACCGACTGGGCCACCGTGGACAGAGCGGTGGTTTCCGCCGTGGTGCGGCCGCTGCGGCTGATCATCACCATGACGAGCGGGAAGATGCCGAGCCCGAATCCGAGGAGCACGGCCGTCAACGGAGTCCAGCCCAGGGGGAGGACCAGCATGGAGAGGATGCCGAGCGCCATGGACACGCTAGCCAGGTAGAAGGCCGGACGCAGCATCCGCGGACGTGAGCCGATGGCGATCAGCACCATGCCGGCCGGGACTGAAACGAGCTGCATGAGGCCGAACATCAGCCCGCCCTCGGCAGCAGTGAGCCCCATCGTCGCCAGCATGTACGGGAACCAGCTCAGGACCGAGTAGGCCAGGAGGGCCTGCACCGTGAAGCCCAGTGTGATGAGGACACCGGTGCGGGTCCGCAGCAGCGGCAGGGCACGGATCCGTCCGGTCGTGGCGGCCGGCGCGTTGCGATGGGCGTGGAGCGCGATGGGCACGAAGCCGAGGCAGGCGGAGAGGGCAAGGAGGCCGATCGCGCCCAACCCCGCAGACGGCGAACCCAGCTCCCGGGCGACGGGCACAATCAGGACCGCCGTCACGGTGGCTCCCGTGGTCATGGTCACCGTATACAGGGCCGTCATCAGCGACGTCCGGTCGGCGAAATACACCCGGATGAACGACGGCATGGCCACGTTGCAGACCGCCAGTCCGGACATGCCCAGCACAGTGCCCGCCAGCAGCATCCCGGTGGAGGGGATGCCCCGGACCAGGAGTCCGGCCGCGAGCAGGACCAGCGAGAGCAGGATGGCTTTTTCGAGTCCCAGGCGCCGGGTAAGCCAGGACGTGGCGGCGCCGGCAATCGCGAAACTCAGGGTGGGGATGGAAGGGACGACGGCGGCGATCAGCGGCCCGTAGCCCAGGACCTGCTGGAGGTCGTGGAGGAGCGCCGCCGCGCCGGTGATGCCGGCGCGCAGGTTGAGCCCGATCAGGACCACTGCGACGACGCCGGCGACGAGCACGCCGCGCGGTGTGCGCACGCCGGGCGCAGCCGCCGACGCGGGAAGAGCGGTTGGTGCCGTACTGGTAGCCATGCCTAAAGGTTAGACGTTTGATGTTTGGGGAGGGAAGTTTCGTGACAGATCTCGCACGCCACACAGCAACGCGGGGCCACTTCCCGCCCATCCGAGGGTGGATGATGGGCGGAAAGTGACCCCGCGTTGCGGTAGGGGAGGGGTTATGAGCGGGAGCGCAGGACCGTGATGGAGCGGTCGCGGACGATCAGGGAGCTGACCGGCGGCTGCACCTGCTGGTCCGGGTCGGTAGAGAGCACCAGTTCCCACTCCTGCTGCGGGGCTGCCGGGACGGTGAATTCGACGCCGTTTTCGGCGGCGTTGAGCAAAATGGCGAAGGAATCGGCGCCGTCGTGCTCCAGGATGAACGCGATCGCGCGGTGGCCTGCCGTCCAGTCCTCCTCACCGAAGCCCTCGGCGTCGGCGCGGAGCACCTGCACGGTGTCGGCGCCGCCGGCCTCCGGTGCGTAGCGGAACCAGTCCGGGCGCAGCGCCGGGTTCTCGCGCCGGAGCGCGATCAGGTCCGTGGTGAACTGCAGGAGTCCGGCATCGACCTTGCTCCAGTCAAACCAGGAGATCTCGTTGTCCTGGCAGTAGGCGTTGTTGTTCCCGCCCTGCGTCCGGCCCATTTCGTCGCCGCCCAGGATCATGGGCACGCCGGTGGACAGCAGCAGGGTCGCCAGGAAGTTGCGGCGCTGGCGGTCGCGGAGCTCGGTGACGGCCGCATCATCGGAGGGGCCCTCGACGCCGTGGTTGGCCGAGCGGTTGTCGCTCTCGCCGTCGTTGTTGTCCTCACCGTTGGCTTCATTGTGCTTCTCGTCGTAGGCCGTAAGGTCCGCCAGGGTGAAGCCGTCGTGCGCCGTGATGAAGTTGACGCTGGAGACCGGAGCCCGGCGGCTGCCTTCGTAGACATCCGGGCTGCCGAGGAAACGCTGGGCGAAGTCACCGAGCACATCTTCGCCGCCGTGCCAGAACTCGCGGGCGTCGTCGCGGAACTTGCCGTTCCACTCGGACCAGTCGGCCGGGAACCCGCCCACCTGATAGCCGGCGGTGTCCCAAGGCTCGGCGATCATCTTGACCGGGGCCAGGACGGGGTCCTGCTGGATCAGGGTGAGGAAGGCGCTGTGCAGCTCGGCGCTGCCGTCCTGACGGGTCAGGGTGGTGGCCAGGTCGAAGCGGAAGCCGTCCACGTGCATTTCCGTGACCCAGTAGCGCAGCGAGTCCATGATCAGGCCGAGCGCCGCCGGGTGGCCCACGTTGAGGCTGTTGCCCGTTCCGGTCGTATCGAAGTACGCGGACTCCTCTCCCTCCACCAGGCGGTAGTAGGCGGCGTTGTCGAGGCCCTTGAAGGACAGCATGGGTCCCATGTGGTTGCCCTCGGCGGTGTGGTTGTAGACGACGTCGAGGATCACTTCGAGCCCGGCCGCGTGGAGCGCCTTGACCATGGCCTTGAACTCCGCAACCTGGCCGCCGCCGTCGCCGGCGGAGCTGTAGTCGCCGTGCGGGGCGAAGAAACCGATGCTGTTATAGCCCCAGTAGTTGCGCAGGCCCTTTTCCTCCAGATGGCTGTCCTGCACGAACTGGTGCACCGGCAGCAGCTCGACGGAAGTCACGCCAAGGTCGGTGAGGTGCTTGATGGCTGCCGGGTGCGCCAGTCCGGCGTAGGTGCCCCGGATCTCCGCGGGGACGTCCGGGTGCTGCTGCGTGAAGCCCTTGACGTGGACCTCGTACACCACGGTCTCGGCCAGCGGGATGCGCGGCGCGACGTCGGGGGTGCCGGCGTCCCAGTCAAAGGACGGGTCGGTAACCACGCAGCGGGGCGTCGAGGCTGCGGAGTCCGTGGCGTCGAACTCCGTGGGGTTGTTCATGTCGTGGGCGAAGACCGACTGACCCCAGTCATAGCCGCCCTCGATCGCGGTGGCGTGCGGGTCCAGGAGCAGTTTGTTGACGTTATGCCGCAACCCGGCGTCGGGGTTCCAGGCGCCGTCGACCCGGATACCGTACCGGGTGCCGACCTCCATGGGGACGATGCCATGGAACACGTGGCCGGTCCGCTCCGGCAGGGCGGTGCGGGTCTCGGCGCCGTGGCCGTCAAAGGTACAGACTTCCACCGAGTCGGCCGTCTGGGAGTAGATGGCAACGTTCGCGCCGTCCTCCCGCAACGTGACGCCCAGGGGATACGGAAGGGAACGCGTGGCAGCAGCCGAAGTCATGCGATGCTCGTTTCTCTACGGAGTTGTCAGCTCTCTACGGAGTGGTCAGCTCAGTATAGTAAGCATGCTGTTGAATCACCGAACCCGGCCGGCGTCGGGGGCCGGGGATTTCAGCGGGAGCCGCGGGCCCCGAGGCGCTGCACGGCCAGGGCGAGCCAGAGTTGGACCCGGTCCTGCGTCTGGGCCGGGTCGTAGCCGGTGAGCTCGGTCACCTGCGCCAGCCGGTAGCGGACGGTGTTCCGGTGCAGCGTGAGTTCCTCGGCGACCGCGGCCACTGAGCCGTTGTTGTTCAGGTAGCTCTCCAGCGTCGCCAGGAGCTCGGAGCCGTGGGCGGCATCGAAGGCGCGCAGCGGGTTGAGGGACTCGTTCGCCATATCCACCAGCGGCACATCCTCGCTCGCCAGCAGCAGCGACGTCAGGCTCAGCCGCTCCGGCTCGTTCACCGGCAGGCCGTGACGTGCCGCGTCGCGCGCCTCGAAGTAGCTCCAACGCAGGCCGTTCGGTTTTGTATAGGCCCCTCCGATGCCGACCGTGGCATGGATTCCGGATTCGGCGAAGTGGTCGCTGAGGCTGCGCGCGAGGGCCGGGGCGCCGCTGCCGTCGTCGGGAATCACCGCGATCAGGTCCTTCCCGACGACGGCGCTCACCGCCTTGGCCAGGGCCGGCGGCAGCGAGGCGCTGCCTACTTGGTTGAAGTGCGCGGCGGACTCGACCAGCAGGACCACATTCTTGCGGGTGCTGTCGATCCCGACGCCCGCGAGCCGCCGGGTCGCTTCACTTGTTTCCAGCGTCCCGTGGATCACGTCCTCGAAGACCTGCCCGGCCAGCGCGCGTTCAGCCTGGCGTTGTTTGACCATGTTGTTGAGCTCGACGCTGATCAGGTTCTGGGCGTATCCCACGATTCCGGTGTCCTCGAACGGCTGCTTCACCCACAGGGTGCACGCGTCACGGCGGCCGGTCGGCACGGGATAGGACGTCCACGCCTCGGCCGTCGGCGGCGGGCCGCCGGGCCGGCTGCGGTAGAGCTCCGCGGTGAACTGGGTCAGGCTGATTTCGGTGCGCAGCATGGAGCCCAAATGTTTCAGCAGCTCAGCCAGTCCGCCGCCGGTCAAGAGCGCGCGGGCCAGGACCTGATGGCCGGCAATGAGGCGTTCGAGTTTCGCGACGTGGTCGGCGGCCTGGGCTTCGGCCACGAGCTTGCCGATGGCAATGAACGGAGTCTCGTAGGGGACCGCCACCACGGGCAGGCCCCAGCGGTTCGCCTCGGCGATGAGCGCCGGCGGTACGGCGTCGTGCGAGAGGCCGGTCCCGAAGCCGATCCCGACGGCGCCTGTCCGCTGGACCTGGCGGACGAAGCGGCGCTGGTCTGCCGCGGCTTTGAGCCGCACGCCCGTGGTCAGCACGAGTTCACCGCCGCTGAGGAACCGCTGGGGGTCCTCCTGTTCCGTCACGGCCACCCACACAATGTCCTGGTGCCACGTGGTCTCGGCCAGACCGGCCTTGGTGAGTCTCAGGGACGGAACACCCAGCAGTGCGGCAAGCGAAATAGCCATGGACCAAGGATAACCGGACACTGGACAACCGCACTAAAGGTGCGGGGGCGCGGTGTGCAGCTGCCTATTCCCTGGTGTGCCCGGCTGGCATAGGCTCGTGACCAGTGACACGTCCCGTCCGCCTGCCTTATTCCGTGGCCGCAGGCACAACACCAGCATGAAAGAGGTTGCACATCGTGGTTCAGACCTTGCAGAACTTCATCAACGGCGAATTCGTCACCCCCGCCGGCACCGAAACGCTGGACATCGTCAACCCCACCACCGGTGACAAGGTGGCAACGTCGCCGGTCTCGGTGCAGGCCGACGTCGACGCGGCCATGACCGCCGCACGGGACGCCTTCAAGACCTGGAAACACACCACGCCGGGGCAGCGCCAGCTGATGCTGCTCAAGCTCGCCGACGCCGTCGAGGCCAACAGCGACGAAATTGTCGAGGCCCAGCACCGTAACACCGGCCAGGTCCGGTCCCTCATTGCGGCCGAAGAAGTGGCCGCCGGGGCCGATCAGTTGCGCTTCTTCGCCGGTGCCGCACGCATCCTGGAAGGCAAGTCCGCCGGGGAATACTTCGAGGGCCACACCTCCTTTGTCCGGCGCGAACCGATCGGCGTGGTGGCCCAGGTCGCCCCGTGGAACTATCCGTTCCTAATGGCCATCTGGAAGATCGGCCCGGCCCTCGCCGCCGGCAACACCGTAGTGCTCAAGCCCTCGGACACCACCCCGGAATCGACCCTGGTCCTGGCCCGGCTCGCCGGAGAGATCTTCCCCGCCGGCGTGCTGAATGTAGTGCTGGGCACCGGCGAGACCGGCGCCATGATGGTGGAGCACCCCGTCCCCGGCATCGTCTCCATTACCGGCTCCGTCCGGGCCGGCATCGCCGTCGCCTCGGGAGCGGCCAAGGGTCTCAAGCGCGCACACCTGGAACTCGGCGGCAAGGCCCCGGCCATTGTCTTCGCCGACGCCGACATCAAAAAGAGCGCCGCGGCCATCGCCGAGTTCGCCTTCTTCAACGCCGGCCAGGACTGCACCGCCATCACCCGCGTCCTGGTCCAGGATTCGGTCCACGATGACGTAGTGGCCGCCATGGTGGAGCACACCAAGACCCTGCGCACCGGTTCGCAGAACGACGAGGACAACTACTTCGGTCCGCTGAACAACGTGAACCACTTCAACGCCGTCAGCGCCGTGGTGGAATCCCTGCCGGCCAACTGCCGGATCGAAACCGGCGGACACCGCGCCGGGGACAAGGGGTTCTTCTTCGAACCGACCATCATCACCGGGGCCAAGCAGAGCGATGACATTGTCCAGAAGGAAACCTTCGGCCCGGTCATCACGGTGCAGAAGTTCAGCACCGAAGAAGAGGCCGTGGAACTGGCCAACGACGTCGACTACGCCCTCGCGTCGAGCGTCTGGACGAGCAACCACGGCGTCGCGATGCGGCTCAGCCGCGACCTGGACTTCGGCGCCGTCTGGATCAACACCCACATCATGCTGACCGCCGAAATGCCGCACGGCGGCTTCAAGCAGTCCGGCTACGGCAAGGACCTGTCCATGTACGGCGTCGAGGACTACACCCGCATCAAGCACGTCATGAGTGCGCTGGACGCGTAACGCCCCGCACCACGCTGACGCAGACAACGTACGAACTAGAAAGGCTCCCTCATGACCACCACCGCAAATGACCTCACTTTCCGGCTCGAGCAAAAGCGCCGGGTCCTCGCTGACTTCCCCGGCCCCAAGTCCCTCGCCCTGGCCGAACGCCGCAAGGCGGTCGTCGCGGCCGGCGTCGCGTCCGGCGTTCCGGTCTACGTCGCCGACGCCGACGGCGGCATCATCCACGACGTCGACGGCAACTCCTTCATCGACCTCGGTTCAGGCATCGCCGTGACCTCCGTCGGCGCCTCGGACCCCGCCGTCGTCGGCGCGGTCAAGGAAGCCGTTGAGCACTTCACCCACACCTGCTTTATGGTCACGCCCTACGAGGGCTACGTCGCCGTCGCCGAGCAGCTCAACCGCCTGACCCCGGGCGACCACGAGAAGCGCACCGTGCTTTTCAACTCCGGTGCCGAGGCCGTGGAGAACGCCGTGAAGGTGGCCCGGCTGGCCACCGGCCGGGACGCCGTGGTCGCGTTTGACCACGCGTACCACGGCCGCACCAACCTCACAATGGCGCTGACGGCCAAGGCCATGCCGTACAAGACCAACTTCGGCCCGTTCGCGCCCGAGGTCTACCGCATGCCGATGAGCTACCCGTTCCGCGAGGAAAACCCGGAGACCACCGGTGCCGAGGCGGCCAAGCGGGCCATCACCATGATCGAGAAGCAGATCGGCGGCGACTCTGTGGCCGCGATCATCATCGAACCGATCCAGGGCGAGGGCGGCTTCATCGTCCCGGCCGAAGGCTTCCTGCCGGCCCTGGCCGCATGGGCCAAGGACAAGGGCATTGTTTTCATCGCCGACGAAGTCCAGTCCGGATTCTGCCGTACCGGGGAATGGTTCGCCGTCAACCACGAGGGCGTTGTTCCGGACATCATCACCATGGCCAAGGGCATCGCCGGTGGCATGCCGCTTTCTGCCATCACTGGCCGCGCCGACCTGCTCGACGCCGTCCACCCGGGCGGACTGGGCGGCACCTACGGCGGTAACCCGGTGGCCTGCGCCGCGGCGCTGGCCTCGATTTCCTCCATGGAGCAGTACGACCTCAACGCCCGCGCCCGCCACATTGAGGACGTGGCCCTCACCCGCCTGCGCGAGCTCGCTGCTGCGCTTCCCGGCGGGGCCGAGGGCTCCGTCATCGGGGACATCCGCGGCCGCGGCGCCATGCTGGCCATCGAACTGGTCCACTCCGGCTCCAAGGAACCGAACCCTGAGCTGACCAAGGCCGTCGCGGCAGCGTGCCTCAAGGAAGGTGTCATCATCCTGACCTGCGGCACGTACGGCAACGTCATCCGGCTGCTCCCGCCGCTGGTCATCAGCGACGAGCTCCTGCTCGACGGTCTCGAGGTCCTGGCCGCCGCCATCAAGGCCCACTCCTGATCAGCGGGGCAGCCTGATCCAACGGATCCAGGGGACAACGAAAGAGCCGCGGACCAGACGTCCGCGGCTCTTTCGTCGGTGCCACCCGGGCGGTGCCACCCGGGCGGTGCGCCGGGCCGGCGTCACCAGAAGGTCCGGTCAAACTGGATCGCCACCACATACAGGTGTTTGCCCTGTTCGATCTTCTCGACCTCCACCACGCGCACCTTCGTCTCCGGAACCTCATCCAGCGGACGCCCGATGCCCATCCCGTAGCTGACCACGCCCTCGAAGTCGCCGGCCGGAGCGTATTTGGTCAGGGCCACGTACCCGATCGCCGTCGGCGGTGCGCTCGTGACCGAGCTCGCGGAGCCGTCCGCGGTGTGCGCCTGCGCGCCGCGGAACGCCACCTCCACGATGGTCCCCGTATTGGGCAGCGGGATCGGTTCGCCGCTGCCGTCGGCGATCAGTTGCGGCACCACTTCGATGTCGTAGCTGGGGAAGCCGCCCTCGAACCGGAAGCTCAACTGGTCGTACGGCGGGGTATTGGCCGGGTGCTGACCCGAACCGATGCTGTAGAGCGTGGGCAGGGGAGCCGCGGGCGGCGGGGCGATCGGGACGGGGTTCTCGTGGGTGGTCCGAAATGCCCCGGCCCCGGGCCAGGCCCATTCGTGCGTGACCTTGGCGGCGATCACCATGTCGCCGGCAATCGGCGGGGCCGTCTCATCCCATTCACCGGGGCCGGCGAAGGTGGCCGACGGACTCGCCGACGCGGTCGGTGCGGTTGTGGTCGGGGTTGCTGTTCCGCTGGCCGACGCGGTCCCGGGGGAGGCCGTACCCGCACCGGGATCAGGCGGTGACGCCGTACAGGCCGTCAGGAGTAGCAGGCACGCGAGCGTTCCAAGGCCGGCCCGCCTGGCTGCACCCCTGTGTGTGATCGTGCGGACGTTGACCCTAGGCATCATCGGCTCCCCTCGACGGGACAAGCCTAGGATCGGACGGCGGGACCGGTCAGGGCCGAAAGTCCCCTGCCCCCGCCGCACTGGGCTAGAGTCGTGGCTACCACTGCAGGAACGCAGACCGGCCGACGGCGCCCGGAACCCCGGGGCATGGCCGGCTCTGCCCCGGACCCGTAAGGGGTTTACACATGCGATACGTAGTCGGCTACACCCCCAATGACCGCGGCGCTGATGCCGTCGCCCTTGCCTCAGCCATGGCCCGCGCCCAGGGGGCCCATCTCGATCTGGTCTACGTAGTGCACGGACGCGCCTCCACCGCCAAGATGGACCCGGAGGCCAACCGCGCCAGCCCCGCGGCCCAGGAGATCCTGATGGCCGAACGCCACGGCATGGAGCTCGTTCCGAAGGGGATCGAGGCCCGCTTCCACGTCCGGAAGGCCGACTCATTCGCGGCCGGACTCATCGAGGCGGCGGTCGAATACCGGGCCGGGCTGATTGTGGTCGGCGCCGCCAGCAACGGCCTGTTCAAGCGGCACACGGTCGGCAGCGTGGCCAATGCGCTGCTGCACGCCGCCCCGGTCCCGGTGGCGCTCGCGCCGCGCGGCTACCACCAGTCAGACCCCATCAGCCGGCTGACCCTGGCCGTCGGCCAGCGGAGCGGGGCGGAGGCGGCGATCAATGTTGCCGTTGAGTCTTCCGAACGCCGCGGCGTGCCGCTCCGGTTGGTGTCCCTCGTGGAGCTCGACGCCGAAGGCGACGGCGGAGAGAACGTCAACGCCGCGCACATCCATGCGAACACGGTTCTTGCCGCGGCCGCACGGCGGCTGCCGGAGGGACACCCGGTGGCCGTGGAAGTGGCGCACGGCCGCAGCATCGAGGAAGCGATTGACGATTTGGAATGGGACGACGCCGAGATCCTGATTGTCGGGTCCTCCCGCCTGGCGGAAAAGAACAAGCTTTTCATCGGCAGCACCGCCAACAAGGTGCTCCGGGCGCTGCCCGTGCCTATGGTCGTGGTGCCGCGTGACTATGAGCGCGTGGACACGGTTCCGGCGGACTGACCGGCCGCCCCGGGTCTCAGGCTCCGGAGCCTAGGCCGCGGCGCGGGCGAGCTTGCGCAGTACCGAGTTCTTCCGCGCCATCCGGAGCATGTCCACCGTGAGCACCGCAAGGGCCAGCCAGACGATTCCGAAACCGATCCAGCGGTCCGGCGTCATGGCCTCCCGGAGGAACGTCAGCGCCACGATGAACTGCAGCACGGGGGCGAGGTATTGCAGCAGGCCGATGGTTGTCATCGGCAAGCGGCGGGCGGCGGCGCCGAACAGCAGCAAAGGCACTGCGGTGATCAGGCCCGACGCCGCCAGCAGCCAGAAGTGCCCCGGCCCCTGGCTTGTCAGGGTGGCGGTTCCGTTGAGCGCCAGGACGATCAT
This sequence comes from uncultured Actinomycetota bacterium, assembly GCA_963769515.1. Taxonomy (GTDB): domain Bacteria; phylum Actinomycetota; class Actinomycetes; order Actinomycetales; family Micrococcaceae; genus Arthrobacter. The sequence continues at coordinate 18,259 of CAVYMG010000004.1, forward strand.
GGCGACGGCGGCCACCGGTGCGAGCACGATCGTCTCAACGCTGAGGCTCGTGAGGGCGTCTACCCGAGGTCCGACGCGTTTTTTCATGAAGCCGTAGAGGCCAAAGCTGAACGCCAGCGTGAGCGCAATCCAGGGCAGCTTCCCGTAGGAGACCGTCAGCGCGCCGACCGCGACGAAGCCGATGCCGACGGCTGCCCACTGCAATGGCCGGAGCTTTTCCTTCAGCACGACCACGCCGAGCAGCACGGAGACCAGGGGATTAATGAAGTAGCCCAAAGAGGCTTCGACCGCCTGCCCGGTGGTCACGCCGTAGACATAGATCAGCCAGTTGATGGCGATCAGCGCGGCCGCGATGGTGAGGGGACCAAGCACGGTGCGGTTCCGGAACGCGGAGCCGAGGACCTGCCACGACCTGGTCACGGTGATCAGCCCGAGGCAGAACACCAACGACCAGACCACCCGGTTGGCGACAATCTCGACGGCGCCGGCCGGCTGGAGCAAGAAGAAGTACAGGGGCATCAAGCCCCACAGGCCGTAGGCGGTAATCCCGAACAGGGCCCCCGCCTTGGATTCCGTATCGACGGACTTGAGGGCCGCCCGGGGCGTGGCGGCTGAGGAAGATGCCAGCGGGGCTGCACGCCCGGTGGTCACCGGGCTGGAGGACAGGGATTCGTCGGGGATCGGCACAGGGACAATAACACCACACCCCGGGGGGCTATTCCTGCCGCACGGCCAGCCGGCCATTCCGACGGACCGGCGGACTGCCTCCCGGCGCACCCCCCCGGCCCGCGGGAGATTTAGAATAGGGGAATTCTGTGCTGCATGAACCGGCACAGCCGCCACGACTCAGAAGGGCTCCCGTGTCCAACTCGGCCGAATCCACGTCCAAACGTCCCCTCCGCGTCGCGATTGTCGGTGCCGGGCCGGCGGGCGTCTACGCCGCGGACATCCTCACGAAGTCCAACGCGGTCAAGGACGGCGATTTTGAAGTCAGCATCGATCTCTTCGAGGCCTATCCGGCGCCCTATGGGCTGATCCGCTACGGCGTGGCGCCGGACCACCCGCGGATCAAGGGAATCGTCAACGCCCTGCACAAGGTCCTGGACCGCGGGGACATCCGCTTCCTCGGCAACATCACCTACGGACGTGACCTGACGCTGCACGATTTCCGTGCCTTCTACGACGCCGTGATCTTCTCCACCGGCGCCATCAAGGACGCGGACCTCGACATTCCCGGGATCGAGCTGGACGGGTCCTTTGGCGGGGCAGACTTCGTCTCCTGGTACGACGGCCACCCCGACGTCCCGCGCGAATGGCCGCTGGAGGCCAAGGAAATCGCGGTGATCGGAAACGGCAACGTGGCCCTCGACGTCGCCCGGATGCTCGTCAAACACGCCGACGACCTGCTGACCACGGAAATCCCGGACAACGTCTACCGGGCACTGAAGAACTCCCCCGTGACGGACGTGCACGTCTTTGGCCGCCGCGGCCCCGCCCAGGTGAAGTTCACCCCGCTGGAACTGCGGGAACTCAGCCACGCCAACGACGTGGATATCGTCCTGTACCCGGAGGACTTCGAATTCGACCAGGCCTCGGATGAGGCCATCCGCAGCAACAACCAGACCCGGACCATGGTCAACACCCTCACCAACTGGCTGGTGGAGGACCACACCGAGGCGGAGGTCCCGTCCTCCCGCCGGCTGCACCTGCACTTCCTGCACAGTCCCGTTGAGATCCACGACTCCGAGGGAAACACCTCAGGTCCCGGCAAGGTCGCCGGGATCAAGTTCGAGCGCATGCAGCTGGACGGCACCGGCAACGTCAAAGGCACGGGGGAGTTCCTTGACTACCCGGTCCAGGCCGTCTACCGCGCCATCGGCTATCACGGCTCGCCGCTGGATGAACTCGAATACGATGCCCGCCGCGGCATTGTTCCCAACGAGGGCGGCCGCGTGCTCGATGCCGCCGGGAATCCCGTCCCGGGCATCTACGCCACGGGCTGGATCAAGCGCGGGCCGGTGGGACTGATCGGACACACAAAGGGTGACGCCCTGGAAACCATCGGGTTCCTGCTCGAAGACCGTATGGGCCTGCCGCCGGCACAAAACCCGGACCCCCAGGCCATCATCGACCTGCTCGAAGCCCGGGGGATTGAGTACACCACCTGGGAAGGCTGGATCAAGCTGGACGCCCACGAACTGGCCCTCGGCGCGGAGTGGTCGGCCGCCGCCGGAGACGGCTCCGCCGTCGTGCGGGAACGCATCAAGGTGGTTCCCCGCGAGGACATGATCGCGATCTCCCGCGACTGACCGCCCTGGTCCGCCGGCACCCGGGGCCGCTTCGACGGTTCCGCGCACACACGACGTCGCGGGGCGTCGTACGTGCGTGCGGCCGTCGAAACGGCCGTGGCCCGGCAGGTATCGAAACCCTGTCCCCGGAACTAGACTCGGAAGGACGCGGCCGGTTCCTGCATGCCGCCGCGGCCATCAGGGGAGTTCAATGACGAATTTGGTCCACGCTGCAGTGCCCGGCGGGTACACCCCGGAGCTGCGGCAACAGCATGCCCGCGCAGGCCACGAGCAGCTGGGTTCCGGGCTCCCGGGCTTCGCCGGCCTGGAGCGGCTCCCTGGCCTGAGCGCCGTGATCCAGGAGTCGTGGCAGCGCTCCGCCATGTCCCACGCCAATCCGGACCAGCCGGAGGCGCCGTTGGCGCTGGACCGCGACGAACTCGACGAATACCGGCGTCAGCACCCGCTCGCGGCCATCATGCCGGTGATCCACAAGCTCCTGGTCCTGCCCAGCCACGACAGCGGCATGCTGGTGGCGGTCGGCGACGAGCTCGGGCGGCTGCTGTGGGTGGAGGGCGATGCCGCCATGCAACGCCGTGCCGAGGGCATGATGTTCGTTCCGGGCGCGGACTGGTCCGAGGCGTCCGTGGGGACGAGTGCTCCGGGCACCGCGCTGGCACTGGGCCGCGGCATCCAGATCGCCGGAGCGGAGCACTACAAGCGCTCCGTCCACCCGTGGAGCTGTACCGCCGTGCCGTTCCATGATCCGGACTCGGGTGCCTTGCTGGGCGTCGTGGACATTACCGGCACGGAGTCCGCGGTGGCGCCGCACACCCTGTCCCTTGTCGAGGCCACCGTGGCCGCTGCGCAGGCCCAGCTGCGGGTGGAACGGCTCCAACTCGCTGCGGCCCGGCAGTCAGCACCGGCACGCCGCCGGACGGCCGCCTCCCCGGCCGGGACCGCCCGTCCGGGCACGGCGCTTGGCGACGGGACCCGGCACGGCAGCCTGTACCGCAACAGCCTCCAGCTGCTGGGCCGCGACCAGGCCCTGCTCAGCATCGACGGCCGCACGGTGGCACTGTCCGCCCGGCACAGCGAAATCCTGGCCCTGCTCAGCATCCATCCCGAAGGGCTCAATGCGGAGGAGCTCTGTGCCCTGCTCTACCCGGGAGAAGCTTCCACCATGACGCTGCGCGCCGAAATGGTCCGGCTGCGGAAGGTCATCCAGCAGCTCAGCCCCGACGCGCTCCCGGAATCGCGCCCGTACCGGCTGCCGCTGGATCTGGTCCCGGATTCGGGTCAGGTCCTCAAGTGCCTCCAGCGCGGCGCGCACCGGATTGCGCTCGAAATCTACCGCGGCGCCGTGCTGCCGCGCTCCGAAGCGCCCGGCATCGTGGAGCTCCGCGGCAAGGTCTCCGCGCTGCTGCGCGAGGCCCTGCTGACGGACGGCAGTGCGGAATCGCTGCTGAAATACGCCGAGCTGCCCGAGGCCAGGGACGACGTCGGCGTCCGGACCGCCGCACTGAGGCTGCTGGCGCCGCGCTCGCCGAAGCGGGCGGCCGTGGTCACCGATCTGGAACGGCTGGAAACTGAACTCAGCGCCTGAGGTCCCGCCCGTCGCGTTCCGGTGACCCGGGTCACAGTCATGCAACCTGGCTGCAACCCCTCCGCTCCTACGCTGGGGGTAACGGTGGCGCCGCGATGAATGCGTCACCTGTCTTGCACAGCAAAGGAGCTAGCAATATGACTGTTTACGCCCAGCCCGGTACCGAGGGTTCGAAGGTTACATTCAAGGACCGCTATGAGAACTGGATCGGCGGCGAGTGGGTGGCCCCGGTCAAGGGCCAGTACTTCGAAAACATCACCCCGGTCACCGGCAAGGCATTCTGCGAGGTCGCCCGCGGCACGGCGGAAGACATCGATCTGGCCCTCGACGCGGCCCACAAAGCCGCGCCGTCCTGGGGCAAAACGTCCGTGGCGGAGCGCGCCGCCATCCTGAACAAGATCGCCGACCGGATCGACGAAAACCTCGAGATGCTCGCCGTGGCCGAGTCCTGGGACAACGGCAAACCGATCCGCGAAACCCTCAACGCGGACCTTCCGCTCGCCGCGGACCACTTCCGCTACTTCGCCTCGGCCGTGCGTGCGCAGGAAGGCCGCCTGTCCCAGCTGGACGACGACACCACCGCGTACCACTACCACGAGCCGCTCGGCGTTGTGGGCCAGATCATCCCTTGGAACTTCCCGATCCTGATGGCCGTCTGGAAGCTTGCCCCGGCACTCGCGGCCGGCAACGCCGTCGTCCTCAAGCCGGCCGAGCAGACCCCCACGTCGATCCTGGTCCTGATGGAACTGATCGGTGACCTGCTTCCCGCCGGGGTCCTGAACGTGGTCAACGGCTTCGGCGTCGAGGCCGGTAAGCCGCTGGCCTCCAGCCCGCGGATCCGCAAGATCGCCTTCACCGGCGAGACCACGACGGGCCGGCTCATCAGCCAGTACGCCAGCCAGAACCTGATCCCGGTCACCCTGGAGCTGGGCGGCAAGAGCCCGAACATCTTCTTCAACGACGTCGCCGACAGCAACGACGCGTTCTACGACAAGGCACTCGAGGGCTTCGCGCTCTTTGCCTTCAACCAGGGTGAGGTCTGCACCTGCCCGTCCCGCGCCCTGGTCCAGGACGGCATCTACGATTCTTTTATGGCCGACGCGCTGGCCCGGACCCAGAAGATCATCCAGGGCAACCCGCTGGACACCGACACCCAGCTCGGCGCCCAGGCCTCCAACGACCAGCTGGAGAAGATCCTGTCCTACATCGACATCGGCCAGCAGGAAGGCGCCAGGCTGCTCACCGGCGGTTTCCGCGCTGAGCTGTCCGGCGACCTGGCCGGCGGCTACTATGTCCAGCCGACCATCTTCGAGGGCCACAACAAGATGCGGATCTTCCAGGAAGAGATCTTCGGCCCGGTCGTGTCGGTGGCGCGCTTCAGCGACTACAACGACGCCATGGGCATCGCCAACGACACCCTCTACGGCCTCGGCGCCGGCGTCTGGTCCCGCAACGGCAACGTCGCCTACCGTGCCGGCCGCGAGATCCAGGCCGGCCGGGTATGGGTCAACAACTACCACGCCTACCCGGCAGGGGCGGCGTTCGGCGGCTACAAGTCCTCCGGGATCGGGCGGGAAAACCACTCCATGATGCTGGACCACTACCAGCAGACCAAGAACCTGCTGGTGTCCTACAACGAGAACAAGCTCGGCTTCTTCTAAGCCGGACCGAACCCATGACTCAGACCAGGATCGACGCCGCCGTCACCCGCCCGGGGGAGGACTTCTCCCGGGTGGCGCTGACCACCGCGGCCGTGGAACTGCTGCACAAACTGTGGGACCAGCACGGCCCGCTGATGTTCCACCAGTCCGGCGGCTGCTGCGACGGCTCCTCACCGATGTGCTACCCGGCCGGAGAGTTCCTCACCGGGGATTCGGACGTCCTGCTGGGCCGATTCGACCTGTCCGAGGAACCGGGGCCGGGATCCGAGTCCCGGCCCGTGGAGTTCTGGATGTCCAAGGAGCAGTTCAACTACTGGAGCCACACCCACCTCACGGTCGACGTCGTGCCGGGCCGGGGGAGCGGCTTTTCGGTGGAAGCTCCGGAGGGCAAGAGATTCCTGATCCGTTCCACCCTGATGGATTGGCCCGTCTGATCCGGCGATAGCCACAAGCACCGCCGGGCTCTACACAGGAGGCCTGTACCGGGAACACCGGTACGGGCCTCCTGCGTGTCTCATGATGTGGGATAACTTCAACCGTCCACTGGGCGAACATTACGATAGATAGGTCTGTTTTCCTCCAGCTATTGAAATTGTGGACTTTCTATGAATGTATTCCGGACCAAATCCATCGAGCAGTCCATCGCGGACGCCGATGAGCCCGGACGCAAGCTGAAGCGCTCGCTCAGCTCCTGGGACCTGATGATCATGGGTGTCGCCGTGGCCGTCGGCGCGGGCATCTTCTCGGTCGGAGCAAAGGCCGCCGCGAACTTCGCCGGCCCCGCAGTGACCATCTCCTTCGCCATCGCCGCCGTCACGTGCGCCCTGGCGATCATGTGCTACGCCGAGTTCGCCACGGCCATCCCGGTGGCCGGCTCCGCGTACGTCTTCACGTACGCCACCATGGGCGAGCTGCTCGCCTGGATCATCGGCTGGAACCTCATCCTGGAACTCTTCACCGCGGGTGCCGTGATCGCCAAATACTGGGGCATCTACCTCAGCAAGGTCTTCGCGCTGACGGGCCTGGACATTCCGCCGTCCGTGTCCCTCGGCGGCATTGAACTCTACTGGGGCGCCTTCCTGATCGTCGCCGTCTTCACGGTCCTGCTGGTGCTCGGAACCAAGCTCTCCGCACGGGTCGGAAACATCTTCACCCTGGTCAAGATCGCCGTTGTGCTCTTCGTGATCGTGGTGGGCTTCTCCTACGTGAAGTTCGAGAACTACGCCCCGTTTGTGCCCGCGTCCGAGCCCACCGCCTCCACCGGCTCCGCGGACGTCCTGAAGCAGTCCTTCTTCGGCTTCCTCACAGGCGCCGAACCCGCCCAGTACGGAACCCTGGGCATCTTCGCCGGAGCTGCGCTG
>CAVYMG010000005.1:0-38226 GCA_963769515.1 uncultured Actinomycetota bacterium
TGAAGGGCTTTTGCCCGTCCCGTTCGAGGACGATCGAGACGGCGAGCCGTTCGTCCGGCTCCGGCAGCTTCATCCGGTAGTCGCCCTGGAGGTCGTTGAACGGTGAGACGTAGAAGGCCTTAGGGACGCTGGCCCGGCCGGCGCCGTCGGTTTCGAGGACGTAGCAGTGCCGCTCGCCATAGGTGTTGTGCACCTCGGCGACCACACAGCGCAGCTCGCCCGCCGCGGTGTGGCACCAGAACAGGGACACCGGGTTGAAGACATAGCCGAACACGCGGGCGCTGGCCAGCATGGTGATCCGTCCGCCGTCGAGCTCGATCCCCCGGGTGGCGAGGAAGGTTTCCACGTTGGCGCGGATGGTGCCGGCGGGATCGCCCAGGTGGTCTGCCGCGTGGAAGCCGGCCAGCGGCGCCAGCAGGCGGGGCAGCGCGGGCAGCCGGTCGACGTCCACGTACCAGTTGTAGTTGCGGTAGGTGAACGCGTTTTTCAGCGGCGTGTGCCGGACGTGGGCGATTGAGGTCCGGTAAATCGCTGCCGGGGCGGTCACGGGCCCTCCGCGGGAACCGGGACCAGATCCGGATCCACCGGGACGGTGCCGATCGTGGCGGGCACCCGGTCCCAGTTGCGGCCCAGCCGTGCGGCGGCCTTGACGCCGGACAGGGCGCCGTCCTCATGGAATCCCCAGCCGTGGTACGCCCCGGCGAAGGCCAGGCGGCTGTCGCCGAGCCCCAGGATCCGTTCCTGGGCCTGGAGGGACTCCGGGGTGTACTGCGGGTGTTCGTAGACCATCCGGTCCAAGACCGTGTCCTCGCCAATAAGCTCGGACTCGCCGAGGCTGACGATGTAGCGTCCGCCACCGGCCGGTTTCAGCCGCTGCAGCCGGGTCATGTCGTAGCTGACCAGGACCCGGTCCGGCCGGGCGTCGCAGGACGGCAGCCGGTAGTTCCACGAGGCCTGCGCGTTGGCGGCTCCGGGCAGCACCGCTTCGTCGCGGTGGAAGAGGGTCTGGTTGACGGAGTACGGCATGCCGGCCAACGCCTGCTGCTCGGCGGGTGTGGCGTCGGAAAGCATGTGCAGTGCCTGCTCCGGGTGGGTGGCGATCACCACGGCGTCGAACGTTTCGGTGCCGTGCACCGTGGTGACGTTGACGCTGTCCGTGCCGCGGACGACGCCGGTCACCGGGCTGGAGAGCCGGACGTCCGGCAGGGTGGCGGCGAGTTTGTCGACGTAGCTGCGCGAACCGCCGGTCACGGTCCGCCACTGGGGCGATCCTTTGACCCCGAGCAGGCCGTGGTGGCTCAGGAACGTGAAGAGGTACCGGGCGGGGTAGGCCAGGGCGGTCGTGGGGTCGCAGGACCAGACGGCGCTGACCACCGGCGTCATGAAGTGGGAGATGAAGTAGTTGCTGAATTTTTCCCGGGCCAGGAATTCGCCCAGGGTCTGGCCTGCTTCTCCCGCCGTCGTTTTTTCTGCCGCGATCAGCGTGCGGGCGCGGCGGTGGAAGCGCATGACTTCCAGCAGCATCAGCAGGTAGCGGCCGCGCAGCAGGGTCGATGGCCGGGGAATGATGCCGCGGGCGCCGGCCCGGGCGCCGGCGTATTCGAGGCCGCAGCCGTCGCAGCGGACGGACATGCTCATTTCCGAGTCCTGGGTTTCGATGCCGAGTTCGGCGAAGAGCCGCAGCAGCGTGGGGTAGGTGCGCTCGTTGTGGACAATGAAGCCGGTGTCCACGGCGAGGGTGGACCCGTCGGTCTGGGGCACGTCGTGGGTGTGGGCGTGGCCGCCCAGCCGGGAGTCTGCCTCGAAGAGGGTTACCCGGTCCTGCCCGTTCAGCACATAGGCTGCGGTCAGCCCCGCGACGCCACTGCCGATAACGGCTATCCGCCGGCCCGCCGGAATCCCTGCTGCTTGCGACACTGTTCTGCTCCTGCTGACTCGTCCTGGTTCATTCTCTACTGTGCAATTCGAAACTGCGGGGTTTCCGGATGAGTTCTATTTCCGTCCGGCCGCCGGAGGCTGCCTTGGCGGCACACTATGCCAGAATGAAGCGGGTTTCGCGCCGCCATCCGGCGGCGCGGCACCATTCCGACCTGGCGAAGGGGCCCTTTTGATTAATCCCGTCCACTTGCGGACCCTCGTTGAGGTACTCCGGCTGGGCTCGTTCACGGCCGCCGCAGCCAGGCTCGGCTACACGGCGTCGGCCGTTTCGCAACAGATGTCCGCCCTGGAACGCGACGCCGGGGTCGTCCTCTTCGAGCGGTCGGCCCGCAGCATCCATCCCACCGAAGCCGCCGTTGTTATGAGCCGGCACGCCGCCAAGGTGCTCACCGACATTGAAGCGCTCCTGGCCGCGGCCTCGCGCACGCAGGAGGGCACAAGCCAGGAACTGCGGCTCGGCATCTTCCCCAGCCTCGCGACCTACGTCCTGCCCCGGCTCTTGCAGAACCCGGCCTGGAAGAAACTCGGGATCGACCTGCGGGTCTCCGTCGCTGAGCCCGCCCAGACCATCCAGGGCCTGCGGGCCGGCGGCGAGATCGACGTGGCGCTCGTGTACCAGGTGGGCCAGTCGGGTCTCGCCTGGCCGCACACCCTGGACCGCCAGTGGATCGCCGATGACGACTTCCGCGTGGTCCTGCCGGCAGCGTGGGGCATCGGCACCGATTCCAAGGTGGCCGCAGACCACCTCTCCGATATGCCGTGGATCGTCCACCACCCGGGCACCTCCGATGCCACCGTGATCGAGCGCCTGTTCGCCAGCTGCAATCTGCACCCCCGGGTGGTGGCCTATAGCGACGACTTCCATGCCAGCCTGGAGATGGCCGCGGCGGGGCTGGGCGCGGCCCTGGTTCCCGAGCTGGCCCTGCGGCACCGGCCGGCGGGGGTGGTGGTGCTGGACGTCCCGGAAATCCGGCTGGCCCGCAACGTCTTTGCCCTGCTGATCAATGAGAAGCAGACGGCCCGCGTCCGGCTCTTCGTGGACCTGCTGGCCGATACGATGAAACACCCCGCGGGCTGAGGCCAGGGCTGTTTCAACGACTCCGGGGCGGAAAACCGGCCGCCGTGACGAAGGCCACGATTCCGGGTTCTGCCACGCTGACCTGCAGGGCCGGCCGGCCGGCCGGGGGCGGGGTAAAATCCGCGCCCTGCCGCTTCAGCCGGGGCACGGGGCCCTCCGGGGCCGGTGGGACTGCTGGTGCCTGCGCCTGCCCCCGGCCGGGCAGGCCAAGGACGCGATACCCTAACAGTCCTGCCTGTGTATAGGCCTTTAATGCACTGGCGGCTAGCCTAGAAGGATGTCTGAAAAACAAACCCCAAGAATAATCGAGCGCTGGGTCTTCTGGCCCGCAGCAGTGCTGGTGACCGTTTTCGCGGCATTTGCACTGCTCGCCCCTACTGCCGCGGAGGCAATGTTCGGCGCCATCCAGGCGAACATCGTCAACTCGTTCAACTGGTACTACGTCCTCATCACGAGCTTCTTTGTGGCCTTCAGCCTGTACCTGGGCTTCAGCCGCTTCGGCGATATCAAGCTCGGGCATGACGACGACGAACCCGAGTTCTCGCTGATGGCGTGGTTCGCCCTGCTGTTCGCAGCAGGCATGGGAATCGGCCTCGTGTTCTACGGCGTCACCGAGCCGCTGAGCCACTTCGCGAATCCGCGCCCCGGCGTGTCCGGCACCCCATCCGAGCTCGCGCAGAGTGCCCTGAGCCAGACCTTCCTGCACTGGGGCGTGCACGCCTGGTCCATCTACGTCGTAATCGGCCTCGCCCTGGCCTACGCCATCCACCGGCGCAAACGGCCGGTCTCAATCCGCTGGGCACTTGAGCCGCTTCTGGGCAAACGCGTCCAGGGCGCCTGGGGCAACGTCATTGACGTCGTGGCACTCGTCGGGACGCTCTTCGGCGTGGCGACTTCGCTGGGCCTCGGCGTGCTGCAGATCAGTGCCGGACTCGAAAGCATCAACCTGATGCCGGCCACCCGGACTTCCGAAATCATCATCATCATCGTGATTTCCTTCTTCGTCCTGCTCTCCGTGCTTTCCGGGCTCGCCAAGGGCATGAAGTGGCTGTCCAGCACCAACCTCGTCCTGGCCGGGCTGCTGGTGGTGTACTTGCTGTTCTTCGGACCGTCGACGTTCCTGCTGCGCGAATTCGTGCAGTCGATCGGCGCCTACATCCAGAACTTCGCGGCCCTGTCCTTCAACGTCAACGCCTTCTCCGGCGAAGCCGGCGCCTCCTGGCAGGCCTCCTGGACGTCCTTCTACTGGGGCTGGTGGATCTCCTGGGCCCCCTTCGTCGGCATCTTCATTGCCCGGATTTCGCGCGGCCGGACCGTCCGTCAGTTCGTGGCCGGCGTCATCCTGGTGCCGACCGTCATCGGCATGCTCTGGTTCAGTGTCCTCGGCGGCACGGCCCTTGCCGTGGAATTGACCGGCAGCGGAACCCTCATCGGGGACGACGGCAGCGTCAATGCCTCCAGCGCCCTGTTCAGCATGCTCTCCTACGTTCCGGGCACGCCGGTCCTGACCGTCGGCGTGATCCTGCTGATCGCCATCTTCTTCATCACCTCCTCGGATTCCGGCGCACTCGTGATGGGCATGATCGCCACCGGCGGGCAGGTCAATCCAAAAAAGCGCGTCCGTACCTTCTTCGTCCTCATCACCGCGGTCCTGGCCATCTCGCTGCTGATCTCCGGCGGGCTGACAGCCCTGCAGACAGCGGCGATCATCATTGCCCTGCCGTTCAGTGTGGTCATGGTGATGATCTGCTGGTCCACCTACATCGCCTTCAGCCGCGAACGCCGGGCCTACGAGCGTGCACGCCGTGCGCAGCTCGTGGATCACATCGGCGACTTCTACGGCCTGGAGGTCGAGGAGCTTGCCGAGCACGGCATCCTGGGCAGCAGCCCGCGCTGGATGCAGATGCTGCGGCGCCGCAACGCACCCGCCGGCACGGCAGTGCCCGAGGAATTCATGCCGAGCCCCGAACCCTCGACGGCTGCGGTGGATACCCTGATGGCGGCACCCGAGCCGCGGCACGCCTCCGAGCACGCACTTGAGGTCGAAAACGCCGAGCCCGACGGGGTCCTGATCGCGGACGTGGACAACGTGGTGGAGCACGATCCTTTCACGTCCCACGACGTGAAGGACGTCCCGGACCGGGGGGACAAGGAACCCTCCCGCTGGTGACCCTGCGCTAAAAAAGGCTGGGCGAATGCTGGAACGGAGCCGAGTTCAGGGCTATGTTGAAGATATGAGCAAGGTAGCCAGCCACCACTTCGGAGAGATTGAGCTCAACCACGGAAGAGACCACTACTACTCCGCCAAGCACCAACTGGCGGGGCAGGAACTGGAGCTTGACCTGAACGTCGATGCCCATGACCACTTCGATGAGGCGGCCATGCACAAGGTCGATTACCGGCTCCGGTTCCTGCCCGAACTCGTGGATCAGGTCCGCGAGATGATCGCCGAGGAACTCGACGAAGAGGGCACCAGCCCGCAGGAATACCATCACTTCCACTGCAACGCGATCAAAACGGAGCAGCTGCAGAAGGTCTTCGGCGTCACGGACAAGAGCCAGCTGACCAATGAAGTCTTCCTCAAGGCCCTGAAGCTGGGCCACGTGGGGATCTTCCCCGGCCAGCCGGAGCGCTACTTTGTCCTGGACTTCACCCTTGGCTCGCACTTCACGGACGAAGTCCTCGTCGCTTCGGCGGACGAGGACGGCGTCGTGGATGACGAGATCCTCTGGGAGAGCTGACTCCCCCAGCCAGCATTACCTGCAACACGAACGACGGCGGCCGGCCCCCCAGGGGACCGGCCGCCGTCGTTCGCTGTTTTACGGTGCGTCGCTTACTTCGCTGCCGAGAGCAGCCCGGCGCGGACCGTCCTGGTCGCCGCGACCAGGTTGCGCAGCGACTCCTCAGTCTCGGCGTAGCCGCGGGTCTTCAGGCCGCAGTCCGGGTTGACCCAGAGCTGGCGGGACGGGACATGCTTAACCGCGGTGCTGAGCAGCTCCGTGACCTCGTCCCCGCCCGGGACGCGCGGCGAGTGGATGTCATACACGCCCGGGCCCACGCCGCGGCCGAAGCCATGGTGCTCGAGGTCATGGACAACCTCCATCTTCGAGCGGGCTGCCTCGATCGAGGTCACGTCGGCGTCGAGGCCGTCGATCGCGTCGATGATGGCGCCGAACTCGGAGTAGCACAGGTGCGTGTGGACCTGGGTGGCGTCCGCGGCACCGGCGGTGGCGAGCCGGAACGAGTTCACGGACCAGTCCAGGTACGCGGGCTGCTCGGCCTTGCGCAGCGGCAGGAGTTCGCGCAGGGCGGGTTCGTCCACCTGGATGACCTTGATGCCGGCGGCTTCCAGGTCCGCGATCTCATCGCGCAGCGCCAGCGCCACCTGGTTGGCGGTTTCGCCGAGCGGCTGGTCGTCCCGGACGAAGGACCACGCGAGGATCGTGACCGGACCGGTGAGCATGCCCTTCATCGGCTTGGCCGTCAGCGACTGGGCGTACTGCGCCCACGCCACGGTGATCGGGGCGCTGCGGGTGACGTCGCCCCACAGGATGGACGGGCGCGTGCAGCGTGAGCCGTAGGACTGGACCCAGCCGTGGACGGTGACGTCGAACCCTTCGAGGTTTTCGGCGAAGTACTGGACCATGTCGTTGCGCTCGGGCTCGCCGTGGACCAGGACGTCGAAGCCGAGCTCTTCCTGCAGTTCCACCACGCGCTTGATCTCATCCTTCATGAGCTGCTCGTACTGTTCCGTGGTGAGGTCGCCGCGGTTGGCGCGGGCACGGGCGGTGCGGATCTCGGACGTCTGGGGGAAGGATCCGATGGTGGTGGTGGGCAGCGGCGGCAGGTGCAGGGCTGCCGCCTGCGCGGCTTCGCGGACACCGTAGTCGGAGCGGTTGAAGTCGGCGGCGGTCAGGGCCGCGGTGCGGTCCCGGACGGCGGGGCGGCGGACGCCCGCGGCGGCGGCGCGGGAGGCGATGATGCGGGTTGCCTCGTCGATGGCCGGCTGCACAGCGGCAGTCCCGGCCTCGGTCAGGAGGCCCGCCAGGGTGACGACTTCGACGGCCTTCTGGTCGGCGAAGGCGAGCCAGCTGCGCAACTGCTCGGAGAGCTGGACCTCCTCCTCGACGTCGTGCGGGACGTGCTGGGTGGAGGTGGACGTGCTGATAGCCAGCGTGGCAACGCTCTTCTTCAGCTCGGCGATCTTGTGGGCTGAGGCCTGGAGGTCGTTGCGCCAGATGTTGTGGCCATCCACGACGCCGGCGACGAGGGTCTTGCGGCCCAGGGCGGCCAAGGCAGCGGCGGAGGGAACCCCGCCCTTGAAGACGTCGAGGTGCAGGGCGTCGATGCCGGTGGCCGCGAGGGTGCCGAGCTGGCCGTCCAGGCCGCCGTACGGGGTGGAGACGAACAGCTGCGGGCGCGCGGCCGCAGCGGAGAGGACGTCGTAAGCGCGCGCGACGGCCGCCTGGATCTGCCCGGCGGACGTGTCCTGGTCCACGACGAGGGCGGGCTCATCCAGTTGGACCCAGCCGGCGCCGGCAGCAGCCAGCTTTGCGAGCAGGGCGACATAGACCGGGAGGACGTCTTCGAGGCGGGACAGCGGGCTGAAGCCGGCCGGAGCGTCGTCGGAGGCTTTGCTCAGCAGCAGGAAGGTGACCGGGCCGACGATGTAGGGCCGGGTCTCGACCCCGTTGGCGAGGGCGTACTCGAATTCTTCGACGATCCGGCCGGAGGTCAGCGCGAACGTCGTTTCGGGGCCGATTTCCGGGACGAGGTAGTGGTAGTTGGTGTCGAACCATTTCGTCATTTCCAGCGGCTGCTGGTCCTTGGTGCCGCGGGCGAGGGTGAAGTAGCCGTCGATGTCGAGCTGGCCGTCGGCGTCAAGGAGGTTGCCGAAGCGGGCCGGCACGGCGCCGAGGTGGGCGGCGGCGTCGAGGACCTGGTCGTAGTAGGAGAAGGTGCCGGGAACAGCGGCGGCCTCGGTCAGGCCCAGGTCCTGCAGGCGCTTGGCCGTACCGAGCTGGATGTCCTTGGCAGCCGCGTCGAGGGCTGCGGCGTCGATGGTGCCGGACCAGTAGGCTTCCACGGCCTTTTTGAGTTCGCGGCGGCGGCCGATGCGCGGGTAGCCCAGGATCGATGCGGCCGGGAACGGGGTCTGGACGGTGGTCTGTTCAGTCATGGGAGAGTCCTTGAAGTCTTAGGGGTAGCGGAGGAAGCGGGAGGTTCAGCTGGCGAGCTGGTGGCCGGGTGCGGCGAGGCGCCGGCCGGCGGGGCGGCGATCGGCGCGGTGCGGCCGGGGCAGCGCGAGTTTGTCCAGGACATCCAGGGCGCGTGCGTGCTCGTTGAACGTGTAGATGTGGATGCCGGGGGCGCCGGCGTCGAGGGCCGCTTTGGCGAGGTCCACCGTGGCGCCGACCCCGATTCTGGCGCGTTCGGCGTCGGTGTCGGCGGCCGCGAGCCTGCCCATGAGGCCGGCGTCCGGTTCCACCCCGGTCAGCTCCCCCAGGCGGTTGAGCCGGCGGATGCTGGTCAGCGGCATAACGCCCGGGATGATCGGGATCGTGACCCCGGCCCGGCGGGCCCGGGTCAGGAGGTCCGCGTACTGCCCGGCGTGGAAGAAGACCTGGGTGATCGCGAAGTCCGCCCCGGAGCGCTGTTTAGCCAGGAGCACTTCGATGTCGTGCGCTTCGCTCGGGGATTCCGGGTGGCGGGTCGGGTAGGCGGCGACGCCCACTGCGACCTTCCCGGCGCACAGCAGGGCCGACCGGCGCTGCTCCACCCGCCGGATGAGGTCAATCAGGTCCTGGGCGTAGCGCAATGACCCGTCGGGCAGTGCTGCGCCGTCCTTGGGCACGTCGCCGCGCAGGGCCAGGATGCCGCGGACGCCGACGTCGAGCAGCTCGCCGATGATCTCCGCCAGTTCCTGCGGCGAATTGCCGACGCAGGTCAGGTGGGCCAGCGGTCGCAGGGTGGTCTCCAGCACGAGCCGGTTGATGAGTTCGACGGCGGTGCTGCGGTTTGATCCGGACGCCCCATAGGTTACGGAGACGTAGTCCGGGTCCGTGGACTCGAGTTCACCGATGGTGGTCCACAGCGACTCCGCGGCCGCCGGGGACCGGGGAGGGAACAGCTCATAAGACAACGCAACGGGTGCCGTGTCGGAGAAATGGGAAGAGGATTCGATCAAGCTTGGTGGTGACATTTGCGTCCTTGGCTGTGAGCCATTGGCGGCAGCTGCGCCCGGGTCTCCGGAACGATGGTGTCCGGGGACGCCGGCAGCATGGCCGTCAATGAATTGAGTTTGGGAACACGGAGGGAATCTTCGACAGGACGCAGCCGCGACTGGTACGTCTGACACGAAGTTGTCCGTGAGCAAATGTCAGGCCCACATGGGGGCACCCACACCCTCCCGGGCGGCTCGGTGGCCGTCCGTTGGCGGAGGATCGCTGACACGTTACTGAGGTAACTTGTTTAGAACTCTAGGCCCCGGGCGCGGGAGTGATCAAGTCCGCTTCCGAATTAAGACGCGTCTTTACGCCCGCGTGTGGGTTTGAACAGAATAATGTTCGCCGGAAGCCCGGGATCAGTTCCTGCAGTCGGTGAGCGCTTCCCGCGAGATGTCACTGTGGAGCCGGGCGTGGCCGGCATAGTCGACGGCTTCGCCGAGGGTTTCTGCGCGCAGGGCCAGCGTCGCCCAGCCGACGACCCGCTGGGGATGGCTGGGCAGGGTGGGAAACTTGTTGTTGGCCGGTTCCCAGGCCTCGATTTTCGCATCCAGCTCTGCCCACCGGCCGGCGGGGTCAGCCCAGCTGCCGCCCAGCACGTCCCGCACGACGCAGATTCCGTCGGCGTTGCTCGCCACCGCAGTTTCGCCGTTCCGGCCCGGAAGCAGGCCCATGGAGCTGGCTCCTTCGATGCTGCCGTCGCCGTCGGCGTCGCCGTAGTAGGGGCCCGCGGGGCCCACGATGAGATTGCGGGCGGCTTCCGCGAAGCTGCGGGCCGAGTCCAGATCCGCCGCATCCTGCCATGCGAGGACTGCGGCTTCAATCTCTGCCAGGCGCGCTGCCGTCTCCGGCGACGAAGGGCCGGCCGCAGGCGTTCCGGCGGACGGCTTCCCGGAAGTCGGGAGTCCGGGGGCTGACGGGCCGGACTGCCCGCCCGAAGGATCCGGCCCCGGGCCGGAGCAGCCGGCGGCCAGGAGGAGCACACCGACGCCGGCCAATGTTCGTCGCGCCCGGTGTTTCATCATTGCAGCCCGTCCCATCATCGACTGGTGTCCTTCATGGCCCTTTGTCCAGCGTAGCGGCCCCGCGCTCCCCCTCCCATCCGGCCACGCGGCGGACTATCCTGATGCCATGATTCAGCTTCCAGCCAGTTACCAGGATTATCTCGCCGATAAAAGCGAAAGTTTCATCAACGCGGTCCGTCCGGTGTTGATGCAGTCCGCGGCGGACAAGTCACACGGGGTCCGCGTCGTGGTGCATCCGCATGACCATCAGGCGCACGTTGATCAGAGCCTGCCGTTCGGGACGATCATCGAAGACGTTGACTAGGTAAAGATGCCGGCTTGACGTTGGCCCGGCGTTGACCCGGCGTTGACCAGGAGCGCGGCGCCGCCTGCGGCCCTGGTCAGCGTTGATCCCGGCGCAGGGGGTGGCCCTCCGGGACTTCAACGATCACGATCGGCACTCCGTCGGGGTCGTTGATCCACATCTCCACCAGTCCCCACGGCTCCTGCGCCGGCCCGCGGATCACCGGCACGGCGGCGGCCAGCAACCGCTCATGTTCACGCTGAATGTCGCGGACTTGGAGCCAGATCGCCACGCTCCCCTGCGCGTCCGTCCCCCGCCGGTCAACCGATTGTCCGCTGACCTCGAGGAACCCGTTTCCCAGGAAGTAGACCACGCCGGGCGCCTCAGGGCTGCCGAACTCCCGGTACACCGCCAGGCCCAACGTGTCCCGGTAAAAGCGGTGGCTCCGCACGGAATCGGACGGATGAAGCAGGATGCGGCTCCCCAGTACTTCCATGTACCCCATCCTGCCGCTAATCCGACCGTCCGGGACAGAGCCCGCGGGAGACCATGAACCCGGGCCCGAAAATTGGCGCTGTCACTCAGGAGTTTCCTTTCCGGTGCCGTGGGCGGCTCCCGGCCGTGCCGGCGCCTAGAACCAACAGGTCGCAGGGTTCAGTCGCGGCTCTCAGCCGGCATCCACGGCTGCTCTTAACTGTTCCAGTGTGGGCGCTCCCGCGGCCCCGTCCGGCGTCAGGTACCTGCGGCAGGCCAGGCCGATCGGGGCTCCCTTGGCGGCGAACACATCAACGCCGTTGACGAGGATGCTCGGCGAGCCGTGGAAACCCACCCGTTCCGCCTCCTCGTCCGTGTCCACGATCTGCCGGGTCACGACGACGTCGGGCCGTCCCGCGGCAAGGCTCGCGAGCCGTTCGTCGGCGAGTTTCCAGTTCGGGCATCCGTCGAAGTACTGCAAGGTGATTTCCATACCCCAACGCTAAACCTTGAAGTTCACTATAAGGTCAAGGCGTAGACTGGGAGCATGCTCATCGGAGAAGTCGGGGCCATCACCGGCGTCGACAGTCAGACCATCCGTTTCTACGAACGCCGGGGCCTGCTGCCGGCACCGACCCGGGCACCCAATGGCTACCGGACCTACGACGACGCCGTCGTTGGCCGTCTGCAGTTTGTCCGCGCAGCCCAGTCCGCCGGACTCACGCTGGCCGAAATAGCCGAGGTCCTCGGACTGCGGGATGCTGGCGAGGCACCATGCGCCCATGTCTCGCTTCTGCTTGAGGAAAAGCTCGCCGACGTCCGGGCCCGCCAGCGTGAGCTCGCCGACTTGGCCGCCGAGCTGGGGCAACTGATCGAGGCCAGCCACGTCCTTGATCCGGCAGACTGCTCCGCGTCAGATATCTGCCACATTATCGCCGGCGCACAGCCGTAACAAAGGTTTTCCAAAGGTCGCGGAAAGACACGGTCCGCAGAATGGTGGCAGGAATACAGCTGCCAAGGAGGACCCTGATGATCGTCTACCGCCCGATTGCGCCACTGACCGTCGGGAGCAGCGGGCTCATGTCAGCCCTCGTCGCCATGGCGTCCACGGCCGTCATCGGCTCCCCGACGTGGCAAAACCCCGGGGGCACGGCATATGGCACGTCACATGGCGCGGTATCGGAGCGAGCCGGCGATCCCGCCCCGGTTCCCGAGGCTGTCACCGCGGGCAAACGCCGCCCACAGCGCCCTTAACTCGCGGCCATGGGCGTGGACGTCGTCCCAGGCAGCTCCTTCGAGGAGGCCAGCGGCTTTCCACGTTTGCCGGTCGCCGAACAACAAGGGCAAATCGACCGTATGGGCCGCGCCGTACCGGTTTCCAGGGGCATGCCAGGACAAGACATAGCGGTGGGCCCGTCCGCCCGCACGTGCATGCCGCTTCGCGAATTTGCGGGTGGCCATGCCGTAGACGGCTTCCGTTACCGCCCAGGTGAGGACTTTGAGGATGGCGTCGCCGACGAGGGGTATGCCGGCCAGGCGGCGGGCATGCGGGTTGCTCGGCACGAACAGCCGTGCCTCCTCGGTGGTATGGCCGATCAGGATCTGGATCCCGGGTGCGGAGGCGTTCCAGGCGGTCTCGATCGCTGATTCTTCGGGCAAGGGCGCGTGCCCGTATTGGGTACCGAACGGCATGGCGGCCCGTAGCCCGAACTTGCGCGCGGCCCGGGTCACTTCTTCTTCCAGGGCGACGACGTCCATGGCCGGGGTTTCTTCCGTGACGGCTTCCGCCGCTGCGCCCATGGCCGTGCTCATCTTCTTCCGCCCGCGGGTGATGCCCAGCGGCGCGCTTTGGATAATGGCCCGTTGGAACAGCGTGGCCGCCTCCGGTGTCGCCATCAGATGCGCGACGGCGTCTCCGCCGGCGGACTGGCCGAACGCCGTGACACGGCCGGGGTCCCCACCAAAGGACGCGATGTTGCGCTGCACCCAGCGGAAGGCTTCGAGCTGATCGAGGAGCCCGAGGTTGCCGGGTCTGCCCTTGTCCGTCGCGAGGTACCCGAACAGGCCCAGACGGTAGGTCACCGAGACCACGATGACCCGGGTTTCGGCCACCAGCGACGCCGGATCGAAGATCGCGAGGTCCCCGGATCCGGAAGTATAGGAGCCGCCATGCAGCCACACCATCACCGGCACCCGCTCATCGGGGTCCAGATCGGCAGGAAGGGTGATCGAGAGACGCTGGCAGTCTTCGCTGCCGGGAAGTTCCCCGTAGCGCGTGCCGAGGATGTCGTCCAGGAACGGTACCGGGCCCTGCGGGCAGGCCGGGGCGAGGGTCGTGGCCATCAGCACCTCGGACCAGTCAGCCGCAGGCACCGGCGGTTGGAAACGGTTCGCGGAGGCATAGGGAATGCCCGTCGCCCGCACGACATCCCGGTCGCGCCAACCGGCAACAGGACCACACGGCGGATCAAAGGTAAGGCTCGCAGTCATACGGTAACCTTTCCACAGTTCCACGGCCTGCCGCGTCCAACAGCCCGACTGCCGAGGCCCGTACCGGGTCAGCCGCGCATCGCTCCGGACAGGGCGGAAGCGCCGCCGGAGAGCCGGGTCACCACGGCATAGAGGGCGAGGACCGGCAGCGAGTACAACACGGAGAAGGCCGCGAGTTCGCCATAGGCCACGGCGCCGTACTGGCCGAAGAAACTGAAGATGGAGACGGCCGCCGGCTGTTTGCCGGGTGAGAGCAGCAGAATGAAGGGCACAAAGAAGTTCCCCCAGCTCTGGATAAACACAAAGATAAAGACCACGCCGAGACCGGGACGCATCAGCGGCAGGACGATGGTCCGCAGCGCGGTCAGCCCGTCGGCGCCATCCATCCAGGCGGCCTCCTCCAAGGCCAGCGGCACCGCATCCATGAAGTTCTTCGTCATCCAGATCGCCATGGGCAGGCTCGTGGCCGCCATGAAGACGGTGGTCGCCAACAGCGAATCCAGCAGCTTGAACTGCACGAACAACCCATAGACCGGCACCATCAAGGCCGTGATCGGCAGGCACGTTCCGCAGAGGATCGTGTAGAGGAAGGGCCGGTTGAACTTCGAATCAAAACGGGAAAGCGGGTAGGCCGCGAGGACGGCTGCGAGCAGGCTCAACGCCCCGGCACCGAAGGCGAGAAGCAGGCTGTTCCACAGCGGCAGCAACAGTAGCTCCGGCGTCAGCACGGCGGCGAAATTCGCCAGCGAGGGGGTGGCGGGCACGTGCGTCTGGAAGTCGGCGGCCGTGTCGAGCGAGGCGAAGATCAGCCACAGCAGCGGCAGGACGAACGAGGCACCGATCAGCAGCAACGCCAGATCGGCAGGTAGCCCTGCGGTAAAACCGGCCTTACCGCTGCGCCGGATCCGGCCGGGACCGGTCTTGCCGCTTGGACTGGTCTTGCCGCCGGGCCTGATCAGGCCGGTCACCGTGACTTCTCCTGCAGCATGCGGGCGTATACGATCCCGAAGCCGAGCCCGATGACGATCAGCACGGAAGCGATGGCGGTTCCGTACCCGATGTCACCAAACCTGAAGGCCTGCTGGTAGGCAAGCACCGGCAGTGTGGAGGTCGCGTTGGAGGGGCCGCCGCCGGTCATGACCCAGATCAAGGTGAAGACGGCCAGGGTCTGGAGCGTGATGAGCATCAGGTTGGTGGCGATGCTCCTGCGTATGAGCGGCAGCGTGACGTAGCGGCCGCGTTGCCACGACCCGGCACCGTCGAGCGCTGCTGCCTCTAGCAATTCGGCCGGGACGTTTGCCAGTGCGGCCCGGTAGACCAGCATGGAGAACGCAGTCCCCCGCCAGACGTTCGCAAGAATGATCGCGGCCAGCGGATACGAGTACAGCCAGTCGGCACCGCGGATCCCGGCGCCTGCCAGCAACTGGTTGAGTGTGCCCTCCGGACTGAAGTAGGCGTAGGCGGCGAAGGCCGCAACGATTTCCGGGAGCATCCAGGCGGCCACCACGGCCGTTCCGACGAGGGCAGCGACCGGTTTCCGTGCCTTGAGCATCAGGGCCGCGATCGCGAGGCCCAGCAGGTTCTGGCCGATAACAGCGGAGGCCAGCACAAAGACCACGGTCAGCCCGACAGAGAGCGGGAACAGCGGATCCGCCGCCAGCCGCCCGTAATTCGCCAGGCCCACCCATTCCGGCGAGCGGGCGCTCTTGCCGGAGAGGGCCACATCGGTCAGCGACGCCTGGAAAGACCAGTAGAGCGGACCCGCCAAAAAAACCAGCAGCAGCACGGCGGC
Organism: uncultured Actinomycetota bacterium; assembly: GCA_963769515.1. GTDB lineage: Bacteria > Actinomycetota > Actinomycetes > Actinomycetales > Micrococcaceae > Arthrobacter. Next base: position 15,305 of record CAVYMG010000005.1, read on the forward strand.
GGGCACGAGGGGAAGCAAACGGGTGGTGCGGCGTAGGGCTGCCGGCCGCGGCGGGGGCCTCATCGGCTACTTCTGCACAACTTTCTCGTCGCCGACCTGCGCCCGGACGGCCTCGTCATAGCGTGCCGCAGCCTCCTCCGGGGAGAGCGTGCCGGTGATGACCGCTTCCGTCGCTTCCTGGACCGCGGCTGAAATCTTCGGGTAGTCCGCGGTGGTGGGCCGGAAGTGCGTGACCTCCACGAGCGCTGACACGTCTTTGATGAACGGGTTGGCGGACTGGTACGCGGGTTCGGACGCCACATCCTCGCGGACGGCGATTTGCAGGCTTTCGAGTGCGAACGCCAGTGAATTCTGCTTGTTCAGCGCCGAGGTAAGGAAGCTGAAGGCCAGGTCCGGGTTGCTGGAGTCCGCGCTGACGGCGAGGGTCCAGCCGCCGGACATGCTGACCGCACCAGGTGCCTGGCCATTGCGGGTCGGAAATTTAGCCACGGCCATGTCCTGCTCGTAGCCGGGCCATTCGTAGCTGCCGCCCGGCTGCCAGAACGACGGCGCGTAGGAACCCTCCACGGTCCCGCCCATCTTGCCTTGGGGCAGCCACTCGCCGACTACTTTTTTCCACACGTTGCCATCGAGCGCCTGCGCGGGCGTCACAGCGAGGCCTTCGGCGTAGAGGGTCTGCAGGAATTCCAGCGACGCAATAAATCCTTCCGAACCGACGACCCACTTGTTGCTGGCGTCGTCATAGAGGGTGTCGCCCGTGCCGTAAAGCAGTTCGTAGAAGCTCTGCATCACGGTCCCTTCGCCGGATCCTTTCCCGGCATACATGCTGAACGGGATGAGTCCGGGATCAGAAGCCTTCATGGTCCGGGCTGCGGTGAGGATGTCGTCCCAGGTCTTGGGCTGCCAGGGCACCTCAATGCCAGCGCCCTGGAGGACGTTCTTGTTGTACCAGATCGCGCGGGTGTCGGTGCCCAGCGGCACGGCGTAGGTGCCGCCGTCGTCACCGGCACCTGCGGTCTTGGCGGCGTCGCTGAAGGCGGTCCAGTCCTCCCACGCGGCCAGCCGTTCATCGAGTTTCAGCAGGTAGCCGGCGGCGGCATCGGCGCGGACCCTGAAGCTGTCCTCGTAGAAGACATCCGGTGCGGTCTCCGGGGACCGCAGGGCCAGCGCCAGTTTGGTGCCGTAGTCCTCATCGTTGGCCATGATCGGCTGCATTTCCACCGTTACGCCGGGGTTCGCGGCTTCGAAGTCCTTTTTCGCCGCGGTGAGCATGTTGTCCACAGCGGCAAACGAGTCGGTTTTCTGGTAGGCGATTTTCAGGACGCGGTCCTCGGCACCGTCGGTGCCGGCGGCACACGCGGGGACGGCGAGTATGGCCGCAGCGGCGACTCCCGATATCAATGACTTCCAACGCCCGCGCATGCTTCCCCGTTTCTGATCTGATGCGGCCCCACGTACATGTCGGGGCAACCTTTGCATCCTACCGGTTGAATCGCCGTTGACCTGCTGCTTTACCTGACCGCGACATGCTCGCCTCAGGCCTCCAGCAGCAGCCGCTGCGCCCGGGGCGCAAGCGCATCCTCCAGGACGAGGCAGGCCGCCCCGATGGCGCCGACATCCTCGCCGACTCCGCTCGCGACGACGTCGGTAGTGTGAATGTCACGGGTGTCGCTGGCTTCGCGGATGAGATCCGGGAGCAGCGCCAGGTAGCGTTTCGAGAGGTACGTCCAGAACGGCCCGCCGAAGACGATACGGTCCACGTCCAGGACGTTACTGACCGCGGAGGCGGCGCGGGCCACCAGCACAGCGGACCGGTCAATGATTTCCGACGCCGCAGGGTCGCCGTCGTCGGCTTTGGCGCAAAGTTGGGCGAAGCTCTCCTGGATTTCCGGTCCGCCCGGATTGGGGCCCAGCGGGGCCAGGATGCCTGCCTGCTCCGCCTGGGCCACCAGGACCCGCGGGATGGCCGTGGCCTTCACGCATCCGCGCTGACCGCAATCGCAGAGCGCACCATCGGGATCAACGACGATGTGGCCCATTTCGCCGGCGTTGCCGGAGGTGCCCCGCACCACTTCGTCCCGGAGGACAATGCCGCAGCCGATGCCGGTTCCCATGTACATAAAGACGAAGCTTCCGGTGCCGCTGGGGCCGCCTGCCCAGGTCTCAGCGACGGCCGCGCTCGTCACGTCCTTATCCACCAGGGTTGACAGCCCGGTGGCTTTGGCCAGTGCTTCCCGCAGTGGGACATGGTCCCAGCCGAGCATCAGCGGCGGGTCCACCACGGTACCTTCGTTGAGATCGATCGGCCCCGGAGCGGCCACCCCCAGCCCGGCGATGAGGGCCGGGTCGACGCCGGAGTCGGCGATGACGGATTTGATCGCCCCGGCAATCGTCTCGATGACCTCCTTCGGCCCCTGGCTGCCCGGGGTCTTGATCCGGCAATGCTGGACCACGTCGCCCACCAGATCGAGCACCACGCAGGTAATGACCGCAGGGTCCAGATGGACCCCCACCGCGTACTTGCCGGACGCGTTGAGGCGCAGCATGGTCCGCGGTTTGCCAGGGCCGGTGCCCTCCTTGCCGGCTTCGACAATGAGGTTCTGGTCCAGCAGCCGGCGGGAGATATTCGAGATTGTCTGCGGGGAGAGCCCAACGATTTTGGCCAGTTCCACCCGGCTCAGCCCGCTCTCCGGAGCCCGACGAATGGCATCCAGGATTACCGTGAGATTGAAATCACCCATCCGCGGCAGGTTGGTTCCGCGCCGTGGCGATGGTTGTCGGATCTCGGTCACTGGTACCTCTCAACGTCGTATTGGCAGTGCTGGTCCCAGAATCCTACGTTACGGCCCGGGCGTCCACCCGACACGGGACCGGGCGCCGGTTTTGCGGGTGCTGGCCGTGACCGTGAATTTGCTGTTCCTACCGATTTCCCGGGTGGGGCCGATCAGTCGTTCCAGCGCGGGACGGTACTGCAAATGGCTGTTATAGACGGTCCAGAGCTCGCCGCCGGGGGCCAAAACCCTGCCGGCGGCTTCGATGAGTTTGATCCCGGCACCGGCGTGGACCGCTGATTCCAGATGGAAGGGCGGGTTCAGGAGGATCAGGTCCGCGCTGCCGTCCGGCAGGGAGCCCATGGCATCGTCCTGGACGATCTCGATCCGGGAGCTGAGCCCGTTGGCGGCGGCCGTCGCCCGGGCAGAGTCGGCCGCAGCCGCCGACCGGTCTGTCGCGGTCACGCGGGAGCCCGGGCGGCTGCGGGCATACATGGCCGCGAGGATACCCGTGCCGCAGCCGAGGTCCACGGCGTGGGCGGCGTCGGGCATCTGCGGGAGGTACTCCAGGAGGAACCGGGTGCCGATGTCCAAGTCCGTCCCTGCGAAGACGGCGCCGCGGGCACAGACGCTGAGCCCCAGCGCTGCGTTCACGGCGGTGACCGGGAACGGCGCCGCGGCAGCAACCGGCAAGGGCTTCCTGGCGATCAGGATCCGTGACTTCTGCCGGGCCAGCTGCGGCTGGACTTCGCCGAAGTAGCGGGCCAGGACAGCATTCATCCCCAGGCTCATGTGTTTAACCCGTCCGCCGGCCAGGACGGTGACTGTCGGGGCTGCGTGGCGGGCCACGGCGTCGGCGATTTCCTCCAGTTCCGCCAGCGACCTCGGCAACTGGATCAGCACCACGGTGGCATCCGTCAGGAGGGCGGCGCCCAACGGGAGCTGCTCGAAGCCTTCGCTGATTCCCGCAGTGCGGGCGTTGCGGCGCAGGGCGCGTTCACCGGTAATGAGGTCCTGGTGCACGCGGACCGGCGTCGGGGCGCCCGCGGTGATTGCGCCCAGGGTCAGGGCTCCGTAGCGGTCGCCGATTACGGCCGGCCTGCTACCGGGGCCCAGGAATTTTGCGGCGCTCTCGAGCAGGAGCCGGTCTGTGGCGTCCCAGGCCTGGAGATTGGCCGCCTCGACATCCGGAAAGCGGCCCAGCCGCGCGAGCAGGGCGTCAAAGTTTGTCTCCGCGGCGCCGGCGGATCCCGCAGCCACCTAAGCCTTCTTGACCACGCCGGATTTGAGCTGCATGGGCCCGAAACCGTCCACCTTGCAGTCGATGTCGTGCTCACCGACCCCGTTGACGAGCCGGATGCCGCGCACCTTCGTACCGACCTTGATGGGCGTGGAACTGCCCTTGACCTTGAGGTCCTTGATGATGGTGACGGTGTCACCGTCGGCCAGGACATTTCCGACGGCGTCCCTGATGACGGGTTCGGCGGGTTCCCCGGCGACCGGGGCGGCGGCCGGCGACCACTCGTGTGCGCACTCCGGGCAGACCAGCAGGGCGCCCAGCTCGTAGGTGTGCTCGCTGGAGCATTCGGGGCACGGAGGAAGGGTGTCGTTCACCCTTCCATGGTAGTCGGCGGGCCGGGCCGGGCCGGGCCGGCACCCGGGGGCGGACCGGGCCGGCGAGTGAGGCCGGCACCCGGGGGCTTTGACGGGCTGCCCGGATAAACGTCAGGCCCCACTCTGCGAGTGGGGCCTGACGTTTTTGCTGCGATGTGGTGGAGCTGAGGGGACTCGAACCCCTGACCCCCTGCATGCCATGCAGGTGCGCTACCAGCTGCGCCACAGCCCCGAACTTGTTCGGTAGTGTCACTTCGCGAGAATCTGTTTCCCGTGAGCAACCTGATTATCTTAAACCACATTTCGCGAAGACGCCAATCGGCCCTCCCGGGGCGGCTTTGGCCGCCCACGCCCGGGGTATCAGCGCCCGGGCCGGACTTGGACGTCGAATGCTGGCCTCGGGTGCGGACGCCGGGTGCAGGCACAAAAAAATCCGCCGGAATCTTTCGATTCCGGCGGATTGTCCGGTGGAGCTGAGGGGACTCGAACCCCTGACCCCCTGCATGCCATGCAGGTGCGCTACCAGCTGCGCCACAGCCCCGAATTTTCGTTGCCCCGGTTCCGTCCACTTTCGCGTCCGATTCCGGCCCTTGGTCCGGATCTCTCCGAAGCAACTCAAATATCTTAGACCAGCCGTTCCGAAAATTCCAAATCGGGCATATTCATGCTGACGGCGTCCGCTTCCGGCGAAGTCTCCCCCGCCGTTGGCGCCGTGCCGGCCCGGCTGCTATTCCGTCTCGGTACCTGCGGGCGCCTTCGCCGACGCATCGTCACCCAACTGCAGGTCTACTACGGGGCAGTCTTTCCAGAGCCGCTCGAGGGCGTAGAACACGCGGTCTTCCTCGTGCTGAACATGGATGACGATGTTGCCGTAATCCAGCAGCACCCAGCGGCCGCCGGAGCGTCCTTCACGGCGGGTGGGCTTGAGGTCCAGCGTGGAAAGTTCGTCTTCGATGCCGTCGACGATTGCGTTAACCTGGCGTTCGCTGGGGGCGGATGCGATCAGGAAGACGTCGGCGAGGGCGAGGCGTTCGCTGACATCGAGCGCGACGATGTCTTCGGCCAGCTTGTCCGCTGCGGCCCGCCCTGCGTGGCGGGCTGTGGCGATGGATGAATCTGTTGCAGTCATGGGACTCCTTGTTGTGGTTAAAAATCTGGTGGTGCGGGCCGGAGCTTGCCGGTTCCGCGCCTGGTCCTAAAGGCCCAGGCCGGTCACGATCAGGATGATGCCGGCGATCAGGGCCAGCAGTCCGAGCGCAAGTACGCCCGCCTGCAGGAGGCGCAGGCGGCGGGCCCGGCCGAGGCCGGCTGTTGCAGCATCCAAGGGGTCAAGGCCGTAGGCCGCCCTGGCCGCGACGGGCGCGGGGCCAGCCTCCGAGGCCGTCTCCGGCGAAACCGAGCCGGCCTGGGCGCGTGCCGAGGCCGCCTTCGCTGCCGCCTCGGCGCGGGCCAGGACCCCGCCGCGGCCCGTCGCCGAACCGGCACCGCGCTGCTTGGCGGTCCCGCCGCGCCGCTGGCCCGGCTTGCGGACCTCGTTGGCCAAGGGCCCGGTTGTGGTGGCGACGGGAACGTGGGTCGTGGCGGGAGGTTTCATCACGGGACGGTCCAGCCCCGGGACCTGGACGAATTCCAGGGGCGTGACCATGGCGAGGTTGTCGGCCGTTGTGGGATCGTTGCGCGCCGGGGCTGACTGGCTGTTCTGGGCAGCGAGCTTTTGCTTCGCTGCTGCCCGGCGGTTCAGGATGGCGGCACGCTCGGCCAGCGCGATCTGCTCGGCAAGGATGGCCGGATCGACAGCCTCGGGATCCGCGGCGGCTATGTGTTCGAGCTTGGCAACCTGGTTTCGTGCCTGCTCCATGAGGAGGTCCCGGGCCGCCAGTGCCTGTTCGACGCTCAACCCCGCCGGGATCTGACCGCCGGAGTCGGACGCTGACGGCGGCGCGGGCGTTTCCGTGGCTTCTGACTGGCTGGCCGCGGGGGTGGCGCGGGTCCGCGGCCGGTCGGGCACGATCGTGTTTGCCGCAGTTGCCGGTGAGGTTTCGGCCGCCAGCTGCAAAAGCCTGAGCTGACGGCGGGTAGGCTGGCCCCCGCCGGCGAGCTGGCCCTCTTTTTCGGCCAGCTCCTTGATTGTGCGGAGCGCGGCCCGGTCCCGGGCCCGGGCCTGGGAGGACCGTTCGGGACCGGCCGGTGCCGAATCGACCGGACCGTCGGAAGCACGGCGGTTCCGCCCGGCGGCCGACGGTGCGGGCGCAGGGCTGGACGGCGCGGGCGTGGGGCTGTCGGTAGCCGCGGGCGTGGGGCTGGACGGTGCGGGCGCAGGGCTGGCGGTCGGCGGGTTGGAGGCAGGCGCGCCGGCATCCTGGCCGCTGTCCGGATGGGCAGAGCCGGTTTCCGCCGCAGTTTGCAGACGTTCATCTCTGGCCTCGCGCAAGGCGCGACGGCTGCGGATGGGTGGCTGTTCCTGGCTCATTAAAGACTCATTCGGTGCTGGCTGGTTGATGTAACTCTAAGGCGGGGGCAAACCGCGCCGGGTCGTAGCCGGCGCCGTCGGATCCGGCACCTTTGCTGGTGTCCTCCCCGCCGCCCGTCCCGGCGGGATCGGGCTGGCGTTCGTACAGGCCGTACTTCGCGATGTACTGCACCACGCCGTCCGGCACGAGGTACCAGACGGGGTTGCCCTCCGCCACCCTGCTGCGGCAGTCCGTCGAGGAAATCGCCATGGCGGGGACCTCCAGCAGGCTGACGTCCTTACGGCCCATCCCGTCCAGCACGTGCCCTGGCCGGGTCACGCCGACGAAGTGGGCGAGGGACCACAGTTCGTCGATGTCTTTCCACGACAGGATCTGCGCGAGCGCGTCTGCTCCAGTGATGAAGAACAGGTCGGCGTCAGGGCGCAGCCTGCGCAGATCGCGCAAGGTGTCGATCGTATAGGTGGGCCCTGGCCGGTCCACGTCCACCCGGCTCACGGTAAAGCGCGGATTCGATGCCGTGGCAATCACGGTCATGAGGTACCGGTGTTCGGCCTCGCTGACCTTTTTGGACATCTTCTGCCAGGGCTGTCCCGTCGGGACGAACACCACTTCGTCCAGATCGAACTTGGCCGCGACCTCACTGGCAGCGACAAGGTGGCCATGATGGATCGGATCAAATGTTCCACCCATCACACCCAAGCGCACGCGGCGACCGGTGCCGCGCTGCTTCATGGTGGCGGGAATATTAGTGTCCTTGGCCGTGGTCATGCTTGTTCGGGTGCTGGCGGTGCGGATCCGCGTGCTCCTCGACGATTTCGTGGCGCAGGCCCAGGTTGGAGTAGGACAGCGTGATGAACATCAGGACGAGCAGGATCACGAACATCACCACACCAAAAACCCAGGGCTCGGCCCAGAGTGGTGCGAGTTCCTCGTGGCCGGCTTCGCCGGAGGCGGCGACGAGTGTGGCAATCTGCTGCGACAGCATGTTCTCCCCTAGTGAGTTCAAAAAGTGACGGTTCTAAATAAGGTACTGAAGTTCAAAGGTGCCCATTTACGAGCGGCCGGAGCCATGAGATATCGGCAGCGCACGTGTCCGCCAGTCCGGTCTACCGTTCCATGTTACAGCGTTGTCAGGACCGTGTTTGGCCTTCGCCCTGCACGATCCACTTCGTGGTGGTCAGTTCCGTCAGGCCCATCGGGCCCCGGGCGTGCAGCTTCTGGGTGGAAATTCCGACCTCTGCGCCGAGTCCGAGTTCCCCGCCGTCGGTGAAGCGGGTCGAGGCGTTGACGATGACCGCCGCCGAATCGACGTCCGCGATGAACCGCTCCGCGTTGGCCAGGTCGTTGGTCAGGATGGCCTCGGTATGCCCGGTGGACCACGTCCGGATGTGCTGGACGGCGTCGTCGAGGCTGTCCACCATGGCCACGGCGAGGTCCAGGTCCATGTATTCGGTCGCCCAGTCCTCGTCGGTGGCGGTCACGGTTTCGACGCCGGCGGGGAGGGCTGCGCGGATCCGGTCGTCCACGTGCAGGGTGACACCGGCGGCGCGCAGGGCCGCGGCGACGGCGGGCAGCACGGTGGATCCGGCGTGGACCAGCAGCGTCTCGACCGTGTTGCAGACGCTGGGCCGCTGGGTCTTGGCGTTCAGCAGAATATCCACGGCCATGTCCTCGTCGGCCGAGGCGTCGAGGAAGATATGGACGTTGCCCTCGCCGGTCTCGATGACCGGCACGGAGGAGTTGGTGACGACGCTCTGGATCAGCTCGCGACCGCCGCGGGGTATCAGCACATCGACCCGCCCGCGGGCGCGCATGAGGGCGTTGGCGCCGTCGCGGCCGAACCGGTCGACGGTCTGGACGGCGTCCGCGGGCAGGCCTACCGACTCGAGCGCGTCGCGGAGGATAGCGACGAGGGCCGCGTTGGTCTCGGCGGCAGCGGATCCGCCGCGCAGGATCACGGCGTTGCCGCTCTTCAGGGCCAGTCCGGCGATGTCCACCGTGACGTTGGGCCGGGCTTCATAGATTGCTGCCACAACACCCATCGGCACGTTGACCTGGCGCAGCCGCAGGCCGTTGGGCAGCGTCTGGCCGCGGACCACGTTCCCCACGGGGTCCGGCAGGGTGGCGAGGTTTTCCAGGGCCGCAACCAAGGCGTCGATACGGGCCTCGGTGAGGGTCAGCCGGTCCAGCAGCGCATTTGAGGTGCCATTGGTCCGGCCGGCGGCGACGTCTTTGGCGTTGGCGGCAAGGATGTGGTCCTTGCGTTCCAGCAACGCCGAGCCGATGGCACGCAGGCCACGGTCTTTCCAGGCCCGGTTGGCGTGGGCCATTTTCCGGGCGGCGGCGCGCGAGCGGTCCGCGATCGCAAAGACGGCGGTTTCGACATCGGCGCCGCCGGCAGCCGTGCCGGGCCCCGGCACTTCCCGGGTGTCATCGGAACCGTCTGCGCGGAGCAGGCTTTCAGACGGCGCGGCAGGGGTGGGGGTCAGGGCCTCAGTCATGCTCCCAGTTTAGGCGAGCAACGCCGCTAGACCAGAACGAGGTCGTCAACGTGAACAACTTCACGTTCATAGCCGTGTCCGAGCGACCGGCCAAGTTCCCGGGTGGACCGGCCCAGCATCTGCGGCAATTCACCAGCCGAATAGTTCACCAGTCCGCGCGCGATCACGGTCCCGTCTCCGGAGACCATTTCCACCGGGTCCCCTGGCTCGAAGTCCCCCTGCACGGCGGCTATGCCGGCCGGGAGCAATGAGGTGCGGCGGTCACGCACGGCTCGCACCGCGCCGTCGTCGAGGACCAGGGTGCCATGTACGGAGGCAATGTGTGCCAGCCACAGGAGCCGGATAGGTTTGCGGGCCCCGTTGACGGAAAACCAGGTTCCCACGTCCTCCCCCGCCAGCGCGGCGGCGGCATTGGCCGTGGAGGTGACGAGCGCGTGGATGCCGGAGCCCGCGGCGATCCCGGCGGCCTCGACCTTGGTCTGCATTCCCCCGGTGCCGACGCCGGCTTTGCCGGCCTTGCCGATCGAGATTCCGTCGAGGTCGTGGGCCCCGGCGACGTGCGGGATTCGTTTGGCGCCGTGGGCGGGCGGACCGTCGTAGAGCGAATCGACGTCCGAGAGCAGCACCAGCGCATCGGCACGGACCAGGTGCGCGACCAGGGCGGCGAGCCGGTCGTTATCACCGAAGCGGATCTCGTGCGTGGCGACGGTGTCATTTTCGTTGACCACGGGCACAACCCCGAGGTTGAGCAACCGGTCCAGCGCGCGGAAGGCGTTGGTGTGCTGGCTGCGCCGCATGAAATCCTCGGCCGTCAGCAGTACCTGGCTGACGGTGACGCCGTGCGCACCGAACGCGTGCGTGTAGCGGGCCATCAGTAAGCCCTGCCCCACGCTGGCAGCGGCCTGCTGGGTGGCAAGGTCCCGGGGGCGTTTTTGCAGTCCGAGCGGGGCCAGGCCCGCGGCGATCGCCCCGGAGGAGACCAGAATGATCTCGGTGCCTTCGTTGCGCTTGTGCGCCAGGGCGTCCGCCAGTCCGGTCAGGGCCTCTTCCGAGATCCCGCCCCGGATGCTGGTCAGCGACGACGATCCGACCTTGACCACGATCCGGCGCGCACCGGCAAGTGCCGCCCGGTCCGGGGCAGCCCGGTCCGGGGTGGGCTGGTCCGGGGCCGCGGCTGCGGACGGGACTGCCGCAGGACCTGCAGCGGACGGAGTTTCTGGCACGACGGCGGTTTTACTCGTCATCGGCTTCGCCCAGTCCACTCTCCTTGAGTGGCTTTGCAACGCGACGGCTGCTGACGGATTCGGTCCAGATGCCGGCCTTGCGTTCGGTTTCGAGTTCGGCGCGGGCCGCGGCCTTCGCGTCGCGGCGTTCCTGCTGTTCCTCGCGCTTCTGCCCACGGGTCGGGCGGTCTCCGATGTCGGCGAAGCGCACATCGGTACCGCGCGGGGCGGCCAGCAGTTCGGCTCCGGCCATCATGGTCGGCTCCCAGTCGAAGACGACGCCGTCATCTTCGCCGATGACCACCATGTCGCCGGGCTTGGCGCCCTGCTTGAAGAGCTCGTTTTCAACCCCGAGCTTCGCAAGACGGTCCGCGAGGTAGCCGATCGCTTCCTCGTTGGTGAAGTCCGTCTGCTTGACCCAGCGGACGGGCTTGTCGCCGAGGACGCGGAACAACGGTTCCAGGTTCTTCTCTTCGCGGCGGATTTTGAATCCGGATTCGTTGACGGCACGCGGCTTCAGGATCGGGGCCTTCACCTTCGGCGGCGCGGCGGCGACGGCGTCGCGGGCGGCCTGGACAATTTCAGCCATGGCGAAGCCGAGCTGGCGCAGTCCTTCGTGGCTTGTGGCGGAGATTTCGAAGACTTTGTATCCGCGGGATTCCAGTTCCGGCCGGACGAATTCGGCCATGTCCTTGCCGTCGGGCAGGTCCACCTTGTTCAGCGCCACGAGCCGGGGGCGGTGATTGAGCGGGACCACTTCGCCGTCAACACCGCTGTAGCTCATGTCGACGGCGTACTTTTCCAGTTCCGCTTCGATGATGGCGAGGTCGGAGAGCGGGTCGCGGTCGGACTCGAGCGTTCCACAGTCCAGCACGTGCACGAGCGCAGCGCAGCGCTCGACGTGGCGGAGGAAGTAGTGGCCCAGGCCCTTGCCTTCACTCGCGCCCTCGATCAGGCCAGGAACATCGGCAATGGTGAAGCGCACGTCACCGGCCTGGACGACTCCCAGGTTCGGGATCAGGGTGGTGAAGGGGTAGTCGGCGATCTTGGGCCGCGCGGCGGACATGGCGGCGATCAGGCTCGACTTGCCGGCAGAGGGGAAGCCCACGAGGGCGATGTCGGCAATGGATTTCAGTTCCAGGACGATGTCGCTGGATTCGCCTTCAATGCCAAGCAGGGCGAAGCCGGGCGCGCGGCGCTTCTGCGAGGACAGCGCGGCGTTGCCGAGTCCGCCGATGCCGCCGGCCGAGGCGATGAATTCGGCGCCTTCTGTCACGAGGTCCGCGAGGACCTCCCCGTCCTTGGTCTTGACGACGGTGCCGACGGGTACCGGCAGGATCAGGGTTTCGCCGTTTTTGCCGCCGCGCCAGTCGCCCATTCCGGGGCCGCCGTTGGTGGCGTGCCGGTGCGGGGCGTGGTGGTAGTCCAGCAGGGTGGTGGTCTGCGGGTCGACACGAAGGATGACGTCGCCGCCATTGCCGCCATTGCCGCCGTCGGGACCGCCGAGCGGCTTGAACTTCTCGCGGTGGACGGAGACACAGCCGTGGCCGCCGGTACCGCCGGATACGTGCAGTACTACCCGGTCTACAAAGCTCGCCACGTGGATCTCCTCAGTGCTGTTTCCCGGGCCCATATAAGTCCCAAGATGATTCTAATGCGGTTAAAACACCGGTGGAGCGGACCTAATGGCCCGCCCCACCGATTTGAAAGCTATTTACTACTCTGCCGCTGCTGCAGCCACGATGTTGACAACGCGGCGGCCGCGGCGGGTGCCGAACTCGACAGCGCCGGGGGTCAGGGCGAACAGGGTGTCATCCCCGCCGCGGCCAACGCCTGCACCGGGGTGGAAGTGGGTGCCACGCTGGCGGACGATGATCTCGCCTGCGGAGACTACCTGGCCGCCGAAGCGCTTGACGCCGAGGTACTGGGCGTTGGAGTCACGACCGTTGCGAGTGGAGCTCGCGCCTTTTTTATGTGCCATTTGAAATGCCTGCCTTTAAATTCTGGGGAACCTGTTGAAAACCTGAACAGTAACGTTGAGTTACTTGATACCGGTGATCTTGACCTTGGTCAATTCCTGACGGTGACCCTGGCGCTTCTTGTAGCCGGTCTTGTTCTTGAACTTCTGGATCACAATCTTCGGACCACGGAGGTCTTCGAGGATCTCAGCCGTAACCGTTACCTTGGCCAGGTCCGCGGCAGCGGACGTGACTTTGTCGCCGTCAACCAGGAGCAGTGCGGGCAGCTCAAATGTGCTGCCGGCTCCACCGGGGACGCGGTTCAGGGTAACGAAGTCTCCAACGGAAACCTTCTCTTGGCGGCCGCCTGCGCGGACAATCGCGTACACCACTGGGGAACTCACTTCTCTCGACGTTTATTACTAGATTTGCGTGCGGAACCCCGGTCCAAGGAAATTGGCCTGGCTCACGCTGTGCCTCAACGCCGGTGGATTCCCCGGGGGAACCCATGAGCTATCCCCGGAATAATCACACTCGCGTGGCGAGTGAATCGTTCACAGGGTCATAACCCAAGTGTTGGCGTAAGCACCGAAGATCTAGAATACGCTAATTTTGCCTTCGGCCGCAAATGAGGCTGGTTCCTGATGGAAGTACGTGGTAGGCGCCACACTGCTTGTGCAGGTGTTGCTGCCGCGGTTTCCGGAACCGTGCCCGTCCATCCTACCGGCTGGTCTGGCCTTTGGGGTTCAGGCATGGATTCTCGGCGCGTCGAAGAATTCCACCTCATAGCGGGAGGACGCGGCGAAGGCGCGCGTCATTGCATCCCGCTCCGTGCGGGATGCGTGCCGTGCGGCCGTGTCGGCGTAGGCGATGGCTTGCCGGGTCGCAGCAGCGAATGCCTCGTCTGCGTAGGTGCGCAACCAGTCCGCGTACGGGTGGGCCTCCGGCGCCCCGGCGTCGAGGAAGCGGGCGTGCAGGGTGGCGCCGACCTCAGCGTAGAGCCAGAAGCACGGCAGGACCGTCGCAACGAGCACCGCGTAGCTGCCCGTGACTGACGCAGCCAGCAAGTGGTCCACGTACGCCTTCGTGACCGGTCCGGGGGCTGTCGCCGGGGGACGGGTGCTGAGCCAGGTCCGGTGTAGTTCGGATTCGACCTCCAGGCACTGCTGCGAGGATCGTGCCCAGAACAGCTGCTCTGCTTCCGTGGGCGCCAGGGCGGAGACCCTGGCCAGGACCCGGGAGTAGCCGTTGAGGTATATGGCGTCCTGGGTGAGGTAGTAGGCGAAGTCCTTCTCGGGCAGGGTGCCCTCGCTCAATCTCCGGATGAACCCGAGACCGTAGATGTCCTCGAGGTCGCCGGCGGCGCCGTTCCAGAGTGCCGCAGCGAATTCACCGCTGGCCGGGGGTTCCTGCACGTGGTGGAAATGGTGGACCGGCCCGTTGCCGGTGCCGACGTCGAGCGAATCCGCTGCCCGCAGCGCCCCCTGCAGCCATGGCTTGACCGCCCGCAGGGCCGCCTCCCAATTGCCCACCCGGGCCTGCACGGTGGCCAGCGCGGAGGACAGGGAGCAGCCTGTGCCGTGGCTGTTGCGTGTGGCCACGCGGTCCCCCGGCACTTCGATGGTTTCCTGGCCCAGCAGTCCCCCGGTGTTGATGAGCGCGTCCGGGCAGCTAGTGGACCCGTTGCCTGCGAGGTGGCCGCCTTTGACCAGGACGGTGGTCTCGGTCCGGGCGGCCAGCCGTTTCCCTTGGGCCAGGGCCTCGGCCCAGTCCGCCGCGACCGGTTCATTCAAGAGGATGGCCAGTTCGGGGAGGTTCGGGGTGATCAGGTCAGCAAGGGGCAGCAGGGCCTGGAGCGCGGGCCCGGCGGCGTCCCGCAGGAGCCGGTCCCCTGCGGTGGCGACCATGACCGGGTCCAGCACCACGACGGCGGGGCGGGCCCGTTGGAGCCAGGCGTGGACCGCCCCGATCACGTCGGCGTCTGCCAGCATGCCGATCTTGACGGCGTCGACGCGGATATCGTCGCTGATCGCGTCCAGTTGGGCGGTGAGGAAGTCCACCGGCGGGACGTGCACGGCGCGAACACCGTGGGTGTTCTGCGCCGTGAGGGCGGTGATGGCAGCCATGCCGTAACCGCCATGCGCGGCGATGCTTTTCAGGTCGGCTTGAATCCCGGCACCGCCGGAGGGGTCCGAGCCGGCAATGGCCAGGACGCGGGGAATCCGCACTGGCGACGATGCCTGCGGCGCGGACGGAAGAAACACTGAGGACATGGGAGACATCCCTTCGCCGGTGCTAACCGGACAGGTTCAACGGGTTTGGATCTCAGCCGGCCCGATGCGGCACCCCGTGTCAGGTTTCAGCCTAGCTCTCCCCGCCGCCCTGCCCTTAAGCAGATGCGGGTTCCGCCCGGTCCCGACGTCACAATTCGTCGGGACCGGGCGGAACCCGCAGGCTGGCGTGCCGGGGTTCTACAACTCGGACGCCGGAACTCCGACGCCAAGGATGATCGGCTCGTTGCCGGCGGTCTTGGCCGCAGGCGCAGCCGCGGCGGGCGCCTTGGCCTCGTGGACCGAGACGGCCGCGACGGCGGAGGCGGCGGCCTCGCGGTGTTCCACCGAGGTCTCGTTGGCGGCTCCCTGGGCGCGGCTGGCGCTCCGGTTGCGGCGGCCACGCCGGCTGCCGCCTGCTGCGCCGTCCGGGCCTGCGCCCTCAACGCCGGCCGGGGCCTTGGCTGCGGCGCGCGGAGCCGAAGCCTCAGCTGCAGGCGCAGTTTTCTGCGCTGCGCTTTCCTGCACTGCGCTGCCCTGCACTGCTCTTGCCTGTCGGGCGCCTTCCTGTCCGGCTTCGCCAAGGTGCGCGAACGCTTCAGTGAGCAGGTCCAGGGTCAGGGCCGGAGCCTGGGAATCCTCGTCGTGCTCCACGAACGGCAGGACAACCTGCTCGCCGCCGAACGTCAGGACTGCACCGGCGCGTCCCGCTGCTTCCTGGTCGGCTGGCTGCCGCACGGGTGCTTCCGCTTCGGCCTCAGTCGTGTCGGCCGTCGCCCCGGCCGTCGCTTCAGCCTCGGCGTCGTGGTGGTGCGCCGCGGCAATCTCGTCATCGTGCAGGTGCGCGGCATGCGCCGCGGCGGCGATGTTGGCCAGCGCGGCCCGGGTAGCCTCCGCCTTGGCATGGCGTTCGGCGTCCGTCGGTTCGGGCTGCGCTGCCGCGGGTGCGGCGGGCGCTGCCGCGGCCGGCTCGACGGCGCCCTGGCCGCCGCGCCCACGACGGCGGCTCTTACGTTCGGTCCGGGCTGCCGGCTGGTTCTGGGTCTCCGCCCGCGGCACGTAGTGCTCGGCGGCGACCGTGTTGGCGCGACGGTGCTCGACCGGCTCGTCATGGGTGACGATGCCGCGGCCGGCACACGCTTCACACTGCTCGCCGAAGACTTCCAGCAGACCGGTGCCCATGCGCTTGCGCGTCATCTGCACGAGTCCGAGCGAGGTCACCTCGGCCACCTGGTGCTTGGTGCGGTCCCGGCCCAGGCATTCCACCATGCGCCGCAACACGAGGTCACGGTTCGATTCGAGCACCATGTCGATGAAGTCGATCACGATGATGCCGCCGATGTCGCGGAGGCGCAGCTGCCGGACAACTTCCTCAGCCGCCTCCAGGTTGTTCTTGGTGACGGTTTCTTCCAGGTTGCCGCCGCTGCCGGTGAATTTGCCGGTGTTGACATCCACCACGGTCATGGCCTCAGTCCGGTCGATCACAAGGGAACCGCCGGACGGCAGGAAGACCTTCCGGTCCAGGGCCTTGTGGATCTGCTCGTCGATACGCCACGCCGAGAAGATGTCGGTGTCCTTGGTCCATTTCTCGAGCCGGCCAACGAGGTCCGGAGCGACATAGGTGACGTAGGCCTCGATGGTGTCCCAGGCTTCTTCACCGGAGACGATCAGCTTGGAGAAGTCCTCATTGAAGACGTCTCGGACCACCTTGATGGTCAGGTCCGGTTCGCCGTACAGCAGTTCAGGGGCCAGGATCTTGGTCGACGTCGACTGCCCTTCAATCCCTTCCCACTGCGCGCGAAGGCGGTTGATGTCGTGGGTCAGCTCCTCCTCGGACGCGCCTTCGGCCGCGGTCCGGACAATAACGCCGGCATCCTCGGGCAGGCGGTCCTTGAGGATGCGCTTGAGCCGGTTGCGCTCGACGTCGGGCAATTTGCGCGAGATGCCGGTCATGGAACCGCCGGGTACGTAGACAAGGTACCGGCCGGGCAGCGAGATCTGGCTCGTGAGCCGGGCGCCCTTGTGGCCGACCGGGTCCTTGGTCACCTGGACCAGGACGGAGTCACCGGACTTCAGCGCATTTTCGATCCGGCGCTGCTTGCCCTCAAGGTTCACGGATTCCCAGTTCACCTCGCCGGCGTACAGCACGGCGTTGCGGCCGCGTCCGATGTCCACGAAGGCGGCTTCCATCGACGGCAGCACGTTCTGGACCTTGCCCAAGTAGACGTTGCCGATCAGCGAGTCCTGCTGGGTCTTGGAGACGAAGTGTTCGGCCAGGACGCCGTCCTCCATCACACCGATCTGAATTCTGTCGTCGCGCTGGCGGACAATCATCTGCCGGTCGACGGATTCGCGCCGGGCCAGGAATTCGGCCTCGGTGATGACCGTGCGGCGGCGGCCGGTGTCGCGGGATTCGCGGCGGCGCTGTTTTTTGGCCTCGAGCCTGGTGGAGCCCTTGAGCGCAGTCACGCGGTTGCTGGCCGGCGCTTCCGAAGCGGCCCGGGGGGCACGGACCCGGGTCACCGTGTTGGGCGGGTCGTCGTCTTCCCCGCCGGTCAATTCAAGGTCCTGGTCGCCGCGGCGGCGGCGGCGCCGGCGGCGCGAGGTCACGCCGTCCTCGAGCGTCCCCTCCTGGCCGTCGTCGGTGTCGTCGCCGGAGCCTTCGGAGTCAGTCTCGCCGGCGGTCTCCCCCTCGGTGCGGGTGCGCCCGCGGCGCCCGCGGCTGCGCCGGCGGCGGCGGTTGTCGGCGTCGTCGCCGGTGCCCTCCTCGGTGTCGCCGGATTCTTCGTCCGCGGACTGCGGGGCGGCGGCCGGAGCCGGGCGGGTGACCGTGCTGAGGTCCGGGGCCTGGAAAATCATTGATGTCACGGCGGCCGGTTCGAGGAACAACGATGGCGCGGCGGTTTCGGCCGGTTCTGCCGCACGGGCCGGTGCGGTGGCGGTGGCGGTGGCGGCAGCGTCCGGCGACTGGCCGGCAGCGTCCGCGGCCGGCTCGGCGACGGGTTCCTTGACGGCCTCTGCCGCCGGGGCTTCGGGGGTCTCCGCAGTCTCGGGCGTTTCCGGCGCGGCGGGGGCTTCCGCGGCGGCCTGAAGTGTGGTCCGGGCCCGGCTGGCACGGCGGCGGACAGGCTTGTCGGCAGCAACGCCGGCGGCGGGCTCGGCAACCGCGGGCTCAACCGGGGCCGGTGTTTCCGTGGCCTGGCTTTCCGGAGCTTCGGCGGCCGCGACGGCTTCCGTGGCCGTGGCTGCGGTGTCGTCGGCAGGGGCGGGCGTCTCGGCGGCGGGTTTGCGGGCGCGGGAGCGGCGGGCGGGCGCCTTGGCTTTGGCGGCGGGTGCGGGTGCGTCCGGTGCGGGTGCCGGCGCCTCGGCCGGGGCCTCAGCGGGCGCCGTGGAAGCAGCCGCAGGTTCGGCGGGTGCCTCGGCGGCGTCCGGCGTGCGCTTGGTGATGACCGACTTGCGGCGGGTCCGGACCGGCCGCTTCGGTGCGGCAGTCGCCGCCCCTGTCTCGGCAGCTTCTTCTGCGGCAACGATGGAATCGTCGTTAACGGCTACAACCTGATCATTATCCATATGTGGCGACACTCCTGCCCCTGGCGCGCCGCCACATCCGGCGCCCGTTGGGGCAATCATTTGCCAACACCCGCAGGCATTGACAGAAGTCAATTGGATACCCTCAGGTTCGCACCGTCAGACGGGTGCGGCAGCCCTGGAGGGCCGGCGAGATTGTTGTGGAACCCGTTGACTCAAACGTCACAACCAGGTGCCGCCCAATGGCATTGCGGGACAGCTGGAATCAGAGGATCCGCAGCTCCCTGCTCATCATTGGCGGTCTTAGCAACAAAATCGCCGGACCGGAATCCGGATGTGGATCGGGTTCCAGCCATGACCATTCTCTCACAGGACCCGTCATTGCAGGCGGAGGCGGCCACCGGAAACGCCACGGACCCTGCGGCTGAGGCCGGCGTGGGCCCTGGAAGGGCCCGTGCAGGCCCGCTTTCAGGCTGCGGCGCTACAATCAGGGCCAGAAGCACCCGATAAAAAGGACCGATATTCCATGCCCAGCATCTCCAGTCCTGCCGGCGAAGCAACGGACCGTGGGTCGCGACCCGGCCCGGCCGCTGCGGACAGCGCCTTGCCCACGATGACCCGCGACCGTCCGTTCGCGTGGCTCCTACTGATCACCGGCGTCGTCGGCTGGCTTGCCTCCGGCGGCCTGGTGCTGGAAAAACTCGAAGTCCTCAAGGACCCGAACCACGTCACCGTCTGCGATGTAAACCCGTGGATATCGTGCGGCCAGGTCATGCAGACGCCGCAGAGTTCCGTCTTCGGCTTCCCCAACATGTTCATCGGCATCGTGGCGTTCGCGGTCATCATCACCACGGCCATGGGCATCCTCGCCGGCGCCCGCTTTGCCCGCTGGTACTGGCTCGGGTTGCAGACCGGGGTGACACTCGGCTTCGTGTTCGTCATCTGGCTCTGGTCCCAGGCCCTGTATTCGATCCACGTGCTGTGCCCGTTCTGCATGGTGGTCTGGGCGGCCATGATCCCGCTCTTTGTCTGGACAACCGCCCGGAACGTCTCCCACGGCGTCATCCGGCTCCCCGCGGGACCGAGCCGGCTGCTGGGCGAGTCAGGCTGGATCATCACGGCGCTGCTGTACATTGCCGTGGTCGCCACCATCTTCTTCGCGTTCCTCCCCGTCTTCATCGGGACGTCCGGCTACTGAGCGGCCAAACACCACGGGGTGACAGTTGAGGCCAATGTTCGCCATGAACATTGGCCTCAACTGTCACCTCGTGGGTGCGGGAAGACTAGAACCAGATCTTGATCTCGCGCTCGGCGGACTCCACCGAGTCGGAGCCGTGGACCAGGTTCTGCTGCACGGCCAGGCCCCAGTCGCGGCCGAAGTCGCCGCGGATGGTGCCGGGAGCGGCCGTCGTCGGGTCGGTGGTGCCGGCGAGCGAACGGAAGCCCTCGATGACCCGGTGACCTTCGAAGATCGCGGCGACGACCGGTCCGCTGAGCATAAATTCGACCAGCGGCTCGTAGAACGGCTTGCCGACGTGCTCCTCGTAGTGCTGCTCCAGCAGCTCGCGGCTCGCGTTGACCTTCTTGAGTTCGGCCAAGGTGTAGCCCTTGGCTTCGACCCGGCTAAGGATGCTGCCCGTCAGGTTGCGGACGACGCCGTCGGGCTTGATCAGGACTAGGGTGCGCTCAATGCTCACAGCTGCTCCAATGTTCAGGGGTGGTGGATTCGGGACAAGTCTACGGGTTCTGGGTGCCGGGTTCGGGTTCGTTCCCGGCCGGATGCGCCGCCTCCCAGGCGGCCTGCTCGCGGTCGCGCTGGGCCGCTTCCCGGTCAATCCGGATCCCGGTCCTGATGCCGTACCACCAGGCGACGGCGAAGAGCGCCCCCACAAGGTACATCGCGGGTTCGAAGATCCCGGAGGCGATGAGCACAAGCTGCAGGATCCAGCCCAGGCCGATCCCCCACGGCTTGGTCACCACGGCGCACGTGAAGGCCAACACGAGGGCCAGGCCGATCCCGACCGAGAAGATCAGTACCGGGGCGAACTCGTCGCGCCGGAGCCCGAACACCGCGAGGGTGCCGAAGATCGCCACGAAGGCCTCGAGCAGCAGGACCGTCGAGGCAAACATGACTTTGGTGGAGCGGCGTTTTTTGGGCATCCCCGGGCGCCATTCGCGCTGGGCTTTCGTCAGTTTAGCCATGGCTCAGGCGTCCGTCCTTCCCAGGAGGATCCGGGCTTCCGCCACCAGGGTGATGGATCCGGTGACCAGCACGCCACCGGCCAGATCCTCGTTGTCCTCGGCCCGCTCCACGGCCCATTCCAGTGCGTCGTCGAGTTTCTCGGCGGTGTGGATGTTGTCTTCGCCGAAGCCAAGGTCGAGGGCGAGTTCCGCGAGGTCTTCAGCCGGAACCGCCCGCGGCGAGTTGGACTGCGTGAAGCAGTACTCCGCAGCGAGGTCGCCGAGGGATTCCTTGAGCTGGCGGAGGATTTCCTCGGCGTCCTTTTCCTTCAGGACGCCGACGACCGCCACGAGCTTGGTGAAGTTGAACGCTTCGTGGATGGCCTCCGCGGAGACCCGGATCCCGTCCGGGTTGTGGGCGGCGTCGACGATGATGGTCGGGGCGGTGCGGACCACCTCGAGACGGCCCGGCGAAGTGACGGAGGCGAAAGCCTCCTGCAGCACTTCGGCGTCGAGCGCCTTTTCCCCGCCGAAGAACGCCTCAAGCGCGGCGATCGCGACCGCCGCATTTTCCGCCTGGTGGGCGCCATGTAGCGGAACCAGCAGATCCTCGTACCGGCCCGCGAGGCCCTGGACGGTGACCATCTGGCCGCCGACAGCGACCGTCCGGGCCTCTACGCCGAACTCCACGCCCCCGAACCGGAACGGGACCTGGACCTCGTGCGCCTTCTCCAGGAGTACCTGCGCGGCGTCCATGGGCTGGGCGGCGCTGACCAGGAAGCCGCCGGGCTTGATGATGCCGGCCTTCTCGCGCGCGATGTCCTCGGTGGTGTCGCCGAGGAGATCAGTGTGGTCCAGGGAGATGGGGGTGACGACGGAAACCTGGCCGTCGCCGACGTTCGTGGCGTCGGTGATCCCGCCCAGGCCGACTTCCATCACGGCCACGTTGACCGGCTGGTCCGCGAAGACCGCGAACGCGAGGATGGTCAGGCACTCGAAGTAGGTCAGCCGGGGCTGGCCTTCGGCGTCCAGCTCGGCGTCCACGATCTGCAGGTAGGGGCGGATCTCGTCCCAGATCCGGACGAACGTCTCGTCCGCGACGGGCGCGCCGTCAATGCTGATCCGTTCGGTGACTTTGGACAGGTGCGGGCTGGTGTACCGTCCGGTGCTCAGGCCATGGGCGCGGAGTCCGGCCTCGATCATCCGGGCGGTGGAGGTCTTGCCGTTGGTGCCGGTGATGTGGATGATCGGGTACGCCTTTTCCGGCTCCCCCAGGATGTCCATCGCCCGGCGCAGCGGCGCCAGCCGCGGCTCCATCTTGTTTTCCGGCGCGCGGCCCAGCAGTTCGGCGTAGACGCTTTCCACGGAGAATTCGTCGGTCATGGCTCAGGCCCCTACTTCGGCGGTTACTTTGTCGACGGTGATCTGCGGTTCCTTGACCTCGGCGGGAACGGTATCCAGCCGGACGGACAGGGTCTCGGCCTGGACCAGCCCGGCGTTGGCGAGCAGCGCATCGATGATGCCCTGTGCGGCGGTGACCGTGGTGTGGATCCGGTCGCTGACGTTCAGCCCGGCGTCCTTGCGGGCCTGCTGGATGGCGCGGACCATGTCACGGGCCGCACCCTCGGCCTCAAACTCCGGGGTGACCTCGGTGTTGAGCACCACGAAGCCGCCGCCGGGCAGAACCGCTGCCGCACGGGATCCGGCACCTTCCGCGGCCTCGGCAACGACCGTTTCCAGGGTGTATTCCTGCGGTTCGAGGTCCAGCCCGCCGGCGGTCACGAGACCCTCTTCGCTGACCGACCAATCACCGGATTTGGCGCCCTTGATGGCCTGCTGGACGTTCTTGCCCAGCCGCGGGCCGGCCGCCCGGGCGTTGACCACGAGCTTCTGCTCGATCCCGAACTCCTCCGGGGAGGCGGTCTCGGCGTCGAGCAGGCGGACGGAGCGCAGGTTCAGTTCGTCCTCGACGACGGCGGCGAAGCCCGCCAGCGCGTCTGCGCCGGGGGCCACGACGGTGAGTTCCTGCAGCGGCAGCCGGACCCGGAGGTTGGCGGCCTTGCGCAGTGAGGATCCGGTGGAGCAGATCTGCTGGACCTGTTCCATGGCTGCGACGAGGTCCGGGTTGGCCGGGAACAGCCCGGCGTCCGGCCAGTCGGCCAGGTGCACGGAGCGTCCGCCGGTGAGGCCGCGCCAGATTTCTTCGGAGATGAGCGGCAGCAGTGATGCTGCCACGCGGGAGACGGTCTCCAGCGCGGTGTAGAGCGCGTCGAAGGCGTCCGTGTTTTCGTCGAAGAAACGCTGACGGCTGCGGCGGACGTACCAGTTCGTGAGCATGTCCAGGTAGCCGCGCAGTTCGTCGCAGGCACCGGAGATGTCGTAGCTGTCCAGCTGGGCGGTCATGT
>CAVYMG010000006.1:0-12010 GCA_963769515.1 uncultured Actinomycetota bacterium
GCGGAACTGCAGTTCAGCGAGGTTCTCCTTCATCACCACGGTGGACTTCACCAGCAGCCCGGACATGCCGATCACGTCGGCGTTGTGCTGCTCCGCTGCGGCGATGATCTCGGCGATGCCCTGCTTGATGCCGATGTTGATGACGTTGTAGCCGTTGTTGGTGAGGATGATGTCCACCAGGTTCTTGCCGATGTCATGCACGTCGCCGCGCACGGTGGCGATCACCATGGTGCCCTTGCCGGATGAATCGGACTTTTCCATGTGCGGCTCGAGCAGGGCGACCGCGTTCTTCATCACCTCGGCGGATTGCAGCACGAACGGCAGCTGCATCTCGCCGGCGCCGAAGCGCTCGCCCACCACCTTCATGCCCTCGAGCAGCTGGTCGTTGATGATGCCGAGCGCGGTCATGCCTTCGCTGCGGGCGAGGTCCAGGTCCTCTTCGAGGCCCTTGCCTTCGCCGTCGATGATGCGCCGCTGCAGGCGCTCGCCGGTGGGCAGCGCCGCGAGTTCCGCGGCGCGCTGGTCCTTCAGCGCTGCGGTGTCGACGCCGGCGAAGAGGTCCAGCATGCTTGCCAGGGGGTCGTAGGTGACGTTGCCGTCGGCGTCGTATTCGCGTTTGTCCCAGACGAGGTCCAGGGCCACTTTGCGCTGTTCCTCCGGGAGGGAGGCGAGCGGCACGATCTTGGCGGCGTCGATGATGCCGCTGGTCAGGCCCGCCTGCACGGCCTCGTGCAGGAACACCGAGTTCAGGGCGATCCGCGCTGCCGGGTTCAGGCCGAAGGACACGTTGGAGACGCCGAGGGTGGTGTTGATGCCGGGGTACTTCGTGGTGATCTGGCGGATGGCCTCGATGGTTTCGATGCCGTCCCGGCGGGTCTCTTCCTGGCCGGTGGCGACGGGGAAGGTCAGGGCGTCGACGATGATGTCCTCCACCCGCATCCCCCATTCGCCCACGAGGGCATCGACCAGGCGGGAGGCTATGGCCACCTTGCCCTCGGTGGTGCGGGCCTGGCCCTCTTCGTCGATGGTCAGGGCGATCACGGCGGTGCCGTGTTCCTTCACGAGCGGCATGATGCGCGCAAAGCGGCTCTCCGGGCCGTCGCCGTCCTCGTAGTTGACGGAGTTGACCACCGGGCGGCCGCCGATGAGTTCGAGCCCGGCCTGTAGCACGGGCGGTTCGGTGGAGTCGATGACGAGCGGGAGGGTGGAGGCCGACGCGAAACGCGAGACGACCTCCTTGATGTCCGCCACGCCGTCGCGCCCCACATAGTCGATGCAGACGTCCAGCAGGTGCGCGCCGACGCGGACCTGCTCGCGGGCGATGTCGACGCAGTCGTCCCAGCGCTCCTCCAGCATCGCCTGGCGGAACGCCTTCGAGCCGTTCGCGTTGGTGCGCTCGCCGATGGCCAGATACGCGGACTCCTGGTCGAAATTCACGTGGTGGTAGAGGGACGCGATGCCGGCTTCCCGCTCGGTGGTGACGCGGGCGCCGCCGTTGCCGGCGGCGTCCGTCTTGACGGTGCGGAAGGGGGCAAGACGTTCGACGACGGCGGCCAGGTGCTCCGGCGTCGTACCGCAACATCCGCCCACCAGGCCCAGGCCGAATTCCCGCACGAACTGTTCGTGTGCGGTGGCGAGTTCGGTGGGCGAGAGCGGGTAGTGCGCGCCGTTGGGACCGAGGACGGGCAGACCGGCGTTGGGCATGCAGGCGATCGCGACGGAGGACTGCTTGGAGAGGTGGCGCAGGTGCTCGCTCATCTCATCCGGGCCGGTGGCGCAGTTCAGGCCGATGGCGTCGACGCCGAGCGGCTCGAGCGCGGTGAGCGCGGCGCCGATCTCGGAGCCCATCAGCATGGTTCCGGTGGTTTCGACGGTCACCTCGACGAAGATCGGGAGCCGGATGCCGCGGGACACGATGGCCTGCTTGCAGCCGTTGACCGCGGCTTTGGTCTGCAGGAGGTCCTGGCTGGTTTCGATGAGGAAGGCGTCCGCTCCCCCGTCGATGAGGCCCTCGGCCTGCAGGGCGAAGGTCTGCTTGAGGTAGTCGTAGCTGGTGTGCCCGAGGCTGGGGAGCTTGGTGCCCGGCCCCATGGAGCCCAGGACCCAGCGCATCCGTCCGTCAGTTGTTTCTGCCGCCTCGGCGCGCTCGCGGGCGATCTCCGCACCCTTGCGGGCGAGCTCTTCAATCCGGTCGTCGATGCCGTAGTCGGAGAGGTTGGACCAGTTGGCGCCGAAGGTGTTGGTTTCGACCGCATCGATACCCACGGCGAAGTACGCGTCGTGGATGTCCGCGAGGACGTCCGGCCGCGTGGCGTTGAGGATCTCGTTGCAGCCTTCCAGGCCGAGGAAGTCTTCTTCCAGCGAGAGGTCCCGGGCCTGCAGCATGGTGCCCATTGCTCCGTCGGCAATGACCACCCGGTTGTTCACGGCGTCCAGGAGGGCTTGGGCGCGGACGGGGCGGGGGACGGACTCAATATCAAGCGCGAAACGAGGCATCTAAACAGGTTACGGGTGGGGGCGTATGCGGTGCGTTGTGTGTCCGTGTACTAAGACGGCGGGTGGTGTAGTTCTGCTCAGGTCTCCCAACGGCAAATGCCTAGGCGCAGAGGCGGGGCAAACTACGGCGGGACGATCCGCCGGAGGCAGGACAGGTTGGGATCGTCATGCGCCACGTGGATGCCGGGCTCTGACACCGCGGACAGTCCAGCACTGGTACCAACTGCTGCGACTGGGAGGTACAGGGGAAACGGAAATCACGAAAACACTGATGTCTTCATCTGCCTGGACGTCGGCTAAGGCGAGCACCACGCCGTAGCCGTGGACCGGGCCGGGCCGGGAAGAAGCTCTTCGACAAGGCCCAGCCCGACGACGAGGCCAGTCTGCGCGACATACTGGCTTGATTGAACAAGCACGGCAGAGACCCCCGCCTACACCCTCAAATTTGATGAGCCGCATAAGGCCGCCTGCACTAGTGGGTTTAACAACGTAGCTCTAAAGAACCCCTAAGACCCGACTCAAGCCCTCGGAGTCGTTTCCAAGGTGGCGTCGGGGGATCACATGTTGGGCAGGAGGAGGCTCCCGATATTGAACTGCACCACGTAGCAGAGTGCCGCCTCAACCGCGCCCGCCAGAACTGCCACGATGAATGCGGCTGCAGAAGTCCACCCCCGCTCGTCTAGTTCCAGATAGAGAATATATCCGAACAAGAGGCCACCTATAGCTCCTCCGAGGGCATTGATAAGGGCGAATACCAGTAGTACTAAGGCGAAGGCACCCACGTCCTTCTGGTCCATCATCCCGACAGCCATCAAGGTGGAAGCAGTTGCCACCGAGTAGTGGATAAAAATGTATAGAACCAAGAAGCCGACCAAGCCGGGTTTGACCCCGTTCGGCGCGGCCTTTGCAGTAAGCGCCTTAAACAGCCTCACCGCAGAACCAATGTAGAACGAGCCGCTGGCCACAATGAGCGTCCACACCACGAAGTTCTGCTTTGCGGTCGTATGAACGTCAAGGTAGAAAGCTGTAATGCCCACAACTGCGCCGATTGCGGCCAGGCCGGCAGCCTTGGCCACGCGGGAATTGTTTTCTTCTCTCAAGTCAGTAATTTTGCACCCCTCCCCATAGCAGGCTCTCGCCCGCTGGTCCAATGAGGTGACTGTATTCGTGGCTGTACCTCGTTGTCAGCAAAACGTGAAATGTGACGTGCGCAATATGTTGCGGCGGAAGCCGGCCTCCTGCGCCGCGCAACGCACTTTCTCGGGGCAAGCATTGATGCCTGAAAGCAATCCCCATTCGCCAATCTGAACGAAGGGATATCTGGCGAGGTTTCGTCTGCTCACATCGCACCATGGTCTGCTTTCGAATCTACTTGCGTGTTGCGAACGGACTCGATATGCCCCGGGAACGGTGCGAACCTTCTGGGCCGTCAAGTTCCCTCATCGAAAGACCGTACGCAGCGAACCGTTTTGGCTATTCTGATCCCCCTTAAACCTCCGCCACAGGTGCCGCGAACTGCGCCTCATACAGCCGCGCATAGGCCCCGCCCGCCTCCAACAAGGAAGCATGCGTCCCCTGCTCCACGATCTGGCCGGCCTCCATCACCAGGATGAGGTCGGCGTCGCGGATGGTGGAGAGTCGGTGCGCAATCACAAAAGACGTCCGGTCGGACCGCAGCGCGCTCATCGCCTTCTGCACCAGCACCTCGGTCCGCGTATCCACTGAAGACGTCGCCTCGTCCAGGATCAGCACCGACGGCCGGGACAGGAACGCCCGGGCGATGGTCAGCAGCTGCTTCTCCCCCGCGGACACGTTGGAGCCTTCGTCGTCGAGCACGGTGTCATACCCGTCCGGCAGGGAGTGCACGAACCGGTCCACGTAGGTCGCCTTGGCCGCCTCCAGGATTTCGGCTTCCGTAGCCGAAGGCCGGCCGTAGGCGATGTTGTCCCGGATGGTCCCGCCGAACAGCCACGTGTCCTGCAGGACCATGCCCATCCGCGAGCGCAGCTCGTGCCGGGACATCGACGGTGACGTCCACGCCGTCGAGCGTGATCCGGCCGCCGTCCAGCTCGTAGAAGCGCATCATCAGGTTCACCAGCGTCGTCTTCCCGGCCCCCGTGGGGCCGACGATCGCCACCGTCTGCCCCGGCTCCGCCACCAGGTTCAACGACGAGATCAGCGGCTTGTCCGGCGAATAGGAGAACGAGACGTCCTCGAACTCCAGCCGCCCGCGGGTCACTTCCGGCGTCAGCGCCACGTCCGGGTCCGTCAGCTGCTCCTCGGTGTCCAGCAGGTCGAAGACCCGCTCGGCCGAGGCCACGCCGGACTGCAGCAGGTTCGCCATGGACCCCAGCTGGGCCAGCGGCTGGGTGAACTGCCGCGAGTACTGGATGAACGCCTGCACGTCGCCGAGCTGCATCGCCCCGATCGCGACCTGCAGGCCGCCCACCACGGCGATGCCCACATAGACGAGGTTCCCGATGAACGTCATGGCCGGCATGATCAGCCCGGACACGAACTGCGCGCCGAAGCTCGCCTGGTACAGCTGCGTATTCTTCTGCCGGAATGTTTCCTCCACCTCGCGCTGCCGGCCGAAGACCTTCACGAGCGCGTGCCCGGTGTAGGTCTCCTCGATCTGGCCGTTGAGCTCGCCGGTGTGCTTCCACTGCGCCACGAACAGCTTCTGCGAGCGCTTCGCGATCAGCGCGGTGGTCACGAGGGTCAGCGGAATCGTCACGAGCGCGATCAGCGCCAGCGTGGGCGAGAGCAGGAACATCATCACCAGCACGCCCAGCACCGTCAGCAGCGAGGTGACGGCCTGGCTGATGGACTGCTGCAGGCTTTGCGAGACGTTGTCCACGTCGTTCGTGACCCGGCTGAGCAGCTCCCCGCGCTGCACCGAGTCGAAGTAGCGCAGCGGCAGCCGGTTGATCTTCGCCTCGATCCGCTCCCGGAGCCGGTACACGGTGCGCTGCACGATCCCGTTCAGGATGTATGCCTGCATCCACATAAACGCCGAGGCCAGCACATACAGCGCGAGCGCCCACAGCAGCACCGTGGCCAGGGCGGTGAAGTCGATCCCGGTGCCGGGGGTCAGCGTCATCGCGCTGAGCATGTCCGCCCGTTGGTTCTCCCCCGCGGCGCGGAGCTGCGCGAGGTACTCCGGCCTTGCTGACCCCGGCGGGCAGGTCCCGGGAGACGACGCCGGCGAAGATCAGGTTGGTGCCCTCGCCCAGGAGCCGGGGCCCGATCACCGAGAACGTCACGCTCACGACGGCGAGCGCCACTACCAGCGTCAGCCACAGCCGCTCGGGGTGCAGCTCCCCCAGCAGCCGTTTCGCGGAGGGGATGAAGTTCATCGCCTTCTCCGCCGGGATGTTCATCCCGGCGAACGGGCCGCCGCGGCCGGGTCCGCCGGCCGGCCGCGGAATCCGCTCGCCGTTGCCGCCAGACCCGTTGCCGCCAGCGCCCGCGGCGCCCCGCCGGCGCCACCAGCGGACGAGGAGGCGGCCGGCGTCGCGGCCTTCTCGGTGCGGCTCATACCGTCTCCTCCGCCGCGAGCTGCGAGTTCACGATCTCCTGGTACGTCTCGGACGTCTCCAGCAGCTCCGCATGCGTGCCGTGCCCCACGAGCCGGCCGCCGTCGAGCACCAGGATCTGGTCCGCGTCGGTGATGCTGGAGACCCGCTGGGCGATGATCACCAGGGTGGCCCCGGCGGTGTTCTTCCGCAGGGCCTGCCGGAGCCGGGCGTCCGTGGCGGTGTCCAGCGAGGAGAACGAGTCGTCAAAGATGTAGAGCTCGGGCCGTTTCACGAGCGCCCGGGCGATCGCGATCCGCTGCCGCTGCCCGCCGGAGACGTTG
Organism: uncultured Actinomycetota bacterium; assembly: GCA_963769515.1. Lineage (GTDB taxonomy): Bacteria > Actinomycetota > Actinomycetes > Actinomycetales > Micrococcaceae > Arthrobacter. Next base: position 6,359 of record CAVYMG010000006.1, read on the forward strand.
GTGCCGCCCTGCGAGATGGGCGCGTCCAGGCCGCCGTCCATCTCGCGGACAAAGCCCTCCGCCTGCGCGATGGACAGCGCCCGCCACAGCTCGTCCTCGGTGGCGTCGGGCTTGCCGTAGAGCAGGTTGCTGCGGACGGTCCCGGAGAACAGGTAGGGCTTTTGCGGGACCAGGCCGATGTGCCCCCAGAGCAGGTCCGGGTCCAGCTCGCGCACGTCCACGCCGTCGATCAGGACCGCGCCGGAAGTGGCGTCGAAGAGCCGCGGCATGAGGTTCACCAGGGTGGTCTTGCCGGAGCCGGTGGCCCCGATGATCGCCGTCGTCTGCCCGGCCCGGGCGGTGAAGCTGATCCCGGCCAGGACCGGCTGGCTCGGCCCCCGGGTAGGCGAAGCCGACGTCGCGCAGTTCCAGTTCGCCCCGCCCGGTCCGCCCGGCACCGAAACCCACCGGGTGCAGCGGCGGCCGGACGCTGGATTCGGTGCCCAGCACCGCCCCGATCCGGTCCGCGGAGACGGCGGCGCGCGGGATCATGATCGCCATGAAGGTGGCCATCATGACGGACATCAGGATCTGCATGAGGTAGCTCAGGAACGCGATCAGCGTGCCCACCTGCATGGAGCCGTCCTGGATCCGGAACGCGCCGAACCAGATCACGGCCACGGAGGAGACGTTCAGGACCAGCATCACCGTGGGGAAGGCGAGCGCCATGAGCCGGCCGGCGCGCAGGGCCGTGTCCGTGACGTCCGCGTTGGCCTGCCCGAACCGGGCGGTCTCGACGTCCTCCCGGACGAAGGCCCGCACCACCCGGATGCCGGTGAGCTGCTCGCGCAGGACCCGGTTGACGGTGTCGATCCGGGTCTGCATGAGCCGGAACAGCGGCACCATCCGGGTGATGATGAGCCCGACCGACACCAGCAGCACCGGCACGCTCACGGCGATCAGCCAGGACAGCTGCACGTCCTGCCGGATGGCCATGATCACCCCGCCGATGCTCAGCATGGGCGCGGCGACCATCAGGGTGGCGGCCATCAGCACGAGCTGCTGGACCTGCTGGACGTCGTTCGTGGAGCGGGTGATCAGCGACGGCGCGCCGAACCGGGTGACTTCCTGTTCGGAGAACGCCCCCACCCGGGTGAAAATCGCCGCGCGCAGGTCCCGGCCCACGCCCATGGCCGCCTTCGCACCGAAGTACACGGCCGTCACGGCGCAGGCGATCTGGACCAGGGTGATGACCAGCATCAGGGTCCCGACCCGCAGGATGTACCCGGTGTCCCCCTTCGCGACGCCCTCATCGATGATGTCCGCGTTCAGGGTGGGCAGGTACAGGGACGCGATGGACTGCGCCAGCTGGAAAACGACGACGGCGAGCAGCAGCCCGCGGTGCGGCCGCAGGTATTCGACCAGCAGTTTCCAGAGCATCCGGCCTCCCGCCTCAGGACCCATCCCATACGCAGTGGTCCGAGTGCCAGTTTACGACCGGTTGCTGTGGGCAATCGTCAGCCGGGCGTCCGCATGAACTCCGGCATGAACGCGGAACACCCCCGGGCCTTGCACGGACATGTCAGCCGGGGCGGCTAACGTTGATCGAAAGCCCTGACGCGAAAGATCCTGCCGCATGAACCACCGAGGACCGTACCGGCCCGCCCCGCCGGCCAGTACCCACCGGCGCAACGCGTTCCTGGCGTGGGCGGCCGCCGTCGTGATCCTGGCCGCCGTCCTGACCTTCGCCGCCGGTCCGCTCCGGGCAGGCGCCGCCGTCGGGCTTCCTGGCCGATATGCCGCACGGCCAGTCATCGGGGGCGACCGCTCCGGAGTCCGTCCCGGTGGTGGACACCGTGCCGCACGCCGCCGCCGACCCGGGCGCGGCAATCCGGGAAATTGCGGCAGTCCTATCCCGAGCACCGGATCGGCGTCGCAATCGCGGACCTGGCCGACGGCACGCTGCGCAGCTACGGGGACACCACCGAATACGCCGCGGCCAGCACCGCAAAAATCCTCACCGCGGCGGCCTACTACCACCTGGTGGAAACCGGCGAGCGGGAACTGGACACCCCGCTGGGCTCCTTCAACGCCGCGTTCCAGCTGAAGGCCATGGTCAACACCAGCAGCGACGACTCCTGGCTCCTGCTCATGCGGGACATCGGCTACCCCGAACTGATCGAGTATGCCGACACCCTCGGCATCACCTACGACCCGGAAGAGAACGATCTGACGCCGCAGGACATGGCACTCCTGCTGCAGAAGCTTGCCTCCGGCACCCTGCTGGACGCCGACCACACCGCGGAACTGCTGGGCTACATGCAGGAGACCAATGACGAGGATCTCATTCCGGCCGCCCTGGACCCGCGCATCACGGTCCACCACAAGTACGGGGTGGTGGAAGGCTACGTCCACGACGCCGCCCTCCTGGAAGCCGACGGCCGCTCCTACGCCGTGGTCATCTACACGTGGGGCCCCGACGACGCCGACAGCGCCGACCGGATCGACCTCGTCCATCAGCTCACGCGCGAAATCACCGGGGCGCTGTTCGGGTTCTGACCCCGGCCGGACGGCAGTGCGAGTAGCCGTTCAGCACCACGTTCACCGGCGGTTCCCCCGCCAGCATGAGCTCGATCTGGCGCTGGAGCAGCCGGCCCATCCGCGGACGCATCGCCGAACTCGCCCCGCCCACGTGCGGGCTGATGATCACGCCGGGGGTCCGCCACAGCGGGTGATCCTCCGGCAGCGGTTCGGGATCGGTGACATCCAGCGCGGCACGGATCCGTCCGGAGCCGGTGTGCCGGACCAGGGCGTCGGTGTCCGCAACCGGTCCGCGGGCCACGTTCACCACCAGGGCGCCATCCGGCATAGCCGCGAGGAAGTCGTCATTGATCAGGTGCCGGGTGGAATCGCTCAGCGGAACCCCCACCACCACGATCTCGTGCTCCGGCAGCAGCGCGTGCAGTTCATCGATGCCGTGGACGTGGCCGCGCTCGTCCGTCCGCTCCCGGCTCGCCACCCGGGTCACGCTGGCCTCGAAGGCCAGGAGCCGGTCCTCGATCGCCTTGCCCACGCCGCCGTAGCCGACGATCAGGACGCGGCGGTCGGCGAGGCTGGCGGTGGGCCGGGCGTCCCACTGGCCGTCCTGCTGGTTGCGCAGCAGGCGGGGAAACTCGCGCTGGCTGGCGAGGATCAGGGCAAGGGCCAGTTCCGCCGTCGAGGTCTCATGGACGCCGGCGGCGTTGGCGAGGACGTGGCCGGCCGGGAGGAAGTCCGCAGCCCCGTCGTAACCGATGGACTGGCTCTGCACCAACGCCGTTTCCACGGCCTCCAGCCGCTGCAGGGGCCGCTGGCCGCCCTGATAGGGCGGGACCACAATATCGATCCGCGGCTGCGGCGGCTCACCGGCGAAGTCCCACTCGAGAACGGTGACGTCCGGATGCGGCTGAAGGTATTCGCGCAGTGTGGCGTCGGGCAGGCTGACAGTGATCTTCCGGTTCATGGGTGTCAGCCTAATCCAGCGGACGACGGCGGCCGGCCGCCGTTCTGTGTTCGGGGACACAGAAGCGGGGCCGGGGCCTTGCTACGGTGAGAGCAGAAGACGCTGGAACCATCCGCCGTCGCTGAAAGGTGCACCCTGTGAAGAAACCACTCCTGGCCGTTGCAGTCGCGGGAATCCTGGTGGCCCTGGGGGCCTCCTCCTGCGCCGCCCCCGCCGGGACCGCACCCGCTACGTCCGCCGCGGAAGCCGCGCCGCAGGCCAGCACGCAGGCCGCGGTACGCTCTCCTCCGCCGTACCGGACACCGGGCAGCCGGCCGCCCCGGGGACTGCCCAGGCGGGCAGCTTCACCGCTTACACCCCGGAGGCCGTGTCCTCGGCGTCGGAATCTGAAAAGGTCGTCCTGTTCTTCCACGCCACGTGGTGCTCCACCTGCAAACTGCTCGCCTCGGATATTGAGGCCAACGCCGCCAACATCCCTGCCGGCGTCAAGATCCTGAAAGTGGACTACGACTCCGAGACAGCGCTTAAGCAGAAGTACGGCGTGACCCTCCAGCACACCCTCGTGCAGGTCCAGCCGGACGGCTCGCAGATCGCCAAATGGAGCCTGAGCCGGGATCTGAACGCCCTCGTCCAGGAAATCCGCTAGCGCCGGCGGTACCCCATGGAGCTCCTGCCGCTCGCCTTCCTCGCCGGTATCCTCACCGTCCTGTCCCCCTGCGTGCTGCCGCTGCTGCCCGTGGTCCTCGCCGGCTCCGCCGCCGAGGAAAACCGGAAGGCACCGTACATCATCATCGCCAGCCTGGCCGTCTCGGTGGTGCTCTTCACGCTGTTGATCAAGGCCACCACCGTGCTGCTGGGCGTCCCCAGCAATGTCTGGCTGATCATTTCCGGGTCCCTGGTGGCGTTCATCGGCGCCTCGCTGGCCTTCCCGCGGATCTGGGACTGGATCGCGGAGCGGCTGAAACTGCCGGAAGCCTCCGGCCGGCTCTCCGCCGGCACGGCGACCCGCACCGGGACCTCCCGCAACGTGCTCCTCGGGTTTTCCCTCGGCCCGGCCTTCACCAGCTGCAGCCCCACCTACGGGCTGATCCTCGCCGTCGTCCTCCCGGCCAACTTCACCGTGGGGCTCAGCAACCTCGCCGCCTACACGGTGGGCCTTGCCGCCGTCCTGCTGCTCGTGGCCCTGGGCGGACGCAAAGTGACCAAGCGCCTCGGCTGGGCCACGAACCCCACCGGCATGTTCCGCCGCGGCCTCGGCGTCTTCCTGGTGCTGGTGGGCCTGCTGATCGCCTCCGGGCAGATCCGCACCATCGAAACCTGGCTGATCGAGCGCGGCTTCCTGGGCACCGTGGCACTGGAACGCGGCTTCATCGACGCCGCCCAGGACCAGCAGACCGGTCAGGGCTCACGGAACCCGCAGGGCGCCGACGTCGCCGACGTGCCGAACTTCCTCCGCCAGTCCTTCCCGAACACCGACTTCAGCCGCGCCGATCCTGCCATTGCCAACGTCCTGAGCGGCGGTCCGGCCAAGGACGGCATCCCGGCCCTGGACAACCCGGCCTTCGTGCCGGTCTCCGAGTTCGCCCGGCCGGACAACGTCCAGGCCCTGCTCCTCGAGGGCAGCACCGAAACCAAGGCCTACCCGTACAACATCCTGGTCTGGCATGAAATCGTCAACGACACCATCGACGGTGAGCCTGTTGCCGTGACGTTCTGCCCGCTCTGCGGCAGCGCCATCGTGTTCGACCGTGTCCTCCCCGGCGGCGAAGCCACCACCTTCGGGGTGAGCGGCGGGCTGCTGGAGAGCAACCTGGTGATGTTCGACCGCAGCACCGAGACGCTCTGGCAGCAAAGCACCGGCAAAGCCCTCGCCGGCACCCACTTCGGCCACCAGCTGGCGCTGCACAAGTTCCAGCTGCTGAGCGTCGGCGAGATCAAAGCCCAGCACCCCTCCGCAATGATCCTCAGCGAGAACACCGGCCACCGGCGCGACTACGCTTCCAATCCCTACGGCGGCTACGACCAGGACGACCGGTTCGTCTTCCGGCCCAGCTTCAACGATCCCCGCTACTTCGCCAAGGACATTTTCGTCGCGTTCACGGTGGACGGGTCCCCTGCCGCCGCGCCGTGGCTCGCGCTGGAAAACGGCCGGACCTACACCACCGACGTCG
>CAVYMG010000007.1:0-14421 GCA_963769515.1 uncultured Actinomycetota bacterium
GTCTGGGCGCGACGGCAGTATGACACGGCCGGACGCAGCGTCCCGGCCATTGCGTTAGCTAAAGTAAACCTTCCTTCAAACTTTCGTTAGCACCTACAAGGGGACCCAATGCTCGACGTCCGGCGGTTGCGCCTGTTACGGGAACTGAAGATCCGCGGCACCCTGGCAGAGGTCGCCGCGGCACTCCAGTACAGCCCTTCGTCGGTTTCCCAGCAGTTGACCCTGCTGGAGAAGGAAGTCGGTGTCGAGTTGCTCCGGAAAACCGGGCGCCGGGTCCAGTTGACGCCGCAGGCCGAGGTTCTCGTGGCCCACACGGCACAACTCCTGGAAACCATGGACCGGGCCGAGGCAGACCTGGCAGCCTCGCTCACCACAGTGACCGGCACCGTGCGGATTGCCGTCTTCCAATCAGCCGCCCTCGCGTTGATGCCCGGCGCCCTGACCCGGATGTCCGCACGGTACCCGGAGGTCAGGATTGAAATGACGCAGCGCGAACCGGAAACCGCGCTGCACGACACCTGGGCCCGGGACTTCGACCTGGTGATCGCCGAGCAGTACCCCGGTCACGCGGCTCCCCGCTACACGGATCTGGACCGGATCGCGCTGACCAGCGACGCGATCCGCCTCGCTGTACCCCCTGCGGCCGGGGACCGCGGCCCCATCAAAACGCTGCAGGACACGGCCGGCCTGCCCTGGGTCATGGAGCCGCGCGGTGCGGCGTCACGCCACTGGGCCGAACAGGCCTGCCGCAGCGCCGGCTTTGAGCCCGACGTGCGCTTCGAGACGGCCGACCTGCAGGCACAGATCCGGCTGATCGAATCCGGCAATGCCGTGGCCCTCATGCCTGACCTTGTATGGACCGGACGCGGGACTTCAGCTCAGCTGCTTGACCTGCCGGGTGAGCCGCGGCGCACGGTATTCACGTCGGCCCGGCGGTCCAGCGCCAGCCGGCCTGCGATTGTCGTCACCCGGGAGATCCTGGCCGCGACGGCAAAGTCAATCGCCCCGGCCGTCTCGGCCGCGGGACCGGTCAGCTGATCGCCGCCATTCGTTGGTGCTGTGCCATCCGCCACAGCGCCGGGCGAGGTCCCGCGCTAGACTGGACTGGTTATGAAACGCACAATGTTTAAGTCCAAGATCCACCGCGCCACGGTCACGCACGCGGACCTTCACTATGTCGGTTCCGTCACCGTGGATCTGGACCTGCTGGAGGCAGCCGACATCCTGCCCGGGGAACTCGTGGCAATCGTTGATGTCACCAATGGCGCCCGGTTGGAGACCTACACTATCGCCGGCGAACGCGGGTCAGGCGTCATCGGGATCAACGGCGCAGCCGCCCACCTGATGCAGGAAAATGACATTGTCATCCTGATCACCTATGCCGAAATGACCACGGAAGAGGCGAAGGCCTATTCGCCCAAGGTGGTCCATGTGGATGCGGACAACAAAATTGTCCAGATCGGTAATGACCCCGCGGACGGCATCACTCCCGGGCTGATGCGCGCGCCGCATGCCTTGAACAACGCCGCCCTGAACTGACGCCCGGCCTGCGTCCCGCAATACGGATGCGGCCTGAAAACCTGATTAGTCTGGGGTAGTGACTTCTGCCCCCTCCCCGTCCGCCGCCACGCGGATGCCCGCCTGGAGGCCGGAGTGTTAGGCGTCTTTGCCGGCTTCTTCGTCGTCTGGTTCATCATCCTCGTCGGGATGTTCGTCGGGAGGCGGAACATCCTGGGCGAGAACGCCCGCTCGGTACTGAGCTCCCTGACCTTCTTTGTTGCCAGCCCCGCGCTGTTATTCGAAACGCTCAGCAAGGCCGAACTTGAGGACGTTTTCGCGGCCCCCTTGCTGGTGACGGCAGTTGCGGCACTGACGACGGCGGCGCTGTTCTTCGGCGTGGTGCGCTTCCTGCTCAAACGCCCGGCGCCGGAATCCCTCGTGGGGGCGATGAGCGCTTCCCTCGCCAATTCCGCAAATCTCGGCATCCCGATCGCAGTCTTCGTCCTCGGCGATGCGAGCTACGTCGCACCGCTGCTGATTTTTCAACTGGCATTCTTCACACCGGTTTTCCTGATGGCACTGGACGCCACAATAAGTACGCACCGCACCACTCCGGTAGGATTCTTGCTCATGATTCTGCGGAATCCGATGATCGTGGGGTCCGGGCTGGGACTGTTGGTGGCTGGAACCGGCTGGCGCGTACCGGAGCTAATGATGGAGCCCATCCATCTGATCGGCGGGGCCGCGATCCCGGCCATGCTGATCGCCTTCGGCATGAGCCTCGATGGTTCCAGGCCCCTTTCGGCAACTGCCGGACGCCGCCTCGACACGCTCCTGGCCAGCGGGTTCAAGCTCATCGTCTATCCGCTGGTGGCCTATCTCTTCGCCCGGTTCTCCCTGGGGATGGAAGGAGCAGGCGCTCTTTGCAGTTGTGGTGACGGCCTCACTGCCGACCGCGCAGAACGTCTACGTTGCGGCCAGTCGCTACGGGACCGGCCTCACCGTCGCCAAGGACACCGTCCTGGTCACCACCGTGATGGCCGTTCCCGTTATGGTTTCCGTGGCTTTCCTCCTCGCCTGAAGCACCGCCCTTACCGACGCTGCGGAATGTGAGGGAGCGTAGGTGGGTGGGCGGCGTGGGACGGCGCCCGGCCCGGGGCTGGCCGGTAAACTCGATGGTTCGGAACTCCGTTATATATACGCATTGAGGAATATCTTGCAGGTTGGGCATAACACCACAAAGAGCGGCGTCGGCCCCTGGGTTGCCCGCGCGGCCGCGGGGCTGTTGCTGCTCGCCGTCACCTCATGCACCGGCGCCGCGATCGCGCCGGCGAACGACCCGGCCGCGGCCGCCCCTGAGCCAGGAACCGCCGCACCGGCGTATGCCGTTGACGCCCGTCAGGCCCTTGAGGCCCTGGCCGCCCTGCCCGTGAAGGGCCGGGCGCCGAAGACGGGCTATTCGCGGGATGAGTTCGGCCCGGCCTGGGCCGATGTTGATCGCAACGGCTGTGACACCCGCAACGACATGCTCCGCCGGGACCTCGCCTCGATCGCCCTGAAACCCGGCACCAAGGAATGCGTGGTGCTCTCCGGAGTCCTCAACGACCCCTACACGGCCAAGCCCATCAACTTCCTCCGCGGCGCCGAGACCAGCACCGCCGTGCAGATCGACCACGTCGTGGCCCTCAGCGATGCCTGGCAGAAGGGCGGTCAGCAGTTCAGCGCAGACCAGCGCCTCGCCTTCGCCAACGATCCGCTGAATCTCCTGGCCGTGGACGGTCCGGCCAATAATGCCAAGAGCGACAGTGACGCAGCGACCTGGCTCCCGCCGAACAAGTCCTACCGCTGCGAGTACGTCGCCCGGCAGATCACGGTCAAGTCCAGCTACCAGCTCTGGGTCACCGCGGCCGAGCGCGACGCCATGGCCCGGGTGCTCAGTGATTGCCCGGAGGCACCGGCACCGGACTCGCCGGCGCAGGCGCCCGGCTGTCGCCGCCTATGCGACCTGCGCCGCAGCCCGTGCGGCCGGAGCCGCGCCGATCCGCGCGGGCCAACCCGGCTACAACAGCGGCCTGGACGGCGACGGCGACGGCATCGCCTGCGAATAAGCACCGGCTCCGCCGCCGCGCGCAGCTACGTTTTCTGGTGCTGATCCAGCAGCCGCGCGCACCGGATGAAGCCCAGGTGCGAGTACGCCTGGGGGTGGTTGCCCAGATGCGTTTCCGTCCCGGGATCGTACTCTTCCGGCAGCAGCCCGGTGGGCCCGAACAGGTTCACCAGCTGGTCGAACAGGTCCCAGGCCTCCTCAATCCGGCCCACCGCCACGTAGGCCTCGATCAGCCATGTGGTGCAGATGTGGAAGCCGCCCTCAAGGCCCGGCAGCCCGTCGTCGTACCGGTACCGGAAGACGGTGGGCCCAACCCGCAGTTCGCGCTCGACGGCCGTGACCGTGTCCAGGAACCGCTGGTCGGTGACGTCCAGCAGGCCCGAGAGTCCGATATGCAGCACGGCGGCGTCCAGGTCCGGGCTGTCGTAGGCCACTGTGTAGGAGGAGGCGCTTTCGTCCCAGCCTTCGCGCAGGACTTCCTCGCGGATGGCGTCCGCAGCCGGCGCCCAGGCGGGCAGCGGTTCCCGGCCGTGACGGGCGGCCGTGCGCAGTGCCCGGTCCAGCGTCACCCAGCACATCACCTTGGTGTAGATGTGGTGCCGGGGCGCCCGCCGGGCCTCCCAGATCCCGTGGTCCGGCTCGTGCCAGCGGGCCAGGACCGCCGAGGCCATCTGGACCAGCAGCTCCCAGTGCGCGTCGGAGAGAATGCCCTGACGGGCGCTTAGGGCATCGATGAGCTCGGCAATCGGCCCGAACACGTCCAGCTGCACCTGGTGGTCCGCTGCGTTGCCGATCCTCACGGGGCGTGATCCTGCATAGCCGGGCAGAGAGTCGATGACGGCCTCGGTGGACAACGGTGCCCCGGTCACCGAGTACAGCGGGTGCAGCCATTCCGGCCCCAGGGCCTGCGCCACGATCCTGCCGAGCCAGGCCAGGAAGCCTTCCGCCTCGACGGTTGAGCCGAGATCCACCAGTGCGTTGACTGTCATGGATCCATCCCGCAGCCAGCAATACCGGTAGTCCCAGTTCCGGGTCCCGCCGATCCCCTCCGGCAGGGAGGTGGTGGGTGCGGCCAGCACCGCACCCGTCGGTTCGTGGACCAGGGCCCGCAGCACCAGCGCCGACCGGCGGACCAGGGACGGCTTCACCCGGGGCAACGTCAAATCCTGCACCCACCGGCGGGAGTGATGCGCGACGGCGGACCGCCGGCCGGTTTCGCTGTCGGGAACGGCAGGCTCGGGTGCCGTGTCGCCGCAGCGCAGGTTCAGGACGACCGGGCCCTCCCTCAGCTCGACGACGGCGGTCGCCGTCGCGTGACGGCCGTCCGACGTGAGCTCAAAATCCACCCCGGGCGCCAGCAACACGATCGGATCCGCCGTTCCCACCACGTGCAGTTCGGCACCGCGCATTTCCATGTTGAAGGGGGCATTGGCGTAGTCGGGCCGAGGTGCAAACACGATTCTGGCCGTGCCGGTGCCGGAGAGCACCCTGACGAGGCTGGTGATACCGTCCGGCGCCGGCTCCAGGTAGTCCGTCACGGTCACGTCCGCCCAGCGGGTCTCCACGATCATGGTGCTGTCGACATAGCGCTGGCCCAGGACCTCCGACGATTTCACCGGGGCCACGGAGAAATGCCCTGCTGCATCGCCACCGAGGAGGTGGGCGAAGAGTGAGCCGGAGTCCGGCAGCGGATGACTCATCCAGCAGACCTTGGCGTCCGGCGTTATCAGCGCCGTCGATGCGCCGTTCCCGATCATGGAGTGCCGTTCCAGGCCCACGGCGTCCTCACCGAAAAGCCAGGCGCGCCGCAGTTCGAACAGGACCGCCAGAACCCGGGCGAAGGACTCCGGGTCCCGGAGCCGGTGGGCCGCCGCTGTGTCCCCGTCGCCGACGTGCAGGGCCATGTCCGGGCCCCGGAGGGTGGCCATGGCCAGCTCGTCGCTGTACGCGTCCCCCGCATAGAGGGCCGCGCTGACGCCCAGCATGGACCGCAGGTGTTCCAGTGCCGTGGCTTTGGTCGGCTCCGTGGCGCTAAGGTCCAGGACTGACCCGTCCACGATGAAATGCAGGCCGTGCGCCCGGGCGATGTGTAGGGCTTTTTCGGTGGCGAGCGCCACGATCTCCGGCGCGGCGGACCGCGTGTGCACGGAGACGGCCACAGGCTTCCGTTCGATGCTGACACCCCGGTACGCCCCCACTGTCTCAGAAAGTGCCAGGCTGGCCTGCTGAAGGACGGATTCGGTCGCGAGCGAGATTTCGTGGGCGAAGCCCATGTCGAACTCGGCACCGTGGGATCCCACGAGGTGCACCTCCGCGGGCAGCCGGGAAACGGCGGCGAGGTCGCGGAGGGAGCGGCCGGAGATGACGGCAGCGTGGGTATTGGGCAGGGCGGCCAGGGCACGCAGGGCGATTGCGGCACTGCCCAGCGGCAGGGTCTCGGTGGAGATGCCTTCCGCTTCGCACAAGGTGCCGCCGTAGTTACAGGCCACCAGGAGCCCGGGCGTGCGGGCCAGGACCTTGAGTTCGGCCAGCAGGTGCGGCGTCAGGCCGTCGTCCGCCGCGTCGGTCTGCACAAAAGCACGGAGCAGACCGAGCGGGAGCGATTTCGTCAGGAGGGCAGAGTCTGCCAGGGACTGGTTAAGCGGAGTGGGCATGCGCGGAGTCCTTCGGGTAATCCCCAATGCGGCATGAGAAGCGTCCTTTTCGGACTACTTCCAGTATCCGCCCGCCCCGTTTCATGCGGGTGTCCCTATTGTTGCAACTCGGTAAAATCCGAAGGCACCGGTCCGGCGAGGGACCGCGCGGCCACCCGGACGCCCGCGCTTACGAGCGTCCGGGTGGCCGGATGTCCGGGTGGACGGGTGGCCGGATGTCCGGTCAGCCGGCGACGATCGTCACCACAGTGAATCCCCCGGGAGCGATCATGACACGGCCCGGACCGGCACCGGCGTCGCCGCGTTTGCCCGGGAACAGGCCGGCCGCTGTTGTCGAACTGGCGCTGTTCCAGGGTGTGACCGGCCGGGACCTGGACCTGCTTGACCGCGGTGGACTTTGCGGCGCTGACGTACAGCGTCGAGTCCCCGCCCGGCCCGGAGACGGACACGGTTGAGATCTCCGGCTGGATCAGCACGGCATCCAGCGCAACGTCACCGTCGGTGCTGCCGACGACGGCGCCGGCTCCGGCGCCGAGTGCCCGCTGGAGGGCGAAGGGGAAAAGAAGGCCCGGCGCATCGGTGATTCCCTGGTCCCCGGCGCCGCCGTTCCGGGTGGTGCCCAGCCTGCCCTTGCTGGAGGTCCAGGACGTGCTGCCGGAGGGGCTGATCCCCTGGTTGATGATCGGGTAGAGGTTGCGGGGTTCATCGGCGGCCGGCAGCGGGACGGTCAGGGACCCTCCCGCTGACAAAGCGACATAGGCGCCGCCGGAGAGGTTGGCTTCTCCGGTCCAGGCCGAGGCCGGCCGCACGACGTGCCCGGGACCGGTGATCGTGCCGGATTCGGCCTCGACAACGCTGAGTCCGTGCGTTGAGACCGTGCGGGTGATACCCAGTGCCCGCGCCTTCAGGGCCGGGTCGGCGTCGAGGGCCAGCATGGTCAGCAGGGCATGGATCGTGGATTCGGCGCCGGAGTTGGGGTTGACCCGGCCGTCGGGTTCGATGCCGTCGATGGCGGTACCGGTGGCGGGGTTGTACGCCGGCGCGCCGCTGGGGTTGGCGCCGAAGAACCACCCTGCCGACACGGCGGCAAGGTCGAGCAGGCCCGGGGCGTCGGCCGCCTTCGCGGTGGCCACGAGTCCTTGGACCCGCGAGTCCACTCCGTACGCGATCTGGGACTCGCCCGGCGTCGGGCTCCACGCGTTGTCCGGTCCGCCGGCGGCGAGTAGTTGCGGGGTGAATTGGGCCGAGTCCCGCACGGCCGCGTCGAGCAGCCGTGGCCGGTTCAGGACGTCGGCGGCCGTGGCGACGGCGGCGGGGGCCATGCCGCCCCAGGCGTGCCACAGGGTCCGGGACTTGTTCCAGGGCAGGATGGCCCCGAACGGCCATTCTGTGGTGGAGCCGGAGGACATCGCGGCGATGCCTTCGCTCAGTTGGGACAGGGCCGCCGTGGCGACGCTGTCCGCCGGGACGGCCTTGATGTAGGCGGCCAGCCCGAGCACGGCCTCGGCCGAGGCGTCGGCGCCGCCGGCGATCAGCCAGGCCGGGACCCGGGCGCCGTCGGCGGTGTCGTAGCTGCCGTATTTGGCGAGGGACTGCCTGTTCAGCGCGGCGAGGCCGAGGTGCAGCCGTTCCTGCAGGAACGCCGCGAACTCCGGGTCCGCCGCGGCGAAGGCCGCGTAGCCTTCCCCGAACGCCCAGACAGTCCGGGCCAGCCAGTACGATTCAGCGGAATCGGACGGGTCCGGCAGTTCCACCGGCTTGGCGCTGGGCGTCAGGGTGCCGTCGTCCTGCTGCCACAGGACCACGTTCCCCGCGTTGGGTCCGTCGGTCGTCTGCAGGTATGCCAGCGAGCGCAGGGCCTGGAAGGCGCGTTCCTTGCTCGCGGCGTCGCCGCTCTGCTGCCAGTGCCGCAGGTAGACCACGGCGGCACGGGAGATGTCGTCGGCATTGTAACGCTCCCTGGCTCCAGTGGCCGGTGGCCGGATCGAGATCTCCGCCGCCGATCCGGGCGTAGCTGCCGTCCGCTTTCTTGTCCGCGTAGGTCCATGGCGCCTGGGCCGAGGGCTGTTCGGCCAGCCGGTACGTGGTGTGGCCCGCCACCGGCTTCAGCGGAACGGTATCCATCAGGAAATTCAGGTGCCCCAGGTTGGTCAGGGTTCCGGAGTCCGGCGCGGCCGGTGAGGTTTGTCCGACGGCGGCGCGCCGGCCGGGGAGCCGGTGCAGCCGTCGCGGCGCCGGCTCCGGCTCCGACGAGCAGCACGGAGGCGGTGACCGCAATGGCCTGGACTTGGGTTTTCAGTTTCGGGCGGACGGCGTGCTGCATGATCGGTGCTCCTTGGGGGTCTGGCTCGGGCGGGTCAGGGCAGGGCAACAGGGGCCGGCGTCGCCGCCGGCCCCTGTTGCCGGGCTCTTAGGCTCCGGAGGGGATCCGGTCGAGCTTGGCGACGCCGATCTTGGAATCGGCCATGCCGTAGAAGACGAACAGCTGCTCGCCGATCTTTTCGATCGCGGTCGGGAAGACGACGTTGGGCACGATTCCGGAGATTTCATCCTCGGTCTCGGGCGCCAGCAGCGGCTTGTCACTGCGCGCAATGACCTGGGACGGGTCATCGGCGTCGAGGATCATGGCCGCCGCGGTGTAGTTGACCTTCTGCTGGTGGTCGAAGGCGGACTTCTCCAGGGCGCCGGCGACACCGTGGTGGATCAGCAGCCAGCCTTCGTCCACGCGGATGGGGGCGGGGCCGGCGCCGATCTTGAGTTCCTCGAACGGGAATTCACTCAGCGCCACGAGGCGGTGCTTGGCCATGTGCACGAGGTTGCGGATGTCCTTTTCCACGTCGGCGACCGGCGCGTAGGAGATCCAGATGCCGGGGCGGTTGTCGGTGACACCGGCCGGCAGGTGTTCGCCCTCGCCTTCGCGGATCCAGCCGAGGTCCCACATCGGGCGGTGCAGCATCGCGTAGGACGGCACGCCGTCGGGGTCGTTGACCGGTTCCGGGAAGAACACGGCGTCCTTGTTCGGGAACAGGTTCAGGTCCAGGGAGAGGTCGGCCTGGTAGCCGAAGAGGCACGGGCCCAGCCGTTCCCAGCTGCGCAGGTCCTCGGAGTGGGCGAAGGCGAGCCGCGGGCCCAGCGGGCCGTAGGCAACGTACGTCATGAGGTGCTTGCCGAGGCTGGGCACCCACGTGGTGCGGGGGTCTTCGGTGCCGGCATTGTTCAGGCCGCGTTCCCATCCCTCGTCGGGGGCCAGGACGATTCCCTCGCGTTCGACGCCCGTGGGGACGCCGTCCTCGATTACGATTTTGGCCAGTCCCACGCGGGAGACGTTGCCGGTGGCCACGAGACGGGGCAGCAGGTAGAGCTCCCCGTCGGGGCCGCGGCCGCTGGCCGGGTTGAGCACGCCCTCAGCCTCGAACTCGTTGCCGGGTTCGGGACTCATGATGACGCCGGCGCGGGTAAGGGTGAAGGGGACGGTGGGCAGGGTGGGGGTTTGGGGGGAAGTCATAGGTTAGCCCTTTACGCTTGATCCGATATTGGTGGAGATGAATTGACGCTGGAAGAGAATGAAGAGCGCGACGGCGGGCGCCGCCAGGACGCAAGCCCCGGCGAGAATTCCGCCGAAGGGGTTGGACGCCGTCGCTGAAATGTTGGAGATGTAGTTGGCCAGGGAGACCGCGAGCGGCTGGATGGACTGGTCCTTGGTGACCAGGAACGGCCAGAGGAACTCGTTCCAGGGTCCGATGAAGGTCAGCAGGATCGCGGTAACGATGGCGGGCCGGACCAGCGGGATGGCGATCTGCCAAAGGATCCGCAGTTCCGAGGCGCCATCGATCCGGGCCGCCTCGAAGAGAGTCGAGGGCAGTTGCTTGAAGTACTGGCGGAAAACGAACACTGCCGTGGAGTTGATGGCGAACGGCAGGATCATGCCCAGATACGTGTCGGCGAGGCCGTAATCCCGCACGATCATCACGTACAGCGGGATCAGGAGCAGCTGGAACGGCACCATCTGGACCAGCAGCATCAACCCGAAAATCATTCCGCGGCCGCGGAATTCCATCTGCGCCAGGGCGTAGCCGACCAGGAGCCCGAAGACCACGGTGAAGAAGATGACGCCGCCGGTGAAAATACCCGAGTTGATCAGGCCCTTGAACAGGTTGATGGAGTTGTTGATGTCTACGTAGTTCTCGCCGGTGATGTTGGCCGGGTTCGGAAACGCTCCGGCCACCGTTGTATCCGGGGACGTCTGCAGCGAGCCGATGAACATGTAGTAGAAGGGGAACAGGAACACAAACGCTCCCACCGCCAGCAACACGAAACTGCCGATGCCGAGGTTTTTGCGCTTTTCCACGCGGGAGTCCCCGGCCGGGGCGGACGGCTGGGCGGAGCGGCGAGCACCCTCGTCGCCGCTGCTTGTGGCCGCTGGCTTGTTAAGAATCGACATGTCAGTCCTCCTTCCCGCCCACGAGGCGTTTCTGGATCAGGGTGATCAGCAGCACGCCGATCACCAGCACCACGCCCAGCGCGGCGGCCAGGTCGGGGTTCCCCTGCAGGATGCCCTTCTGGTACATGAGGAACACCGGGGAGGTGGAGGCGCCGTCCGGTCCGCCGCCGGCGGTGAGCAGGTACGGCTCGGTGAAGAGGTTGGCGCCGGTGATGGTGGCCAGCAGGGTCACGAGGACACTGGCCGACCGGACGCCCGGAACGGTGATGTTCCAGAACTGGACCCACTTGTTGCCGCCGTCCACCTGGGCGGATTCATACAATTCGTCCGGGATGTTCTGCAGGGCGGCCAGATACAGCAGGATGAAGAATCCCAGCTGTTTCCAGGTCACATAGAGCGCCACGGTGGGCATCGCCAGCCATGAGTTCGTCAGCCACGACGGCTCGGGGGCCAGCGGTCCCAGCAGGTCGTTGACGAGTCCGTTCTGCTGGAACAGGAACAGCCACACCCCCACGACGGCGACGCTCGCCGTGACGTACGGGACGTAGTAACTGACCCGGAAGAAGGTCTTAAGCCTGGTCACGCGGTTGAGTGCGGTCGCCAGGATCAGGGAGAGCCCCACCGTCAGCGGAACGTTGATGACCATAAAGACACCGATGTTCGCGAAGGACCGCTGCACGGCCGGATCGGACAGGACGGCGATGTAGTTCTCCAGGCCGACGAAGGGCCGGTCGACCTTGACGCCCGGCGCGGCGAAGAAGTAGTCGTGAAAGGAGATGTATACGGCGTAGCCCAGCGGGTAAGCCAGCACCCCTAGGACGAAGATGAGGTACGGGGCGCTGAACAGCAGCCCCAGCGGCTGGCGGCCGAGGAAGTTCTTGCGTTTCCTGGCCGCCGGCTGCCCTGCCGGGGCCTGCAGGCCGGGGCCTCCGGGGGAGGTCCCGCCGTCAGCTGAGCGAAGCGACATCTACGATCACCGGCTACTTCTGCGCTGCCAGCTGGTTGATCTTCTCGGCGGCACCCTTGAACGCGTTGTCGATGCTGTCATTGCCGAAGATCACGGACTTGGCGTACGCGGTGCGGAAGGTCTGCCAGATTTCCACCGAGTTGGACACGTTGGGAACCTCGACGGTCCGGCCGGCCTGGTCAGCGAACTGCGTGTACAGCGGGTTTGCCGCGAAGTACTCGGCGTAGGCTGCCGGGAGGTCCTGGCGCATCGGCATCTGGCCGGTCGCGGCGAGGAGCTCACCGTCCTGTTCCTTGCTGGTGGCGAACTTCAGCACGTCCCAGGCCGTGCCCTGGTTCTCGCAGGCGGAGTACATGGCAACGTTCTTGGCATCAGCGAAGGTGTAGCCGTCGGTCTGGGCGCTGGCTGCCGGCACCGGGACGGCGCCCCAGTTGACCTTGTCCTTGTAGACCGCGATGGCCCATGGCCCGGCCAGGGACATGGCGGCTTTGCCTTCGGCGAAGGAATCGCCCTGATAGACCTCTTTGGAAGCCAGGTTTTCCTTGTAGAGGGTCTCGAACATGCCGGCGACCTGCTTGCCCTCTTCGCTGTCGAAAGTTGCCTGGCCGTCCTGTACCAGCTGGGTGCCCTGGGCGTTGGCGGCGTAGAACGGGTAGAAGTCGAACCATGACTGGTAGAAATCGCTCGCCGGGGAGGGCCAGACGGCGTTGTCTACGGCGCCCGAGTCCACCAGTGTCCGTGCCGTCTGCAGGAACTCGGCATGCGTACCTAGCTGGGGGTTCTCGGGATCCAGGCCGGCCTTGGCGAACAGGTCCTTGTTGTAGAACAGGACCACCGGGTTGGACTTCCACGGCATCTGGTAGGTCTTGCCGTCGGCGGACTTGTACTGTTCCGCAAGCTCGCCGGTGCGGTCCTTGATGTACTGGACGCCGTCAGGGAAGGAGTCCAGCGGAACCAGCCCGCCCTGTTTCTGGAACTGGGGCACGCCGACGGGTGCGGTATTGAAGACCAGGCACGGGGCGTTTCCGGCGGTAATGGCCGCGCTGATGACTTCCTCCGAGCTCTTGCCGGCGGGAATCTCCTGCGCATCGACCAACTGGTCCGGGTGCGCGGCGTTCCACGCCTCGACCATGGCCTTGCCCCACTTCACCTCGAACTCGTTGTTCGAGTACCAGATCTTGATGGGGCCCTTGGCCGTGGTGGCGGATTCGGCGCTGCTGCCGTCTGCCCCGCCTCCACAGCCGGCGAGGCCTGCGCCCATCACGGTCAGTGCAGCCACGGACAGTACGCGCGTGGCAGTCGAAAAGCGCTTCATTGCGTCTCCTTGGGAGGGTATCGGGGTGTTCGTGCGGTTCAAGTAGTGGTGCGGGAAAGGTGGAGGAACGGCGGCTAGGCGGGCGCAGAACCCGTTGACGCCCTGACCAGGAGCTGCGGGGCGGGGAGGGCGATGTCCTCACTGCCATGGCTTCCGTTCAGCTGTTTCAGGAGAACCCCGGCGGCCACGCGGCCCCAGAGCATCGGGTCCGTGGCGAGCGTCGTGAGCGGGGGGTTCAGATACTGCGTGAATTCGGCGTTGTCGTAGCCGGTGATGGACAGGTCGCCCGGCACGCTGAGTCCGAGGCCCTGCGCATACGACTGGCCGGCGGTCGCCATAAGGTCATTGGCGTAAACAATGGCCGTGGGACGGTCCGGCCGGCGAAGCAGCTCTGCGGTGGCGGCTGCGCCACCGGCTGCCGTGAAATCAGCAGGCGCGAAGAGATTTACCGGGAGTCCGGCGTTGGCCATGGCGCGCTCCCACGCCGCCCGGCGGCTCCGCCCGTGGATGTATTCCTGTCCGCCGCCCACGTGCGCGATTCTGGTGTGCCCCAAAGCCAGCAGGTGTTCCACCGCGGCCTTGATGCCTGCCTCCTCGTCGACCGATATAGCCGGGAACGGCGAGGTGGCGTCGGGCCGGTTCAGCGTGACGGCGGGGAGCTTGAGCTCCAGGAGCAGCGCGATGCGGGAGTCGTGGCGGCGGACGTCGGTGAGGATGACGCCGTCGACCCGGCCGTTGTCCGCCAGTTTGCGGTAGCTGCGTTCCTCCGCCCCCGGGGCTGTCGCGACGCTCAAAACCAGGGTGTAATCGTGCTCGGCGAGCGCCGTCTCAATGCCGGCGATGAAGGCCGGGAAGAAGGGGTCCGTGCCGAGCAGCGAGGGGTCCCGGGCCACTACGAGGCCCAGGGCGTACGCCTTTGCAGAGGAGAGGCCCTTGGCCCGAAGGCTAGGGGTCCAGCCCAGGTCCTTGGCTACCTTCAGGATGCGGTCCCGCGTGTCCTGGCTGACGCCGGGCTGGCCATTGAGGGCATAGGAGACAGCGCCTTTGCTGACACCGGCCGCCTGGGCGACGTCGCTGATGGTGACTGCCATGGGCCAGCCCCTCCCGGATTGGGTCCAGCCGTAAAGCTCCGCGCTGAACCGGTTAAGTGATACGAGTAACTTAACCGGTTCAGTGATCAGCTGTCAAACTGGCGGGGCACCGCCAGGGGGCCGCACCGCTGCGCCGGACGGGCGCGGCCTATCAGCAGCCGGAAGGGGAAAACTCGTAGGCCCCGGCGTCGGGCGCCTTGGTCCCCGAGCAGCCGCCCTTCTGGACGGCCGCGCGGCCGCCCAGATCGGCGTCGAAGGGGCTCGCGGCGGCCCGGTCGATGGCGGGGCTTGAGGCAGTCAGGCGGAGATCTTCCGGCGCATCGACGAATCCCGCGGGCGCCGTGGT
>CAVYMG010000008.1:0-106179 GCA_963769515.1 uncultured Actinomycetota bacterium
CGGGCCTCCCGCGGTCCTGCCGCCGTTATATGTTTCTGGCATGGTGGAGTGGGTGCCTTAGCTTTCGGTGGGGGACGCGGCCTGGCCGACGAGCGATGTGACGATCTCCTGCAGTTGACTGACGCCGGCGGCGCGGTCTGTCAGGTGCAGCCGCAGGACCGGCCGGCCGTGCTCGGCCAGGACCTGGGCGTCGCCGGTGGCCTGTGCCGCGATGAGTTCACCAAAGCTGAACGGACGCTCCGGAATGGCGAGATCGGTCGTGGCCGCTGCGGTCACCTGGAGGAAAACGCCAATCGCCGGTCCGCCCTTGTGGAACTGGCCGGTCGAGTGCAGGAACCGCGGACCCCACCCGAAGGTGACCGGGCGCCGGCTGACCGCGGCCAGCTCGTCACGGATGCCCTCCAAGGACGCGAACGCGAGGCGGTCGAAGTAAGCCTGGACGCTGAGATAGCTGTCCTCGCCGAGCTCACCGAGCAGGGCGCTGACGGCGTCGGCGGCCGTTGCCGCACTGCCGAGCCAGTCGCCGCCGCGGACCTCAATGGCACCGTCGGTGAAGTTGGCGGCAATGGGTTCCGGCTGGGCGTCGAGCAGTCCGCGCGCAGCCACCTTGGCGGCTTCGACGTCGGGCTGGTCAAACGGGTTGATGCCAAGCAGCCGGCCGGCTACGGCGGTGGCAAATTCCCAGACCATCATCTGCGCGGCCAGGCCGCCGGCGATGGCAACTTCGTTCTCGCCGAGCTCAACGTCGGCGTCTGCCGCGACGAGCCGGACGACCAGGACATCGGAGGCCCCGATTTTCGTCTCCGGTGAGTTCGGGCCGGCGACGACCGGGAGCACGCCGGTGCCGTTCTTGCCGGTGGACTCGGCGATCAGCTGCTCCGCCCAGTCCGCAAAGCCGACGATCCCGGACCCGTCCTCGGCGATCACAATCTTGTCGCGCAGCGGGTTCGTCCCGCCCAAGGCGGAGCCGAGCGCCAGCCCGATGTTGTCCTCGGAGTCCTCGTTGAGGAGTTCCGCAGCTTCCTCGGCCTCGTCCAGGAACGCCTGAATGTCCACGCCCGCGAGCCCGCAGGGCACCAGGCCGAAGGCCGTCAGGGCCGAGAAGCGGCCGCCGACGTTCGGGTCGGCGTTGAAGACTGCACGGTACCCGGCTTCGCGGGAGGCCTGCTCCAGCGGGGAACCGGGATCGGTCACCACGATGATCCGGCTCTTCGCATCGATACCGGCCTCGGTGAAGGCGTGCTCGAAGATCCGGCGCTGCGAATCGGTTTCCACCGTCGACCCCGACTTCGAGGACACAACGATGGCCGTTTCGGCCAGCCGGTCCGCGAGGGCGGATGCCACCTGATCCGGGTCGGTGCTGTCGAGCACCGTCAGTTCAACGCCCGCGGTCCCGGCGATGACTTCGGGGGCCAGGGAGGAACCGCCCATGCCGCACAGGACAATCCGGGTGACACCCTCGGAGCGCAGGGCGTCCCGGAGTTCCAGGATCCCGGCCACGAGGGGCTGGGAGACGGTGGCTGCCTCTACCCAGCCGAGCCGGACAGCAGCCTCGGACTCGGCCTCGGGACCCCACAAGGTGGCATCCTTGGCGAAGATCCGGGTGGCGATCCGCTGCTCCAGCAATGCGGGCAGGGAGTCTTCATGGGCTTTGCGTGCAGCGCCTGTGGCGTCGTAGCTGAGCGTGGTCATGAGGGTCTAGGCGTCCTTCCGGGCGGCGGTGAGGGCGGCGTCGACGTCGGCGAGGAGTTCTTTCCAGGAGGCGACGAATTTGTCGAGGCCTTCGGATTCGAGGACGGCGACGACGTCGTTGTAGGAGATGCCGAGGCCGTCGAGGGCGTTCAGGGTCGCGTTGGCGTCGTCGTAGCCGCGGGTGATGGTGTCTCCGGTGACGGTGCCGTGGTCGAAGGTCGCGTCGAGGGTTTTCTCCGGCATGGTGTTCACGACGCCGGGGGCGACGAGCTCGGTGACGTAGAGGGTGTCCGGGTAGGCGGGGTCCTTGACGCCGGTGGAGGCCCAGAGCGGGCGCTGCGGCAGCGCGCCGGCCTCGGCTAGCAGGCCCCAGCGTTCGGTAGAGAAGAGCTCTTCGTAGACCTGGTAGGCCAGGCGGGCGTTGGCGAGGCCGGCCTTGCCCTTGAGGCCGCGGGCTTCGTCGGTGCCGATGCCGTCGAGGCGCTTGTCGATCTCGGCGTCGACGCGGGAGACGAAGAAGGATGCGACGGAGTGGATCCTGGTCAGGTCGTGGCCGTTGTCCTTGGCCTGTTCCAGGCCGGACTGGAACGCGTTGATCACGGCGCGGTAGCGCTCGAGGGAGAAGATCAGGGTCACGTTGACGCTGATGCCCTCGGCCAGGGTCGCGGTGATCGCCTCGAGGCCTTCGAGGGTGGCGGGGATCTTGATCAGGACGTTGTCCTTGTTGACCTTCTTGTACAGGTGCTTGGCTTCGGCGATGGTCCCGGCGGTGTCCCAGGCCAGGCGGGGGTCGACCTCGATCGAGACCCGGCCGTCGACACCCATGGTCGCGGCGGCGACGGGGGCGAACAGGTCGCAGGCGTCCGCGACGTCGGTGGTGGTGATTTCGAAGACGGTCTCTTCGACGGAAGCGCCGGCCGCGGCCTGGGCGGCGATGATGGCGTCGTAGTCGTGGCCGGTGGTGATCGCGGCGTGGAAGATCGAGGGGTTCGTGGTGACACCGACGACGTTCTTCTCTTCGATCAGGGCGCGCAGGGTCCCGGTGTTGAGGCGGCCGCGGGAGAGGTCATCGAGCCAGATCGAAACGCCGGCGTCGGAGAGCTGCTGGGTGGGGGTAGTCATGATCAATACTCCTGGAAATCAGGGGTGCCGGGGGAGCGGGGTCCCCCGGCACCGTGGTGTGGGTCAGTTGGTGAGGGCGGCCAGGGAGTCCTTGGCGGCGGCGGTGACGGCCTCGGCGGTGATGCCGAACTCCTGGAAGAGCCGCTTGTAGTCCGCGGAGGCGCCGTAGTGCTCCAGGGAAATCGAACGGCCGGCGTCGCCGACGAACTCGCGCCAGCCCAGGGCCAGGCCGGCCTCGACGGAGACGCGGGCCTTGACGTTCGTGGGCAGGACGGACTCCCGGTAGGCGGCGTCCTGTTTGGTGAACCACTCCACACACGGCATGGAGACGACCCGGGTCGGGATCCCTTCGCCCTGGAGCGCCTCGCGGGCGGCCACGGCGAGCTGGACCTCGGAGCCGGTGCCGATCAGGATGACCTGCGCGTCCACGGTCTCGCCGCCCTGGGAGGCTTCGGCCAGCACGTAGCCGCCCTTCGCGACCCCGGCGGTGGAGCCGAACGTGTCCCCGGCGGCCTCGCCTTCGCCGCGGTCCCAGGTGGGGATGTTCTGGCGGGTCAGCACGATCCCGGCCGGGTTCTGGTGGTTCTCCAGCATGACCTTCCAGGCCGCGGCGACCTCGTTGGCGTCGCCGGGACGGACCACGTCCAGGCCCGGGATCGCCCGCAGGGACGCGAGCTGCTCGACCGGCTGGTGCGTGGGTCCGTCTTCGCCGAGGCCGATCGAATCGTGCGTCCAGACGTAGAGGGACGGGACCCCCATCAGGGCGCCAAGCCGGATCGCGGGGCGCTGGTAGTCGGAGAAGATCAGGAACGTGCCCGAGAACGCCCGGGTGCCCCCGTGCAGGGCGATGCCGTTCACGATCGAGGCCGCGGCGTGCTCACGGATGCCGAAGTGCAGCACCCGCCCGTACGGGTTGCCCGTCCAGGCGTCCGTGGACCGGGATGCCGGGATGAAGGACGGCGAGCCCTCGATCGTGGTGTTGTTGGACTCGGCCAGGTCCGCGGAGCCGCCCCACAGTTCGGGCATCACCGGGCCGATCGCGTTCAGGACCTTCCCGGACGCGGCGCGGGTGGAGACATCCTTGCCGGACTCGAAAACCGGCAGGGCCGCTTCGAAGTCGGTCGGGAGCTTGCGGGCCTGGACGCGTTCGAGCAGGGCTGCGGCCTCGGGGTTGTTGGACTGCCAGGCGGCGAAGGACTCTTCCCATTTCTTCCGGGCGGCCGCGCCGCGCTCTCCCACGGAGCGGGCGTGCGCCAGGACGTCCTCGTCGACGGCGAAGGTGGCCTCGGGGTCGAAGCCGAGGACCTTTTTCAGGGCCGCGACCTCCTCGGACCCCAGCGCTGAGCCGTGGATCTTGCCGGTGTTCTGCTTCTTCGGCGCCGGGTACCCGATGATGGTCCGCAACGAAATGATCGAAGGCTTCGTGGTTTCGGCCTTCGCCGCCTGCAGCGCCTTGTGCAGCTCGGCGACGTCTTCGACGTAATCGCCGGTCCGGGTCCAGTCCACCCGCTGGGTGTGCCAGCCGTAGGCCTCGTACCGGCCCAGGACGTTCTCGGTGAACGCCACGTCGGTGTCGTCCTCGATCGAAATGTGGTTCTCGTCGTAGATCACCACAAGGTTTCCGAGCTCCTGGTGCCCGGCCAGCGAGGACGCCTCGGAAGTCACGCCTTCCTGCAGGTCCCCGTCGGAAGCAATAACCCAGATGGTGTGGTCAAAGGGGCTGTCGCCGGCCGGAGCGTCAGCGTCGAACAGCCCGCGCATCCGGCGCTGGGAGTAAGCGAAGCCGACCGCGGACGCCAGGCCCTGGCCCAGCGGGCCGGTGGTGATCTCCACACCCGCCGTGTGCTTGTACTCCGGGTGGCCCGGGGTCAGCGAATCCCAGGTCCGCAACGCCTGCAGGTCCTTCAGTTCCAGGCCGTAGCCGGAGAGGAAGAGCTGGATGTACAGGGTCAGGGACGTGTGCCCCGGAGACAGGACGAAACGGTCCCGGCCCAGCCAGTCCGGGTTCGCCGGATCATGCCGCATCATCTTCTGGAACAACAGGTACGCGGCCGGGGCCAGGCTCATCGCCGTACCCGGGTGCCCGTTCCCGACCTTCTCCACCGCATCCGCGGCCAGCACCCGGACCGTGTCCACAGCGCGCCGGTCCAAATCGGTCCATGACAGTTCTTGCTCTTCCAAATGTGGCACGAAAACCGGGCCCCTCTCTGTGCTGACGGCCGGCGGGACGGTCCTCCGCTCCGGGCACAGGGTGGTGCCCGCTGCGGTTAGTACCCGCCGTTCACCATCGAAACGTGGATCTATCATTCAGACGCAGGTCAAACTGCGGGAAAGCCGGCTCCGGCTCTCAATGCGTATGCGCTGATCTGCAGACAGCTTAGCCCTTTTCCATGGCTTGGGCGCTGGATATCTCACTAATTGGACTGCAAATGGACTTATATGAATCACCTTGTCATGAAGCGGAAGTGAGTGCGCGTTAATCTGCCGGAATCACTCCGTGCCGGGGAACGGGGGATGGCGGGCACGGCGTCGGCGCGGTCACGGTATGATAGGTGGTGGCTTCCAACGGGGTGTGGACACGCATCTGCGCTGCGCGTGGACCCCCGGCCGTTGTGAATAACCCGCCGGACTGAACAGCCAGACAGAACAGAGTGACTGCCACCGTGAGCACAACAAACATACCGTTGAACGCCTCCCCGGTTCCGGGAAGACTTGGCTTCCGCCGCAAAGCCAAGGCGTACCTGGCGCTCACCAAACCCCGCGTGATTGAACTCCTGCTGGTCAGCACCCTGCCCACCATGATCTACGCGGAGCGTGGGTTTCCGCCGATCGGGCTGATTTTGGCCACCCTCGTCGGCGGCGCTTTCGCGGCCGGCAGCGCCGGAGCGTTCAACTGCTACATTGACCGCGATATCGACAAGCTCATGCACCGCACCGAAAACCGCCCGCTCGTGACGGGCGAAATTACGCCCCGCGAGGCCCTCGTGTTTTCCTGGTTGCTGGGCGCGGCGGCCATCGCGATTCTCTGGTTCGGCGCTAACCCGCTTGCCGCTTGGCTCGGTGTCGGGGCCATTGTCTTCTACGTTGTGATCTACACGATCATCCTCAAGCGCAGGACCGCCCAGAACATCGTCTGGGGCGGCGCTGCCGGTTGTTTCCCGGTCCTGATCGCCTGGGCGGCCGTGACCAACACGGTGGAATGGCCCGCCGTCGTGCTCTTTATGGTCATCTTCCTCTGGACTCCGCCGCACTACTGGCCGCTCTCGATGCGGTACGGCGAAGATTACCGCAACGCCAACGTCCCGATGCTCGGCGCCATCGCCGGCGCGAAAGTGGTGTCGGTGCAGGTTGTCCTGTACGCGTGGGCCATGGTGGCCTGCTCACTGCTGATGGTGCCCGCGGGCGGGGCCGGCTGGGTCTACACCGTGACGGCTGTCGTGGCCGGCGCCTGGTTCCTCTACGAGTCGCACGCCCTGCACACACGGGCACAGAGCGGTGATGTTTCCAACAAGGGCGCGATGAAGGTCTTCCACGGCTCGATCAGCTACCTGACACTGCTCTTCATCGCCCTGGCGGTTGACCCGTTTGTGGGCGCACCCCTCATGGGGGGCTAGGCTCCGAAGCCACACCTCGCTCACGCCCTGCAGGTTTCCGGGCAAAGATCCCGTCGGATCCGCGGGAGGCCTCCGGCCCGATGGACCAAGCAAAGCACCCCCGGTCAACTGACCGGGGGTGCTTTGCTTTTCCTTCGGGGACGGGCCGCCGGTTACGCCACCGGGCTGTTGCGGGCCAGGTCCGCGGTGTTCGTCGCGGCGCTCATGAGCAGGGCCGCGCCGAGCATATGGGCGCCGACAAGCAGTTCCGGGATCCCGTTGTAATACTGCGTGAACCCGATCGCGGCCTGCAGGAGGGTGACGCCCAGCAGGAGGAGGACGCCGGTCCGGAACGGGCCGCGGATCCCGGCCCGTAGAACCAGGTACACGCCAAGGAGCGCCCCGGCCGTCACGAAGTAGGCCGGTACGGCATGGATATGCGAGAACAGGTCCCAGTCGAGGTTGTTGCGCGGGGCGTCGGCGTCGCCGGCGTGCGGTCCGGCGCCCGTCACGACCACGCCGAGGCAGACGGCGATGGCGGCAAAGACGGCGACGGCCATCATCAGGGGCCGGGCAGCTCCCGGCAGGGCGGCCAGGGCGGCGGTCCGTGCCCGGCCGGTCCGGCCGTAGACGCGGTTCACGAGCAGGGTCGCCAGGACCACGAGAGCCATGGAGACCAGGAAGTGCAGGCCCACCACCCAAGGATTAAGTCCGGAGAGGACGGTAATGCCGCCAATGATGGCCTGGGCCGGGATGCTGGCAAGCAGGCCCAGCGCCAGCAGGAACAGATCGCGGCGTTCCCGGCGGAGGTTCCACAGGTAGACCAGCATCATGAGTGCAACGGCGGCCAGGGCGAAGGTCAGCAGCCGGTTGCCGAACTCGATGATTCCGTGGATCCCCATCTCCGGGGTGTTGACCAGCGAATCTGTGGTGCAGCGCGGCCACGTGGGGCAGCCAAGGCCGGAGGCGGTGAGGCGGACGGCGCCGCCGGTCACCACGAGGACCGTCTGGCCGATGAGGGACAAGACAGCCAGCCGTCTGACTGCCGTGTTGACCGTGGCGGGCAGGCGGGAGGTGATCCGGGAAGCCAGCCGGGGTGAACGTGACGCCGTACTCACAGTGATCTCAATTCCATTTGAACCAACGGGTTGCTGCGGCGCCGGCGATTACCGTCCAGAGCAGCAGGACAAACACAGCCGCGCTATTGACGCTGCCATGCAGGAATGCGTCCCTCAGCGCCTGTCCCAGCGCGCCTGACGGGAGCAGCTGCGCGGCGGCCTGCGCCAACGCGGGCAGGCGTTCGGAGGGGATGACGATGCCGCCGAGAGCCCCCAGCAGGATCCACAGCAGGTTCGTGATGGCCAGTGTCGCCTCCGGTCGGACGGTTCCGGCGACGAGCAGGCCCAGCGCAGTGAAGGCGGCCGCGCCCAGGACCAGCATCGCCAGCCCCGGCAGCCAGCCTGCCGGTTCGGGCTGCCAGCCGAGGGCAAACGCAACCGCCGTGACCGTCAGGACCTGCAGGGACAGGACCGCAAGGACTGCAAGGACCTTCCCGGCGATCAAGCCGGTGCGTCCCAGTGGCGTAGTGGAGAGGAAACGGAGTACGCCGTACCGGCGGTCGAAGCCGGTGGCAATGCCCTGCCCGGTAAAGGCGGTGGACAGGGCGCACAGGGCCAGGATTCCCGGTGCCGCAATGTCGATGCGGCTGGCGCCGAGTCCGTCCAGCAGGGGAGTCACCGTGAGTCCGACCATGGCCAGCAGCGGCAGGACGATCGCGAGGATCAGTTGTTCGCCGTTGCGGAGCATCGTGACGGTCTCGTACTTGCCCTGGCGCAGGATCCGGCGGGCCAACGGTGCCGGGGCGCTGCCCAGTGCGGGACTTCCGGGAGCGGCGGTCATCTGATCTCCCTTCCGGAGATGTCCAGGAAGACGTCCTCGAGGCTTCTCGCCTCGAGGCTCATGGAGCTGGGCATGATGCCGCGGGCGGCCCACCAGGCCGTGACGGCAGCGAGGTCGGAGGGTGTCAGGGCGCCGGTAGCGGAATAGCTGCCGGCCCGGGATTCCCGGACCTCGACGGCGTCGGGCCACACGCCGCTCAGGTCCAGCCCCGGCTCGGCTTCAAACAGCAAGGTCCTGATATGCGGTGCGCCGTCACCGGTCTCGAGCTCATGCCGCAACAACTGGGCGACCGTGCCCTCAGCGACGTTGCGGCCGGCATCGATGATGTAGACGTAGTCGGCCAGGCGCTGGGCGTCGTCCATCAGGTGGGTGGTCAGGATGATCCCCATGCCACGGTTCCGGAGCTCGGAGATCAGCTCAAAGACCATCTGGCGGGACTGCGGGTCCAGTCCGGCGCTTGGTTCGTCGAGGAAGAGCACCTCCGGCCTCCCGACGAGGGCCGCGGCCAGCGCAAGGCGCTGTTTCTGTCCGCCGGACAGGCGGCGGACCGAGGTGCGGCTGAACGACTCAATACCGAGGCGGCCGATCAAATCCTCTACGGGCCAGGGATCCTGGTACATGCCGGCGACGTGCCGGAGCAGGGGGATGGGACGGGCGGACGGCGGAAGCCCGCCGTCCTGCAGCATCACACCGACGCGGGAACGCAGCGCGGCGCCCGCAGTGTCCGGATCCTGGCCCAGCAGGCTGATGGTCCCGGCCGTGCGCTTCTGCAGCCCCTGCGCGCACTCGATGGTGGTGGTCTTGCCCGCGCCGTTGGCCCCCAGCAGGGCGGTGACCTGACCGCGTTCGGCGACGAGGGAAAGGCCGCTGACCACCCGCAGCATTTTGCCGTCGAGGGTGGGCAGCGGCCCAACATCCTTGACTAGTCCACTGATGGACAGAACGGGGGAAATGGGGGATCGCACCAGAGCATTCTACGTGATGTAGTACCCGCGGCGTCGGGGCGCTGACCGGGCGGCGGTCCCCGCGGCGCCGCCGCCGCCCGGCCCAAGGTAGCCATGCCTTACTGGCCGCCGGGAGTAAATTACGACATGATTGTGTTGTGTATTCCATGAGTCTTCCCACGCCTGCGCGGTTGTCCGCGCGCGGTTCCTCCTACGGGGCGCCAGCCGGCGCACCGCAGGCGCCGGTGCCGTCGGGGAGCCCTGCCGTGGGCGGTGCCGCGCCGCACGATACCGATGAACGCACCCGCGACCGTGTCCTCAATGCGGTGCTGGAACACGGCCCGGTCAGTGCAGCCGAACTCGGTGACCTGCTGGGCTTCACGCCTGCCGCAGTCCGCCGCCACTTGGACCACCTCTCACGCAGCGGCGTCATTGAGGTCAAGAAAGCTGCCCGCGCCGGAGCCGGTGCCGGGCGTCCCGCCCGACGTTATGTCCTCAGTTCCCAGGGCCAGTCGACCCTCGGCAACGACTACCTTGACATCGCCACGTCGGCGCTGCGTAGTCTGGGGGAGCTGGCGGGTCCGGAGGCGGTCCGGCAGTTCGCCGTCGAACGCTTCGCGGAGATGGAGCGCCGTTACGCGCCCGCAGTCGAGGCCGCCGGCTCGGATATCACCGACCGTGCCCGTGCGCTGTCGGAGGCCTTGAGCCGGGACGGGTTCGTGGCGTCGGCCCAGTCGATCGAGGCCAAGGCGCCGCTGCCGGCGGCCCTGTCCAGCGTCCAGCTGTGCCAGGGGCACTGCCCCATCCAGCACCTCGCCGCACAGTTCCCCGTGTTCTGCGACGTCGAGACCGAGCTGTTCTCCCGGCTGGTCGGCGTCGACGTCCGGCGGCTGTCCACCCTCGCCCGCGGCGGGCATGTCTGCACCACCCACATACCTACAGGGCGCCCGGCGAAGGGACCTCTCGGTCCCGCAACCCCGGGCTCCTCGGACAAAGTATCCAACCATCTGCAAGAAAGGCCGTGATGACGGACCAACTATCAGAGAAGACGGTTGCTGAAACTACTGTGATTTCGGAAATTCTCGAAAAGAATCCCGAGCTCCACGGAATCGGCACCTACGAGTACGGCTGGGCTGACAAGAACGACGTCGGCGCCAACGCCCGCCGGGGCATCAACGAGGACGTCGTCCGCGACATCTCGGCCAAGAAGAGCGAGCCCGAATGGATGCTCGATCTGCGCCTCAAGGGCCTG
Organism: uncultured Actinomycetota bacterium; assembly: GCA_963769515.1. Taxonomy (GTDB): domain Bacteria; phylum Actinomycetota; class Actinomycetes; order Actinomycetales; family Micrococcaceae; genus Arthrobacter. The sequence goes on from CAVYMG010000008.1 coordinate 10,503, forward strand.
AAGTACTTCGACCGCAAGCCCATGCCCACGTGGGGCGCGGACCTGTCCGGCATCGACTTCGACAACATCAAGTACTTCGTGCGGTCCACCGAGAAGCAGGCCGCGACCTGGGAAGACCTGCCCGAGGACATCCGGAACACCTACGAGAAGCTGGGCATCCCGGAAGCCGAACGCAGCCGCCTCGTTTCCGGCGTGGCCGCGCAGTACGAGTCCGAGGTCGTCTACCACCAGATCCGTGAGGACCTGGAACAGCAGGGCGTCATCTTCCTGGACACGGACACCGCGCTGCGCGAGCACCCGGAGATCTTCCAGGAATACTTCGGCACCATCATCCCGGTCGGCGACAACAAGTTCGCCTCGCTGAACACGGCCGTCTGGTCCGGCGGCTCCTTCGTGTACGTCCCCAAGGGCGTCCACGTGGACATTCCGCTGCAGGCCTACTTCCGCATCAACACGGAAAACATGGGCCAGTTCGAGCGCACCCTGATCATCGCCGACGAGGACTCCTACGTCCACTACATCGAAGGCTGCACGGCCCCGATCTACACCTCGGACTCGCTGCACTCCGCCGTCGTGGAAATCATCGTGAAGAAGGGCGCCCGCGTCCGCTACACGACCATCCAGAACTGGTCCACCAACGTGTACAACCTGGTTACCAAGCGCGCCATCTGCGAAGAGGGCGCCACCATGGAATGGATCGATGGCAACATCGGCTCCAAGGTCACCATGAAGTACCCGGCCGTCTACCTCGTGGGCGAGGGCGCCAAGGGCGAGACCCTCTCCATCGCATTCGCCGGCGAGGGCCAGCACCAGGACACCGGCTCCAAGATGGTCCACATCGCGCCCAACACCAAGAGCTCGATCATCTCGAAGTCCGTGGCCCGCGGCGGCGGCCGCGCCGCCTACCGCGGACTGGTCCAGGTCCGCGAAGGCGCCAAGCACTCGGCCAACACGGTCCGCTGTGACGCGCTGCTGGTGGATACCATCAGCCGCTCGGACACGTACCCGTACATCGACATCCGGGAAGACGACGTCACCATGGGCCACGAGGCCACGGTCTCGCGCGTCAGCGAAGAACAGCTCTTCTACCTGATGTCCCGCGGCATGCGCGAAGACGAGGCCATGGCGATGATCGTCCGCGGCTTCATCGAGCCGATCGCCCGCGAGCTGCCGATGGAATACGCCCTTGAGCTGAACCGCCTGATTGAACTGCAGATGGAAGGATCGGTCGGTTAATGACTGACATCACTACTGAAAAGGCCCGCATCGGCGCGCCGTCAGCCCAGCCGTTCATCAACGGTTTCACCGAGGAAGGCGAGAGCCTCTCGCCGCTGAACGCCGCGGAGTCCAAGTCCCCGCTGGCCGGCGAGGCCGTCAAACGGCACTCGCACGGCGGCGGCGTCGGGATCCCGGACAGCTCCCGCGCCGGGCGTCTGACGTCCTACAACCTGGCCGACTTCAAGCCGCTGACCGGCATGGAGGAGGACTGGCGCTTCACCCCGCTCAAGCGCCTGCGCGGCCTGCACACCGCGGTCCTTAACGGCGCCGCGCCTGCCGTGGCCGTCACCGCCCCGGACACCGTCACCGTCGAGACTGTCGACCGCGGCGACAAGCGCATCGGCTCCGCGGGCATCCCCGAGGACCGGGTTTCGGCCAACGCCTGGGAGAACTTCGCCGAGGCCACGGTCATCACCGTGCCCGCCGAGGTCCAGGCCGAGTCCGAGGTCAGCGTTGTGCTGACCGGGCAGGGCACCGAAGCTTCAGCGCAGCACGTCGTGATCGTCGCGGAGAAGTTCTCCAAGGCCGTCGTCGTCCTGGACCACCAGGGCACCGCCGTCGTCTCGGAAAACGTCGAAATCGTGGTCGAAGACGGCGCGGAACTGACCGTTATCTCGCTGCAGGAATGGACCGACGACTCGGTCCACGCTTCCTCCCAGCAGGCCAAGCTTGGCCGGGACGCGAAATTCAAGCACATCGTCGTCAGCCTCGGCGGCGACCTCGTGCGCGTCACGCCCTCGGCCCGCTTCACGGCGCCCGGCGCCGAAGTTGAACTGCTCGGCCTGTACTTCGCCGACGCCGGCCAGCACCTCGAGCAGCGACTGTTCGTGGACCACTCCGTGCCGAACTGCAAATCCAACGTCCTTTACAAGGGCGCCCTGCAGGGCCGCAACGCGCACACCGTCTGGGTAGGTGACGTTCTGATCCGCAAGGAGGCAGAAGGCACCGACACCTACGAGGCGAACCGGAACCTGGTCCTGACCGACGGCGCCCGCGCCGACTCGGTGCCGAACCTGGAAATCGAAACCGGCCTGATCGCCGGCGCAGGCCACGCCAGCGCCACCGGACGGTTCGATGACCAGCACCTGTTCTACCTGATGGCCCGCGGCATCCCGGAAGACGTCGCCCGCCGGCTCGTCGTCCGTGGCTTCCTCAACGAGATCATCCAGCAGATCAAGGTCCCGGCCATCGAAGAGCGGCTCACGGCCGCCGTCGAGCGCGAACTCGCGGCAACGAACAACTAGTGCCCGGCACGAGAGAACACGGAACCAACAGATGACTGAACAGCCAAAAGGCGAGCTGGTCTGTAACGCCAGCGAGATCCAGGTCAAGCAGGCGCTGCGGATCCTGATCGACGACTACCCCGTAGCCGTCGTCCGGGATTCGATGGGAGAAATCCACGCCATCGGTGACACCTGCTCGCATGCGGACATCTCGCTCTCCGAAGGAGAAGTCGAAGGCTGCGCTATCGAGTGCTGGGGGCACGGCTCCCAGTTCGACCTGCGCAGCGGCGCCCCGCTCCAGCTGCCGGCCTATGACCCGGTTCCTGTTTTTGCCGTCACCATCCAGGGCGACGAGGTCTACGTGGACGTCTCGACCATCCTGAACGGCGCCGACGCCCCGAACTTCAGCTGATAACCGGCTCCACCGGCAACGCAGCACCCGCATCAAAGAACTTATCGACAAGAAACCGCACCGTGCCGGAGGGCACGGTGCAGAGGAGAACAAGACATATGTCTACTCTTGAGATCAAGGACCTGCACGTCAGCATTGACACCGAGCAGGGCACCAAGGAAATCCTGAAGGGCGTCAGCCTGACCATCAGGACCGGCGAAACGCACGCCATCATGGGCCCCAACGGCTCCGGCAAGTCCACGCTGGCCTCCACGATCGCCGGACACCCGCGCTACAACGTCACCTCGGGCACCATCACGCTCGACGGCGAAGACGTCCTCGCCATGAGCGTCGACGAGCGCGCCCGCGCCGGCCTGTTCCTGGCCATGCAGTACCCGGTGGAGGTCCCCGGCGTCAGCATGACCAACTTCCTGCGCACCGCCAAGACCGCGATCGACGGCGAAGCACCCAAGCTGCGCACCTGGACCAAGGATGTCAAGGCGGCCATGGCCAAGCTGCGCATCGACGCCGACTTCACCCAGCGCAACGTCAACGAAGGCTTCTCCGGCGGCGAGAAGAAGCGCGTCGAGATCCTCCAGCTGGAGCTCTTCAAGCCCAGGTTCGCCATCCTGGACGAGACCGACTCCGGTCTCGACGTCGACGCACTCAAGGTCGTCTCGGAAGGCGTCAACCGCGCCCACGCCGAAGGCAACATGGGCACCCTGCTCATCACGCACTACACCCGGATCCTGCGTTACATCAAGCCGGAATTCGTCCACGTGTTCGTTGACGGCCAGGTTGTCGAAGAAGGCGGCCCCGAGCTGGCTGACCGCCTCGAAGAAGAAGGCTACGACCGCTACGCCAAGGGCGCCGGAGCCGCCACCATCGCTGCCGCCGACGCTGCAGCACAGGCCTAGTTAGGACCGCGTCATGACCGAAACGAATGTGGCCCGCACGGGCCTCGAGGATGTCGAAGAGGCACTCAAGGATGTGATCGACCCGGAACTCGGCGTCAACATCGTTGATCTGGGCCTGCTGTACGGCCTGAAGTACTCGGACGACGACGGCGCCCTGCTGATCGACATGACACTCACCACGGCTGCCTGCCCGCTCACCGACGTGATCGAGGAGCAGGTCGGCAAGTCCCTCGACGGTGTCGTGGACGAATGGCGCCTGAACTGGGTCTGGATGCCGCCATGGGGTCCGGAACGGATCACCGAAGACGGCCGCGACCAGATGCGCGCCCTCGGCTTCAACATCTAGCACGACGTATTCACGACGCCGGCCGGTCACCTTCTTCGCGAAGGTGGCCGGTCGGCGTCGTTGTTGTGTTCTCCTTCGGTGCGGTAGGTTCGCCGGAGAGCGGGCAGACCGCGTGAACGAGAGGGCGGATCGAATGCCGGAGCCCGGTGTTGAGGTGGTGTGGGGTGCGCTGTCGCGGGCCTGGCGGAAGGCCCAGTATGAGGAGCTGTGGCTGCAGTTCCGCCCCCGCGGTGCACAGGAGGTCTTTGACGCGGTGGAGGCCGCGGTCGAGGGAGCCAACCAGGCGGTCGAGGACGCCGGGTGGGGCGCGGACGTCTTCACCGAGGGTGTCTCCGATTCCGACGCCGGACCGGTGGCCCTGATGAGCCGGGCCGGGCCCGAGGAGGGCGTGCGCGCCTGGTTCGATGTCTTCGCCCGGCACTTGCAGGAGGCCGGGCTGTCAGGGAAGGTGACAGCGGCGCCGGAGGCGTTTCTACCGGACTGGCTGAACGGTGCGGTCGCGGTGCCGCGCCAGCTCACGGCGTTCGTCTCCTATCAGACCAAAGATTTGGCCCTGCTGGACGTCGACGAACAGCGGCGGGCCTGGCACGTCCCGGCACCCCTGACGGCGAAGGTCGCTGACGCGGCCGCAGCCTGGGCGCGCTTCGACGGGGCCGATGTCTACCTGCTGCGCAACATTCACCAGACCCGCTCCACGAACCCGGACGCCGGGCAGGCGCTGGCAGGCGCCGCCGAGAAATTCTCGAGGGCGCGGGTGGCCTACCTGCGGTCCGAGCCCCGCCGGGTGACCTGGGCCTCGCTGGCTTCCTTGGGACGGGCTGCTTACGGGGTCCTGGACGACACGGAGTCCTGGCAGGACCGGCTGGGCGAGGTCACCCGGGCCATGGCCGCGTTCCCCGGGGACACCGATCTGGCGTTCGTGCAGTACAGCAACGACCTCACCCTCAGTTGGAGCGGCCTCGGCACCGCCAGGCCCCCGCTGCCCTACGTGCGGGAATCCCAAGTCCGCTACAACCGGCACCTCAATGGCCGGTACACCCCCGACGCGCACGGGCTGCAGCTCCTGACCGATGCCCATCTGGCGCACGCGCATGATCTCTCGGACTGGATCATCGAACCCCTCGGCGGAGGCAAACACCTCGTCCGGGCCAAAGAGCTGGCACCCTGGTACGCCACCATCGACCCGGATCCGGAAACACTCGCCAAGGCCCGCGCCGACTTCGGCGGGATGATCCTCACCCCGGAAATCATCGCCGCCAACCCGCCACCGTGGCGTTGACCAGTGGCGCCGAAGGATCGGGTCATGGTGATGGCAGGAGATTCGGCCGTTGGTTCATGGCCGTCCAGGGTCAGAGCGTGGCCGCGGAGAACGTGTCGCACTGGTTGATGTCCCCGGATGTGTAGCCCAGGTAGAACCACTTCTGCCGCTGCTCGCTGGAACCGTGCGTCCACGCTTCCGGGCTGACGCGGCCCGTGGCGGCCTCCTGGATCCGGTCGTCACCGACGGCTGATGCTGCGGACAGGGCGTCCTGGATGTCCTTTTCGGTCAGCGGATCCAGGAACGGCAGCCCGGTCTGGGGATCAGGCTGCGTCGTGGCGTGATGGACCCACAATCCGGCATAGCAGTCCGCCTGCAGCTCCACCCGGACGGCACCCGATTCCGGGCCCTGGGAGTCCTGCTGGGCAAGGTCCAAGGTTCCGAGTACGTTCTGCACGTGGTGCCCGAATTCGTGCGCGACCACGTATTCCTGCGCCAGCGGGCCGCCGGAGGAGCCAAACCGGTCCACGAGTTCCTGGAAGAACCCGGGATCGAAGTAGGCGGTGGTGTCGGCCGGGCAGTAGAAGGGACCCACCGCCGACGTCGCAGAGCCGCAGCCGGTGTCAGTGCCACCGGTGAAGATGACAGTCTCCGGGCGCGGATACTCACGGTTGTATTGGGCCAGATAGTCCGGCCAGAAGGCATTGAGGCTGTTGACCGTCCCGACGATCCGGCAGTCCAGGCGGGCGTCGGCATCAGCGCCGGTATCGCACGCGGGCGCCGTGGCCTGGCTCTGGGTCTGCGGTTCCTGGACGGCGCCGGCCAGGCCCTCCAGTAGCTGCGGGTTGATGCCGAACAGGGCCGCGATCAGCAGGATAACGCCGCCGCCGATGCCGCCGCCGATTTTGGTGCCGCGGCCCATGCCCCGCCGGTCCTGGACCTGGGACGGATCCAGCTGTGCGTTGTCATTGAAACTCATGCTGTCACAATATCGCCCGCCGCCCGCGCGGGCGCCACCCGCCGGTAAAGTTGATCCGATGCCATTCCTCGACAGACTCCAGCGCTGGGCCGCCGAGCGCCCGGACGGTACCGCCGTCGTCGTCGCCGGCCGGCACCTCACCTGGGCCGGGCTCCGCGACGCGGCCGCGCTAGGGGTCCCCGCAGCGCCCGCCGTCACCGTCCTGGCGGAAGGAAACTCCCTGGACTTCGCCGTCAGGTTCGCCGCAGCCGTCGCTGGGGAACGCCGGTGTGCCGTGCTCGATCCGGCATGGCCGGTGCCGCTGAAGGACGAAATCGCGGACCGGATTGCCGGGATGCCGCCGGTCCCGGTTTCCGGACCGGCGGAGCCGGATTCCGGCCTCGCCGACGGCACGCCCGGCAGCACGTTCCTGATCGGCCTGACCTCCGGCACCACGTCCGTCCCGAAGGCGTTCACCCGGACCCGGGAGTCGTGGCAGGAGTCCTTCGAGGCATCCATCGAGTTTTTCGGCCTGACGCCGGATGATAAAACCCTCGCCCCGGGGCCGCTGGCCGCCAGCATGAACCTGTATGCCCTGGCCGAGTGCCTGTACGCCGGCTCGGAATTCCACACGCTGGAGCGCTTCGACGTCGGTGCGGCGCATACTGCCGTGAGCCACGACGGCATCACCCGGCTTGTTCTGGTTCCCACCATGCTGAGGCTGCTCAGCGAGCGCGGACTGACCGGCGGTGTGGACGCCTCGGGGGTCCGCAGCATCATCTGCGCCGGTTCCAAGCTGGACGCCCGGACCCTGGAGGCTGCCCGCCGGTGGGCTCCCAACGCGACCATCTTCGAGTACTACGGTGCCTCCGAGCTTAGCTTCGTCGCGGGGGCCGGGCTGATGCCCGGCGAGCCCCCGGAGCCGGTCGGGACGGGACTGGGACGGCCGTTTCCGGGGGTCGAGATCAGGATCCTGGACGACGACGGCGTCCGGCGTCCGGACGGCACGGACGGCAACATCTGCGTCCGCAGCGCCATGGTCAGTGACGGCTACCTCTGGGGCGACGACGGCGAGGCGCTGCGGTGTTTCGACGGCTGGTACACCGTGGGGGACCGGGGCTACCTTTCCGGCGGCAACCTCCATATTCTGGGCCGCCGCGCGGACATGATCGTCACCGCCGGCACGAATGTCTATCCGCACGAGGTGGAGCTCGCGCTGGCCTCGGTGCCGGGCGTCGCCGCCGTCGTCGCGGCCGGAAGGGACGACGACGTCCGCGGCCAGCGGGTCGTGGCCGCCGTCCTGCCGTCCCACGGCGGCCTGACGGCAACGCAGCTGAAAGCGGGCGTCTCGGAGGTCCTGTCCCGGGCCAAACATCCGTTGGAGTACTTTGCCATGTCCGAGCTTCCGCTCACGGACCGGGGGAAAATCAGCCGGCAGCTCCTGCTCGACTGGATCGGCACCAACGATCCGAGAGTCCGGCGTCTTGGCTGAACGGGACCGGCAGACTGACCGGCGCGGCACGCCGCCGGGGCACCTTCTGCCCGAGGACCGGCAGCCGGTGATCCTTGCGGCCCGCCGGACACCGGTCTGCCGCGCGGGTGGTGCGTTGAAGTCCGTGCCGGCGCACCGGCTCCTGGCGCCTGTGCTCCGCAGCCTCCTCCGTCTGCCCGGCGGCCGGTCCCTGCCCCCGGAGGCCGTGACCGACGTCGTGATCGGCAACGCCGTGGGCGGCGGCGGCAACGTTGCCCGGCTGGCCGCGCTTGAGGCCGGACTGCCGGTCAGCGTCCCGGGCGTCACCGTGGACCGGCAGTGCGGGTCCGGTCTGGACGCGATCGTGCTGGCGTCCCGGCTCGTGGCCGCCGGCGGCAACGGCATCTATCTGGCGGGCGGGGTGGAAAGCATCAGTACGGCGCCGCTCCGGGCCCGCCGCGGCGCCGACGGCACGCCGGAGTTCTTCGCCCGGGCCCAGTTTGCGCCGTCATCCACGGGGGACCCGGACATGGGGGCTGCTGCCGAGAACGTGGCCGCGCGTTTCCGGATCAGCCGGACTCGGCAGGACGAGTTTGCCCTCCGCAGCCACCAGCGCGCACTGGCCGCCGCCGCCGACGGGGTCTTCGCCGACGAGATCGTGGGCCTGGACGTGCCAGGCGACGGGGAGTCCACTGCCGCGGACGGATTCCGTCGGGTGAGCGCCGACGACGGACCGCGCCGGAGCCTGACGGCGGCGCTGTTGTCCCGCTTCCCTCCCGCCTTCGCTCCCGGCGGCACCGTCACCGCCGGGAACTCCTGCTTCGACGCGGACGGGGCCGCCGTGGTCCTGCTTACCTCGCTGGAACGCGCCCGCGAACTTGGCGCCGGCGACGGCCTGCTGGTCCTGGGCTCGGATACTGCCGGGGTGGAGCCGTCCCTGCTGGGAATCGGGGCGGCGGCTGCAGCGGAGCGGCTGCTGGCCGCGCGGGGAGTGGCCGCCGCGGACCTCGGGCTGGTGGAGTTCAACGAGGCGTTCGCTTCGCAGACCCTCGCATGCCTGGACCGGTTAGGCATCGCCCCGGATCGGGCCAACCGTGACGGCGGCGCCCTCGCGCTGGGACACGCCTACGGGGCGTCCGGGGCCGTGCTGGTCACGAGGCTGCTTGCGCAGGCACGCCGGAACCCGCTGGAGGGCCAGCTGGCCCTGGCCATGATCAGCATCGCCGGCGGCATGGGCACCGCGGCCTTGCTGCAGTACCGCCGGCTCAACCCGGCCACCGCGCAGACACCAGCGGTACCCGACGTGTGAGGGATTCCCGCGGGACAGCCTGCCCGTCCGTGTGACGGGACAACGCGTGGATGCCACACTCTAACCATGGGCGAACTGAAGACCTTCCCGACGGATGCCAGTGTTGACGCCTTCCTCCGCGCCGCAACGCCCGCGCGTCGCCGGGCGGATGGCCTGCGACTCGTAGGCATCTTCCACGACGTCACGGGTGCCGACCCGGTCTTGTGGGGACCCTCGATTGTCGGATACGGCAGCTACCACTACATCTCCCCGGCCAATCCCCGCACGCACGGCGAATGGTTCAAGACCGGGTTCTCGCCACGGAAGACGCAATTGTCGCTCTACGGGCTGAAGGATCTGCCCGAGGGAGTGGCCTTGCTGCCGTCGTTGGGAAACTACTCGGAAGGCGCCGGCTGCGTTTACGTCAAGACGCTCGACGACATCGATCTCGAGGTGCTGCACCAGCTGATCGCCATAGCGTGGTCGCGGCCAGGCAACACGTAACCGGCCCAGGGGCGTTTGCAGGTAGCGCCGGCGCCTGGAGCGTGTCAGTGCTCGTCGTAGTGGCCTTCGTGCTCGGCATGGCGGTGGCCCTCGTGGATATAGTCCACGTGGTCCCCGTGCTGGGCCTGTTCGTGAGTGCAGTCCGGTCCGCCATGCTGGTGCTCGGCAGGGGTGTGTTCGGCCGGATCATCGTGTTCGTCGTAGTGGCCTTCGTGCTCGGCATGGCGGTGGCCGTCGTGGATAAAGTCCACGTGGTCCCCGTGCTGGACCGTGACGTGTTTGCAGTCCGGGCCGCCGTGCCGGTGCTCGTCAAGTGTATGTTCAGCCTTGATTTGCTCGGTCATGAAGTCCTCCTCCGCGGGCCCGCAGCGAAAGCGACGCCCGGTTTTCCTGGGAGTGGGCGGTGACGGCTTGAATGCCACAGGCCACGTAATCATCGGTCACTGCGTCAAAGCTTTCGCGCCCTGACTTTGTCGCTGTGACCAGGTTGGTCCGCCGGCGCACGCGCAGGAGCCGGAAGACCAGGGCCGCGACAACTTGGCTGCCTCAGCCAGTGCGCACACGGTCGAGGACTCGTGGGCGAGCGCGGACGGAACAGGAAGGTGCGGGGCCCCAAAGAAGGCCCTGGGCATCTCGGCCCCGGAGAGGCAATCCGCACCATCCATCACACAAAGATGCAAGCATTCCCTTAGGTGTTGGTCAACTGTTTTCCGCTAATTCGTCGGAACTGGAGAGCCTCTGCTGGAAATTTCCGGTCGGGGATCTCCAGTAAGCTCTCCTGCCGCTTGACGACCCCAGGGTCCTGCGCAGCTCTCGGCGCGGGTTCCTACCTGACGCTGCGCCGGGCGAGGCCCTGACCGCGACCGCCCCTAGCTCCGGGCCTCCTTCCGGGCCTTCACCAGCAGGCCACGCAGCGGCACCGCCACCGACCCGTCGGGACCGGTGAAGGGCGCCAGGACCTCCGTCGCCCCCTGCCGTATTGCGGCATACTGCTCGGCGCTCAACCGGTCGGCGAGCGGCGTGCTTTCCACTTCCACAATGACGAATTCCGCCGCCGAGCCGTACCGGGCCGTACCGCCGTAGGACTGGAGGTTCGTCACGGTCAGTCCCGCCTCGCGGAACAGGTTCCGCAGCAGTTCCGGATCGCCGCACGCCCAGTACGTGCCCAGGAGGGACAGGGCCTCGGCGCCGGCATGCCGGCCCACGAGTTCGACGAACGGGCCGTACGCCGGCTGGTCCGTGAGGCGGTCGGGAACCGCGATGGCCACAGTCCCGCCGTCCTTGACCACCCGGGCCATTTCCCGCAGTGACTGCACCGGGTCCGGGAAGAACATCAGCGCCATCTGGCACAGCGCCGTATCGAATGCGGTGTCCGGCAGCGGCAATGCCCCGGCGTCGCCCTGCCGCCATTTGATCTCCGGGCTGACCCGGGCCGCGACGGTGAGCATGGCCTGGTTGATGTCCACCCCCGTGACCGCGGCCGCACCCGTGATGGCAGCAGCCCGGCGGGCCACGACGCCGGTCCCGCATGCGACGTCGAGGACCCTCTGGCCAGGGGCGATGCCGGCCGCTGCCACAAGCTGCTCCGCCCACTCTGCGAAAATCGCCGGCACGAACCGCTCCTCATAGGCTTCCGCCGCGGAAAGCTCGAGCTGGAACGTTTCGGTAGTCATTGTTCTCACTCCTTCATGGTTACTTGGTTTTCCAGTTCCAGCATCGCCATCCGTGCGGGCCGATGCATGGGTGTCCGCACCTAATTTGTGCGCCGTTCCGGAACCGCATGGCCGGGACGGCGGCGGTAAAATTAGCCCATGGCGTCCGCGTCGGAACTGCTGGTTATCGAGGGCACGGCCGCGCTTGAGGCCGGAGACTGGCCCAGCGCCCGATCGAAATTCCGGGTCGCGTCAGAGACCGAGCCCACGGCCGAAGCCGCCCACGGCCTGGCCCGTGCAGAGGAGTGGTCCGGTGACTACGAGTCGGCCGTCCGCCTCTACGAACAGGCTTTTGTGATGTACCGGGAACGGGGCGAAGTCCGCCGACCGGCGGTGATTGCCGCCCGCGAACTAAGCTTCCTCCACGGCGCTGTCTACGGGAACTCCGCGGCTGCCGCCGGATGGCTGGCCAGGGCCCGGACCTTGATTGCCGACACCCCGGACTGTGTTGAAGCCGGCTGGGTGCATCTGGCCGAATGTCCGGCCACCAGGAACACGGACCGCATCCGTGAACATGGGGCTGCGGCCACCGCCCTGGGCCGGCGCTTTGCTGACCCTGGCCTGGAATTCTGCGGCCGCAGCTATGAAGGACTGGCCCTGATACTGGCCGGCCGCATCTCCGGGGGCCTCCGGTTGGTGGATGAGGCCACCGCGGCAGCCACCGGGGGAGAGGTCCGTGACTATCAGGCCGTCGGTGAAATATTCTGCAAGATGCTGTTGTGCTCGGAACTGACGCTGGACGTCCGGAGGGCGCAGCAATGGATGGACGTGGCAGACGAATTCGGCCGCCGCGCCCATGCTGCATGGATCCCGGCGATCTGCAGTACGCACTATGGCGGGATCCTCACTGCGTCCGGGGAATGGACTGAAGCCGAAGCACGGCTCCGGTCAGCGGTCCGTGACTACGACGCCAGCTACCGGGCCCTGCGCACCGCCGCTGTGGTCCGCCTCGCGGAACTGCGCCTGCGCCAGGGCCGACTGGAGGAATCGGCCGCGCTGGTCCAAGAGGGCCGGTCCGATGCCTACGCTGTGCGTCCGCATGCGGTCCTACTGATGGCGACGGGCGAAGCCAGCCAGGCGGCCCGGGCGCTGGTCCGTCACCTGGCCAAGACCGGCACTACCGCATTGCGGGCCCCGGAACTGGCGCTGCTGGCGGAGGCCTACCTGAGAGCCGGGAGGCCTGACGATGCCGCCGCGGCCGGTGCCGAGCTCAGTGTTCTCGCCGGGACGGTGGATCTGGCGCAGTACCGCGCGCTGGCTGAATATGTCATGGGGCTGCAGGACATGGAAACCGGGACGACAGCCAGCGCCCGGGAGCACCTGGAGTCAGCTGCCGAGTACTTCGGTTCGGCCGGCCTGCCGCTCGAAGAGGCACGCAGTATTCTCGGCCTCGCCCGGCTGGAAGCCGGCCACGAGCCGGGACTTGCGCTGACGCACGCCCGCAACGCCTGGAAGGTATTCCAGCGGCTTGGTGCGGGTTCCGACGTCGACGCGGCCGCCCGGGAACTGCGCGCGCTCGGACACAAGTCCGGGGCCACGGTGCGAACCGGAGGCCCACTGACGGCACGCGAAATGCGGGTGCTGGAACTTGTGGCGGACGGCGAATCAAACGCCCAGATTGCCGCCCGCCTGTATATCAGCAAACGGACGGTCGAACACCACGTCGGCAGCATCCTCGCGAAACTCGGCCTCAGCACGCGGGCGCAGGCACAGGCCTACGCGCACGGGACACTGCACAAGCCCGCACTGTAAGGCCAGGGGCGCGAGTCGTGGCACCGATCTGCACGCGCACCCGGGGAGCATGCTCATTCTTGGGCGCAGCCACAGGGCATAATGGCGCTATGTCCAGTCCTCCGCGACCAGGGAGGGCATGTCCCGTGGCTGGGATCAGTCGTCCCGGTCCTGGTCTTCCGCGTCGCCCAAGCCCCGGGCCGCGAGTGCCTCGCCGGTCTGGCGCGCGAACGCCACCGTGCTGATGAATACCGGCAGCACCAATGCCCTCGGGTTCCGCTCCAGGCCCCGTGCCCGGGCGGCGTCGCGCACATCGGCGAAGGCACCGGCAATAAAGGGGATGCTGCGGAGCATGATGGCGATGGTCAACGCGAAGCGTTCCGGGTCCGCGCCGAAGCGCCGGAACGGCCCGGCGAGGGACGCGACCCCGTCGAGCAGGCGCTGCACCGGCGTGGTCGCCGTCAGGATCGACGCCGCCACAATACAGACCAGCACGTTTAAAACGATCCGTGCGGCGTCAGGGGCCCCGATCTGCCACCACTGGAACACGCCGATTGCCAGCAGAACCGGCAGGGCGGGGCGGACGGCGCGGAGCAATCGGAGCGCGCCGGCCCCGCTGGCCAGGAACACCCCGGCGAGCAGCACCAGGACTCCGGCCGCCACAAGCCAGTCGACCACGAGGAAGGACGCCATGCCGCACGCGAGCACCAGCACGAACTTCAGCCATAAAGGCGCCCGATGCACAGCCGAGGCCCCGGGCGCATAGTTGGCCAGCAGGAACCCGTGGCCGCTCACCGGGATCCCCGCGATGTTTCCCCTGCCGGGGGAGGCAGTGCCGCACCGCACAGCTGCCGGTAGTGTTCGACGGCGTCGGCGGCCGCACCGTCGAACGCTACGGTCCCGTTGTCAATGACCAGGACCCGGTCCAGGTCCAGGGCGAGGTCAAGGTCATGGGTGGAGAGGATCACCTGCTGGCTGAGCCCGGCCAGGGTCCGGCGCAGCAGTTCGCGGTTGCGCAGATCCAGCAGCGTGGACGGTTCATCCAGGACCAGGATCTCCGGCTCCACCGCGAGGACCGCGGCGAGGGCCAGCAGCTGCCGTTCGCCGCCGGAGAGCTCGTAAATACTCTGGTCCGCCAGTGCGAGCAAGCCGAAGCGCCCCAGTGCAGCCTCTGCGCGGATCCGGCGTTCTGCGGCGTTCCGCACGGAACGCCGCAGGGAGAGCTCCACGTCTTCCCGGCCGGTCGGCATCACCAGCTGGGACAGCGGATCAGTGAAGACGAAGCCGACGCGGCGGCGGACTTCCCGCACGGCCCGGGCCGTGGTGTGGCCGGCGACCGTCACGGTCCCGGTGCTGGGCAGCACCAGGCCGTTGAGGAGCCGCAGCAGCGTCGACTTACCGGAACCGTTGGCGCCGATCACCCCGATCCGCTGCTCCGTGAGTGCAAGGGACACGTCCCGGAGCAGGGTTTTCGGGGCGGGCTGGCCGTCGACGTCGACCTGGACCGCGACCCGGTCCAGGGTGATCCCGTTCACGGGCGGACGTCAGCCTTCCGCGCATGGCGCAGCAGCAGGTCCGGGAAGGCCTTGTGCAGGGCGAGCGCGATCGGGACGGCGAGCAGGTTCTTGACGATATCGCCGGGGTAGAAGGCAAGGTCGGCGATGAAGGCGGCGGAGAAGTCCATTTTCGCGTTGAGCACCAGGCCCAGGACGCCGAGTCCGTGGATCAGGACGATGCTGCTGATCATCGCGGCGCCGAAGAGCAGCACCGCCCGGAGCTTGCCGCTGCGCGCCGTGCGGCGCAGGATGATCACCGCGAGCCACCCGGCGGCAGCCGCGGCGAGCGGGAACCCGATGATGTAGCCCGCGGACGGGCCGGCGAGCACGCCCAGCCCGCTCCGCCCGGCGCTGAAGATCGGCAGTCCGGCCAGGCCGAGCAGCACGTAGAGCCCGACGGCGGCGAAGGCGCGGCCCGGTCCCAGGACGAGGCCGGTCAGGATGATGGCCAGGCTCTGGACCGTGATCGGCACACCGAGTCCGCCGACCGGGATCGCCGCGATGAGCGCCGAACCGGCAACGAGAGCGGCAAAAACGGCGATCAGCCCAAGATCAGTGGCGTTCCAGCGGTTGCGCTGCCGGGCTGTCCGCGGGGCCGCAGAGGTCGCGGAGGTTTCTGTTGAGGTCATGGTGTTTCCTGTCGGAGGGGGGAGGGATGCGTGCTCTGTTCCGACTCTACGTCCGGCGTGTGGCGGCCTTTTTGTAGGAGATCTACTAACCGGCGGAGGCGATGCTGGAGGTCGCCGCCAAGGGGCCGTCCGCGGCGGCGTTCACGGCGCCGTCGCCGGTCGCCACCGGGGAGATCGGCCCTCTGCCGGTGGACCTTGTCATCCGTGGCGGACCGTGCCGGTAGACTGGGAAAGGCCGTGCTCTCGGCCGCCCCGCCCCGGTGCCACCCAGACTCCATCCGCTGCGCCGCGGCGTTCCCTGTTGTGAAAGGCCTTACCTGCATTGATTACCGTCCAGGATCTCGAACTGCGCGCCGGCGCCCGCCTCCTTATGGATCAGGTGAGCTTCCGGATCGACAAGGGAGACAAGATCGGCCTGGTCGGCCGTAACGGTGCAGGCAAGACCACGCTGACCCGCGTCCTCGCAGGCGAGGGCCTGCCTGCCGGCGGGAAGGTGACCCGCAGCGGTGAGATCGGGTACCTGCCGCAGGACCCCCGCACCCCGGACATGGACCAGCTTGCCCGCGACCGGATCCTGTCCGCCCGCGGCCTGGACGTTGTCGTCGGTAAACTTCGCCAGGCGCATGAGGACATGGCCAGCGAGGATGACGCTGTCCAGCGCAAGGCCATGAACCGCTACGACCGGCTCGAGTCCGAGTTCCTGGCTGGCGGCGGCTACGCGGCCGAAGCCGAGGCCGCCGCGATCTGCTCCAACCTGGCACTGCCGGACCGGCTGCTGAACCAGCCGCTGAAGACCCTGTCCGGCGGTCAGCGCCGGCGCGTGGAGCTCGCGCGCATTCTGTACTCCGATGCCGAGACCATGCTGCTCGATGAGCCCACCAACCACCTTGACGCGGACTCCATTGCCTGGCTCCGGGACTTCCTGAAGAACCACCAGGGCGGCCTGATCGTGATCAGCCACGACACGGAACTGCTCCAGGCCACCGTCAACAAGGTGTTCCTGCTCGATCCCAACCGGGCGAAGATCGACTTCTACAACATGGACTGGAAGCGCTACCTCACGCAGCGCGAAACCGACGAGCGCGCCCGCAAGCGGGAGCGCGCCAACGCCGAAAAGAAAGCCCAGGTCCTCATCGACCAGGCCAACAAGATGCGCGCCAAGGCCACCAAGGCCGTCGCCGCGCAGAACATGGCCAAGCGGGCCGAACGGCTCCTGGGCGGCCTCGAAGCCGTCCGCGCGACTGACCGTGTCGCTGCCCTGCGCTTCCCGGATCCGTCCCCGTGCGGGAAGACCCCGCTCACGGCCGAGGGACTGAGCAAGTCCTACGGTTCCCTGGAAATCTTCACCGACGTGGATTTGGCCATCGACCGCGGCTCCAAGGTCGTGATCCTGGGCCTCAACGGTGCCGGCAAAACCACCCTGCTGCGGATGTTGGCCGGCGTCGACAAGCCCGACACCGGTGAAGTCGTTGCCGGCCACGGCCTGAAGGTCGGCTACTACGCCCAGGAGCACGACACCCTCGACGTCGACCGGACCGTCCTGGAGAATATGCGCTCTTCCGCCCCGGACATGAATGACGCCGAAGTCCGTAACATCCTGGGTTCGTTCCTGTTCTCCGGCGACGACGTCGACAAGCCCGCCGGGGTGCTCTCCGGCGGCGAGAAGACCCGCCTGGCGCTGGCCACCATCGTGGCCTCGAGCGCGAACGTGCTGCTTCTTGACGAGCCGACCAACAACCTGGACCCGGCCAGCCGCGCCGAGATCCTGGGGGCCCTGAGCAACTACACCGGCGCCGTCGTCCTGGTCAGCCACGACGAAGGGGCCGTTGAGGCCCTGAACCCCGAGCGTGTTGTACTGCTGCCCGACGGCGACGAGGACCACTGGAACGAGGACTACCTGGACCTGATCACCCTGGCGTAGCTTCATGACTGCGGCGCCGCCACCCGGCGCCGCAGTCATGGGCGTCAGCGGACCGGCATCTCCTCCGCGGCGGTGATTCTTTGCAGCTCCCGGTAGCCGATGGAAAACATCGAGTGGTGGTCGCCGGCCCCGGCCCAGAGGATGCGGTGTCCGGCGAGTGAGCTGTCCAGCAGGGTGCGGATCCTGGCCGGATGGCCCAGCGGGGCGACGCCGCCGACTTCCTGGCCGGTGTGTTCAAGGACAAAGCCGGGCGTTGCCCGGCGGATTCTGCCGGCCCCCAGCCGCGCCGAGACGAGCCCGACGTCGACTCTTGCGGCGCCGCTGGCCAGGACCAGCAGCGGCAGTCCGTCGAGTTCGAACACGAGGCTGTTCGTGATCGCGGCGACGTCGCAGCCCAGTGCGGCCGCCGCGGCGGCCGCCGTCGGGACTTCCGTAGGCAGGATCCGGACAGTGTCGGCCGCCCCCGCCGCGACCAGTGCGTTCCTGACGTTCGTGACCGGCTCCGGTCTCACCGGCATCCTCCGTCAGTATCCCTGGGCGTCCAGGATGGCATCTTCCTCTTCTTCCGCAGTCGCCTGCCGGCGCTTCCGGGGCGCGATCCGGCGCCGGACCGTCGGCCCGCTTGAGTGCAGCGCGGCGCCGTCTTCCGCGGCAAGATCGGCATCTTCGGCGTCGATGGCGGCATTCCGGGCTTGCTGCCGGGCCGCGTAGCCAAAGCCGATGAACATTAGGACCCCGAACGCGAACCACTGCAGCGAATAGGACAAATGCGTTCCCTCGGCGGTGGACGGCATGGGAAACGCGAAGGGCATCTCGGAAACGGCGGGCGTTTCTGAAGCCAGTTGCCCGTAAGCGCCCGTCAGCAGGGGATAGCCCAGTTCGGCCGAATAGGCGGTCAGGTCAATGGAGGCGAGCTGGCCTTCCGGGGCGCCGCGCTGCAGTTCCGGTTCCGCCGGCTTGAGGCGGGCCACCACAGTGACGGTGCCTGAAGGCGGAGCGGGGACCGTATCGGGACGGCCGGGAGTGTCGTTGCCGATCGGCAGCCAGCCGCGGTTGACCACAACAGTTTCGCCGCTGGACAACGTGAACGGCACGACGACTTCATACCCCGGCTGGCCATTGAGCGGACGGTTGCGGACGATCCGCTGGCCGGCAACGTCATAGCTGCCCCGCAGTTCCACCGGCGTCCATTCGCGCTCCACGTCGAGCTCAACAAACTGGTTCCGGACCTCGGCGAACGGGACCGGCTCGGCGGTGTAATTGGAGACCACGCGGTTGATTTCGGCCAGGGTTTCGGCCCGGCGGTCCATCTGCCACCGGCCCAGGCCGACGCAGGCCGAGGCGAAGATCGCGGCCAGGAGCAGGTACCCGAGCCACTGCCGCGAGAAAAGGAAACGGTACATTCAGCTGGCCTTGCCGGGGACGTCGAGGGCCACGGTCTCTTTCCACAGGCCCCGGGTTTGCAGGTAGTCCTCAAGCCAGTCCCGGTGGTCCGCGCAGGCAAGCCAGATTTTCCGCCGCTCCGGGGTATGGATTTTCGGGTTGTTCCACAGCAGTTGCCACCCGGCGTCGGCACGGCAGGCTTTGCGGGAGCAGAGCGCGCCTTCCGCGGCGCGCGGGCCTGGCATGCCGGCGGCCCCGGCCAGGTCTAAGAGGTTCATGAAGCAGCCCGTCTCTGGTCTTCGTCGTCGTCATCATCGATCAGTTCGCCCTGCAGCAGCACCATGGACGGGTCGTCCCCGCCGGGACCCGCTGCGCCGGCCTGCGGCCCGCCGGTCGAACGTTCCGGGGGCACCTGCTGGTCAAGTTCCACCAGCGGCGCGTTGTCCAGGAGGGCGTCACTGTGGCTCTCGGCCGTGTCGCTGCCATTGGCGATCACCACCGCGATCCACGGCAGGAACACGGCACCGAGGATCGGAAGGACACGGAACCAGCCGTCCAGCACGAACACCAGGACCAGGCACACCATGCGGATACCCATCGCCACGGCGTACTTGATCATGCGCTGGCGCATTTCAGCGGAATGTGCCGCTGCGGCGTCCGTGATGCTGTGCACCTCGCTGTCGCCGGAGGCACCGTCCGGGCCGGCGGGCACCGGCGCGCCGTGTCGTTTCTTGAGTGTCACAGTTGTCAGATCACGCTCCCAAGGCTTAGCACAATTCTCTCACCCCCGGCGGTGCCGCCCAAACGTAGCCGGGGCGGGCGCTAAGATCGGAGGCAGCAAAAATCCGCCCCCAGCGCGGCGCCGACGCGCCGCAGAATCCCGGAGTAAGTTATGACTGACACACCCACCACCGGCCGCAGCGTATTGATCACCGGCGGCAACCGCGGGATCGGGCTGGCGATTGCCCAGTCCTTCCTGGCCAACGGGGACAAGGTGGCGGTCACCTACCGCAGCGCGTCCGAGCTACCGGCAGGCATCCTGGGGGTCAAAGCCGATGTCACAGACGAAGCCTCGGTGGACGCTGCCTTCACCGAAGTCGAAGCAGCCCACGGCCCGGTGGAAGTCCTGGTCGCCAACGCGGGCATTACTAAGGACACCTTGTTGATGCGGATGAGCGAGGACGACTTCACCTCGGTGATCGACACCAACCTCACGGGGGCTTTCCGTGTCATCAAGCGCGCTTCCAAGGGCATGATCCGGGCCCGGAAGGGCCGTGTGATTCTCATCTCTTCGGTCTCGGGCATGTTCGGCGCCCCCGGCCAGATCAACTACTCGGCCTCAAAATCGGGCCTGGTAGGCATCGCCCGCTCGCTCACCCGCGAACTCGGCGGCCGTGGCATCACCGCCAATGTCGTAGCACCGGGCTTCATCAACACGGACATGACGGCCGAACTGGCCGAAGCAACCCAGAAGGACTACCTCAGCAAGGTCCCCGCCGGCCGCTTCGCCGAAGCTTCCGAGGTCGCCAACGTCGTCCGGTGGATCGCCAGTGACGAGGCGGCCTACATTTCCGGTGCGATTATCCCGGTTGACGGCGGCCTCGGCATGGGCCACTAGGCCCGGGGCGGCCCGGACCCGGATCCGGGCCGCCGCGCCATGCTTTCCACCCTTGCCAGCGGCACCCCCGGGGGCGTGTACTGGGCGTACAGCCCCGCCGTACCGAGGACGGGGCGTGCAATCAGGAGGAAGGCCATGGCCGAAGCAAACAAGTGGGCGCCCTCGGACATGCTTGAGCCGATCAAGCGGTTCCTCGACGGCGATCTTGCCGTGACGCCTACGATCAAGGTCGAACAGTTCCAGGACGGGTCCACCCTTGTGGTCCGTGCCGAGGTTCCCGGGATCGACCCTGACCGGGACGTCGACGTCTCCGTCAGTGACGGCATGCTGCACATCAGGGCCGAGCGCGAAGAGAAATCCGAGCACAAGAGCAAGGCCGGATACCGGAGCGAGTTCCGCTACGGCTCGTTCAGCCGCAGCATCGCGCTGCCCGCGGGGGCCAGGGAAGAGGACATCACCGCTACGTACAAGGACGGAGTCCTGGAGGTGCGCGCGCCCGCTCCCGAGCCGGCTGCGGCGGAGACCAAGAGGACAATCCGCATCGACCACGGCTGAATCCGTCCGTGCCGCCGGAACTACCCGGCCGCGGCTTCTTTGTTGGTCCTGAACAACTCAAATACACGGCCCCGCTGGCATGATTGACAGCAGCCCGACAGTATTTGGACGTTTGGAACAAAAGGAGCTCGAATGGGACTGCTGGATAACAAAACAGCGATCGTGACCGGATCATCGCGGGGGATCGGCGCTGACGTCGCCAAGCTGCTCGCCGCCGACGGCGCGGCCGTCGTCGTCAACTACCGCCAGAAGGCGCCCCGCGCGAACAAGGTAGTCGCCGACATCGAAGCCAACGGCGGCCGCGCTGCCGCTGTCGGCGCCGACCTCACGAGCCAGGAAGGCGTGCAGGCCCTCGTCAGCGCCGCCATGGAGAACTTCGGTTCGCTCGACATCCTGGTCCTGAACGCTTCCGGCGGCATGGAATCCGGCATGGAGGAGGGCTACGCGCTCAAGCTCAACCGCGACGCGCAGGTCAACATGCTCAACGCAGCGGTGCCGCTGATGGCCGAAGGATCACGGGTTGTCTTCGTGACCAGCCACCAGGCCCACTTCATCAACACCGTCCCCACCATGCCCGACTACGAGCAGGTCGCCCGCTCCAAGCGCGCCGGTGAAGACGCCCTGCGCGAACTCGTGCCGGCCCTCGCAGAGAAGGGCATCACCCTCGTAGTGGTGTCCGGGGACATGATCGAAGGCACGGTCACGGCGACGCTGCTGGACCGTGCCGCGCCCGGTGCCATCGAAGCGCGCCGCGCCGAGGCCGGGAAGCTGTTCTCGGTTCAGGAATTTGCCGCCGAGATCGTCAAGATGGTCACGGCCGACGTCGAATCCGGACACACGGAGTACGCCGGCGGTTCGGAGTACTTCGGCAAGGGCACCGGCAACTAGCCCCGGGCCCGGCGAGATAACCGATCGCGGCGATGTTCCTCACGAACATTGCCGCGATTTGTTATCCGGCGGTGCGGCGCATCACACGCCCGTGATGTGCCGCACCGCGTCCAGGTACGGGATGTTGATGGCGGCGTCGGCGGCGGCCCGCACGGCAGGCTTGGCGTTGAAGGCGATCCCGATCCCGGCAGCGCCGAGCATGTCGAGGTCATTGGCCCCGTCGCCGACGGCAATCGTGTGGTCCATGGGAATCCCTTCCGCGGCCGACCATTCCCGCAGATACTTCGCTTTGGCCGCACGGTCGATCACCTCGCCAAGGACCTTCCCGGTGAGGGCGCCGTCGACGATCTCCAGCTCATTGGCGATCCAGTAGTCCAGTCCGAGGTCCGCGGCGATCGGGCGAAGAATCTGGTTGAACCCTCCGGATACGACGGCCACGGCATGGCCTGCGGCCTGGAACGCCGCCACCAGTTCCGCCGCGCCGTCGGTGAGTTTAACTTCGGCACGGACGGAATCAACGACGTCGGCCGGCAGCCCGGCAAGGACCGCCACGCGGGCATGCAGGCTCTGGGCGAAATCGAGTTCGCCGCGCATGGCGGCCTCGGTCACCGCTGCCACCTCTTCGCGCTTGCCGGCGTAGGCCGCGAGGAGTTCGATGACTTCCTGCTGGATGAGGGTCGAGTCCACATCCATAATCAGGAACTTCCGGGCGGCAGTGCGCAGCCCGACGGGGACCAGTGCGGTATCCACACCGTCGACGCCGGTCCCGGCGAGCATCCGGCGTATCCCGGCGAGGTCCGCGGCGTCCGGACCAGCCCCGGTCTCCAGCGTGCAGTCCGCCGTGTGCACGGAGAACCGGTCATCGCCGGTGCGGGTCTCGGCATCAACGCTCAGGCCGGCCGCGGCCAGGGCTGTGCGTACATGCTGGATGTCGGGAAGGGATAATTTCAGGCCGTAGCTGACCGCGGTCACGTTCGAACTC
The DNA here is from genome assembly GCA_963769515.1 of uncultured Actinomycetota bacterium. Classification (GTDB taxonomy): domain Bacteria; phylum Actinomycetota; class Actinomycetes; order Actinomycetales; family Micrococcaceae; genus Arthrobacter. Next base: position 33,112 of record CAVYMG010000008.1, read on the forward strand.
ATGGCTGCAATCCTAGCGAGCGGGCACGTACGCGCCCGAATCCGCGGGGCCCGGGGGCGCGCGCATGACGGGCCGGCGGATCAGCACCGCGCAGGCTTGGCGCCGGTTATCAGTCGTCCGCCATTTTGTCCTAGTGTCTACTCCTATGAGTGATGTTCTTGAAATGGCCGCCGTCAGCGTTGTACGCGGGGCGAAAACCCTGCTGGACAAGGTCGACTGGCAGGTCAACGAAGGCGAACGCTGGGTGATCCTGGGTCCCAACGGCGCCGGCAAGACCACTCTCCTGCAGGTGGCCGCCGCGCGGCTCCACCCCACCTCCGGCATGGCCGGCATACTCGAGGAAGTTCTCGGCGCCGTCGACGTCTTTGAACTCCGGCCCCGGATCGGGCTCTCATCGGCCGCCCTCGCCAACCACATTCCGGAACAGGAAAACGTCCTCAACGTGGTGGTTACCGCCGCCTACGGAGTCACGGGCCGCTGGCGGGAAGGCTACGAGAAGGCCGATGAGCGCCGAGCCTTCGGGCTGCTCAATGAGTGGGGGATGGGCCCGCTGCTCAACCGTCCGTTCGCGTCGCTCTCCGAAGGCGAACGCAAGCGCGTGCAGATCGCGCGTGCCCTCATGACGGACCCGGAACTGCTGCTCCTCGACGAGCCCGGCGCCGGGCTCGACCTCGCCGGCCGCGAAGACCTGGTCCGGCGGCTGAGCGAACTCGCCCGCGATGAGTCGGCCCCCGCGATCGTCCTCGTCACCCACCACCTCGAAGAGGTCCCGCCCGGCTTCACCCACGCCATGCTGATGCGCGACGGCGGCGTGGTCGCAGCCGGCCCGCTCGCCGAGGTCCTCACTGCCGAAAACCTGAGCGAGACCTTCGGCCTGCCGCTCGTTCTCAGCACCAATGCAGGCCGGTACACCGCCACCGCACGCCACTGACCGGGGGCTGCTGAGCGCGCGTGGAGTTCTTCAACAGCATCATCATTTTCTTCGCCGGGCTCTGGGCGGGCACCATCAACAGTGTGGTCGGTTCCGGCACGCTCGTGACCTTCCCGGTTCTGGTTGCGCTCGGGTACGCCCCCGTCACGGCCTCCATCAGCAACGCGACAGGTCTCGTCGCCGGCAATGCCGCCGGCGCGTGGGGCTACCGCCGGGAGCTCGCGGGCCGCCGCAAGCAGTTGCTCCGGCTCCTGCCCGCCTCGCTGCTGGGCGGCGTCACCGGCGCCTACCTGCTGCTGAACCTGCCTGAGCGGGTGTTCCACTACGCCGCGCCCGTGTTGATTGTCCTGGCCCTCCTGCTGGTCCTCTTCCAGCCCCGGCTCCAGCGGTGGGTGAAGGACCGCGAGGAGAACCCCGAACACGCCCTCCGCGACCGCAGCCACGGCATCTGGCTCGTGGTCCTCGTGTACCTCGCCGGCGTCTACGGCGGCTACTTCGTCGCCGCGCAGGGGATCCTGCTCGTCGGAATCCTCGGGGTGTTTATGACCGGGACCATCCAGAACGCCAACGCCATGAAAAACGTCCTCGTCCTCGGGGTGAACGTCGTGGCCGCCGTTTCCTACATGCTCTTTGCCTTCGACCGGATCGCATGGGGCGTCGTGGCCTTGATTGCGTTGAGTTCCATGATCGGGGGGCTGGTCGGCTCCAAAGTGGGCCGGCGGCTGCCCCCGGCCGTCCTGCGCGGCGTCATCTTCACCCTCGGCCTCGTCGCGCTGGGCTTCCTGATCGCCAACCTGCTGAAATGACCGCGCCATGACCCTGCACTATCTCGACTCGGCCGGGGATCCCCGGGTGAGTGACTACACCCGCCTCACTGACGTGCACCTGCGCAAGGTCCGTGAACCTGCCGAGGGCCTGTATATCGCTGAGTCCTCCCGGGTCCTGCGCCGTGCGCTGGCCGCGGGCCACCGGCCCCGGTCCTTCTTCCTGGCCGAGAAATGGCTCGGGGACCTTGAAGACATCTTCGCGCAGTACCCGGAGGTGCCCGCCTACGTCGGCTCCGCCGCGCTGCTGGAGGAGATCACCGGATTCCACCTGCACCGCGGGGCAATGGCCGCCATGCACCGGCCGGCTCCGGTGCCGCTGGATGATCTGCTCGCCGGTGCCCGGCGGGTTGCCGTGCTCGAGGACATTGTGGACCACACGAATGTGGGTGCGATCTTTCGCTCCGCGGCCGCGCTCGACGTCGACGCGGTCCTTGTTTCGCCGCGCTGCGGCGACCCCCTGTACCGGCGCAGCGTCCGGGTAAGTATGGGAACCGTGTTCCAGGTCCCGTGGGCGCGCCTCGATGACTGGCAGGAGGGCCTCGCCGGACTCCGCCGCCACGGCTTTACGGTCGCGGCCATGGAACTCACGGACGACGCCGTGACCCTCGACGAACTTGCCGCCCGCAGGCCCGAACGGCTCGCGCTGGTGCTGGGCACCGAAGGGGCGGGGATGAGCGCGGAGACCCTGGCCGCCGCCGATCTCGCGGTCAAGATCCCCATGCGTGCCGGCGTTGATTCGCTCAACGTCGCGGCAGCCTCCGCCGTCGCGTTCTGGGAGCTGCGGCCGCGCCATTGACCGCTGCGCCCTGCCCGACAGCGGCGGGACAGCGGCTGGACAGCAGCTGGACACCTGCCGATACCACAGGTAGTCAACAGCGCCGCCGGTTTTCCGCTATGCTTGATTGCTGGCTGTGCGGTAGTTTCCGTGAGCCATCCCATTCATACCTGGCAGCTGGCAAAATCCAGTTGTGCGAACAAAGGCCCAATTATGAAGTCTGATATCCACCCGAAGTACGAAGCTGTTGTTTTCAACGACCTGGCTTCCGGCGTTCAGTTCCTGACCAAGTCCACCGTGTCTTCCAAGAAGACCATCGAGTGGGAAGACGGAAACACCTACCCGGTCATCGACGTCGAAATCTCCTCCGAGTCCCACCCGTTCTACACGGGCAAGCAGCGCATCATGGACTCCGCAGGCCGCGTCGAGCGCTTCAACGCTCGCTTCAAGGGCTTCGGCGGCAAGAAGTAATACTTCTCCCCAAGATCCCTTTGGAAGAGCCCGCACCGGTGACGGTGCGGGCTTTTCGCGTTCCGGGGCCCGCGGGGCCAGCGGACGGGCCACAGCGGAACCGGGCGTGGCAGGATTGGTGGCATGACAAGCACTCCTCTGGACCGCGGGGCCGGGCGCGGCGCCGATGACGGCCGGCACCACGGCGAATACAAAGTACCCGGCGGGAAACTGGTGGTGGCGGACCTGCGCGTCGTGGACGGCGTCCTGGCCGATGTCTCGGTCAGCGGCGACTTCTTCCTGGAGCCCGACGAGGCGCTGCTGTCCATCAACCGGGCCCTGACCGGCATGCCCGCCGACTCCGGCGCCGCGGATCTGGCCGCCGTGGTCACCGCCGCCCTGCCCGGGGGTGCCGTGCTGTTCGGATTTTCCGCCGACGCCGTTGCGGTGGCTGTCCGCCGCGCCCTGGCCAAGGCCACCGCATGGTCCGATCACCACTGGAACATCATTGGACCCACGGTGCTGCCCACCCATCTCAATGTTGCCCTGGACGAGGTCCTGACCGAGGAGGTCGGTGCCGGACGCCGCAATCCCACCCTGCGGTTCTGGGACTGGGAAGAGCCGTCCGTGGTGATCGGCAGCTTCCAGTCCGTCCGTAATGAGCTCCACCCCGAGGGGGTCGCACGGCACGGGATCAGTGTGGTGCGCCGGATCAGCGGCGGCGGCGCGATGTTCATGGAAGCCGGGAACTGCATCACGTACTCGCTGTACCTACCGCAGACCCTCGTGGACGGCATCAGCTTCGCCGATTCCTACGGCTTCCTCGACGCCTGGGTGATGGCGGCCCTGGAACGGCTGGGCATCAGCGCCTTCTATGTCCCGTTGAACGACATCGCCACGGACCAAGGCAAAATCGGCGGCGCGGCGCAGAAACGGCTCGCGAACGGCGGCATGCTGCACCACGTCACCATGAGCTATGACATGGACGCCGAGAAGATGGTGGAGGTCCTGCGGATCGGCAAGGAGAAACTCTCGGACAAGGGCACCAGGAGCGCCAAGAAACGGGTGGACCCGCTCCGCCGCCAGACCGGCATGGCGCGCACGGACATCGTCGCGGCAATGATCGAGGTCTTCGCGGACCGCTACGGTGCGACGTCCTCAGCACTGACCGGCGCCGAACTGACGGAAGCCCGGCGCAGGGTCGAGGCGAAGTTCGGCACGGACGAGTGGCTGCACCGGGTGCCGTAGCCGCCCGGCCGGACTAGACCCGGGAAGCCTCCGGTGCCGCCGCCCGGGCTGCCGCCTGGGCGCTGAGTGCGCGGTGCAGGTGGCTCCGCTGTTCGATGATGATCCGGCGCAGGGCCCGCGGCGCGGCAGGGTGATCCATGAGCCAGCGATCCGTCCGCAGGATCACCGGGTGCGACGCCGGCGTGCCGCCCTGCCCTGCCGGATCCGGCCCCTCCAGATCCTGCCCTGCCGGATACAGCCCGCGGACAATCCGGCTGGCGATTTCGATGCTGCGCCCCGCCCAGACCTGGACCAGGCACTCAAAATAGCGGTCCACGAAGCCGGTGAGCAAGGCTGCGGGTCCGGTGCTGAACCCGGCGATGGTGGCGCCCAGCAGCTGGTTGGACAGTTCGGTGCCGTGCACCGCAGCGTGCCAGGCGGCTTCCTTGACCTCCGCCTCGGGGCGGGCGGCCATGGCCGTCGTGTGGCCGGTCCGGCCCGCGGCCGTGTTGTCGCGGAGCAATTCGTCATCGAGCTGCGCGGGGGAGGCCTGCCCGTTGGCCGCGAGGGCGTGCCAGAAACTCCAGCGCAGCTCGGCGTCGACGGCAAGACCGTCGATCGTCGTGGTTCCCGCCAGGATGCCGCGGATCAGGTCCAGCCGGCCGGCGTCGTAACGGCTGGCGGCGGCCAGGGTGCGCGCCCAGGCCAGTTGCTGGTCGGAGCCCGGGGCAGCCGTGAGCAACTCGTCGGCGGCCAGCGAAAGGAAACCGCGGCGCACGTCATCGCGCTGCTCGCGCGGCACGTAGCGTTCGATCGCGGTGGAGGCGTTGCCCAGCACGTTGAGCAGGACACCGATGCCGGTCTCGGCGGGGCCGAAGCGCCGGACCGCGTCGACGTACCGGGACGCGGGCGTCACGGCGTCCCGGGCGGAATCCCACAGGGCGGTCCAGCAGAGGGCCCGGGCCATCGGGTCACTGATGCGGTCCAGGGAAGCCCGGACCGTGATCTCGGACTGCGGATCGAGCCGGACCTTGGCGTAGCTGAGATCCGCATCGTTGACCAGCAGCAGCGCCGGCCTCGGTTTCCCGGCCAGGCCGGTGACCACGGTCCGGGCGCCGCTGACATCGGTCTCAATGCCGTCAGTGCGGACGAGGGCGCCGGCATTGTCCAGGTCGTAAAAGCCGATCCGCAGCCGGTGCGGCCGCGGTTCCTGCCGGCCGGTGACCGGATCCAAGGCGTCCTGGACGACCGTCACGGAGCCCAGCACGCCGTCGTGCTCCTCAATCTCGCTGTACAGGGTCGAGATGCCCGAGGTCTGGAGCCACTGCCGGGCCCAGTCGGCCAGGTCCCGGCCGGAGGCGGCGCTGAGCGCGGCCAGGAGTTCGGCCAGCGTGGTGTTGCCGTAGGCGTGATCCTTGAAGTACTGGCGTGAACCCGCGATGAACGCGTCGAAGCCAACGTAAGCGACGAGTTGCTTGAGCACGGAGGCGCCCTTGGCGTAGGTGATCCCGTCGAAGTTCTGCTTGGCAGCTTCCAGGTCCGGGATGTCCGCGACGATCGGGTGCGTTGTGGGCAACTGGTCCTGGATGTACGCCCAGCCTTTGCGGTTGTTCGCGAAGTTCACCCAGGACGTGTCCCAGTCCGTGGTCCGGTCAACCCCCAGGGTGCCCATGTAATCCGCGAAGGACTCTTTGAGCCACAGGTCATCCCACCACCGCATCGTGACGAGGTCGCCGAACCACATGTGCGCCATTTCATGCAGCAACGTGTTGGCGCGCCCCTGGTACTGCGAATCGGTGGCGCGTGAGGTGAACACGTACGCCTCGGTAAACGTCACCAGGCCCGGGTTCTCCATCGCTCCCAGGTTGTACTCCGGGACGAAGGCCTGCTCGTACTTGCCCCACGGGTAGGGGAAGTCAAAGAGCTCGTTGAAGAAGCCAAGGCCGTTCCTGGTGAGGGCGAACAGCTCCTGGGTGTCAAAGGAGGACGCCATGGACGCACGGCAGTACAAGGCGAGCGGAACCTCGAGGGCGGTCCCGTCCGCGCCGGTTCCGGTCCAGGACGCTTCGGCCTTGAAGTAGGGTCCGGCCAGCACGGACGTGATGTACGTGGACATCGGCCGGGTGGGCTCGAAATCCCAGCGGCTCGCGGCGGGCTCGCCGGCCAGGAGCGTACGCTCCGTGACGGCGCCGTTGGAGGCCACGTGCCAGTCCGCGGGGGCGATGACGTGGAAGGTGAAAGCGGCCTTCAGGTCCGGCTGCTCGAAGTTGGCGAAAACCCGGCGTGCGTCGGCAGGTTCGTATTGGGTGTACAGGTAGCACTGCCCGTCGGCCGGGTCGAAGAAACGGTGCATTCCCTCGCCGGAAGTGCTGTACAGGGCGGTGCCGGTGACGGTGACCTGGTTCTCGGCCTGCAGGTTCTCGAGCCGGATCCGGTTGCCGTCCACGACGTCGCCGACAGCGAGGTCCGTGCCGTTCAGGACGACGCCGTCCACCTCCCCGCCGATGAAGTCCAGGAACGTCGACGCTCCCGGCACCTCCGCGGAAAAGGTGATGACGCTGCGGCTGGCGTAGCCGGGAACGTGCGGATCCGCCGCCTGCCGGACATCCAGGGAGATGTCGTAGCTGTGCGTGGTGATCAGGGCTGAGCGGGCCGCCGCTTCATCGCGGCGCAGGTTCTGGTTCGACACCCTGCCATCTAATCACGCTGTGGACCGCGGCCGGCCCGCCCGCGTGCCCGGCCACGGCGGTCAGCCCTGGTTGAAGATCAGCCGGGCGGCGGCCAGGCCCAGGGCGGCGATCAGCAGCCAGGACGCCAGGGCGGCGAGCAGGGCCCTCGAACCGGTGTGCAGCAGCTGCCGCACCTGGACGGCCGAGCCGAGGCCGAAGAGGGCCATGCCCAGCAGGATGTCCTGGAGCACGGCGGCGGCGTCGAGCGCCGCGGGGGAGAGCCAGCCGGTGGTGCGCACGGCGGCCAGTGCCACAAAGCCGAGGATGAAGAGCGGGATGATCGGCGGCCGGGGTCCGTCCGTGCCGGCCCCGATCCGGTGGTGGATGCCTGCGACGGCAACGATCGGTGCCAGCAGGATCACCCGGGCCAGCTTGACGACGACGCCGACCGCCAGCGCGGCGGCCCCGGCCGTCTGGGCGGTGGCCACCACCTGCCCGACGTCGTGCACCGAAGCCCCGGCCCAGGCGCCGAAGACTTTCGGTCCCAGGCCCAGCGGCTGGATGAGCAAGGGCAGCACCCCGATCGCCAAGGTTCCGCACAGGGTCACCAGGGCGACCGGCAGCACGGTATCCACGTGCCTGATCCGGCGCACCGCGGCCATCGCGCCGATGGCGGATGCCCCGCAGATCGCGAAGCCCGTAGCGACGAGCAGCGACACCGCCGGGGGGAGCCGGAAGAGGCGGCTGATGCCATAGGTCCCGGCGAAGGCCGCTGCCACGACACCCGCGATCAAGCCCAGCGCACCCCATCCGAGTCCCAGCACGTCCGCCAGGCTCACTTTCAGGCCGAGGACCACGATCCCGGCCCGCATCAGGTGCTTGCCGGCGAAATCGAGGCCGCGGCGTCCGGTGCCGGCCGTCCAGACACCGACCCCGGGCAGATTGGCGGAGAGCAGTCCCAGCACCACGGCGACCGTCATCGCCGGCAGCGCCGGGACCTGGGTATGCACAGTCATGGCCAGCACGACGGCGGCCGCAGCCCCCAGCAGGCCGGGGGCCAGGGGACGCCCGTGCGCGCTCAGCTGATGCAGTGGTATTGCCTTCACGCCCCTACCTTGCCGCATGGGCGCCCGAACCGTGAATTTCGGGCCAACCGGACCGGATGTGACGGCTCTTCCGGGAGTCAAGGGCATCCCGGGCAGGGAGCAGGAAATGCGTTCGCAACAAAAACTATGGTTGGCTAAGGTCTATGTCAGATCTTTTCCAGGATTACTCCGAGGCCGCCAGCCGCTCCGGCGCCTATGACGAGATGTTCACCCCCGATCAGCGGGCGAGACAATCGTACGGGCAGGTAGCCGGGGCCCTCAGTGAACTCTCGCTCGCCGACGTCACCGCCCGTGCCGATTCCATGGCCCGGACCTTCCTGGACCGGGGTGTCACTTTTGACTTCGCCGGCGAGGAACGGCCCTTTCCGTTGGACATCGTTCCCCGCGTGATTCCGGCCCACGAGTGGGCGGTTCTGGAACGAGGGGTCGCCCAGCGTGTCCGCGCTTTGGAAGCGTTCCTCAACGATGTCTACGACAAGATGTCGGTGGTCTCGGACGGCGTCATCCCGCGCCAGCTCGTCACGACCAGCGCCCATTTCCACCGCCAGGTCCAGGGCTTCGAACCGGCCGGCGGAGTGCGGGTGCACATCTCAGGCATCGACGTGGTCCGTGATGCCGAGGGCACGTTCCGCGTGCTCGAAGACAACGTCCGCGTGCCGTCGGGGGTCAGCTATGTGCTGGAGAACCGGCGCGCCATGGCCAAGGGCCTTCCGGAGGCGTTCGGCCAGCAGCTGATCCGGCCAGTGGAGGAGTATCCGCGGCGGCTGCTGTCGGCGCTGCGCAAAACGGCGCCGACCGGGGTTGACGACCCGACCGTCGTCGTCCTCACACCCGGGGTCTTCAACAGCGCCTACTTCGAGCACACCCTGCTGGCCGGGCTGATGGGCGTGGAGCTCGTCGAGGGCCGCGACTTGATTTGCCGCGGCAACCGCGTCTACATGCGCACCACCGCCGGTGAACAGCGTGTCGATGTGATCTACAAGCGGATCGACGATGAATTCCTGGACCCGCTGCAGTTCCGGGCCGATTCCATGCTCGGCTGCCCCGGCCTGGTCAATGCCGCCCGGGCCGGCGGCGTCACCATCGCCAATGCCGTCGGCAACGGCGTGGCCGACGACAAGCTCGTCTACAGCTACGTACCGGACCTGATCCGGTACTACCTCGGTGAGGATCCCATCATCGCCAACGTGGATACGTTCCGGCTGGAGGAACCGGAAGCCCGCGAACACGTCCTGGACCGCCTCGACGAGCTTGTGGTGAAACCGGTCGACGGTTCGGGCGGCAAGGGTCTCGTGATCGGCCCGGACGCGTCGAAAGACGAACTGGAGGCGCTCCGCAAGCGCATCATCGCCGATCCCCGCGGCTGGATTGCCCAGCCGGTCCTGCAGCTCTCCACGGTCCCCACCCTCAGCGGTGACAAGTTCGGTCCCCGGCACGTGGACCTGCGCCCGTTCGCCGTGAACGACGGCGACGACGTCTGGGTGCTGCCCGGCGGGCTGACCCGGGTTGCCCTCAAGGAAGGGTCCCTGATCGTGAACTCCAGCCAGGGCGGCGGCTCCAAAGACACCTGGGTCCTGGCGGACTCGCCGCAGGTCCCGGTCGAAACCCTGCCGCGGCAGCCGATCGCGGTCCGCGAACGCGTCTCCGTCTGGCCCGTGGAAAGCAACTGGCGGGACCGCCAGGCAGAGCAGCAGCAGCAGCAGATTTCTGACGCGCCGGAGGTAACCGCGAATGCTTAGCCGAATTGCAGAATCACTCTTTTGGATTGGCCGCTATGTGGAGCGCGCCGACGGCACTGCCCGCATCCTCGATGTCCACCTGGAGCGGCTCAACCACCTGCCCATGGAGGAACAGCGCAGCGTGGCGCAGGAACTGCTGGCCGTTATGGGCGCGCGGACGCAGAACGAGGAATTCGGCCTGTCCGAGTTGCTGAACGCCCTCGCGTACGACAAGCACAGCACCACGTCCATCGCCGGCTCGCTCGGTGCGGCGCGGGAGAATGCGCGCCGGGCCCGGGAAACCGTGTCCTCCGGGCTTTGGGAGAGCCTGAACACCACCTATTACGGACTTAACCAGCACCGCAAGGACGTGGTGGGGACGTACAGGTTCTGCAACTGGGTCCTTGAACGGACCGCCATGGTCAGCGGCCTCGCCGACACCACGGTCAGCCACGACGAGAGCTGGCAGTTCCTCGTCCTGGGCCGTTCGCTCGAACGGGCGGACATGACAGCACGCATGCTGTCCACCCGTGATGTCCTCTCCGCCGGTATGTCCTGGGTGAACATGCTGCGCTGCGCCGGGGCCTACGAGTCCTTCCTGCGGACCCGCCGCGCGGCCTTCGGCGACCAGCACGCAGCGGAGTTCCTGCTGCTCGACCGGCTCTTTCCCCGCTCGATTGTGTACGCCCTGCGCGACGCCGACGAGTGCCTGGCCAAGCTCGACCCGTCGGCACAGCGGGTCGGTTTCATCAACGATGCCCGCCGCATCGTGGGCCAGGCCCGCACCTTCCTGGAATTCCACCGCACGGATGATCTGATGTCGGAGCTGCCGGAGCATATGGAACGGGTGCAGAAGGCCGTATCCGAGGCCTCGGATGCGATTTCCCGTAAGTACTTCAATCAGGCTGACGAGCTCGCCTGGGTGGGAGAAGTTTCATGACCCGGCTGAGTATCGTCCACAAGACGGCCTACAAGTACAACAAACGCGTCACGCTCTCGTACAACGAGGCCCGCATGACGCCGCTGACGGACCCGCAGCAGGTGGTGCTGGAGTCCTCGCTGAAGGTCTCACCCGCGCAGGCGGCGCTCAGCAGCTACCGCGACTACTGGGGCACCCGGGTCACGGCGTTTGACATGCAGATGCCGCACGATCATCTTGAAGTGCTCTCCACCACCACCGTCGAGGTGCACCGGGTGGAGAAGATCCCGGCCGAGGCTGACATCGTCGGCTGGGATGAGCTCGGCGCACCGGAGACCTTGAACCGGTTCAGCGACTGGATTCCGCAGTCGCAGCTCACCGGGCCCGGCGCCGAAGTGCTCGGCATCATTCCCGGGGTGGTCGACGGACGGTCGCCGCATGAGGCTGCGCTGGCAGTCTTCGAGTGGATGCGCGGCGAGATGACGTACATGAAGGGTTCCACGGGCGTCACCACGAGCGCTGAACAGGCCTGGAACCAGCGCCAGGGCGTCTGCCAGGACCTGGCGCATCTCGCCATCGGTTCCCTGCGCAGCTGCGGGATTCCGGCGCGCTACGTGTCCGGCTATCTTCACCCGCGCTCGACGGCGGATCTCGGCGAGACGGTGGCCGGCCAGTCACATGCCTGGCTGGAGTGGTGGGACGGCGAGTGGCGCAGCTGGGACCCGACCAACCACAAACCTGCCGGGGACTTCCACGTCACCGTGGCCCGCGGCCGTGACTACCGCGATGTTCCGCCGTTGAAGGGCATCCTCTCCGGTGGCGGGGGATCGGCGCTGAGCGTGAGCGTGGAGATCACCCGCGTCGCCTGACCGGTGCGCGGCAACCGCCCTTGCGGGACTACGGTCCCGCAAGGGCGGGCTACTCCAGGCCGGAGCGGGTGGCGTCATCCAGCGGTGTCCACCAGGTCAGGGGCGGCACCACCTTAAAGCGCCGGCCGGTGACCGTATCAGGTGTGATCCGGACGAAGTGCTCCTTCTTTCCGGACTGCCACGGAAACAGCAGCAGCCCCACGGTATCCAGGAGCTCCTCCGGGTTCCGGACCGACGCGGCCTGTCCCTTAATCACAACGCTCCAGGCGATTCCGGTATCCGAGTCGACCCCGTCGGCCTCAACCGCAACCGGTGTATCTTCGGTGGCGGCCTGCAGCTTAGTGCCCTCGGCCGTGCGGAAGACCAGGGTTCCATGGTCGACTTTGTAATTGACCGGGAAGATATCCGGGTGGTCATCCACCCAGACGGCCAGCCGCCCGACCGTGACGCTGCGCAGCAGCCGCCAGCAGTCCTGATGGTCAAGCTCTTCCACGGCGTGGACGTTATGGTCTCCGGCCTTCGGATCAGTAGTCATGGCCGAGAGCCTACGCCCGGCCCGGATGCCCCGGCTAGGGCAAAAAGTCCCGCGCCCGCGGTCACACCGCCGCGGATCCGGGCCGGCCCCGGTGCAAGAGGGTATTCTGGCAGTACAGCGCCGGAGCAGACGGGCGCCGTAGCGAATTGGGGCGCCAGTATGCAACCAGGCGGGGAAAACCGGGAACAGACCTGGGCCTCCGGCGACGCCGGAATCGAGGAAGTCCTCCGGGGCTTCGCCTCCAGGGCCGAAGAGCTGCTCCAATCGCAGGAACGCATGACGGGGCTGCTTGAAGCGGTCGTCGCCCTGACCGAAGACCTCAGCCTGGATGCCGTGCTCGAGCGGGTAGTGCAATCCGCATGTACGCTGCTGCACGCACGCTTCGGCGCCCTCGGCGTGATCGGCGACAACGGGGCCCTGAGCCACTTCATCTCGGTAGGGATCGACGGCGGCCTGGCGGCGAAAATCGGCCCGCTGCCGACGGGGCACGGCGTCCTTGGCCTGCTCATCACAGACCCGCGACCACTCCGGCTGCACAACCTCACGGAGCACCCGGAGGCCTACGGTTTCCCGGCAAACCACCCGCCGATGCAAACGTTCCTGGGCGTTCCCATCCGGGTCCGCGACGTTGCCTTCGGCAACCTCTATTTGACCCAAAAAGATGGGGGCGAGGACTTTACCGCCGAGGACGAAGCCCTCGCGGTCGCCCTCGCCGCCGCCGCCGGTGTTGCCATCGAAAACGCCCGGCTCTATGACGACTCGCGGCGCCGGGCCCGCTGGCTGGAAGCCTGCATGGATGTTTCCGGGCTGATGCTCAGCAGCGGCCGCGACTACACCTCAGGCGGCCTGGACCCGGTCGCCCAGCGCGCCCTGCGGGAGTCCGGTTCCGACCTCGTCCTGCTGGCAGCCCCGGCCGACGACGGGTCGGGGTATGTGGTGATCGGCGTCGCCGGCGACCACGGCAACGTGTTCGCGGGGGAGACGCTGCTGCTGGACTGCCCGGCGCTTGAAGATGTCCTGGACGGCGGTAACCCGGTGGTGCTGGAGGATTCCTCGGTCCTCCTCGCGGAAGTTGATGACCGAGTCCACGGCCCGCTGCTCGCCGTCGCGCTGCGCACCCCGGAATCCAACCATGGTGTCCTATTGATGATCCGCGGCAGCGCTGCCGTGCACTACAGCCGCACGGACGTCGAAATGGCGGCCGTCTACGGTTCCTACATTGCCCTCGCCCTCGAGTTGACCCGCGTCCACCGGCTGCGCGAACAGCTCTTGGTCTACAGCGACCGGGACCGGATTGCCAGGGACCTCCATGACCTCGTGATCCAGCGGCTCTTCGCGGCCGGGCTGAGTGTGCAGAGCCTGACCCGGTTCACCTCGGATGTGCACGCAACCGAGCGGATCCGCAACATCACCGGCGAACTCGACGAAGCAATCCGCAGCCTTCGGGACACGATCTACTCGTTGAAGAGCAGCAGCAGCGAAATGGAGTTGCTCAGCGGCCGGATCCGCCGGATTGCGAAGAGCTCGGCCAAGGCCCTGCCATTCGTGCCGCGGCTGACCATGACCGGCCCGGTGGATGCGGTGACCCCGGACAAGGCAGACAACGTCGTCGCCGTGGTGTCGGAGGGATTGAGCAACGCGATCCGCCATTCCGGCGCTGACTCCATTTCGGTGTCAGTCTCCGTCGTCAGGGGACGGGTGACGGTGGTCATCACCGACAACGGCACCGGCTTTGCGGACCCGGAAAAGCGCAACGGCCTGATCAACCTGGAAGACCGGGCGCGGATGCTCGATGGGGAGTGCACCATCACGAGCGCGCCCAACGCAGGCACGAGCTTGAAATGGACCGTGCCGCTGTAGCCGCGCCCGAGCCGGCTCCTGCGCCTGGACCTGGTCCTGGTCCTGGGCGATCCGGTCAGCGGACGCCGGGCCGCCGGACGGCCTCGGTTGGGCCTTCTGCTCCGGCGGGGGCGGTGATGAAGACGGCTGCCTGCGTCCGGCGTTCAAAACCCAGCTTCGCGAGCAGCGAGGATACGTAGTTCTTGACGGTCTTCTCCGCCAGGAACATCTCGGCTGCGATCTGCCGGTTGGTGAGTCCTTCGCCGACGAATTCGAGCACCTTGCGTTCCTGCGGCGTCAGGTTCGAGGTGCGCGGATCCACTTCGTCCTCTTTGACCATGCTGCCGACGATTCCCGCGGCGACGTCGTCTGCGAACAGCGACTCGCCGGCCGCCGCGCGCCGCAGCGCACCGATCAGGTCCGTACCGCCGATTTCCTTCAGGACATATCCGCGGGCGCCGGCCAGCACCGCTCCGCGCAACGCCTGTTCGTCGTCGAAACTGGTCAGGATAATGCAGTTCAGGGCCGGATCCACCGATCGCACGTCACGGCAGACCTCAATACCGGTCCCGTCCGGCAGCCGCGCGTCCAGGACGCAGACATCCGGATGCAGGGCCGGGATCCGGCGGGTCGCTTCCACGGCGGAGCCCGAACTGCCCACAACGAGGAATCCCTCGCCTTCGAGGAGTTCCTGCAGCCCGCGGCGGACAAGCTCATGGTCGTCCAGGATAAACACCCGCAGGTCCTCTGGTGCACCCCCGGTCTGGGGATGGCCCGTGTCTTCCCAGGCAATCATGGTGCTCCTGTCCGGCAGCGGCTGCTGCCTCGTCTTTCCCGACCGTTGCTATCTTTGTTCAGCCGGCCGTGCGCTGCAAGGGCCGTTTGGCCCGGAGGACCTGCTGTTCGTGCACACTCTATGACTTTAGTCCCTATCGGCCCCGGGGCGGTGTCGGCACCCTTGAACTAGCCACAGCGCTGCCAGGCATTCCGGGCGGAGGCCGCGGATCCGATGAAGGGAACGTCCATGAGCGAAGCCAGGACCATCCGCTCGGTGGTTGTCGGTGTCGACGGCTCCGACGCGTCGGTGGAGGCGCTCCGTCAGGCCCAAGGGCTCGCGGTTCCCCTGGGGGCCAGGATCACCGCCTTGGCCTGCTGGGATGTACCGCCCATTTATGACGGTTACGTCGCGATGGGCATCGATGACTTTGACGTCCGGGCCGCTGAAGTCCTGCGGGAGACCGTCGAGAAAGCCCTTGGACCGGGCACACCGGACAACGTGGAAACACAGCTGGTCCAGGGTCATCCACGCCAGATGCTGATCGAGGCGAGTGAAACGGCTGACCTGCTGGTGGTGGGCCGCCGCGGGCACGGCGGCTTCGGCGGGCTGCTGCTGGGGTCCGTGAGTTCCGCGTGTGTTGCACACGGACACTGCCCGGTGCTCGTCGTCCATGCCCCCGTCAAGCCGTGAGGGCTGCTATTCAAAGACTCGAGCGGCGCGGGTCCGAGAGCCTCGTGGCCCACACATCCGGTGCGTTGACCTTGAACCGGCGGCCTGTCAGCGCCCGGGGCGCCACCCGCACGTAAAAGTTCTTCTCGCCCGGCTGCCACGGCTCAAGCAGGAGCGCGTCGGCGGCATCCTTCTCGGCCTGGTCTTCAATCAGTTCCGCTTCACCGCGTGCCATCACACTCCACGCCGTCTGGTCGTGGGCGTCGTAGCCGTCAATCTCGAATGCCACGGGCTTGGCGGTGATGGCGCCCCAGAGTTTCGTGCCGCCGGAGGTCCGGAAAACGATCGTCCGGCGCTCCAGGACGAAGTTCACCGGAAAGATCTCCGGGTGGCTGTCCACGATGAGTGCAATGCGCCCGACCGGTTCGGCATCAAGGAGCGCCCAGCACTGGTCGATGGTCAGTGCGTGGCCCGGTTCCGGGGTGATCGTGTTCATGCAGCGACCCTACGTAGCAACGCTGGTGCACGTCAGGGCCGAAAGTCCCGCAGCGCCGGCACCCGGCCGCTGGCCGGCTACCAGGGACTGGGCTTGTAATCCTTCAGGAAGACTCCGTACTGGTCTTCGCCCGCCTCGCCCATGACCACCGGATCGTAGACACGGGCTGCACCGTCCACGAGGTCCAGGGGCGCGTGGAAACCCTCTTCCATCAGGCGGACCTTGGTGTAGTGCGGACGTTCGTCCGTGATCCAGCCGGTGTCCACGGCGGTCATCAGGATGCCGTCGGCGTCGAGCATTTCCTGGGCGCTTGTCCGGGTCATCATGTTCAGTGCGGCCTTGGCCATGTTCGTGTGCGGGTGCCCGGGCCCCTTGTAGGCACGGGAAAACTGGCCTTCCATGGCACTGACATTCACAATGTACTTGCGCCGGGCGGTGGAGCGTTTCATGGCCCCGCGCAGCCGGCTGACCAGCAGGAACGGTGCCGTCACGTTGCAGAGCTGCACTTCGAGCATCTCCAGCGGGTCGACTTCGTCGACCACCTGCGTCCAGCTGTTGATGTCGGCGAGGTCCGGAACCAGGCCGCCGGCGTCGATGGCCGTGCCCGCGGCGATGCGTTCCAGCGATGCCGAGCCGGTGGACAGGGCCAGCGAGGTGATCGCATCACCGGCCAGCACCGGATGCTCCAGCACGGTACTGGCCAGTGCCAGCGGGTGCTTGTCGTGGGCGTGGCCGAACGTGACAAGTTCGGGGCCGCCATTGGCGGCCTGCAATTCGGCAGGCAGCGGCTCGTCCTCGGCGTCGACCAGGGGCTTGTAGGCGTTGCCGGAGCGCCGGACCGTCTGGGCCGCGTTGTTGATGATGATATCCAGGGGACCGGCCGCGTCGAGGGAGTCCGTCAACGCCATGACCTGGGAAGGGTCGCGCAGATCGATCCCGACGATCCGCAGCCGGTGCAGCCACTCGGCGCTGTCCTCCATCGCGGCGAAGCGCCGGGCCGCGTCCTTGGGGAAACGGGTGGTGATGGTGGTGTGTGCGCCGTCGCGGAGAAGACGCAAGGCTATATACATGCCGATCTTGGCCCGGCCGCCGGTCAGGAGCGCCCGCCGCCCGGTCAGGTCCGTGCGGGCGTCGCGCTTGCCGTGGCTGAAGGCCGCGCACTCCGGGCACAGCTGGTGGTAGAAGGCGTCCACCTGCGTGTAGTGGTTCTTGCAGATGTAGCAGGGCCTGGACCTGATCAGGTGCCCGGCGATATCGCCGGTGGCCGACGGTGCGAGTTTGTTGCCGCGGGTCTCGTCGTCGATCCGGTCCGGTGCGGCCGTTGCCGTCAGGGCGATGACGGCGCGGTCCGATTCCGCGATGAGGTCCCGTTTGGTGACCCGGCGGTGCCGCTTGACGGCCTTGAACATTTTTCCGGTGGCGCGCCGGACCGAGACGTAGTCCGGGTGTTCCTCGTCGTAGACGTGGATGCTGTCCAGGACCTTGAGGCAGGCCTGAATTTCCTCAGGGGTCAGTGCGGCTGGCAAATCGGGGGTGCTCATTGGGCCAATTTTACAGCGTGCAGGGGGCCCGGCCGGACGCCGGACCCCCTGCCATGCTGCTGTCCCGCGGCTTAGGCGCTGGCTGAGTGTGACGACGAATCGGAGCTTGCCGCCGCGGCCCGGGCTTCGGCTGCCTTCTCCACGGGCTCCCGCAATTCCGGCCAGCCCTCGGTCGCAGCGCGGACGGCGTTGGGTACAAGGCGCAGGTTCGCCGCGGACAGCGCGCGTTCCGCCTCGTCCGGTTCCGGCACGTGCTGGCCCTTGGACAGCACGGTGATGCCGGATTCCGTGACCTTGAACCCGCGGGCCCGGTCCAGGTCATGGTCCAGTCCGATCGCAGCCCCTGCGGGCACGCGGACGTTCTTGTCGATGATGGCGCGTTTCACCACGGCTCCTTCGCCGATGTTGACCTTGTCCATCAGGACCGAGTCCAGCACCCGGCTGGCTGTAGCCGACGAAGGCGTCGTTGGATACCACGGATCCCTCCACGAGGCCGCCGGAGACGACGACGCCGTTGGCAACGATGGAATCAAGCGCGGCGCCCACGGTGTTGGCTTGGCCGCGGACGAACTTGGCCGGCGGAGAAATGGTCTGGCGCGTGTAGATCGGCCAGTCCGAGTTGTACAGGTTGAACACCGGCACCGGGGAGATGAGGTCCATGTGCGCGTCGTAGAAGGAGTCGATGGTGCCCACGTCGCGCCAGTAGGTACGGTCGCGTTCGGTGGAGCCCGGGATCTCGTTGAGCGTGAAGTCGTAGACGCCGGCCTCGCCCTGGTCGACGAAGTAGGGGACGATGTCGCCGCCCATGTCGTGCTTGGTATCCAGTCGCTCGGCGTCGTCATGAAGTGCCTGGACGAGCGCGTCGGCGTCGAAGACGTAGTTGCCCATGGAGGCCAGGAACTGGGTGGGATCCGCTGCGAGGCCGGGGGTGCTGGACGGCTTCTCGACGAAGGCGGAGATCTTCTGCGGGTCATCCGGGTCGACCTCGATGACGCCGAACTGGTCGGCCATCGACAGCGGCTGGCGGACGGCGGCGACGGTCGCCTTCGCGCCGCTGGCGACGTGCTGATCCACCATCTGGGCGAAGTCCATGCGGTAGACGTGGTCCGCGCCGACCACGACGACGATGTCGGGGTTGGCGTCGCGGATCAGGTTCAGGGACTGGTATATGGCGTTGGCGCTGCCCAGGAACCAGCTCTTGCCGACGCGCTGCTGCGCCGGCACGGAGGCGACATAATTTCCCAGCTGCGTGGACATCCGCCAGGTTTCGGAAATGTGCCGGTCAAGGCTGTGGGATTTGTACTGGGTCAGCACCACGATCTGCAAATACCGCGAATTCACGAGATTGGATAACGCAAAATCGATGAGCCGGTAACTTCCGGCAAATGGCACGCCGGGTTTTGCGCGGTCGGCGGTTAGCGGCATCAGCCTGTTGCCTTCGCCGCCTGCCAGCACAATCGCCAAAACCTTTTTCGTCATCGGCATAGTGGTAACTCCCTGTACTTCCTCGTAACGCCCCTACTGTCCGGTATTCCCGGACTCCTTCACACTAGATCAGATAGCCGGGAACGACTACCTTAGGTCTCGTGCGTATAGATATTGTGACTAAAGAATTTCCGCCCGAGATCTACGGCGGGGCCGGCGTCCATGTGGCGGAATTGAGCAGGGTGCTTGCCCAGCACGTGGATCTTCAGGTCCGCGCGTTCGGCGCCCCGCGCGATGCGGATTACCACGGGGCCACGGTGAGTTCATACTCCACGCCCGGGGACCTGGCGGACGCCAATGCCGCGCTCCAGACGCTCGGCGTTGACCTGCGGATCGTTCCGGACGTTGCGGGGGCGGACCTGGTGCATTCACATACCTGGTACGCCAACATGGCCGGCCACCTGGCGTCCCTGCTGCACGGCATCCCGCACGTGCTCAGCGCCCACAGCCTGGAACCGCTGCGTCCCTGGAAGGCCGAGCAGCTGGGCGGCGGCTACGCCCTGTCCTCCTGGGTGGAGAAGACCGCCTACGAGGCGGCCGCGGCCATCATCGCCGTCTCGGAGGGCATGCGCCAGGACATCCTGCGCAGCTACCCCGACGTGGACCCGGCCAAGGTCAAGGTGGTGCACAACGGCATCGACGTGAGCATGTGGACCCGGGACGAGAATGACGACGCGATCCGCGCACTCGGCATCGACCCGGACCGGCCCAGTGTGGTGTTCGTCGGCCGAAACACCCGGCAGAAGGGCGTTCCGTACCTGCTGCGGGCCGCCGCGAAGCTGCCCGCGGACGTCCAGCTGGTCCTTTGCCTGGGAGCGGCTGACACCCCCGAGCTCGCGGCCGAGACCGCACGCCTGATCGAGGAGCTGCAGGCGCAGCGCAGCGGCGTGGTCCTGATCGAGCGGATGCTGCCCCGGACGGAGCTCATCCAGGTCCTCAGCCATGCAACCGCGTTCGCGTGCCCGTCCATCTACGAGCCGCTGGGCATCGTCAATCTGGAGGCCATGGCCTGCGGTGCGGCTGTCGTCGCGAGCGCCACGGGCGGCATCCCCGAGGTCGTGCAGCACGGCGAAACCGGGCTCCTGGTGGAGATCGAACAGGTCACGGACGGCACGGGCACCCCGCTCGATCCGGAGAAGTTCGTGACCGAGTTCGCGGCCGCGCTGACCGAGGTCGTCTCGGATCCGGCCCGCGCCCGGGCCATGGGCGAGGCCGGACGGCGCCGCGCCGAGGAGCATTTCTCCTGGGAGTCCATCACCGAAACGACCCTTGAGGTGTACCGCTCCGTGTTGCCCGAAGGCGTCTCCTGACCCGCTGCTGACCTGTCCGCGACAGCACGATGACACCACGACGGACACCACAACGGCGCCGCCCCTTACGGGAGCGGCGCCGTTGTGGTGTCAGGGTCGGTCAGCCGGCCTGCGGTTTGGCCGTCCGGGCCTGGCGGGCCTGGCGGGCCAGCAGGATCTTTTCATCCACCGCGGCGGTACCGCTGGCACGCTGCGTCCGGTAGTAGTCCCGGGCCTCGTCCTGCCGGATCTTCTCCGCCCCGGTTGCGACGGCGGCGCGGAGATGCTCGGGACCAAGACCGAACGCGTCCACGAGGTCGAGGGCGTGCGGCCGGATCTTGACCAGCAAGCGGTTGATGTACTCGCCCACGGTGCGGCCGCGCTGCATGGACAGGCGACCGTTCATGAGGTACCAGGACAGGTTCTTCTCGATCAGTGAGAGCCCGAAGAGGTCCCGGAGCCAGGTCAGCACCTTTTTGGTTCCGGGGTCCTCCACCTGTCCGAGCGCCTCGGTGAAGGCCTCCCACTGGAGCAGCTCGGCGTGCGCCCGGGCTGCTTCGATGAGCTCGTTCTGGTGCTTGTTGAACAGGGCCGCGCCCTCGTGCTGGGGCAACTTGTTGACCCCCCTCAGCGCCGTGCCGGCTTCGGCCACCATGCTCTGGACGCGGTCGGTGAGCAGGGCCCGCTGGCCGGCCTCGTCCTTGATGGCGGTCGCTGCCTTCTGCACCTGTCCGGTGTCGGCCATGAACTGGGCCACCCCGCGCAGGCCGGTGCGGTGCATGGCGGCACCGGCGGCCTGTCCAACGACGTAGCGGGCCAGGACGCCGAAGTCGACGTTCCGGAACTCCTTGGCGTAGTCGGCCAGCAGGCGCTTGGCGACCAGCTGCAGCAGCACGGTGTTATCGCCTTCGAAGGTGGCGTAGACGTCAAGGTCCGCGCGCAGCGAGGCAAACCGGTTTTCGATCAGGAAGCCGGCGCCGCCGCAGGCTTCGCGGCATTCCTGCAGGGTGTCCAGCGCATGCCAGGTGCTCAGGGGCTTGAGCGCGGCGGCGAGGGTTTCCAGGTCCTGGCGGTCCTCGTCGGTGTCGGTGCGCCCGGAGAAGACGTCGTCGAACTTTTCCAGCAGTTGTTCGCTGGCGAAGCCGGCGGCGTAGGTGGTTGCCAGCCGGGTGAAGAGCCGGCGCTGGTGCCGCTGGTAGTCGAGCAGGACCTCCTCGTCGGTTGCGGAGGAGGCGTTGAACTGGCGGCGTTCGCTCGCGTAGCGGATGGCGGTCGTGAGGGCCATCTTGGCGGCGGTGACCGCGGCGCCGTCGAGCGAGACCCGGCCCTGGACGAGGGTGCCGAGCATGGTGAAGAAGCGCCGTCCCGGGCTGGCAATGGGGGAGTCGTAGGTGCCGTCGGCGTCGACGCTGCCGTAGCGGTTCAGCAGGTTGGTGCGCGGGATCCGGACGTGGGTGAAGTGCAGCCGCCCGTTGTCGATGCCGTTGAGGCCGCCCTTGACGCCGTCGTCCTCACCGCCGATGCCGGGCAGGAAATCCTTGGTTTCGGGATTGCGCAGGTCCACGTAGAAGGCGTGGACGCCGTGGTTGACGCCCTGCGTGATGAGCTGGGCAAAGACGACGGCGCCGGTACCGTCGATCGCCGCGTTGCCGATGTAGTCCTTCCACGCCGCACGGAACGGGGTGTGGATGATGAACTCTTCGGTGTCCGCGTCGTAGGTCGCCGTGGTGCTGATGCTGGCCACGTCCGAGCCGTGGCCGGTTTCGGTCATGGCGAAGCATCCCGGGATGTCCAGGTTCATGATGCCCGGCAGCCACTTGCGATGGTGTTCTTCGGTGCCCAGGTGCATCACGGCCGAGCCGAAGAGGCCCCACTGCACGCCCGCCTTGATCTGCAGCGACGGGTCGGCAATGACCAGCTCCTGGAAGCCTGCGATGTTGCCGCCATGGTCATCGGCGCCGCCCAGGGACGCCGGGAAGGCCCGGTGGACGGCGTTGTTTTCGACCAGGTGCTGCAGCTGGCCGAAGACGCGGCGCCGGTGTTCCGTATGGGGCATCCCCTCGATCTTGTGCAGTTCGGGGTGGGCGGCGAGCGCGCGGGCTTCGCGGCGGATATCGGCCCAGCGGCCAAGCAGCTGTTCGCCGAGCGCCGCGACGTCGACGGCGGCCGTGGCGTGCTCCGGTAGCGGTTCGGCGGGAGTCGGCACAGCCGGTGCCGGCGCGTGGGATGGGCCGCCGGTGCGGTCCGCGAGATCAGTCATGTCGATTCCTTCGTTGGTTCGGACAGAGGAGGTGCTCCGCAGGTGGTGCGGGGACGGTTAGGGTGGTGGCTCCGTGGCCCGGAGTTCGGGGGCGATGCCGAGGCAGAGCCAGTCGGTGATGTGGCGCGCCATCACGGCTTGCTCCGGCTTGGCGGGGGAGTCCGGGCTCGCGAGCCACTGTTCGCCGGCGTTCCGGACCAGGCCGATGGCGGCGTTGGGCCAGTAGCGCGAGGACGGTTTCCTGCTCCGGTCCCGCGCCGAGGTACCCGCGCATGGGGCGGGCGATCATGTCGCTGATCGCGGCGAAGAAGTGTCCGAGGGCGCCGGCCCCGGCGTCCGCTGCTGTGCCGGGTTCGCCGTAAGCGTGCCGGGTGACGAAGGTATAGACGTTAGGACTGGTTTCGGCCATCTGGAGGTAGGCGGAGACCATCGCGAACAGGCCTTGGCGCGGGGTCTGGGCCCCCTCGGCTGCTTCCTGGATGCGCCGCTGCATCTGGCTGAGCACCACTTCGCCGACCGCTTGCTGCAATCCTGCCTTGTCGCCGAAGTAGCGGTAGAAGACAGACTTCGAGGTCCCGGAGGCGGCGGCGATGTCTTCCATCGAGGCATCGCTGCCGAGCGCATGGACGGCCTTGCGGGCGGACTTGATGAGTTCCCGGCGGCGCTCCTCGCGGTGCGACTGCCAGCGGGTGGCGCGGCCATCATGGGCGCCGGGGCCGGTATGGGCGCCCGGGCCGGGCAAATCGACGGGAAGCATGTTCACGATACTCAGCGTATCAGGTACGCTGGGTATCGGTAACCCGCTTTGAGCAAAGGAGACAGTCATGTCCGTCAATGGACAGTCCGCCGCAGGACCGCAGGACCCCGCCCCGTCGACCGGGACACCGGCAGCAACCCCGCTCCGCAAGGCGGTGATCGTGGGCGGCAACCGTATTCCGTTCGCCCGCACCGGCGGCGCCTACACCCGGTCCTCGAACCAGGACATGCTCACCGCCGCCCTCGACGGCCTGATCGCCCGCTTCGGACTGCAGGACGAACGGATCGGCGAAGTCGCCGCCGGGGCAGTGCTCAAGCACTCCAGGGACTTCAACCTCACCCGCGAAGCCGTTCTGGGCTCCGCCTTGTCCGCCGAGACCCCCGCCTATGACCTGCAGCAGGCGTGCGCCACCGGCCTGGAGACCGTCCTCGGCCTCGCCAACAAGATCCGCCTCGGCCAGATCGACTCCGCGATTGCCGGCGGCGTCGACTCCGCCTCCGACGCCCCGATCGCTGTCAGCCAGGGACTCCGCGAAGCCCTGCTGGACCTCAGCCGGGCCAAGTCCATGCCGGCGAAGCTCCGGATCCTGAGCCGCCTCCGGCCCAAGGACCTCGCACCCGATGCCCCCAATACCGGCGAGCCGCGGACCGGCCTGTCGATGGGCGAGCATCAGGCCCTGACCACCGCGCAGTGGAAGATCACCCGCGAGGCCCAGGACGAGCTGGCGTTCAACAGCCACCGCAACCTTGCCGCGGCCTACGACGCCGGCTTCTTCGATGACCTGATCACCGCCTACCGGGGCCTCAGCAAGGATTCAAACCTGCGCCCGGATACCAGCCGCGAAAAGCTGGCCACGCTCAAGCCCGTCTTCGGCAAGAACCTCGGTGCCGAGGCCACCATGACCGCCGGCAACTCGACTCCGCTGACAGATGGCGCGGCTACCGTCCTGCTGGCATCCGAGGAGTGGGCCGACGCTCACGACCTGCCGAAGCTGGCGACGGTGGTCGATGGCGAGGCTGCCGCCGTGGACTTCGTCCATGGCAAGGACGGCCTGCTGATGGCGCCCGCCTTCGCCGTGCCGCGGCTGCTGGCCCGCAATGGCCTCACCCTGGCGGATTTTGACTTCTTCGAAATCCACGAGGCTTTCGCCGGCACCGTGCTCTCGACCCTGGCAGCCTGGGAGGACGAGGAGTTCGGCCGCACCCGGCTCGGCCTCGACGGGGCCTTCGGCAGCGTCGACCGGACCAAACTCAACGTCCATGGCTCATCGCTCGCCACCGGTCACCCGTTTGCCGCGACCGGCGGGCGGATCGTCGCCTCGCTGGCGAAAATGCTGCACGCCAAGGGACAGGTGGACGGCCGTCCGGCCCGCGGCCTGATTTCGGTCTGTGCCGCCGGCGGCCAGGGCGTCGTCGCCATCCTTGAAGCCCACTAGGAGGATCCCATGACAGATAACTACACCCGGTTCGTGAGCCGGGGCCTTGGCCAGGACCTCGCCAAGCGGTTGGGCCTGCCCCAGCCGGTCATCCTGCAGGCGCTACCGGCCGGACGCGCCCCTGGTGGAGGGCCCCGTCCTGGTCCAGGGCTCCACCGCCGGCGCCGACGAACTCGCCGCGGCCCTCCTGGCCTGGGACCTGGACGTCCGCCGCCACGCCGTGCCCAAAGAGAAGCTCGGCGCCATCATCCTGGTCCTCGACGAGCTGGCACACCCGGACGATCTCGCGGACCCGGTCCTGACGGCTGCCGGCTCGCTGCGGGACCTGGCGCCGAACGCCCGCGTTATCAGCCTGTCCCGGACCACTGCGAGCGCAGCGGATCCGGCCGCAGCCGCGGCACGCCAGGGCGTGGACGGGCTGCTGCGGTCGTTGGCCAAGGAACTGCGCGCCGGCTCCACCGCCAACGGCATCCTGCTCGGCGAGGGCGCGAAGACCACCAGCCCGAGCGCCCTGGGGGCGCTGCAGTTCTTCCTTTCCGGCCGTTCGGCCTTCGTGGACGGGCAGTTCCTCACGGTCAGCTCCGGCGCAGGCCGGTTGCCGGACGACGCCGGTAAGCCCCTGGCGGGGAAGATCGCCGTCGTCACCGGGGCTGCCCGGGGGATCGGCGCCGCGATTGCGCGCACGCTGCACCGCGACGGGGCCACCGTCATTGTTGTGGACGTGCCGGCCGCGGGGGACCATCTGGCGGCAGGTCGCCAACGAGGTCCGGGGCACGGCCCTGCAGCTGGACATCACCCGGCCGGACGCCGGACAGCGGATCATCGACCATGCCGTGGAACGTCATCACGGCCTGGACATCATGGTGCACAACGCCGGCATCACCCGGGACAAGCTGCTCGCCAACATGGATCAGGGCCGCTGGAATTCCGTCCTGGCCGTCAATATTGCCGCCCAGCTGCGGATCAACGAGGCACTGCTGGCCTCGGCGCATTTCCGCGGCTCACCGCGGATCGTGTCCGTGGCCTCCACCAGCGGCATCGCGGGCAACCGCGGGCAGACGAACTACGCCGCGTCAAAGGCCGGAGTGATCGGCATGGTCCGCGCCACGGCACCGTTGATGGCCGAGCACGGCGGCACCATCAACGCCGTCGCGCCGGGCTTCATCGAAACGGACATGACGGCGCGGATTCCCTTCGCCACCCGTGAAGTGGCCCGCCGGCTGAATTCACTGCAGCAGGGCGGCCGGCCCGGGGACGTCGCGGAGGCCATTGCCTTCCTGGCCAGCGATGCCGCCGGCGGCATCTCCGGCGAGGTGCTTCGGGTCTGCGGACAGAACCTGGTGGGCGCATGACCGGTTCCGAGCCCGTGATCCTGGGCGAGACTGCCCTCGCTCTCCAAGCTCTACGTCAACGCGGCCGCCATGGCCGCGCGGCGCAGGGTACTGGGCACGCACACCGGCACCGCGCTGCCGGACAGCGGCCACGAGGTCCGGGGCGTCAGGGCAGATGTTGCCAACCTGACGGCGTACCAGCACCTGATCGGCGAGACCGCGAGCGATGTGCTGCCGGCCGGCTTCATCCACGCCCTGACGTTCCCGTTGGCCATGAGCGTGATGAACCGGGAGGACTTCCCGCTGCCCCTGCTGGGCATGATCCACCTGACGAACGCGGTGGAGCAGTACGCTCCGGTGCGCTTCACCGAGGCCCTGGATCTTCACGCCGGCGTGGAGAACCTGCGCGGGCACCGGGCGGGCACCCAGTTCGACGTCGTCGCGGAGGTCCGCGGCGCCGGGGACGCGGCCCTCCGGTGGCGCGGCGTCTCCACCTATCTGGCCAAGGGTGTGTTTCTGCCCGGCATCGACAAACCTTCCGCTCCGTCGTTGCCGGAACCTTTCACGGCGCCTGATCCGACCGCCATGTGGCAACTGGGCGTCGATACCGGCCGTGCGTACGCGGCCGTCTCCGGGGACTTCAACCCGATCCACCTGAGCGTTTTGACCGCCAAGGCGCTGGGAATGCGCCGGTCCATCGCCCACGGGATGTACCTCGCCTCCAGGGCGCTGGCGGATGTCGGCGCAGCCAAGGGGGAGGCCTTCCGCTGGGAGGTGGACTTCGACGCGCCGGTGTTCCTGCCGGCGCGGGTGGCCTTGGAGATCAGCACCGGGCAGGATGAGGCCGGCGCGTGGCACCGCTCGGATTACGTCGCGTGGAATCCCCGCTCCGGACGCAGGCACTTCAGCGGAGCCGTGACGGCGCTTTAGCCGCCGGTCGCGGGCCTGGCCGCTGACTACGTCGGCGACCGGGTCCGCCGTCCGGCATCAGGCCTGGTGGGCCTTCACGATGCGCAGCATCCGGTGCAGGCTGAGCAGGACCGATTCGACGGCGCCCGGCGCATCGCCCGCCGACGGACCGGCGGCCACGGCGTCCGCGAGGGCTGTTACGGCGCCGGAGGCTTCGGCAAGGATGTCCCCCCGGCGCGGCGGATCTTCATCCGCGAGGGCCTTCAGGGTGGCGGCCACGCCGGCCAAAGCCTCGGCCAGCGGCTCCAGATGCTGCTCCGGGACTTGGAAGGGCGTGTCCGGATCCCAGATGACGTCAGAGAGTACTTGGGTCACGTCCTGGACGTGGAACGTGAGGCTTTCCAGTTCCCGGAGGTGCCGATAGTCCCGTTCCAGGTCGTGCGGGTAACGCACGCGGCGGGGGTTGGCCTGCCGGCTGATGTCGGCCTTTTGCACCGCCTGGCGCACTGTCCGGGCGGAGAGCGCGAGCTTCTCCGAGCGGCGGGACCAGTCCTCGTGTTGCGGCGGCCAGTTTTCCCGAAGCGCCGCTGCCATGTCCGCCAGCTGCCGGGCCAGTGCCAGCCGCAGTTCCGCGATGCTGAGCGTGGCCGCGCGGAAATGCAGGGGCGGGAAGACCAGGACGTTGACGAGGACACCCACGCTCACGCCCACCCCCATCTGGAGCAGGTAACCGAACGAGAACCGGTCCGGGTCGTGCCCGCCTACGAGCAGGACCAGGAGTGCCGCCGTCGGTATCCAGTCCCCGCCGGAGCCGAGCCGCGGCAGCCCGGCGAGGACCACGCCCAGCGCCATCACGAGGGCGACAGTGAGCGGCGACGGGGTCCCGCGGCTGAAGAGCAGGAACGCGAGGCCGATCCCGAGGCCAAGCCCGATCAGGGTCTGCAGTCCCTGGCGCATGGATCCGGCGACGTTTTCGTACATGGCCACCAGCGCACCCAGCGGCGCGTAGTACGGATAGTCTGCGGCGGAGCCCGGCATGAACGGGGCAATGAAGTATGCAATGCCCGCGGCCAGTCCGGCTTTGGCCGCGAGTTGCAGGCGCGGCCACAGGAGTGCCGTGGAGATCGCCCCGGTCAGCATCTGCCAACCCCGCCGGGCCGGCGACGGCGGTGCGGGGTCGGCTTGGTCCGGAAGGCTCATGCCGTGCCGGCTCAGCGGGCGCGCGGTCCGGGAGCGACTTCCTCCCCGGCCCGGACCGGTCCTGGCGGTGATCCATCCCCGAACGGCCGCCCGCCCAGGGCTTCGCGGCCGTGGGGGGTGAGCCACTCCTCCGGCTCGGGGCCGCGCGGTACGATCCCGGCGGGATTAATGTCCTCATGCACGAGGTAGTAGTGCTGCTTGATCTGCATGAAGTCGATGGTGTCCCCGAAGCCGGGTGTCTGGTAGAGGTCCCGGGCGTAGGCCCAGAGGGCCGGCATCTCGCTGAGTTTCTGCCGGTTGCACTTGAAGTGCCCGTGGTAAACGGCATCGAAGCGGACCAGGGTGGTGAAAAGCCGCACGTCAGCTTCGGTGATCGTGTCACCGACCAGGTAGCGCTGGCTGCTGAGCCGTTCCTCGAGCCAGTCCAGGGCCGTCCACAGCCGGTCGAAAGCGGCGTCGTAGGCCGGCTGGGAGCCGGCGAAGCCGCACCGGTAGACGCCGTTGTTCACCTCTGTGAATACCCGGCGGTTGACGGCGTCGATCTCCTCCCGCAGGTGCGCCGGATACAACTCCGGGGCGCCCTGCCGGTGGTACCCGGCCCATTCGGTGGAAAAATCCAGGGTGATCCGGGCGAAGTCATTGGTCACGACCTGGCCGGAGGGGACATCCACGATCGCGGGCACGGTGATGCCGCGGGGGTATTCGGGGAACCTGCGGAAGTAGGCGTCCTGGATCCGCTCGATGCCCAGGACGGGATCGGTGCCGCCGGGATCCAGGTCAAAGGTCCAGGACCGGGCATCATGGACGGGGCCGGGCTGTCCGAGCGAAATGACGTCTTCGAGGCCGAGCAGCCGCCGGACGATCACGGTGCGGTTCGCCCACGGGCACGCGCGGGCCGCGACCAGCCGGTACCGGCCCGGTTCCACCGGCCAGCCCGGCCCGGGTTCGCCGCCGCCGGTTCCATCCCGGGTGATCCGGTCCTCGATGTAGTTGGTGTCGCGGGTGAAGTCCTGACCGCCCGTGACGTAGGCGCCTTTGGTGGAGTGGCGGGTGCTGTCCGTTGTCTGGCTCATCCTTCAAGCCTAGGCGGGGCCGGCGTCGGGGCCGAATCCTGCAGCGAGGATTTCTGCCATTGGCTGCCAGGCGATCCACCAGGATCCTGCCACCACGGCCGCGAAGGCGGCGATCCAGACGGCGGCGGGGACCGACGTCGCCCGGTATAGCAGGTACGCGTCCGACGTCGGCAGCCGGTGCCGGTGCCGCAGGTGGACGTTGGCCAGTTTGCCGAGGTCCCGGACCGCAGCTACCAGCAGTGCCAGCCCCAGGGCGATCATCACGTGTGCGTTGAATTCCGCCGGCACAAAGAGCACCAGGAGCACGGCTGCCAGGATCGCGGCCGCCGTGATCAGCACGCCGATGACGTTGCGGAGGAACAGGACCGAGGCGAGCAGCACGAGCGTGCCCACGGACATCGCTGCCGGACCCCACCCGTTGAAGCCGCACCAGACCATGGCCGCACCGGCCACGGCCGGGACCGGGTAGCCCCAGAAGGTGGACCAGACAGCGGGCAGGCCGCCACGGCTGTAGGTGGTGGTAGTGCCCGAGTGGTCCAGGCTGAGCCGGATACCGCCCAGGCGCTGCCCCGTCATCAGCGCGGCAAACGCGTGGCCCAGTTCGTGGGTCACGGTTGCGAGCAAGCCGAAATAGCGCCAGCTGGCACGGGGCAGGGAAACCGCCACGGCCAGGAGGACCACGACGTAGAGCTCGGTGCCGGTGACCTCCGGGCGGGGGGCGTGGCTGAAGCCGGCCAGGATGAGATCCCACCAGGTCTGCGCCGCGTTTTCGGGTGCGGGGACAGCCCGGACTGTGCCGGGCACCCGGGGTAGATGTTCGATCATAGGGTTTCAGGCTAGCGTGGCCGGGCCTCCGGTCTTAACCGGCGGCCCGGCCGCCCGGGTTATCCGCAAGTGATGGTGACCCCGTTGACCTGGTGGACGCCCGGCCCGAGTTCGGCGCATTGCTGCAGCAGGGCCCCTGCCCCCACGATCGCGCCGATGATCAGCAGTGCCAGGAGAATCGTCCCGATCGAGCCGATGACGATGCCTGCCACGGCCAGCCCGTTCTTCACGTTCACTTTCCGGGACTGGGAGAGGGCGATGATGCTCAGGATCAGGCCGACAACGGTCAGCGGGCCGAGGAGGGACAGGATGAAGCCGGCGACCCCTAGGGATTTACCGGGTACTGGTGCCGGAACGTAGCCGGGGGCGGCCGGATACGGTGCGCTTTGTGACACGTTTCCTCCTAGATGGGAACAGGGCCGGCCGGGCGCTGTCGGCTGTCCGGATGGCCTGCGGCAGGCCCCTATGTAGCCAGATTAACGGTTTCGGTCCCGGCGGCAAGAGGGTATTTTTTCCGGTGTCCTGCACAGCCGGTTATGCCGCGGCCGTGGGGTCAGAAGAAGTTGGTATCTCCGGCGTCAGCGTCCGGGTCCGGGTCCACAACGGGGGCCTGCCCGAGTTCCAGGAGCACGTCGTTGATGCTGAGTTGGCCCGCCAGCCGGACAGGATCCTGCCCGGGTACCGCGGCTGCGCCGGGTGTCTCAGGGGCGGAGGCGGGGGGCATACCCCGATCCTATGTGCGCAGGAGCCCCGGACGGCGCCGACACACCTGCACCGCAGGCCCGAGCGCCCGCACCCTGCCAGCCCGAAACGGCGGCCCCGTCACGGGAGCGTGCCGGGGCCGCTGGCGCGGACTCAGGCCCGGTCCTGCCGGGCCGGGACGCCGGGCGGAAGTGGACTACATTCCGGGGATTTGCTGGGCTTCATGAACCTCAATTTCGCATCCGCCCGGCATGCTCAGATGCGGATGCTGCTTCGCTAGTTCGAGGGCGGCAGTGGCGTCGGCTGCCTCGATGATCGTATAGCCGACCACGTTGTGCTCACTGGGGGTGGTGGATCCGCCGGACGTGACGCGGACGCCGTCCGCCAGCGGGGTTCCGAAATCGGCCATTCCGGACCCGACCTTTCCAGCCCAGGCCTGCCACTGGTCCATCATGGCGGCCATCTCTTCGGGGGCGGGTGGTGCCGTTTCGGCGGGCGTTGTGGGGGCGTGGTAGATAAAAACAAACTTGGCCATGGTGATCCTTTGTGGGGTTGAGGTGCTAATGGGGTGGTGGTACCGCGGTTAGGCGGCGACGCGGCGGCCGGTGAAGGCCAAGAGCCGTTCGAGGCTGCCGGCGGTCTCCGCGGTCGGCTGGATAGCGGCGAAGCTCCCGCCGGAACGGACCTGCTCCGAGATGGTTTCACCGGCCAGGACCAGGACGTAGTCGGTGAGGGCGTCGGAGACTTCAAGCTTCTGTCCACTGGCCTCGGCGAAGTCCCATGCATGCACCAGCAGTTCCAGGTTGACGATGCCGGCGACGACAGTGGCAGGCAGTTCGGCGAAGCCCATGTCGATAGTGCCGTCGAGGCCGCGGCGGGAGAAGGTTTCGATCAGCGGCGTGGCCAGGTCGGCGATGCGGCTCTCCGGGGCGGCGTCCTGGTTGTTGGTCACCGGAGCCCCGAGTGCACCCGCGATGACGGTGAGGGATGCGGCGAGGTGCTCCAGCAGTTCGTGGGCGGTGAAGTCCGCGCACGGCGTCGGCTTCTCCCGGTCCGCGGGCGTGAGCCGGCGCAGGACGCCCTGCAGGACCGCCAGGGAGGCCTCCGCGGCGCTGAAGTGGTCAAGGGACTCCGGTGCGGCAGCCCATTCGTCGGCTCCGGCGCCTTCCGGGCTGGAGGTCTCGGCGATAAGGCGGTCAAGGTAGTGGTTCCAGCCCTCCGCATGGGCGGCTGCCTGCGCCTCGTTCAGTCCGCCGTGCTCGAGCCTAACCACCGTCCCGTCGGCGTCAGGTTCAAGGGTGATGGTGACCGTTGATGCTCCGGGCGCCGGTTCCATGCCGGATTCCCATCCCCAGGTGAACACGATGCGTTTGCCGGGTTCTATTTCCCGGAACGTGCCGGCTGCGTGGTGTCCCGGTGTCACGGTCCAGCGGTAGTCGCCGCCGACCCGCAGGTCAACCCGCGCTGCGACTGTCTGCCACCGGCGCAAGCGCTCCGGCTGCGTGATCAGGGCGAAGGCTTCATCGGCGGTTACCTGCAGGTGGACGGTCTTGGTGAAGTTCATGTGCTGGTCCTTTGTCTGGGTGAATGCGGGCTTGCGTGTCTCGTTCATTGCAGTACTTCGGGGTCCGGCCGAGCCTGCCCCGTGTTGCGGGCCGCAGCGGCCAGGAGGTCCAGTTCATCGGTCCAGAACCGTTCCACCGATTGCCGGAGCCTGCCCATGCCGTGGGGGTCGAGCCGGTAGTACCGGCTGCGCCCCTGCCTGCGGGCCGATACCAGGCCTGCCTTTTCGAGGAGCAGGAGGTGCTGGGAGACCGCGGAACGGCTCACGCTGAAGCCGGCCGCGAGTTCCCCCACCGTCAGTTCTCCGGATGCCAGACGATGCAGCAGCCGGCGACGGTTCGGCTCCGCGGCAACTTCCAGGACATCCAGCACCCTTAATACGTTAGGCGCCACTAACGTATTAAGCAAGGGACGACGGCTCAGCGCCCGGGTGGCCGCTGCTCCGTGACCAGCCGGCGTCATTTGCGCCGATCCGGCCCGCAGCTGGGGGTCAGCGTTTAGAGTGGGCCCATGGCGGACGGAAAGCATCAGGACAGCGCGGACACCGCGGACGCACAACTACTCGAACTCGCAGCGGCCCACGGGGTAGGGACGCGCTACCGGGGGTGGGACGGCTCCGAGTACCCCGTGAGCGCCACCACCCTGCACAGCGTGCTCACCGCATTGGGAGTTCCTTCGCGGGGGGCCGAAGAAGTCCGGCGCTCGCTGGCGGAGGTGCGGCTGGCGCCGTGGCGGCAGATCCTGCCCCCGGTCCTCGTCGTGCGGGAGGCCACCGCCGCCGAGGTCCACGTCCACGTTCCCCACGGCCACCGGATCACCCTTAGGATCCTCGCCGAAGACGGCAGCGAGCATGACACGGTCCAGCTTGAGAACCGGGATGAGCCGATCGACGTCGACGGCGTCCTCACCGGCCGCGCGACCTTTGGCATGCCCGATCACCTTCCCCTCGGCTGGCACGCCCTGCAGGCCGAGACCGACGGCGGCACGGCCGAGTGCCCGCTGATCGTCACGCCGCAGCGGCTCCGGACCGCCGACGCGCTCGCCGATCGGCGCGAGTGGGGACTGACAGCTCAGCTCTACTCCGTCAGGTCCAGCCGGTCCTGGGGGATCGGGGACCTCGCGGATCTGGCGGAGCTCGCGGCAACGTCGGCCCGGGACGGGGCGGGCTTCATCCTGATCAACCCCCTGCACGCGGCCGAGCCCCGGCCCCCGATCGAAGACTCGCCTTACCTGCCTACCACCCGTCGGTTCTTCAACCCGCTGTACCTGCGGGTGGAAGACATCCCGGAATATGCCGATCTGGACGACGAAACCCGGGCTCGCATCGCCGGAGACGCCCACGCACAGCAGGCGGCCAACCGGTCGGCGGACCTGCTCGACCGCAACAGCAGCTACGCCGCGAAACTGGACGCCCTCGAACACATCTTCACCGTGCCCCTCAGTGCGGGCCGTGCCGGGCAGTTTGCGGCCTTCCGTGCGGAACAGGGCCAGGGCCTGGCGGACTTCGCACTGTGGAGTGCGCTCGCCGAAGGGCTCGACCCTTCGGCCCCGGAATGGGCCAACGAGGCCGCATCCCCGGAAACGCCCTACTGCGCCGAACAACGGACCCGGCTTGCCGACAGGATCGACTTCCACTCCTGGCTGCAGTGGCAGTGCGACCAGCAGCTCGAGTCGGCGCAGCGGACAGCCAGGCAGGCGGGCATGCCGGTCGGAGTCGTCCACGACCTCGCGGTCGGGGTAAAACTCGGCGGCGCCGACGCCTGGTCGCTCTCCGGCGTGCTGGCCCGCGGCGTCACGGTGGGCGCGCCGCCGGACATGTTTAATCAGCAGGGGCAGAACTGGACCCAGCCGCCCTGGCATCCGGGCAAACTTGCCGCGTCGGGGTATGCGGCCTACCGGGACATGCTGCGGACGATCCTCCGGCACGCCGGCGGGGTCCGTGTGGACCATATTCTCGGCCTGTTCCGGCTGTGGTGGATTCCGGAGGGAGCAGGACCCGGGCACGGCACGTACGTCTACTACGACCACGAGGCCCTCATCGGCATCCTGGCCCTGGAGGCGCAGCGGGCCGGGGCGGTGGTGATCGGCGAAGACTTGGGCGTCTTCGAACCCTGGGTCCGCGACTACCTGGCGGAGCGGGGGATCTTTGGCACATCCATTGTGTGGTTCGAGCACGACGCCGACGGCCCCATCCCGCCGGAGCGCTACCGTCAGCAGTGCCTGACCAGTGTCAACACCCACGATCTGCCGCCGACGGCGGGCTATCTGGCCGGCGAGCACGTGACGCTCCGGGAATCATTGGGCCTGCTGGGGCGCCCGGTCGCGGAGGAACGCGCCGCGGCCCTTTCCGAGCAGGAAGCGGTTTTGGCACTGGTCCGGGAGCGCGGACTGTTACCGGAGTCACCCGCCGCCCCCGGTGGCACACCGTCCGTCGGCCCGGACACCCGGGCCACGGTCGATGCGCTCTATGCGTTCAGCGCACTGTCGCCGTCGTCGCTCCTGGGCGTGGCGCTGGTTGACGCGGTGGGGGAGACCCGGACGCAAAACCAGCCCGGGACCAGTACCCAATATCCCAATTGGTGCATCCCGCTGGCTGGACCCGACGGGGTGGTCCTCGTCGATGACCTGGCGGAGAATCCGGGATACCGCTCCCTGGTACAGACCATGCGGAAGGCGCTCGGGCCGGAGTCCTGATGGACCCTGCACCGGGGCGGCAACCCGGGTAAAAAGGACCCCCGGAGAGTAACGACTCTCCGGGGGTCTCTGGTCCGGGACGGCCAGCGAGCCCGGCCGGCAGGCTATAGCAGGTCGGCGGGCTACAGCAGCGGTGGCTGGTCCGCGAGCAGGGCGTCGATGTGCGAGGCGCGGTGCGCGGCGTACGCCATGGCTGCGGCATCCCGATGGCCGGGCCCGACCGGAATGTCCATGTACTGTGAACAGCCCCGGGCTACACAGCGGATCTCATTCGGGTTGGAGTGCCGGTAGCCGGGGTGTTCGACTTCGACCCGGGCGATGGCGTCGGTGATGGCCCGGGTCGCGGAGGTCAGGTCGGCGGGTGCCGTCGCTCCAACGATGGTGGCAATTTCTGCGATTTCAATGCTCATTGGGTCCGCCTTTGCTCTATACGCTGATTTTGCTGTCCTGCATAGGGTCTTTCGTACTCTCGTATTTTCGTACGATCGTGCTGACCATTATGCAGCCTCCCGGATGTGATCCAGACCACATGGCCCGCCCGTGTCCTGATTGTTACCGCTCCGGCCCCGCCGGGCAGAAATTCCCGTCATTCTTTGGAAAACGGGTGCAAAAACGCTGTACACATGGTGGGATGGGCGAACGAAGTCTGCGGGCGGAGGCGGATGCCGCCGGATCCACGCCGCGGGCAGCTCACAGAGGAGGCTGGCTCATGGCCAAGTACGTCCGGGGACCCGGCGGATCGGCGATAAACGCTGAACACATCGTCAGGTTGTTCGTGGCCCAGGGCGGAGTCAGGGCGTGCGCCGGACGCCAGGACCCCAACGACGCCGCTTACTACATCGTCGCCGAGACGGTAAACGGGGACATCTGCGATCTGGCCTCCTTCGATGATCCCATGAACGCCGAAGAGGGCATCGAAGACTTGATCGCGGCCCTGGCCCACTCGGACAGCGGTGCGATGGTCGGGCTGTTTCCCCTTGCGCGCCACTTCACGGACGTGTCCCGGCATGACATCAGGCTCGAGCAGGAAATCGCAGGCCGCGCTGAAACGCAACACGAGGCGTTGGGTGAAGCCGCCATGACTATTGCCGGAGCCCTCGTCGGCGCACAGGCAGCCATCCGTTTGTG
Organism: uncultured Actinomycetota bacterium; assembly: GCA_963769515.1. GTDB lineage: Bacteria > Actinomycetota > Actinomycetes > Actinomycetales > Micrococcaceae > Arthrobacter. Next base: position 69,112 of record CAVYMG010000008.1, read on the forward strand.
AGCGCCGCCGCGGCGGGCGTCAGGGCCTGTTCCGGACCCGGAGCGGACCGCCGAACGCATTGATGCGGAACTTGGCGTACAGCCAGGACGCCAGGCATCGGAGACAGAAAAAAGCCCCTGGAATCCTTGGATTCCAGGGGCTTTCCCTTGTGCGCGGAGGGGGACTTGAACCCCCACCCCCTTTCGAGGACTAGCACCTCAAGCTAGCGCGTCTGCCATTCCGCCACCCGCGCAGGTGGTAATCCGGAGTTCATTTCGCCTCTCAGCGTTTTGCTTTTCTCCGGAGCAGCGAGAAAGACTCTAGCACGAACTTTTCGGAAACAAATAATCGAGGCTTGTGGGTAGGCTGAAACCAGTACACGACCCACCGCCGCGAGGAGTTTTCCATGACTGAGATCAGGCCCGAGGATGAAGTTGTCAGGATCTGCCAGGAGCTCATCAGGATCGACACCTCCAACTACGGCGACGGCACCGGCCCGGGTGAACGCGCGGCGGCCGAGTACACCGCCGGGCTGATGGCGGAGGTGGGGCTGGAGGCGGAAATCTTCGAAGCAGCGCCGGGCCGGGCCAGCGTGGTGACGCGGCTGGCGGGGGAGGACCCCTCAGCCAGCGCCCTCGTCGTCCACGGACACCTTGACGTGGTGCCTGCCCTCCGCGACCAGTGGTCGGTGGATCCCTTCGGGGCCGAACTCAAGGACGGCATGATCTGGGGCCGGGGCGCCGTGGATATGAAGGACATGGACGCCATGATCCTGTCCGTGCTGCGGAATTTCGCCCGGACCGGGCGTAAGCCCAAACGTGACTTGATTTTCGCCTTCTTCGCGGACGAGGAGGCCGGCGGTACCTACGGCGCCCGTTACGCTGTCGACAAACGCCCCGAACTCTTCGAGGGCGCCACGGAAGCCATCTCTGAAGTGGGCGGCTTCTCCGCCACGATCGGCGGCCAGCGCACCTATCTGCTGCAGACGGCGGAGAAGGGACTGTCCTGGCTGCGGCTCGTCGCGCACGGCCGGGCTGGGCACGGCTCCCAGATCAACACGGATAACGCCGTCACCCGGCTCGCCGGCGCCGTCTCGCGTATTGGCTCCTACCAGTGGCCGGTGGAACTGACCCCCACCACCCGGCAGTTCCTCGATGGCGTGACGGAACTCACGGGCGTCGAATTCGACCCGGACGATCCGGAGAAGATCCTCAAGGAGCTGGGCACCGTGGCCCGGTTCGTCGGAGCCACCCTGCAGAACACCACGAACCCCACGCTGCTCAAGGGCGGCTACAAGCACAACGTGATCCCGGAGTCCGCCGAAGCGCTGGTGGACTGCCGGACCTTGCCCGGCCAGGAGCAGCAGGTCCTGGAAATCGTGCGGGAGCTTGCGGGTACCGGCGTGGACATCAACTACGTCCACAACGACGTCTCGCTCGAGGTGCCATTCAGCGGCAACCTGGTCGACTCCATGATCGATGCCCTGCACACCGAAGACCCCGGCGCCAAAGTCCTGCCCTATACGCTCTCCGGCGGCACCGACAACAAATCCCTGAGCCGGCTGGGCATTACGGGGTACGGTTTCGCCCCGCTCCAGCTCCCCGACGAACTGGACTTCACCGGGATGTTCCACGGCGTTGACGAACGGGTCCCGGCAGACTCCCTCAAGTTCGGCGCCCGGGTCCTGAACACGCTCCTGACCAATTACTAAGCACGCACTCCCAGACACTGGAGATCATCGCCATATGACGCCCGAAGAGATCCTCCCCGACGCCCTGCTGGAGCGGATCCGGGACCGTGCAGCCGGCTACGACCGCGACAACGCGTTCTTCCACGAGGACCTCGAGGACCTCACCGCCGTCGGCTACCTGAAGATTTTTGTGCCGGCCTCCGACGGCGGCCTGGGGCTCAGGCTCGCCGACGCGGCGCAGCTTCAGCGGCGGCTGGCGACGGCGGCCCCGGCCACGGCGCTGGCCATCAACATGCACCTTGTCTGGACCGGCGTCGCGCAGCTCCTGGCCGCCCGCGGTGATACATCACTGGACTTTGTCCTCCGGGAGGCCGCCGACGGGGAGATCTTCGCGTTCGGCAACTCGGAGGCAGGCAACGATGCCGTTCTGTTCGATTCGCGCACCAAGGCGGCGCCGCAGTCCGACGGCAGCTATCACTTCACCGGACGAAAAATCTTCACGAGCCTCTCGCCGGCCTGGACCCGGCTCGGGATCTTCGGCAAGGACGCCGCGGCCAGGGACGGCGAGGGCGAACTTGTCCACGGGTTCATCACACGCCAGACCGAGGGCTATTCGATCCTGCCGGACTGGGACACCCTGGGCATGCGGGCCAGCCAGTCCAACACGACGGTCCTGGACGGCGCCGCCGTCCCGGCCGGACGGATCTTCCGGAAACTCCCGGTGGGCCCGAACGCAGACCCCCTGATCTTCGCCATCTTCGCGAGCTTCGAAATATTGCTCGCCGCCGTCTATACGGGTCTCGGCGAGCGTGCGCTCAACCTTGGAGTCGAAGCCGTCAAGCGCCGCACCTCCTTCAAGAACGGCGGCCGCCGCTACGACCAGGACCCGGACATCCGCTGGAAAATCGCGGAGGCTGCGATGGCCATGGACGCCCTGTACCCGCAGCTGTCCCGCCTGGCCGAAGACGTGGACAACCTCGCCGATCACGGTGCCCACTGGTTTCCGCGGCTGGTAGGGCTCAAGGTGCGGGCGACGGAAACCTCCCGGACGGTCGTGGATCTGGCAATCCGGGTCGCCGGCGGCTCCAGCTACTTCCGCGGTTCCGAACTGGAACGCCTCTACCGCGACGTGCTGGCGGGAATGTTCCACCCCTCCGATGACGAATCGGCGCACACCACGGTGGCCAACGCCTGGCTGGGCCCGCTCGAGCCGCGGTAGCCGCCCCGGGACGCAATAGTCGCGGTAGCCGCCCCGGGACGGGGTCAGACGGTGCGCTGGACCTGGATGACTTTGCGACGGAGCCAGAACCGCCGGCCGCCGCCGACGTAGAGGACGCTGCGTTCGAGTTCCCATTTGCCGTACTCGGAATGTTCCACGAGGCGGCGGCGCGCTTCGGGCAGGGAATCCTCAGGGCTGACCGTCACTACGAGATACTCGTACTGACGCGCGTAGTCCCGTTCCCGCTGGACTGAACTGCTCAGAAAATGTTCTTTCATTGCTCTCCATTTTCGTCCTTTTCCGGCTAACGTGAAGTCATGAGCATCGATCCGCGTGTCGCGCTTGAGTCCCTTACTACCGCATTGGAAGAGCACCTGTCAGCCGCCGAGTCACGGAGGGGCGAAGGTGACCCCGCCGTGGAGGCAGCTTTTTTCGCCGTCGCCGACGCTTTCGAAGTCTACGACGACGCACTGTACGAAGCGTATGGCGAAGTCACACCGCTTCAGGTGATCGAGGACGACGACGAGGACGATGACGACGAAGACATTGACGACGACGAGGATCTGGAGATCCTCCAGGAGTCCGAGCAGCCCTGAAACGGGGCGCCGGGAGCCGCTTAGCCGGGCTCTGACACGTCTTCGAGGGCGCGCGCAATTTCCGGCGGCAACGGCGCCAGGCTGGCGTCCAGGATCTCCTTGATCTGGACGGGGTTCCGCGGACCGACAATGGCAGAAGCCACGCCGTTCTGGGACAGCAGCCAGCTGAGTGAGACATCCAGGGCTGTCCGGCCGAGGCCTTTGGCCGCCATGGCCACCGCCTCGACCACGCTGGACGCCGGTCCCTCCAGGTAGGGTTCCACATAGCTGGCGAGCCGCTGGTGCGCGGCCCGGGAATCCGTCGGGATGTGACCCCGGTATTTGCCGCTCAGCACACCGCGGCCCAGCGGTGCCCACGCCAGCAGGCCCAGCCCGGCGTCTTCGATCGCGGGAATGAGTTCGAGCTCAGGCCGGCGGTGCACCAGGGAGTACTCCGACTGGTTGGCCACGAGCGGGAAACCGGCGACGGCGGCCGCCTTCGCGGTCTGCCATCCGCTGAAGTTCGAAATCCCCGCATAGCGGGCCCGCCCGGACCGAACGGCGAAATCCAATGCGGAGAGTGTTTCTTCAAGGGGCACATTGGGGTCCCACGCATGGGCAAACCAGAGGTCCACATGGTCCGTCCCCAGCCTGGCCAGGCTCGCGTCGAGCCCGGACAGCATCCCGTTCCGGGACGTATCGACGCTCCGGCGGCCGTTCGACGTCGACAGCCCCGCCTTCGTGGAAATGACGATTTCGGAGCGGGAGACAACGTCGCCGAGCATCCGGCCCAGCATCGCCTCAGCCTGGCCGTCCGCATAGGACGCCGCCGTGTCGATGAGGCTTCCGCCTGCGTCCACGAAGCTCCGAAGCAACGACGAGGCGTCCTGGTCGTCGGTTTCCCGGGCCCAGGACATGGTCCCCAGGGAAAGGGCAGATACACGCAACCCACTGTTGCCGACATAACGCTGCTGCATGTCTGCAAGCTTACGGGGATTCGGACGGCTCCATGACGTAGGGTCTATAAACGTGAACTGGTTTGAAGCGGCCTTTTTGGGCCTTATCCAAGGGCTGACGGAGTTCCTCCCGATTTCCTCAAGTGCCCACCTGCGAATCGTCGGATCGTTCCTTCCCAACGCAGCGGATCCCGGTGCGGCGTTTACCGCCATTACCCAGCTCGGCACCGAAACCGCCGTCATCGTGTACTTCTGGCACGACATCGTCCGGATCGTCAAGGCATGGGCCGGATCCCTCACGGGCAAGGTATCGCGGCAGGATCCCGACGCCAGGATGGGCTGGCTGGTCATCCTCGGCAGCCTGCCCATCATCGCCCTCGGCCTGCTGTTCCAGGACCAGATCGAATCAGTGCTACGCAGCCTGTGGATCGTCGCGACCACCCTCATTATCTTCGGCATGATCCTCGCCATTGCTGACGCCGTCGGCCGCCAGGAACGGGACCTCAGCCGGCTCACTTACAAGCACGGCATCCTCTACGGTTTCGCCCAGGCCATGGCCCTGATCCCGGGCGTCTCACGCTCCGGCGGGACCATCACAGCGGGGCTGCTGATGGGCTACACCCGGGAATCCGCAGCCCGGTATTCCTTCCTGCTGGCCATCCCGGCCGTCTTCGGCAGCGGCCTGTACCAGCTGTACAAAGTGGTCTCCAAGGACGGCATCACCGGACCGTACGGCCTGCCGGAAACGGCGCTGGCCACGGCGATCGCCTTCGTTGTGGGCTATGTGATCATCGGCTGGTTCCTGAAGTTCGTCTCGACGCGCAGCTACCGGCTCTTTGTCTGGTACCGGATCCTGCTCGGCCTGGCGCTGTACCTCCTGCTTGGTTTCAACGTCATCAGCCCCTAGCACTAAGCTTGGGCTGTGAAGTCCTGGATCTCCCGCCCTGTTCCCCGCCTGCCTGGCAGCATGCCCGCCCTCAGCATCTTCGACACCACAGCGGGCAGCCTCGTCACGCTGGACGCTGCGGGGGAGCAGTCCATGTACGTCTGCGGGATCACCCCGTACGACGCCACCCACATGGGACACGCCGCCAGCTACGTCGCTTTTGACCTCCTGAACCGTGCCTGGCGCGACGGCCGCCAGGAGGTCGCCTACGTCCAGAACGTCACCGACGTCGACGATCCCCTGCTGGAGCGCGCGACGGCAACGGGAGTGGACTGGCAGGAACTGGCCGCCAGCCAAATCGAACTTTTCCGCACCGACATGGAAGCGCTCAACGTCCTCGCTCCGGACCACTACGTCGGCGCCGTTGAAGCCGTTCCGATGATCGTGCCGGCCATTGAACGGCTCCTGCATGCGGGACTGGCCTACCGCGTCGCCGGCACCAACGGCGAGCCCGACGGTGATGTCTACTACGACGTCGAAGCGGCCGGCAAGCACAGCGCCGACGCCGACGCCGCCTGGACCCTGGGCGCGGTATCCGGGCTCTCCGACGCGGACATGCTCGAACTCTTCGCCGAACGCGGGGGCGATCCCGGCCGCGCCGGCAAACGCCAGGCCCTGGACCCCCTGCTGTGGCGGGTTGCCCGCGACGGTGAACCCCAATGGCCCGGCGGGGAGCTGGGCGCGGGACGCCCCGGCTGGCACATCGAATGCACCGTCATCGCCCAGAAGTACCTCCCGGCGCCGTTCACCGTCCAGGGCGGCGGGTCGGACCTGGTCTTCCCGCACCATGAGATGGGCGCCGGACACGCCTATTCCCTGGCCGGGGTACCGCTGGCCCGGCACTTCGCGCACGCCGGTATGGTGGGCCTGGACGGCGAGAAGATGAGCAAGTCCAAGGGAAACCTGGTGCTCGTCTCCCGGCTGCGTGCCGCCGGAGAAGATCCGGCGGCCATCCGCCTGGCCATCCTGGCCCATCACTACCGGGACGACTGGTCGTGGACTGACGCCGGTTTTGCCGAGGCCAAGGACCGGCTGGAGACCTGGCGCTCAGCCCTTCCCGCCGCCCGGCAGGGCACGGCCGCCGCGCTGATTTCCGCCATGCGGTCCGAGCTTTCCAACGATTTGAACGCTCCCGGCGCGCTGGCTGCCGTGGACGCGTGGGCGCAGGACGCCCTGGCGGAACCGGACGCCGGATCCACCGTGAGCGAGCTCGACGCGGCGCTCGTGAGCGATGCCGTCAACGCCCTGCTCGGCGTCGAACTCTAGCCGGGAGCGGACCGGCCGGCAGACGGAGGCGCCCGCCGGCCGGTTGGCTCCGGCGGGCGCGGTCCTACTGCTTGTCCTTGCCGCGGCGCTTTAGGTACCGTTCGAACTCGCGGGCGATGGACTCCCCGCTGGCCTCGGGCAGGTCGGCGGTATCCTTGGCCTCTTCCAACTGGCGCACGTAGGCGGCGATTTCGGGGTCCTCGGTGGCAAGCTCGTCGACGCCACGCTCCCAGGCGTCAGCCTCTTCACCCAGCTCGTGGGTGTCGAGTGGAACCTGCAACAGTTCCTCGATGCGGTGCAGCAACGCCAGTTGCGCTTTGGGCGACGGGGCCTGGGCGACGTAGTGCGGCACGGCGGCCCACAGCGAGACCGTGGGCAGTCCGGCCAGCAGCGCCACTTCACCGAGCACACCGACGATCCCCACGGGTCCCTCGTACTGCGAGGCTTCCAGATCCATCCGGTCGCGCAGGGCGGTGTCGTCCGTGGAGGTACTGACCGGAATCGGCCGGCTGTGGGGCACATCGGCCAGGAGCGCGCCGACAAGGATCACGTAGTCCACGTGCAGCGCCTCGGCGTGGACCAGGAGTTCGGCCGTATAGGCCCGCCATTTGTAAGACGGTTCGGTGCCCTGGACGAAGATGACGTCCACGTTGGAGTCCGGCACGCTGGCCTTGAAAATGCGGGTGGAGGGCCACTTGATCTTCCGGTCCCCGGAGGCGGTCCGGCGGATCGTGGGCCGGGTGAACTGAAAATCGTAGTACTCGTCGGCATCGATCGCCGCGACCTTCTTGCCGCCCCAGAGTTTGCTAAGGTACCGCAGCGCATCGCTCGCCGCTTCGCCGGCGTCGTTCCAGCCCTCAAAGGCAGCAAGCATCACCGTAACGCGCCGGCCCGCGGGAACAGGCTGCAGCAACCGTTCCGGTTCTGGGACGGCACCTGGTTCCGTGGAGTTCGGCTCGAAGCTGTTCATTCCCTCACCCTACGTCGAAGGGGCACACGTGCGCAGGAATTAATGGGCTGTGAATCTGCGAAACCCGGCCGGGACCGCGGCCGCATCCCGCGGACGCGCGGCCGCCGCAGGTCCCGGCCCGTCCCGGCCCGGCCCCCGGGTTCGCCATGGGCGTAGCGCAGGCACCGCACCCGGGGCAGCCCCGTAGACTTGGCTGCATGCAAAACTCCGTATCCCGGCCCGTTCTCAAAGCTGCGCTCTGGGACATGGACGGCACGATCGTCGACACCGAGCCGTACTGGATCGAAGCCGAGCACACCCTGGTATCCGCCCATGGCGGCCAGTGGTCCCACGACCAGGCCATGCAGCTTGTGGGCCAATCCCTGATGTTCTCGGCCGGCATCCTCCAGGACGCCGGCGTCCGCCTGGAGCGGCGGGAGATCGTCGACACACTCACGGCGCACGTTATCAGCCAAGTCCGGCGCGCCATGCCGTGGCGTCCGGGCGCACGCGAACTGCTCGAGGAGCTGCACACCGCGGGCATCCGCTGCGCCCTCGTGACGATGTCCGAAGGCCCACTGGCCCGCGAAATCGTCGCCAGCCTGCCGAAACCATACTTCGAGTTCCTGATCACCGGGGACACCGTCACGCAGGGCAAGCCCCACCCGGAGGCCTACCTCACCGCCGTCGACCTGCTCCGGCGGAAGGATCCGCACCTGACACTGCATGAATGCGTGGCCCTGGAGGACTCCACGCCCGGCGTCGCCGCCGCCGTCGCGTCCGGCGTCGTCACCATCGCCATCCCGCACCTGATGCCGCTGCCGGAGGACCCCCGGCATGCCCGATGGGACACGCTGCACGGACGGACGGTTGCCGATCTTGAGGAGCTCGTGGCCCTGCGCCACGAATTCCCGGAGGCGACGTTCGGGATCGAGGCCGCCACGACCGTGAGCCGGCCCAGTGTCTGACCGCGGCACCACTGACCGCGGCAGGACCGAACAGCCCGGCGGACGGTCTGCCCGGAAAGAGGGAATCGTCCTCGGACGCATCGCCGGGATCCCGGTGGTGCTCGCCTATTCGTGGTTCATCATCGCGGCGTTCACCGTCATCGTCTACGGACCGGTCCTGCAGCAGAGCCGGCCCGGCCTGGGGCTGGGCGCCTACGCCGTGGCGTTCGCCTACGCCCTCCTGCTCCTGATCTCCGTCCTCGCGCACGAACTCGCGCATGCGCTGACGGCCAAGATCTACCACTGGCCCACCGAGAAGATCGTGCTTAATCTGTGGGGCGGCCACACCCAGTTTGAGAGCTTCACCGCCTCACCCGGACGCTCCGTGGTTGTGGCAATGGCGGGCCCGGCGGCCAACTTCGTCCTGGCCGGCGGCGGCTGGCTCGTGCTGACCGCCGCCGAACCGGCCGGCGTCGCCGGCATCCTGACCAACATCTTTGTATGGGCCAACCTGCTGATCGGCCTCTTCAACGTGCTGCCCGGGCTGCCGCTGGACGGCGGCCGGCTCGTGGAATCGGCCGTCTGGAAGGCAACCGGCAGCCAGGAGAAGGGGACCATCGCGGCCGGCTGGGGCGGCAGGATCATCGTGATTGCCCTCGCGCTCTGGTTTGTGGTGCTGCCCCTGCTCAGCGGCGGCAGCCCGGACCTTACCCTCCTGCTCATCACGGCCTTGGTCGGCAGCTTCCTGTGGATGGGTGCGACGGCATCGATCCAGCAGGCCCGCCTGCGCGGCCGCCTGCACCTGGTGGACGCCGCGGCCCTCGCCGAACCGGCCGTGGGCCTGCCCGGAACGGCGACGGTGGCGGATGTCCTCGCCGTCGCCGCGGGCGGGACACCGGCCGTGGTCCTTTTGGGCCCGGACCGGCGCCCCGTGGCCGTGGTCGATCCGGAGGCCGCCGCCAGCGTCCCGGCCCCGCTTGCCGCCTCGACGCCGGTCAGCGCCGTCTCCTATGCGCTGGCTGAGGGCGGCTACGTGCCGGAGTGGTCCCGAGGCCAGGAGCTGGTGCAGTACCTGGCGCAGCTCAAGGGGCTGGAGTACGCCGTGATTGATGGGGACGGAACGGTGACCGGCCTGTTGCGGCAGGCGGCCGTTATCCACGCCATCACCGGAAAGGCCCCCGGCGGGGGCCGGAACGCTGGCCGGAAAAGGTAGAGTTACATGCCGGTCGTGAATTTCCGGCCCATGGCAAGGACCGGTGCCCGCAGGCGTATCCGCGGCCACACAGCATCACAGGAGCGAGGACCATCTTCATGAGCAGCGAGACCGCAGCCAACCCCACCCCGGCCGACGTCGGCGCCGCCGAGGCCCCCCTGCGCCCGGCGGGTACACCGCCGGTCGGCGCCGCCCGCCGGCGCGGACCGTTCCGCGAAGGCGAACGGGTCCAGCTGACGGATGAGCGCGGCCGGATGAACACGATCACGCTGGAAGCCGGCGGGGCTTTCCACACGCACCGCGGATTCCTGAACCACGACGAGATCATCGGTGCCCCTGACGGGTCCGTCGTCGTCAACAACGTGGGGCAGCAGTACCAGACCCTGCGCCCGCTGCTCTCGGACTTCGTCCTGTCCATGCCGCGCGGCGCCGCCGTGGTGTACCCGAAGGACGCGGGCCAGATCGTCACCATGGCGGACATTTTCCCGGGCGCCCGGGTCGTCGAGGCCGGTGTGGGATCCGGGGCCCTGTCCATTTCGCTGCTTCGCGCGGTGGGGGACAACGGCTACCTGCACTCGTTCGAGCGCCGCGCCGAGTTCGCGGACATCGCCCGCGGCAATGTGGAAACCATTTTCGGCGGACCGCACCCCGCGTGGCAGATCTCCCTCGGTGACTTCCAGGAGGAAGTCGTCCGCACCGAGGCTCCCGGATCCGTGGACCGGGTGGTCCTGGACATGCTCGCCCCGTGGGAATGCCTGGACGCGGTCGCCACCGTGCTGGCACCCGGCGGCGTCTGGATCAACTACGTCGCCACCGTGACGCAGCTGTCCCGGACCGCGGAGGCCATCCGTGCCGACGGCCGCTTCACCGAACCCGACGCCTGGGAATCGATGGTCCGCGGCTGGCACCTGGAAGGCCTGGCTGTGCGCCCGGACCACCGGATGGTGGCCCACACCGGGTTCCTGCTGGTGACCCGCCGCCTCGCCGACGGCGTCACCGGCATCTCCGTGAAGCGCCGTCCCTCGAAAACGGACTTCAACGAGGAAGACGTCAACGCCTGGACGCCCGGTGCCGTGGGTGAACGGGCCGTTTCGGACAAGAAACTCCGCCGTGCCGCCCGGGACGCGATCGCCGGGACGAATGTCGTGGACAGCCCGGAGACGACAAACTAGGGATATTTTGGATGTCGCCAGCGGCATCTGCCTTCTTGGGGCTAAGGTCTTAATAAGAGAGCAGGAAGGGGCTGATGCACGATGGAGACTCCGAATACTGATCCGGACCGCACACCGGCAGGCGACTCAGCGGCGCGCGGCGCACTGCCGGAGGCTGGAAAAGCCTCCGGCAGCGGCCCGCGTGCCGCCGGCGAAATGTCCGTGGCCGAACGCCAGGTCAACATCCTCCGGGACAAACTCAGGCACATAGACCGGCAGCTCGCGTCCGCGACGCAGAACAACTCCAAACTGGTCAGCATGCTGGAGACGGCCAAGGCCGAAATCCTGCGGCTCAAAAGCGCCCTCGACCAGGAAGGCCAGCCGCCGTACAGCTTCGGCACGGTCCTGCAGGTCAACCCGAAGCGTCAGCCCACCACGGGCAACAGCGGCCAGGCGGCCACGGAGGAATCCGTGGACATCTTCAACGCCGGACGCAAAATGCGGGTCGGGGTGAGCCCGTTGGTCAACCTCAGCCAGCTCGCCGCAGGCCAGGAAGTCCTGCTCAACGAGGCCCTGATGATCGTGGCCGGGCTGGGCTTCGAGCGGGCGGGAGAACTCGTCACGCTCAAGGAACTGCTGGGGACCGATCGTGCCCTTGTGGTGGGCCGCGCGGACGAAGAACGCGTCATCCGGCTCTCCGGTGCCCTGATGTCCCAGAAGCTCCGCGTCGGGGACGCACTCTCGATCGATTCCCGCACCGGCTACGCTTTGGAGAAGGTCCCGCGCTCCGAGGTGGAAAACCTCGTCCTGGAGGAAGTCCCGGACATCACCTACGAGGACATCGGCGGCCTGGGACCACAGATCGAGCAGATCCGCGACGCCGTGGAACTGCCTTTCCTGCACCCGGATTTGTACCGGGAACACGGGTTGAAGGCCCCCAAGGGAATCCTCCTTTACGGCCCCCCGGGCTGCGGCAAGACGCTCATCGCCAAAGCGGTCGCCAATTCCCTGGCCGCCCGCGCCGCGGAACGGGCCGGCAAGGCCGACATGAAGAGCTACTTCCTGAACATCAAGGGCCCTGAGCTGCTGGACAAGTACGTCGGCGAGACCGAACGCCACATCCGGCTGATTTTTGCGCGGGCCCGGGAAAAAGCTTCGGACGGCAGCCCCGTGGTGGTCTTCTTCGATGAAATGGATTCCCTGTTCCGCACCCGCGGCACCGGCATTTCGTCCGACGTCGAAACCACGATCGTGCCGCAGCTCCTCAGCGAGATTGACGGCGTCGAACGGCTGGACAACGTGATCGTGATCGGCGCCTCCAACCGGGAGGACATGATCGATCCGGCCATCCTCCGGCCCGGTCGGCTGGACGTCAAGGTCAAGATCCAGCGTCCGGACGCCGAAGCGGCGGCGGACATCTTCAACAAGTACATCACCACGGATCTGCCGTTCCACGAGTCCGATCTGGCCGAGCATCACGGCGACGTGCAGGAGACCGTGGATGCGATGATCCAGCGCACCGTCGAGGCGATGTACGCCACCGAAAAGTCCAACGAGTACCTCGAAGTCACATACGCCAACGGGGACACCGAGATGCTCTACTTCAAAGATTTCAACTCCGGGGCCGTGGTGCAGAACGTCGTGGACCGTGCCAAGAAGTACGCCATCAAGGATCTGCTCACCATCGGACAAAAGGGACTGCGCATAGACCACCTGCTGCGGGCGGTCATCGACGAGTTCCGGGAGCACGAGGACATGCCCAACACCACCAACCCGGACGACTGGGCACGGATCTCCGGCAAGAAGGGCGAACGCATCACCTACATCCGCACCATCGTCCAGGGCAAGGCAGGCCAGGAGCCCGGCAAGTCCATTGAAACGATGCCCAGTACGGGCCAGTACCTGTGACGGCGATTCCGGTCGACACCACCGAAGGGCTGCCGCCGGGCGGTGCCATGCGCGTGATGGGCTCGGAGACCGAGTACGGCATCCATGCGCCGTCGGCCCCCGGGGCCAACGCCACCATGATGTCGGCGCGCGTGATTCAGGCCTACGCCCAAGTGACCCGGCAACGGGCTGCCGGGGGCGCCGAAACCCGGTGGGATTACACGGACGAGGAACCACTGCATGACGCCCGCGGCTGGACTCTGGAGCGCAGCGCGGCCGACCCGGAACAGCTTACCGACCAGCCGCCGGTCCTCGACGCCGAGGCGGTAGCCCTCGCCTACGGCCGGGGCGAGCTGGAGGTCGACGGGACGGACGAACCCGGATCGCTGCTCATGAACATGGTGCTGGGCAACGGAGCGCGGCTCTATGTCGACCACGCCCATCCGGAATACTCCAGCCCGGAAGTGACGAACCCCAGGGACGCGGTCCGCTGGGACGCGGCCGGGGACCTCGTGGCGCTGGCCGCGGTGCGGCGCCTGGCCGCGGACCCGGACCTGCCTCCCATTAACCTTTACAAGAACAATACGGACAACAAGTCCGTGTCCTACGGTTCGCACGAGAACTACCTCATGCCGCGGGCCGTGCCGTTCAACGACATCGTCCGCGGGCTGACCCCGTTTTTCGTTACCCGGCAGATCATCTGCGGTGCCGGCCGGGTCGGCATGGGGCAGGACGGCTCCCGGCCGGGGTATCAGATCAGCCAGCGTGCCGACTTCTTTGAAACCGAGGTGGGACTCGAAACCACCATCCGGCGGCCCATCATCAATACCCGCGACGAACCGCATGCCACAGCGGATAAGTACCGCCGGCTGCACGTGATCATCGGCGACGCCAACCTCAGCCAGGCTTCGAACTACCTCAAGTTCGGCACCACCGCCATGGTCCTGAGCCTGATCGAAGCCGGACTGGCGCCCCGGGTCGAACTCCATGATCCGGTGGCGGACCTCCAGTCCGTCAGCCACGACACCACCCTGACCGCCACGCTCCGGCTGCAGGACGGGCGACGGATCACAGCCCTGGACCTGCAGTGGATGTATTTCGAGGCCGCCGCGAAGCACGCCCAGGACACCGGTGTCTCCGATGCGCTCGACGGCGACGGGCACACCCATGAGGTCCTGGAGCGCTGGTCGAGCACCCTCACCGATCTGGGCAGCAACCGGACGGCCGCTGCCGCCTCGGTGGAGTGGTTGGCGAAGCTCTCGCTCCTGGAAGGGTACCGGCAGCGGGACGGCCTGGAGTGGGGGCATGCGCGGCTGGGCCTGGTGGACCTGCAATGGGCTGACATCCGGCCCGAGAAGGGCCTGTACCACCGTCTCCTCGCCCGCGGCCGGATGGACCGGCTGGTGCCGGAGGCAGCGATCGCCCAGGCCGTAATGGAACCGCCGACAGACACCCGCGCATACTTCCGCGGACGGTGCGTCAGCCAGTTCAGCACCGACCTCGTCGGCGCCAGCTGGGACTCGGTTATCTTCGACGTCCCGGGCCGCGGCCGGCTCCAGCGGGTCCCCACCCGCGAGCCGCTGCGCGGAACAAAAGCCCTCACCGGCGCCCTCTTTGCCCGTCATCCGGAAGCCGGACCGTTCCTTGCCGAGCTCCTGGGACTCAGCCCCGGTTCGTAGGCTCAAAGCCCCCCGCAGGCGCCCCTGGCGTGGCAGTATTGCTACAGGATGTCCCTTGCACGAGGGACGGACAAAAGGAGAGAACAATGGCAGGCCAAGAGCAGCAGCAGCCACAGTCGCGGGAAAATGAGGTCGAGGAGGACGTCCCCGCACCGCCGCCGGCCCCTGCCGACGCCCAGGCGTCGGCAGCCACGCAGGGCGTCGATGACCTGCTGGACGAGATCGACGGCGTGCTCGAATCCAACGCCGAGGAGTTCGTCCGGGCCTTCGTCCAAAAAGGCGGCCAGTAGGACCCCGGTCCTGCGGCTAGGACGGCCGGGAAGGGTTCAATGCCGCAAGAGGCGTTGATAGACCACGTTGAGGGAGTGTGTCAGTGCAGGAATCCACAGCCAACCAGGTAGCAGCCAACGTCACGTCGTCCTTCACTGAGCATCTGCAACGCGAACGGCCCGATCTACTGCCCTTCCATCGGTTGCCGGCCGCGGCGCCGGGCACGGCCGCTCCCGCGCTCCAGGCTCCGCACGGGACCACCATCGTGGCGATGAGCTATGCCGGGGGAGTGCTGATGGCCGGTGACCGCCGGGCCACGATGGGCAACGTGATTGCCAGCCGGCATATCGAGAAGGTCTTTCCGGCCGACCAGTACTCGGTGCTGGGCATCGCGGGAACGGCCGGAATCGCCCTAGACATCACCCGGCTGTTCCAGGTTGAGCTGGAGCACTACGAAAAGATCGAGGGAACGCTGCTCAGCCTGGATGGCAAGGCGAACCGGCTGGGCGCCATGATCCGCAGCAACCTTGCGATGGCGATGCAGGGACTGGCCGTTGTCCCGCTGTTCGCCGGGTTCGACCGTCCGGCGGGCCTGGGCAGGCTGTTTTCCTACGACGTCACCGGCGGGCGGTATGAGGAGCAGGAACACCACGCCGTCGGGTCCGGCGCCATGTTCGCCCGCGGGGCGCTGAAAAAGCTCTGGCGGCCGAACCTTTCGGAGCAGCAGGCCGTCGCCGTGGCCGTCGAGGCGTTGTATGACGCCGCCGACGACGACTCGGCCACGGGGGGCCCCGATCCGATCCGCCAGTTGTGGCCCGTGGTCTACATCGTCAACCGGGCCGGGGCCTTCCGCGTCCCGGAGCGTGACCTCGCCGCCGTGGCCAACACCGTTATCGAGTCCAGGGCAGCCGCCCAGCGGGAGGCCTAGGATGACGCAGCAGTTTTATGTCTCGCCCGAGCAACTGATGAAGGACCGTGCGGACTTCGCACGGAAAGGCATCGCACGGGGACGGTCCGTGGTGGTCATCAGCTGCCGGGACGGGATCGCGCTCGTCGCCGAAAACCCGTCGCCGTCGCTGCACAAGATCGGCGAGATCTACGACAAAATCGCGTTCGCCGCCGTCGGCAAGTACAACGAGTTCGAAAGCCTGCGCCAGGCCGGCGTCCGGTACGCCGATGTCCGCGGATACTCCTACGACCGGGAGGACGTGACCGCGCGCGGGCTGGCCAGCGTTTACGCCCAGAGCCTCGGCGCCGTGTTCACGGCCGAACAGAAACCGTTCGAAGTGGAACTCGCGGTGGTCGAGGTGGGTACCGCCCAGGACGCCGACCACCTGTACCGGCTGACGTTTGACGGATCCATCGCGGACGAGGACGCATTCATCGTGATGGGCGGGCAGGCGGACAAGGTCTCCGAAACCGTTGCGGCGGGCTGGCGGGACGAGCTGACTTTTTCCGGGGCGATCCGGCTCGCCCTGGCCGGGCTCGTGGCGGACAAGGACAGCGCCACTCTGCCGGCATCCGCGGTGGAGGTTGCGGTCCTGGACCGCGGCTCGGAAAGCGCACGCGGTTCACGCCGGGCGTTCCGTCGACTGGACCACGAGGACGTTGTGGCCCTGCTCGCTGAGGAGAACTGACATGGACAAACGAATTTTCGGCATCGAAACCGAGTTCGGGATTTCCTATTCGAGCCCGGAATCCCGGCCCCTCGCGCCCGAGGAAGTGGCCCGCTACCTGTTCCGCAAGGTAGTCAGCTGGGGGAGGTCCTCCAACGTGTTCCTGACCAACGGCTCGCGGCTTTACCTCGACGTCGGTTCGCACCCCGAGTATGCGACGGCCGAATGCGACGACCTGGCCCAGCTGGTCGCCCACGACCGGGCCGGCGAAATGATCCTGTGCGACCTCGTCGAGGAAGCCCAGGAACGGCTCGCGGCCGAAGGCTTCGGCGGCACGGTCTATCTGTTCAAGAACAACACCGACTCGGCCGGGAATTCCTACGGCAGCCACGAGAACTACCTCATTCCGCGCCGGGGTGAATTCACCCGGCTCGCGGAGATCCTCATTCCGTTCCTCGTCACCCGGCAGCTGATCGCCGGGGCCGGCAAGATCCTGAAAACCCCGCACGGCGCGACCTTCGCGTTCTCCCAGCGTGCCGACCACATCTGGGAAGGCGTGTCCTCGGCCACGACCAGGTCCCGGCCGATCATCAACACCCGGGACGAACCGCACGCCGACGCGGAGTTCTACCGGCGACTGCATGTCATTGTCGGCGACTCCAACATGTCCGAGACGACCACGCTGCTCAAGGTCGGCACCGTCGACCTGATCCTGCGCATGATCGAAGCCGGCGTCATCATGCGCGACATGCGGATGGAGAACCCCATCCGCAGCATCCGGGAGATCTCGCATGACCTCACCGGCCGCGCCCTCGTGCGCCTCGCCAACGGCCGGCAACTCACGGCACTGGAGATCCAACGCGAATATCTGGAAAAGGTTACGGCGTTCGTTGCCGAACACGGCGCGCACCATGAACAGGTCCCGCTGATCATGGACCTCTGGGCCCGCACGCTGGACGCCATCGAAAGCGGCAACACGGCCGCTATTGACACCGAGATCGACTGGGCCATCAAGAAGAAGCTGATGGACAACTACCGCGAGCGGCACGGACTGGGGCTCGACGCCCCGAGGATCGCCCAGATAGACCTGACCTATCACGACATTTCTCGCAGCCGGGGACTGTTCTATCTGCTGCAGGCCCGGGGCGCCGCGCGCAGGGTCGTTGACGACACCACCGTCAAGGACGCCGTCGATGCCCCGCCGCAGACCACGCGGGCCAAACTCCGCGGCGATTTCGTCCGGCGGGCCCAGGAACTTGGCCGGGACTACACCGTCGATTGGGTGCATCTGAAACTCAACGACCGCGCACACCAGACCATTCTCTGCAAGGATCCGTTCCGCAGCGTCGACGAACGGGTCGATGCCCTGCTGGAGTCTATGAGCTGACACCCAGCTTTCCGCGTTATTCTGGTACAGGCCGGTTGCCGGCCACAGATTTCTTTGCCGCGGGAGACCGCCCGGCATTGTGTCCATGCTGTCTCGACGAAAGTTCTCCACGTGCGCCGATTACTCGCAATTCTTCTCCCTGGACTGCTGCTGCTCACTGCCTGCGGCGGTGGCGAACCAGCCGCCCAGGAACCCACCAGCCAATCCGCCGGCGAAACGGCGAAGCTCGACTCGATCAAGCTCACCGACAACGGCGACAAAAAAGCTCCCGGCGTCGAATTCGACAAGCCGCTTGACGTCAAGGAAACCACCGTCAAGGTCGTGACCGAGGGTGACGGCGACGTGGTCAAAGAAAACCAGATCGTCAGCATTTCCATCATTGCCTTCAACGGCACGGACGGCAGCACGCTGGAAGACACCTTCCCGAACGAGCCCGAACCGCTGGAACTGAACGAGGAACTCAAGACCGGCAGCCCGATCATCTACGGTGCCTTCGTCGGCGCCAAGGTCGGTTCCTACCTGGCCCTCGCCGTTCCCGGCCAGGCCACCGCCGAAGGTGCTGAGACCCAGCCGACCCAGCTGCTGCTGGTCAAGGTGCTCTCCGCAAAGGACGCGCCGCCGACCCTCGACGGCCCCGCGGGCGACCCGGTCGACCCGCCGGCCGGCCTGCCGACCGTCAAGGACAATGACCAGGGCGTGCCCGAAATCAACGTCGACGGCGTACCCGCACCGACCGCGCTGATCGCCCAGGACCTCATCAAGGGCAACGGCCCGGAGGTCAAGGAAACAGACACCCTCACGGTCAACTACGTCGGAGTTACCCTTGCCAGCGGCAAGGTCTTTGACTCCAGCTTCGACCGCGGCGAGAAGGCAACCTTCCCGCTGACCGGCGTCATCCAGGGCTGGACGCAGGGACTGACCGGCAAGACCGTCGGATCCCGCGTCCTCCTGGTCATCCCGAAGGACCTCGCCTACGGCGACGAAGGCCAGGGCGACGCCAAGGGCGACCTTGTCTTCGTCGTCGACATCCTCGGCATCAAGTAGACGCCGCACCAACCCGTATCCCGGCGGCCGGCCGGCCGCCACCGCTACCCCCTCAAGGAGTAACCATGTCATTTGGACAGCGAGATCTTGACCGCACCAAGCCCGAAATTGACTTCCCCGCGGGCGACGTCCCCACGGAACTGGTCATCACGGACCTGATCGAGGGCGACGGCGCCGAAGCCAAGGCCGGCGACACCGTCTCCACCCACTACGTCGGCGTGGCCTGGTCCACCGGCGAAGAATTCGATGCCTCGTGGGGCCGCGGCGCGCCGCTGGACTTCCGCGTCGGCGTCGGCCAGGTCATCCAGGGCTGGGACCAGGGCCTGCTCGGCATGAAGGTCGGCGGCCGCCGGCGGCTGGAAATCCCCTCGGAACTGGCCTACGGATCCCGTGGCGCCGGCGGGGCCATCGCCCCGAACGAGGCACTGATCTTTGTTGTGGACCTCGTCGCGGTCCGCTAGGACTACACCTGCTCAGACGAAGCGCGGTAACAATCGGAGAAGTTCTTCCGGCTGGTACCGCGCTTTCGTCATTTTCCGGCCGCAACTTTTAGTAGCCTTGCGGGGTGTCCGCCTCACGTACAGAACGCCTCCTGAACCTGCTCATCGCGCTACTCAACACGAAGTACGGGCTGCGCCGCAGCGAACTGCGCGCCAAGGTCTACCACGACACCACCAGCAGCGATGTCGCGTTCGGGCGGATGTTTGAACGCGACAAAACCGAGCTGCGGCAATTCGGTTTCGAGGTGGAGACGGTCCTGGACCACGGCTGGGGCTCCGACGACCCGGCCACCACGAGATACCGGATCGGCAAGGAGTCCAACCGGCTGCCGGACGTCAGCCTGACCCCGGAGGAATGCACCGTCCTGATCCTCGCGGCCCAACTCTGGGAGCAGGCAGCGCTCGGCTCCGCCGCGCTGGACGGCGTCCGTAAGCTGCGGGCAGCCGGCGGACTGCCGGACACCGGACTTCCGGCCGGAATCCAGCCGCGGATCCGGCCCGCCGGGCAGGCCTTCGAAGACCTGGTGGCCGCCATGCATGCGCACCGACCCGTCCGGTTCCGCTACCTGGCCGGGACCACCGGGCAGGAAGAAGAGCGGACCGTCGAGCCGTGGGGCCTGGGCAGCCGTTTCGGCCAGTGGTACCTCGTGGGCCAGGACCGCGGCCGCGGCGCCCGCCGTTTCTTCCGGCTTTCCCGCATCACATCCGCCGTGACCACCCTCGATCAGGACTCCTTCACCACACCGCCCGGATTCAATGTCCGGTCCGAGCTCGCGGAACTGCGGGAGCTGCCGGTGCGGACCGCCGTCGTGGACGTGCAGGAGGGCAGGATCCTGCAACTGCGCAAACGGGCGGGCGCGGAGTCCGGCGCGGACGCGGCCCCCGGGCAGCCGACGCCGGGCTGGGACCGGCTCACCGTGTCCTTCCGGGACGCCGAAGCGTTCGGCGAGGAGCTCGCCTCCTACGGACCCCGCGCCGTCGTGGTTTCGCCCCCGGACCTTGTCGTGGCCGTCCGACGGCGCCTGCAGGCGGCGGCGGATTTCGCCGCCGCCCCTGCCCCGGACATCACTTTCCCGAAGGCCGGCCCGGCCAAACGCACCCACAAACGCACGTCGGAGAACCAGCTCAAGCGGCTGCTGCAACTGGTACCGTTCCTCGTACACAACCAGGGCCTGCACATCAGCGACGTCGCGGCCCAATTCGGCGTAGCCCGCAAGGAGCTCGAGGACGATCTGCGGCTCCTCATCTGTTCCGGACTTCCCGAAGGCTACCCGGATGACCTCCTGGACATCCAGTGGGAGGACGATCACGTCTTCATCGTCCAGGATCTGGACCTGAACCGGCCGGTCCGCTTCACCGTCGAGGAGGCCTGCGCCCTCCTGACGGGCCTGGATACCCTCAACGGCCTGCCGGAGCTGGCCGAGGGCAGCGCCCTGGAATCGGTGACGCTCAAGCTGATGGCCGCAGCCGGGGAATCAGGCCTCCAGGCCGCGTCCCTGTCCGTCCCGGACCTGGGACCGGAGGACTCCGCGACGCTCGCGACGGCCCGCGATGCCATCCGGTCCGGCACGCAACTGCACCTGAGCTACTTCTCCCCGCAGCGGGACACTGTCTCGGAGCGTGATGTGGACCCGCTGCGGCTCTATTCGCTGGACAGCACCTGGTATCTGGAGGCGTACTGCCACGCCGCCCACGGGCTGCGCAACTTCCGGCTCGACCGGATCGAGGCCCTGGTACCGACCGGCCGGCCTGTCTCCGGCACGGCGTTGCCTTCGGACGGAGTGCCCGCCAAGCTGTTCACCCCGAACGACGACGACACCCTGGTGGTCGTCGAGCTCGACCGCCGTGGCACCGGGCTGGCCGATGACTACTACGCGGATCGGACCGCGCCGTTGCCCGGCGGCGGCATGTTGGCGGAAATCCGGTTCGGCAACCCGCATTGGCTGCCGATGTTCGCCGCCCAGCACGGCGGCATGGTGCGGATCCTCGAGCCCAAGACAATCGCCACCGCCGCCCGGGAGTGGCTCGAAGCAGCCTTGGCGCACTACCCCCGCTAGACTACTCAGCATGCCTTGGTGGTCCTGGATCCTGATCTGGATAGCGCTTGTGTCGCTGTCATTGTTGTTCTTTGTTGTGCTGGGCGTCCGGCTGTTCCGGCAGTTCATGGTCACAGCCAAGGAACTCGGCGAAGCGGGGGAGCGTTTCTCCCCTTCGGCGCACCGTACGCTCCCCGGCACGGGGGAGGCCCCGCTGCCCGCCGGCGAGCTCCCCGGCGCGGGGACGGACGTCATCACGCCCGCCCCCGGCAGCGCCATTTTTGCCCTCCCGGAGCAGATGCGGCATGATTACCGGGCGTCCAAACATGCACGCCGGGAAGACCGCCGTCGACGCCGGATCCAGCGCAAGAGTGACCGCGGCCAGCCGCAGTCCCTGCGGGACATCGATTTCAGTTAGACATAAGATGTACTTAAACGAAAGGACCTCATCATGAGGCTTGAAGGCTGGCATCTCATCATCATCATCGTTCTGGCTCTGGTGCTCTTTGCAGCCCCGAAGCTCCCCGGCATGGCCCGAAGCCTGGGGCAGTCGATGCGCATCTTCAAATCAGAAGTCCGTGAGATGAAGAAGGACGGCAACACCGAGGCGCCCGCCGATCCCGACGCCGTAGAAGGCCAGGTCGTGAACCACCCGCAGGCCAAGCGGCCGGAGAACCGGACAGGCGAGGGCAACGACGCGCCGCCGTCGACCCGCGCCTAAGACCGCATGGCAGTAACCATGAGCCGCCGATCCAATCCCGAAGGTCGGATGGCGCTCCTTGACCACTTCAAGGAACTCCGGAACCGGCTGTTCAAATCGGCCATCGCCGTTGTGGTGGCTACGGCGATTGGCTTCATCGTCTACCAGCCGATGCTCGCGGCGCTGATCAAACCCATCCGCGACCTCAACGAGAATGAGGGCCGGCAGGCGACGCTGAACTTCGACGGCGTGGCGAGCTCGTTCGACCTGATGATCCAGGTCTCGGTATTCCTTGGTGTGCTCATCGCGAGCCCCGTCTGGCTTTATCAGCTGTGGGCGTTCATCGTCCCCGGGCTGCACAAGAAGGAACGGCGGCTCGCCCTGGCCTTCGTGGCCGCAGCGGTGCCCCTCTTCATCGGCGGGGTGCTCCTGGCCTGGTTGGTCCTGCCGAACGCCGTGCGCGTGCTGACCGATTTCACCCCGTCCGGCGGCTCCAACTTCATCAGCGCCCAGGTGTACCTGTCCTTCGTGCTCAGGCTGCTGCTGGCGTTCGGAATCGCGTTCCTGCTGCCCGTCGTGCTGTTCGGGTTGAACCTCGCCGGCATCATCAAGGGCAAGCAGCTCGTCAAGAGCTGGCGCATCACCGTATTCCTGGTCTGCCTGTTTGCCGCCATGGCAGCACCCGGCGCCGACGCCATGAGCATGTTCTACCTGGCCGGCCCCATGCTGCTGCTGTTCTTCGGCGCGATCGGACTGTGCCTGCTCAACGACCGCCGGCGCGAACGCCGGGCCGTTAAGCGTGCCGCCGAAACCGAAGCCACCGCCGACATCGGAACTCCCGGCACCGAACTGGGAAATCTCTAGGGCCCGGCGCATTAGGCTGGAAGCATGTCTTCACAACCAAGTCCGGAGTCGCCGTCCGAACGCTACCGGGCCAGCGCCGAGCGCGCCGCCGAAGCCAAAACATACCTGGGCGGATTCATCCGTACCCTTGACTTCGAACTCGATGATTTCCAGCGCGAGTCCTGCCTGTCCCTGCAGGCGGGGCGTGGTGTGCTCGTGGCGGCTCCGACCGGCGCCGGCAAAACGATCGTAGGGGAGTTCGCGATCTACCTCGCGCTCCAGCGCGGCCTTAAGGCCTTCTACACCACCCCGATCAAGGCCCTCAGCAACCAGAAATACACGGAGTTGGCCGCAAAGTACGGTGCCTCGCAGGTGGGCCTGCTCACGGGCGACACCAGCATCAACGGCGAAGCCCCCGTAGTGGTCATGACCACCGAGGTCCTCCGGAACATGCTCTACGCGGACTCCGCGACGCTCGATGACCTTGGTTTTGTGGTGATGGATGAAGTCCACTACCTCGCGGACCGGTTCCGCGGCGCCGTCTGGGAAGAAGTGATCATCCACCTCCCGAGCGAGGTCCAGGTGGCGTCCCTGAGCGCGACCGTCTCCAACGCCGAGGAGTTCGGCGCATGGCTCGACACGGTCCGGGGGCAGACCGATGTGATTGTCTCCGAGCACCGCCCGGTCCCGTTGTGGCAGCACGTGATGGTGGGCCGCAAGATCGTCGATCTCTTCGCCGGCGACACCACCTTTGATGAAATAGCGCCGACCGTGGCGGCTGACGGACCCGTAGCCGGGAAAGCCGAAACGGCGGCCGGTGACCGCCCCGGCTTCGAGGTCAACCCCGAGCTCCTGTCGATGGCCCGCGCGGAGAGCCAGATGAACTTCCGCGGCCGCTTCGGGCACGGCGGCAGGAACAGCCGGAGGCAGCAGCGGCCACGGGACGAACCGCAGGGCGGCACCCGAAGTCCGGTCCGGAAGGCAAGCCGCCCCCAGGTCATTGCCAGCCTGGACCGGCAGGACCTGCTGCCCGCGATCACGTTCATTTTCTCCCGGGCCGGCTGCGACGCCGCCGTGGCCCAGTGCGTCTCCGCCGGCCTATGGCTGACCACCGAGCGTGAGCAGCTGATCATCGCCCAGCGCGTGGATGAGGCCGCCCAGGACGTCCCCTCCGAGGACCTGGACGTGCTGGGCTTCTGGAGCTGGCGGGACGGCCTGGTCCGGGGCCTCGCCGCACACCATGCCGGCATGCTGCCGACCTTCAAGGAAGTCGTGGAGAAGCTCTTCGCCGACGGCCTCGTGAAAGCTGTCTTTGCCACCGAAACCCTGGCACTCGGGGTCAACATGCCGGCCCGGTGCGTCGTGCTGGAGAAGCTGGACAAATTCAACGGCGAGGCGCACGTCAACATCACCGCGGGGGAGTACACCCAGCTGACCGGCCGGGCCGGACGACGCGGGATCGACGTCGAAGGGCACGCCGTCGTGCTGTGGCAGCCCGGTACAGACCCGGCGGCTGTCGCGGGCCTCGCCTCGCGCCGCACCTATCCGCTGAACTCCAGTTTCCGGCCCACCTACAACATGTCCATCAACCTGGTGGCGCAGTTCGGCCGGTCCCGCGCCCGGGAAATCCTGGAATCCTCCTTCGCCCAGTTCCAGGCCGACCGGTCCGTCGTCGGGCTGGCCAAACAAGTCCGGGCCCGGGAGGAGTCCCTGGCCGGATTCAGCAAGGCGATGACCTGCCATCTGGGCGACTTCACCGAATATGCCCGGTTGCGGCGAGCCCTCTCCGAGGCGGAAAAAAACGCATCCCAGGTGACATCCCGGGCCAGGAAGTCGCTCACCGAGGACTCGCTCAGCCGCCTGCTTCCGGGCGACGTGGTGGACGTGCCCTCGGGGCGGGCACCGGGCCTGGCCGTGGTCCTCAGTTCCGACCATCACTCCCGTGAACCGCGCCCGGCCGTCATGACCCTGGACAACCAGCTCCGCCGGATCGGACTGCACGACGTCGAGGGGCCGTTGTCCCCGATCACCCGGATCAGGATCCCGAAGTCGTTCAACGCCAAGGTCCCCAAGTCCCGCCGGGACCTCGCGTCCTCGGTCCGGAATGCTATCCGGGATAACCGTCCGCCGGCACCACCAAACCGGTCCGATGACTTTGGCCGCGCCGCCGCGCAGCCCAACCAGGAAAAACGGATCGCCGAACTGCGCCGGGAGCTCCGGTCACACCCCTGCCACGGGTGCAGCGAACGCGAAGACCACGCCCGGTGGTCCGAGCGCTGGTGGAAGCTCCGGCAGGAAACGGACGGGCTGGTGCGCCAGATCCAGGGCCGGACCAACACCATTGCGAAGACCTTCGACCGGGTCTGCGGGGTCCTCGCCAGCTACGGGTATCTGGAAACCTCCGAGTCCGGGGTCCTCTCAATCAGCACGGACGGACAGCGCCTGAGGCGGATTTACGGCGAGAAGGACCTGCTCATCTCACAGTCCCTGCGGTTGGGCGCCTTCAACGAGCTGGACGCCGCGGAGGTGGCGGCTTTGGCCAGCGTGCTGGTCTACCAGGCCAAACGCGAAGACCGCGGCTTGCGTCCGAAGATGCCCAGCATCGCACTGGAATCCGCCGTTGACATCGTGGTGCGTGAATGGTCCGCCCTGGAAGACGTCGAGGAGGCCAATAAGCTGCCGCTGACCGGCGAGCCTGAGCTCGGCCTCGTCTGGCCCATCTACAAGTGGGCCCGGGGACGGCACCTCCAGGATGTCCTGAGCGGCACGGACCTGGCCGCCGGAGATTTCGTCCGCTGGGTGAAACAGGTCATCGATCTGCTCGACCAGCTGGCCAAGATCCCGGAACTGGATCCCCGCGTCGCCCGGCTGTGCCGGGACGCCATCGCGCTGATCAAACGCGGCGTCGTCGCCTATTCCTCCGTGGCCTGATCCCCGCACGCCACCAGCCCCACCGTCCGACCCGCGGCGTCCAGCACGCCACCAGCCATCAGGAGTTCCCGCGCCATGCCCGACACACCGGCCGCCCCCGCCCCCCGCAAGGTTTCGCTGTACCGCAACGGCTCCGTGTACACCGCCGCAGATCCGTTCGCTACGGCGATGCTCGTGGACGGCGACACCGTGGCCTGGGTCGGCTCCGAACAGGCCGCCGCGTCGCTGGCCGACTCCTCCATGGACGTCATTGACCTACAGGGCGCGCTGGTCGCCCCGGGCTTCGTGGATTCCCACGTCCACCTCACCGAGACCGGCATCGCCCTGGACGGGCTGCAGCTCGGCGGGGTCCGCTCCGCGGCGGAACTGCTCGACGCGGTCGCCGCCGCCACGGGTGCGGGCACCGTCCTTGGCCACGGCTGGGACGAGACGTGCTGGACTGATCCGGCGCTGCCGTCGCGGGAGGAACTCGAGCGTGCCGCGGGCGGCCGGCCGGTCTACCTGTCCCGGGTGGACGTCCATTCGTCCCTCGTGTCCTCCTCCCTGGCCTCAGCGGCAGGACTGGACGGGATGGACGGCTATACGGCCGGCAGCCAGGTCAAACGCGACGCGCACACCGCTGCCCGCCGGTCGGCACGTCAGTTGCCCGCCGACCGGCTGCGCGGCTACCAGCGGCGCGCCTTGACCGAAGCCGCTGCCAACGGCTACGTGGCCGTCGCCGAGATGGCGGCCCCGCACATCGGCAGCATCGAGGATCTGCGGATAGCCGCCGGCTGGAACACCCCCGGCAATGCGGCCGGGGCAGCTCCTGACGCAGCGGTTCCCGAAGTCCTGCCCTATTGGGGCCAATTGGCCTCCTCGGTTGACCACGCCCAGACCATCCTTGACGGCCTTGGCGTCCCCGTGCTTGGCCTTGCCGGGGACCTGAACATCGACGGATCGATCGGCTCACGAACCGCGTCGCTGCGGGCGGACTACAGTGACGCACCGGGGGAACGCGGGAACCAGTACCTGACCGTCGCGGAGGCGGCAGCGCATCTGGCGGCGTGCTCCCTGCTGGGTATCCAGTCCGGCTTCCACGTCATCGGCGACGCCGGGCTCGACGCGGCCCTTGAGGCCCTGGACCAGGCAGCGGCCGAGGTGGGGGAGCAGCGGATCCGCGCGGCGGGCCACCGTTTTGAGCATGTTGAAATTGCGGACGCGGAGGCCATCGGCCGGCTGGCACGGTATTCCGTGACGGTCAGCGCCCAGCCCGGCTTCGACGCCTTATGGGGCGGGGACGCCAGCCTGTACCAGCAGCGCCTCGGCGGACGCCGGCTCGGCATGAACCCGTTTGCCTCCTATTACGCCGCCGGCGTGCCGATCTGCTTTGGCAGCGACAGCCCGGTCACCCCGCTGCGGCCGTGGGCCAGTGTGCGCGCGTGCCTGCAGCACACCAACCCCGCCGAGCAGATCTCCGCCCGCGCCGCGTTCCTTGGCCACACCCGCGCCGGTTGGCGCGCGGCCCGCTACCGGAACCCGATGGCCGGTCAGCTCGTCCCCGGTGCTCCGGCCAGTTTCGCGGTGTGGGAGGTTGACGAACTTATGGTCCAGGTTTCAGACGGCCGGGTGCAGTCCTGGAGCACGGACCCGCGCGCCCGGACGCCGCTCCTGCCGGCCTTGGACACCGGCAGCGATCCAGTGTGCCTGCAGACCGTGCGGGACGGCCAGGTCCTCTTCGCCAACGGCTCCCTCGGCGCCTGAGGCCCGTGATGCGGGGCGCCGGCGCTTCGGCGCTGCCCACCCCTGCGGACCGGAAAAAATGGATCCGCAGGGGCGCGCCTGAACTGGGACGATACATAAAACGGCAGGTCATGGAGCGGTTGACAGATGCCGGGGCACCCGTAGCATTGAGCCTCAACGGAGCATTGTGTGTGACGCAGACTCCGGATCCCCACGGTCCGTCCAGGGTGCCCCGATTTCAGGCAGCTTCCTTGGCCCCGGCCATGGTCCGCCAGGGGGGCAGGTTCACTTCGCAGCAGAAAACGGTTCCGGCGCGGTTGTCCTTGACGCTTCGTAACTGGCCCGAAGCGGGTGGACCTGCCCGGCCGAGCCGCGGCGGAGGCTGGCCCCGCCCGGCGACTGCCTATAATAGGGAGTTGCGCCCGGCGGTCAGCCATTACTGTCCTCCGGCGCCTTGACTGCTCCCCTTCATGGAAAGGCCTCGCTGTGCGTGTCCTCACGATCATCCCGACCTACAACGAGCTCGAATCGTTGCCCAAGACCCTCGGGCGCCTTCGCGCGGCCGTACCGGCTTCGGATGTGCTGGTAGTCGACGACAACAGCCCTGACGGCACGGGCCAGCTCGCGGACCGCATCGCCGCCGATGATGCCCAGGTGCACGTCCTGCACCGGCAGGGCAAGGCCGGACTCGGGGCTGCCTACATTGCAGGCTTCAAGTGGGGGCTGGAGGCCGGGTACGACGTCCTCGTTGAAATGGACGCCGACGGTTCACACAAGCCCGAACAGCTCCCGCTCCTGCTCGACGCCGTAGAGCACGGCGCCGATCTCGCCATGGGTTCCCGCTGGGTTCCCGGGGGCAGCGTGGTCAACTGGCCGCTGTACCGGCAGGCTATTTCCCGGGTCGGCAGCACCTACGCCCGCATCATGCTGGGCGTCAAGATCAGGGACGTGACCGGCGGCTTCCGCGCCTTCCGTCGCACAACGCTGGAGAAGCTGAACCTCGACACCGTCGATTCGGTCGGCTACGGCTTCCAGGTGGACCTGGCCTGGCGCGTGGCCAAACTCGGACTGAACATCGTGGAGCGGCCCATCACATTCGTCGAACGCGAACTGGGTGCTTCTAAGATGAGCGGCAACATCGTCGTCGAAGCCATGATCAACGTCACCAAGTGGGGACTGACGGCGCGCTGGAACAAGCTGACCGGTAAAAAAGCCCCCTAGTCGCCGCTGCCCGGACGCTGCCGCGCAGGGTTAGCTCGCGCCGGCCATCAGGCCCCGCCCCAGGGGACCAAAAAGCCGGGCCCGCAATGTCAGAAAGACAGTGCGGGCCCGGCTTAGTTAAGAACGTGAGTGCTCTGACGGGGCTTAGGCCGTGCGCCGTTCGCCACGGCGTTCGCGCAGGATGGTGAGACGGTCTTCGAGGATCTGCTCCAGCTCGGGGAGGCTCCGGCGTTCCAGCAACATGTCCCAGTGCGTGCGCACTGCCTTTTCGTTGCTCGTGTCCGGACGTTCGCCGTCGACCAGGAGGGCTTCCTTACCCGTCTTGGAAACCCAGACCGGGGGAATCTCCGCTTCCGAGGAGAAGGTCACGAATACCTGCTCGCCGTCCGCGCACCGGTACTCGACTCGCTGGCGCGGGGCCGGTTCGACACCGGATTCGGTCTCCATGCTCTGTGCGCCGAGGCGCATACCCCGCAGGCTGCGATCGCTCATCTTTTCTCCCTCTACTCGGTCCGCAAGGCTATGCCCTGCGTTAGCCGGGGGCCGTGGGGCCTCGCCGGACTACTGTTTGCATTGCGCTTGCCCAGTGGAATCACGTTCGCAACGATCACTGAAAATAACGCACTGCGAAGCCTTTTTGTTCCGGCAGATTGAACCTGTCGGACAAATACCCAAGTATACGGGAGCGGCACGGCTAGGTAAAGCGTGCCGCCCGCTCCGTAGCGTGGCGAGTAGTGTCCCAGTGGTCGAACGTCCACATGCACGTGGGCACAAGGAAGCCACCTGCGCATGCAGGTGGCTTCCTTGTCGAGTCCCCGCCGGGACAGTAATAGCCCTGCCGACTCAGGGCTCCTGGGCGGGTGCCGACGTTGGGGCCGCTGCTGGCGTCGGGGCGGGTCCCGCATCCGGGCTCTCTGCACCGGGCCGGCCATCGCCGGAAACTCCGGTCCCCAGGGCATTGCCGATCCCCTTCAGTGCTTCGCCGACTTCGCTGGGAATGATCCACAGCTTATTGGAGGAGCCCTCGGCGATCTTTGGCAGCGTCTGGAGGTACTGGTAGGCGAGCAGCTTCTGGTCGGGGTTGCCCTTGTGGATCGCGTCGAACACCTTCTGGATGGCCTGGGCCTCGCCGTCCGCGCGCAGAATCGCCGCCTTGGCATCACCCTCGGCCTTGAGGATGGAAGACTGCCGCTGCCCTTCGGCCGTGAGGATGGCCGACTGCTTGGTACCCTCCGCGGTCAGGATCGCCGCACGGCGGTCACGCTCGGCACGCATCTGCTTCTCCATGGAGTCCTGGATGGAGTGCGGCGGATCGATGGCCTTGAGTTCCACCCGGGATACCCGGATGCCCCAGCGGCCGGTCGCTTCATCCAGCACTCCGCGGAGCTGGCCGTTGATCTGATCCCTGGATGTCAGGGCTTCCTCGAGGTTCAGTCCGCCGACGACGTTACGCAGGGTGGTGGTGGTGAGCTGTTCGACCGCCTGGATGTAGTTGGCGATCTCGTAGGTTGCGGCCCGCGCGTCGGTGACCTGAAAGTAGACAACGGTGTCAATGGAGACCACCAGGTTATCTTCCGTGATCACGGGCTGCGGCGGGAAGGACACCACTTGTTCCCGCAGGTCCAGGAGCGGCAGCAGCCGGTCCACAAACGGGATCAGGATGGTCAGGCCGGGGTTGAGGGTCCGCTGGTACTTGCCGAGCCGTTCGACGACGCCGGCACGCGCTTGCGGGACGATCCGCACCGCCCGGACCAGCACGATAATCACAAACGCGATCAGAACCAGCAGCACGCTAGCGACTGCGATATCCATACATCACCATTTCCCCAGTAGTTATGTTGCGCTTCGCGGCGGGGTCTCCGCCGCAGTTCCTATTGCCGGTGGCGGCAACAGGACGAGGTGTCCGGCCGGCGGCCATGCGGCTACTGCACGGCCGTCTCGGGCTCGGCTGCGACGACGGCGGTGGCGCCGTCGATGGCACTGACGACGGCGTGTTCCCCGGGGGCAAGGACGGCGCTTTCAGAGCGGGCGCTCCAGACGTCGCCGCCGATCTTGACTACTCCGCCGTGCGCACTGACGGCCTCGATGACCAGGGCGGATTCACCGATCAGGCGTTCAATGTTGCTGCGTTGATCCTCCGGGCCCCGTCGGAGGTGTTTGAGGGCAACCGGCCGCACGACGCCGATCATCAGCAGGGAGACCACGCAGAACACCACGATCTCAAGCCACAGATCCGCTCCGGCGAGGTCGGCTACGAGCCCTGCGAGCGCGCCTCCACCCAGCATGATGAATAACAGGTCCAGGGTCAGCATCTCGACCACGGCGAACCCGAGGAAGGCGGCGAGCCAGATCGCCCACCAGTTTTCGGCCAGCCATTCGAACATCTGTCCACCCTCCGTCCCGGAAGTCACAGGCGCAACTTCCCAGTTACCTCTTATTCCATCCTAAGCCGAAGGGCGAGGGCTGCGGCGGGCCCGGAAGGACTGAGATCCAACGTGGCCAAGTCGTTATGGTGCCGGGGGCTGCGCCGGATCCGCTCCGGTGGCGAAAACACTGATCCGGAAGCGCGCCGAGACCTCGGTGAGCGGCGGGAGGCCGGCGACGTGGTCAGCCAGCCGATCCCGGTCCAGGTGGTGCCCGGCCGGTCCCATCAGGGCAAGGTTTGCGACGTCGCCGGGGGTGAGGGATAAGTCCAGATCCAGTTCCTGCGTGGAGACCGGGAAAAAGAACCCCTCCAGCGATGCCGCCAGCCGTTCTTCCTTCGCCGGTTCGATCCCAAGCATGCCGGTCTGTCCCGCGACGGCGGCGAGGTGCCCGGGGCGGGGAGTCACCACAACGAGGAGGCCGCCTGGCCGCAGTACCCGGGCGAACTCAGCGGCGTTGCGGGGCGCGAAGACGACGGTAACGACGTCGACGGCGTCGTCCGCGACGGGCAGGGGCTGCCACACGTCGGCGACCAGGTTCAAGACCCCGGGGTTCAACTTCGCTGCACGGCGCAACGCGAACTTGGAGATATCCAGCCCGATGGCCGCGGCCGCCGGGACCCGGTCCAGGAGTGTCCGGAGGTAGTGGCCGGTGCCTGTTCCGGCGTCCAGCACCAGGGGAGGTGATCCGGCCGCGTTGCCGTTGAACGCCGGGGCCGCCAGCGCGGAGACCGCGTCCGCGAGTGGCCGGTAGTGCCCGGCGGCGAGGAAGTCGAAGCGGGCCGCGACCATGTCGGCCGAGTCCGCCTCGAAAACGGTCCCCTTACCGACGAGGAAATTGAAGTACCCCTGCTTGGCTGCGTCGAAGCTGTGCCCGGCCGCGCAAACCAAGGCCCGGGCAGGCCCAGTTGCAACGCCGCTGTTGCCGGCGGGGGAGAAACTGTTGCGGCACACCGGGCAGAGCAGGGCAGAGTGGGGGAACATACCCTCATCCTAGGCCCGGCCGCCGGGCAACCCGGGCGGCTGCGTCCAGGGCCGCTGCCGCCGAGGCTCTGGCGCGCCGGCCGGATAGGGAGTAGGTTATCGATATTCGTTATTAGCGATCATCGATAACATCCGGGGGAGATATGAAGGCAACCAGAACCCACCCTGCGCCGGGGGAAAAGAAGTTTGTCTCGAGGGTTGACGCGATCGCGGTCATGGTCGCCGCAACCGTCGCCGCAGGAGTTACATCGTTTCTGACGGCCACCGGAATTGTCGAGACCTTCACCGGACCGGTCACGTTATCCCTTCCCGTACACTCGGCCCCGCAAAGCATCGGGGAACTGAGCCTGGGGTCGGTAGGGCGATTTACCGGCATGGAAGCAACCATTCCCGTGCTTCCGACGGGCGAAGCCACGCTGTTGGCGTGGGCCGCAGCCCTGAGCCAGATCAGCTTTCTGGCTGTGATGGCGCTGTTGTTCATGCTTGCATTCCGCCTCCGCACAGAGAACCTGTTCACGTCGGCGTCGGCCTGGATCGTGGGATCCTGCGGCGTAGTCCTTGCCCTGGCCGGAACCCTCGCGCAGGCCCTGAACGCGGCGGCGCGAAGCCAAATCGCCGAACTGATCGGGGCAAATGGGCCGGGGTCCGGCGAGACGGTTGGCTTCGTCTGGGACGTCAACATTGCCCCCCTGGTGGCCGGCACCGTCCTGGTCCTTATCGCCGGGGTCTTCCAGCTTGGCCGCCGGTTCCAAAAGGATACCGAGGGACTCATCTGATGCCCGCCGAGGACTACTCCGCGATCTCCTGCCGGCTCGACGAATTACTGGTTGAACGCGACATCAGCCTGACGGAGCTGAGCCGCCGCGTCGGGGTGAGTCTGGTCAATCTCTCCGTGCTGAAGAACAACCGCGCCAAGGCGATCCGGTTCTCGACCCTGACGGCGCTCTGCCAGGCCCTGGACTGCCAGGTCGGAGATTTGTTCCGTTTCAGTCCTGCCGGGGAGTGAGGCCGGTGGGCGGGTCCGTGTCCTGCAGGAATCCCAGCGTCTGCCGGGCCTTGCCGATGTCCGGCTGGGCCCAGCGGGCGGAGTATTCGGCGTTGTTGCTCAGGGAGCGCAGCTCCGCCCGGTCCAGGTACAGGATCCCGTTCAGGTGATCCGTCTCGTGCTGCACAATGCGGGCCTGCCAGCCGGAGAAGGAGCGCTGCTGCCCGGTGCCGTCCGGAGCGGTGAAGTTCAGTGCCACGTTTTCGGCCCGCAGCACCGCTGCCTGCAGCCCGTCGACTGAGAGGCAGCCTTCATAGAAGGCCACCGCCGCTGTGCCGCTGGGCCGGTAGTCCGGGTTCAGCATGGCGAAGAACGGCAGCGGCTCCCGGCCGCGGACGGCAGCGGCGTCGGGATCGACGTCGAACAGGTCCTCGAGCACCGCCACCTGCAGCGGAATTCCCAGCTGCGGGGCTGCGAGTCCGACGCCCGGCGCCTGGTGCATCACCCTGCGCATGAGCTGGATGAGCTGATGGAGTTCCTCAGCGTTCAGCTGCCCGTCAAACGGCGCAGCCAGCTGCCGGAGGACCGGGTGCCCGGCCTGGACAATCGGCGGAAGGACGCCGGCGGCCAGAATCTGCTGGACGGTCTCGTGGATCCGTGCGGCGCTGAAGTCGGTGGGCGGGGCGTCTGCTGGCATGCCAACAGACTACTGCGGTGGCTCAGTTCATGGTGAACCGGCGGGCAACCAGGGCATTGACCGCCGGAACCGCGGCGGCCGCACCGATCGTGCGGTTCCGTACCCGCAGAAGCCCGGCCGACAGCGGGCGGCCCAGCGCCATGTTGATCTCGGCCTGGCGTGCTGCCCGGGCGGTCGCCCCCAGCCGACGCCGTTCGAAGGCCCGCAAGGCACCCTCCATAGCGGAGCCCTGCAGGACCCCTGCGACGAGGGGGGCCAATGCCGCTGCGTCCAGCCAGCCCAGGTTCATGCCCTGGCCGCCGATCGGACTCACTTCGTGGGCGGCGTCCCCGATCAGCACGGTGCGGCCGGTGACCATGCGGCGGGCCAGTCGCGAACGGACCCCGAAGCTGCTGAGCATGCTGTTGCCGGCGGGGTCGATCTCCAGGCCCGTCCGGTCCTGCACGCACTGTGCCAGCCAGCCGGCGTCGCCCGCGGTTGCCGCCGCGCGGTCGCGTTCGCCGAGCCGGACCACCCAGCGGCGCCGCTGTCCAGGCAGCGGAAAGGACTCGACGATGCCCGCCCGGGCCAGGAACAGGGCGGCATCGGCGCCGAAGCCGGTGGTGTCCGCGAAGTCTCCCATCAGGTAGCTGTCCGGATAGTCCTTCTCTTTGACCGCGGTGCCCTGAAGTGCGCGCACGGTGGACCGGACGCCGTCTGCGGCAATGACCAGCGGGGCCGTATACCGGCGGGGTCCGTCGTGCGTGGCCGCTTCGAGCGTGACCCGTCTGCCGCCGGACAGCCCGGTGAGGCGGACCCCGCGGTGGAGGGCGTCGCCGTCGAGCTCCTGGACCCGGCGTGCCAGCACTGCCTCGGTGCGGGCCTGCGGGAGGGACAGGACGAACGGGAAGCGTTCCGAGACGCCGGCGAAGGACATCTCGGCCAGGGTCCGGCCGGCGTCGATCGCGATGCCGCGGCGGATCCGGACGCCCTCCGCGACCAGCGGTCCGGACACGCCGGCCTGCTCCAGTGCCGCGAGGGCCGGTGGATGGATGCCGATGGCCCGTGAATGTTCTTCCGGGGCGTCCCGCTGTTCCAGGACACACACGTCGATGCCCCGCTGCAGCAGCAGGACTGCCATAAAGAGCCCTACTGGGCCGCCGCCGACGATCAGCACGTCAGTCATCGGCGGCTCCTGAGCGGGCCCGGTGCAGGAGCAGGTGATGAAAGGGGAAGTGGGGGACAACGGCCCAGTCCGGGGGAGCGGCGGCGGACAGCTCCGCGGGTGTATAGCTGCGCCGGATGGAAGTCAGTCCGTCCTGGCGGATGAAGGAGCGGGTGAAGACCCGGGCGAAGGTATGGAAGAGCACGAAGGCGGCGGGACTGCGGCGGAGATCGTTGTGGATGACCTGCCCGCGGGAGAGCGCGGCGGATTCGGCCAGGAATTCCGGCAGTTCCGCCCGGCCCAGGTGGTGGAGCACATGGTTGGAAATGACGACGTCGTACTGCCGCCCTTCCGCCGCCAGCTCCGCGGCCGTGGCCTGGCGGAAGCTGACCCCCGCGTCGTTGTTGCGGGCCCGGGCGAAGCGGCTGGCCCGGGCGTCCGGGTCGATGCCGGTGATTTCCAGGCGCAGTCCGTCCCGGGCCGCCCACCGGGCAATCATGACGGGCACGTCGCCGCCGCCGCAGCCGATGTCAAGCAGCGTGGTGCCGGCGCCGCTACTGAGCTGCGGCCTGATCCTGGTCCGGTAGATGCCGTGCCAGCCTGATACAACGCGGTTTACGAGGGCGAACTGGACGTAGGTGCGCTCAAGCAACTCCGGGTCGCAACCGGGCAGGTCCATTTCCTCGACGGCGTCCACGGCCCGGTCCCGCAGGAACGCCATGCCCGGCGCTCTCAGGCCATGGCCGAGGCCGGCTCGGCCACCGCGGTGCCGTCCGGCTGCTCCGCCACGCCCGCCGCGGCGTTTTCGCGGTCCGCGCGTCCGGCGGCCGGCGGGCCGGACACCTTGGTGAACAGTGCCGTTTCCACCGTCAGGCCCGGACCGAACGCCATTGAGCAGATCCGCTCGTCGCCCTCGGCCGCGGCCGCGGCCGGGAGATCCAGGATGTGCCGGAGCACAAACAGGACGGTTGCGCTGCTCATGTTGCCGTAGTTCCGCAGGGTTTCCCGCGCCGGGATCAATTGCTCATCGCTGAGGTCCAGCCGGGACTGGACCTTGTCCAGGATGCTGCGGCCGCCCGGATGGATGGCCCAGTGACGGATGTCGCGGTAGGGGAGTCCGGGCAGGGCAGCGTCCCGGGCCAGCAGGGGCTCCAGTGCGCCGATGATGTGATCGTCAATAATGTGCGGTACGTAATTCCCCAGGACCATCTCGAAGCCTTCGTCACCGATATTCCAGGCCATGGAGTCCTCACCGACCGGCGTCAGCACCGTCTCGAAGTGGTCCAGTTGCAGGAGCGCCGGTGCATCGGGGATCTCCCGGGCGGTCACGACGGCGGCTGCCGCACCATCGCTGAACAGGGCCGATCCCATGATGGCGTCAGGATCATTGGAGGTCCGGACGTGCAGCGAACACAACTCGGCGCAGACCACCAGCACTACCGCATCCGGATCTGCCTCGCAGAAGGACTTCGCGGCGCGCAGGGCAGGAAAAGCCGCGTAGCAGCCCATAAAACCCAGATGGTAGCGCTGCACCGATGGATTCAGGCCTAGAGCCCGGACGATCTTGTAGTCCGGGCCCGGATTGAAAAACCCGGTGCAGGACACCGTCACAAGATGAGTTATGTCAAGTAGATCGATGCCGGCGCAGGAGTCCAGGGCTTTCTGCGCAGCCTCGATGAAGAGCTTGGTGGCCTCGGTGGCAAAAATGTCGTTCCGGGCCTTGGTGCTGGGGCTGCGCAGGAGGCCGGTGTCCGGATCGAAAAACTGCGGGTTTTCGGCCCGGCGGGCCGTAGTCAGTTCTTCGACGGCGGTGTACCGGGTGTCGATGGCCGCCGAGTCGAAGCAGGTTTTGACGAGGCGGCTGCCCAGCCTGGTCAGTCCCGGCTGGGCCGCGAACACATCCCGGGCCTCGGACTGGATCAGCACAGTCGGCGGAACCGCGGTTTCGAGGGATCTCAGGTAGACCGTCATTGGTTCATTGTTAATGAGCCGCACGCCAAAGACAATGGATCAGGTGCGATATCCGGCAAATCCCTGCGCGGCGCATGGAGCCGCCCAAGGCCCCTTCCGGAGGTCTTCATCATGTGCCGATAATCTACATTATGTA
>CAVYMG010000009.1:0-33115 GCA_963769515.1 uncultured Actinomycetota bacterium
CATCGACGCGCAGCCCGTCGATGTGGAATTCCTCGAGCCAGTACAGTGCGTTGGCGACGAGGAAGTTGCGCACCTCGGTGCGTCCGTAGTCAAAGATCAGGGTTCCCCAGTCGGGGTGTTCGCCGAGGTTGGGATCGGCGTGCTCGTACAGGGCTTCGCCGTCGAAACGGGCCAGCGCCCATTCGTCCTTGGGGAAGTGCGCGGGGACCCAGTCCAGCAGGACGCCGATCCCGGCCTGGTGGAGTTCATCAACCAGGTGCCGGAATTCGTCCGGGTGCCCGAACCGTGAGGTCGGGGCGAAGTAGGACGTGACCTGATAGCCCCACGATCCGCCGAAGGGGTGCTCCGCTACGGGCATGAACTCCACATGCGTGAAGCCGAGCCACTTAACGTACTCCACCAGTTCCTTGGCCAGTTCCTTGTAGCCGAGCCCCAGCCGCCACGATCCGAGGTGGACTTCGTAGACGCTCATCGGCGAATTGTGCGGGTCCCGGGCGGCCCGGGCTTCCATCCACGCTGCATCCCTGAAGGCGTAGGACGGCTCGACGACCTTGGAGGCCGTCAGCGGCGGGACCTCGGTGCCGAAGGCCATCGGGTCTGCCTTTTCGATCCAGTTACCGTGCTTGGTCCTGATTTCGAACTTGTAGCAGGCACCGGCCGGAACGCCGGGGATGAACAGTTCCCAGACACCGCTGGAACCCAGCGACCGCATCGAGAACTCCCGGCCGTCCCAGCCGTTGAAATCGCCCTTCACCCGGACGGCCTGGGCGTTCGGTGCCCACACGGCGAAAGATACGCCGTCGATATCGCCGAGTCCGGACTTGTAGTGCCGGACGTGGGCGCCCAGAACATCCCAGAGGCGCTCGTGCCGGCCCTCACCGATCAGGTGCAGGTCGATTTCGCCGATGGTGGGCATAAACCTGTAGGGATCATCCGCCGGCTGCGGCGCGAGGCCCTCATACGTCACCGAGAGCCGGTAATCCGGCACATGGCCATGCTCCTGCGGCTCCAGCACCGCAACCCACACACCGTGTGCCTCATGCTCCATCGGAACCGTGCCCTCCGACGTGACCACCGAGACGGCCTCCGCCAGGTGCTTCAGCGTCCGGATGGTGACGTGACCGTGGCCGTCAAGGTGTGCACCCAGGACCGAGTGCGGCGCGTGGTGTTCGCCGCCCGCTACCCTTGCGAGGGTTTCCGCGTCCACGGGCAGTGGGGCGCCGGGCCGTTCGATACGTGCTGAGCCTGTCATTTCTATACCTTCCGCTTCGGCTTCGGCAGAGACGCCAAAACCTGTACTACTGAGGAGACGACGTGATGCATCAACCGGGATGGAGAGCCAGTCCGGCCTGTTTCTTAGTTCATAAATGACTTCATAGAGGGCCTTATCCAGCCACAGTGCCACAAACAGCGGCGAGCTCCGGTCCACGCTGCCCGGTATCACCTCTGCGTAGCCGGACAGGAAAGCCTCGGCGCAGTCGTCCACCCACGTTGGCGGGACCACGGTACCGGGCGCCTCGCGCTCGGCCGCGCCGGCCGCGTAGTCGAAGGAACGCAGCATTCCCACCACGTCGCGGAGCGGCACATCCGGGAAGTTCCGTTCTGAGATCGGCCGGAGCGGCTCTCCCTCGAAGTCCAGGATCGCCCAGCGCGGCGGCTGGCCTCCCGTCCCCGGCACTTGCAGGATCTGCCCCAGGTGGAGGTCTCCATGGATACGTTGCAGGGTCCCGGCGCTGCTGCCGTCCAGCCGGCGCAACAGCGCTTCCAGTTCCGCGTCGAAGGGTCCGACGGCGTTGCCGGCCTGGGCCCACGATTCGCGCACCCGCGCGGCGACTCCGGGCGCGATCTCGCGTCCCGGCGCTGATTCAGTCGCGGTGCCGAGCGCTTCGGCCAGCCGCCGGTGCACCGTTGCCGTCGCCGCGCCCAGGGCATGGGCTTCCGCGGTGAAGCCGGTTCCGGTCGAGGCTGCGTCCACGGCCAGCCGCCACGCATCCAGGCCGCCGGCGAGGAACTCGTGGGCGACGGCGAGTTCACCGTGCGCCAGCCGCGTGCCACCGGCCGGTGAACCGTTCTGCGGGGTTTCCCATTCGCCCGTGACCCAGCCGATGGTCGCCGGCACTTCGGCGGTGCGGCCCGCGGTCAACGCGGCACCAATTTCAACCTCCGGATTGCGGCCCGCCGACAGGACCCGGAAGAACTTCACGATGGCGGCCGAATCGCCGTCGTCGACGATCACCGAACTGTTGGATTGCTCCCCCGTGAGGACCTTGACCTTGCCGGTCGCGAACGGCAGACGGTAGCCGGAGTCCACGCTGTGCCCGGTGGCGTTGCCGGTCGTCGAGGTCCCGCCGGAGCGGATCAGCTCCAGCCAGGCGGCGACCAACGCCGGGTCGTGGACGCCGTCGTATACCCAGCGCCTGTCCTGCGCGCCGTCCCCGGGAAGCTCACCGATCAATGCGGACTCCGCGCCGGCCAGCGGCGCCGGGCGGAGGCTGAGCGGCACCTGGACGACGTCGGTACGGTCGCCGTCGCCGGTGGGGTACGTCACGGCGGCGAGGAGCACTTCGAGCCCTGCCCCGCCGGAAGCACTATCGCCGGCCCCGGCGTCGGGATCGCGCAGGCTCAGGAGGCCGGCCGGCGCGAGCGTGAACTCCCCGCTCTTCACCGGGAACCATCGCTGGCGCGGCAGCCAGGCAACCACCAGTCCGGTGAGGGCAGCAGTATGTGCGGGCCCGGTCATCTCAACCCTCGATGGACAGGATAGGCATCGCCTGCGTGTGCGGGGACGCTGGATTCGACCCCGCCGAGCGGATCCGCAACCAGAAGAAATCGTGGCTGCCCAGCGTCAGGGTCAACGTCCCGTCGTCGCCGATCGCCGGGAAGGTCTGACCGCCGAACACATCCCGGAGGCCCCGTCCGGCGTACTTTGGCACCCGCAGGGTGGTTGCCACCGGATGCTGGGAGAGGTTGAAGGCGCACAGGATGGTCTCTCCGTCCTCCCCCGCGGAGTTCCCTTCGGGGAGCTCGCGCAGGTAAGCGAGGACGACGTCGTGGTCGGCTTCGATGTGCTTGAACGACCCCAGTCCGAAGGCAGGGTGGTTCTTGCGGATGCTCAGGATCTGGCGCATCCAGCGCAGCAGCGAGCCCGAGTGGGCAGCCTCGGCCTCGACATTGGCCATGGAGTAGTTGTAGACGAGCGACTGGATCACCGGCAGGTAGAGCTTGCCGGGGTCCGCGCTGGAGAATCCGGCGTTGCGGTCCGGGTTCCACTGCATCGGGGTACGCACGGCGTCGCGGTCCTCGAGCCAGATGTTGTCCCCCATGCCGATCTCGTCCCCGTAATACAGGAACGGACTGCCCGGCAGGGACAGCAGCAGCGCATTGATGAGCTCGATCTCGGACCGGGAGTTGTCCAGCAGGGGCGCGAGGCGCCGCCGGATGCCGATGTTGGCGCGCATCCGCGGATCCGGGGCATACCAGCCAAGCATGGCGGCCCGTTCGTCCGAGGTGACCATTTCCAGCGTCAGTTCATCGTGGTTGCGCAGGAAGGTGCCCCACTGGGCGCCTTCCGGAATGTCCGGGGTGTCCTTCATCGTCTCAATGATGGGCGCGGCCTTCTGGTCGCGCAGGGCGTAGTACAGCCGGGGCATGATCGGGAAGTGGAAGGCCATGTGGCATTCCGGTTCCTCTTCCGTGCCGAAGTACTCCACGACTTCCGCGGGCGGCTGGTTGGCTTCGGCGATGATCACCCGGCCCGGGTAGCTCTCGTCGACCATGGTGCGCAGCTTGCGCAGGAATTCGTGCGTCTGGGGCAGGTTCTCGCAGTTCGTGCCCTCTTCTTCGAACAGGTAAGGGATGGCGTCGGCGCGGAACCCGTCAATGCCCTGGTCCAGCCAGAACCGCACGACGTCGAACAGCGCGTCGATGACCTTGGGGTTCTCGAAGTTGAGGTCGGGCTGGTGGCTGAAGAAGCGGTGCCAGAAGAACTGCCGCCGGATGGGGTCGAAGGTCCAGTTGGACTCCTCGGTGTCCACGAAGATGATGCGGGCGTCCTCGTATTTCTCGTCCGTGTCGCTCCACACGTAGAAATCACCGAAGGGCCCTTCCGGGTCCTTGCGGGATTCCTGGAACCAGGGGTGCTGGTCAGAGGTGTGGTTCAGCGGAAGGTCGATGATGACGCGCACGCCGCGGGCATGCGCCTCCGCCACGAGCCGTTTGAAGTCACTGATGGTGCCGAATTCGTCGAGCACGGAGTTGTAGTCGGAGATGTCGTAGCCGCCGTCGCGCAGCGGGGACTGGAAGAACGGCGGCAGCCACAGGCAGTCGACGCCGAGCCACTGCAGGTAGTCCAGCTTCTCGATCAGACCGTGGAAGTCCCCGGACCCGTCGCCGTTTCCGTCCGCGAATGCCCGGACCAGCACTTCGTAGAACACCGCTTTCCGATACCAAAGCGGATCATGCTGCAGGCCCGGGGCGTTCAGGTCGTAGCTGGAGCTGCCATAGTGCTGGCTGGGGTTTTGCGGACTAAAACTCATTGGCGCTACCTTCGGATATTCAGGATGTGGGCGGGTTCAACGTGCGGGTCCAGTCGGACGTAGTTCGACTCGCCCCATTCCCAGCTCTCACCGGTCAGCAGATCGTCGACCATAAAGCCGCCGTTGTGGGTCAGGTTCTCCGGATCCAGTTCCAGTGCGGCCAGGTCCAGGGTGACGGTGCTTTCCCGGGCGCTGTGCGAATCCACGTTGACGACGATGATCAGGGTGTCTTTGCTGCCGTCCGGCAGTGTCTTGTGCTTGGAGTACACCACGGTGGAGGTGTCCGTGCTGGCGTGAACGGTCAGGTTCTGCAGGTCACCGAGAGCCGGGTGCGCCCGCCGGATCTCGTTGAGCCTGGTCAGGTAGGGCGCCAGGGTCCGTCCGGAAGCGGCGGCAGCGTCCCAGTTGCGGGCCTTGTATTGGAACTTCTCGTTGTCGATGTTCTCTTCCGCGCCCGGCCGGGCCACGTGTTCGTAGAGTTCGAAGCCCGCGTACACGCCCCAGGTCGGGCTCGCCGTGGCGGCGAGGGTGGCCCGGATCCGGAACGCGGCCGGGCCGCCGAACTGCAGGTATTCGGTGAGGATGTCCGGGGTGTTGACGAAGAAATTCGGCCGGAAGTAGGCCGGGGAGACGTGGCTGACCTCCTGGAAGTACTCCTCCAGTTCCGTCTTGGTATTCCGCCACGTGAAGTAGGTGTAGGACTGCTGGAAGCCGGCCCGGCCAAGTGCATGCATCATGGCGGGGCGCGTGAAGGCCTCGGCCAAAAAGACGACCTCGGGGTGCTGCTCGTTGACCTTGCCGATCAGCCATTCCCAGAACCACACGGGTTTGGTGTGCGGGTTGTCCACCCGGAAAATCCGGACCCCGTGGCCGACCCAGTACAGCACAATGCGCAGGACCTCGTTGGACAGGCCCTCCGGGTCATTGTCGAAGTTGATCGGGTAAATGTCCTGGTATTTCTTCGGCGGGTTTTCGGCATAGGCGATCGTGCCGTCCACGCGGGTGGTAAACCATTCCGGGTGGCTCTGCACCCAGGGGTGGTCCGGGGAGGCCTGAAGCGCCAGGTCCAGGGCAACCTCAAGACCAAGTTCGCCGGCACGCCACACAAACGCCGCGAAATCATCAATGGTGCCGAGGTCCGGGTGAATGGCATCGTGGCCACCCTCCTTGGCCCCGATGGCCCACGGGGAACCAGGATCCTGCGGCCCGGCGATCAGGGTGTTGTTCGGTCCCTTGCGGTGCTGGGTGCCGATCGGGTGGATCGGCGGCATGTAGATGACGTCGAATCCCATTCCCGCGACGGCGTCGAGGCGTTTTGCGGCGGTCCGGAACGTCCCGGAGGTCCATTCCCCGGTTGCGGCGTCGTGCACCGCGCCCTCGGAGCGGGGGAAGAACTCGTACCAGGAGCCGCGGCCGGCCAGCGCACGCTCCACCAGGAGCGGGTACGGCTCGGAAACCGTGACGAGTTCGCGGATGGGCTGGCGGTCGATGACGGCGGCCACCTCGGGGCTGAACCCGGCGGCCAGTCGCTGTTCGACGGGCTGCGACTCATCGGCGAGCCCGGCCGCCGCGGCCCGGAGCGTCTCCTGGTCATCCCACGGCCTGGTGGAGTCGTTCGCTGCCTCGCCGAGCAGCGCGACGCCCTCGGCAAGCATCAGGTCGACGTCGATGCCGGCTCCGATCTTGACTTCGGCATTGTGGTGCCACGTCCCGTAGCGGTCATGCCAGGCTTCGATGACGAAAGTCCAGTTGCCGGTCTCAGCCGGGGTCAGCAGGCCTTCCCAGCGGTCCGTGCCCTGGCCGCGCACCCCGCGCGGCGGGGCGAGGCGGACACGCTGCCGCTCGGTTCCGCTGGGATCGAACAGGACGGCACTGACGCCGAGCTGATCGTGTCCTTCCCGGAACGAGGTGGCCCCCACCACGATGGTCTCGCCTGCTACCGCCTTGGCGGGAAACTTGCCACCCTCCACGACGGGCTGGACGGCAGTGATCGGAAAACGGCCGAATCTGAGGCCCTCCGTGATCAGGGCCTTCGGCTCTTGCTTGGACACGGCGCTGGTTCGCGAGTTATTCGTCACAGGCTCGACGTTATCTAGAAAATGGCCAGAATGCTAAGGCAGCGCGCCATTTACCTGATTTGTCGGAGGCCAATCGTCATTTACCGGAAAGAAACACAAACTTGTTCACTGGTACTGGGTTGTCGGTTATCGTTTCGCAGGTGAAGGCAATCCGCAGAATTACCGTCCGAACCGTTCTTCCCGAGTCCATCCGGCCGCTGGCCAGGCTCGCCACCAATCTCAGGTGGTCCTGGCACCGGCCCACCCGGGAGCTATTCGAGGGGCTGAACCCCGGTATCTGGGCGG
Source organism: uncultured Actinomycetota bacterium (assembly GCA_963769515.1). Classification (GTDB taxonomy): domain Bacteria; phylum Actinomycetota; class Actinomycetes; order Actinomycetales; family Micrococcaceae; genus Arthrobacter. The sequence goes on from CAVYMG010000009.1 coordinate 6,899, forward strand.
AGAGTGCCCACGATCCGGTGACATTCCTGAGCCTGGTCAGCCGCGAGGAACTCCAGCGGCTCGCGGCGGATCAGGACGTCGTCAAGCGCGTCCATGCCGCCGCCGCCGATCTGGACCACTACCTTGAGCAGCCCCGCTGGTATCAGACACTCGGCGACGGCGCACCGTCCTGCATCGCGTACTTCTCGCCCGAGTTCGGCATTACGGAAGTGCTGCCGCAGTACTCCGGCGGCCTCGGCATCCTTGCTGGCGATCACCTGAAGGCCGCCTCGGACCTTGGCGTTCCGCTGATCGGCGTCGGCCTGCTCTACCAGGCCGGCTACTTCAAGCAGTCCCTGTCCCGCGACGCCTGGCAGCAGGAGACCTATCCGGTCCTCGATCCGGACGGCCTGCCCCTGACCCTGCTCCGGGAGCCTGCACCGGACGGCAACGGCAAACCCCTCCAGATTTCGCTGCCTCTCCCCCACGGTCGCCGCCTGCTCGCGCACGTCTGGCGGGCCGACGTCGGACGCGTCCCCCTGCTGCTGCTGGACTCCGATGTCCCGGGCAACGACGATGCCGCCCGCAGCATCACCGACCGGCTCTACGGCGGCGGCGGAGACCACCGCCTGCAGCAGGAACTGCTGCTGGGCATGGGCGGCGTCAAGGCGCTGCGGGCGTTCCAGAAGCTCACCGGCGGGCCGGCACCCGAGGTGTTCCACACCAATGAGGGCCACGCCGGTTTCCTGGGCGTCGAACGGATCCAGGAAATGATGTCCGCCGCGAACCCGCTCACGTGGGAAGAAGCTCTGGCGGCGGGCCGGGCCTCGACCGTATTCACGACGCACACCCCGGTGCCTGCCGGCATCGACCGTTTTGAAACCTCGCAGATCCAGCACTTCTTTGAGGCCGGGCTCGCGCCCGATGTCCCGATCGCAAAGATCCTGGACCTGGGCCGGGAAGACTTCGCGGACGGCAATCCGTTCGTGTTCAACATGGCCGTCATGGGCCTGCGCCTGGCCCAGCGCGCTAACGGCGTCGCCAAACTGCACGGCGTGGTCTCCCGCGGCATGTTCTCCGCATTGTGGCCGGGATTCGATCACTCGGAGGTGCCGATCACCTCGGTCACCAACGGGGTGCACGTCCCCACCTGGGTGGACCCGCGCATCGCCAAACTCTCACCGGACCTGTTCGGTGCCGGCGCGGAGCCGAAGAATGACTGGGACTTCGCGTACAGAATCTCCGACGAAGACTTGTGGGCGCTCCGCCGCGAAATGCGGATGGCCCTCGTGGAGGACGTCCGGCGCCGCCTCCGGTCGGCCTGGAAAAAGCGTGGCGCGGCCGATGCCGAACTGGCCTGGACGGACTCGGTCCTGGACCCGGACGTCCTGACCATCGGTTTTGCCCGCCGTGTGCCGACCTACAAGCGGCTGACCCTGATGCTGCGCGACCCTGCCCGGCTCAAGGCCCTGCTGCTGCACAAGACCCACCCGATCCAGCTGGTGATTGCGGGCAAGTCGCACCCGGCCGATGACGCCGGCAAGAAGATGATCCAGGACCTGGTCCGGTTCACCGACGACCCCGAGGTGCGCCACCGGATCGCGTTCCTGCCCAACTACGATATCGCCATGGCCCGGACGCTGTTCCCGGGCACCGATGTGTGGCTGAACAACCCGCTGCGCCCGCTGGAAGCGTGCGGCACGTCCGGCATGAAGGCCGCCCTGAACGGTTCACTGAACCTCTCGGTGATGGATGGCTGGTGGGATGAGATGTACGACGGCGAGAACGGCTGGGCGATCCCGACCGCCAACAACGACGCATCCGCCGAAGAGCGCGATGACATCGAGGCGGCGGCACTCTACGAGCTGCTCGAAACCCAGGTGGCGCCGAAGTTCTACGGTCTGACGGTCTCCCATGGGGCGGGTGCGGCCGGGCCTTCGCAGTCCGGCCCGCAGAAGGTCCCCACGCATTGGGTCTCAATGATCAAGCACACCATGTCCCATTTGGGCCCGGCGGTCTCGGCGGACCGGATGCTCAAGGACTACGTCAACGTCCTGTACCGGCCGGCCGCCATCGCCGGACGGGCGGCCGTCGCGGAGAACTACGCCCAGGCCAAGGCACTCGCGGCGTGGACCTCCCGGATCCGGGCCGCGTGGCCGCAGATCCAGGTCGAACATGTGGACTCGGTCGGCGTGTCCGAGGACCCGCAGATCGGGGACCTGCTCCAGGTCAACGCGTATGTTGCCTTGAAGGAACTGGCACCGGACGATGTCTGCGTCGAGGTCGCCTACGGCCGGGCGGGCGAGAACGACGAACTCATTGATGTCACCGTCGCCGAGCTCAAGGCCGCAGAGGACCTGGGCAACGGCCGCCACCTGTTCAGCGGGACCGTGGTGATCGACCGTTCGGGCTCGTTCGGCTACACGGTGCGGGTCCTGCCCAAGCACGAGGCCCTCGCGTCCGCGGCCGAACTCGGGTTGATCGTCAACGCCTAGTGACCGGACTCTCCCGAACACAGCAGCCCGGCACGTTGGTGCCGGGCTGCTGTGTTTTTCCGAGGCCGCCTTTGGCCGCGGTGCGCCTGCGGCGCGGGTTCTGGCCACCGTTTCCTAGAGGAAAACCGCGACGACGTCCAGGCTGCCGGCAGCGTAGCTTTCGGCGTCCTGGAGGGTCTCGCAGAAAACGCCGAAGGAGCGGTCCGCGCGGAACCCGGCCGGTACCTGCCAGATGAAGGTCACGGGGGCCTGTCCGTCTTCAGCTACGGCGTCCGCAACATCCTGCAGGGAGTCGTGCAGGACATCCAGGTCGACGGCTGATTCCTCCTGCACGTCCAGGATCTCGCTGAACGTCTCCAGGAGCGCCCGCTGGGTGTCCGCGGCCGGGATGACGAGCGCACGGCGGCCGGAGTCGTCGATCTGGTCCTTCAGCTCTTCGATGGTCCAGGTGTCTGCCGAGTAAATCTTCATGGGGCCCTTCGTTGTTGGTTCATGTGTAAAAACTAGGTGCGGTAGACATTGATCGAGTTGGCCTCGACGAGGTCGCGCTCTCCGGGGGAGACCCGGGTCCCCTGCCGACGGTCGTGGAGCTCGGAGGTGGTCAGGCGCAGCTCGAAGGGGCGGCCGCCGGGGCCTGCCGCGCTGGCCAGGGCCGGCAGCGTGACCTCGACGTCGTCGGCGCCCCCGTTGACCACCACGAGGCCGTCCACGTGGCCGTCGTCCGAGCCCAGCAGCAGCTGGACCACCCGGTTGCGGGGATCCTGCCACGTCTCCGGGGCCATTGACTGACCGCTGGCATCGAACCAGTGGAAGTACGCCTGGTTTGCCCGCGCCGGATAATCATGGGGCTGCAGCGCCAGGAATTCCCGCCGCAGCCGGATCACGCGTTTGGTGTTCCGCAGCATGGCGTGGGATTCCGCCGTGGCGGACCAGTCGATCCAGGTCACCGCGTTGTCCTGGCAGTAGGCGTTGTTGTTGCCCTGCTGCGTCCGGCCCAGTTCGTCCCCGGCCGTGATCATCGGCACGCCGAGGGAGATCATCAGCGAGGCCATCAGGTTCCGGCTGGTCTGTGCGCGCCGCGCAAGGATGGCCTCGTTTTCGGTCCGGCCTTCGAATCCGTGGTTATAGCTGCGGTTGTCGCCGTGGCCGTCGCGGTTCTGCTCGCCGTTGGCTTCATTGTGCTTGCGGTCGTAGGAGACCAGGTCAGCCAGTGTGAACCCGTCGTGGGCGGTGATGAAGTTTACCGAGGCGAGCCGGGAGCGGCCCGATGCCTCGAACAGCCCGGCCGAACCGGAGAGGGCATCGGCCAGGCGACCCGCGGACCCGCCGGTCCCACCGGCGTCGATCGCGGCGCGGTCGGAGAGCCAGAACGTCCGGACGGCGTCGCGGAAGTGATCGTTCCAATCCACCCAGCCCGCCGGGAACCGGCCGGTTTGCCAGCCGCCGTAGCCGATATCCCACGGTTCGGCGATCAGCTTGGTGGCAGACAGCACCGGGTCGGCCGCGATTGCGACCAGGAACGGGTGCCGGGGATCAAACTCATTGGCGGAGTTCCGGCACAGGGTGACCGCCAGGTCGAAGCGGAAACCGTCAATGTGGAACTCGTTGACCCAGTAGCGCAGCGAGTCCAGGACCAGTTGGACCACCCGGGGTTCGCCGAAATTCAGGCTGTTTCCGCAGCCCGTGGTGTCCACGTACGCTCCGTGGCTATCGGTGCGGTAGTACGTCGTCTCCCCCAGGCCGCGGAAGCTCAGCGTCCGGCCATCGGCGCCTCCCTCGGCGGTGTGGTTATAGACAACGTCGAGGATGACCTCAAGGCCGGCGGCGTGCAGGGCCTTGACCATCTCCTTGAATTCGCGGGCGACGGCTTCCGGCCCGGCGGCCTGGGCGGCAGCCGTGGCGTAGCCGGGGTGCAGGGCGAAGAATGCGGCGGTGTTGTAGCCCCAGTAGTTCGGCATGCCGAGGTTTTGCAGGTGCGGCTCGTCCACGTGGAAGTGCACCGGCAGGAGCTGCACGGACGTGATGCCGAGCGCGATGAGGTGCTCGATCATGGCCGGGTGCGCCATGCCCGCGTATGTTCCCTGCAGCGCTTCCGGGATGTCCGGGTGCATCCGGGTCTGGCCGCGGACGTGGGCTTCGTAGATGATGGTGTTGCGCCACGGCAAACTGGGGCTGCGGTCATTGCCCCAGTCGAAGTCGTCGGCGATGCGGACACTCGTAAGGAATTCTCCGCGCTCGTCCACGGCCCTGCCATACGGGTCCAGCAGCAGGGGCTGGCCGCCGACGGCGTCAAAATCCGGGGCCGGCATGGACAGCGGCAGCGACTCGTGGTCCGGGGACGACCGGAAGCCATACCGCGATCCGGGCGGCATCCCTTCAACGATGCCGTGATGGACGCCGTCGGTGAGATTCGGCAGGGTCTGCACCTGCCACGCGCCGCCCGGGGCCTGGTAGGCGATATCCAGGGTTTCTATGGCGGGCGCGAAGACGGCCACGTTGACCACCGAGCCGCGGGTCACCGCGGGGCTGCGGGGACTGCCTGTTGCCGGGCCCCAGGCACGCGGAATACTAAGTCCCAGCGGAAACGCCCGCGAGGCGTCTACGGTTGCAGCTGTATCTACTAGAGGCGTGCCCATTGGCACAAGTTTAGCCGTGCCGAACCAAGGAACACTCAATGTGGCGTTCACGGCGGCACCGCCTCCGCCGCGACTTCAATGCATACTGGAACGAATGCCGATCTGGAGGTAACTGTGCGAGTGGCACTGGCTCAAATCATCACCGGCCGCGACCTGGTGGAAAACCTGGCGCTCGTTGAGGAGTACGCCCGTATGGCCCAAGCCGGCGGGGCGGAGATGGTGGTGTTTCCCGAGGCGACGATGCGCGCCTTCGGAAATTCGCTGCTGGACATCGCCGAGCCGCTGGACGGGCCGTGGGCCACGCGGGTGCGCGCCATCGCCGCTGACCTCGGTGTGGTGATTGTGGCCGGGATGTTCACGCCGGGCGAGGGCGGCAGGGTCAGGAATACGCTCCTGGCCACCGGCCCCGGGGTTGATGCCAGCTACGACAAGATCCACCTGTTTGACGCCTTCGGCTTCGCGGAATCGGACACGGTCGAGGCCGGTACCGGCCCCGTCACTTTTGAGGCCGCCGGCATCACCTTCGGACTGGCCACGTGTTATGACATCCGTTTCCCTGCCCTGTTCACGGAAAACGCCGATCGTGGAGCCCAGGTGAACATCGTGTGCGCGTCCTGGGGCGGCGGTCCCGGCAAGGTGGAGCAATGGCGGCTCCTGGCCCGTGCCCGCGCCATCGATTCCACCACCGTGGTGCTTGCCTGCGGCCAGGGCAACGCCGCCGGCGAGGGCGTCCCGGCGCCGGGGTCCGCTCCGACGGGGGTCGGGCACTCCGCCGTCGTGTCACCGTTCGGTGAGGTGATGGACGAGCTCGACGGCGCCCCGGGGCTGCTCTTCGCGGACCTGGACCCTGAGGCAGTTTCGAAGGCCCGGGCCGTGCTCCCGGTCCTGGCCAACCGCCGCCGGTTCTAGCCTCCACGGGTTAACGCCGAACGCTCCCGCACCATGGTGCGGAAGCGCTCGGGAGGATCGGGCTGTTACTTCGCTGCGCGCTGCCGGGAGATCTCGTAGAGGGAGATGCCCACGGCCATGGAGGCGTTGAGGGACTCCATCGCGGAATCGATCGGGATGGATACGATCTGATCGCAGTTTTCGCGGACCAGGCGGCTCAGGCCCTTGCCCTCGGATCCGACCACGATGCAGATCGGTTCGGTGGCCAGGGACAGGTCCGGCAGCGAGACGTCGCCGTCACCGTCCAGGCCCAGGACGTAGATGCCCATGTTCTTGAACGCCTTGAGCGTGTTGTTCAGGTTGGCGGCGCGGGCCACCGGCACGCGGACGGCTGCGCCGGCGCTGGTCTTCCAGGCCGAGGCGGTGACGCCGACCGAGCGGCGCTCCGGGACAATGACGCCGTGGCCGCTGAACGCGGACACCGAGCGGATGATGGCGCCAAGGTTGCGCGGATCGGTAATCCCGTCCAGTGCCACGAAGAGCGGCGCGTTCGGGACGTGGCCCTTCTTCCAGCTCGCGAGGGTCTGCTCGGCGAGCTCGTACGCGTCCCCGTATTCGTACGGCGGGATCTGCAGCACGAGGCCCTGGTGGATGGCGTCGTCCGTCATCCGGTCCAGCTCGGGCTTGCCGGTTTCCAGCAGCGGGATGCCGCGCTCGGCCGCGAGCTTGAGGGACTCCTTGACCCGGTCATCCATTTCGATGCGGATGGCCACGTGCAGGGCTTTGGCCGGGATGCCGGCGCGCAGGGCCTCAACTACCGAGTTGCGTCCGGTGACGACTTCCTCGGTGGCGCGGCCCTTGGGGCCGGAGCGGGCGCCGGGGTTGCGGGCCGCGCCGGAACCGGGGCGCTTGGCCGCGGAGCGTTCGGCGAGCTGCTTGTTCTTGTGGGCCTTGTGGTAGGGCCGGTCTTCGGCCTTAGGCGTGGGGCCCTTGCCTTCGAGGGCCTTGCGGCCGTGTCCGCCGGTTCCGACGGTGGGGCCCTTCTTCATTTTGACCGAGCGGCGACCGTTGTTGGCCATGAGTTTCACCCTTTAAATACGCGATTCGTTGATAAGTCTGTACTCCAGTCTACTGACTCGGGTTAAATCCACGACCGCGAGGGAGCCGGCAGGCAGGCATCCGCTCCGGTAAGGTGTGCTGCCGGGAGGGCGGTCAGCCGCGCTTGAGGCTCCAGATGGCGCCGTCAGGACCGTCCTCAACAACGACGCCGGCGGCGGCAAGCGTGTCCCGGATAGCGTCGGAGGCAGCCCAGTCCTTGCTGGCCCGGGCCTGGGCGCGTGCCTCGAGCTGGGCTTCAACCAGTACCCCGAGGGCCGTGTTGGCCTGCTCGTCCGCCGCGTGTGCCGCGGTGGCCGTGAGACCAAGGACACTGAGCATGGCGGACACGGACGCAAGCGCCTGCCAGGCGTCGCCGTGGTCACCGGCAGTGAGCGCGGTGTTCCCGGCCCGGACAGTCTCGTGCAACACGGCGAGGGCCTGCGGGACGTTAAGGTCATCGTCCATCGCGGCCGCGAAGGCGTCCGGGACGGTGCCGGCGCTGCTGCTGGTGTCGGCCTGCGCGGTGGCGCCAAGGGCCCGGGTGGCCCGGGCGATAAACCCGTCGATCCGCTCGACGGCGGCAGCGGCTTCCTGCAGCGACGTCGGCTGGTAGTCCAGCACTGAGCGGTACTGCGCCTGGCCCAGGTAGTACCGGACCACCCGCGGCGGTGCGAGTTCGAGCATCTGCTCCGGGCTGACGGTGTTGCCGATGGACTTGGACATCTTTTCGCCCGCGTAGGTGACCATGCCGTTGTGCATCCAGAAGTTGGCAAAGCCGTGGCCGGCCGCCTGGGACTGCGCCATCTCGTTTTCGTGGTGCGGGAAGCGCAGGTCCAGGCCGCCGCCGTGGATGTCGAACTCGGTGCCCAGGTACTTGGTGACCATGGCGGAGCACTCGAGGTGCCAGCCCGGGCGGCCGGTGCCCCATGGCGAGGCCCAGCTCGCCGTGGCTGGCTCCCCGTCCTTGTGACCCTTCCACAGCGCGAAGTCCCGGGGGTCCTTCTTGCCGCGCGGGCCGGCGTCCGGGGCGCCCTGCATGTCGTCTATGTTCTGCCGGGTCAGGGAGCCGTATTTGTCCCAGGAGCGGACGTCGAAGTACACGTCGCCGGACTCGTCGAGGGCCGGGTAGGCGTGGCCGCGGTCGATCAGCTGCTGGATCAGGGCGTGCATTTCCGGGATGTGGCCGGTGGCGCGCGGCTCGTACGTGGGCCGGGAGACGCCCAGGGTGTCATAGGCGTTGAGGAATTCCTGCTCGTACCGGTAGGCCAGGGCCCACCACTCCTCGTTCCGGACGGCACCGGGTTCGGCTTCGAAGTCCGGTTCGAAGGAGGCAGCGGACTTGGCCAGGATCTTGTCGTCGATGTCGGTGACGTTCCGGACGGCGGTGACGCGGAAACCGCGGTACTCGAGCCAGCGGGTGAGCTGGTCAAAGGCGATGGCGGAGCGGATGTGCCCCACATGCGGCATCCCCTGCACGGTGGCGCCGCAGTAATACAGGCTTACCTGACCCGGGATGAGCGGGACGAAGTCGCGGACTTGGGCGGAGGCTGTGTCGTAGAAGCGCAGGGTCACCGCTCCAGATTAGCCGATAGCGCTCCACGGACCGGCCGTGCGCCGCGGGGAGGCAGCCACCGGACTCCCGCGGCGTGGCACCGGGGTGCTTACTGGCAGTATTCGCCGATCTTGTTCAGCTGCGTGGTGAGCTCGGCCGTCTGCTCGGCCGTTTTGGCGCCTTCCGGAGATTCCGCCACCTCTTTCATGATGTCGGCCATTTTCCGGATCGGGTCGCCGATCTCGGGGGCGACTTTGTCCGCGACCTCCCCGTAGTGCTGGCCGATCTGGCCGGCCTGCTCCTGGGGGGTGCCGGTGGGCACGAACGTGTCGCTGTTGAGGAACGTGCAGCTCTCCTCAACGCTCAGCGTGGTTGTCGTGTCCCCGGCACAGCCGGTCAACAGCATTCCTGCGGCAAGGACGACGGCGGGTATGAGCTTCTTCACGGGAGGTCTCCTGGTCACTGGAAAGGGTCGGCAGGGCGGTGGACGGCTTAGGCGGTTATCGGGCGCCCGGCCGGGTGTTGCGCGCCCGGAGTGGCCGGGTAGACCAGGGCGGTGGCCACGGCTGAGATGCCCTCGCCCCGGCCGGTGAATCCGAGCCGGTCGCTCGTCGTGGCCGAGACGCTCACCGGCGCCCCGGCTGCGGAGCTGAGGACGCGCTGGGATTCCTCCCGCCGCGGCCCGAACTTGGGCCGGTTAGCCACAAACTGGACGGCGATGTTGCCGATTTCGAAGCCTGCGGCCCGGACAATCCGGGCGGCTTCCGCCAGCAGCGTCACCCCGGAGGCGCCGGCATATTCCGGCCGGTCCGTGCCGAAGTGCGTGCCCAGGTCCCCGATCCCGCAGGCCGAGAACAGCGCATCGGCGGCGGCATGCGCCACCGGATCGCCGTCGGAATGACCGGCCAGGCCCGGCTCCCCCTCCCAGAACAGGCCTCCCAGCCACAGCGGCTGGGGTGCGTCCCGGGGGGCGTAGGCATGGACATCAATCCCGATCCCGGTCCGCGGAATAACGGGCGCAGGCGCGGCGGACCCGGCCTGGCCGGCGGATCCGGGGGTTGCGTGCGGGCGCTCCGTCATGGTCAACCTTCCACCCAGCGGGCACCAAGCGGGCCTTCGAGGAGGCCCTCGGCGATGATCAGGTCCAGCGGCGTCGTGATTTTCAGCGACTGGCTGGCGCCGCGGACGGCGTGGACGGGGACGCCCAGGAGTTCAACGAGCATTGCATCGTCGGTCACTGCCGCGGCCTGGGCCGGGCTGAACGCGGCGGCAGCTGTGTGGGCTCGCTGCAGGGTCGCGAGGGCAAAGCCCTGGGGTGTCTGGACAGCCCGGAGTGTTTCCCGCGGCGCCGTGCCGGTGACCAGTTCGGGGGCGACGGCCGCGTCCTCGCCGGTGGTCGGCGCCACCGTCTTGACGGTGTCCACGACCGGCATGACGGGAATGACGGCCTCGGCCCCGGCGGCGATGGCGTCGAGGACACGGTGGAATACCGCTTCAGGGGCGAGGGCGCGGGCGGCGTCGTGCACGAGGACGGCCTCGGTGCCGGGCAGCAGCGCCGCCAATGCGGCGCGCACGGAGTCCGCGCGGCTGGCTCCGCCGTCGACGACGCTGAGGATCGGCGCCTGCCCGCCCACCCCGGGCGTGGCGTGCGGCCCTGACTCGAGGTCCTGGGCGAAGGCCTGGCAGAGCGCGTACAGCTCCTCGTCGCCGGCAGGCACAGCGACGCAGATCTGCTGTGCGATTCCGGCCGCCGCCACGCCGCGCAGGGCGTGCGTCAGGATGCTCTCGCCGCCCAGCGGCACCTTTGCCTTCGGCATGCCGTAGCCCAGGCGCTGGCCCGAGCCGGCAGCCACCACAATGACCGCGGTGGCGGCGGGCCTTGCTGCAGTGTTCATGCGCCTAACACTACGGCGCGGGCGCAGATCCTCCCAGCCGGTCGCTGCCGGGATTTGGGCAAAAAGAAGCCCCGGAGGCCGTGGGGCCGCCGGGGCTCAATTCTTGTCTAGGAAGCCAGAACTTCGTCGAGAACGCTTGCGGCCTTCTCTTCGTCGGTCTTCTCAGCCAGTGCCAGCTCTGAAATCAGAATCTGGCGGGCCTTGGCCAGCATGCGTTTCTCTCCTGCGGAGAGTCCGCGGTCGTGATCGCGGCGCCACAGGTCACGGACGACCTCGGCTACCTTGATAACGTCACCGGAAGCAAGCTTCTCAAGATTTGCCTTGTACCGACGCGACCAGTTGGTGGGCTCCTCAGTGAACTCGGCGCGGAGCACATCAAACACATGCTCCAGGCCTTCCTTGCCCACTACGTCCCGGACCCCAACAAGGTCAACGTTTTCTGCTGGAACTTCAATGGTCAGATCACCCTGAGCCACCTTGAGCTTGAGATACATCTTCTCTTCGCCCTTGACAGTGCGCATCTTGATTTCTTCAATTTTCGCTGCACCGTGGTGAGGGTAAACTACTGTCTCGCCGACCTCAAAAACCATGTGGACATTCCCCTTTCCCGCCAATCAGTTTATCACGGTTAAGGCATACAACTGCCACGGATCGGCCCCGAAAACCGCATGAATCCGGGGAAAATGGCCCAAATCGACCCCCTCAAGACTCTTGACGAACGCGGATAATAGTGCATCAGGGGCCCGCTGCCAAGAGGTTTCGGGCCGGTCCGCCGGCTCCGCGGCACGCCCGCCCGGCCGTCACGGGACAGGTCCGGAATCCTCGTTTGGCATGGATTGCGGCTAGGCTATGGCTGAATAATGTTCCAAGACTCTCAAGGAGTGCGTGACGTGCGTTTCACTGCGATGAACCGGGGCCAGCGCGGCAAGCTGGCAATGGCAACGGCTGCACTTGGCATCGGCCTGCTGTCCGTATCCGGCTGCGCCTACATCAACCCCCAGCAGACCTCTGAACAGTACGCCGCGTCGGATGGAACGAACACGGACCTCGGTCCGCTGCAGCTGCGCAACATCCTGATCATTGCCGGCGCGGAGGACGAGCCCGGCCGGGTCATCGGCGCCGTCTACAACACCTCGGCGGACAACGTCACCCTGACCATCGCGGGCGCGGCCGGATCACGGACGCGGGTCCCGGTGAAGCCGAACTCCTACGTCCTCCTCAATGACCCCGCCGAAGCGCCGGTCCTCACCCGCGCCGGCGGTGCGCCCGGCTCGCTGATCGAAGTGCAGATCAGCGAAAGCGGCACCGGCCTGAGCGCCCCGTTCAAGGTTCCGGTCCTGGACGGCACAATCGTCGATTACAAGGACTACCTGCCCGTTCCGCAGACCACCACCGCCACGCCTACCGGCACCGCTACGCCCGCCGGCGGGGGCGACGGCCACTAGGCTTCCCGGACGAAACCTGGATCCACACAGCAAAGGAGGGGCACCCCGGGTGCCCCTCCTTTGCTGTGTGCGCGGTTACGGCTCGAACTTATAACCCAGTCCGCGGACAGTGATCAGGTACCGCGGGGCCGAGGGATCCGGTTCGATCTTGCTGCGCAGGCGCTTGACGTGAACGTCCAGCGTCTTCGTGTCCCCCACATAGTCCGAACCCCAGACGCGGTCAATGAGCTGCCCCCGGGTCAGGACCCGGCCGGAATTGCGCAGCAGCATTTCCAGTAGTTCGAATTCCTTGAGCGGCAACGCGACCTGGTCGCCCCCGACGCTGACGACATGGCGCTCGATGTCCATCCGGACAGGCCCGCCCTGCACGGTGTTGGCCATCAGTTCTTCCGGCTCCCCCTGACGCCGTAGCACCGCCCGGACCCGTGCCACCAGCTCACGGGAGGAATAGGGCTTGGTGACGTAGTCGTCGGCGCCGAGCTCAAGCCCCACCACCTTGTCGATTTCCGAATCCTTCGCCGTCAGCATGATGACGGGGACGCTGGAGCGCTGCCGCAGCTGCCGGCAGACCTCTGTTCCGGATTGTCCGGGCAACTGCAGATCCAACAGCACCAGATCGGCACCGTTGCGGTCGAACTCAGTGATGGCGTCCAGACCGTTGTCGACAACCTCCACCTCGAACCCCTCCTTGCCCAGCAGGTAAGACAACGGGTCGCTGAAGGACTCCTCGTCCTCCACAATCAGAATCCGGCTCAAGCTTTGGCTCCTTGTTCCTGGACGCCAGCGGCGTCATGTCGTGATGGCCCGAAAACCTGCGCCGCGGGCTTGCGTGCGTCGGAGGCGTCGACGTCGTTCTGGCCTTCCATCTCCGGAAGCCGGATGGTGAAGGTGGAGCCTTGGCCCGGCTTTGACCACAACGTCACTTCGCCGCCGTGGTTCGAAATGACATGCTTGACGATGCTCAGGCCCAGCCCGGTGCCGCCGGTATGGCGGGACCGCGCGGCATCCACCCGGTAGAAACGTTCGAAGACGCGTTCCTGGTCCTCGGGGCTGAGCCCCTCACCCTGATCCGTCACCGAGACGGCCACGAGCCCGTCCTTGGACCGGACGCCGATCCCGACCCTGGTGTTTTCCGGCGAGTAGCGGATCGCGTTGTCGATCAGGTTGCGCAGCGCCGTGACGAGAAGGTCCTGGTCGCCGTAGACCAACGCGCCGCTATGGCCGCCCACAACGAGTTCGATGTTCTTGCTCTCGGCCGGCAGCTGGGAACGGTCCACTGACTCGGACACGACCGTGTTGATATTCACCGGCCGCCCCTGCTTGGCAACGTTGGCCCCCTGCAGCCGGGAAAGCTCGATGATGTCCTGGACGAGGGCCGCGAGGCGGGCCGACTCCTTGTGCATGCGTTTGGCGAAGCGGCGGACGGCTTCCTCGTCATCCGCCGAGGATTCCAGCGCCTCGGCCAGCAGGGAAATCGCCCCGACGGGGGTTTTGAGCTCGTGCGAGACATTCGCCACGAAATCGTTCCGGACCTCCTCGGTCCGGGTGAACTCGGTGCGGTCGTCCGCGAGCAGGAGGATGTACTCCTCGGCAACCATGGCTGCCCGCACCTGGACGATGATGGTGCCTTGGCCCAGCGGGCCGCGCGGCAACTCGAGCTGCTTTTCCAGAATGACGCCGTCGCGCCGGACCTCGGCGGTCATCTCCAGCAACTGCTGGTGGACCACCGTGTGGCCACGGACCAGTCCGTAGGCGTAGGCGGCCGGGCTGGCGCGGACCACCCCGTCGATGGCATCCACCACCACAAAGGCCCGGCCCACCACGGCCAGCACTTCCGCGGCCCCGTCGGGCAGCGACTGGTCCTCCGCGGCGACGTCGACGAGTTTGCGCTGCTGCTCGCTGAGCCGGAAGGCGAGTGCGCCGAAGATGCCGAGCGAGAGCCCGATCAGGCCGGCGATCACGCCGATGAGCATTGGATCCACGGCTCCAGCTTATGCTCTGGGACAGGGCCGGAACCGTAATCTCCCCCAATTCCGGCTCCGGTTCAGCTAACGTTCACCTATTGGGGCGTAACAGTTCACCGGAGACTGCAATAGTCGGTAGCTGAAGCGCCGGCAGGCGAACCGAAATAGGCAGTCCCCTGCTGGACAGCAGTATTTCCAAGGAAAGGACGCACGCGTGCGTAAGGTTTTTCAGGAAGAGCTCGCCCGTGTGGGCGATGAGCTCATTGAGATCTCGAAGTTGGTCACGGAGGCCATCGAGAAGGCTACGACGGCGTTCGAGAGCGCGGATATCGATCTGGCCGAGGAAGTCATTGCTGCCGACGCCCGGATCGATTTCCTGCAGAACGGCCTCGACGAGAACGCGATCGACATCCTGGCACTTCAGGGCCCGGTGGCAAGTGACCTGCGGATGGTCGTCGGTTCGCTCCGGATGAGCGCCTCGCTGGAGCGCATGGGCGACCTCGCCCGCCACATCGCGCAGCTGACCCGGCTGCGCTATCCGGCCACCGTTATCCCGGCCCCGCTGCGGGAGACGTTCCAGAAGTTCGCCGAGCAGGACATCCTGATTGCGCAGAAGCTGACGGCGCTGCTGGAAACCCGGGACCTTGACGTGGCCCGGGAAATCATGAAGGCGAACACCGTCGTCAATGATCTCCACGCGAGCGTTTTCAAGGCCATCGCCCAGAGCGACTGGCAGGAGTCCCCGGCCAGCACCGTCGACGTCGCACTGGCGAGCCGCTACTTTGAGCGTTTCTCCGACCACGGCGTCTCGGTGGCCCAGAAAGTCACTTATCTCGTGACCGGAGCCTGGCAGCCGAGCATCATCGAACACGGCTAAATAACTTCAGAAACAACGACGCCGGCCGGTCACCGCGAGGTGACCGGCCGGCGTCGTTGTTTCAAGGTGCTGCGTACTGAGTGTTACTTCTTGCCCTGGGCTGCGACGGCCTTGATCGACTCTGCGGCGGCCTCGGGATCGAGGTAGGTGCCGCCCGGGGTGAGCGGCTTGAAGTTCTCGTCCAGTTCATACACCAGCGGGATACCCGTGGGGATGTTCAGGCCGGCGATGTCCTCGTCGCTGATGCCGTCCAGGTGCTTGACCAGGGCGCGCAGGGAGTTGCCGTGCGCCGTGACCAGAACGGTCTTGCCTGCCTTGAGGTCTTCCTTGATGTCCGATTCCCAATACGGCAGGAGGCGGACCAGGACGTCCTTGAGGCATTCGGTGCGGGGCAGGGCATCGCCGAGGTCCGCGTACCGCGGGTCGCCGAACTGGGAGAACTCGGAATCGTCGGCGAGGGGCGGCGGCGGGGTGTCATAGGAGCGGCGCCATTCCATGAACTGCTGCTCGCCGTACTCGGCCAGGGTCTGTGCCTTGTCCTTGCCCTGCAGGGCGCCGTAGTGGCGTTCGTTCAGGCGCCAGTCGCGCTTGACGTCGATCCAGCCGCGGTCGGCCTTCTCCAGGGTGAGGTTCGCCGTGTTGATGGCCCGCTTCAGCCGCGAGGTGTAAAGGATATCCGGGAGGATGTTGTTCTCCACGAGCAGCTCGCCGCCGCGAATCGCCTCTTCCCGGCCCTGGTCGTTAAGGTCAACGTCCACCCAGCCGGTGAACAGGTTCTTGGCGTTCCATTCGCTGTGGCCGTGGCGCAGCAGAATCAGCTTGTAAGTCATGGGTTTTATCCTAGCGGAGCAGCTACGGCACGTGCCCAGCGTTACAAAGCAACGCGGGGTCACCTCCTGCCCGTCCGGGAGCGCGGCATGGGCCGGTAGTGACCCCGAGTAGGAGGATAGGCTTGAAACCGTGGTGCAAAGAGCGGAACAGGTCAGGGACCCCGGACGGCGGAGCGGCCGGCCGGTCGGCAACGTCACCCGTGGAACCACCAACCCCAACCGGATGCGGCGCCTGGACCGTTGGCTGACCGGGCCGCAAGCATGGCGGCTGCGGTCCGCGGCCGATCCGCTGGTCGTGGACCTGGGCTACGGCGCGTCCCCGGCCACCGCCGTCGAACTTTACGCCCGGCTGGCCGTGATCCGTCCCGACGTGCGGGTCACCGGCATCGAGATCGAACCCGAGCGCGTCCGGCAGGCCAAAGCCCTGGAGCGGCCCGGACTGACGTTCCAGCTCGGCGGTTTCGAGCTTCCGGTCTCCGGCCGGCCGGTGCTGGTGCGGGCCTTTAATGTCCTGCGGCAGTATGAGGAAGCCGACGTCGACGGCATCTGGCAGCTCGTCCAGGGCCGGCTCGCCCCGGGCGGGCTGTTCGTCGACGGGACGTGCGATGAGATCGGGCGGCGCGTCACGTGGGTGGCTCTCGACGCCGAACGGCCGCTCAGCCTCAGCGTGTCCGTCCGTTTCGGGGCCTTTGCCCTGCCCTCGGACGTCGCCGAGCGGCTCCCCAAGGCGCTCATCCACCGTAATGTCCCCGGCGAGAGGATCCATGCCTACCTTCAGGCCATGGACCAGGCGTGGTTGGCGGCGGCGCCGCTGGCAGCCTTCGGCCACCGGCAGCGCTGGGCCGCCATGTGCCGGACACTGCTTGCGGGCGGGTGGCCAATCCAGGACGGGCCGGGGCGCTGGCGGCTCGGCGAACTCACGGTCGCCTGGGACGCGGTATCGCCAGGGACCTAGGCGTGTGGACGACCGGCCCGCGCGCTTAGCCGCTTAGCAGGGTCCGTTCAGGCTCCGTCGCTTACCAGGATCCGTAGGGTCCGGTGCTGCGGTTTCCGCCGCGGCCGGCATCGGTGACCGCCGGGCGGACGTCCGCGAGGTAGACGGAGGCCGCGGTGACGGCGACGATACCGAAGATGCCCACCGCTCCGAGCGGGCTGCCGCCGCGGTAGCTGAGCAGTGTCAGCACGCCGATCAACAGGGCGCCGCCGGTGAGCAGCATCCAGAACAGCTTGGTCCGCTTGGACACCGCCTCAAAAAGGCTGGCCTTGTGGCGCAGGCAATCGGCGAAGGCCCAGATTTCCAGGCCAAGCGCAACGAGCAAGATGATGATGCTGACCCCGAAGTCCACGAAGGCAACGAGCAATGATCCGTCCATCCACCCAGCCTAGCTGTCCAGAGCCTTCAAAGCCTGCTCCAAATCGGCCCACAGGTCCTCGACGTTTTCGATCCCGACACTGAGCCGGACGAGATTCTCCGGGACACTGTCAGGTTCGGCCGTGTGCCGCCGGCGCCGTTCGATGAGCGATTCGACGCCACCGAGGGAGGTCGCCGGCAGCCACAGGTTGAGGTTCCGCACGAGGCGGTCGGCGGCGTCCGCTCCGCTCAAGCCCGCGGCCGGGGCCACCTCAATGCACAGCACCGAGCCGAAGCCCTTCATCTGTGCCGCGGCCCGCGCGTGGCCCGGGTCTGTGGCCAGGCCGGGAAAGCGGATGCCGGAGATCCGAGGATGGCCGCTGAGCCGGTCCGCCAGCACGGCGGCCGACGCTTGCGAGCGCTCGATCCGCAGGGCCAGGGTGCGCAGCCCGCGCAGGGCCAGCCAGGCCTCGAACGGTCCGGCGATCCCGCCGTGGATAGTGCGGTGGTGCAGCAGCGCTGCGCGGAGCCCGGCGTCGGAGGTCACGAGGGCGCCGAGGACGACGTCGGAGTGGCCGGAGAGGTATTTGGTCACCGAGTGCAGGACGACGTCGGAGCCGAGGGCCAACGGCTGCTGCACGAGCGGGGTGGAGAAGGTGTTGTCGGTGACAACAATCGCTCCGGCCTCGTGTGCGGCCGCTGTCAGCGCCCGGAAGTCCGCGATGCCGAGCATCGGGTTGGTGGGGCTTTCCAGCCACAGCATGTTGGCCGGGGTTCCGCCGGCCGGGGCAAGCTGTTCCAGGACCGCAGCGGTGTCCGCGATGTCCACGGTGCGCAGTTCGAGGAATCCCTTTTCGGCCAGTTCCGTGGCCATCACGAGAGACCCGGCGTAGCTGTGGGACGGCATCACGAGCACGCCCCGGGGCGGCACGAGCGACAGCGCCGAGCTGACGGCGGCGAGGCCCGAGGCATAGAGCAGGCCAGGGAGGTCCGCCCCTTCGAGTTGGCCCAGCGCCTCTTCGAAGGGATCCCATGTGGGGTTCGAGTACCGGCCGTAGCCACGGTCGCCGTCGGCCAGCGGCCCCGTGCCGAAGTACGTGGAGGACAGGACCAGCGGCGGGTTGACGGGTGCGTCGCGGTCACGCGGCGGACGGCCGGCCGCCACCACCACGGTTTCCGCGGACAGCGCCGCGGCCTGTGCATCGGTAAGACTCATGGTGACAGGGTACGTCCCAGCCCCGGCGGACCGCCAAGCCGTGACGCGCGCACAGCTGGGTGTCAGTGATCGCCGGTAGTCTAGGTACGTGACTATTCAGGACCCGGCGCCCCTCCCCGGGCTGTTCATTGCCTTTGAAGGCGGCGACGGCGCCGGCAAATCCACGCAGGCGGCTGAGCTGGCGGCGGCCCTCGAATCCCGCGGCATGACAGTGCTCCGGACCAGGGAACCCGGAGGCACCCCGATCGGCGAAAAACTGCGGTCCCTGGTGCTGGACCACGGTCACGGACACATCGACGCCCGCACGGAGGCTCTGATCTTCGCCGCGTCGCGTGCCGCGCATGCCAGCCAGGTCATCCGCCCGGCCCTGGAACGCGGCGAGGTCGTCCTCACGGACCGCTACATTGATTCCTCGGTCGCCTACCAGGGGGCGGGCCGCGGCCTCGGCGCGTCGGCAGTCCGCGACCTTAACCACTGGGCCACCTCCGGCCTCCAGCCTGACCTCACCGTTTTGCTCGACGTCGACCCTGCGGTCGGGCGTCGCCGGCGCACCGCCGGCGACGCCACCGAAGACCGCCTCGAGTCGGAGGCCGACGACTTTCACACCAGGATCCGCACCGCCTTCCTGGACCTCGCCGAAGACCGGCCCGAATCGTATCTGGTCCTGCCCGCGCACCTGCCGGTCGCGGAGCTCGCCCGACGGATTCTGGACCGGGTCGCGTCGATGGCGATCCCTTCCCCTGACAGGACCCCATGACCGTCTGGGACGACCTCCGGGGCCAGCCGGCCGTCGTTGCCCAGTTGCGCCAGGCAGCCCGGGGCGAAGGGCTCACGCACGCCTGGCTGTTCACCGGACCGCCCGGGTCCGGGCGCTCCAACGCGGCGAAGGCGTTCGCCGCGGCCCTGAACTGCGATCAGCTGGACGAATCCGCCCGGGGCTGCGGGGCGTGCCCGGCCTGCCTGACCATCTTGGGCGAAACCCACTCTGACGTCACGTTCGTGCGGACCGAGAAGGTCACGATCACGATCGACGAGGCCCGCGAACTGGTGTCCACCGCGGGCAACCGCCCGTCGTCGGGCCGCTGGCGCATCATCGTAGTCGAGGACGCTGACAGGATGGCCGAGCGCACCACCAACGTCCTGCTCAAGGCCATCGAAGAACCCACACCTCGCACCGTCTGGATGCTTTGCGCCCCGTCACCGGCCGATGTGCTGGTGACCATCCGCTCCCGCTGCCGGCCGGTCGCCCTGCGGCTCCCGCCGGCCGCCGACGTCGCCGCCCTCCTCGTTGAGCGCGACGGCGTCGACCCCGTACTCGCCGAGCGGGCCGCCCGGGCGGCTCAAAGCCACGTCGGCATCGCCCGCCGCCTCGCCCGGGACCCGGAAGCCCGGGAACGGCGGCTTGAGACCGTCCGCTTTCCCCTGACGCTTCGCGGCATCACGGCCGCCGTCCTGATGGCTGACAAGCTGGTCAAGATCGCCACCGAGGAGGCCAACAGCTCCAACGACGAACGCGACGCGGCGGAGAAGGTTGCTTTGTTGGCCACCCTGGGCGCCCCGGAGAGCGGGACGCTGCCGCCGGCCATGCGGGGCCAGGTCAAGCAACTTGAAGAAGACCAGAAGCGCCGGGCCAAGCGGTCCGTCACCGACTCGCTTGACCGCACACTGACCGACCTGCTGTCCTTTTATAGGGACGTACTCATTGTCCAGATGGGAAACGCGGTTGAACTCGTCAACGTTGACCTCAGAAGTGAGCTCGAAGAGTTCGCTTCCCGCTCCACCCCGGAACTCACACTTGCCCGGATGGACGCGGTCAACAAGGCCCGGAAACGGATTACCACCACCAACGTTGCCCCGCTGCTGGCCATCGAGTCCATGGCGGCCAGCCTGATCTAGGCCGCCGGGCACCGCCCGTCCGCCCTGTTTCGATCCTCCGAGGAGAACCGCATGAAGCCAGCCCGACCACGGCCCGCACGTTTCCGACCCCTAGCGGCGGGTGCCCGGGCGGCCGGTGCCCTGGCCTTGGCCTTGACCCTGTCCTCGTGCGGCCTCTTCGGGTCCGGCGACAACGGCGGCAACGGCTCGGCAGCGGAAAAGTCCGGAGGAGCTGATCCCGCAATTGCCGCGGCCGCCCCGGCCGAGCTGCGCAGCTACTACTCCCAGCCGGTCGATTGGACCTCGTGTGAAACCGGCTTCGAGTGCGCCAAGGTTGAGGTTCCGCTGGACTACGACAATCCTGACGGCGATCGGATCGAAATCGCGGCCATCAGGCTTCCCGCCAAGGGCGACAAGATGGGCAGCCTGCTCATCAACCCGGGAGGGCCGGGCGGTTCCGGCTATGAGTTCGTGCGCGACGCCGGCACCACCAACATCCCCGACAAGGTCCAGGCGAACTACGACCTCGTCGGCTTCGACCCCCGCGGCGTGATGCGTTCCGCTCCGGTGACCTGCCTGACCGACGCCGAGCGCGATGCGTCCCGCGCCAAGGTCTACAGACTCGACACCGACGCCGGGCTGGATGCTGCCCTCGAGGAAAACAAGGCCATCACGGCCAAATGCGTGGAAAAGACCGGACCGGTCCTCGCCCACATCGACACCGTCAGCGCGGCCAAAGACCTCGACATCCTGCGCGGAGTGCTCAACGACACCAAGCTGAATTACCTCGGTTATTCGTACGGAACGCTGCTGGGAGCGACCTACGCGTCGCTGTATCCGGACACCGTTGGCCGGATGGTCCTCGACGGCGCCCTCGATCCGTCCATCAGCTACGAGGAACTCACTCTCGGGCAGGCCAAGGCGTTCGAGAAGGCCATCAGGTCCTACGTCGCCTCCTGCCAGCTGGAGCAGGGCTGCCCGTTCACGGGGAGCGTTGATGACGGCGTCCAACAGATCCGCGACGCCATCAAGTCTGCGGAAGAGAATCCGTTGCCGGCCAAGGACGGCAGGAAACTCACCGGCCCGCTCTTCGTCAGCGGCTTGATCATCCCGCTCTACAACGACAGCAACTGGCCGACCCTCACCCGGGCGCTCACGCAGGCCTTTGCCGGGGACGGCACCTCGCTGCTGGCGCTGGCCGACTTCGGCGCCGACCGCGAACCGAGCGGCAAGTACTCCTCGAACAGCGGGTTCGCGTTCAGCGCCATCAACTGCCTGGACTACCCGATGGCGACGGATACTGCGTCGCTGCGGGCCGAGGACCAGGAGTTGCGGCAGGCATCGCCGACGCTCGGTTACTACTTCGCCTACGGCGGCTCCAACTGCAAGGACTGGCCGTACGAGAACGTCCGCACCCCGGCCCCGGTGGAGTACTCCGGCTCCGCACCGATCGTGGTCATCGGTACCACCGGCGACCCCGCCACCCCCGTGGAGTGGGCCACTGAGCTGCGCAAGCAGCTCGGGAACGCGTCGCTGCTGACGTGGGAGGGCGAAGGCCACACGGCCTACGGCCGTTCCAACAGCTGCATCGCCAACGCCGTCAACGACTACCTGGTGGACGGGAAAGTCCCCGCGGACAACACCGTCTGCTAGCTCATTTTGACCCGGGCGCAGGGACTCCATTACAGTTATCTCTTGCATGAACCGCCCGGTTCGCCGGGTTTCATGCGGTTGCTTCCTTAGCTCAGTTGGTAGAGCGTCTCACTCGTAATGAGAAGGTCGCCAGTTCGATTCTGGCAGGAAGCTCGGGAAGAGCCCCCGGAAATCAACGATTTCCGGGGGCTCTTTTATTGGTCCGCTGCCGACGGACGCGGCCCCAGAAACCAAAAAGCTGCGGCCATCACGCCGCCCCACAGCAGGAACAGGAACCAGGGCAGGTCCGCGACCGGCCCGCTCCCCTGGGCCACGGTGTACAGCAGCCCGCCGGCGAGGTTGCCGATGATGCTTCCTACCGCCTGGGCCAGCCCGAAGACGCCGAAGTGGGAGGCGATGGACCCGCCTGAGGCGAAGTCAGCGGTCACGGAGTTCATGACCGGCTGGGACAGGATCTGGCCGATGGTGAAAAGCCCAGCGCCGACAAGGAGACCCGCGACGGTCCCCCAGAGCCCCATCACGGCGATACCGGAGCCCAGGGCCACCGCGCTCACGCCGAGGATGCCGCGCGGGGGCAGATGCCGGGACGCGAACCCGGTGAGGGGAAGCATGATGGCCACCATGAGTACGGCGCCGGCCGTGTAGACAACGCCGACGCCCAGCGGGCCGGGAAGAACATCGCCCGCCCGGACCGGGACAACCAGATACAGCTGCGAGACCAGCAGCCAGAGACCGGCCGCGAGCGCGCAGTACCGGACGAAGCCCTTGTTGGCGAGGACCTTCCGGATACTCGTGGGGGCTTTCCGGTGCGCCGAGAGCCCCGAGGGAAGGCCCAGGACGGTGACGAAGAAGGCCAGGAGGAACAGCGCCGCCGCACCATAGCTGACCCATTTGAAGTCGAATCCTGCCAGCAGCCCGCCGGTCATGGGTCCAATGATGAAACCGACGTTGGAGACCATTTCCCTCGTCGAGTAAACCCGCAACGGGTCCCTGCCCTCTGCGAGCGCGGAGTACGCGGCGTAGCTGGCGGGGTGGAACAGTGCCCCTCCCAGTCCCGTCAGGACGGATGCGACGACGAGCCAGCCGGCGGAATCCACGGTCCCGAGCATGGCGAATCCGGCGGCGCGGATCAGGACACCCACCGCTATGGCTGTTTTGTAGTTGATGCGGTCGGCAACCCAGCCGGCGAGCGGCATGAGTCCGTTCTGCGAGGCGGAACGGACCGCGGTGACAAACCCGACGAAGGCGATGGTGAGTGAGAGGTTTTCAAGGAAGTGCAGGGCCAGCAGGGGTATGAGCATGTAGAAGCCCACGGCCATGGTGAAGGTGTCGGTATAGAGCACCAACAGGGCTTTGGACGTTCCCCGGGGGCCTCCGGCAGGCGCGCTCACCGAGGACGTGAGTTGCCGGCCGGGGTATTCCACAGGACGACTGCCGCATAGATCGGGACGGACATGCCGGCGAAAGGCACCAGGGTCGGGAGCGCTACGCAGGCGAGGAGAACGGTCATTAACACAACCAGTGCCCCCAAGGACGCCAGTGGTTTCGCCACAACGAGGCCGACGGCGGCGCGGATCCACTGGCGCGCCGTCGCATCCCGGTGCTGCGCCGCAGCCACGGGGATGGACAGCAGCACGAGGCTGACCACCGCACCGATGGGGATCACGGCGGCGGAGACGAGGATCACCGGTTGGGGTGCGCCGCCGACGGTCAGCTGGGTCACCAGGAAAACGATGTCCGCCACGAGGATCACCAGAAGCACCAGGGATATCAGCCCTATCAGGAGGCTGCGCCGCCACGTGGCACCGAACTCCCGGAAGGTGTTGGTGAAGACGGCGTCGTTTCCTGTCTCACGCCAGGTCGAGAACGCCCTCGCCAGGGCGATGGCCGCCGGGAGCAAGGTGACCAGCGGCAGCGCCAGGACCAATGCCGCCACCCCACCCAGCGCAATATTTGCCGGGTAGGACAGGTAGCCGAGCACTTTGTGCTCCCAGCGCTGCCGTGGAGGAGTGGTCACGAGGGCTGACCCGCCAACGAGCTGTCGAAGGAGCGTCCGGCGAACCCGGATCCCGCCAGGTCCGGGTCAGCGCAGTCGGGGCTTCCGCCGTCGAGGTCGATCGTTACTTCTTCCACCGTGCCGCGGAGCCTGACCCTGACCGTGATGACCCGGCCGGAGGTTTCCGCCTCGATCTCAGCCTCCTCGTGGTCGTTCCATGCCCTCGGTTCGAGCACCGTCACGAATCGTGCGGACGGGGTGCTCTCCGCCGTGCGCTTGAGCGTGTACTGGACCTTTTCGATGGCCAGGTGCGGCGTCGAGGACGTCGGGTTGGCGTGGATGGCTGTCCGGATCACTTCAGATTTCGCGGCGTCGTCGAGGGCGGTGATCTTCAGGTTGCCCCGTCCGGCTTCCGCCACCCAGGTTGAGGGGGTGGTTTCGCGGGCCGGGTTCTGGGTCTGGAGCAGCATGGTCCAGGACCTGGGCGCGTCTGCTTCCAGATCGTCGACGACCACCACAACGCCGCACGGTGACATCACCAGGTGGCGTTGCACCTTCTTCAGGCCCAGTGACCGGTCATACATGGGCGTGGTGTCGCTGACCGCATGCACCCAGCCGGCGCCGAGGGTCGCCGTTGTGATCCTGGCACTGAACTCGTGGTCCAGGTTCTCGAACACGTGGTAGCGGTCCTCGTTCACGAAGCCGTGGCCGTCCACGAGGATCGAGTTGTGGTGTTCGGTCTTTTTCCTGGACGAATACCCTTCATCCAGTGCAAGGTACGCGTTGTGCCCGATCAGCACAAACGATCCGGCGTCCGGGTGGTGGTGGCCGGCGTTCAGGGTGATCCAGTTCTTTTCCTGCTTGATCCGGTGGTGCGTTTCCCAGGCCTTGTGGCCGCCGCCCGGTGAGGATTTGAACGAGACCAGCGTGGCGTCCTCGGCCCAGGACGTCCGGCCGACGACGAGGCCAAGATCCTCGAAGTACCGGCTGGTGGGCAGCTCTTCCGGTCCTTCGGACGGGGCGGAGGGGTCGATACCACAGGAATTCCTGGTACGCCTCGGCGCGCACCCCCGGACGGACGTCGCTTTCATACGCTTCGCGCCAGAAGAACTCGGTCGCCACTTTGCGGGCGAGCCACTGGGCCTGCGGAATCCTGTATTCGGCGGCGAGCTTGTAGTACATCGCCACCGGGTGGCCGCTGCGCCGGTCGTGGCAGTCGCCGTGGTCCACAATGCGTTCCATGTCCGGCGCGGCCTGGTAGAGCCGGTACCAGAAAGTCTCCCGCAGATAGTCGTTGGTGGCGAACCAGTCGATTCCCTCGGCCTCCTTGAGGACATCGAGGTAGCTTACGAGCCACGGGACTCCGTAGCGCCAGTACACAACACCCTCGTTGTTGGAGCCGTCTTCGGGGAGCATGGACAGCACAGTGGCGAAGTTGTCCTTCGCCCGCTCCGTCCACGCCGTGGCTTCAGGGAATTCCTCACGCAGGACGTAGCCGGCGGTGGCCAGGCCCGCGTAGCAGATCCAGTTGTGATTCTGCCAGTACGAGGATGACCACCAGCCGCCTTCGCTTTCGACGGCGAACTCGTAGAGCCGCCGGCCCTGGAGCAGGAGCTTGTCCCGCAGGGCGATGCGCTCGTCCTCCGGCAGGGCCTCCCCGGCCCATGAGTAGGCGAGGGAAAGACCGTGGAGCAACCAGCCGGCGTCGAGGTCGTGGTCGGGCATGTTGGCCTTGCCCCAGTGCGGGAAGGACAACGGCGGCGCCAGCCAGCGGCGCAGTTCGGTCAGGTAGTGTTCCTGTCCGGTCATCCGGTAGGCCAGCGCCAGGTTGGCGGCGCCGGGTCCGAAGTAGGTGATCGACGCGAGCGGGTGCTCGTCGGGCAGGGACACCCCGGGGTAGCGTTCGCACTCCTCCAGGAGGCGGCGGAACTGGGCGCTGCGCACACCCGTGCTCTCATCGCGCAAGCGTTCTTCGTGTCCGGCAAGCAGGAGCGGGCGGGTCATCAGGGCACCTCGATGGTTGTGACGTCCTCCGAAGAGGAACGGATGTGGATGGAGACGGCATCATTGCCGTTAAACCGGATGTCGACGCCGGCAGGGTGGTTATTGGGGTCAAAGGAGTAGACGGACACAAAGGTCACGTCGTGTGCCTTCGCTTCCCAGTCAGCGACGGGAAGGATCACCGACGGGTCGTCGGAGGGGCCGCGCCCCGGTTTCAGTACCATTGCCGCCGGCACTGAGGCGCGGTGGAATCCGGTCAGGACTGCCCCGGTCCCTTCGGGGCCGGCGGGCCCGGTCCAGGTCGACGTCGTGGCGCCGCCGGAGGTCTGCAGCGCGAACCCCGTCGCCGGGCGCAGCGCCAGCGCAATATCGTGGTCGACGCCGTCGGTGGCCGCTACGCGCATGATGTCGACGAGCAGCCCGTCGCGGATCATGAGCTCGCGCTTGAGTGCGATTCCGGGAATGA
>CAVYMG010000010.1:0-59906 GCA_963769515.1 uncultured Actinomycetota bacterium
CCCCGCCGGCGCTGGCGATGAGGTGATTGCCTGCCTCGTCCCAGTGGTCAACGCTCCCGGTGCCTTCCTGCTGGTCCTGGCCGTCGACCCGGACTGTGGGATGGGCGAGCGTCCGGGCGTAGTGGCCGTGGCGCAGCGGGCTGGCGTAGGGCGGGACGCCCGGTGCGGGCTGCCAGGGTTCCTGTCCGTAGAGGTAGAGCGCGAGTTTGTCGAAGTGCCCGTGGGAGCCGCCGTGGGGTCCGGCGTCGATCACGGCCTGGAACCGGTCCTCGTCGTCGCGAAGGACTGCGAAGCCCACGTTCGGGTAGTAGACCGAGCCGCGGGATGCCGTGGCGCCGGTAACCGGGTCACCGGCGAACCAGCCGGTCAGCAGGTCCTCCGGCTCGGACTCCCGGCCGCCCAGGGCCTTCCGGGCCCAGGCGCCGACGTTGGCGAGCCCGGTGTCCTTGAACAGCTGACTTGCCAGGATGTCGATTTCCAGGACTTCGCGGTGCATGGGCGCCCGGTTGTACGGTCCGTCGTGAATGATCGGCAGCCGGCCGTCCGGTGCAGCGATCTCGGCCAGCACGCGGACCATGGCGGCCAGGATCTGCGCGACGTCGGCGGGAATCTCCGCCGGATCCATGCCTCGCAGCCCGAGCAGGTAGGCCCGCAGGACAAAGACGTGGTAGTAGGTGGAACCTTCCCATTCCCAGCCGTCGTCGAAGGTGGCGATCCGGACGTGCTGGAAGCTCCACTTCACCCACTGCTCGGTTTCGGCCGCCTCGCCGCAGCTCTGCAGCGCCGTCGCCAGCGACAGCCCCGCCGTGTTGAGCCAGGCGGTGTAGTTGCTGCGTTCGTCGTTGCGGTCATCAACCAGGATCCCGCGGGCCGCCACGATCGTCTCCAGCAGACCGTTCAACATCTCGACGACGGGCCGGCCGACGCCGCGCCCTGCGCCGTTCAACGAGATGACCGCGTCGGCGACCTGGACGGCCCACTGGGCTTCGGTCAGCGCCTGGGAGAAGAGTTTGCCCTTGAGCATCCATCCTTCGCTGCCTTCATTCCAACCGCTCCGGGAAACTTCGGCGTAGAAGGAGGCATATTCATCCAGGATCTGACGGGCCCGGCCCTGGGGATCTGCCGCGGCGTCCGTTTGCGGACTGCGGGCCAGGAAACGGGCTTCGCGGGCCAGTGCCTGATGCCGGTACACCAGCCAGGCCGCAGCATAGGGCTCCCCCGCAAGCTCGCATCCGTGCGGGCAGGGATGGACGCCGTCACGTTCCGGCTCCAGCTCGGTTCCGTGCGTCGGACAGACGTAGTCGTGCCACCATCCGCCGCGCTGCAAGGGGACTATGCTCATCGGAAGTTCAGTCCTCCGTTGATGTCGATGACCTGTCCCGTGACATACGAGGACAGATCGGAGCCCAGGAAGACGGTGGCCCCTGCGACGTCCTCGACCGTTCCGGCCCGGCCCATGGGGATGTTGGAGACGATACCGGCCTGCGCGCTGGCCGGGGTGAAAGCATCGTGGAACGGGGTGTCGCCGATGAAGCCGGGGGCCAGGGCGTTCACGGTGATTCCCTGCGGGGCGAGTTCCTTCGCGAGGCCGCGGCACAGTCCGACGATGGCCGCCTTGGCGGCCGCGTACGCTGCCGAACCGGCGCCGCCGCCGTTCTCCGCGGCCAGGGACGCCATCATCACGATCCGTCCGGCGTCCGACTTGCTCAGGTAGGGGACGGCGGCGCGGTTGATGAAGAACGCCGTCGAGACGTTGACGGCGAAGACCTTGTTCCAGTGCTCATCGGACATGTCCGCAATCGTGGACCGTCCCACCAGATGCCCGGCGTTATTGACGACGATGTCCAGGCCGCCGAGCTGCTCGACGGCCTCGGCCACCACCCGGTCGACCTGGCCGGAGTCGGTCAGGTCACCCTGGATGGCGATGGCGTCCCGTCCCATGGCTTTGATCTGGTCGACGACGTTACTGGCGCCGTCGGCACTGTTCGCGTAGTGGACGGCGACGTCGGCTCCGGCCCGGGCCAGCCCCAGGGCGATGGCGGCACCGATGCCCTGTCCTGCTCCGGTAACAAGGGCGCGTCGGCCGGTGAGATTTGTCTGCATGGTGTTTTTTCCTGCTTCTGTAGTCTGTGGCATGTCGTGGTTACTTGATTCCGGCATTGGTGAATCCTTGGACGAAGTACTTCTGGGCGAACACGAACATCAGGACCATCGGGACGGTGGCCATCATGGTGCCGGCCATCAGGTAGTTCCATGACGTGTTGTCCAGCTGCTGGAAGACCGCGAGGCCGACCTGGATGACGCGGAGTTCGTTGCTCGAGGTCACGAGCAGGGGCCACAGGAAGTTGTTCCAGGTTTCCTGGAACGTCAGCAGCCCGACGGTGGCGATTCCGGGTTTGATCAGCGGCGTGTAGATCTGGGCGAAGATGCGGAATTCGCTGAGGCCGTCGATCCGGGCCGCTTCTTCGAGTTCCTTGGGCAGGGACAGGTAGAACTGGCGGAACAGGAAGATTGCCGCGGTGCTGAGGCCGCCGGGGATGATCAGGGCCCACCAGGTGTCCAGCCAGCCGGTGCCGCCCTGCCCGAAGATGTCGTTGCCGCCGAAGAGCGGCATGAATTTCACCAGCAGGAACTGCGGGACGATCTTGGTGTAGGTCGGGATCATGAGCATCGCCACGAAGGCGAGGAAGACGATTTCCGCGCCGCGGAACTTGATCCGGGCCAGGGAGTAGCCGGCCATGGCGCCGAAGAGCAGGGTGATGGCGGTGTGACCGATGGAGATGATGACGCTGTTGCGGAAGTACAGGTCGAACGGGGCCGCGTCCAGCGCTGCAGCGTAGTTCTCCCAGTGCCATTCCTGCGGGAAGAACGTGGCCGGGAACATTGCCAGTTCGGCGGATGACTTCACCGAGGTGAAGAGCATCCAGACGAACGGGATGATCATGGCGATCGAGGAGAGGGCCATGAGGATGCCCAGGATGATCTTGTTGCGTCGCTCGACGGCGGACTTCCCTGGTCCTTGGCGCCGCGTCTGCTGGCGCACGGTCACGGTTCCGGTCCCTGACTCGGTCCCGGTCTCAGTCTGTACGGTGCTCATCAGTCGTCCCCTTGCGTTGCCCGGCGGCTGATCAGAGTCATGACCAGGAGGAATGCGAACAGGACGACGGATTGCGCCGAGGCCATGCCCATCTGGAACTCCTGGAAAGCCGAGCGATAGATTTCGTACGTCATCATGGTGGTTGAGTTCGCCGGGCCGCCGTCGGTGAGGACGTAGATCTGGTCGAACACCTGGAATGCGCCGATGATCGAAATGACGAGCACAAAGAACGTTGCCGGCTTGAGCATCGGGAGGGTGATGGCGAAGAACTTCCGGACCACCGAGGCGCCGTCCACGGACGCGGCCTCGTAGAGGCTTTCGTCAATGTTCTGGAGGGCGGCGATGTAGATCAGCATCTTGATGCCGATTCCGTGCCACGCGCCCACGACGACGACGGATCCCAGGGCCAGATCGGGATTGGCCAGCCAGGCCTGCCCCGGTATGCCGAACACGGACAGCATCCCGTTCAGGAGGCCCTGCTGGGGGTTGAAGATCAGCAGCCACACCATGGCGATGGCGACGGTCGCCGTTACATGGGGAAGGAAGAACGCGGTCCGGTACCACTTCTGCATCCGCAGTCCCTGGTTGAGCGCCACAGCGACCACGAGTGCGATCGCCATCGAGACGGGCACGGTCCAGAAGGTGTAGACGATGGTGTTCCACGTGGCCTGGAGGAAGACCGGGTCCTGGGCGATCGCGATGTAGTTCTCAATGCCGATCCAACGCGGTGCGTTGAAGATGTCGTAATCGGTCATGCTGAGGGCAAATGTTGCCAGGACCGGGATGGCGCTCCACAGTCCGATGTGGATCAGGGCGGGGGTGATCATCAGCCAGCCCGTGCGCCGGAGTTTTCGTTGCTGCTTGGAGCTGCCCTTTCGCTGGGGCTCCCGGACCGCTGTGTCTCGCTGGCGCGGCGTGAGGTCCCGCGCCGCAGAGCTTTGATCAATGGTTTTCATGATGGCCTTTTTTGTCGAGTCGCTGCTGCCGCCGGGCTGCCTGGACGATCCGGCGGCAGGGGCGCTGGGCTATGGCTGGATGGCACTCTTGGCGGCCGCGGCGAGATCATCCAGGGCCTTCTGCGGTGATTCCTTCTGGAGCAGGGCGGATTCGATGGCCGGAGTGAAATCTCCGCGGATCTGAATCCACTTGGCCGGTCCGCCTTCGCGCTTTGCAATGGCAAGGTTTTCCATCGCGAACTGCACAAACCGGTTCGACTGTACGTAGTCCGAGTCCAGCAGGGCGGTCTCTGCCGGAACGTTGCCGCGCTGCTTGTTGGCGGCGAGGGCCGGATCTGAGCTGGTCAGGAATTCAAGGAGGGCCTGGGCTGCCTTCGGGTTCTTGGTCTTGGACGAGATGGTGGCCAGGGTGCCGCCGAAAAACATGCCCGGCTCGGTCCCCGTGATGGCGAAGGGCTGAAGCTGGTCAAGAATCTCGGGCGCGGAATCCTGCGCCTGCGTGAACAGGTTGTTGTGGGCGATGCCCATGGCCGCCCGGCCGTTGAGAAGCGGATTGACTGCGGCGCCCGGGGAGGAGAACCCGAGGTCCTCAACCTTGTGGGTGTTGATCAGGTCCGTCATCAGCTGCAGGGCGCTCACGCCGGCCGCGGAATTGAACTCCGGTTCCGTGGCGTCCGCGTTGAAGAGGCTTCCGCCGGCCGAGAACAGCATGGTCTCAAAGGCCTGCCGGGGGTCGAGGGAGAGCATGTCAAAGCCGGCCTGCTGAAGGCTGCCGTTGCTGTCCCGGACCGTCAGCGCCTTGGACATCTCGACGAGTTCGTCCCAGCTCTTCGGCGGTTCGGTGTAGCCGGCCGCATTCAGCAGGTCCATCCGGGCGACGCCGAACCGCGTGTCCAGCATGATCGGCACCCCGTAGACGCCGTCCTTGTACATGCCGGCATCAACGATGCTTTCGGTGTAGGAGTCGAGCAGTTTCTCGCGGGTCAGGCCGGTCTTGCCGAGATCCGCCAAAACATTCTGGGCGGCAAAGTTTTCGATCCAGCCGACGCCCATCAGCATCACGTCGGGCACGCCGCCCGAGACGATTGAGGTGGTGAGCTTTTCATTGAGCTTGCCGTACGTCGTGTAGTCGACGCTGACCTTGACCTCCGGGTACTTCTTGTAGAACTCGGGGAGGAGCTCGTCTTCGAGCAGCTTCTGTCCCGGGGTTCCTTCAAAAATCGGGGTGAGGAGCTTGACCTCGCCACTGACACCCCCTTCGGATGCCTGCGTGCTTCCGGAAGAGCAAGCCGTGGCGCCCATAGTGAGGGCCACGGCGGCCGCCATGGCCGCGATCCTGGTCTTCTTGAACTGCTTCTTCATTTCCGGTCCCTTCGAGGGGCTTAGAGGGTTGGACGCGACGCTGCCTCCGAACCTGAGCACGTCGTCGTTGTTCAAATTCGCCTACCGAAGGGCGAACTGACCCGATCTGGTGTAACGATGCACTGAGATTACCGATGATCCAAGTCACATGTCAAGGATGATTCGCTGCCATCCGTAACGATCCGCGCCACCGCACGGCGTAGCGCGGATCGCTTCGTGACATATAGCCGATAAATCGATACAGTAAACGAATCAAGTGCCCGCGATGGAGGGGCAAGGACGCGTGGAGGGGTTTAAATGAGTCGCGTGACAATCCAGCAGGTCGCACGGGAGGCCGAGGTTTCGCCCAGCACGGTGTCGAATTTTCTGAACGGGCGCATGGACCGTATGGTGCCGGCAACCCGGGAGCGGATTGAACGGACCATTGCGAAGCTCGGCTACCGGCCCAACCGTGCCGCCCGGCAGCTGCGCACCGGCCGGACTCAGACGATCGGCCTGATTGTGCCGTCCGTCGGCAACCCTTTCTGGGGCGCCTTCGCGCACGAGCTGGAGGTGGCCGCCGTCGCCGTCGGATGCAGCGTGCTGTTGTGCAACAGCGAGCGCGTCGCCGAACGGGAGCGGGAGTACGTCCAGGAACTGTGGGACAACGGGGTCCGGGGTATCGTCCTGTGCTCGTCGCTGCCCTCGCTCGATCACCTGGCGGATCTGGTCGGACAGGGACTGCAACTGGTCACCTTCGACCGCCCCGCGCAGCCCAACGATCCCGAGTCGGTCGTCAGCATCAGCATCAACAACGTCGTGGGCGGTTTTGTCGCTGCAACCCATTTGATCGAACTGGGCCACCGCCGCCTGTCCTTCGTTGCCGGATCGTTGGGATCCGTCAACAGGGCGGGCCGGTACCGCGGCTTTGTCAGTGCCCTGGAAGCCGCCGGCCTGGATGTCAATGACATGCCGGTATGGTCCGGCCGCGAGGACGTCCCGTTCGGCGATGTCTTCGCAGCGGACGTCGGACGCCGCGCGGCCCACGCGCTTTTTTCCGGAGACGCCGAACCGCCTACCGGCGTGGTCGCCATCAACGACATGACCGCGCTGGGCTTCTGCCGGGGCCTCCGGGACCTGGGGCTGACGGTCGGCAAGGACGTATCGGTCGTCGGTTTCGATGACATCGTCCTCGCCGACCTCTACGACCCGCCGCTCACGACGGTGCGCCAGCCGTTGGCCCGGATGGCCAAACTGGCCATCGCCGAAGCGGTCTCACATGACAGCGGCGATCCCGGCGAGCCCGGACGATCGGTCCTGCTGCAGCCCCAATTGATCGTCCGGGCATCCACGGCGCCCCCGCCGGCCCGCGACCAGGCCCCGGCCCTGGCAGCACCCGCGGTAAACCCGAAGTAACAAATTCGCACGCTTCTAGCAGAACAGGAATTCCATGGCCCTCCCCCTTGCACCTTCCCGGGACCGAGTCCCGCCGTCGCACGTGCTCACCAGCAGCCGGATCGTGGCGGTGCTGCGCGCCGCCGATGCCGGCGCCTACGCACGGGTCATCGATGTCCTCGTCGAGTCCGGCATCAAGTCCATCGAGCTCACGCTGACAACGCCGGGCACGCTCGAGATGCTGCCTGAGCTTCTGCGCCGTGCCGGCAGCGACACCGAAATCGGCGTCGGAACCGTCACGTGCGTCGAGGAAGCGGAGCAGGCCCTCAATGCAGGAGCCTCATACCTCGTCACCCCGTTCACCAATCCCGACGTTATTGCCACCGCCGTCAGGGCAGGGCGCCCCATCTTCCCGGGGGCCCTGACCCCCACCGAAGTCCACACCGCCTGGTCCGCGGGGGCCACTGCGGTCAAGATTTTTCCGGCCGAAACCGTAGGCGCGGCCTACGGCGCCCACTTGCTGGGGCCGTTTCCCGCCCTGAAGTTCCTGCCTTCGGGCGGAATTCGGATGGAGGACATCGGCCCCTGGCTGCGCAGCGGTGCAATCGCGGTCAGCCTTGGCGGCCCGCTCATCGGCGATGCCCTGCGGGGCGGGTCCCTGGACTCATTGGCAGAACGCGCAACGGCCGCCGTCGAGGCGGTGACGGCGGCGTGACCGGCGCGGGGGTCGTGACGATCGGCGAAACCATGGTGCTGGTCTCGAGCACCATCGAAGAGCCCCTTCAGCACAGCAAGCAGATGACCCTGGGCATCGGCGGTGCCGAGAGCAACGTCGCCATCGGGCTCCGGCGCCTTGGTACGGACGTGACCTGGGTCGGCAGGATCGGCGAGGACTCCGCCGGGGACCTCGTGGAACGGGAGCTCCGGGCGGAGGGCGTGCGGGTCCTCGGCATCAGGGACCCGGACGCCCCCACCGCGCTGATGCTTAAAGAGCGGCGTTCGGCGGCGGAAACCCGGGTCTGGTACTACCGCGCCGGCAACGCCGGCTCACGGCTGAACATCAAGGACCTGGACCCGGCACTCATTGCCGGGGCCTCGCTCCTGCACATGACCGGGATCACCCCGGCGCTCTCCGAATCGGCCCGGCTCCTGACCCTCGAGGCTATCCGGATCGCCCGCTCGGCCGGAGTGCCGGTGTCCTTCGATCTGAACTACCGCCGCGGCCTATGGTCGCGGGACGCCGCCGCGGACTTCTACCGGCAGGTTGTTCCGGAAGCCGACATCGTGTTCGCCGGCGACGATGAGGCCGCCATAGCGGTTGGACCCGCGGCGTCCCCGGAAGAACTGGCACAGCGGCTCGTCGCTGCGGGAGCCGGGCAGGCCGTCATCAAACTGGGAGCGGATGGCGCGCTGGCGTTGGCCGACGGCATCATCACCATCCAAAAGGCCGTTCCCGTCACAGTCCGCGACACCGTCGGCGCCGGCGACGCCTTCGTCGCCGGCTATCTCGCGGAATACCTCGCCGGCGAATCCGTCGGAGCCTGCCTGGAAACCGCCGTCCAGGTCGGTGCCTACGCCTGTATGGCGGCCGGGGACTGGGAAGGTCTCCCCCGCCGACGGGAGCTGGCCGCGCTCACCGCGGCCGAGCCAGTGAGCAGGTGACCTGCGCTACTTCACGGTGAGCACCGGATTGACGGGCGGCTTCAGCGAGTCAACCTGCACGCCCACGGTTGCTTTCTGGCCCGCCGCCAGCTTCGTGACCCAGTCGGATCCGCTGCACGTGACCGAGACCTTCGGCACCACCGTGCACTTGAGGCCCCAGGAGTTCACGACCCGCGTCACGTTCGGGTCCTTCCAGCTCACGCTCCAGCCGGAAACGGCGCGGAGCCCCGTGACCTGGATATTGGCCACGTAGCCGCCCGCCCAGGAGCTGGACAGCTTCCAGACAGCACTGATCCCCGCGCCCGACGTCGGGGCAGGGACCGCGGTGGCGGTCGGTTTTGGCGTGACGTCGGTTTCGGCGTTGCCGTGGCGGTCGGTTTCGGCGTGACCGTCGGGGCCGGCGTTGGTGTGGGCGCCGCTGACGGCGGCGGCACCGGACCGCCCAGGAGCGGGGCGAGGGCCGCCAATTTGGCGGATTCCGGAGTGCGCCAGTCCGCCTGGACCAGTCCACCGGTGTCCCCGCTGTTGGGGTTGTAGGACCAGTACGCGAAGCTCATCGAGTTGCTGCCGAGGTAGGAGACGATCTTTTCCATCCACTGCTTGTCCGAGGCCGTCTGCAGCATCGTGCCGAATTCGCCGAGCAGAACCGGCGCGATGCCCTGTTTCTGGAGGTAACCCCAGTTCTTGTCCCAGATGTCCCGGGAGGTTGTTGGGGTAGTCGGCGTCGCTGAACCACTTCTGGTTGTAGACGGAGGCGGGGTAGTCATGCGGCGAGTAGACAACCCGGTTCGGCGTGGTCAGGACGACCGGTTTGGCACCGGCGTCCGCGAGTCCGCCGCCCCACCATGTGGCTGTGCCGTTTCCCTGGTTTTCAATGCCTTCGACGAGGACCAGCAGGTTCGGGTTGGCCGTCAGGACGGCGTTTCCTGCCCGGGTGGCCGCGGCGTGCCAGTCGGTGGCCGCCGCCCCGCCCCAGGTGGCCGCGCCGGCCGGTTCGTTGTGGAGGTCGGCCCCGATCACGGTGGGGTCGTTCTTGTACCGGGCGGCGAGCATCTTCCAGTCGGCGATCCACCGCGATTCCGGATAAGCGGCGGTGTACCACAGTGCTGACTGGCCGGCGGAGGACGGGCGGTGACGGTCCAGGATGATTTTCAGCCCGTTGGCCTTGGCGCGGGCAATCACGGTATCCATCAGGACCAGCGGGGTTTTCCCCTCCAGCCCGTAGGCCCGGTTGGCCCAGTAGTTCATGTTGCCCTTGATCGATGTCGCCGCCAGGCACTCGTTCGAGTACGGCAGGCGGACGG
Source organism: uncultured Actinomycetota bacterium (assembly GCA_963769515.1). Classification (GTDB taxonomy): domain Bacteria; phylum Actinomycetota; class Actinomycetes; order Actinomycetales; family Micrococcaceae; genus Arthrobacter. The sequence goes on from CAVYMG010000010.1 coordinate 9,756, forward strand.
TGTTGAAGCCCATCGCTTTAATGGCGGCCAGGGCATCGTCAATGGTCAGGGTCCCCCACAGTCCGTGCGGCATGCAGTCGGAGGTTTCCATGCCGAACCATGAGACGGCCTTGATCGTGAAAGGGTCATTGTTGGAGTCCAGGATGCGGCTTCCGGCCGTGTGCAGCCACCCGGTGGGCGCGGTCGAGGACACCGCGGTGGCGCGCGGTCCAGCGGCGTGCGCCGCCGCCGCGAAAAAGGGCAGGGCGAGTCCCGCGGCCAAAACGGACGTCACGAGCGCGGCGGTCAGCGCCCGGCGTCGACCACCGGCATGGCGTGGTGTGCTTGAAGCGAGCTTCACTGTTCCTCCGCGGAATGTGTGGGAAGGCCCGGGAGGCAGGCCTCCGGCCCTTTGGCAATGGGTCCCCCGGCCCGCGCAATGCGGAGCGGCGTTCAAAAAGTACCAAACGGACCGGCGTAAAGATGCCATTTGCCGAATATTTCCGTGGTCGCGGCTGATTTCGCGGTCCCTCCCCGTGGGCCGCATGGCATTGCCTCAGCCGATGCATTGCCATTTGTCCGCTCGTCGGTAAGCCTTGGTGGGTGGAACGGCCCCGCCGCAGGATTCCTGCCAGTGCCCGGGCGCCCCGGCCGACGGCTCCCGGCGAATCCTCCCGTGCCCGGCGACGGTTGGCGTGGGGTCCGGTCGTGGGGTTTGGACTGGTCAGCCTCGCCGCCGACGTCGTCTCTGACGGCGCGCGGCCGCTTGCCGGGCCGCTGCTGGCCCAGCTCGGCGCATCCGCGCTCATCGTGGGACTCGTGACGGGCGGGGCAGAAGCCGCCGCCCAGGGCCTGCGGCTGGTGTTCGGCCCCTGGGCTGACCGGACCAGGAAATACTGGACCTTTACGCTGGCCGGCTACGCGTTGACGGCCGTATGTGTCCCCCTGCTCGCGGTGGCGCCCGGTGCGGGAGCCACCGGGTTGGTCCTTGCCGCGGTCCTGATCATCGGCGACCGGGTCGGCAAGGCGGTGCGCAGCCCGGCGAAAACCGTCCTGTTGGCCGCCGTCGCCGCTCCCGTCGGGCGGGGCCGCGGGTTTGCCGTCCACAAGGGCCTCGATCTGGCCGGAGCACTGAGCGGTCCGCTGCTCGTCTCCGCGGTGCTGGCCGCGACCGGCGCCCTGTCGTGGGCCTTTGCCGTGCTGGCCATTCCGGCGGCCGCCGCCATGGTGCTGCTGGTGCGGTTGCGGCGCCGGGTCCCGGGACCCGGGCCGTTGGATAACGCATCCGGGGTTCCGTCTGCGGGCACGGGCCTCCCCCGGCCCGGGGCGCCGCCGCTTTTCACCCGCGCTTTTGTCCTCTTCGCGGGCGCAGCGTTCTTCTGGAGCGCCGGCCTGGTGGCGTTCGGCGTTATCTCTTTTCATCTCGTCACCGAGGTGGCCGTGGCTGTCTCTGTGGTGCCACTGCTGTATGCCGGAGCGATGGGAGCCGCCGCGGTGGGAGCCTTAACGACCGGCATCCTCTATGACCGTGCAGGAGCGGCCGTGCTGTTGGCACTGCCCGTGCTGATCGCCGCCGTCCCGGTTTTGGCCCTGGCGCCGGAGACGGGGCTGGTGGTCGCCGGCGTCCTGGTCTGGGGAACTGCCACGGGCATCCAGGATTCCACGGTGAAGGCGCTGATCGCCGATTTGGTGCCTGCGCAGCGGCAGGGCACGGCCTACGGCGTCTTCGCGGGCCTGTCCGGCGCCGGCGCCTTGGCCGGAGGCGCACTGTACGGGGTGCTTTTTGAAGCCCGGCCCGCTCTCATCGCCGCCGTGGCCGCCCTCCAGGCCGTGGCCCTGGTACTGCTGATCGTTGCCCTGGGAACGGACCGGCGGACCGTCACCCCGGGGTGCGGGGGACCTGCCTGACCGGTCCCCGGCACAGGCGGCGGACGCCGTCGCCGGGCACCGACGTCCGGCGCGGGTTCGGGGAAGTCCGGCAGGTCCTATGCTTCCTTACATGGGAGATCCGGATCTGGCCTCTGTTGCTGGCCCCCTTTATGCGCTGCCCTTGAGCGAATTCGTGGCAGCCAGGGCGGCTGCCGCGAAGGACGTGCTGGCCGCCGGAGCAGCCACCGATGAGCGACGTGCCCTGGCAGCGGCCGTGCGTTCACTGGCCAAACCGTCCGTGGCCGCCTGGGCCGTCAACATGCTGGCGTCCCGCGACCCCGGCATCCTTCAGGAACTGGCATCGCTCGGGGCGTCCATGCGCGCGGCGCAATCCGCAATGGACGCAGCGGAACTGCGCAGCCTGGGCCAGCAGCGCAAACGCGTCCTCTCGGCCGCCCTGGACACGGTCCGCACCGTGACCGCAGACCAGGGCCGCAGGATCAGCGGCGCTGTGGCCGCGGAGGTCGAGCAGACCTTGCGGGCCCTCACTGCCGACCAAGGCGCGGCGGCTGCCGTGCGGAGCGGCCTGCTGCTCCGGTCGCTGGCCGCGGACGGGCTCGACGCCGTCGACCTTTCGGGTGCCGTCGCGGTGCCAGGCTACCCGGCCGACGGACCCGCCGCCCCGGCCCATGGCGAACCGGCGGCCGGGCGCACGGCTGTCGGAACTGCCGGAGCTACCGGGGAACCGCTGCTGCGGGCTGTCCGGAAGGAACCGCGGACGCCTGCGCCGGCGGCGCTGGAACGGGCCGCTGCCGGGCTGGAGGCGGCCGAGCAAACAGCCCGGGCGGCCGTCCGGACGGCGGAGCAGCGCGGGCAGGACCTGGCGGCCGCCGCTGCCCGGGTTTCCCGACTGGCCGAGGAGGTCCGCGCGCTCCAGGCGGCGCTCGCCCGGACCGAGGATGAGCTGAAGCAGGCCCGCAAGGAGCACACGCTGGCAGACGCCGAGGCGGGGCAGTCGGTGCGGGCCGCCGGGAAGGCGATGCGCCAGGAGGTCCTGGCCAGGGAACGGGTACTGCGTCTTGGCAACACGCCGGAGCAATGACGCAGGAGTGTCGGAGGCCGGTTGCAGACTGGAACTATGGAAAACAACCAGACTTTCCAGACCAGCGATTTCCAGGGCAGCAAAAGTTCAGGCGCCGAAAGTCCCGGCGCTGGCAGGGCTGCCGGCAATGGCGCCGCGGCCACATGGTTCGAAGTGACCTATCTGGACACCTCCTGCGGACTGATCCGCAGCGAAGTCTTTGACGATGCCGCCGCCGCGGACCGGTTCGCCAACCGGTGTGTTGCGGACGAGGACGGCTGGGCAGTCATTGACTCCGTGCGCCCCGCGAAGGACCTGGCCGCCGCCTGACCCGCCGCTGATCGCAACGCCGGCCGCGGCGGCAACGCCACGGCCAGGCTCCGGACGGCAGCAGGACCCCCACCCGTGACGGGTGGAGGCCCTGCTGCGGTCCAAGGTTCGGGCGCCGGGTTTTGTTCCGGCGGCCGGGCCGTTGGCCTAGGCGAAGTCCGAGACAGCCGGGTCCGCGCCGATCCGTCCGGCACCTTCGGCCGAGCGGTCCAGTCCGTTGATGGCCTGGATGTCGGTCTCGTCGAGGGTGACCTCCAAGGCCGCGAAGTTCTCGCGGATCCGGGATTCCGTCACGGACTTCGGGATCACCACGTTGCCGATCGCGAGGTGCCAGGCGATGACCACCTGCGCGGGGGTGGCGTTGTGCTTGGCTGCAATCTCCTTCAGGAGCGCGCTCTCCAGCAGTTCCCCGCCCTGGCCCAGCGGGGACCAGGCCTCGGTGAGGATGCCGTGGGTAGCGCCGAATTCGCGCAGTTCGGCCTGGTTGAAGAAGGGGTGCAGCTCGATCTGGTTGATCGCCGGGACGACGCCGGTCTCGTCGATCAGGCGCTGCAGCGCCTCCTTGGTGAAGTTGCAGACGCCGATGGTCTTGACCCGGCCCTGCTTCTGCAGCTCAATGAGGGCCTTCCAGGTCTCCACGTACTTGTCCTGCTTCGGCTGCTCCCAGTGGATCAGGTACATGTCCAGCGTCTCCAGGCCCAGCCGCGCCATCGAGGCATCGAAGGCTTCGAGCGTGGAGTCGTAGCCCTGGTCCGAGTTCCACACCTTGGTGGTGATGAACATGTCCTCCGGCTTGAGTCCGGAGGCTTTGATCCCCCGGCCGACGCCGGCCTCGTTGCCGTAGATCATGGCGGTGTCGATGTGCCGGTAGCCGGCCTCGAACGCCTGGACGACGACCTTTTCGGCCACGTCGTCCTCGACCTGCCACACCCCGAAGCCAAGCTGCGGGATGGTGTTTCCGTCATTGAAAGTCAGTTCAGGTGAAGAAGTCATCTTTATATAGTGCCGACTCCGGCGGTGTCCGGCCAGCCTTCGGGCCGAACTAAGCTAGCCGCGTAACCCCGAATTTCCGCCGATTCGCGGGAATAAATGCAGGCATGGACGCCCAGGCACTGATTAGTTCGGGACTGTGTCTTCCCCGGCAGCCTCCGCCAGTCTCCGCTCCGCGTCGCTGACCTGTTCGAGCACGGACCCGGCACGCCGTCGAACGGACGCCGCACCGGCGGGCACGGGACCGACCGCGAGCCGCAGCATCGCCGCCGCCTCGGCAGTCGTCGCCAGTGAGTTACCTGCCGTGGACAGGCAGCGGTGGACGCCGGAGAGCGCCCCGGGCACGTTCATCCCCTCGCTCGGCGCCCGCCGCTGCGCCTCAACACAGATCTGCCGGACGCGCACGGCGGCCGCGGTCAGTTCGTTGGCGATCTCGACCAGCTCCGCGTACAGGGCTTCGTCTTCCACCCCTTCGAGGACCTGGTGATAGCGGTCCAGCCCCCGGGTGAAGCGGTCGTAGGCCCGTCGCCAGAGGCCCTTGCCGAGTTCTGCATCGTCTTTGCGACCCTGCCGGGCGGCACTAAAGAATCCCAAGGCTGTCCTAGAGATACTGTCCGGGACCGTGTTCGGGCTCGGCGCTGCCGGCATTCGAGGACGGCTCAGCCCCCGGCCTGGACGCGGTGGCGCGCTGCGGCTCGCCATTTTCGCCGATGACAACGCCCGGCGCGATCATCGTCCCGGGCGGCAACTGGCGCAGCTGCAGCTGCGCGGCCGCGTGTTCACGGGCGGCGTGCTGCGCGGCAATGGCAGTCTGGATCCCGTGGAAGAGCCCTTCGAGCCATCCGACCAGTTGGGCCTGGGCGATCCGGAGTTCGGCGTCCGAGGGGGTGCTCTCATCGGCGAAGGGCAAGTGGATGCGTTCAAGCTCCTCGACCAGTTCCGGAGCGAGCCCGTCTTCGAGTTCCCGGATGGAACGCTGGTGGATCTCGGCCAGACGCGCGCGGGCGGCATTGTCCAGCGGCGCCGACTTCACCTCCTCCAGCAGTTGCTTGAGCATCGTACCGATCCGCATGACCTTGGCCGGCTCGTCGACGAGGTCCTGAAGCTGGCTGCCTTTGGCGCGTCCGGCCGGTACTGCTGCACCTGAAGGCCTGGACCGGGACTCAGCTGCCGCGGGCGGGGCGTCCTCCACGGGCGTTCCCTCGACGGGCAGATCTTCAGCTGACTGGGTGTCGTCCTGATCGCGCATGGGTTCATACTCTCATGTAGCGGCAGATGGGGAACGGTCGGTGCGGGGCGCCGCCGTCGCGCCTTTAAGTGGGAACCGCCGGTCACTCCCGTGACCGGCGGCCCCCCAATAAATGAACGCGAAGCCCGGAGGTCAGCAGCAGCGGCCCTGCGGGTTGCTGTCCTGGCGGTCGGTGCGGTCGCGCCAGAACTCACGTTCTGTCATTGGAGCGTCCGCATGGCCGGTGACCTTGTGGTGCTCCAAATACTTGGTATAGGCGTCGGCGCCCATGATCGCCTTGAAGTACGTGGCGAAGCCGCGGAAACCACCGGCAACCGCGCCCATCAGTGGTGTCCCGCCTTTTCCAGCCGCTGATCGTCAGGCAGTTTGTCCCATTCGGCCATCAGTTCGCGCTCGGACGGCGTCGGGATGAGCCCGGACGGGGCGTAGACCCGGGAGGGCCGCGGACGGTCCTCGTTGTCCGCCGTCGGCATACCGGCCGCGTGGTTCCGGAACGCGCGGATGGTGGCCAATACGGCGGTGATGATCACGATCAGGCTGAGCACCACGAAGACGATGGACAGGATGCCCTGGATCATGGTGTTGCGGACCACGGCTTCCATGGCCGCGACGGTCTTGGCCGAACCGAAGGACGTCTTGCCGTCCGCAAGGGCCTTGCTGAACGCCGCGTTGTTGGCGAAGTAGCCCACCGCGGGCGTGCTCGAGAAGATTTTGTGGAAGCTGGCCGTAATGGTCACGACCGTAGCGAACGCCAGAGGTGTGGCGATGATCCACAGGTACTTGAACGAGCCCCGCTTAGCCGCGATGGCCATGCACACCGACAGCGCGATGGCGGCGAGCAGCTGGTTGGAAATACCGAACAGCGGCAGGAGCGTGTTGATGCCGCCGAGGGGGTCCGTGACACCCATCATCAGCACGGCGCCCCACGCGCCGACCATGACGGCAGTGGCGAGCCAGGCGCCGGGCCGCCAGGAGTGTTCCTTGAACTTCGGGATGAAGTTGCCGATCGAGTCCTGCAGCATAAACCGCGCGACGCGGGTGCCGGCGTCGACGGCGGTCAGGATGAAGAGGGCTTCGAACATGATCGCGAAGTGGTACCAGAAGGCCATCATGGCCGGCCCGCCGATGAACTGCTGCATGATGTGTGCCAGGCCGACGGCGAGGGTCGGGGCGCCGCCGGAGCGGGAGATGATGCTCTGCTCGCCGACGTCCTTAGCCGTCTGCGCCAGCATGTCCGGGGTAAGGTTCACGCCGGACAGACCCAGCGAGTTGACCCACACGGCCGCCGTTTCAACGGTTCCGCCGGTCAGCGCGGCCGGGGCGTTCATTGCGAAGTAAATGCCGCGGTCGATCGAGAGCGCTGCGACCAGGGCCATGATGGCGACGAAAGACTCCATGAGCATGCCGCCGTAGCCGATGAACCGCGTCTGGCGTTCCTTCTCGATGAGTTTGGGGGTGGTGCCTGAGGCGATGAGGGCGTGGAAGCCGGACAGCGCGCCGCAGGCGATGGTGACGAACAGGAACGGGAAGAGCGCGCCGGAGAAGACCGGTCCGTTGTCGCGGCTCGCAAATTCGCTGAACGCGGGCACGTTGATTTCCGGCCGAACCACGATGATGGCGACGGCGAGCATGCCGATGACGCCGATTTTCATGAAGGTGGAGAGGTAGTCGCGCGGGGCCAGCAGCAGCCACACGGGCAGGATCGCGGCGATGAAGCCGTAAATGATCAGGCCCCAGGCGATGGTCACCTTATCCAGGTGGAAGAATGCAGCACCCCATTCGGTGCCGGCGACGGCGCCGCCGCCGATGATGGCGGCCATCAGCAGCACGAAGCCGATGATGGAGACTTCCATAACCTTGCCGGGACGCAGGTAACGCAGGTAGACGCCCATAAAGAGGGCGATCGGGATGGTCATGCCGACCGAGAAGACACCCCAGGGGCTTTCGCCGAGGGCGTTGACCACCACGAGGGCCAGGATTGCGACGATGATGACCATGATGAGCAGCGTGGCGATCAACGCGGCGGTGCCGCCGATGACGCCGAGTTCTTCGCGAGCCATCTGGCCGAGCGAACGGCCGCCGCGGCGCATGGAGAAGAACATGACCAGGTAGTCCTGGACGGCTCCGGCGAAGACGACGCCGATGATGATCCACAGGGTGCCGGGGAGGTACCCCATCTGGGCGGCGATGACCGGTCCGACGAGCGGTCCGGCGCCGGCGATGGCGGCGAAGTGGTGGCCGAAGAGGACGTTGCGGTCGGTGCGGACGTAGTCCTTGCCGTCCGCTTTGTACTCGGCCGGAGTGGCGCGGCGGTCATCGGGCCGGAGGAGGTGCTTCTCGATGAACTTGGAGTAGAAGCGGTACGCGATCAGGTAGGTGCAGACCGAGGCAAACACGAACCAGATCGCGTTGACGGTCTCCCCGCGGATGATGGCCAGCATGAACCAGGCCACACCGCCCAGCAGCGCGATGCCGGTCCAGAGGGCGATCTTGCCCGGGGTCCAGCGGCGTTCTTCGCGTTCGCGGACGTCGTCGTCGACGGCCGTGGGCGGGAGTGACGGATCCGGCGTGATGCCGTCGTCGAGTTGTGCGGTACTTGGCCCGCCGGTGGGTGTCACACCCATGTCTCCTCCTTGAGAAACCATGACAAAGGGCCTGATAGATATCGGCCCCGAGGGGACACTATCAACATGGCGCCGGTCACATCACCGGACTGCGCCGAGCGGCTTGGTTGGTGCGGTGAACGGCGGAGAACCCGCCGCGCGCCGGGTCGTGGCGGCGGTTTGTCCTAACCGGACAGGCCGGCGAGCTGCACGAGCCGCGCCTCGCAGAGGTCCAGCCAGCGGATCTCCGCTTCGGTCTGGAAGATGAGCGAGTCGAGGACCAGCATTTTGGCGGTATCCGCCGGCCGTTGGACGGCGCTGGTCTCGCGCCGTGATTTTGTGTACTCCTGCAGGGCGCGGAGGGACACGACCCGCTGGGCCTGGATGATGGCGCCGGCGTCGGAGCCGGAGGTAGTGAGCGCCAGCGCGAGCTTGATGGCGAGTTCGTTCCGTGGCGGGTTCGGGCGGGCCACGGATGAGGTGAACCAGCCGCTGACTTCGAGCTTCCCGGCAGGAGTGATGCTGTACATGACGTGCCCGTCGCCGTCTTCACCGTCTTTGCGGACGAGGCCGTCACGTTCCAGCCGGTCCAGGGTGGTGTATACCTGTCCGACGTTGAGCGGCCACGACGCACCGGCGCGGTCCTGGAACTCGGCGCGGAGCTGATAGCCGTAGCGTGGACGGTCCTGCAGCAGCGCCAGAAGACTGTGGCGGATGGACATTGGGCTCCCGGGTGTCAAGGAACCACACAGCATACACGCGCCCCAAGACGCGTGTATACCGCGTATGGGATGAGTTTATCGTTATTCGATGCCCTGCAGCAAACCGCGGCCGGCTACGTGACCAGCAGCACCTTGCCGACGTGATCGCCGGAATCAAAGTACTCGTGGGCGGCGGCGGCCTGGGCCAAAGGGAACGTTTTGGCAACCAGCGGCCGGATCCGCCCGTCCGCGATCAGGGGCCAGACAGCGTCGCGGACCGCGTCCATGATGACTGTTTTTTCCTCCACCGGCCGTGGCCTCAGCGCCGTGGCGATGATGGCGGCCCGCTTCCGCAAGAGCTCGCCCAAATCCAGTTCCGCCTTGATCCCGCCCTGCAGGCCGATCACAACGAGCCGCCCGTAGTCAGCGAGCGCCTCGACGTTCCGGGCGAGATATTTCGCCCCGACGACGTCGAGGATCACGTCCGCGCCCTTTCCGTGGTTCTGCGCCCGCAGACTCTCCGGGAAGTCTTCCGTGGCGTAGTTGATCGCAATGTCAGCCCCGAGGAAGGCCGTCGCCGTGGCAACTTTCTCGGCCGTGCCCGCCGTCGCCGCCACGCGGGCGCCAAGAGCCTTCGCGAGCTGGATGGCCATGGTGCCGATGCCTCCCGTGGCGCCGTGGATCAGCACGGTTTCACCCGGCTGCAGCTGCGCCGTCATGATGAGGTTGGAGTAGACGGTGGCCGCAACTTCGGGCAACGACGCCGCGGTGACCAGGTCCACGCCGTCGGGAACCCGCAGGACCTGCCCGGCCGGAACCGCCACCTGCTCGGCGTAGCCGCCGCCGGAGAGCAGCGCTACCACCTTGTCCCCCACGGAGAACGGCTTGCTCACACCGGGGCCGAATCCTGCGATGCGACCGGAAACCTCGAGCCCCGGAATCTCTGAGGCGCCCGGCGGCGGCGGGTAATAGCCACGGCGCTGCTGGACATCCGCACGGTTCAGCCCTGCGGCGACGACGTCGATCAGCACCTCGCCCGGACCGGCAACCGGCGCCGCAACCTCCCGAACCTGCAGTACTTCCGGCCCGCCGGGCTCTGAGATGAAGACAGCCTGCATGGGAAACTCCGATTCTTCACTGGCCTGGTGCGCTCGGTGCGGCGCACCCAGGCACGGCACTACCTCACCCCAGAATAGGGGGCGGGACCGCATACGCCGGTTCCGGACCACGGCGTTTTTGTGGCAGTCGACTGCCTATGAAAGACTACTCGTTAGGGAAGGTTGTCCGAGCGGCCGATGGAGCTGGTCTTGAAAACCAGTGTGCGGTAACCCCGTACCAAGAGTTCGAATCTCTTACCTTCCGCAAAGGGTGCCCCCGGCGACCGCGATTTGAGCGGCGGCCGGGGGCATTTTTGCGTCCGGGGTTGGGGCGGTGCGTGGACCGCGGCCGGGACTTGGCCATTGAAACGGTCGGTGCCTGCGCATAAGGTCGCTGTTGTCTCCATCACCCACACGACGGCGGCCCGGGACACACCCGCCGCCCCGGTAGCAGAGAGCAGGAATCCTCGATGCCAACGCCTGAACACACCCACGGCGCACCTTGCTGGATCGATCTGATGACCTCGGACGCCGACAAAGCCCAGTCCTTCTACGGGGAACTTTTTGGCTGGACTTTCGTCGCCGACGACCAGGAGAAGTACGGCGGCTACATCACCGCGTACAAGGACGGCAAGCGCGTGGCCGGCATGATGCAGAAGCAGGAAGACCAGGCCGGCATGCCGGATATGTGGTCCACGTACCTGCGTTCGGACGACGCAGCCGCAACCGTCCAGGCAGCCGGGGAGCACGGCGGCCAGGTCCACATGGGCGTCATGGACATCCCGGAACAGGGCCACATGGCGATGCTCGGCGATGCCAGCGGAGCTGCCGTCGGCATCTGGCAGCCACGGGAGATGACAGGGTTCGAGCTCGCCGCCGAACCGGGCACCGCGGTCTGGCACGAACTGCTCGCCAAGGACTACGACAAGGCCGTCCAGTTCTACCGGGACGTCTTCGGCTGGGACACCCACGTCATGAGCGACGACCCCGAATTCCGCTACACCACGCTCGGCGAAGATGAGAACGCCAAGGCCGGCATCATGGACGCCGGCGCGATCCTCCCGGACGCTGTCCCCTCCCATTGGGCGACCTACTTCGGTGTCAGCAACACCGACGACGCCGTGGAGCGGGCCGTTGCCCTGGGCGCCTCCGTGGTCCGCCCGGCGGAGGACAGCCCGCACGGCCGGCTGGCCACCCTCACGGATCCCACCGGCGCACCGTTCCTCGTGATCGACTAGCCACCCGCCGGAACGGAGTCCTGCCGCTCCGGGCACCGGCCGGGCTCGCGGCACAGGATTTCCGCAGGATTGCGGCGCCGTTCACGCGCTGCACCCATACCGACCGGTAACCTGTGATCCAGGGCACTCTTACCGCCGCCGGAGCTGCACCGTTGCAGCCCGGCGACGGCTGCGCTGCGTCCCGCTGGGGGACGTCCCGCCGAATGCACATGCCATCCACCCCGTGTTCATTCCCTCCTGCTTTGCTGTGCCGGAAACCGCTCGACCAGGAGCAAAGACCGGCCCCCGTGTACCACCCAAACACCTCCCACCTCGCCCTTACCCGGGCAACCTCATGAAAGTTAGAGCGGATGAAATACATCAGTTGGAAAACGACGCTGGGAACGGCGCTCTCGGCTGCCCTCGTCGCGGCACCGCTTGCCGCCGCGCCGGCCTTTGCCGTTGACGCCCCGCCCCCCGGCTCGTCACCGGTAGTCATAAACGAGGCCTACCTCAGCGGCGGCAGCTCCGGCGCAGCCTTCAAGAACAAATTCGTGGAGCTCTACAACACCTCCGATGCGGCCGTGGCGCTGGAGGGCTGGTCCCTGCAGTACCGCTCGGGCACGGGGGCGGGCGCCCCCAGCAGCGTCGCCGCGCTCAAGGGAAGCATCCCGGCCAAGGGCTATTACCTGCTCAAGGGCGGAACGAACAGCTCCGCGTCCACGGCAGCGGAGCTTCCGGCCGCCGACGTCGAAGCCCCCGGCTTCAACCCCTCCGGGACCACCGGCACGATCGTGCTCGCCCGGCAGGCCGCGGCCGTCGATCCGCTCGCCAGCGGCTCGGTGATTGAACCCGCCAACGTCGCCGATCTCCTCGGTTACGGCACTTCCAACACCTTCGAGACCCAGGCGGCCAAGGCGCCGTCCGGCAACGCCGATGTCAAGAGCCTGAACCGCAGCAATGGCGCGGACAGCAACAACAACTCGACCGACTTCACGCTCAGCGCCACCATCACGCCGACGGCGGCCGGCACCCCGGCGCCCGCCCCGGAGCCTGACCCGGCCCCCGTGACCCCGCCGGCGATCAAGGCCATCGACCAGATCCAGGGCGACGGCACCGCCAGCCCGCTCGTCGGCAGCACCGTCACGACGCGCGGCAAAGTCACCGCCGCGTACCCCACCGGCGGCTTTGCCGGCTACTACCTCCAGACCCCCGGAACCGGCGGCGACCTGGCCGGACACACGGCGTCGGACGGAATCTTCGTCCACTCCCCCGCGACGGTCGGATCGGTGCAGATCGGCGATTACGTCGAAGTCACCGGTGCCGTCAGCGAGTTCTTCGGCCAGACCCAGCTCAGCGTCGCCGACGCCGCAGCCCTGACGAAGCTCACCGAAGCCGCCCCCGAGGTCAAGGCCAGCACCTTCACGCTGCCCGCCGACGAGACTGTCCGCGAAAGCCTCGAAGGCATGCTCCTGGCCCCGCAGGGACCGGTCACCGTCGCCGACAACTACGCCCTGAACCAGTACGGTGAAATCGGACTGGCCGGCGGCACCACCCCGCTGGAACAGCCCACCGCCGTCGCGGAGTACGGTTCCACCGCCCACACGGCGACCGTCGCCGCCAATGCTGCCCGGGGCATCAGGATCGACGACGGCGCCACCACCAACTTCTTCAATGCCGCCAATAAGTCCTTGGCCCTGCCCTACCTGACCGCCACCGAGCACGTCCGGGTGGGCGCACCCGTGACGTTCACGACGAACGTGGTCCTGGGCTTCGCCAACAGCGCCTGGAAGCTCCAGCCGCTCACCGCGCTGACCCCGGAGAACGCCGGGACGGTCCAGCCGGTCAGCTTCGGCTCCACCCGCGCCGATGCCCCCGCTGCCGTCGGCGGGAACCTCAAGCTCGCCTCCTTCAACGTGCTGAACTACTTCACCACCACCGGCGACCAGGTCTCAGGGTGCGTGTTCAACACCGACCGCGCCGGCAACCCGATCACGGTCAAGAGCGGCTGCAACGTCCGCGGCGCCGCCAACGCAGAGAACCTGCAGCGCCAGCAGGCGAAGATCGTCGCCGCCATCTCCGGTTCCGGCGCCGACGTCGTGACGCTCATGGAGGTCGAGAACTCGGCACAGTTCGGCAAGAACCGCGACGATGCGCTCGCCAAACTGGTCGATTCGCTCAACATCGCGACGCCCGGCATCTGGGACTACGTCCGCACGCCCGCCAACGCTCCCCCGCTGGCCGACGAGGACATGATCCGCACCGCGTTCATTTACAAGCCGGCTGCCGCCGAACCGCTCGGCGAGTCCATCATCCACAACGACACCGCCGCCTTCTCCACCGCACGCAAGCCGCTGGCCCAGGTCTTCAAGCCGGCCGGTGCGGGGGACGACCAGAAGTTCATCGCCATCGCCAACCACTTCAAGTCCAAGGGCTCCGCGGCCACCCCGGATGACACCGACAAGGGGCAGGGCAACTCGAACCTGGCCCGCACCGCGCAGGCGAAGTCCCTGCTGCAGTTCGCCACCGACCTGCAGGCCTCCAAAGGCACCGACAAGGTCTTCCTGATCGGTGACTTCAACGCCTACGCCAAGGAAGACCCGATCAACGTCTTCACCGCCGCGGGCTACATCAACCAGGACGAGAAGGCCAAGAACGCCGACGGGTCCGCTAAACACTCCTACCTTTTCGGCGGCCTCGTGGGCTCCCTGGACCACATCCTGGCCTCCCCGGCAGCCAACGGGGTGGTGACCGGGGCGGACATCTGGAACATTAACTCTGTGGAGTCCGTGGCCCTTGAATACAGCCGGTTCAACAACAACGTCACCAACTACTACGCGGCAGATCCGTTCCGGGCGAGCGACCACGACCCGGTCGTCGTCGGCCTGAACCTGCCCGCAACCCCGGCCACCGTTGAGCTGAACCTGCTGGGAATCAACGACTTCCACGGCCGGATCGACTCCAACACCGTGTTCTTCGCGGGAACCATCGAGAAACTCCGCGCCGCGGCTGCCCCGGGGGCCACAGCCTTCCTGTCCTCCGGAGACAACATCGGCGCCTCACTGTTCGCCTCCGCCGTCGCCAAGGACCAGCCCTCCATCGACGTGCTGAACGCACTGGACCTGCGCGCCTCTGCGGTCGGCAACCACGAGTTCGACGGCGGCTTCGCTGACCTGCGGGAGCGCGTGATTGCCGGCGGGTCCAACGCGAAGTTCCCCCACCTGGGCGCCAACGTCTACCGGAAAGGAACCTCGGAGCCGGCCCTGCCCGAGTACACGGTCCTTGACCTGAACGGCATCAAGGTCGCCGTCATCGGCACCGTGACCCAGGAAGTGCCTTCCCTGGTCACCCCGGCCGGAATCACGGAACTTGAATTCGGCGATCCCGTCGACGCCATCAACCGCGTCGCCGCGACGATCAAGGCCGGCAAACTCGCCGACGTGATCATCGCAACCAACCACGACGGCGCCGGTTCCGGCGCGCCCGAGGGCTCCAGCCTTGAGCAGGAAGTCGCCGCCGGCGGCCCGTTCGCGAAAATGGTCACCGAGGTCACCCCGGACGTTGCCGCCATTTTCAACGGCCACACCCACAAGCAGTACGCCTGGGACGCCCCCGTGCCGGGTATGCCGGGCAAGACCCGCCCGATCGTCCAGACCGGGAACTACGGCGAGTACATCGGCCAGATCCAGCTCACCATCGACACGCAGTCCAAGGAAGTCACCGGCTATCAGGCCGCCAATATCAAGCGCACGACGACGGCGGAACAGCCGGCGGGCGACCTCGTGGCCCAGTACCCGCGGGTCGCGGCCGTCAAGGCCATTGTGGACAAGGCCCTGGCCGACGCGGCCGTTGTCGGCAACCAGCCGGTGGGCAAGGTCACCGCTGATATCACCACGGCCTTCGCGGGCTCCCCGGCCGTACGCGATGACCGCGGCAACGAATCCACGCTGGGCAACCTCGTGGCCGATGCCCTGGTCGACGCGCTGGAGGCCCCCGAGCTGGGTGGCGCCGAAATCGGCGTCGTCAACCCGGGCGGTCTGCGCAACGAGCTGTACTACGCCCCGGACGGCACCATCACCTACGCCGAGGCCAATGCCGTGCTGCCGTTCGTGAACAACCTGTGGACCACCTCGCTGACCGGCGCGCAGGTCAAGACGCTCCTGGAGCAGCAGTGGCAGACCAACCCGGACGGCACGGTCCCCAGCCGCGCCTACCAGCAGCTCGGGCTGTCCAAGAACGTCAACTACACGTACGACGCCGCCCGGGCCGCCGGGGACCGGATCACCTCGATCCGCGTCAACGGTGCGCTGATTGACCCGGCGAAGTCCTACCGGATCGGGACCTTCAGCTTCCTGGCCTCGGGAGGCGACAACTTCCGGGTCTTCAAGCAGGGCAGCAACACCAGGGATTCCGGGCTGATCGACCGGGACGCCTGGATCGGTTATCTGCGGGCCAACGATTCGGTCTCGCCGGACTTCGCCCGGCGTACCGTGGCCGTCGTGAACACCACGGCCGCCGAGGTCAAGGGCGGGGATGCCCTCACGCTGGCCGTCTCCAAGCTCGACCTGACCTCGCTCGGCAGCCCGGTCAACACCGCGCTGCGCGCCACGTTCACCGATGCCAAGGGAACTGTGACCGATCTGGGTTCGGTTCCGGTGTCCGCCGGCGCTGCCACCGTTGATCTGAAGGTGCCCGCTGGAGCCGCGGCCGGCGCCGGCACCCTGGTGCTGACCGCGGTCGAGTCCGGCACCGTGGTCAAGGCCGCCGTGACGGTCGCGGCCAGCGAGCCGGTCCCGCCGACCTGCAAGGCCCCGGTCAAGCCGCAGCGTCCTGCCGACAACGCGGGACAGGAGAACTACGGCACCGCGATGGCGGCTTACCGCAAGTGCCTCAAGGACTCCAAGGACTCCAAGGACTCCAAGGGCTAGTTCGCGGCCCTCCCCCACTGAGCATGCCCTCCCCTGGGCCGCAGCAATGGACATGTTGGCTATATGTCCATTGCTCAGCCCGGGCGGAGGGCATGCTCATTTCTTGGCGTGCCGGGCGGAGGGCATGCTCATTTCTTGGCGTGCCGGGCGGAGGGCATGCTCATTGGGGACGGCGGAGGGATTCAGCGCCCGAGGATGTCGCGGGCGATCTCGTCGGCGTCGTGCAGGGTGCGCTGGCCGCTGCGGTAGGCGGGACCGGACTTCTGCCGGGCCTCGGCGGCAATGGCGGTCCCCCACTGGGTGGAGGACAGCTGGAGTCCGAGGACATAGAGGCCCTGGGTGACTGAACCGTTGGCTGCCAGTGGCCGGTACGGGTGCGGGGCCACGTCAAGCCCGGACGTCTCCACCGGGGCGCCTTCCACCGTCATCATGAGGCGCGGCCGCACCCAGCCGTCCGCGAGCAACTGCCCCAGTAGTGGTGAGTCGTTGACCGCGACCCTGTTCGACGGGGCCAGCGCCTCGATCATGCACGCGGCCGCCACAACCTCCCCTGCCACGGCGCTGCCATGGATTCCGTCGTGGGGCCCGCTGCCCACCCAGGGCGATGCTGCCGTGAACATTCCGGCAGCCAGGTCCACCGTGAACTTGGGGTCCGGTCCGACGAAGCGGACGATCCGCGCACGGACCAAGGCCGCCAGCTGTTCCGCGCGCAAAGCCGGCGGGCCGCTGGCCAGGCCTTCCACAAAGGATTCGAACCAGCCGCGCAGCCCGGCAACCCAGGACTCGTCCGTAATCCCACCGTCGGCCACGGCGGTTTTCAGCACGGCCCGGCCGTGGTGCAGGGCGCCGATCGCCATTTTCACCGGATCGTCTTCGCCGAGCGCCGAGCGCCGCGCGTCATCAACCAGGTACGCCTCGACCGCCGCGTCCAGTTCGTCACGGGACTTGAACGACCGGCCGGCCAGCGGTGCGGCGAGGCCTAGGAGGTCCAGCCGGTAGCCGGGCCGGACATGCACATCGAGCACGGAATCGGCGGTGTCCTCCCAGCGGACCGTGGAGTGGGCATGCGGGCGCATGGCGTCGTCCAATGCATGCAGAAACTCTTCGGATCCGGTCACGATGGCGTCCGGCTGCGAGCGCGCGAGTGTTGAGTAGTACGCCCACACGGCGTCGCGGTGCAGGAGCGGCCAGAGATCATGGTCGAAGGAGGGCCGGACGCCGATTTCAGCGAACTTCCCGATCGCACGCTCAGTCAGATACCGCAGCGAGACGGCGGCCGGGTAGTAACCGGACAGGGTGGCCTTGGTCCGGTACGGAGTGCCGCGGCGCGAGGCCGCCAGGATCAGCGGTTCCCTGCCGGAGGGCAGGTATGTGAGCCCGCCGTCGTCGCCGGTGACAAACCTGCCGCCGCGCCCCTCCGTCAGCTGGCCCATGACGTCAAAGAAGTTCAGCCCCATTCCGCGCACCAGTACCGGTTGGCGGGCCGGAACACGGTCCCAGTCCACGTCCGCCGGGGCGGCCGGGGGCAGGTACAGAAGTCCGAGCTCGGCCGCGGCGGCCTGCAGCTTCCTCTGCTCGGCGCTGAGCCGTGCCTCGACGTGGCCGAGCGCCAGCACCACCGAGTCAACGGTGAGCCGGGTTCCGTCGTCGAGGCCGACGTCGAATCCCGTCGTCCCGTCGTCCCCGGTGGCAACGCCACCGGATCCCGCAGCCGGACGGTCCCTGGCAGGCCCGGCTGCGCCGGGCACTTCTGCGGCCACAGGCCGGACTGTCGTCGCCGCAGCCCGGTGGAAGTCCACGGTGACGCCGGCCGGCAGGCGGCTGAGCAGCAACTCCAGCGTGGAGCAGAGGTAGCGGCCGTAGAGGGCCCGGCTGGGGAAATCCGCCGCGCCGAGCCGGGCCAGTTCGTCCCGTTCCTCCGCCGTCAGCGCCGGTTCCGGGCGGCGGCGCTGGAGTTCACGCCACTGTTCGAAGGTAAAGCCGGCGAGGGGCCTGGCGAGGTCCTGGTCCTGCGGGACGATGGTGGGATAGAAGGACTGCGTGTTCATCAGGTAGAGCCGTGACTGGCCGGGCTGCCAGACGTGCCCGGGGCCCGCCGGGTACGGGTCAATCACATCGATGTGGAGGGTATGGGCGGGACCGGCCGGTGTCCAGTTGGCCAGCAGGCGCTCCAGCACGCTCGTGCCCCGGGGACCGGCGCCGATGACTGCCGTCCGGATGCTTTGCGTTGTGCCCACGGGAACCAGAGTATCGGCAACCTGCCGGACCGCTTGACCGGGCCCTTGACTTGCTAGCGCGGCGCCATGTTGCTTACATGGGCCAATGACGACCACCGATGCTTATCTCCCGCCGGCTTCCGGCCCCGCCGGAACCGGCCCGGGCACCGCCGCCTCTCCCGAGCCCGTTGACGAGAACATCTGGCTCGAAGACATCTACGGTGCGGAACAACTCGCCTGGGTCCGCGGACAGAACGCCCGCACCGAGGAACTGTTGGAGGATGCGGAGTACGCCGGGCTGGAAAACAGCATTCTGGAGGTTCTCGATTCCACGGACCGGATCGCCATGGTCGGCAAACACGGCGACTGGTACTACAACTTCTGGAAGGACAAGGCGAACCCCCGGGGACTGTGGCGGCGCACCCGCTGGGAGAGCTACCGGGCAGGATCGCCCGAGTGGGACGTCCTGCTGGACGTGGACGCGCTCGCCGCCGAGGAAGGCCAGGACTGGGTGTTCCACGGAGCCAGCTTCCTCCGGCCGCCCGCCGGAGAACCGCACCGGCGCGCCCTGCTGGCGTTCTCCCCCGACGGCGGTGACGCGAACCGCCACCGCGAGTTCGACGTCGAGTCCCGCGGCTTCGTTGACCCGGCCGCGGGCGGCTTTGACCTTCCGGTGGGCAAGGGCAGCGCCTCCTGGCTGGATGCGGACACCCTGTTGGTCGCCACCACCGCCGATGGCCTGCCGCGCACCACCTCCTCCTATGCCCGGACCGGGGTGCGGCTGCCCCGCGGCGGGTCCCTCGCGCAGGCCGAGGTCCTGTTCGACATCCCGCAGGATCACATGATGGCGATCGTGGCCCATGACTCCACCCCGGGTTTCGAACGGACGTTCGCCGTGGACTGGATCAGCTTCTTCGAAAAAACCACCTCGGTCCTGCGGGACGGTCAGTGGGTGCAGTTCGACGTTCCCGCAGAGGTGAACCTGAGCGCGCACCGCGAGTGGCTGCTGTTCCGGCCGCAGAAGGACTGGACCGTCAACGGCGCCACGTACCCGGCCGGTTCCCTGCTGGCGGCCGGGTTCGAGGACTTCCTCGCCGGCCGCCGGGAACTGTCGGTGCTGTTCACCCCGGATGCGCACACATCGCTGCAGTCGTGGTCCTGGACCCGCGACTTCCTGCTGCTGAACCTGCTGCGCGACGTATCCTCCGAGATCCGGGTCCTGGATCCGCAGCGCACGGGCACGGACGTCGCCTGGGCCTCTACGACGCTGGACGCCTGCCCGCCGCTGCACGATGTCAACGCGTTCGCCGTCGACGACGAGGACGACGCCGCGGACGCTGAGGACGGGACGGTGGGCGACAGCCAGGTTGCGGACGAAACCGCCCCGGGGGCGGGGAATGACTTCTGGCTCGTCGCCACCGGATTCACGACGCCGACCACCCTCACCCGGGGCACGTTGCGCCGCGTTCCGGCCGGCGGCGATGGCGCCGGCCCCGCGCCGGCCGGCGGTGTGGCCAGCACCCATGAGGTGGTCCGGTCCTCGCCGTCGTTCTTCCACGAGGCGGACTACGAGGTCCAGCAACACTTCGCCGTGTCCCAGGACGGCACCCGGGTCCCCTACTTCCAGGTGGCCGCCAAGGACCTCGTGCTGGACGGCGAGAACCCGACCCAGCTCTCCGGCTACGGCGGATTCGAGATCTCCCGGACCCCGGCCTACAGCGGGGCGATCGGCCGCGCCTGGCTGGAGCGGCGCACCGCGGCATCCGTGGGCGCCGACGGGGACGCCGCGCATTCCCGCGGCGGCGTGTACGTGGTGGCAAACATCCGCGGCGGCGGCGAGTACGGCCCCGACTGGCACCGCGCTGCCCTGCAGGAAAACCGGCACCGCGCCTACGAGGATTTCGCCGCCGTCGCGCAGGACCTGATCTCCCGCGGCGTCACCTCCCGCCAGCGCCTCGGCTGCGTCGGCGGCTCGAACGGCGGCCTGCTGGTCGGGAACATGCTCACGCAGTACCCGGAATTGTTCGGCGCCGTTTCCTGCGGGGTTCCGCTCCTGGACATGCGCCGGTACACGAAGCTTTCCGCGGGACACTCCTGGATCGGCGAGTATGGCGACCCTGAAGTGCCGGAGCAGTGGGACTTCATCCGGACGTTCTCCCCGTACCACCTGCTCAAGGACGGGGTGGATTACCCGGAGACGTTCATCTGGACCGCTACCTCGGACGACCGCGTCGGACCCGTGCAGGCCCGGAAGATGGCGGCGCGCATGCAGGCGATGGGCATCCCGAACGTCTGGTTCCATGAGGCGCTGGAAGGCGGCCACGCGGGCGCCTCGGACAACCGGCAGGCGGCCGCACTGCAGAGCCGCAGCCAGCACTTCCTGTGGCGCTCGCTGGCGGGCCCCGCAGCCTGACCCAGTGACCGCGCGTCGGCCGTTTTGCGCTGCGTGCCTCCTTCTGCGTATCCTTGGTTGGCTAGTTGCTAGCAATTGGAGACGTGCCAGAGCGGCCGAATGGGCTTCACTGCTAATGAAGTGTGGGGCACAACTCCACCGGGGGTTCAAATCCCCCCGTCTCCGCGTTCGGCCCCGGTCCTGGACCGGGGCCTTTTGCGTGTCCGGCCGACACCGGCCGCGTACTTGCCGGGCCACGGCAGGTCCGGATGGCAGGATGGGCGCATGTCTGACACTTCCGCATTTGATGCGATCATCCTTGGCGGCGGCCACAACGGCCTGGCCGCGGCAGCCTATCTGGCGAAGGCCGGCAAATCGGTGCTGCTGCTGGAGAAACTCGAGCATGCCGGCGGCGCGGCGGTTTCCGCGCGGGCGTTCGACGGCGTCGACGCCCGGTTGTCGCGGTACTCCTACCTGGTCAGCCTGCTTCCGCAGCAGATCATCGAGGACCTCGGCCTGCGGATCGAACTGGCCCGGCGCCGGTACTCGTCCTACACCCCGGATCCGGGTCTGGCCGGCCGGGCCTTGCTGATCGACAACGGCGATGCCGGGGCCACGGCAGCGTCCTTCACCGCCGTCGGCGCCGCGGACGGCGAATTCGCTGCGTTCAACGACTTCTACGCGGGGTGCCGGAAGCTCACCGAGGCGCTGTGGCCCACGATGACATCACCGCTGCGGACCAGGTCCGAGGCGCGGTCCCTGGCCGCCGCGGCGGGCGCCGCAGGGGCCTGGGAGGAGATGATCGAGCGCCCCATCGCGGAGGCGATCACGGCCCGGCTGAAGAACGACCTTGTCCGCGGCGTCGTCCTGACCGACGCCCTGATCGGCACCTTTTCCCGCGCCGACGACGCCGACCTGCAGCAGAACATCTGCTTCCTGTACCACCTGATCGGCGGCGGGACCGGCGACTGGGACGTCCCGGTCGGCGGAATGGGCTCGGTCTCCGGCGAACTCGAACGCGCTGCCCGCGATGCCGGCGCCACCATCGTGACCAACGCGGAGGTCACCGCCGTGCGCCCGGACGGGACCGTGGCCTACCGGCTCGGCGGCGGCAGCGCGACCGCCACGGGATCGTGGATCCTCGCCAATGTGGCCCCCGTCGTCCTTGACCGGCTGCGGAACGCGGGCGCCGCACCCGCGGAGGCCGCCCCCGGGGCAGGGCCTGCAGAGGTGGCGGCCCCGGCGGCCACCGTCAACCCGAATCACCTGCGCGAGGGGGCCCAGGTGAAGGTCAACCTGCTGCTCCGGCGCCTGCCCCGGCTCCTTGACCCGACCGTCAGCCCGGAGGCGGCCTTCGGCGGAACGTTCCACATCAACGAGACCTGGTCACAGCTGGATGCCGCCTACCTCAGCGCCGCGGACGGGACGGTACCCTCGCCGCTGCCGTGCGAGATCTACTGCCATTCACTGACCGACCCGAGCATCCTCTCCCCCGAACTGCAGGCCGCAGGGGCACAGACCCTCACCGTGTTCGGCCTGCACGTTCCGGACCGGCTGATCAGTGCGGAGAACAACGACGCCCGGCGCGCCGAACTGCAGGCCGCGGTCCTGGCATCGCTGAATTCCGTCCTCGCCGAACCGGTCGAGGATCTGCTCCTGACGGGCCCGGACGGTCGTCCCTGCATCGAGACCAAGACCACCCTGGACATCCAGCGGGCGGTCGGCATGCCGCGGGGGAACATCTTCCACGGCGGACTGGACTGGCCGTTCGTTGAAGACGGCGCCCCGTTGGAGAGCCCGGCACAACGCTGGGGGGTGGCAACGGATGATCCGCGCATCGTGCTGTGCGGATCCGGGGCCCGCCGCGGCGGCGCGGTCAGTGCCATTGGCGGGCATAACGCCGCCATGGCGGTCCTGGAGGCGATGGCCGGGACGCGCTGACCCGCCGTCCGGCTGCCGGACGCCCGGTGCCCCGCACTATGTCCTAATGACAGGATGGCTCTATGAATGGCACCAGAGCGGGGGACGCGACCGTGGGAGCGGGCCGACCCTTGCCGGCGCGCACCGCAGCATGAGCACACCACCGGCCGGCGACGGGCAGGAGCCCGCGGGCTGGAGTCCGCGGCTGGCCTTGCTGGTGGCTGCCACCTTTTTTATGGAGTTCCTGGACGGAACGGTCCTGGTCACCGCGATTCCCAGTATCGCGGCGGATTTTTCGGTGGTTTCCGCCGACGTCAACATCACTATGACGGCCTATCTCATGACCGTCGCGATGGGGATTCCACTCAGCGGCTGGCTCGCCGAACGGTTCGGGGCCCGCCGGGTCTTCTGCCTCGCCATTGCGGTGTTCACGGTCGCGTCGCTGCTGTGCGCGCTCAGCCAGGACCTCACCGCCCTGACCCTGAGCCGTGTGCTGCAAGGCGCCGGCGGCGCCATGATGGTCCCGGTGGGCACCTTGGTGGTGCTGCGCGGGACGCAGAAGAAGGACCTGCTGCGGGCCACGGCCTACCTCGTCTGGCCCGGGTTGCTGGCGCCCGTGCTGGCGCCGCTGGTGGGCGGGGCCCTGACCCAGTACCTGTCCTGGCACTGGATCTTCCTGATCAATCTCCCGTTGGGGCTGGCGGCGTTCCTGGCCGCGCTGAGGCTGGTCCCGGCCGGCGCCGCGGACAGCCAACGCCGCCTGGACTGGCCCGGCCTGGCGCTAACAACCCTGGGCGTCGGCTCGCTGGTCATCGGGCTGGAGCTCACGGGCGGGCATATGGCCGGGGCGCCGGCGGCCGCGGCCATTGCCGCGGGGCTGCTCGCTCTCGCCGCCGCCATGGCCTGGATGCGGCGGGCGCGCTCACCGCTGTTCAACCTCGCCGTTTTCCGCGCCCGCACCTTCCGCGCCGCGGCAAGCGGCGGCTTCATCTACCGCCTGAGCATCAGCGCCGTGCCGTTCCTGCTGCCGCTGATGTTCCAGAACGGCTTTGGCTGGGATCCGCTGCATGCCGGGGCGATGGTGGCCGCGGTCTTCGTCGGCAACATCGGCATCAAGCCTGCCACGACACCGCTGATCCGGCGGTTCGGCTTCAAAGCGGTCCTGGTCTTCGCCTCGCTGGCCTCCGCGGCCACCTTTGGCCTGTGCGCCCTGCTCGACGCCGCCACCCCGGAACCCCTCATCGCCGTGCTCCTCGTGGCCAGCGGGGCCTTCCGGTCGATCGGGTTCTCGGCCTATGCCTCGGTCCAGTACGCCGACGTCGAGACCATCAAACTGCCGTCCGCCAATGCCGTATCGGCCACCCTCGTGCAGCTCGCGACCGGCGCGGGGATCGCCGTCGCCGCGTTGCTGCTGCGCCTCTTCGATCCGACCGGCGGCGTGGAGGCAGCCGTCACAGGCCCCGGGGCCGCCGCTGATCCGCTGGCGGCGTACCGCGCAGCTTTCCTGGCCATCGCCGCCCTGATGCTCCTGAGCACCCTGGACAGCCTTTTCCTTCCCCGCCATGCGGGAGCCGAAGTCAGCCGGCCTGGCCCAGCACCAGCGGCAGCACCGCCCCCGCGCCGGCGAGCCTAAGCGCCCGCCCGGCGACCGTCACGGTCCAGCGGCTATCGGCCAGGTCATCAATCAGCATCACGCTTTGGCCCTCGACGCCGGCCAGGGCCGCTGCCAGCTCCGGGCCAACGACCAGCCGGTCCCAGACGCCGGCCAGGCGGTAGGCGCTGTTGCCGCCGCGGCCGCCCGTGGGCCCGCCGTGGGCCAGCTCCAGCTGGCCCAGATACGGAATACGCCCGATCCCGGAGATGCCCCGGGCGAGGGAATCCACGAGCTCCGGCTTGCTCCGCGAAGGGACGCTGACGATCGCTGCCGGGCGTCCGGCCCCGCTCCAGCCGGGATTCCGGCCGTCCGCGGCGCCCCACTCACGCAGGACCTGGACGCAGGCCTGCAGCATGCCCGGGTCCACGGTCCGGTCGGGCGCGCCGGCGGCAAAGGCTTCGCGCAAGGCGCCACCCCAGCCCAGGTCCGTCAGCCGGGCCAGCACCCGGCCGCCGGCGACGCTTTCCTCCGGCTTGATTTTGCCCTTCACGCCCACGCCCAGCCGGTCCATGCCGCTGGGCCACTGCAGCCGCGGTTCCAACACCACACCGGCGCGGCGCAGCGTCTGACCGGCGGCATCGGCCGCCATTGCGGCAATGTCGGCCGGGAACCAACGGCCGGCGCAGTTATCGCAGCGTCCGCAGGCATGTGCCGTTTCGTCATCCAGGACCGAGGTGATGTATTCCATCCGGCAGCCCGCGGTGTCCTGGTAGATCACCATGGAATCCTGCTCATCCACCCGGGCCTCGGCGATGCGGTCATACCGCTCGGCGTCGTAGTGCCAGGGCCGGCCGGTGGACCGCCAGCCGCCGCCGACGCGTTCGACCGCTCCGTCCACGGCCAGCACCTTCAGCAGCAGCTCAAGCGGGGTCCGGCGCAGGTCCACCCGGGCTTCGAGCGCGACGGTGGACACTGCCGCGCCGGCCTCGGCAAGAGCCGTCAGCACCGCTGCGGCTTTTTCCTCCGACGGCATGGATGCGGTGGCGAAGTACTGCCAGATGTCGCGGTCCTCGGAGCCGGGAAGCAGCAGGACATCGGCGTTCGCAGCGCCGCGGCCGGCGCGGCCGACCTGCTGATAGTAGGCCACCGGGGACGAAGGAGCACCGAGGTGCACCACGAAGCCAAGGTCGGGTTTGTCAAAGCCCATGCCCAGTGCTGACGTGGCCACGAGCGCCTTGACCTGGTTGTCCTTGAGGAGTTGTTCGGCCCGTTCACGGTCCGCGGGATCGGTCCGGCCGGTGTAGGCAAGCACCTCGTGGCCGGCGTCCGCGAGGAGCCGGGCCGTATCTTCCGCGGCGGAAACAGTCAGCGTGTAAATGATGCCGCTGCCGGGCAGGTCCGCCAGGTGCGTCAGGAGCCAACCCAGCCGTTCGCGCGAATCCGGCAGGTTCAGGACGCCCAGCCGGAGGGATTCCCGGCCGAGTGCGCCCCGGATCGTCAATACGCCCTTGCCCAGCTGTTCCTCAATATCGTGCACCACGCGGGAGTTTGCCGTGGCGGTTGTGGCGAGCACCGGCACGGTGTCCGGCAGCTGGGTGATCAGGTCCGCGATGCGCCGGTAGTCGGGCCGGAAGTCGTGGCCCCAGTCGGAGATGCAGTGGGCCTCGTCGATGACCAGGAGTCCGGTGCGGCGGATGAGTTCGGGGAGCTGGTTTTCGCGGAAGGCCGGATTCGTCAGCCGTTCCGGGGAGACGAGCAGGACGTCGACCTCGTCGGCGGCGAGCTGCTCGCGGACCGTGTCCCAGTCCAGCTGGTTCGCGGAGTTGATGGCGACCGCGCGGACCCCGGCGCGGGCCGCCGCGGCCACCTGGTCGCGCATCAAAGCCAGAAGCGGGGAGACGATCAGCGTGGGTCCGGCGCCGCGGCGCCGCAGCAGCAGCGAGGCGACGAAGTACACGGCGGATTTTCCCCAGCCGGTGCGCTGCACGACCAGGGCCCGCCGCCCGCCGTCGACGAGCGCTTCGATCGCCTCGAACTGGCCATCGTGGAATTCCGCGTCCGGGTGTCCGACCAGTTCGCGCAGCACAGCCTGGGCCTGTTCCCTGGTCCCTGTCCCGGCGGCATCGGAGGCCCCGGCCGGGACGCCGCCGGCGGTGGCCGCGGGGACGGCAGTGTCGGCCGCAGCCGGGTCTGGGATGGAGGTGGCGGTGGCGGCGGAGGCGGAAAGGGCGTAAGCGTTCTGGTGAGGGACCATTACTTCAGTATCCCAGCTGCCTCCGACACCGGCCCGCCCGGCCCCGGCTATGTGGAGAGGCCCGGGACCTGGCCGGCTCAAATCACCAGGCACTTCCCTTCCGGTGCCGGGGCCGCACCGTAAGATAAGTCCCGTGACTACGGATCAGACAAAGACCTTTGACCTCTCGGCTTCCTTCAAGGCCTACGATGTGCGCGGAATTGTGGGCAGCACCATTACCGCGGAAATCGTTGAAGCCGTCGGCGCGGCCTTCGTCGACGTGATGGAACTGGCCGGACAGACCGTCCTGGTCGGCGGCGACATGCGCCCCTCCTCGCCGGAATTCACCAAGGCCTTCGCCAACGGCGCCGCAACCCGGGGCGCCAACGTCCAGCTGCTGGACCTGATCTCCACCGACGAGCTGTACTACGCCTGCGGCGCCCTGGACGCGGCCGGCGCGGTGTTCACCGCCAGCCACAACCCGGCCGAATACAACGGCATCAAGATGGCCAAGGCCGGCGCCGTCCCGATCTCGTCAGAGACCGGTCTCCGGGAAATCCAGGCCCGCGCCGAGGAATACCTGAACGCCGGTTCCATCCCCGCCGCCGGCACCCGCGGCCTCATCGGTGTGCAGGACGTCCTCAAGGGGTACGCGAAGTATCTGCGCAGCCTCGTGGACCTCCGTGGTTCCCGGCCGCTGAAGGTCGTCGTCGACGCCGGCAACGGCATGTCCGGCCTCACCACCCCCGCGGTGCTCGGCGACGCTGTGCTCCCGAAGCTGCCGCTTGAGATCGTGCCGCTGTTCTTCGAGCTTGACGGTTCCTTCCCGAACCACCCGGCCAACCCGCTGGAGCCGGAAAACCTGCGCGACCTGCAGGCCGCCGTCGTCGAACACGGCGCGGACATCGGGCTGGCGTTCGACGGCGATGCCGACCGTTGCTTCGTGATCGACGAACACGGCGATCCGGTCTCCCCGTCGGCCATCACCGCCATGGTGGCGCGGCGGGAAATCGCCCGCGCCCGGGCCCTCGGGGAGGAAACCCCCACGATCATCCACAACCTGCTGACCTCCCGGGCCGTGCCCGAACTGATCGAACGCGACGGCGGCAGGGCGGTCCGCACCCGGGTGGGCCACTCGTTCATCAAGGCCCAGATGGCGGCCGAGGGTGCCGTCTTCGGCGGCGAGCACTCCGCCCATTTCTACTTCCGAGACTTCTGGAACGCGGATACCGGCATGCTGGCCGCCATGCATGTCCTCGCCGCGCTCGGCGAGCAGGAGGGTCCGCTGTCCGAGCTGGGCCGCGAATACGAGCCCTACCGGTCGTCCGGGGAGATCAACTCCAAGATCGAAGACAAGGCCGCTGCCGTGGAGCGGGTCCGGGCCGACTTCGAGGGCGAGGACATCACCGTGGACCACCTCGACGGCAGCACCTTCACCGCAGCGGACGGAAGCTATTGGTTCAATTTGCGCCCGTCCAACACCGAACCCTTCCTGCGCCTGAATGTGGAGGCCACCGACGCCGCCACGATGGAGCGCGTCCGCGACCGCGTCCTCGCGCTGGTCCGGGGCTAGGACCGTGGAGGCCACCACCGGAGAGCAGGACTCGTGGCGTGCGTCCGTGCCGGAAGCCAGCGCGACGGACCTGGAGAACCTGCTCGGCACCGGCGTAGGGGCAGCGCAGGAGCAGTTGGAACGCAACGGAGCATTCTTGCCGTTCGCGCTGGTTGTTGAAAACGACGGCGAGGTCCGGCTGGTCGCCGTGACGCCGGCCGACGCGGTGGAGGGCACGGAGGGCGACTTCGATGCCGACGCCATGATCAGCGACCTGAACGAACTGCTCCGGCAGCACCGGGACGAGTTCCGGGCCGCCGCCGTCGTCTGCGACATCACGCTGCTGGAAGAAGACTCGGACGCCATCCACGTGGCCGCCGAGCACCAGGACGGGTCCCTCTTCGCCGCGGTCCTGCCATATGCACCGAACGCCGCCACGCGGGAACTCGAATTCGGCCAGCTCGCTGCCGACACCAACGAGGCCACCGTCTGGGTGGACTAGACCAGCCTAAGCTGATGTTATGAAGATCAATGCCTTTGCGGACGTCAGCCTGCGCGCCATGATGGTGCTCGCGGCGGCGCCCGACGGCGGACTTCTGACCACGAGGGCCATTGCCGATGCCGTCCGCACGCCGTACAACCACGTCAGTAAGGCCATGGCGAAACTACGTGAGCTGGGCATGATCGACGTCGAGCGCGGCCGCAACGGCGGCGTCCGGCTGAGCAATGCCGGCAGGTCCGCGACCGTTGGCCAACTCCTGCGGCAGCTGGATCCGCGGCGCGACCTGGCGGACTGCCTCGCGGACGACGGCGCCTGCCCGCTCATCAACGAATGCCAACTCCGGGCCGCCCTGTCCCGGGCCCGCGAAGCTTTCTACCGCGAGCTGGACGGCATCATCGTCGCCTCGCTGCCCACCACCAAGCAAATGACCCCCGTTTTTGCGGCAATCGGGCTGCGACCCGGGCTCTGATCCGCGCGGCATTCCTCCCGGGACGGTACGATCTGGCGCGCGGATTGAACCCCGCCGCGAGCCCCGCCTCCGGCGCGCCCGGGAATCCCGTCGATTTGGAGCCGCTTTCCACGCCCTGTAGAACTTGAGTGTAAATACTTGCATATAAAATACATGTATTTGCGTCTCGGCCCGGCTCAAGCCGCCGGACCATTACTTCAGGAGTCAGCATGCTCTCGGACAAGTCCTTCCCGGTCATCGAGGCCACCCTCCCGCTGGTCGGTTCCCGGATCGGCGCGATCACCCCCAAGTTCTACGCCCGGCTCTTCGAGGCCCACCCCGAACTCATGGACGGACTGTTCAGCCGGTCGAACCAACGTTCCGGCAACCAGCAACAGGCCCTGGCCGGAAGCATCGCCGCCTTCGCCAGCCATCTGGTGAGCAACCCCGGCACCCTGCCGGAGACTGTGCTGTCCCGCATTGCACACCGCCACGCGTCCCTGGGCATCACGGAACCGCAGTACCAGGTGGTTTACGAACACCTCTTCGCCGCGATCGCCGACGACTTGGCCGACGTCATCACCCCGGCAATCGCCGAAGCCTGGACCGAGGTCTACTGGCTCATGGCGGACGCGCTGATCAAGCTCGAGAAGGGGCTTTATGCCGCTCAGG
The DNA here is from genome assembly GCA_963769515.1 of uncultured Actinomycetota bacterium. GTDB lineage: Bacteria > Actinomycetota > Actinomycetes > Actinomycetales > Micrococcaceae > Arthrobacter. The sequence goes on from CAVYMG010000010.1 coordinate 39,329, forward strand.
CCAACGGCGTTATGTGGGCGCCTTGGAGGATCACCGCCACCACCCCTGCGGGCACCGGATCCATGACCTTCACGCTCGAACCGGCGGACGACACCCCCGTCACCCCCGCCCTCCCCGGCCAGTACGTCAGCGTCAAAGTCACACTCCCGGACGGCCTGCACCAGGTCCGCCAGTACTCACTGTCCGGCACCGCAGGCACCCGCCGCAGCTTCACGACCAAGCTCGACGACGGCGGTGAGGTCTCCCCGGTACTGCACAACACCGTCACCGTCGGAGACGTCATCGAAATCTCCAACCCCTACGGCGAGATCACGCTCAAGGAGGGCGACGGACCCATAGTCCTGGCCTCGGCAGGCATCGGCTGCACACCGACCGCCTCCATCCTTCGAGCCCTCGCTGAGGCCGGATCGGATCGCCAGGTCCTGGTCCTGCATGCAGAAAGCAGCCTCGACAGCTGGGCGCTGCGCGCGCAGATGACCGACGACGTCGACCGCCTCCCCGGCGCCGGCCTCCAACTCTGGCTCGAGCAGCCGCAAGCCGGCACAAAGGAAGGCTTTATGTCCCTGCGGGAGGTCGATCTGCCGGCCAACGCCTCCCTGTACCTGTGCGGACCGCTGCCGTTTATGAAGAACATCCGCAACGAAGCCATCAACGCCGGCATCCCGGCCACACGGATCCACTACGAGGTCTTCGGTCCGGACATCTGGCTCGCCAGCTGATTGCCCGGCCGGAAACGACGACGGCGCGGCACCTCGCGAGGTGCCGCGCCGTCGTTGTTGGCAGTTTCGCCTGACGGACCCAACTAGCCCAGGCGGGCCTTCAGCCCGTTCAACTCGGCGCGCAGGGCCTCAGGCAGCGATTCGCCGAAGTTCGCGTACCACTCCTCGATCGACTCCAGCTCGGCGGCCCATTCCGCGGGGTCGACCCGGACAGCCGCCTCCACATCGGCGGGCGTGAGGTCAAGGCCGGTCAGGTCAATTGCGTCGCCGGTCGGAACGTAGCCGATCGGGGTGTCGATGGCGGCGGCCTTGCCTTCGATGCGCTCGATGGCCCATTTGAGCACGCGCGCATTGTCGCCGAACCCGGGCCAGGCGAAGCCGCCCTCGGCAGTGCGGCGGAACCAGTTGACCAGGAAGATCTTGGGCAGCCGGGCCGGGTCGGCCTTGGCGGACAGGTTGACCCAGTGGTTCAGGTAGTCACCGGCGTCGTAGCCAATGAACGGCAGCATGGCCATGGGGTCGCGCCGGAGCACGCCCACCTGGCCGGCGGCGGCCGCCGTCGTTTCGGAGGACAGGGTTGAGCCCATGAAGATGCCGTTGGCCCAGCTGCGTGCTTCCGTGACCAGCGGGATGGTCGTTTTGCGCCGGCCTCCGAAGAGGATCGCGGACAGCTCGACGCCCTCGGGGCTGAAGTATTCCTCCGCAAGCATATCGATCTGGTCGATGGGGGTGCAGAAGCGGGAGTTAGGGTGCGCGGCCGGCTTGTCCGAGTCCGGGGTCCAGGAGTTGCCCTGCCAGTCGGTCAGGTGAGCCGGAACTTCCTCCGTCATGCCCTCCCACCACACGCCGCCGTCGTCCGTCAGAGCCACATTGGTGAAGATGCTGTGGCCCTTGGTGATGGCGCGCATGGCGTTGGGGTTGGTACCCCAGCCGGTTCCGGGAGCGACGCCGAAGAGGCCCGCCTCGGGATTGGTGGCGCGGAGTTCGCCTTCCTTGCCGATCCGCATCCAGGTGATGTCATCGCCGAGGGTTTCGACTTTCCATCCTTCGATGGTCGGGTCGAGCAGGGCAAGGTTGGTTTTGCCGCAGGCAGAGGGGAATGCTGCGGAGATGTAGTAGTCCTTCTGCTCCGGGGAGGTCAGCTTAAGGATGAGCATGTGCTCGGCCAGCCAGCCCTCGTCGCGGGCCATCACGGAGGCGATGCGCAGCGCGTAGCACTTCTTGCCCAGGAGGGCGTTGCCGCCGTAACCGGAGCCGAAGGACCAGATGGAACGTTCTTCGGGGAAGTGCACAATCCACTTATCCGGGTTGCACGGCCAGGGGACGTCGGCCTGGCCGGGGGCCAGCGGGGCACCCAGGGAGTGCAGTGCCGGGACGAAGAAGGCGTTGGTGGCGGTGATGCGGTCCAGTACTTCGGTGCCGATTGTGGCCATGATTCGCATCGACGCGACGACGTAGGCGCTGTCCGTGATCTCGACGCCGAACTTGGGATCCTCGGCGTCGAGGTGGCCCATGACAAACGGAATGACGTACATGGTGCGGCCGCGCATCGAGCCGGCAAAGAGGCCGTGGAGCTTCTCTTTCATGGCCGCGGGGTCCATCCAGTTGTTCGTGAAACCGGCGTCCCGTTCCTTCTCGGAGCAGATGTATGTCTGGTCCTCGACTCGGGCCACGTCCGCGGGATCAGAGAACGCCGCGAAGGAGCCGGGGAAGAGATCTTCGTTCAGCCGGGTCAGCGTCCCTGCCTCCACGAGCTCGTCCGTGAGCCTGGTGTTCTCCTCGGCGGAGCCGTCCACCCAGTGGATCCGGTCCGGCTGGGTCAGTTCGGCGACTTCCTGGACCCAGGCCAGCAGACCGGTATGGGTGGTGGGTGCAGTCTCAAGCAACGGCGGTCGTGCCAGATCTCCCATTACGCTTCCCTTCGTCGGGTTAAGTGGTGTGAGCTAAATGCTAGGGGCCGCGGATGACTCGAAACCGGGCCCGGACATGGGAGGACTCCAAAGCCTCCGGGGAAAAACCGCGTGTTTTCAAGGATTATGCCGGACCACACGATCCGAATTTGTGACTAAGGTCACGTAGACCGGTATAGTCATCTAGATTACACCTGTTTCGATTTGTAACTCGGCCTGTCCTCGCGTAAAGTAATTCGAGGTTCGGGGAACGAGAAGTTCGCCTAGAGCCGAAAATGCGCCCATAGCTCAGCTGGATAGAGCGTCTGTCTACGGAACAGAAGGTCAGGGGTTCGAATCCCTTTGGGCGCACAGAGCAAGAAGCCGCACCGGCTACCCGGTGCGGCTTTTCTGTTTAACCGCCATGGCTGCCAACCCGGGGGTGTGCGGTCCCGGGGGTACTGTGAATCCCATGACAGAACCACTTGCACGAGAATTTGATGTCATTGTGATCGGCGCCGGCGCGGTCGGCGAGAACGTGGCCGACCGCGCCGTCCAGGGCGGCCTGACGGCAGTGCTGATCGAGGCGGAACTAGTGGGCGGTGAGTGCTCCTACTGGGCGTGCATGCCGTCCAAGGCGCTCTTGCGCCCGGGCACAGCATTGCATGGCGCCCAGTCGGTGCCGGGAGCCGAACACGCCGTCACCCGCACCCTGAATGTCGCCGCCGTCCTCAAACGCCGCGACTCCTTTACCTCCAACTGGCAGGATGACGGCCAGGCCAAGTGGGTGGCGGACACCGGGATCGAACTGATCCGCGGTCATGGCTGGATCACGGCCCCGCGCGAGGTGGAAGTTGCCGGACTGGACGGCAACACTTACCGGCTGTCCGCGCGGCACGCCGTCGTCGTCGCCACCGGGTCAAGCCCCACCATTCCCCCGATCGACGGGCTCGCCGACGTTGACTACTGGACCACCCGGGAGGCCACGTCCGCGCAGCAGATCCCCGCCCGGCTGGCCGTACTCGGCGCCGGGGTTGCCGGCGTGGAGCTCGCGCAGGCGCACGCCCGGCTTGGCGCCAGCGTCACCCTCGTGGCCCGCGGCGGAATCCTGGGGGCCTTCCCGACGCAGGCGTCGGATCTCGTGGCTGCCGGGCTGCGCGCCGACGGAGTCGATCTTGTCCTGCACACGGCCACCCGGAGCGCGCGCCAGAACGCGGACGGCTCCATCACCCTGTCACTGGACGGCGGCGCCGAGGTCACCGCGGACAAACTGCTCGTCACGACGGGCCGGCACCCGGCCCTGGAAGGCCTCGGGCTCGAGAGCGTGGGCATCACCGCGGACGACGGCGAGGCACTGAAAATCAGCACGGATTCCACCGGCCTGGTCCAGCACGCGACCGGCAACGGCGCCGGCGGAACAGCGCCGGACGGCGGCGGCCCGTGGCTTTACGCCGTCGGCGACGCAGCCGGACGCGCCATGCTGACCCACCAGGGCAAGTACCAGGCCCGGATCACCGGCGACGTCATCGCTGCCCGGGCCAAGGGTGAACTCGACGGCACTGCCGCTCCGTGGAGCCGGTTCGCCCAGACCGCCGATGAGCATGCCGTTCCCAGCGTCGTCTTCAGCGACCCCGAACTGACCAGCGTCGGCCGGACCGTGGCCAAGGCCGAAGAGGACGGCTACAACGTCTCTTCCGTGGAAATGCCGATCCAGGTCGCCGGGTCCGCACTGCATGCCGATAACTACGAGGGCTGGGCCCAACTGGTGATCGACGAGGACCGCAAGGTCATCCTGGGCGCCACCTTCGCCGGACCGGACGTTGCCGAACTGCTGCACGCGGCCACCATCGCCATTGTCGGGGAGGTCCCGCTGGACCGGCTCTGGCACGCCGTACCCTCCTACCCGACGATCAGCGAGGTCTGGCTGCGGCTGCTGGAGAAGTACGGACTCTGAGCCCTTGCGATCAAGTCGCCCCGGCCGGCGGTCCTGCCGGCCGGGGCACGTCACGTGGGCACAGAGACAGACTCTATTTGTACTGACTGGTCAGTACAAATAGAATGGGAGGAGACACCCCTCTCCGAAAGGCGCCCCGTGCTCTCCGTGTTCGAACTCTGTGTGGAAGGCCGCCGGAATCCACTGCTCCCGCCGACCACACTCCAGGCGCCGCCGGGCGAACTGCTGCTCGTCGCGGGCGACCGGCAGGACCAGCGCACCGCCCTCGCCCTGACACTGAGCGGCCGCATGAAGCCCTCCGCCGGCACGATCACGTGGGACGGCAGGACCGCGATCAAGTACCGCCGTAAATCGAGCGCTGTGCTGGATTCGCCCGGCGTCAACGAACCAGAACAGCACTTGAGTGTCCGCGATCTTGTCACTGAAGACCTTGCGCTGGTGCCCCGCCGTTACCGCGGCGCCCTGCTCAGCGGCCCGTGGCTCAAAATCAACCGCTTCGAGGACATCGCCGGGCTCTGGACCGAACAGCTGCTGCCGGGCCGGCGGATGGAACTGCTCACCGCCCTCGCCCTCGCCGACCCCAACACCGACCTTCTAGTGGTCGACTCCCCCGACCGGCACAGCGCAGACGCCGCGGACTGGCTGCCTCGGCTCACTGCGCTGGCGCACGACGCCGGGCGGCCGCTCGCCGTCGTCGCCGTCGTGACACGCATCCCGGCGGAATGGACGGGTCCGGTCGCCGCGATCGGCAACGCCCTGTCCTTGCCGGACGATGACGCAACCGCACTACCGGAAATCGAGGCGGCCGCATGAGTAGCCTGCGATTGGCCCGCTCAGAACTCAAGCGCATGACCGGCGGACTGCTGCCCAGGCTGACCATCCTGGCGCTGACCATGGTCCCGCTGCTCTACGGCGCCGTGTACCTGTACGCGAACTGGGATCCGTACGGCAACCTCAACCAGATCGATGCGGCCCTAGTGGTGGAGGACACCGGCGCCGAGGCTGCCGACGGCAGCCGGCTCGAAGCCGGCCGCAAAGTGGGGGACAACCTCGTGGACAGTCACGTTTTCAACTGGCAGACGGTCTCCGACCCGGCGGAAGCCGATGCGGGCGTCAGCAGCGGCAAGTATGCCTTCGCGCTGAAGATCCCCGGCGACTTCTCCGCCAACCTCGTCTCGCCGGGAAGCTTTGACGCGGCCAACCAGGCCATGCTGAACGTCACAACCAATGACGCCAACAATTACCTCTTGAGCACCATCGTGGACAAACTCACCGCTGCCGTCCATGAGACGGTCGCCAAGGAAGTGGGCGAAGAGACCGCCAACCAGCTCCTCACCGGGTTCGGCACCATTCACTCCCAGCTTATCCAGGCCTCCGACGGTGCCTCCCGGTTGTCCGACGGAGTCGCAACCCTCCACGATGGCGCCGCGGGCCTCCATGGCGGCACGAGTGAACTCAAAAGCGGCGCCGCCGAGCTTTCCGCCGGTCAGCGTGAGCTCCGAGATGGGGCCGGTACGCTCGCGAACGGAGCGGGACAGCTCAGCGCCGGCCTGGACCAGCTGCGGGACAAAACGGCCTCGCTGCCGGCGGATTCCCAACGGCTGGCCGACGGCGCCGCGCAGGTTGCAGCCGGCACTGCTGCACTCAAGACCCAAATGCAGGGCATCGCCGGCCAGATTGAAGCCACCCAGCGGGATCAGCATAGTCGCCTCGTGCAATCCACGGGTGAGCTTGTCGCCTCGGGCATCCTGAGCCAGGCGCAGGCGGATAAGATCGTCGCCGACGCGGCACCGGCGCCGGCAACGGGCGGCCTCCAAACGGACGCCGGCCGGATCCAGCAACTGGCGGACGGCGCGGCCGCCGTCAGTTCCGGGGCCGCCCGCATTGCCGGCGCGGCGCCCGCCCTCAGCGATGCCGTCGGGAAGTCCGCGGCCGGCGCCGACCAGCTCGCCAGCGGATCGGCCTCGCTGGCCGCCGGAGCCCGGAACGCCGCGGACGGCGCCGGCAAGCTCGCGGCAGGCACCCAAACTCTCGACGACGGCGCCGCGCAGCTCGACAGCGGATCGGCCACGGCCGCGGACGGCGCGCGCACGTTGGCGGACGAACTCAGCACGGGCGCCGGCAGCGTCCCCAACCCCGACGATGCACAAAAGACCAGCCTCTCCAAGGTCATCGCCGATCCGGTCGCCGTCAGCAACGTCTCCCAGGCCAAAGCCGGCTCCTACGGCGCGGGGCTTGCTCCGTTCTTCCTGACCCTGGCACTGTGGATCGGCATCTTCATGCTGGTTCAGGCCATGCGTCCGCTCACCACACGGGCGTTGGCCTCCAACGCGCCGGCGTGGAAAATCGCCGTCGGAGGCTGGCTGCCGTTCCTGGTGGTCTCGGCCGTCCAGGCCAGCCTCCTGACGGTGGTTGTGGACGTGGCTCTCGGCCTGGACCCCGCCCATCCGCTGCTGATGTGGGTTCTGATGCTCGCCGCGGCCATGGCTTTCAGCGCGCTCATTCAGGGTGTAGTGGCCCTGCTGGGCCCGCCCGGCAAACTGGTGGTGCTTATCCTGCTGGTGCTGCAGCTGGTTTCCTCCGGCGGAACGTTCCCTTGGCAGACCACCCCCGCGCCCCTGCATGTGGTTCACCAGCTCCTGCCCATGGGGCATGTGGTCAGCGGGATGAGGCACCTGATTTACGGCGCTGAGCTCTCCACGATCGCCCCCATCCTGCTGGGCCTTGTTGGCTACACTGTCCTGGGGCTGGCACTGGCCACCGTTGCCGCTCACAGAAGCAAGTTCTGGACCCTCAAGTCGCTGAAACCGGAGATCGCCATATGACCACCAGCAACGGCGCGGGCCTCCCCGCCGCCGCAGCCGATGCCGACGGGACTCCAGCAAAGAAGCTCCGCCCCGGACGCACTAGCGCCACACGGCAGAAGCTCTTTGACGCGTCAATGGAGCTGATCGGCGAACGGGGGGCGGCCGGCGTGACCGTGGACGAGATCGCCGCCGCGGCCGGTGTGTCAAAAGGCACCGTGTACTACAACTTCGGCAGCAAATCGGACTTGATCGCCCAACTGCTGCGCCACGGCGTGGACATCCTCGAGGCGCGGCTGCTGAGCGCCCGGAATGATATCCAAGACCCCCTCACCGCCATGGAAGAAATGATCAGCCAGGCCATGGACTTCATGGATGAATACCCGTCCTTCGCCCGGCTGTGGGTCAGCGAAAACTGGCGCACGCCGAGCGAATGGCAGGAGACCTTCGCCGAGCTCCGCGGCCGCCTCCTCGCGGTGGTCGGCGCCGCCATCGATGCGGTCGCCACCGTGCACCCGGTAAACCCGGCTGTTTCCCGGGGCAGCCTCGAAACCGCCATTTTCGGAGCCTGTTTTGTGGTCGGACTGGACCGCCAGACGTACAACCCGGAACGGACCCGCGAGCAAAGTGTCGCCGCAATCATGACATCCATGCGCGGCTACATCGTGAACGAGCGCCCGGCTCGGGCATGATTGTTCCCATGCGCCACATGGGTATCAGCGGCAAGACCGCCATCGGAGCGATTCTGGCCGCCCTGGCACTGCTGGTGCTGACCGGGATCACCCTCAACGAAACCGTGCTGCTGTGGTTCGTCGCCGCCGCCGGCGTCGCCTATGTCACCTGCGCCGCGGAGATCATCCGTCGCGGCCGGAACCGGACGCTGGCCGCCAGCGGGCTGGGCAGCATCCTCTTCATCGCCTTCGGGATAGCGTATCTGCGGCAGTGGGGCCTCGCCTTCACTTCCGACCCCGAGGCCCTGTCCAGACCCGTCAACTCCGCGTACCCGGACCTGTACTTCTTCCTCGCGGCGGGCTTTGGCGCCCTCACGCTGCTCCTGCTGTTCGCCGGTGCCGTCCTGCCCGGCAGGCGCCAAGGAGCCCGCTCCCCCGGGAACGCACCGCGCCGACGCCGGGCCACGACGCCGACAGCAACGGCACGGGGTACGGCGAAGGCTTCGTCACCGCGCACCGCTGGCCGGCCGGCGGCTCCCCGGAGCGCATCCGCTGCGCCGGCGAAACGCCCGGCTGCGCCAAGGATTGCGTCCGGAGCCAAGCCCGCGGCAAAGTCCCAGCCGAAATCCCAAGCGAAACCCCAGCCCAGGCCGGCCACCCGTCAACCGGCCAAGGCCGCAACCCGCCGCTGACATCCGCTGCCGCCGCGGACTCCGCCGGCGGTCGCGGAGGTTCAGCCGGCCGGAGATCCGGGGTCAGAGATTCCGTGGCCGCTCGTCCCGGGGCGGGGCCTCGCGGTCGCTATCCGTTTCGGCAGTATGACCAGCAGGGTGATCGCGCGCGACGTCGTCCTCGCCCAGCTCCCCGTGACCGGCGCGTGGCGACCCCTCCTGCCGGGCCGCAGCGCCGTTCCGGCTCCCGTCCGCGAAATCCGGGTCGGCTTCTTCTGCCTTCCGCAGCTGATCCTGGGCATTCGAGCGGTCGCTTTCAGCTTCCTTCTGACGGGTGCGGGCCTCTTCCCGGAGCCGCTCGGCCTTCAGTTCGGCCTGCTGCGCATCGGCCTCCGCCCGGGTGGCCTTGATCTGGCGCTCGCGTGCGGCGAACTCGTCCGCCTTGGCCTTCTCGCGCATTTCCGCAGCCTGGGTCTTATCGGCGGCGGCTTTGCGTTTACGGCTGATGAGGATTGCAACTGCTGCGATCGCCAGAACGACGACGACGCCGACGATTAAGCTAATAAGCTGGCCTGAATCCACGATGATCCACCTCTACGGGAGTCGAATACCAAGGGCCCGAACCTGTCCGGGGCAAAACCACGCACGTCAACGGCTCCAGTAAACCGCAGAATCATCCGCAGAAACAGGGGTGGCGGCGGGGACCTTGGACCGCAGCCGCCGCGGCCACCCGGAAACCGCTACGTGGCCCGGGGAACCTTGAACTTCGTCAGCCGGGCGTCCTGTCCATCGAGCTCCGCCCAGGGTTTTTCCGTCTCAAGAATGCTCAGGGCACTGGTGGGATACCTTGTCGCCGCGTCCATGTAGGCATCGTGGTTGGAGTCACGGGAAGCCAGGTGCATGGCAAGTTCCTGGACTCCGGGCATGTGGGAGATCAGCATCAGGGTGGTGACGGTATCCGGGACCTGGTTGACCACGGAGAGCATCCGCAATCCGGAGGCACCATAGAGACCGCCCTCAAGCTTCGGCGTCGGCGCCTTATCCCCCAGCTCGTAGCAGACCCAGGTGCAGGTCTGCCGCGTGCGCAGCGCACTGGAGCACAGGATGAAATCCGGGGCCAGACCGTGCTTGAGCAGCCAGCGGCCGGCGAACGGTGCGTCCCGGTGGCCGCGCTCTTCGAGCGGCCGGTCATGGTCGGCGACGCCGCCGGGCCAGTCGGCCTTGGCGTGCCGCATGATCACCAAGCGTTTGATGTGGTGCGCACTCATGGATCCATCCTAGTGCTGCGCCGGCGGCCGGGCCGCGGACGCAAAAGCGCCCGCCCGGGGGACGCGGGACGGACGCTTGGAGACGCTGCGGCGCCGCGGAAGACTTTGGAGCCTAGATCGAGTATTCCGGGGCGGCCCAGACGACGACCTCGGGGTGCTCGTAGAAGCGGTAGCCCTGGCCGCGGACGGTGCGCACCGTGTTGGCGAGGCGGCCGAGCTTGGAGCGGAGGCGGCGGATGTGGACGTCGATGGTGCGCTCGTTGGGGACCTCTTCGGCGTTGCGCCACAGGCCTTCAAGCAATTCGTCCCGGCCCACGGTGCGGGTGCCGTTCTCGACAAGGTAGTTCAGGAGTTCGAATTCCTTAAAGGTGAGGTTCAGCGATTCGCCGTCGAGATGTACCTCGCGGCGGGCAAGATCGATCAGCACTCCGGAAGGGCGCGGTTCCTGCGGCTGCTGCAGGCGGGCGGATTCCGCCCGCTGCCGCGCTGCGGCGGTCGGGTCGCCGAAGGTGGAGCGGACGACGTCGAGGGCGGACCCCGGGGCGTCTGCCGGCGCGACGGCAACGGCTGCATAGCTCTCGGCCCCGGCCACCAGGGACTGGGCATATGCCCGGATTTCCTGGGCCAGTTTCGCAATGGAGGTGCCAGCGGCGGCGGCGGTCTCCTCGTCGATGCCCATGTAGAGGACGAACCCTCGGGCGACGTTGTCTGCTGCTACCGCACGGACGGGTCCGGCATTGCCTGGTGGGACCACGGGGGTGGGTGCCGTGAAGGGTGCCTGCGGCACGGCGCGCAGCTGGCCGTAGGAGTCCGGGTTGTAGCCCTGCGCCGCAGCCCCCGGAGCAGGGAATCCGGCCGGAGCGAAGGCGGAGCCGTTGCCGAAGCCCTGGCGGATCGGGGCGGACTGACCGGCCTTACTGGCGTTACGGACGGAGATGTGGACGTATCCGGATGCAACTGACATGGATTGCTTACCTCAATGTGAATGGCCGTCATCGCGGCTCGAATGCTCTATTTCCCCGCAATGAATTGGGGTGGGCGCCCGACGCTGGGCTGGGGCGATTGCCTGGGACTCCTGGGGTGTGAGAGTCAGGCGCACATTCGACAACAGCGCATGCCGGAAGCAGCGGGTGCGCTGGACCGGCAAGCTGCGGCTGCAGATGCTGTTGAGTTCTTGTTCACAATTGAAGTGTGCAACGTAACAATGTGAACTTGCAAGTAACAAAGGCCGTCTTGTTCCACATGGTGAGACGCGAATCCTAAATGTGGCCCGCGTCACGGGCTGGCCGCGTCGGTATAAGTGACAGATTATTCAGAAATCTCCACGTTTAGTCCGCTTCATGCAAATTTCGTTCTGCCAAAGGTTCAGAAAGTGGCCAATAATTCCTGGGAACTTTCTCGCGTCAATTCCGTTTCGGTTCCCGCGGGCCGGACCTCCGTCCCACCTAGTGGTCACCTGGCAACCACGGTCTCCCGGTCGGTCGGAGCGGAACTCCCAGCCCGCACCCAGCTATCGCCAAGCTTCTGCTGGCATGTGCGCGCCTGGGTAACAAAGAGCGTGCCGGGCACGGCTCGACCGCCGGCGGGCCCGCTCCCGGACGGGCACGGCGCTGCCACGCCATGGCGGCCAGGCAGCGCCGTGCCCGGACGATGAGATCAACCGGCTTTATGTCCTAGTTGGCTTGACCGGCCGTCGCCGTCGTCACCGTGACCAACACTGCCGCGTAGTCCGAACCGTCGGCCACGGCCACCACGCGCACGGTGCCCCCGGCTGCGATATCAGCGGTACTCAACTGGCTGGCCGCGGCGCCCCCGGCCTGCTGGCGCATCGCCTGCTGGCTGCCCACCACCACATCCGAGCCCAACGTGTAGCTCCTTGTGAAGCCGTCGCTGCTCTCGACGGTCACGGCGGTCGAGGTCACGTCTGTGACGGTACCCGTCTGCTCGTACTGGGTGACGTAGGCGCCATCCTGCAACACCACGTATTCGCCGTGCACCGCGGCGACAAGACTGCCCGTCCCGCCCGGCGCAAACCCGCCCATGCCGCCCCTCTCCTGCGCCCCGCCCGCGGCGGTTCCGTCCTGACCTGCCCCCTGGCCAGCGCCCTGGCCGCCGCGGCCGGCAAGTCCGCCGGCCACGGAGGATCCCTCGGCGACCGCCGGGTTCGATGTGAGCACCAAAGCCCCCGCCCCGGCGCCAACGGCCAGCACGAGCGCTCCGGCAGCGACGGCCAGTCCGAGCTTGCGGTTCTTTGTCCGCGGAGCCGGCGCCCGGGTCTCTCCGGTTCCCGGAGCGCCCCATCCCCCGGCCACCGGATCCTGCGCCTGGCCCCAGCCCGGTGCCGCCGGGGCCGGGCCCCCGCCGAACACCGATCCCGGCGCCGCTGCTCCGGCGCCGTCCGGCGTGGTCGACTGGGTGGTGCCGGGCTGGGTGGTGCCGTGCTGGGTAGCGCCGGGCTGGGTGGTTTTGTCTGCCGGTTCCCAGGTATTACCGGGCTGATGGTTGCTCATGGAACGTCTCCTTGTTCGCTGCGGAAGCTGTGTCCGTTCCAGACTGCTGCCCGATCCTGTGCCTGCGCTGTGCTGTGCGCTTCCTGCGGCTGTGCGCTGCACCTTGCCCTCCGGCTCGCTAGGCTGGGATGCACAGGTTCCGCACAGGATCCCCAAAGCCGCACCAAACCCGCAGTACGGAGAGTTGTCACATGGCCACCTCGCATTCCATGACAAACAACCTGCCCCAGCTCACGCATCCGGACGGCTCACCCATCCGGGCACTGGTGGTGGACGACGAGCCGAGCCTCTCCGAGCTCATGAGCATGGGCCTGCGGATGGCGGGCTGGTCCGTCGCTGTCGCCGCCGACGGCCCCCAGGCGGTCAAGCTCGCCAAGGAGTTCCGCCCCGATGTATTGGTCCTGGATGTGATGTTGCCGGGGTTCGACGGCGTCGAACTCCTGGGCAGGATCCGCGCCTTCGCACCCGAGGTGCCTGCACTGTTCCTGACCGCCAAGGACAACGTCCAGGACCGGATCCTGGGCCTCGCAGCCGGCGGCGACGACTATGTCACTAAGCCCTTCAGCATGGAGGAGGTACTGCTGCGCCTGCACCGGCTCGTCCAGCGTTCCGGCGTAGCCGCCATGGATACCGCAGAACTCGTCGTCGGCGACCTCGTGCTGAACGTCGACACGCGCGAAGTCACGCGCTCCGGTGAAGAAATCAACCTCACTGCCACGCAGTTCGAGCTGCTGCGCTACCTCATGGAGAATCCCAAGCGCGTGGTCAGCAAGGCCCAGATCCTCGACCAGGTCTGGGACTACGATTTCGGCGGCCAGGCCAACATCGTCGAACTCTACATTTCCTACCTTCGCAAGAAGATCGACGCCAGCTACCCGCCCATGATCCATACCGTGCGCGGCGCCGGCTACGTCCTCAAGCCGGCCGAGTAATCCGTGTCAACGCTTTCCGGACAGCTCCGTGCCCCGGGGCGTGACTGGTTTAACCCGTCCACGTGGCACCTGCGTACCCGGCTGGTCCTTGTCGCCATGGCACTGCTCGTGGCGATCAGCGGCGCCATCGGGCTGTTCAGCTACGCCTCCATGGATTCATTCCTGACCCGCCAGCTCGACGAACGGCTCCTCCAGGCCTCCCGGATTTCCAGCGCCGCCGGCCGCCCGTTGACCGGCAACCCCGGGGGCAGGCCGGACCCGCTGGAAGCCCGGGGCCAAGGAATCGGCACGTTGAGCGCCCGTGTCAGCGGCGGCGCCGTCAGCAGCGCAGGATTCCTGGATAACGACGCCTCGCGGGCATCGCTGTCCTCCGCGGACGACCAGATCCTGCTTGATCTGCGTCCCAACACGGCCCCGGTTGACCGGACTCTGTCCACCGGGGACTACAGGCTCATCGCCGTTGAGACCGCCTATGGTGACACCATCATCACCGGCCTTCCCCTGGCGGCCAAGCAGAGCACCCTCGCCTCACTCGTGTGGACCATGGTGGTGGTGTCCTCGGGCGGGCTGCTGGTGATCGGGCTCGCCGGAACCGCCATGATCCGCCGGACCATGAAGCCGCTGGAGCAACTCTCCGAGGTCGCCACGAAGGTCTCGCGGCTGCCGCTCGACGCCGGCGAGGTGGCCTTGGCGGTGCGCGTGCCGCCGTCGGCCGCCCATCCCGGCACCGAAGTCGGCAGCGTCGGCTACGCCCTGAATAAAATGCTCGACAACGTCTCCAACGCTCTCGAATCCCGGCAGCAAAGCGAGATGAAGGTGCGCCAGTTCGTGGCCGACGCTTCACACGAGCTACGAACTCCCCTCACCGCGATCCGCGGCTACACCGAGCTCATGCGGATGACCGAGGACCTCACCCCGGACGGAGAAAAATCCTTGGCCCGCGTGCAGAGCCAGTCCGAGCGGATGACCACCCTGGTGGAAGACCTGCTGACGCTCGCGCGGCTGGATGAGGGCCAGCCCATCAAGGTCAGCGACGTTGATCTCACCCAGTTGGTCATCGAAACGGTCAGCGATGCCAAGGTCATGGCCCCGGACCGCAAGTGGCAGCTCGAGTTACCGCCCGAGCCGGTCATGGTCCACGGCGATGCCACGCAGCTCCACCAGGTGCTGGCCAATTTGCTGTCCAACGCCCGGAAACACACGCCGCCGGGGACATCGGTGGCCACCGAATTGTTGCGCTCAGCCGATGGCACCGCCGTGCTGACGGTAACCGACGACGGCGAAGGGATCGCCCCCGAGTTCATCGACCGCGTTTTTGCCCGCTTCGCACGTGCGGATGCCTCCCGGAAGAACCCCGCGACCGCCCCCACTGCCGCCCCGACAGCGCCATCCGCCGAAGGGACCAGCGGGCTGGGACTCTCCATTGTGCAGTCGATCGTGGCCGCCCACGGAGGGACCGTCCGGGTGACGTCCCGGCCAGGGCGGACGGAATTCGCCGTGCGCCTGCCCGCGGCACCGTAGCCCCCGCGCAACCCCGCGCCGTTTCGATGGTTACGTGCCCGCACGACGCCTCGCGACGTCGAACGTGCACCTGAGCATCGAAGTGGGCCCCGGACTGCGGGCCGGGACACGATACGCCACCCCGCCCACGCGTCGTTCGTTATCAAAATGTGACTTAAATCCGGAGGTGCTGTACCGTTTTTAGGGTGCGGCCGCCTCCGGATCCGCATATCCGGAGGGACGCCACGCTCTGCCGCTTCCCGGATTCCGCTGGACCAGGCAGAGGCGGGGAACCCACGGTTTCCGGGCACGCTGCATACACGCCCTTGGGGTGACGCCGACACGTGAAATTCCGTGCGGCCGAATGACGTCATCCGACCCCGACAGCTAACTCCGCCGGTATTGAGAGGCCATCATGACAAAATTCACGGCAGAACCGCGCCTAAAACGCTCCCCGGCCCCTTCCGAGGCCCCTTCCGAGGCCCCTAGCCACCGCACCATCCGGATATCGCAGGCTTCGGCGCGGTCACGCCTGGCAGCCGGGATAGGAACGGCGGGCCGGCGCGCGGCCATCGCCGCCGCTGCCTGCGCGGTCCTGGTCGGGGTCGGAGCCGCAGGGCAGGCAACCGGAACAGACCTGCCGCGGGTGAGCGCCACCAGCTCGGGAGCATCTCCTGTGAGCACCAACCCGCTGCCGAAGCTGGACTTCGAATCGGTGCGGGTCACTGAGCCGGTCGACCCCGGGTTGGCGGAGATCCCGGCATCGGACCCGGCTGCGGATGCAACCGGCACCGCAGCCGCCGGTCCGGCCCAGGCCGACGATCCCGAGACGCCACCATCGAATGAGGGTGTGGCGGCCGCCGCCCCGGCTACGCCTGCACCCGCACCAGAACCTGCACCCGCACCAGAACCCGAGGTCCTCGATGACCCCGCCGGGGCACAGGCCTACGCGGCCACGCAGCTGTCCAGCTACGGCTGGGACGCCAGCCAAATGCCGTGCCTGCAGAAGCTCTGGACCAAGGAATCCGACTGGCGCACGACGGCGACGAACCCCACGAGTGGCGCCTACGGAATCGTCCAGTCCCTGCCCGCCGAGAAAATGGTGAGCGCAGGCGCCGACTACCGGACCAACTACCGGACCCAGATCAACTGGGGCCTGAACTACATCAAGCACCGCTACGGTTCCCCGTGCGGAGCGTTGAACTTTCACTACGCCAACAACTGGTACTGAGCCCACACGCAACAACCCTCTTGGACGGCCCCGAACCCTGCGGTTCGGGGCCGTCTTTATTGCGCATCCCTCCTTTGCACAGCGGGCACACAGCTCGGTTCTAAGACCGTTATATGTGCCGGCGGCACCGTTGGGGTATGACATTCACAGACCAGGCCACAGGAACACTGCCGCAGCCCGTCGTGGCGCCCGCTGGGCCGGCTGCCGAAGCCGCCAACGCGACTGCCCGTTTTGAGCCGGCCCCCGGCGGCCGCCGCTCACCCATCGACACCCGCACCACGGTGCCCGTGCTGGACGTGACCATTCCCGTCTATAACGAAGAGCGGGACCTGGAGGCCTGCCTGCGCCGGCTGCACGCCTACCTGCTGGGCGCTTTTCCCCACCCTTTCCGGATTACTGTGGCCGATAACGCCAGCACCGACGGCACCCTTGAGGTCGCCGAACGCGTAGCCCGGGAACTCCGGGAGGTCGCCGTGGTCCATTTGGCCGAAAAGGGCCGCGGCAACGCCCTGCGCAAGGTCTGGCTTGCCTCGCCGTCTCCGGTCCTGGCCTACATGGACGTGGATCTCTCCACTGACCTGGCCGCCCTGGGCCCCCTGCTGGCGCCGCTCATTTCCGGACACTCGGACCTCGCGATCGGCACCCGCCTCACCCGCAACTCCCGGGTCGTCCGCGGACCCAAGCGGGAGTTCATCTCCCGCAGCTACAACTTCCTGCTCCAGTCCCTCATGGGCGCGCACTTCAGCGACGCCCAGTGCGGATTCAAGGCCATCCGGGCAGACGTCGCCCGCCAGCTGCTCCCGCACACGCTGGATAATGCCTGGTTCTTCGATACCGAGCTGCTGGTCCTGGCCGAGAAGTGCGGGCTCCGCGTCCACGAGGTCCCGGTGGACTGGACCGATGATCCCAATTCCAGCGTCGACATCGTCCAAACCGCGGTGGCTGACCTGCGCGGCATGGCCCGGCTGAGCCGGGATCTTGTCTCCGGCCGGATCCCCGTCGACGAACTCCGGGCCGCCCTCGCCCGGGGCCCGCTCCCGGCGGCCTCGCGGCCGCAGGAACAAAGCCCCGGCGGAAGCCTCTTTGGTCAATTGGTCCGCTTCGGCAGCATCGGAATCGCCTCCACCCTGGCGTACCTGGGAATTTTCCTCCTGTGCCGCGGCCTGATGGACCCGCTGCTGGCCAACTTCCTGGCCCTGCTCATCACCGCGGTCGCCAATACCGCGGCCAACCGGCGCTTCACCTTCGGCATCCAGGGCCGCTCGTACGCGGCCCGCCATCACTTCGAAGGCCTGCTGGTCTTCGGCATCGGGCTCGCGCTCACCTCCGGCGCCCTCGCCGTCCTGCATGGCATGTCCGTCGCGCCGGCTCCCTGGGTGGAGATCGCCACCGTCACCGCGGCCAATCTGGCCGCTACCGCCGTCAAGTTCCTCCTGTTCCGGCACGTGGTCTTCGTCCGGAGGGGCGGCCAGGAGCCAAGTACCCCCGTCCCATCCCTTTCCGAGACAGAAACGGCCAAGTAAATGACCGCGACCATGAACTCCACTGCCCGCGTGCCGTCCGGGGCCCCCGGGACAGCGCCGGACGCACGCCCGCCGGCACGTCACGCAGAACCGGTCAGCCGCCGGGACCGCCTGCTCTTCGGAAACCAGCCGCACTGGGTCCGGCCATCCGCGGCCCTGCTGCTGGCCATCACCGCCGTGCTCTACCTGTGGAACCTCGAAGCCACCGGCTACGGCAACTCGTTCTACGCTGCGGCCGTCCAGTCCGGAACCAAGGACTGGACCGCGCTGCTCTTCGGGTCCCTGGATCCGGGCAATGCCATCACCGTGGATAAACCGCCGGCCTCGCTGTGGATTCCCGCCCTGGCAGGGCGGATCTTCGGCTTCTCGGTGCTGACCGTGCTCGTTCCGCAGGCGCTGATGGGCGTCGCCGCCGTCGGGCTCCTGTACTTGTCCGTCAAACGGGTGTCCGGTCCGGCCGCGGGCCTGCTCGCCGGCGGCGCCCTCGCGCTGACGCCCGTCGCGTCGCTGATGTTCCGCTTCAACAACCCGGACGCCATGCTGACGCTCTGCCTCGTGCTGGCCGCCTACCTGACCACCCGTGCCATCGAGAAGGCCGGCTGGAAGTGGCTCGCCGCTGCGGGCGCCGTGATCGGGCTGGCCTTCCTGACCAAGATGCTCCAGGGCTTCGTGATCGTACCGGCCCTGGCGCTCGCCTACCTGTGGGCAGCCCCCACCACCTTGGGCCGCCGCCTGCTGCATCTGCTGGGTGCGGCCGCGGGCATCGTGGTCGTGGCCGGCAGCTACCTTGCGGTCTTCCAACTGACCCCGGCCTCGGAACGGCCGTACATGGCCGGCTCTGAGACCAACAGCTTCCTGGAGCTCACGTTCGGCTACAACGGCCTGGGCCGGATCCTCGGTTCCGGCGAGGGCGCGGCCGGCGGCGGTGGCGGCGGTCCGGCCGACGGCGGCACGGGCGGCAACGTCGCCTTCGGCGGCGCCACGGGGATCACCCGGATGTTCGGCACCAGCTTCGGCGGTGAAGTTTCCTGGCTTCTCCCGGCGGCCCTCATCCTGCTCGGCGCCGGGCTCTGGTTCACCCGGCGCGAGGCACGGACGTCCAAGAGCCGGGCGGCACTCATGCTCTGGGGCGGCTGGCTGGTCATTACCGCCGTCATCCTGAGCTTCATGAGCGGCATCGTGCACCCGTACTACGCCGTGGCCTTGGCCCCGGCCATCGCGGCGATCGTCGGCATCGGATCGACCGAGCTGTGGCGCGGCAGGGCCTACCTCCCGGCCCGGATCCTGCTCGCTGTGACGGTCCTCGCCAGCTCACTCTGGTCCGCAGTGCTGCTGGGCCGTGACCCGGCTTGGCTGCCCGGGCTCCGGTTCATCGTCGTGGCCCTCGGCGTCATCGCCGCCACCGCGCTGGTTCTGCGGATCGAGAGCCTGCCGGGCCTGTCCCTGCGGCTCCGCAAGGCGGCAACGGCCGGCGTTGTGATCGTGTCGCTGCTCGCCGGCGGCCTGGGGACGGCCGCCTGGACCCTGGCGACCGTGGCGCAGCCGCACTCCGGTTCGATCCCGACGTCGGGCCCCACGGCCTCCGCGATCGGCGGCGTCGCCGGCGGCCCCGGCGAGGACAGCGCCTCCCCCGAGCTGACCGCGCTCCTGCAAAGCACCAGCACCAAGTGGTCCGGGATTGTGTCCGGCGCCAGCCAGGCCGCCAGCCTGGAACTCGCCTCCGACACCAGCGTGATCGCACTCGGCGGCTGGAACGGCGGGGATCCGTATCCGACGCTGGCCGAGTTCCAGGCCATGGTGGAGCGCGGCGAGATCGGCTACTTCATCTCGGCCGGCGGCGGAGGCGGCGGCGGAGGCGGCGGCGGAGGCGGCCGGGGCGGCAACTCCGAAGTCGCCGCGTGGGTAGCGGCCAACTACGAGGCGCAGACCGTCGGGACCTCCACTGTCTACAACCTCGGAGCCTGATCCGCCGTGACTGACCGACTCGTGTTTGCCCGGCGTGCGGAGCTGGCACTGCTGCTCCTGGCCGCCGGCGCCCTGTACCTGTGGAACCTGGGCGCCTCCGGCTGGGCCAACGCGTTCTACTCCGCCGCCGCGCAGGCCGGGTCCCAGGACTGGACCGCGTGGTTCTTCGGCTCCTCGGACGCCGCCAACGCCATCACCGTGGACAAGCCACCGGCCGCCCTGTGGGTGATGGGCCTCTCCGTCCGGCTCTTCGGGCTCAACTCCTGGAGCATCCTCGTGCCGCAGGCACTCATGGGGGTCGCGACCGTCTGGCTGGTCTATCTGGCCGTCCGCCGGGCCGCGGCCCCCGCCACCGCCGACGCCGGGCTGGCCCACCGCGCGGGCCTGCTGGCCGGCACGGTCATGGCCCTGACCCCCGCGGCCGTGCTGATGTTCCGCTTCAACAACCCCGACGCGCTGCTCGTGCTGCTGATGACGGCCGCCGCCTACGCCGTCATCCGTGCGATCCAGGACGCCCGCCCGGGCTGGCTCCTGCTGGCCGGGGTGCTCCTGGGCTTCGGGTTCCTGACCAAGCAGCTGCAGGTCCTGCTGGTGGTCCCCGGGTTCGCCGTGGCCTACCTGCTGGCCGCACGGGCCGGGCTCGGTAAACGCCTGCTCCACGTGCTCGGCGCCGGGGCGGCGATGGCCGTCACGGCGGGCTGGTGGCTGGCCGTGGTGGAGCTGATGCCCGCCGACGCCCGTCCCTATATCGGTGGCTCGCAGAACAACTCCATCCTCGAACTCACGCTCGGCTACAACGGCCTGGGCCGGTTAAACGGCGAGGAGACCGGCAGCGTGGGCGGCAGCAACGGCTGGGGCACGCCGGGGCTGTTCCGGCTCTTCGACAGCGAATTCGGCGGCCAGATCGCGTGGCTGATCCCCTCCGCGCTGCTGCTGGGCGC
>CAVYMG010000011.1:0-28451 GCA_963769515.1 uncultured Actinomycetota bacterium
ACGGTGCGGCCAAACGGGCTCCGCGGGCGCATGCCCATTGCTGCTCACCCGTTGCTGCCCACCTCGCCGTCCACCCCCGGCCGTCCACCCGTTTCGACGCTGCCCTGCGGAGTCGACGCTGCTGGGCATCGAAATTGCAGGGGAACGTCGAATCGGGCCTGCATGGCGCGGATTGCGACGTCGAAACGGGCCTGCGCGGCCAGTCGCCTCAGGCGATCGCGACGGCGGGCGGTGCCGGGGGCCGGCGGCGGAGCTGCGGGGCTGCCTCCAGCCGGTCTTGGGCCGCCCGCATCGCCAGCACCGCCGTTTCCAGCTGCTCCGGCGGCAAGGTGAACGGCACCCGCAGGTAGTGCTCGAACGCCCCGCCCATGCCGAAGCGCGGGCCCGCGGCGAGCCTGAGTCCGAAATCCGGTGCGATCACTGCCATCGCCGTGCTGGCCGGGGTCGGCAGCCGGCACCAGGCGGACAACCCGCCGACGGGCCGTTCCGCCTGCCAGGAGGGCAGGTGCTCCGCGACCAGCGCCAGGAGGGCATCACGGTTGTCGCGGAGCATGTCCAGCCGGGCCGGAAGCGGTTCGGTGAGGGAGTTCACCAGATGGGCCGATGCCAGCTGCTCGACGACGGGCCCGCCGAGGTCCATGGTGGTCCGGGCGGCGGCGAAGCGCGTGATGAGGGACTCCTCGGCACGGATCCAGCCGGTCCGCAGACCCGCCCAGTGCGACTTGCTGAGCGAACCGATCGAGACCACGGCCGGGCTGAAAGCGGCCACCGGGGTCGAGGGCAGGGCATCGAGGTTCAGTTCGCGCAGCGTCTCATCCACCACCAGTACGGTGCCTGACGCGGCGGCGGCGCGGACGAGCCGGCGCCGTTGCGGATCCGGCATCAGCCGGCCCGTGGGGTTGTGGAAGTCCGGGACCACATAGGCGATGGCCGGCCGCTGCTGCCCCAGCGCGGCCTCCATCGCGTCCAGGTCCCAGCCGCCCGCGGCCGTCCCGCCGGCCAGGCCCGCGGCAGCCTCCCCGGCCGGGGGAATGGCCACGGGGACGAGGCGGCATCCTGCCGACCGGATGGCATCGAGGGCGTTCGGGTAGCTCGGATGTTCGACGAGCACTTTGTCGTTCCGGCCTGCCAGCGCACGCAGGATGATGTTGAGGGCGTGCTGCGCACCGGACGTCACCAGAATCTGGGCGGGCGAGGTGGGAACACCCGCGTGTGTGTACCGCTCCGCGATGGCCTCCCGCAGCGGCCGGACGCCCAAGGCGTCGTAGCCGAATCCGGGCAACAGGGCCGGTAGCTCGGTCAGTGCGGCCGCGAATGCCCGGTGCACGACTTCACCGCTGGCAGGCAGGGACGCGTAGGCAAGGTCGAGGAGCCCGTCCGGAACGGGGAGGCCCGGAGCGCCACTGAGATGTAACCCCCGGGTCGGGCCGGGCCGTCCGCTGCCGGCACGGCCGTCCGGTCCCGGAGCGCCGGTCACGTCCGGACGCGGTCCCAGGTGCGGGATGCATGTCCTGCCGCGGCTGCCCTGGCCGCTGCTCAGGAACCCCTGCTCCCGCAGCGACGCGTAGGCGGCCGTGACCGTGGTGCGGCTGATGCCGAGCGTGGCGGCCAGCGAACGCTCGCTCGGGAGGGCGACGTCGAGCGGGACCCTGCCGTCCAGGACCAGCAGCCGGACAACGTCGGAGAGCTCGCGGTAGGCCGGGGCCGCGCCGGGATTCCACCGGCCGAGCAGGCGTGCGAGGGAGCTGGGGACCAAAGCGCCGGACATAAGGCCAGTATCTCAAACTGGCTATGGATTACAAGGCCAGTTATCGTCAGGATGGAGTCCATGATGACGCGCAGACTCCTCCAGCTTTTGATCGGCCTTGCCATGTACGGCCTGTCCCTGGCGATGTTCATCCGCGCCGGACTCGGGCTGGACCCTTGGGACGTGTTTCATCAGGGCCTGGCTGGAAAGTCGGGCCTGAGCATCGGCACCATCGTGATCATTGTCAGTTTCCTGGTCCTGCTGCTTTGGATCCCGCTGCGGCAACGGCCGGGGTTCGGGACGCTGGCCAACGCCGTGCTTGTGGGGGTCTTTGCGGACGTCGGGCTCGCCCTGCTGCCGGAGTTTTCGCACCTCGGCGGGCAGGCCGGGATGTTGGCCGGCGCCGTGCTGCTCAATGGCATCGCGTCCGCCTGCTACATCGGCGCCCGCTTTGGTCCCGGTGCCCGGGACGGCCTTATGACCGGACTGGCCCGGCGCACCGGCTGGTCGGTGCGCACGTCCCGGACCGGGATCGAAGTCGTGGTCCTTGCTGCCGGCTGGCTGCTCGGCGGTTCCGTCGGCGTCGGGACTGTCGTCTATGCCCTGGCCATCGGCCCGTTGGTGCAGCTGCTGCTGCCGATGTTTATGGTGCCGGAGCCCGGGGCGCCACGGTTGGCAGTGCCGGAAGCTGCAGCACCGGAAGCGATGGCTTCGTAGCAGCAGACTGCCGCGGAACCCTCGGATTCCCCGCCGCCCTGACACCGCCCGGCTACCGGCCTTGACACTGCCAAAACGTTTTGTATAAAGTGTGAGCAACACAACAGCCAAAACGTTTTGCAAAGGAAATGTCGACGATGACGAAGATCGGGATACGGGATGTGGCGAAAGCCGCCGGGGTGTCAGTCACCACCGTCTCCCATGCACTCAACGACGTCGGCGGTTCCCGGGTCAAAGCCGAAACGCAGGAGCACATCAAGGCCGTCGCCAAAGACCTTGGCTACGCCCCCAACCGGCTCGCCAGCGGCCTGCGCAACCAGCGCTCACAGATCATCGGCCTGGTCAGCGACGAGATTGCCACTACCCCGTTCGCCGGTGCCATGATCCGCGGCGCACAGGACGCCGCCTACGAACGCGGCTACCTGCTCATGGTGGTCAACTCAGGCCTGGACCGGCGGCTGGAAGAGCACGAAATCCGGAGCCTGCAACAGCACCAGGTCGACGGGATCGTCTACGCCAAGATGTACCACCAGTCCACCGAGGTTCCGGCGGAGCTCAAAGGCATCCCGACGGTCCTCCTCGACGGCACATCGGGAAACCCCGAAGTGTCCTCCGTGGTGCCGGACGAGGTCGGTGCGGCGGAAGCCGCCGTCGAGACGCTTATCCAGGCCGGCCACCGCCGGATCGGGATGCTCAACAACATCGATGACATCCCCGCGACGCACGGCCGCCACCAGGGCTACCTCGAGGCGCTGAAACGCCATGGCCTGACGTTCAACCCCGGCTACCTGGCGGCGGACCGTCCGGACGCCCGGGCCGGCCGGGAGCAGGCCCTGAAGATGCTTGCGACGGCGGAACGTCCGACGGCGCTGTTCTGCTTTAGCGATCAGGTGGCCATGGGCGCCTACCAGGCCGCTGCGCAGCTCGGCCTCCGGATTCCCCAGGACCTGTCCATTATCAGTGTGGACAACCTGGAGATCATCGCCGGGGCGCTGTGGCCGGGACTGACCACCATGGCACTGCCGCACTATGACATGGGGCGCTGGGCAGTTGCCCGGCTCCTTGACGACATCGCCACTCCGGGCCGTCCGCCGGTGCAGGAAGTTCTTGCCTGCCCGCTGGTGTCCCGGGGATCCGTCGGCCCGCCGCCGGGCTAATCCACCGCGGAAGTTCCGCCCCGAAAAACCCAGATTTCAACCACACCCAGTAGGGCTCAAAAAAGGGCGTGGCCGTTGCACCGGCCACGCCCCAGGATCCCTGCGCCCTCATCAATCGCCAGAAAGGTTCACACGACATGAACAAGAAAGTCAGCCGGGTCCTAGTAGCCAGCGTAACTGCAGCAGCCCTCGTCGGCACGCTGGGCGCCTGCGGCAAGGGCAGCGCCTCCGCCTCGTCGGGGGACGCCAACGAAATCACCATGTGGACGCACAACGCCGGCAACGTCGAGGAACTCGGCGCCATCCAGACGATCGTGGATGCGTTCAACCAGCAGTCCGAGGTCAAGGTCAAGGTCCAGGCCTTCCCGCAGGAGTCCTACAACGACTCGGTCGTGGCCGCGGCGTCCGCTGGCAACCTGCCGTGCATCGTGGACATCGACGGGCCGAACGTCCCCAACTGGGCCTGGGCCCAGTACCTGGCACCGCTGAAGCTGAGCACCGACCTCAGCACGCACCTTCCGAGCACCGTCGCGAAGTGGGAGGGCGAGACCTACGCGGTGGGCTACTACGACGTCGCGCTGGCAATGATGGCCCGGGCCTCGGACCTGAAGGAGGCCGGCATCCGGGTGGCGACCGTCGAGCAGCCCTGGACCGAGGCGGAATTCGAGGACGCCCTGACCAAGCTGAAGGCCCTGGGCAAGTGGGACTACCCGCTGGACATGGGCACCGCCGGGGCCGGGGAATGGCTGCCGTACGCTTACTCGCCGTTCCTGCAGTCCTTTGGCGGGGACCTGATCAACCGCGCGGACTACCAGTCGGCGGATGGCGAGCTCAACGGTGACGAAGCCGTCGCCTGGGCGGAATGGTTCAAGGGACTGGCCGATCAGGGCTTTATGGCCACCAAGAGCGGCAAGGACAGCACCCAGGACTTCCTGAACAACAAGAGCGCCATTCTTTACACCGGTTCCTGGTCTGCGGACAAGGCCCGCACCGCCCTCGGCGATGACCTTGTGGTGATGCCGACCGTTGACCTGGGCAAGGGCCCGAAGATCGGCGGCGCCTCCTGGCAGTGGGGTGTCACCACCGGCTGCGCCAACTCCCAGGCCGCGATGGATTACCTCTCCTTCTCCCTGCAGCCGGAAAACGTGGCAGCAGTGGCGACGGCGACCGGGACCATTCCCGCCAGCACCGAAGCGGCGGCACTGATTCCCGCCTTCGCCGAGGGCGGCGCCAACCGCGACTTCCTCACCTACTCCCGCGACTACGCCGTGATGCGGCCCGAGACCCCGGCCTACCCGATCATCGCCAACGAATTCGGTCAGGCAGTCCAGGACATCCTGGCCGGCGCCGACGCCAAGTCCGCCCTGGACAAGGCCACAAAGTCCATTGACGCCAACATCAAATCCAACGGCGGCTACAAGAATTAGCCGGCGCCCACGGTGCTGCGGGGGCGGGACGCTCCCGCCCCCGCAGCCCCCGCCGCTCGGTTCACCCTGCCGTTCCGTGTCTGGAGAATCCCATGGCCATTAGTCCACTTCCCACCCGTTCCCGGGCCAACCGCGCCCCCGCTGCCGGTGCCGTTGACGGTGCCGCGTCCGCAACACCGCCCGCTCCCGCCCGCCGCCGCCGGAACCTCCGCGAGCAGCTGAGCGGATGGGGCATGATCGCCCCGGCCGCAGTCCTGCTGCTCCTGTTCATCTTCCTGCCGGCAATCATCGGCTTCGGCCTGGCTTTCACGAACGCCCGGCTCATCTCGCCCCGTCCCGTGGAGTTCGTCGGAGCGGACAACTTCGTCCGGCTCTTCGCCGATCCCTCCTTCTGGCGGGCACTGCTGAACGTCGGGTACTTCGCCGTCGTCGTCGTCCCCGTCCAGTCCGCCCTGGCCCTGGTCATGGCGCTCCTGATCAACAAGAAGTTCCGCGGCGTGAACTTCTTCCGCACCGTCTACTTCCTGCCCGTCGTGACCTCCATGGTGGTGGTTTCCCTGCTGTGGCTCTTTATGTACAGCAAGGACGGGCTCTTCAACGAGATCCTGAACAAGGTGACGTTCGGCCTCTTCGGCGGCATTGACTGGCTCAACGAGACCACAACGGCGATGCCGGCCATCATCATCCTGTCCATCTGGCAGGCCGCTGGATTCCACATGATCATCTGGCTCTCGGGGCTGCAAAGCATTTCCGGGGAACTCTACGAGGCCTCCCAGTTGGACGGCACGAGCCGCTGGCAGCAGTTCAAATACGTGACCTGGCCGGGACTGCGGCACACCCGCAGCCTGATCCTGGTGACAATCACCATCCAGGCGCTGGCCCTGTTCGACCAGGTCAACGTCATGACCCAGGGTGGTCCGCTGGACTCCACCACCACCATTGTCTACGAGGCGGTCCAGGCCGGATTCAGGCAGCAGGACACCGCCTACGCGTCGGCGATTTCACTCGTCTTCTTCGCCATCGTCCTGCTCATCTCAGTCGTCCAGCGCCACCTGACCCGAGAAAAGGACTGATGTGAAAAATTCACTCCGCCTCACCAACATCGGAACCATGCTCGCGAGAATCCTCCTGGCGCTCGCCGCAGTCTTCCCCATCATCTTCATGCTGGTGTCATCGCTGAAGCCTGACACCCAGATCTTCGGCGACATGTCCTCCGTGGCCGCCTTCCTGCCGATCGGCAACATTTCGTTCGATAACTACACCGCGGTCTTCGACCGGGTTCCCGCGGCACGGTTCCTGATCAACTCGATCGGCATCTCCGCCATCACCGTGGCCCTGGGCGTGCTTATCAACAGCATGTGCGCCTTCGGCCTCTCCCGCATGCAGGTCCGCGGCAAGCGGATCGTGTTCGGTGCCATCCTCGCCACCCTGATTGTGCCGTTCCAGACGCTGGCCCTGCCGCTGCTGTGGTGGGTCAACCAACTGCCCTGGCTCGAAATGAACGGCTTCAGCCTGGAACTCTCCAAGGGCTGGCTGGACACCTACCAGGTCCAGATCATCCCGTTCATCGCAAACGCCTTCTCCATCTACCTCTACCACCAGTACTTCGAGTCCATCCCGAAGGAACTGGACGAGGCGGCACGCATCGACGGCGCCGGCTGGTTCAAGATCTACCGTCAAGTGGTGATGCCGCTCGCCGGGCCCGCGACCGCAACGGTCGCCATCCTGACCTTCCTGCCGGCCTGGAACTCCTACCTCTGGCCGCTCATGGTGGTCCAGTCCGAGGAGCTCCGCCCCGTGATGGTCGGTATGCAGTACTTCTTCCAGCTCAACGTCTCCTGGGGCCAGGTCATGGCCTACGGCTCGCTGATCACCATTCCGGTGGTGGTGATGTTCATCGCGTTCCAGCGTTCGTTCATCAACAGCATCGCCTCCAGCGGCGTCAAGGGCTGACCCGGTCCGCCGGCTGCCGCTTCCCCGAGAAAAACACGAAAGTACCGAACCATGACCACACTTTCCGCTCCAGATAACCTCGATCAGGCGGTGGCCGCCGGATCCGGCCACGTCTCCCGTCCCGCCCTGCACTACACGGCGGACACCACCTGGCTCAACGATCCAAACGGCCTGATCTTCCACGACGGGCTGTACCACCTGTACTACCAGAACAACCCGTCCGGGAACGTCTGGGGCAACATGTCCTGGGGGCACGCGACGTCCACGGACCTGTGCACGTGGACGCAGCATCCCGTGGCCATAGCCTGCGATGACCAGGCTGACATTTTCTCCGGCAGCATCGTTTTCGACCGGCTCAACACCAGCGGTCTGGGATCCGGGCAGACCGCCCCGCTCGTGGCTGTCTACACCAGCGCCTACAAGCCGGGATCGGGCTTCGAAGGCCGTCAGGCCCAGTCCCTGGCGTACAGCCTGGACGGCGGCTACAGCTGGGAGAAGTACCGGCACAACCCGGTACTGGACCGGGAGTCGGCGGACTTCCGGGACCCCAAGGTGTTCCGCTACGACGGCGACGCCGGATCGTATTGGGTCATGGTCGCCGTCGAGGCCCTTGACTACAAGGTGGTGCTCTACCGGTCCGACAACCTCAAGGACTGGGACCTGCTGAGCACCTTCGGCCCGGCGAATGCCACGGGCGGAATCTGGGAATGCCCGGACCTGTTTGCCCTGCCGGTTGACGGCGACGAAGCCCGGACCAAATGGGTCCTGACGGTCAGCCTGAACCCGGGCGGGCCGAACGGGGGCTCCGCGGGCCAGTACTTCGTCGGCGACTTCGACGGCATCACCTTCACCTCGGAAACCACGGTCTCGGAAGGCAGGCACGACGAGTCCCGGCTTCCCGACTTCGACTGGCTGGACTGGGGCCGCGACTACTACGCGGCAGTGTCCTTCGGCAACGTGCCTGAGGGCAGGAAGCTCATGATGGCGTGGATGAGCAACTGGCAGTACGGCCACGAGATCCCGGCCGCCCCCTGGCGGAGCGCCATGGCGTTGCCCCGTGAGGTGTCCTTGCGGACCATCGGAGGTTCACTGCGGCTGGTCCAGCAGCCGGCCGCGGAAGTGCTGGCCCTTCCTGCCCGCAGGCCGGTGTTCAGCGCCGGACCGGTCCCGGTTGCGGACGGCTCGCAGCTCCTCGACGGTGCTGCCGGTACGGTCCAGCGGATCGACGCCGTCTTCACCCCGGGAACCGCCGAGGAGTTTGGTCTGATCGTCCGGGGCAACGGCGGACAGGGCACCCGGATCGGGATCCGGCCCCTGGAGGGCCGGCTCACGGTGGACCGCCGGGCATCCGGGCAGACCGGATTCCATGAGGCCTTTGCCTCGGTGGACGTCGCACCGATCACGGCCGGCAGCAGCAGCTACGAGCTGACGGTGTTCGTCGATGAATGCTCCGTGGAAATCTTCGCCCAAGGCGGCCAGGTCACCATGACGGAGCTCATCTTTCCCGCTGCAGGGAACACTGAGGTCTCCGTGTATGCCACCGGCGGCTCCGCCACGGCGACGTCAGTAACCGTCAGCCAGCTCGCCTGACGCCGGCCGGGCCGGTGCCGGCCCGGCAGCAGCCCGAGACAGCTATCCTGCGGAGGCCGGCGGCGGCTGGCACGTGGGGCAGAAGTAGATGTCCCGCTCCTCGGTGCCGGTCGCCTTGGCAAGGACCCCGTGCCGCACCGGGGTCCGGCACTTCAGGCAGGCCTGGTGTTCGCGGCGGTAGACCCAGTACCCGGGCAGCCCCGAGGTCCGGCCCACGGGTTTCCCGCGCGGGTTGAGCACGGTGACCCGGCGCCCCGGGCCCAGGTTGGCTTCCAGCAGGGTCTTGGCGTCCGTGATCATGGCGGTGAGGTCCGGCACGTCCGCGACGGGGACGGCGGGGTGGACGCCGGAGAGGAAGCACGCCTCGCAGCGGTAAATGTTGCCGATGCCGGCCAGGTTCCGCTGGTCCAGGAGTGCGACGCCGATCGGGACGTCGGGGTTCGCGCGGAGCCGTTCCTCGGCGTCGGCGATGTCCCAGTCGGGACCCAGCAGGTCGGGTCCGAGGTGACCCACTATGGACTCCTCGTCCGAAGTGCGGACGACCTCCACAATCCCGAGCGAAAACCCCACGGCGTCCGCCGCAGCGGTGCGCAGTACGCAGCGGGCCGTGAACCCGGGCTTCCGCCAGCGGCCGCCCGGCGGGTAGACCTGCCAGGTGCCCTCCATCTTCAGGTGCGAGTGGATGGTCAGCCGCTCGTCTGCGCCGCCCCGCCGGGCCTGGCCGTCGCCTCCGGCGGGGCTGTCCGCGGCACGGGCAGGGCGCTCGAGCCGCATGAGAAGGTGTTTGCCCCGCGGCACCACCTCGGTCACGGTCCAGCCGGCCAGGTTCAGCGTGGCGAAGCGCGGCACCCGGAAATCCGAGGCGATGAGTTGCTGGCCCGCGAGCGCGGCGTGCAGTTGGGCGGCGGCGCGCCAGACGGAATCGCCCTCAGGCACGGATCCTCAGTCCCTTCGGGGTGGAATAGGCGCCCGCATGGGCCAGGGCGGCAGCCACCGGGGTATCGAGGATGCCGTGTCCGTTGACTTTTTCCATGATCAGCTTGTCCACCGCCCGGCGGGTCACCACGCCAACGAGGGCCTCGCCCGCGGCGGCCAGGACGTCGGCGTCGTCCGTGAACGCGAGCAGGGTCTTGCCGCCGCGTTCGACGTAAAGGACCAGGGCGCCGTCGACCAGCACCACGAGGGCCCCGGCTTTGCGGCCCGGACGGTGCCCGGTTCCGGCATCGACGGAGAGAGCCGGCCACGGCAGGGCCGCGCCATACGGGTTGGCGGGGTCCGTGGCCGCGAGGGCCAGGGCCACGGGATCGGGCTTGGCCAGCTGGGCGTCCTCGGCATAGGAACGCAGCCGGTCCACGGTCGCCGGCACCGCGAACTGGGCTGCGCCGAGGTGTTCAATGAAGTACCCGCGCCGGCACCGGCCCGCTTCCTCCAGCCGGGCCAGGACCTTGTACATCAGCCCGAACCCGCCCAGGATGTTCTCCGCCATGACTGATCCGCGGGTGAGCACGCCGTAGCGGTCCAGCAGCAGTTCGGCGGTGGCCCGGGCGTGGATCGTGGGATCAAGCTCCGGCGCGGGCAGCGCGGACCAGCGCCCCGCGGCCAGCGGCGGCGTGGGGGAACCGCCGGCGGCGGCGCCGTAGCGTCCGCCGTCGAGCCCGGGCGAGCCGAGCAGACCGGTCCCGTGCGCCCGGCCCAGGCGGCTCAGCCGTGGCGCCCGGGCCCGCGGTGCCCGCGCCGCCTGCCGGTGCGCGGTGTGGCCGCCGGCGATCAGCGCCCGGACCGGGGCGAAGGTGTCGCCGGTGATCCGTCCGGCCCAAGCCAGGTCCCATAGTGCGGAAACCACATCCTGGTCCCCGAGCACGGCGTCCATGCCGCCGGCGATTTCCTTCAGTTGCCGGTAGAAATAGCCGCCGCCGTTGTCCTGCAGATGCTCCAGCAGGCGCAGCTGGGCGTCGCCGGGTTCGAATTCGGGCGACGGGTTCAAGGTCAGCTCCGCCGAATCGGCCAGGTGCAGGCTGACCCAGCCATCGTTGCCCGGCAGTGCGCCGGCTCCGGACCAGAGGACTTCGCCGGCGGCCATCAGCTCGTCCAGCATGGCCGGCTGGTAGTCCGCCACGCGGCTGGACAGGATGAGCGGTTCCCAGGCGGACGCCGGGATGGGGACGCCGGAGAGCTGGTCGACGGCGGTGACAATGCCGTCCAGTCCGCGCAGGGTCGACTGGCCCCGGCGGCTGCCGGGGGTCCGGACATTCTGCCAGGCGGGCAGGAACCGGCCATAGGCGGCGGCGTCGACCGGTTCCACCTCGGCGCGCAGGGCGGCGAGCGAACGGCGGCGGAGCCTGCGCAGCACCTCGGCGTCGCACCATTCGCTGGTCCCGGCCAGCGGCTGGGCGACGGCGGCAGGCGCCAGGGCGGCCGGTCCGTCGCCGTCCGCAGGCTCATCCGCGGTGTCCGCCTCCGCCGCGACGCGTTCCTCCGGCGGTGCGGCGTGCGGGCGGAACTCGCCTTCCACGACGCGGCCGTCGGCGGCGAGCCGTTTCAGGGCCGTGCCGACGACGGCGACGCCGAGTCCCAGCCGGGCCGCCGCTTCGGCGGCCGTGAAGGGCCCGTGCGTGCGGGCGTAGCGGGAGACCAGGTCACCGAGCGGGTCGGCGACCGGTTCGATGAATGCCAAGGGCACGCCCATCGGCAGCGGAACGCCGAGGGCGTCTCGCAGCCGGGCCGCATCTTCGACGGCCGCATGGCGTTCGACGCCGCCGATTTGGACCTTGATGGCCCGGTTGGCCCGCAGCAGCCCGGCCAGGTGCGCGGCGGCGTCGGCGAGCGGCACCGCCGTGGCCGGAACGGCCTCCGCAGGAACTGCCGCCGCAGGAATGGCCGCCGCAGCGGCGGCCTCTGCCGGAACTGCCTCCG
This sequence comes from uncultured Actinomycetota bacterium, assembly GCA_963769515.1. Taxonomy (GTDB): domain Bacteria; phylum Actinomycetota; class Actinomycetes; order Actinomycetales; family Micrococcaceae; genus Arthrobacter. The sequence continues at coordinate 11,505 of CAVYMG010000011.1, forward strand.
CAGCGACGGCCTCCAGCCGGGCGGCCACCTCCTCCGGGGTCAGCGGCCCCAGCAGGCGCAGCAGGTCGGCGACGCCTTCGAGCCCGCGCACCTTCCGGTCCGGCGTGAGCCGCTGCAGTTCACGTTCGGTGGCGTCAATGACGTTGGCGTCGAGGAGTTCGCGCAGCTCGACGCGGCCAAGGAGCTCGTTGAGCAGGGTGGAATCGAGGGCCAGCGCGGCGGCCCGGCGCTCGGCAAGCGGGGAATCGCCCTCGTACAGGAACTGGGCGACGTAACCGAACAGGAGGGACTTCGCGAACGGCGAGGGCTGCTGCGTGGTGGTCTCCACGATCCGCAGGTCGCGCCGCTCCACCGCGGCGGCGAGGTCTTTCAGGGCGGGAAGATCGTAGACGTCCTGCAGGCATTCGCGCACGGTTTCGAGCACGATCGGGAAGGTCGGATACTTCCGGGCGACGTCGAGGAGCTGGGCCGACCGCTGGCGCTGCTGCCACAGCGGCTGCCGTTTCCCCGGGTTCTGCCGGGGCAGCAGCAGCGCCCGGGCCGCGCACTCGCGGAACCGGGACGCGAAGAGGGCACTGCCGCCAACTTCGGCCGTGACGATCTGTTCCAGCTCCTCCGGATCGAAGAGGAACAGTTCGGCGCCGGGCGGCTCGTCTTCCATCATGGGGACGCGGAGCACAATGCCGTCGTCGGCGGCCATCGCGGAGCCGTCCATGCCGTAGCGCTGGTGTAGCCGCTGGCCGACGGCGAGCGCCCACGGAGCGTGGACGGGCATCCCGAACGGGCTGTGCAGGACCACCCGCCAGTCGCCGAGTTCGTCGTGGAAGCGCTCGACGACGAGGGTCGTGTCGCTCGGGACGATCTCGGTGGCGAGCTTCTGCTCGGCCAGATACTGGATGAGGTTGTTGGCGGCGAAGTCGTCCAGCCCGCTGGCCTTGCAGCGTTCGGTGGCGGGTCCGACGTCGGACACCGAGAGCTCGCGGACGAACGCGCCGAGCGCCCGGCCCAGGTCGACGGGCCGGCCGAGGGAGTCGCCTTTCCAGAAGGGGAGCTTGCCGGGCTGGCCGAAGGCGGGGGAGACCAGGACCCGGTCGTGGGTGATGTCCTCGATCTTCCAGCTCGTCGCGCCGAGGGCAAAGACGTCCCCGACCCGGGACTCGTAGACCATTTCCTCGTCGAGTTCGCCGACCCGCCGGCCGCCCTTGGCCGCCGCAGCGGCCGGGCTCGCGGCCCGTCCGTCGCCGCCTGCGGAGCCGGTTCCTTCGGTTTCGGTGCCGATGATGTAGACGCCGAACAGCCCGCGGTCCGGAATCGTCCCGCCGGAGGTGACGGCGAGCCGCTGAGCGCCCGGGCGGCCCTCGATGGTGCCGGCGTTGCGGTCCCAAATGATCCGGGGACGCAGTTCGGCGAATTCGTCGGAAGGGTAGCGCCCGGCCAGCAGGTCCAGGGTGGCCTCGAACGCGGAGCGGGGGAGCGAGGCGAAGGGGGCGGAACGCCGCACGGTCGCGAACCATTCCTCGACCTCGATCGCGCCGAGCGCGGCCGCGGCGACGGTTTGCTGCGCCAGGATGTCCAGCGGGTTGGCCGGGACGCTGAGCCGCTCAATCTTGCCGCCGAGCATCCGCTCCACCGTGATCGCGGTGTGCACGAGGTCCGCGCGGTGCTTGGGAAACAGGACACCTTGGGAGATTTCGCCGACCTGGTGCCCGGCGCGGCCGACCCGCTGCAGTCCGCTGGCCACCGACGGCGGCGACTCGACCTGGACGACGAGGTCCACGGCACCCATGTCGATCCCGAGCTCCAGCGACGACGTGGCAACCACGCAGCGCAGCCGTCCGGACTTGAGGTCGTCTTCGATGAGGGCACGCTGGTCCTTGGACACGGAGCCGTGGTGGGCCCGGGCCAGCACGGGATCGGCGCCGGCGGTGCTGCCGGCCTGCGCCATCATGTGTGCCGGGGTGGCCGTCGATGCCGGCGTCGGGGCATCCTCCGGCGGATCCCAGCCGCCGCCGGCGGCCATCAGCTGCCGTTCAGCGTAGATTTCGTTGAGCCGGGCCGTCAGCCGTTCGGAGAGCCGGCGGGAGTTCGCGAACACGATGGTGGACTGGTTGGCGAGCACCAGGTCCACGATCTTTTCCTCCACATGCGGCCAGATGGACGCCTGGGGCTGCAGCCCCGAGGCCGGGCCGGAGTCGAAGGCCCCGGCGGCGCCCTGGAGGTCGGACATGTCCTCCACCGGGACGGAGACGGTCAGGTCCCAGTTCTTCCGGGATGGCGGCGCCACGATCTCCACGGGCGCCGAGCCCGCGAGGAACTGCGCCACGAGTTCCCGCGGCTCCACGGTCGCGGAGAGCCCGATCCGCTGGGCCGGTTTGGGCAGCAGCGCATCCAGGCGTTCCAGGGACACGGCGAGGTGCGCGCCGCGCTTGGTGCCGGCAACGGCGTGGACCTCATCAATGATGATGGTGTCGATCTCGCTGAGGGTCTCCCGGGCCTTGGAGGTCAACATCAGGAACAGCGACTCCGGGGTGGTGATGAGGATGTCCGGCGGGCGGCTGAGCAGCGCGCGGCGGTCCGCCGTCGTCGTGTCCCCGGACCGGACCCCGACGGTGATCAGGGGCGCGGGCAGGTTCAGGCGTTTGGCGGTCTGGGTGATCCCGATGAGCGGGGCGCGGAGGTTGCGTTCGACGTCGACGCCGAGGGCCTTGAGCGGGGAAATGTACAGCACCCGGGTCTTGCGCTGGGGTGCCTTCTTACGGGTGCCCTTTCCGTCGTGCGGAGTCAGGCCGGGCAGCGGCTCCGGCTCGGCGGGAACGGAGACGAGTAGCTGGTCCAGGGCCCACAGGAAGGCGGCGAGGGTCTTGCCGGATCCGGTGGGTGCCACCACGAGGGCATGCGAGCCGGAGGAAATGGCGTTCCAGGCGCCGTTCTGTGCCGGGGTGGGCGCGGAAAAGGCGCCCTGGAACCAGTCCCGGGTCGGCCGGCTGAACCGGTCCATGGCGTCGGCCGCGAGTGTTCCTGCGGCGAGTTCCTGCCCCGTCATTCCTCCATCATGCCTTAAGGCACGGACAGGAAATGGCGCGTCCCAATCCGGGCGGTGTCACCAGCGTGGCCTCCGCGGACGGGACCTGCCCGCGAGGTGACACTCAGCGCCGATGTTCCGTGCCCGCAAGGGCGGGAACTCTCACTTCGACACCTGCGGAGCTATTGGGCTTGAAAAGCGCCGACGGTGAGCAGGGTGATGCCGGCGTTGCTGCAGGCGTCCCTGGGCTGGGCGATGAACAGCGATGCGGTGTCTTCGGGCGGGTAGATACGGAAGCCGGCCGCCGGCACAACCGTGCAGTCCTGGTAGTTGCGGGCCTGGGTGTAGCGCAGCGTGGCGGCGCCGGCCTGGCCCGGTTCGAGCAGGACCTCCGTGGCGGGGGTGGTGTCCCGGGCCGCTGCGGCGCCGATCGGGGAACCATCGGCACCGGCGGTGAGGGAGACTTCGGCGAACCCCGTCAGCAGGCAGGGTTCGGAGCCCGAGTTCGTCAGGAGCAACTGCATGTAGACGTTGCCGGCTGCGGCGCCGCCGCCGGGGGAATCGGTGCTGGCTGTCAGGTCGGCGGCCTTGCACAGCGCGGGGCCGGCGGGGGCGGCGGGCGCGGGCGCGGGCGCCGACGAAGTGGGAGCTGAAGATTCAGGGCCGGCGGATGCGTCGGAGGCGGCGGGCTGGCTCGCGGAGCCGGCTGGGGTGGCCGCAGGTGTGCCGGATGTTTGGGACTGAGGTGTGGCGGTGCCGCAGCCGGCAAGGAAGAGCGCCGCCGCGGTAGCCGCCGTCGTAAATGCCAGTCTGCTGTTGATTCGCTGAGCCTTCATGGCACCACTTTCGTGCCCTATGCGGCCGGAGTCAACGATGCCACGGCGGCGGGAGCTGATTGATGCCCGGATTGTAATTACCGGGCATCAACCAGCCGCGGCTACGCCTGCGGCGCGCGGCGGCGCAGGAAGGCCAGCCCGCCGAGCACCAGCCCGCCGATGCCGGCCACCAGCCCGGCCCAGCTACGGGCCTGGGCGCCGTCGTCGGTCACTGCAGCAGCCTGGACGGTCCCCGGGGTGGCGTCCGAAGCGCTTGCAGCATGGGCTGAGTGCCCGCCAGCTGCCGTGGCAGCCGTGACCGTCACGGACGGCGCGGGTGCCTTGAGCGAGTGCGGATCCTGCCCCTCGGCGGGGAGCTCGGACCAGTCAGTCTGTCCCTGCTCGCAGGTCTGCAGGGTGGGGAAGTAGAGCGTCTTTCCCGGGGTGTCCGGCAGCTTCATGGAGAGCACCAGCGCGTCCCGGAAGTGCGGATCCAGCGGCGCCTTGGCGGTGTAAACGATCTGGCTGGTCCGCTTCGTGATGGACGTGCCGTTGTCCAGGGTCTTCGGTTCCGGCAGCTGCTCCTCGACTTTTTCCACGGTCCAGTTGGGGTTGACCGTGGGCTGCGCGTCGTTGAGCTCGGCGGGCAGCGTGATGGTCACTTTGGTGGTGCCGAAGGTATCGCAGCCGTGCGGGATCCCGAAGGTCACCAGGGCGTAGGAATTGGCGGTGGTTTTGTCCGGGGTCGCGCCCACGTGGGCTGCTGCGCCGGACATGCCGGCGAGCATCAGAGCGGCGGTCCCGCCCGCCACGGCGGTGGCGGTCAGGGCGCGGCGGGCGGGGGACAGGGGCGTTGATGTGTTCAAGAGAGGGTGCCTTTCAGGCGCGGGCCCGGCGTTTAACGCGCGGAAAACCCAAAGTGGGTGAGGTCGCGGCGGCACAGCCGCCCGGATGCGGCGGGGGCGTCCGCGGCCACGGGGGGATGTCAGGAAAGCACGACGGCGGCGGGCGGTCCGCGGCGGCAGTCCGGCCGCTGGTTCCGCCAGGGCAGCGGGGCTGCGGGGACGGGCGGGATGGGGACCAGGGGTGCGGCGGTGGCGTTGCGGGAGGCGGGCGACGGAAGGTCGATGAGGGGTCGAAGCCAGGCGGCGAGGCCCCAGAGGGCGTCCTCGCCCTTGGCCAGGACCAGGGCGCAGGCGAGGTTAGCCGCGGTGTGGCCGGCCAGCATCAGCAGCGCCGCCGGAGAATCAAGGCCATGGGCCTGAGCCTGCTCCAGAGGGCCGGTGGGGAGACCGGCCGGGAGGCTGGCCGGGCCGTGGTGCGGTGTGGCGGCGTTGCGGGCCGGGCCGGTTGCCGGGCCGCCGAACGCTGTGAAGGCTTCGTGCAGGACGAGCTGTCCGGTCCCGAGCAGGCCCGCCACCGCGGGGTACCCGAGTTTGAGCCGGGTTGCCGCGGTGCAGCCAAGTCCGGTCAGGGCCAGGAGCGCCAGGAGGACGGCCGGCCCCGGGAGCTGGCCGCCGGCCAGGACGTGGGCGCTGGCCGCCAGTGTCAGCGCAAGCGTCGCGAAGATTCCGGCGCGGAGGGCATGAAAGGGAGTCCGGGCGTGGTGGGTGCGCACGGCGTCCTCCCTGCAATTCATCGGTCGCGGCGGTCCCCCTGATTCTACCGGTGGATTTGAGTGCCGGCGGCTAGTCCGTTTCCGGCCCCGAGCAGTAGTCGCAGTCCTCCGGGCAGGGTGTGCCCGTGCCCGCAGTAATGGAAGTTGACGGGCTGACGTCGACGTCATCCCTCCGGTCCGTCTTGTGCAGAAGTCCAGCCAGTGCGGGAGCCGGCCATTGCAGTACGAGCGAGCACCGCCGACCGAGACCGCGTTCCGGCGGCGGCAGTGACGGACAGAACCGGCTATCGTCGAATCGATCGATACCCCTGATTCGAAGGACCTGGAATGCCTGCACCCGCCCCGAAGAGCCCTTGGTCTGACAGTTTTGGCAGGACCTCCATCCGGGCAGCGCAGACCTTGCTGATCCTGGCCCTGGTCTACGTGCTGGTGACCGCCCTCAGCCAAGTGACGCTCATCGTCATCCCGGTGATCATTGCGCTGATCCTGGCGGCGGCGATCGCCCCGCTGGTGACCTGGCTCAGGCACCGCGGCTGGCCGCCGGCCGTCGCCACCGGGGTTTCCTTCCTGGGCCTGATCACCGTCTTCGGCGCCACCGTCACCGGCATCGTCTTTGCCGTCCAACGTGAGTGGCCCGCGCTGGTGAAAGAGGCCGGGGCCGGTTTCGACCAGCTGTACTCTGCGGTCAAAGACGGGCCCCTGGCGATCGACGACACGGTCATCCAGGATGCCCGGGACAAAGCCGTCGAATTTCTGGGCAGCAGCTCCTTCGCCACCGGCGCCATCACCGGGATCGGTGCAGCCGCCACATTCATCACCGGGTTCGTCCTGATGGCCGTCGTCCTGTTCTACTTCCTCAAGGACGGCCCGAAGATCTGGGCGTTCACGCTCCGGGCCTTCAAGGGTGAACGCCGCGCCAAGGCCGAGCTTGCCGGAGACCGGGGCCTGCACTTGCTTGGCGGCTACGTCCGCGGCACGGCGGCCGTTGCCGGAGTCGACGCGGTGGTGATCGGCGCTGCGCTGCTGGTGATGCAGGTGCCCCTCGCCCTGCCGTTGGCAGTCATCACGTTCATCGGCGGGTTCATCCCCCTCGTCGGCGCCACGGCGGCCGGCACCCTTGCCGTCCTGGTGGCCCTGGTCTCCAACGGTCCCGTCGCGGCCCTGATCGTCCTCGCCGTTGTGGTGGGTGTGAACCAGCTGGAGGGCAACCTCCTGCAGCCGGTCCTGATGGGCAACGCACTCAAGGTCCACGGCCTGGTCATCCTGCTGGCCCTGACCGCCGGAACCATCCTGGCCGGGATCGTCGGTGCCGTCCTGGCGGTACCGCTCGCCGCCGTCTCCTGGGCCATCATCAAAGTCTGGACGGGGGAGGACCCCGGCGACTCCGAAGACCCGACGCGGGACCCGGCGCAGGAACCGGCCGGGCAGGCAGCCGAGGAACCGGCCCAGCAGGCAGCCGAGGAGCCGGCCGGGGATCCGGACGCGGCGCGCGGCGGGGCGTCCTGACCCTGGTGCAGACTAAACCCGGTCTGGTGCGCCCCGGACGTGGTGAACTTGGAGATCCACCGCTCCCCGGGCATACCCTGTCCAGAGGCCAGTGACACCGACGAAAGGGCATGCCCGATGAGTGAACCAACCTGGGTCCAGCACGCGATCTGGTGGCAGGTGTATCCGCTCGGCTTTACAGGGGCCGAGCCTGAGGCGCGTCCGGCGCAGCAACCCGTGGTCCACCGGCTGGAGCGGCTGCACGCCTGGCTCGACTACGCGGTGGAACTAGGGGCCTCCGGACTCGCTCTTGGCCCGGTCTTCACCTCGGAGACGCACGGGTATGACACCACGGACTACTACCGGATCGATCCGCGGCTGGGCGACGAGGCAGACTTCGACGAACTCCTCGCACAGGCCCACTCCCGTGGCCTGAAAGTCCTGCTCGACGGTGTCTTCAACCACGTGGGGCGCAGCTTCGGGCCGTTCCAGCAGGTCCTCGCCGAAGGCCCGGAGTCGCTCACGGCGCCCTGGTTCCGGCTGGACTGGCCGGACACCGAGTGGGCGCCGGGCGCCGAGCCCGGGTACGAGGACTTCGAGGGCCATCACCACCTGGTGGCGCTGAATCATAATGAGCCCGAGGTTGCCGTGTTTGTCACGGACGTGATGAAGCACTGGCTGGGACGCGGCGCGGACGGGTGGCGGCTGGACGCGGCCTATGCCGTGCCGCCGTCGTTCTGGACGCCGGTCCTGGCGGAGGTGCGCAGCGCGTATCCGGAGGCGTACATCGTGGGGGAGTATATTCACGGCGACTATGCCCACGAGGTCCAGGAAAGCACTCTGGACGCCGTCACCCAGTATGAGCTCTGGAAGGCCGTCTGGAGCTCGCTCAATGACGCCAACTTCTACGAACTCGCCGCCGCCCTGGACCGGCACAACGGCTTCCTGGAGTCCTTTGTGCCGATGACCTTCATCGGCAACCACGACGTCACCCGGCTCGCGAGCAAGCTGGAGAACCCGGACCAGCTGCCGCTGGCGCTGACGGTGCTCCTCACGGTAGGCGGAACGCCGTCCATCTACTACGGCGACGAGCAGGCCTTCCGTGGCGTCAAGGAGGACCGGGCCGGGGGAGACGACGCCGTCCGGCCGGCATTCCCCGAGGCGCCCTCGGAGCTCGCGCAGCTTGGCTGGCCGGTCTACCACCTGCACCAGGAACTGATCAGCCTTCGCCGCCGGCACCCGTGGCTGCACACCGCCCGCACCGAAGTGCTCTCCCTGAGCAACGAACACCTCGTCTACGAGGTGCGCGGCGACGGCCGCGCGCTCACGGTAGCGCTGAACCTTTCGGGTGCACCCGCGGAGCTGCCCGTGCCGGCGTCGGCCGCCGCGCTGCTGGCCGGCCGGGGCGAACGGCTCCCGGACCGGGACGCGGTCCTGCTGGGCGGGTACGGCTGGGCTGTGCTCGGAGCGGCGGGCTAGGCGGGTGACCGCAACGTACCGGTATGACGTGGAGGTCCTGCACCTGCTCGTGTCGCCCGGGCACGCCTATTTCGGCCGGGCCCGGGACGGTGCCGCGGACGTTCCCACCGCCGACGCGGACCACATTGAACTCGTCGCCGGCAAGGGCGTCGTCGGGGACCGCTTTTTCGGCAAGGCGGCGCACATGGACGCCGCGGTGACACTGCTTGCCGTCGAGGCGCTCGAGGACATGGCTGCCGAACTCGGCGCCGCGCCCTTCGACCCGCTCCTGCCGCGGCGCAATGTGGTCCTCCGGGGCGCGGAATTGCCCCCGCTGCTGGGGGAGGACTTTGCCCTCGAGCAGCACGGGGGCCTGGTCCAATTCCGGGGCGGACGGCCCGCCCACCCGTGCGCGTGGATGGACAAGGTCCTTGCTCCCGGGGCGCATGCCGCCATGCGCGGCCGCGGCGGCCTGCGGTGCCGGGTGCTCTCCAGCGGTGCCCTGCACCGCGGTCCCGCGGTTCTTATCAGTCCGGTGCCGCTCGAAGCGGGCCGCGCCGGAGTGCCCGTGCGGCTGCGGCCCGGGCGGCTTCCGTAGCGCGGGCACGCCGCCGGTCAAGGCAAAGCAAAAGGCCCCTGCCTTCCCGAGGAAACCAAGGAAAGCAGGGGCCCCGCTATGTGACGGTGACGGTGGGATCTCAGCGGACGACGAACGTCCTGCTGACCTTGAAAATCGTGGGGGAGCCCTTGGTGTTGTGGACGCGGACGACCCACTTTGTTCCTTTGGGACCCCAAGCCGCGTGGGTGTCGTTCCAGCCGCCGGCGACGTAAGAGCCGTTCTTGTACCAGCGGTACCTCAGGTTTGAGTCCTTGGGCCAGCCGTACTTGTTCGCGCGCAGAACAGTGTCAGCGTCCACATAGACAGTGGACTTTCCGACCTCGCACTGCTGGCCTCGGGGGCACACTGCGGCGCTGGCAGGGGCCGCCGTGATGAGCCCTCCTGCTCCCAACGCAATGGAAAGGGCAGCAGCGGCCGCCGCTTTACGGAATATCGATCGTTTCAATGCTGGCACGGTTCCCCGCACCTCCTGTCGGTCGGTTGGCAGATATTTTGTGACTGCTGAACGCTCCCGACATACACCGGCTAAGGCGCCCCCAAACCCTGAGTATAGCCACAAGGATCCCACCGGGGATCCGAGTCCGGTCTTCATACCGGTCTTCGTCTGCCCAGCCCACCAGGATGTAAGAGGTTCCGAATCAGCCGGAACCCTAGGCAAAGCAAAAGGCCCTGCCCCCTTTGTTTACAAGGGAAGCAGGGCCTTTCTCATTGGCGGTGACGGTGGGATTTGAACCCACGTTGGCTTTGACACCAAACAACATTTCGAGTGTTGCACCTTCGGCCGCTCGGACACGTCACCAACCTGAATAGGCTACCGGAGCAAGGCGCCGAACAACAAAACGGCCCGTCCGCCCCGATGCCCGGAATATCCGCCGGCGATCTCCAGAGCATCCCGGAGCGCGCCGCGGCCCTTCCCCGGGCAGAATCCTGGCACTAGATTCGTGAGCACCATGATGACGCCTGAACCACAGACGGCGGCTACGGCCTATTGGACCGTCGGCCCGGAACGTGGTGAGCTCCGCCGCGAAGAACTGCCCGCCCCCGGCCCCGGCGAAGCGCTGGTCAGGACCCTCTATTCGGGCATCAGCAAGGGCACCGAGCTGGTTGTCCACCGCGCCGGCGTCCCGGACCGCGTCGGGGCAGCCATGGCCGCCCCACACCAGGAAGGGACCTTTCCCTATCCGGTGAAATTCGGTTATCTCTGCGTCGGCGTCGTGGAACAAGGACCGCCGGACTGGCAAGGCAAAACCGTCTTTTGCCTCTACCCGCATCAGGACCTTTTCGTCGTCCCGGTCGCGGCGCTCACCCTTGTCCCATACGGCGTCACGGCCCGCCGTGCGGTGCTCGCCGGAACCGTCGAAACAGCGGTGAACGGGCTGTGGGAGGCGGGCCCCCGGCTGGGCGACCGCATTGCCGTGGTCGGCGCCGGGCTCGTCGGCGGCATGGTGGCGAAACTGCTCGCGGGATTTCCGCTGGCACGGCTCCAGCTGATCGACGTCGACCCCGCCAAACGGGAGCTCGCGGACGCACTCGGCGTCGGGTTCAGCCACCCCGACGACGCCCTGGGCGACTGCGACGTCGTGATCCACTGCTCGGCCTCGCCCCAAGGCCTCGAACGGTCCCTGCAGCTCGCCGGGAACGACGCCGACGTCATCGAAATGTCCTGGTACGCCGATCACCCGGTCACCGTGCCGCTCGGCGAGGACTTCCACGCCCGCCGCCTGTCCATCCGCGCCAGCCAGGTCGGGGCGGTGGCCCGGGCCCGCCGCCACCGGCGCAGCACCGCGGACCGGCTCGCGCTCGCCGTCGAACTCCTGCGTGACCCGGGCTTCGAGGTCTTCCTCACCGGGACCTGCGCGTTCGCCGAACTACCCGACGTCGTCCAACGGCTGGCCGAAGGCAGCCTGCCCGCCCTCTGCCAAGTCATCGAATACCCGGCCGGCACCACGCCGCGCACCGAAGCCAGGAGGTAACGCATGTTCGCTCTCACCGTCCGCAGCCACTTCATGATCGCCCACAGCCTTCCCCGCGAAGCGTTCGGCCCGGCCCAGGGGCTGCACGGCGCCACCTTCGTGGCCGAGGTGAGTTTCCGCCGCCGTGAGCTGAACGCCGACGCGATCGTCCTGGACATCGGCGAGGCCGGTGCTTTGCTGGATTCGGTCCTGGCCGGGCTGAACTACAAAAACCTTGACGAACACCCGGATTTCGCCGACCGGCTGAGCACCACGGAAGCACTGGCCCGGTACATTGCCGAAGCCGTCGCGGCGAAGATCCGCGGCGGTGCCGACGGCCGTGAACTGGCGGGACTCGATGTGCTCCTGCGCGAACACCCCGATGCCTGGGCGAGCTACTCGCTCGATTTCGACGCCCGCTGAGCCGGGCCAATCCCGGCGCCGTCATTCCCCTGCCGGGGAAGCTGTTGCAGAATGGCACCATGACTCCGACAGTGCAGTCCGTTCAGGTTCCCGCGTCCGCGTCCCTGACTCCGGAGCGGCTACGTACCTGGGCCTGGCACCGGCAGGGACTGGACGGCTCACTGGCCGGCTGTACGGCGGAACAGGTGTTCGCCCGGGCCGGCTGGGCCCGGTCGATCGGTGGCGCGAACCCCTACCTCACGCTCTTCGCCCGGGCCGGGATCCGGCGGGAGCAGGTCGACGCCGACATCCGGGCACACCGGATCCTGGAACTCCCGACGGCGCGCGGCTGCACCTACGTCCTGGGCCGGCAGGACTTCGACTGGGCGCTGCAGTTGGGCAAGGACGCGGCCGAAACCACTTTCAAGGTCCTGGGCCGGCTCGGCGTGGACCGCGGTGAGATCGCGCTCCTGGAGGAGCAGGTGGTGCACGTCCTCGCCGAGGTGTCCGGGCCCATGGATCCCCGGCAGCTAAAGGAGCAACTGGGGGATTCCGTCCGGAACCTGGGCGAGGACGGCCGGAAGAAGGGCGCTACCACGACCCTGCCGACCGCGCTGGGCATTCTGCAGGCCCACGGGCGGATCCGCCGCGTGCCGGCCAACAGCCGCCTCGACCAGCAGCGCTACGCCTATGAACTCTGGAATCTCGGACCCAGCCCGTTCGATGATGACGCCGCGCGCGCCGAACTGGTCCGCCGCTACCTCGGCTGGACCGGTGGCGCGACGTTCAAACAGTCCCAATGGTTTACCGGGTTTTCGGTCGGGCAGGGCAAGGCTGCACTGGCTGCCGTCGACGCCGTGGAGGTCACCACCGCGGCGGGGGACACCCTCTGGATGCTGCCCGACGACGTCGGGCAGCTCGGCGCCTTCGAGGAACCGGCCGGGGAACAGATCCAGCTGCTGGCCGGGTCCGACTCCCTGGTGCTCCTGCGCCGGAACGCCGCTGACCTGCTGGCGGAGGACGACCGGGACCGGGACGTACTGGCCCCGCAGGCGTTGCAGGCCGATCTTCCGGACCACCCCATCCTGGACCGGGGCAGGATCATTGGCCTCTGGCAATACGATCCCGGCCAGGAACGGATTGTGTCCTGGCTCTTTGACGGTCCGACTCCGGCGGTGACCCGGCGGATTGCCGAGGTGGAGGCCTGGATCAGGGACGATCTTGGCGACTTCCGCGCCTTCAGCCTTGATTCACCGGCCAGCCGGCAACCCCGGATCGACAGGCTCGCCGCGGTCGCCGGGACAGAACCAGTCGCAGCGAAATAGCGCGCACTCAGGAAGCGGGGGACGAGGACAGTGCGGGAGGCGAAGATGAACCGTTCAGCCGGCGCGGTGCCCGGCGAAGAAGTCCCGCAGCAGCGCAGCGCATTCCTGCTCCCGGACTCCGGCGTAGACCTCCACCCAGTGGTTCAGGCGGCGCTCGCGGAGGACATCGAACACGGAACCGGCAGCCCCGGCCTTTTCATCCCAGGCGCCGAAGACCACCCGGGGAATCCGGGCCAGCACAATGGCCCCGGCACACATCGCGCACGGCTCCAGCGTCACCACAAGGGTGCAGTCCTCCAGCCGCCAGCCATCCCCACGGCCGCCCTCACGGAGCCGCAACTCGCGCAGCCGCGCGGCGGCCTTACGGATGGCCACGACCTCCGCATGGGCCGTCGGGTCGCCGAGGGCTTCGCGTTCATTGCGTCCGGAGCCGAGCAGTTCTCCGTTCGGACCGAGCACCACGGCGCCGATCGGCACATCCTCCGTGGCCAGCGCCCGGCGGGCCTCTGCGAGGGCAAGCCCCATCCACTCGGCATGGCGGGGCTCCGGGGCAGTCATGGATCAATGATAGTTTCGCGAAAAGCCCTCGGGACGTGCCGACGAGTCAGGAGACAGACATGAAGACCTGGGCGGAGCGCGTAACCGACGGCTGGGGGCGCTGGGTGGTCCCCTATGCGGCCCTCTGGCTCACCATGATGATTGGCGGCGCGGTGGTCGTGACGCTGGCGCTGCTCGGCTACGAAGTCTACGACAACGTGGTGGACGACGCCGGGCTGGCGAACCTCGACAAGCCGGCACTCGCCTTGGCAAAAGACTTGCGGACTCCGGAGCTGAACGCCTTCGTCACGGGGTTCACCAACATCGGCGGCGGCATCGGCATGCCCATCGTCGGCTCGCTCCTGACCGCATGGCTGATCTTCCTCAGCCGAAGTTGGCGGCCGTTGATCCTGGTCGGCGGCGCGGCCGCCGTCTCCATCACAGCGACGGCGTTCGGCAAGCGCGTCGTCGGCCGGACCCGTCCGGACCACGCCGAGGCGGTCCCGCCGTTCGAAACCTCCCCGGCGTTCCCCAGCGGGCACACGCTGAACACCACCGTGGTCATCGGTGTGGTGGTCTACGTGGCCTGCCTCCACCTGCAGCGGACCATCATTCGGGCCGGGCTGATCACCGCGGGCGTGGTTTTTATCATCGGCATGGGCCTCAGCCGGGTGTTCCTGGGCCACCACTGGCTCACCGACGTGATTGCCGCCTGGCTGCTCGGACTGGCCTGGGTGGGCGTCGTGATCCTTGCGCACCGGCTCTTCCACACTGCTGCGGCACCGCGAGCATGCGGGTCCCGCTCCCACGTTCGACAACCCGCTCACCGGCCGGGAGGACACCACCGGCGAGGTTGCCGCGGGCCGTCCCACGGAAGGAACTCCGCCGTCCGGATGATAGTTTTGACCCATGCGCACTCTCGTTGTGGACCACCCGCTGGTCGCCCATAAGCTCACCGTTCTGCGGGACAAGGACACCCCGTCGCCGGTCTTCCGCCAGCTCACCGAGGAGCTCGTGACGCTCCTCGCTTACGAGGCGACCCGCGACGTCCGCACCGAACCGGTGACCATCGAGACGCCCGTCAGCACCACCGTCGGTACCGCCTTCACCAAGCCCACCCCGCTGGTGGTCCCGATCCTTCGCGCCGGGCTCGGCATGCTCGAAGGTATGACCAAGCTGGTCCCCACCGCCGAGGTCGGCTTCCTGGGCATGGCCCGCGACGAAGAAACCCTGGACATCATCACCTACGCGGAGCGCCTCCCCGAGGACCTCACGGACCGGCAGATCTTTGTCCTGGATCCGATGCTGGCCACCGGCGGAACCCTGCGTGAGGCCATCAAGTTCCTCTTCAAGCGCGGCGCATCGGACGTCACCTGCATCTGCCTGCTGGCCGCCCCGGAAGGCCTGGCCAAGCTCGAAGAAGAACTCGCGGATGCCAACGTCACGATCGTGCTGGCCTCTATCGACGAGAAGCTCAACGAGAAGTCCTACATCGTGCCGGGACTGGGCGACGCCGGGGACCGCCTCTACGGCATTGCCGGATAACGAGTCGGCTTGAAATTGCGGGGCCGGGCGGTGAATTCGCCCGGCCCTTCTGGTTTCCGGCGCCGGCGGCTAACCTGTGGCCCATGGATTGGAAACTCGAACTTGTGACCCTTCCGGTGTCCGATGTGGACCGGGCCAAGGAATTCTATGTCGACAAGGTCGGTTTCAACGCGGACCACGATGTCCGGCCCATGGAAGGGATCCGCTTTGTCCAGCTGACCCCGCCCGGGTCGGCCTGTTCCGTCGCGATCGGCGAAGGGCTCACCGAGGCACCGCCCGGCACCGCTCCGAACCTGATGATTGTTGTCAGCGACATCCAGGCCGCGCATGCCCAGTTGAAGGACAAGGGGGTGGACGTGAGCGACGTCGATGTCCAGGAGTGGGGTCAGTTCGTGTACTTCGCGGATCCGGACGGCAACCAGTGGGCGCTGCAGCAGCTCCCGCCGGCCGATACGTCCGCCTGACTGCCCGGCCGGTACGGCAAGATGGGGGAATAACTTCAGCTACTGGCTTCTCTCCGCCGCACACCCTGACGGTCCGCGCCGTGCTCTTCGATATGGACGGCACCCTGGTCGACTCAACCGCAGTGGTGGAACAGGCCTGGGGCGAACTCGCAACCCGCTACGGCCTGGACCTTGCCGAAATCCTGCGCACGTCCCACGGCATCCCGGCCCGGGACACGGTACGGCGCTTCGCACCTGACGGTGCGGACGTCGCAGCCCTCACCGCGGAACTGGGAACGATGGAAAGGACCCGGACCGAGGGCATCGTGGCGCTGCCCGGGGCCGCCCGGCTGCTGGACCTGCTGCCGGTCGACGCCGTGGCGCTGGTGACCTCGGCGGACCGCATCCTGGCGGACATCCGGATGGCCGCCGCGGGCCTGGCCATGCCGGCGACGGTCGTCACCGCAGACCTCGTCACGCGCGGCAAGCCGCACCCGGAAGGGTACCTGCGCGCGGCCGAACTGCTCGGCGTGGATCCGGCCGACGCGCTGGTCTTTGAAGACGCGCCGGCCGGTATTGCCGCCGGTGTGGCCGCCGGCATCCGGACGGTGGCCGTCGGTCCGAACCCGGGCGAACTGCCCGACGGTGTCCTGCACATCCCCGACTACGCTGCCCTCTCCTGCGAGGTCGGCACCGACAGCGAGGGCCGCAGGGTCATGGCGTTCCGGTTGTGACGCTCCCCGGTGACGGCGCCAGCAGGTAGACCGTGGTTCCGCCCACCGTCTGGGCGGTGAACGTCGACTGCACCCACTCCGCGATCCGGGCCGCGTCATCCGCTCCGGACTCGCCCTGGGCCAGGCCCGCGGCGATGAAATAGTGGATCGTTCCGTCGGCGACGAGCTGCTGGAACTGCTCCAGCGTCGGGGCCGGGTCCGTGCCGTTGAACCCGCCGACCGCCATGACCGGCAGTTCGGTCGCGAGCTGGTAGCCGGCGGCGTTGTTGGACCCGACGACGGCGGCCGCCCAGGTGAACTGGTCCGCATCTGTTGTCAGTGCGGTCACCAGTTCGGCCGATGGCGTGGTGGCGTTCAGGAGACCGCCCATCCCGCCGCCTCCGGCACCGCCCCCGGCGGTTCTGCCGGCACCGCCGCCCGTGATATTGGTTCTGGCGTTGGTGTTGGGTTGCGCTCCAAACGTTGAAGGCGGCCCGGCCCGGCCCGAGACCTCAGGCCCGGCGCTGACGATCGCACCGGTGTGCGGCGTCGCGGCGGTGACCTGGGCGTACGCCAGCGGACCGGCGAGCGCCACGGCGACGGCGATTGCCGCCGTCGTGCGGCTGAAGGTTCCGCGCGACGCCAGCCGCGGGACGGCGACGGCGGCGAGCACCGCAACCGCGGCCGTAAGGGCGCCGAGGAGCACGATCCAGCGCAGCCCGGGCAGGAACGCCGGGGTGCGGCCCAGCAGCTCGAACGCCAGGAACCCGGCGGCCAGGACGGCCGCCGCGAGGACCGCCGCGGCCGCGGGCCGGGTCCGGCGTTGCCAGAGCAGGACCCCGCCCAACCCCGTGAGCCCAGCAAGTCCCGGAGCTAGTGCCACCATGTAGTAGGCGTGGAGAATGCCCGCCATGAAGCTGAAAGTCAGGCCGGTGACGGCCACCCAGGCTCCCCAGATAATGACCGAGGCCCGGACGGCGTCGGTGCGCGGGGCCCGGCGTCCCAACCAGAGC
>CAVYMG010000012.1:0-35123 GCA_963769515.1 uncultured Actinomycetota bacterium
GTGGCCAGTGCTCCCGGTTCCTCCAGCACGGCTGCCGTCGCGATGGCGGCAATCAGGGCGATTCCCAGGACCAGGTAGACGCCGCCGAAGATCAGCATGGGCAACCGGCCGTAGTGCATCTTCCCGGAGTCGAACAGGGGACGGGGGTCCTCAGTACTTGCCGCCATCGGTCCATAGTGGCACGGGAAGCCTGTTGAGTGCCCGGCGGCCCCGCGGAAGCCCTATCCGGCGCCCTGCAGCAGCGTCGAAATCCGGTGCGCCTCGTCCATCAGCAGCCGCCCCAGCAGGCCCTGCCGGTCGGCCCGGAACCGGGGTTCAATCCCGGTCAGGGACAACGCCCAGCCCGGCCGGCCACGCCGGTCAAACACCGCGGCGCCCATCCCCCAACTGCCTTCGAGGACCAGCCCGGGGTTAACCGAATAGCCGGCCTGCCGGGTCGCCTCCAGGTTTGCCCGCACCAGGTCCTCCGTGTGCGCGGCCGCAAAACTTCCGGCGTGGGAAGTCCAGCCGGCCAGCAGTTCTGCCTGCTCCGCCGCCGGCAGGAAGGCCATGATGGCGGTGCCGGCGGAGGCCACGCCGAGCGGGAAGCGCACGCCTTCATGCAGCACAAAGGACCGCACCGGGAAACTGCCTTCCTCCCGGAGCAGGCAGACTGTCTCGGACCCGCGGCGGATCGAGAAGAAGGCACTTTCGCCGGTCTCCTCGGCGAGCCGGCGCAGGCTGGGCCGTGCGATGTCTTCCAACGGGAACCGCGCCGAGGCCACAGACCCCATCAGCAGGATCTCCGGTCCCAGCACCCAGTTCCCGCTGCCCGGGTCATGGTCCAGCAGTCCCTCGGCGGCCAGCGAGCTCAGCAGTCGGTGCACCGTGGGACGGGTCAGGCCGGACTCTCGGACCAGTTCAACCAGCGGAGTCCCTTCCGGCTTGCGGCCGACGATCCGCAGCAGGGCCGCTATGCGACTGACAACCTGGGCGCCTTGGACGGGCAAAGAGCTCATTTTTCCTCAATCAATCACCAAATGTATCCATATTGTGGATAGGCCCCAGCCTAGCGTCCACACTGTAAAAATGCACGAAATATGGCGTATTTTAGGCGTTGACAGGCCAGCAGGGGGAAGCCTAGGCTCATTCCCAGAAGCTCAGTCCATAGATCTGACCATAAATCAGTCCATAAAATGGATGACCGGGCACCACGCGCGGCCGCAACTCCGGCCGGGACCACCACGCTCAATGAGGAGACGCCATGTCAAAGCTGAAATCCGGGGCGGCCGCTGCCCTCCAGGACGTATTGCGGGACGGGATGACTCTCGCGGTCGGCGGCTTCGGGCTCAGCGGGATCCCGGCCGAGCTGATCGAGGCCGTGCGGGATTCCGGCGTCAAGGACCTCACTGTGGTCTCCAATAACATGGGCGTCGACGGCAAGGGGCTGGGTATCCTGATCGAAGCCGGGCAGGTCCGGAAAGTCATTGCCTCCTACGTGGGCGAAAACAAGCTGTTCGCCGAGCAGTACCTCGCCGGCAAGCTGGAAGTGGAGTTCACGCCACAAGGCACGCTGGCCGAGCGCCTGCGCGCCGGTGGCGCCGGCATCCCGGCGTTCTTCACCAAGACCGGCGTCGGGACCCTTGTCGCCGAGGGCAAGCCGCTGGCGGACTTCGACGGCGAGACTTACGTCCAGGAGCGTGCCATCAAGGCCGACGTGGCACTCGTCCACGCCCACACTGCCGACACCGACGGCAACCTGATCTACCGCCACACAGCACGGAATTTCAACCCGGTCGTCGCCACGGCCGGTGCCGTGACCATCGCTGAGGCCGAGGTGATCGTGGAGCCCGGCCAGCTGGATCCCAACCACATCGTCACCCCCGGCGTCTACGTCCAGCGCCTGGTCCAGGCCTCCGCCCGCGTCAAGGACATCGAGCAACGCACTGTCCGCCCGCGCCCGGCCGGCGCCGAACCGGCACCCGTCCCGGCCTGACCCGCCACCGCGAACCTTTCAGAGGAGAATCACCATGGCTTGGACCCGGAATGAAATGGCCGCCATCGCGGCCGAAGAACTGAACGACGGCGACTACGTCAACCTCGGCATCGGCATCCCCACCCTGGTCGCCAACAACCTGCCCGACGGCGTCCGCGTCGTGCTGCAAAGCGAGAACGGCCTGCTCGGCATGGGCCCGTTCCCGTACGAGGGTGAAGAGGATGCGGACCTCATCAATGCCGGCAAGCAGACCGTCACGGTCCTGCCGGGCGGCAGCATTTTCGACTCGGCCACGTCCTTCGGCATGATCCGCGGCGGCCACGTCAAGGTCGCCATCCTCGGCGCCATGCAGGTCTCCGGCGGCGGCGACCTCGCCAACTGGACCATCCCCGGCAAGATGGTCAAGGGCATGGGCGGCGCCATGGACCTCGTCGCCGGCACCCCGCGCGTCGTGGTCCTCACCGAGCACAACGCCAAGGATGGCACCGCCAAGATCGTCACCGAATGCACCCTGCCGCTCACCGGGCTGAGCTGTGTTGACCGCATCATCAGCGACCTCGCCGTTTTCGACCTTGTGAAGAATGAACAGGGAGCAGGCGGCGGCCGGCAGCTCACACTGACCCGGCTTGCCCCCGGCGTCACCGTGGAGGAAGTCCGCGAGAAGACCGGGACAGTGTTCACCGTCGCCCTCGAAGGAACTCCCGACCACGAAACAACCCCCGCATTTGAAGGAGCCAGCGCATGAGCCTGAAAGAACAATTCGGCGAGGACATCCTGCTCACGGGCTGGGGCCACAGCCGCTTCGGCAAGCTGACCGATGAGACCCTGGAATCACTGATCGTCCAGGTCGCCACCGAGGCGATCGGCAACGCCGGAATCGAACCCGGACAGATCGATGAGGTCTACCTCGGCCAGTTCAACTCCGGCATGATGCCGCTGGCCTTCCCGTCCTCCCTGGCGCTCCAGGTCTCGGACCAGCTGGCCAACGTCCCGGCCACCCGCGTCGAGAACGCGTGCGCGTCGGGCTCCGCGGCGTTCCAGCAGGGTACGAAGTCCCTGCTGGCCGGCACGGCGAAGACCGTCCTCGTCATCGGGGCCGAGAAGATGACCCACGCCGGCGCCGACGTCGTCGGGGCCGGCCTGCTCGGCGCGGACTACGACATGGCCGGCAAGGCCTCCACCACTGGCTTCACCGGACTCTTCGCCGAGGTGGCCAAGCACTACGAGAAGCGCTACGGCGAGGACTTGGCAAAGTCCGGCCGGGGCTCCCTGGGCGACGTGCTCGGCACCATCGCGGCCAAGAACCACCGCAACGGCGTCGACAACCCCTACGCGCAGCTGCGCAAGGACCTCGGCGAAGAGTTCTGCCGCACCGTCTCGGACAAAAACCCGATGGTCGCCGACCCGCTGCGCCGCACGGACTGCTCCCCGGTGTCCGACGGCGCTGCCGCCGTCGTACTCAGCACCTCACCGACGGGCGGGGCCACGGCCCCGGTCCGGCTCGCCGGCTTCGGGCAGGCGAACGACTTCTTCCCCGCGGAGCGCCGCGACCCGACGGCGTTCGCCGCCACCCGGATGTCCTGGCAGCGCGCGCTGGCGATGGCCGGCGTCGGGCTCGAGGACCTGGACTTCGCCGAGGTGCACGACTGCTTCACGATCGCCGAACTGCTGATGTACGAGGCCATGGGACTGACCGAACCGGGCCAGGGCGCCCGCGCCCTCGAGGAGGGCTGGGTCTTCAAGGACGGCAAGCTACCCGTCAACGTCTCGGGCGGACTCAAGGCAAAGGGCCACCCGGTCGGCGCCACCGGCGTCTCCCAGCACGTCATTGCCGCCATGCAGCTGACCGGCACCGCCGGCGGGATGCAGCTGGCGGGACCCCGCCGCGCCGCCGTGCAGAACATGGGCGGCGTCGGGATCGCCAACTACGTCAGCGTCCTCGAGGCCGTCTGACCCGATCCCGCTGAGTTTCCCCACTTTTGACACCGACGACGGCGTGCCGCACCAAAATTGCGGCGCGCCGTCGTCGTTGTGCCGGCAAAGGTGGGGAAACACCGCCCGCCGGGGACCCAATCAGCCGTGGGCTCGGATCAGTTCCGCTATTTCGCCGAAGGCCAGCCGCTCAGCGTTCGCCAATGCCGTGCGACCCTGCCGGTCGCGAATGGCGGGGTCCGCACGTCACCGGGGCTGGATAGCGCTGCGCTGCCGGAAGCCCTGCGGATGGCAGCAGTCCAGTACGTCCCGGGCGTCCGCCTGCTGGTCACCGGCGATCCGCGACCTGTCCCTGCAGATATCCGGCATGCCCTCCTGCGTGTCATGCAAAGCGCTGCCGCGAACATCCAGCTGCACGCGGCGGCGTCCAACGCCACGGTGACGGTGGGCTACCTGCCGGGCTCCGACACGCTGGAAGTGTTCGACGACGGCGCTGGTTTCAATCCGCAGTCGCTGGCACCGCCGTCGGACGCCGGAGGCTACGGACTCCGTGCCATGCGCCAGCGGGTGGAACGTCTGGGCGGCGTATTTTCGGTGGAAAGCGGTGTCGGCGGGGGAACGATCGTGGCCGCGCAGCTGCCCACCGCGGAGACTGCCTGAATCCGGTCATCGTCCTGTTGGTGGACGACCATCTGGTAGTCCGCAGCGGGCTCGAGGCGTTGCTGGGAACACAGCCCGATATTCAAGTCGTGGGCGAGGCCGCTTCCGGCGAGGAGGCCCTCGTCCAGGTGGAGAGGCTAAGCCCGGCCGTGGTGATAATGGACCTTGCCATGGGCTATCTGCTCAAGGATGCCGCGCCGGAGGAGATCTTCGCGGCGGTCCGGGGCGCCGTCCAGGGCAAAAGTGTGACGAGTGCTCCGGTGGCATCACGGTTGTTCCAGCAGTTGCGGAACCCGGATGAAATCCTGACTCCGCGCGAGGCGGAACTGCTGAGTCTGCTGATCGAGGGCCTCAGCAACCGGGAGCTCGGCCAGCGGCTGTTCATTTCCGAGGCCACGGTCAAGACGCATCTCGCCCACATTTACGCCAAACTCGGAGTGGAAACCCGCGCCGCGGCGATCGCGACCGCCATCCGCCGCGAGGGCATGCGCTAGCTGATGACCGGGAACCGGACCCGGGTCTAGACTCGGACCTGGCCCGACCCCGGACTTGAGGAGCTTTTATGCGCGCCACCATCATCCACGGCCCCGGCGATATCCGGGTCGAAGACCGCGACTACCCCACGGTCCAGCTGCCCAGCGACGTTGTGGTGAAAGTGACGGCGTCCTGTGTCTGCGGCTCGGATCTGTGGCCGTACCGCGGCGTGAAACCGACGCGTAAGCCCACCGCGATCGGGCACGAATTCATCGGCGTTGTGGAGAGCATTGGTGCGCACGTCAGCACCCTCGCCGTCGGCGACTTCGTGATCGCGCCCTTTGTGGTCAGCTGCGGGCACTGCCCCCAGTGCCTGGACGGCGTCACCGTTGCCTGTGACCGGCTGGCCGGCTGGGGCGGCAAGGACGACGCCGGCCTGCGCGTCGACGGCGGCCAGGGTCAGGCGGTCCGTGTGCCGCTGGCCGAAGCCACCCTGGTCAAGGTGCCCGGCGTCACCGACCCCGATGATGCGCTGCGCGCCAACCTGCTCACGCTCTCCGATGTTATGGCCACGGGCCACCACGCGGCGCTGTCGGCGAAGGTCGGTCCCGGCCGGACGGTGGTGGTGGTAGGCGACGGTGCCGTCGGGCTGTGCGGTGTGCTTGCGGCGAAGCGGCTTGGGGCGGAGCGCATCATCGCCATGTCCCGGCACGCGGACCGGCAGGCTATCGCCCGTGAATTCGGGGCAACGGACATCGTGGCGGAACGCGGCGACGAGGGCGTCGCGAAGGTCCGCGAGCTGCTCGGCGGGGTCCTGGCCGACTCCGTGCTGGAGTGCGTCGGAACCAAGGAGTCAATGGAGCAGGCCCTGCACAGCGTCCGCCCGGGCGGCGCCCTCGGGTTCGTCGGTGTCCCCACCGGCGGCGCCGAGGCCCCGTTGCGCTTCCTGTTCGACACGAACATTTCGATCGCCGGCGGCATGGCTCCAGCCCGGACCTACATCCCGGAATTGCTCGCCGATGTCCTCGCCGGCACCATTAATCCGGGGCGGGTGTTCGACGCCGTGTTGACCTTGGAGGAGGCTCCGGAGGCTTACCGGGCAATGGACGAGCGACGCGCCATCAAGGTCTTGCTCACCCCGTAGCAAGACGACCGACGGCGGCGGTTCCGTGCTGTTGCGGCGCCCCTTGCACCCCCGGCGGCGCGGGTCTAGCGTGATGCGCATCAGCATCCGCCGTGCCCCTTCCGCTGAGGACTCCGGCGCGCACGACAGCTGAGCAGGGCATCGCAGGTAAGCCATCGCGATTGAGCAGGACAGCTAGGAGCGGACATGGGTTCTGCAGATCCCAGGGCGCAGGAAGGCCTCGTCGTGGAGCTCAGTTCAGTGGGTTCCGCGGCACTATCACTCGTCGGCGGCAAAGCGCTGAACCTCGGAAAACTCACTGCCGCAGGGTTCCCCGTACCCCGCGGCTTCTGCCTGACCAGCGCCGCGTACCGGATGGCTGCTCCGGCGGAACTCGATGCGCTGGCGGCGCAACTGGACACCACGCGCCTGGAAGAATCGCCGGAAGGCCAGTCCGCCACCGACCCGCCAACGCCGGGCGAACTGGCGCGGCGGGCCCGGGAGCTGATCGTGACCGCGCCGATCCCTGCCGCAGTCGATGCAGCCCTTCGCGCCGCCTACGCCGCAATGGGCCCGTCAACCGCGGTGGCCGTCAGGTCTTCCGCCACCGCGGAGGACCTGCCCTTCGCCAGCTTCGCCGGCGAGCAGGACTCCTACCTCAACATTGCCGGTGAAGATGCGGTGGTCCAGCACGTCCGCCGCTGCTGGGCTTCGCTCTGGACGGAACGGGCGGTGCACTACCGGTCTGCCAACCGCATCAGCCACCGGAAAGTCGCCCTCGCCGTCGTCGTGCAGGACCTAGTGGCCACCGCCAACGCCGGGGTGCTCTTCACCGCCAACCCCGTCACCGGCGCCCGGACGGAAACAGTTATCGACGCCAGCGCCGGACCCGGCGGCGCCGTCGTGTCGGGCCGCGTGGACCCGGAGCATTTCGTAGTGGACACGTCGTCCGGAAAGATCCGCCAGCACATAACGGCGAAACGGAACGGGCCGGGACGCAGCCCAAGGCCCGGGCTCACTGACGCCCAGGTCCGTGACCTCACGGCCATGGCCGCGCGCATCCAGCGGCTGTTCGGTACACCCCAGGACGTCGAGTGGGTCATTGATCGCAGCGGCTCGGTCTGGCTGACGCAGTCCCGGCCGATCACGGCACTGTATCCGCTGCCGACGGGGACGCGCACCGGAGAACCCGGCGCCCCGGACGGAATCCGCGTGTACCTGTGCGGCACTTTGCTGCAGGGGCTGACCCGGCCGATCACCCCGATGGGCATCGCGGTGATCGAGGCGATAGCGGACCGTAAGGGGAAATGGGACTACGCCTATCCCGGGCTGCGCATGTACGTGGACCTGACGCCGATCATCCGCAACAAGTTGGGACGGCGGTACCTGCTGCGTGTCCTACCGCTGGCCGACGGCCGGTCCGCGGCCGCGCTGACCTCCCTGCTGGCGGATCCGGGGTTCGCGGTCTCCCTGCACGGGCCCCGCACATCCCGGCCAACGGCCACCTCGCGGGGAACATCCGGCACCAACGCTGCTGCCAGCCTGGTCCTGGCACTGAAGCTTGTTCCGGCACTGGTCATCGCGGCGTTGAGGCCCGAAGCGGAACTCCGCCGGGCCCAAGCCTACAGGGAGCAACTCGAGCTGCAGCTGATCCTGCCGGAACCGGCCAGCCCGGTCCGGCGGCTGGAGCACGTCCGGCGCATCCTGGATCGGGCGTTCGACGGAGTGCTTCTGGCCAGCGTGCCCGGACCGGCCGCCGGGTACCTCATGCTGGCCCTGGCCAGCAGGCTCCTACGCGGCATCGCCGGGCCCCGGGAGCTCGAAGCGGTGTTGCGCGGGCTCCCGCACAACGTGACCACCGAGATGGGCCTGGAACTATGGCAGCTGGCCCAGGCCATCGGCGCGGACGCCGACGCCCGGGCGGTTTTCCTGGCGGAGGACCCGGAAGCGCTGGTCGGCCGATACCACGATGGCCGCCTCCCGCAGGCGGCGCAGTCCGGCCTCCGGCGATTCCTGGGCCGCTCCGGCCACCGCGCCGTGGCCGACATCGATCCCGGCATGCCGCGCTGGTCGGAAGATCCGGAGCACATCCTCGGCGTGATCACGAACTACCTGCGCCTGGAAAACCCGGAACAGGCCCCGGACCGGCAGTTCGCACGCGCCGGGGCGCACGCGGACGCCCGGGTCCGTAGCCTGGTGGCGCGCACCCGCCGCCGGAGCCGGCTGCGGGCCGGCCTCGTTCACCTGTGCCTTAGCCGGACCCGCCAGTTGTCCGGGCTCCGCGACCTGCCGAAGTTCTATTTCGCCCTCGTCCTCGCCGAAATGCGCCGGCAGCTGCTCGCCGTCGGCGCCGAACTGGCCCGCGCCGGCCGCATCACCGACGCGGACGATGTGTTTTTCCTCGATTTCGACGAGGCCAGGGTTGGCCTGCGGGGCGCGGACCTGCACGGCCCGGTCACAGACCGGCGCCAGATCTACAACCGGGAGCTCCAACGCCGGCGGATCCCGCGGATCCTGCTCTCGGACGGAACCGACGTCGAGTCTGCGTTGATGGCGTCCGCCCCGACCGCCGACGGTGCGCTGACCGGCACGCCGGCGTCCGCAGGGACCGCGACCGGAACAGTGCGCGTGATCGTCGAACCGGTCGGCGCGCAGCTGGAACCCGGTGAAATCCTGGTGGTCCCTTCCACCGATCCGGGCTGGACTCCCCTGTTTTTGACTGCCGGCGCCCTGGTTATGGAGATGGGCGGAGTCATCTCGCACGGAGCGGTGGTGGCCCGGGAATACGGGATCCCGGCCGTCGTCGGCGTCCCTGACGCCACCACGCGGCTGCACACCGGACAGGCCGTCGCCGTGGACGGGGCCACCGGAACAATTCGGGTCTTCGGCGCGGAGAAGTCACCCTCGCTGCCGGCGGATTTGATCCGGAAATAGCCGGACCGAAGTTCGTCACCGTCCGCGAACCACCCCTTTCACCCCTTGCACCGGGGGCCTGCGCCCCGTACGTTGGGGACAGCGGACGAATGTCTCCGCAGCCGTTGGCCCTTGGGCCGCCGGAGATCAGCAGCATTTCAGAAGGATATTGGCATGGCTACAGGCACAGTTAAATGGTTCAACGCCGAAAAGGGTTTTGGCTTCATTGCCCCGGATGACGGGTCGGCCGACGTTTTCGCCCACTACTCGGCAATCGCCAGCAGCGGCTACCGCTCGCTCGACGAGAACCAGAAGGTCGAGTTCGACGTCACCCAGGGTCCGAAGGGCCCGCAGGCTGAGAACATCCGCCCGCTCTAAGTACAACGGAAGCAGCTCCGGCCAGCAGGCCGGGACCTAATCCCCGAAGACCACAAAAGCCCCTCCGGAGGACTCCTCCGGAGGGGCTTTTGTGTCCCCGGGCACCCTTGCCGCAGCCTGATGACGGTGTTAGGCTCCCCGGGAGGGAGCGCTCCCACACCTGCCGGCTCCAGCCGGTTTGAGGCTCGGAGACGCCCCTCAGCCCGTGGATCCGCTCCGGTGCACCATGCATCGGCGCCCCGGATCGGGGTCCAACCCCTTAGAGAACAGGACCAGCAATGCCGCTAGCCCACCTCCACCGATGGCCCCGGCCGGCCTCCCCGCGCAGTCCTCAGCAGCCACGATTCCGCAGCAGGTTCATCGCCGGCACCGTCGCCGTCCTCTTGGGCGTTCTCGGCACCGGCGCAGGCGCTTCCCTCGCGGCGGTCGACGTCCCGGCCAAATCCCCGGCAGCGCCCGCCCCGGACTTCGGCCCGAATGTGCGCATTTTTGACCCCAGCATGCCCGTCGCGGAAATCCAGGCGACTGTTGACGCCATCTGGACTGCCCAGGTCGACGACGAAATGGGAACCAACCGCTATTCGCTCCTGTTCAAACCCGGCAGCTACGGCACTGCCGAGCAGCCGCTTATCGTCAAGGTGGGCTACTCCACGGAGGTGGCAGGCCTTGGTGCATCGCCGACGGATGTCACCATCAACGGGCACGTTGACGTCTACAACCGGTGCCTGACGGCGGAGAACTGCATCGCCCTGAATAACTTCTGGCGTTCCCTGTCCAACCTGACCATTAATGTCACCGGTCTCGACGGCTGCCGCGGATCGGCGAACTTCTGGGCCGCCTCCCAGGCCTCCCCGATGCGCCGGGTCAACGTCACCGGCGGGACCTTGTCCCTCATGGACTACTGCACCGCGGGCCCGCAGTACGCGAGCGGCGGGTTCATCTCCGATTCCAAGACCGGTGCCGTGGTCAACGGCTCCCAGCAGCAGTACCTGGTCCGTAACAGCACCATCGGAGACTGGTCCAACGGCGTCTGGAACCAGGTCTTCTCCGGCGTCAACGGCGCCCCCGCGCAGTCCTTCCCGGATCCGCCGTACACCACGCTGGCCACCACCCCGGTCAGCAAGGAAAAGCCGTACCTGACCCTGGATGCCGCCGGGAAATACAGCGTCTTCGTGCCCTCAGTCCTGACCAACTCCGTCGGCACCACCTGGGAGAACGGCCCCACTGCCGGGCGCAGCATCCCGCTCACTGACTTCTTCGTCGCCAAGCCGTCTGACTCGGTCAAGTCCATCAACTCCCAGCTGGCCCGCGGCAAAAACCTGATCCTCACCCCGGGGATCTACAACGTCGCCGAAAGCATCGAGATCAAGCGCGCCAACACTGTCGTCCTTGGGCTCGGAATGGCTACCCTCACCGCCTTCAACGGCGCCGTACCGATGACTGTCGCCGACGTCCCCGGCGTCGACATCGCTGCCGTAACGATCGACGCCGGCGAGGTCAACTCCCCCGTCCTGATGCGGATCGGCAAAGCCGGGAAAAACAGCAAGTCCGGCAAGCACAGCGACGCCGCCAACCCCACCACCCTTCATGATGTGTTTTTCCGGATCGGCGGACCCCACGTGGGCAAGGCCACGAACAGCCTGGAAGTCAACAGCGACAACGTGCTCCTGGACCACATCTGGGCCTGGCGCGCTGACCACGGCAAGGGTGTCGGCTGGGATCTCAACACCGGGGACTACGGCGTGATCATCAACGGCGACAACGTCACCGCCACCGGACTCTTCGTGGAGCACTACCAGAAGTACAACGTCATCTGGAACGGCGAGAACGGCAAGACGGTGTTCTTCCAGAACGAACTGCCCTACGACGCGCCCAGCCAGGCCGCCTGGCAGCACGACGGCGTCCTGGGCTGGGCCGGCTACAAGGTCGCCGATTCGGTCAAGACCCATGACCTGTGGGGCGGCGGCAGCTATGTCTTCAACAACGTGGACCCCACAATCCACGCCACCCGCGGTTTCGAGGTCCCGGTCACGCCCGGCGTGAAACTCCGCGGCCTCCTTACCGTCAACCTCGGCGCCGGCACGCTGGACCACGTCGTCAACGACACCGGCGATCCGGTCTCCACCGACGCGGTTGGCATACCCAGCTACGTCGCCAGCTTCAACTAACCGGCTTCAACTAACCGGCTTCAACTAACCGGGCCGTGATGCCGGCGGGCGGGGACGTGATCCCCGCCCGCCGGTGTTTTCGGTGTCGGCCGGAATTTTCTGTCCCTCGGAATCTTCTGCCCTCGGAATTTTCTGCCCGCCGCACGGTTAGCCTCAGGTATGAAAGCAATCGTGTACCGCACCACCGGTGACCCGTCCGTCCTTGAACTCGTTGAGCGGGAGGCCCGGGAACCAGGCCACGGGGAGGTCCGGGTCCGGATCATCGTCTCCGGGGTCAACCCCACGGACTGGAAGTCACGCCGCGGCGCCAGGCCGGGCGAGGCCCTGCCGTTCGACGATGTCGTCCCGAACCAGGACGGAGCGGGCGTGGTGGACGCCGTCGGTGCCGGCGTTGAGCGCCTCCAGGCCGGTGACCGCGTCTGGCTGGCGCTGGCCGCCTATCAGCGCGCCGACAGTGGCACGGCCCAGGAGTTCGCTGTCCTGCCGGCCGAACGGGTCTTCCCGCTGCCGGAGGAGGCAGGGTTCGATCTCGGGGCGAGCCTGGGCGTCCCGGCCGTCACCGCGCACCGCACCCTGACGGTCGCCGAGGACGGCCCGCGGCGCCTGCACCCGGGAGCACTGGCCGGGAAAGTGGTCCTTGTGGCCGGCGGGGCCGGCGCCGTGGGCCACGCGGCGATCCAGCTCGCCAGGTGGGCGGGGGCCGTGGTGATCACGACGGTCAGCGGCCCGGAAAAGGCGTCCCTGGTGCACGCCGCCGGCGCCCACTACATCATCAATTACAAGGACTCCGACGCGGCGGCGGAAATCCGCCGGATCGCGCCTGACGGCGTTGACCTGATCGTCGAGTTGGCCCCGGCCCAGAACGCTGAACTGGACCTCGCCGTGATCCGCAACCGCGGCTCCATCGCCGTCTACGCCAACAACGGCGGCGACCACGTCAACCTGGACGTGCGCAAGCACTTCAGTCTGAACATCAGGTACCAGTTCGTGCTGCTTTACACGGTCGGCATGGACGCCATCCACGCCGCCGCAGAGGATATCAATGCCGCCCTTGCCGACGGTGCGCTGCCGGTGGGCGAGGCAGCCGGACTGCCACTGCACCGCTTTGAGCTGGCCCGCACGTCCGAGGCCCATGCCGCGGTGGAGGCGAATATCGTCGGCAAAGTCCTCATCCAGGTGGACCCCTCCTGAGACCGGCCCGCCAATAGCGGGCGGCTCGCGGCGCCGTCGTTTCGTGTGCGGCCGCCGCGGCGTGGATACTGGTGCGATGACTACGCGCGAGTATCCCGCCAGGGAGAACGCAGGCCCGGCTCACCAGCCGGAAGTCCCGCTCCAGTTGCGGGCCATCATGAGCGGGATTCCTGCCATGGTGGCCTACTGGGATAAAGAGCTCCGCAACCGCTTCGCCAACGAATCCTACTGCGACTGGTTCGGTGTCACGGCCGAAGACCTCCACGGCGTCCCCATGCGCGATCTGGTCAGCGCGGAGATCCTGGCGGCCAACCAGCCCCATGTGGCAAGGGTGCTCGCCGGGGAACCCCAACACTTCGACCGAGAACTGGCGGACAGGGCCGGCAGCACGCACTACACCCAGATGTCCTACACCCCGGACACCGTCGACGGCGAGGTCCGCGGATTCTTCGTCCTGGTCACTGACATCACGGACCGGGTCCTGGCCGAACGGCGCCAGCAGCGGGACATGGACCGGTACCGGACGCTGGCACGGAGCATTCCCGGCGTCTTCGTCCTCCTGTTCGACTCGGACCTGCGCTATCTGATCGCGGAAGGGCAAGAGCTGGAAGCCTTCGGGTACTCTCCCGAGGCCATGGAAGGCCGGCTGCTCCACGAGGCCCTGGAGCCCTGGCTCGCCGACGAACTGGAGCCGCGGTACCGCGCCGCCCTCGCAGGCAAGGAAGTGTCCTGGAAGAGGACGATCGGCGACCGCACCTATGGATTGACCGCACGTCCGGTCTTCTCCGACGACGACGCCGCCGGCATGGTGGTTGCGGTGGACGTGACCGAGCGCAGGCAGCAGGAAAAGACCTGGGCGGCCCTGCATGAAATCGCCACCGCCGTGGCCCGCAGCGAGGCTCCAGCGGACATTGCGGGCCAGGTCGCGTCCATTGTCCGCTCGCTTTTCGACGTCGATTCGGCGGCGGTTACGCGTCTGACCGGCCCGACGTCGGCGGAAATCGTCGCGATGGCGCCCAGTCTCCCGCCAACCCTGAGCCGAAAACACATCTTCGCCCCGACCGATTCCTCTGCGACCGTCCGGGTCGCGGTCACAGGCCAGCCCGCCCTTGTCTCTTACTGTCCCAATGGCGGCACGGCCTCCGCGCAGATGCTGGCTGGCGGCTTCCGGTCCTCCGCCGCCGCGCCCATCCGGGTGAACGGCTCCCTATGGGGCGTTGTGGCACTGACCTCGAAGTCTCCGACCGGGCTCACCCCGGCGATGCTGGACCGGCTCGCGCAGTTCGCCGAGCTCGTCGAAATCGCGATCGGAAATGCCGAGGCCCGCGCGAGCCTGGAGCGGCAGGCCAGCACCGACGCGCTGAGCGGCCTGCCGAACCGGCGGGCACTGGAGGAACGGCTGGTCCGGGAAACCGCGCTGGCGCGCACAGAGGGCACGAAGCTGAGCGCCGTCGTCCTGGATATCGACCACTTCAAGAAAGTCAATGACTCCTTCGGCCACCCCGCCGGCGACGCCGTCATTGTGGAGGTCGCTGCCCGGTTGCGCCAGGTGGCCCGCCAAAACGAAATCGTCGCCCGCGTCGGCGGCGAGGAATTCGTCTGGCTGCTGCCCGGAAGCACTGGCGCCGAGGCACTCAAAGCCGCCGAACGTGCCCGTGCCGCCATCGCCTCGATGCCTTTCGGCGAGGTTGGCACCATCACGATTTCCGCCGGGATCTGCGAACTCCGTGAGGCCGGTCCGCGCACCCTCCTGGGCTGCGCGGACCGTGCACTCTACGCGGCCAAGGACATGGGCCGGAACCGCAGCCACCGCTACGGCATGGTTGATCACGAGGACGCCGCAGAGATCAGTGCGGCTTCACACGACGAAAGCGCACGCCAGAGCCGCCGCGCCTGAAGGTCCCGGGCCGCCGTTTAGGAGAGGAAGCCGCGCAGCAGCGCCGCGGTACCTTCCAGATGCTCAACCGTGGCCTGCTCTGCCGCGGCTGCATCGCCGCGAAGAATGGCGTCCGCCATCTCCGCGTGCTGGTCGTTGGAATGCTCCAGGTTGGTCACCAGGAAGGGAATTCTATCGAGCAGATCATTGAGCCTGGACCTGGTTTCCGCCACGGCTCCGACGAGGCTCGGCGACCCGGTCAGCTCAGCGATTGCGATGTGGAAACGGGCGTCGCGGGGCCGGTAGTTGTCCTCACTGGCGCCTGACACATCCGCCAGGCAGCTGCGCAGGTGCCCCCGGGCCGCAGCCGACAAATTCGAGCCGGCCGCCAACGCGCTGGCCGCCGGTTCGATCACGCCACGGAAGACCAGCACGTCATGGACATCAGCAGGATCGAGGCGCAGCGCCCCGCTGGGCTGCTCCCGCGCCCTGGTCTCGGAAACGTACGTTCCGCCGTAGCGCCCGCGCTTGACTTCCAGATACCCCGCGGCCTGCAGTTCCCCCAGCGCCTCGCGCAGGGTCGCGCGGGAGACTCCGAGGTGTTCGGCCAGCTCCCGTTCGGGCGGCAGTTTGTCCGCCGGCGCGAAGATCCCGAGCTTGATGGTCTGCAGAATATGCTCGATGGTTTCCTCGAAGGCGTTGCCGCCGCGCACCGGCCGCAACATCGAATACGGCTGCTGCAATAAGAAATCGGTCATGGCCAGCTCCCAACGCTCGAGATCCCATTGATGCCTCAAGCACCACATTGGAGATCTCTAAAAGTGTAGCTTTCAGACCAATAGTCTGCATGCCTCTCGAAGATCGGGCTGATTTTGCAGGAAGGCTTTTGTATGAAGGCCTTGACGGATGTGACCCATGCCACCACACTGAGGAAAGCTCTTGGACTAATAACAGTCCTTTGGATTTTCGGGCGACACTCCTCTCACCAAAGGGAAACGCATGAAATCAGCAGATCACGGCGCCGGCGCACCCGACCCGCGCAGCGGCCTCGACGCCGAGTACCTCAAGCACCGCACCCTGCAGCGCGGCGCCGCCGGCTGGGTCCTCCTCGCCGGCCTGGGTGTCGCCTACGTCATTTCCGGTGACTTCGCCGGCTGGAACCTCGGCCTCGCCGAAGGCGGCTGGGGCGGCCTGCTGATCGCGTTCATTCTCATGGGCATCATGTACACGTGCATGGTGTTCGGCCTCGCGGAGATGTCCTCCTCGCTCCCGACGGCGGGTGCCGGTTACGCTTTCGCCCGCCGGGCCCTGGGCCCGCTGGGCGGCTTCGCCACCGGCATTGCCGTGCTGATTGAGTACGCTGTCGCGCCGGCCGCCATCGCCACGTTCATTGGCGGCTACATCGAGGCGCTGGGCCTGTTCGGACTGACCAATTCCTGGCCGGTGTACCTGGTCACCTACGTGATCTTCATCGGCATCCACCTCCGCGGCGTCGGCGAGGCGCTCAAAATCATGTTCGCAATCACCGCCGTCGCCGTCGTCGCCCTCGTCGCCGCCGTCATCGGGCTCCTGCCCAAGTTCGACCCGGCCAAGCTCTTTGACATCGTCCCGGACGGGTCCGCGGGTTCGAGCGCGTTCCTGCCCATGGGCATCAGCGGAGTCCTCGCCGCCCTCGTCTACGGCATCTGGTTCTTCCTGGCCGTCGAAGGCGTCCCGCTGGCCGCTGAAGAATCCGCGGATCCCAAGAAGGACATGCCCAAGGGCATCATCGTCGCGGTCGTCCTCCTCGTGATTTTCGGCGCCCTGATGCTGGTCCTGGTCCCGGGAGCCGCGGGTTCCCAGGCCATGAGCACCTCGGACAACCCCCTGCCGGAGGCCATCCGCCTTGCCTACGGCGGCAACACGCTGCTCGCCGATTTCATCAACTACGCGGGGCTTGCCGGACTCATAGCCAGCTTCTTCTCCATCATCTACGCGTACTCGCGCCAACTGTTCGCCCTCTCCCGCGCCGGCTACCTGCCCAAGTGGCTCTCCCTCACCGGTTCCCGCCGGACCCCCTACTGGGCCCTCATCGTCCCCGGCACCATCGGCTTCCTCCTGGCCGCCATCACCCAGGACGGCGCCCTCCTGATCAACATCGCCGTCTTCGGCGCCACCGTCTCCTACGTCCTGCTGAACCTCTCGCACATCGTGCTGCGGATCAAGGAGCCGGAGCTTGAGCGCGGATACCGGACGCCGGGCGGCATTGCCACCACCTCCGTGGCCCTCGTCCTGTCCGCGGTCGCCGTCGTCGCCACCTTCGTCGTGGACGTCTTCGCCGCCTCGATCACGGCGGGGATCTTCGCCGCGGCCATTGCCTACTACTGGTTCTACAGCCGCCACCAGATCGTCGCCGGCTCCCCGGACGAGGAATTCGCGAAGCTGGCCCTCGCCGAAGCGGAACTGAAGTAGCCATTCCCCGGCCATCACCCCACCACCCCTTGCAAAAAACAACAACCTTGCAAAGAACAACGTTGCGGAGCAACCATGACTGAAGCATCCACCCAACACGGACTGAACGCCCAGCTCACCCTCGATGAACTGCGGGCCGACGTCGCCTCCGGAGCCATCGACACCGTCATTGTGGCGATCACCGACTCCCTCGGCCGGCTGCAGGGCAAGCGCTGCGGTGCCCGTTCCTTCCTCGAAGACGTCCTGGATCACGGCGCGGAAGGCTGCAACTATCTCCTCGCCGTCGACGTCGAGATGAACACCGTGGACGGCTACGCCATGTCCTCCTGGGAAACCGGCTACGGCGACATAATGATGCTGCCGGATGCCTCCACCCTGCGCCGGGTCCCCTGGCAGCCAGGCACGGCCATGGTCCTGTGCGACATCATGTGGGCGGACAAGTCACCGGTTGTCGCCTCGCCCCGCCAGATCCTGCGTGCCCAGATCGAACGGCTCGAGAAGCTCGGCTACCGCGCCCATATGGGTACGGAGCTGGAATTCCTGATGTTCGATGACTCCTACCGTGAGGCGTGGCAGAAGAACTACCACGGGCTCGATGCCTCCACGCAGTACAACGTGGACTACTCCCTGCTGGGTACGGCCCGCCTGGAGCCGGTCATCCGGTCGATCCGCACCAACATGGAAGCCGCCGGCCTCGTGGTCGAATCCTCCAAGGGTGAATGCAACCTGGGCCAGCAGGAAATCACCTTCCGGTTCGACGAGGCGCTGAAAGCCTGCGACAAGCACACGTTCTACAAAAACGGCGCGAAGGAAATCGCGGACCAGCACGGCAAGAGCGTCAGCTTCATGGCCAAGTACGACCAGCGCGAAGGCAACTCCTGCCACATCCACTTCAGCCTGACCGACCTCGACGGCAACCCCGTCCTGCCCGGCGACGGCGAGCACGGCTTCAGCCCGGTCATGGAGCAATTCATGGCCGGCCAGCTGGATGCGCTTAAGGAACTCACCTACTTCCTGGCGCCCAACGTCAACTCCTACAAGCGGTTCGTTGAGGGCAGCTTCGCCCCCACCGCCATCGCCTGGGGCATGGATAACCGCAGCTGCGCCCTCCGCGTAGTGGGCCACGGACGCGGCCTGCGTACCGAGATGCGCGTCGGCGGCGGGGACCTGAACCCGTACCTGGCCGCAGCGGCACTGATTGCCGCCGTGGTCCACGGACTGGAGAACCGGCTGCCGCTGGGCCCTGTGATGCAGGGCAGCGCCTACGCCTCCGACGCCGACCGGCTTCCGACGAACCTGCGCGACGCCCGCGACCTGCTGGCCGAGAGCAGCATCGCCCGCAAAGCCTTCGGCGACGCCGTCGTGGACCACTACGTCCACGCCGCCGGCATCGAACTGAAGGCGTTCGACAGCGCCGTCACCGACTGGGAGCGTGTCCGTGGCTTCGAACGTCTCTGAGGCCTACCGGCCCCGGATCGCCCTGACCAGCTACTACCAGGACGCCGCCTGGGGTGTCTGGAACGCCAAGGCCGCCATCGTCCCCGGCACCTATGTCGAGGCGGTGGTGGCGGCCGGCGGCACACCACTCCTGCTGCCACCCCTGGGCACGGACGAGACTGTCCTGGACTTGGTGGACGGACTGATCGTCGTCGGCGGGCCGGATGTGGATCCGACCCGCTACGGCGCCGCCGCACACCCCCGGACGTTCACCCAGCCGCGGCGCGATGAGCACGACACGATCCTGACGCGGGCGGCACTGGAGCGCGGACTGCCGTTGTTTGCCATCTGCCGCGGCGCGCAGATCCTCAACGTGGCGTTCAACGGGAGCCTGATCCAGCATCTTCCGGATATCAATCCCACCGCCAACTACCAGCCGGCCCCCGGCGTCTTCGGTACGGCCGCGTTCACCACGACCCCGGGAAGCCTCATCCAGTCGCTGCTCGGCGACGCGGCCGAGGCGCCGTGCTACCACCACCAGGCGATGGATGCCGTGCCGCCGGGGCTGCGGGTCACCGCCGCTTCCGCCGACGGAACGGTCCAGGCCCTCGAGTCCGCCGACGCCGGCGGGGTGGCTGCTGGGCGTGCAGTTCCACCCCGAACAAAACCCGGAAGACCTGCGGCTGTTCCGCGGCTTCGTCCAGGCCGCGGCAAGCTACCGTGCCAACCGAAAAGAGATGTCCACGCTATGACCGCCACAACCTTCGACGTCATCAACCCCTCCACCGAGGAGGTCATTGAGACGGTTTCGCTCGCCGGCCTGGCCGACGTCGACGAAGCCATCGCCCGCGCGGCCGGGGCGTATGAGTCCTGGCGCCGGTTGGCTCCGGCGGACCGGGCCCTGCTGCTGCGCCGGTTCGCCGCCGCGGTGGACGCTGATCTGGAGAACCTGGCCAGGCTGGAAGTCCTCAACGCCGGCCACACCATCGGCAACGCCCGCTGGGAGGCCGGCAACGTCCGGGACGTGCTCAATTACTACGCAGCCGCGCCGGAACGGCACTTCGGCAAGCAGATTCCGGTCGCCGGCGG
Organism: uncultured Actinomycetota bacterium; assembly: GCA_963769515.1. Classification (GTDB taxonomy): domain Bacteria; phylum Actinomycetota; class Actinomycetes; order Actinomycetales; family Micrococcaceae; genus Arthrobacter. The sequence goes on from CAVYMG010000012.1 coordinate 19,668, forward strand.
CGTGAACATCACGTTCCACGAACCCCTCGGCGTTGTGGGGATCATTGTGCCCTGGAACTTCCCGATGCCGATCGCGGCCTGGGGCTTCGCCCCGGCGTTGGCCGCGGGCAACACCGTGGTCCTCAAACCCGCCGAGATGACCCCCCTGACGGCACTGCGGCTGGCCGAACTGGCCACCGAAGCGGGCATCCCGGCCGGTGTCTTCCAGGTGATCCCCGGCAAGGGTTCCGTGGTGGGCGAGCGGTTCGTGACCCACCCCGCCGTCCGTAAGGTGGTCTTCACCGGCTCCACCGGCGTCGGCAAGAAGATCATGGCCGGCTGCGCCGACCAGGTCAAGCGGGTCACCCTCGAACTCGGCGGCAAAAGCGCCAACATTGTCTTCGACGACGCCGACCTGGAAATGGCCGCCGCCGCCGCCCCCGGCGGAGCGTTCGACAACGCCGGCCAGGACTGCTGCGCCCGCTCGCGCATCCTGGTCCAGCGCAACGTCTACGACCGATTTATGGAACTCCTGGAGCCCGCCGTCAAGGCCATCACCGTCGGCGACCCGGCCGATGAGGCCACCACCATGGGGCCGCTGATTTCCGCCCAGCAACGCCGGACCGTGGCCGGTTTCGTGCCGGACAACGCCCAGATCGCCTTCCAGGGCCAGGCCCCGACCGGAGCCGGGTTCTGGTTTCCGCCGACCGTCCTGACGCCCGGGTTCGACTCGCCGTCGTTCACGGAGGAAATCTTCGGCCCGGTGGTGACCGTGGTGCCGTTCACCGACGAGGCGGACGCCATCCGGATCGCGAACAACACCGACTACGGGCTCTCCGGCTCCATCTGGACCTCCAGCGTGGACCGCGCCCTGCGCGTGGCCCGCGGCGTTGAAGCCGGAAACCTGTCCGTGAACTCGCATTCCTCCGTCCGGTACTCCACCCCGTTCGGCGGCTTCAAGCAGTCCGGCCTGGGCCGCGAACTCGGACCCGACGCCCTTGACTCCTTCACCGAAACCAAGAACGTCTTCATTTCCACCCCGTCCCTGACCTGAGCACGCCCGCCTCAAATCCAGGCCACGGCAATCCCAAGATTTTCCACCCCCGCACTAAGGAGTTCCCCATGCAGTCAGTCGTATCCAACCGCCTCGCCGGCCGCAGCGCAGTCATCACCGGCGGTGCCAGCGGCATCGGCCTGGCCACCGCCCGCCGGATGGCGGCGGAAGGCGCCAACGTTGTCATCGCCGACATTGAGCCCACGTCGGGCCTCGCCGCCGCCACCGAGGTCGGCGGCCTGTTCGTCAAGGTCGACGTCACGAGCGAAGAAGACGTCCGGAACCTCTACGCCCAGACCAAGGAAACCTACGGCAGCGTTGACATCGCCTTCAACAACGCCGGGATCTCCCCCGCCAGCGACGGCTCCATCCTGGACACCGGCATCGATGCCTGGCGCAAGGTCCAGGAAGTAAACCTGACCTCGGTGTACTACTGCTGCAAGTACGCGATCCCCTACATGCAGGAACAGGGCAAGGGCTCCATCATCAACACGGCCTCCTTCGTCGCCGTGATGGGCGCCGCGACCTCGCAGATTTCCTACAGCGCCTCCAAGGGCGGGGTGCTCTCCATGAGCCGGGAACTCGGCGTCGAGTTCGCCCGGCAGGGCATCCGGATCAACGCCCTGTGCCCGGGACCGGTCAACACCCCGCTGCTGAAGGAACTCTTCGCGAAGGACCCGGAAAAGGCCGCCCGCCGGCTGATCCACGTCCCGCTGGGGCGCTTCGCCGAGCCGGAGGAACTGGCCGCGGCCGTGGCGTTCCTGGCCAGCGACGACGCCTCGTTCATCACCGCGTCCACCTTCCTGGTGGATGGCGGGATTTCCGGCGCGTACGTCACGCCGATCGACTAGCCCCGGCGGGTCCGAACAACGCAGCGGTGCCGGCCTGGATCACTCCAGGCCGGCACCGCTTCTTTGTGTCTGGAGTTATGTTTTTGGACTTTCTGCCTAGACGAAGGCCGACTTCCCCGTCACGGCCCGGGCGACGATGAGCGAGTTGATCTCGTAGCTGCCTTCGTAGGTGTAGAGGATCTCGGCGTCGCCGAAGAGCTTGCCCATCTCGTAGTCGCTGCTGATGCCGTTGCCGCCCAGGAGGGACCGGCCCATCGCCACCGAGGCGCGCGCCAGCCGGGTGGTGGTGGATTTGGCCATCGCGGCCTGGACCATTTCCAGTTTTCCGTCCGACTGGACCCTGGCCAGTTGGACCATAAGGGCCAGCGAGGCGGTGGCATTCCCGAGCATTTCGGCCAGCTGCTGCTGGACCAGCTGAAATCCTGCCAGTTCCCTGCCGAACTGCCTTCGCTCCAGGGCGTAGGCCCGGGCGACGTCGAATGCGGCCAGCTGGATGCCGGCACCCTGCCAGCCCACCCAGGCCCGGGAGTCGCGGAGCAGGTCATTGGCTGCGGCAAAGGTCTGTGCCCCGGGGAGCAGGTTCGCTTCCGGGATGCGGACGTCGTCGAGCACGATGTCCGCATTCTGCATGATCCGCAGGCCGATCTTGTTCGCGATCTTGGTGGCGGTGTAGCCGGGCCGGTCGGTTTCGACGATGAAGCCCTTGATCTGCTGGTCCGCGGTGTCGCGCGCCCACACGAGGGCGAAGTCTGCGATGGTACCGGCGCCGATCCAGCGCTTGGCGCCGCGGATGACCCATTCGCCGTCCTCCCGCCGTGCCGTGGTGGCCAGGCCGCCGGCGATGTCCGAGCCGTGGTCCGGTTCCGTCAACGCAAACGCGCCCAGTTCCGTAAACGAGGTCAGCCCCGGCAGCCAGCGGGATTTCTGGGCCTCGGAGCCCAGCTGGTCGATCATGCCGACGATCAGTTCGTTGTGGATGCCCACCAGCGCCGAGAGCGAGACATCGGCGCGGGCGACCTCGGCGTACATCAGGCCCTTGAAAAGCGCGGAGGTGCCGTCGGTCTGCAGCCCGCCGAGCCCGTACTTGCCGAGTTCCGCCAGCAGCCCGAACGGGAACTCCTCGCGGTTCCAGTAATCGATCGAAGCGGCGCGGATCCGCGACTGCAGGAAGTCCCGGATTTCCTGGTAGCGGGCCGCCTCGTCCGGCGGGAGGAGGTCCACGATGTACATCAGGTCGGCGTCCGGAAAAGGCGGGGCCGGTTTACTGCCGTCACGTCCTTGTGGCTGCACGGGCACGTTTCCCTTCGTCGTGGACCGTTTCCCGGTCGCATCGGTTCTACCAAACGCTTGGATGTCCTAGTATATTGCAGGGTGATGGGGATCACTAGGATCGCGGCGATGTTGAAAGGGCGCACAATGACCGTCATTGATGAATTCCGGGCTGCACGGGACAGGCTGCCGGCCCGGCCCGGAGGCTACGACCTGACCCGCGGGGAGTCCCAGTACTCCCAGGCCGGCATCCCGGGGCTGAAGGCCTAGGGGTGGCCATGGGAACTCCCCTGCCGCGGGACCCGATCGGCGATGCCCGGCGGAACTGGGAGCGGCACGGCTGGGCCGACGTCGCCGCCCCGATGGCCGCCATCACCGCGATCATGCGGACCCAGCAGATCCTGCTGGCCCGGATCGAAACCGCCCTCAAGCCCTTCGGGCTGACCTTTGCCCGCTACGAAATGCTGGCCTTGCTGAGCTTCGCCCGCAGTGGTTCGCTGCCCATGAACAAGGCGAGCGCGCTGCTGCAGGTCCATCCGACCTCGGTGACCAACGCCGTGGACCGGCTGCAGGCAGCCGGACTCGTCATCCGTTCACCGCATCCCACCGACGGGCGGACCACGCTGATTGAGCTCACGGCCGAGGGCCGCACCCTCGCCAAGCGCGCGACGGCGGTACTGAACGCAGAGGTGTTCGGCCAGTCCGGCTTCGCGGACCAGGACGTCGATGAGCTGATCAGGATTCTGGGCAGCTTCCGCCGCGACGCCGGCGACTTCGTAGGCTGATCCGGGTCACACCCGCCTACGAAAGCGGCAGCCGGTCCCGGGCGGGACCGGCTGCCGCCGGATGGAAACACGTCGAGCGTCAGGCCTTGGCCTTCCGCTTCACCCAGCCCCAGCCGGCCGTGGCCACGAACAGGACCAGGCCGATGACGGCCAGCCAGATCAGGCCCTCGACGATGAAGCCAAGGATCGAGAGAACAAGCCAGATGATCAGTAGTGTGATTATTAGTCCCATACGGAAAGCCTATGCCACCGGCGGCCCCGGGCGCACTGCGGCCTAGCGGTGGGTGAACTCCGGCTGGCGCTTCTCCGTGAAAGCCGCCATGCCTTCTTTCTGGTCCGCCGTGGCGAAGAGTGAATGGAACAGCCGCCGTTCAAACACCACTCCCTGGGCGAGGCCCGTTTCGAAGGCTGCGTTGACGGCTTCCTTGGCGACCATCGTGGCCGGCTTTGACTTGGCCGCGATCACTTCGGCAGCTTTAAGCGCCTCGTCCACGACGTCCGCGGCCGGTACCACCCGGGAGACCAGGCCGGAGCGCTCGGCCTCTTCGGCATCCATGAAGCGCCCGGTCAGGATCATGTCCATGGCTTTGGCCTTGCCCACGGCGCGGGTCAGCCGCTGCGAGCCGCCCATTCCGGGGAGGACGCCGAGGTTGATTTCCGGCTGGCCGAACTTGGCGTTGTCCCCGGCAATGATGAAGTCGCACATCATGGCCAGCTCGCAGCCGCCGCCCAGGGCGAACCCGGATACCGCCGCGACGATGGGGATGCGCAACCGGGTGAAGTCCTCCCAGCCCCGGAACCAGTCGGAGGCATACATCTGCATATAGTCCTGGGACTGCATTTCCTTGATGTCCGCACCGGCCGCGAAGGCTTTGGCCGAGCCGGTCAGCACCACCGCCCCGACCTCCGGATCCGAATCCATGGCCGTTACGGCCGCCACCAGTTCATCCAGGGTGGCTTTGTTCAGCGCGTTCAGGGCCTTGGGCCGGTTGAGCGTGACGAGGCCTACGCGGCCGCGGCGCTCCACCAGAATGTTTTCGAACTCTTCGGTCATGCGTGTCCCCTAGCTGATTCGTCTGTTCTGAAATCGTGTGTTCTGCATCGGTGCGCAGGCCGCTAGTGCGCCGACTTGTCCCGGATGTCGGTGATGATGCCGGAGAAGTCCCGGCCGGCCCCGCCTTCAGCGGCAAAGGTATCGTAAATTTCCGAGGCCAGCGGCCCCAGCCGGGCCGCGACGCCGGTGCTTTCGAGCGCGTTGAGCGCCAGCTTGAGGTCCTTCGCCATCAAGGCTCCGGCGAAGCCGGGCTGGTAGTCCCGGTTGGCCGGACTGGTGGGAACCGGCCCGGGCACGGGGCAGTTCGTGGTCAGGGCCCAGCACTGCCCGGAGGCGGCCGAGGCGACGTCGAACAGCGCCTGGTGGGTCAGCCCCAGCTTCTCGCCGAGCACGAAGGCTTCGCTGACCGCGATCATGGAGACGCCAAGGATCAGGTTGTTGCAGATCTTGGCGGCCTGGCCGGCGCCGTGTTCCCCGCAATGGACCACCCGCTTGCCCATCACCTCCAGCAGCGGCCTGACCGTCTCGAAGTCCTCCGGCAGGGCGCCGACCATAAACGTCAAGGTTCCGGCCTCGGCGCCCACGACGCCGCCGGAGACGGGCGCATCCACTGAACGGTGCCCGGCGGCGACGGCCAGCTCTGCGGCCTCGCGGGCCTCGTCGACGTTGATCGTCGAGCAATCCAGGAACATGGTGTCCGGTGCGGCGGCCTGCAGGAGCCCGGGCTGACCGCCGGTTCCCTGGTACGCGTCCAGCACGTGCCGCCCGCTCGGGAACATCGTCAGAACGACGGCGGCGCCTGCCACGGCCTCGGCGGCAGTCGCCGTCGTTTCTATCCCGTGCGCCCGGGCGGCGTCCAGCGCCGCCGGCACAACGTCGAATCCGACCACGGTGTAACCGGCGTTGACCAGGTTGACGGCCATCGGCCCGCCCATGTGGCCCAAGCCCAGGAACGCAATGGTGCCACTATCCGGCGTGGTTTCAGACATGGTTCTTCTCCTTTGAAGAAAGATTCAGTTCCCGGCCGCCAAGGGGCGCAAAGTAGGCTTCAACGTCGTCGTCCGTGACGTCCGCGAGCGCGGCGGGCTGCCAGCGCGGCGTCCGGTCTTTATCCACCACCTGGGCCCGGATGCCCTCGCGGAAGTCCGATCCGGCGAGGCACCGCAGCCCTACCCGGTACTCCTGCGCCAGGGCTTCGGCCAGGCTCCTCCCCCGGACCCGGCGGAGCGAGGCCAGCGTGACCTTGACGGCGGTCGGGGACTTGGCTTCGATTGTTGTCCGCGGCCGCCGCCGCATCCTGGCCGGCGCCGCGGTCAGAGGCGCCGTCAAAGGCGCGGAGCCGCCGCACGATCTCCTCGGCGTCGTCGGCCGCGTAGCATTCGTCGATCCATTCCCGCTGCTGCTCGAGCGTGGATGCCGGTGCCGGCTCGGTGAAGCGCCCGACGGCGGATTCCACGGGTTCGGTCTCGAGCGCAACCGCCAGTTCGGCGAGGCGGTCGGACGGCACGAAGTGGTCGGCGAGCCCCAGGAAGAGCGCGTCGGCGCCGGACAGGTGCGCTCCGGTGAGGGCGGCGTGGGTGCCGGACTCCCCCGGCGAGCGCGAGAGCAGCAGGGTGCCGCCGACGTCGGGCACAAAGCCGATGGTGGTTTCCGGCATGCCCGTCCGGGTCCGTTCCGTGACGATCCGGACGGAGCCGTGCGCGGAGATTCCCACGCCGCCGCCGAGGACCAGCCCGTCCATGAGTGCCACGTACGGCTTGGGGTAGGCGTCAATCAGCGCGTTCAGCCGGTACTCGTCGGCCCAGAAGTCGGCGGTGGCATCGCCACCGGCGAGCATGTCCCGGTAGATCGCGACGATGTCCCCGCCGGCGCAGAGCCCGCGGTCGCCGGCGCCGCGGACCAGCACGGCCTGCACGGCGTCGTCGTCCGCCCAGCGCGTGAGCTGTTCCAGCATGGCCGAGGCCATCCCGGCGGTGAGGGCGTTGACGGCCTTGGGCCGGTTGAGTGTGACGACGCCGAGGCGTCCGCGCCGCTCGAACAGGACGTCGTCGGTCGGAACCTCCGGCCCCGGACCGGCCGTGGCCGTGCCGTGCGCCGCCATCAGCTGCCTGCCGGCATCACGAAGCTGGCGCCCTGGCGGACGCCGGAGGGCCAGCGGGTGGTGACGGTCTTGGTCTTCGTGTAGAACCGGAACGCGTCGGCGCCGTGCTGGTTGAGGTCGCCGAACCCTGAAGCCTTCCAGCCGCCGAAGGTGTAGTAGGCGATCGGAACCGGGATGGGGACGTTGATGCCGACCATGCCCACCTGGACCCGGCTGGCGAAGTCCCGGGCGGCGTCGCCGTCGCGAGTGAAGATGGCCACGCCGTTGCCGAACTCGTGTTCGCTGCACAGCCGGAGGGCCTCGTCGTAGTCCTCGGCCCGGAGCACGCTCAGGACGGGGCCGAAGATCTCTTCCTTGTAGATCGACATGTCCTCGGTGACGTTGTCGAAGAGGGTCGGGCCCACCCAGAAGCCGCCGTCGTAGCCCTCAACTGCCAGGCCCCGGCCGTCGGCGAGCAGGGTAGCTCCGGCGTCGACGCCGGCGGCGATGTAGCCTTCAATCCGTTCCTTGGCCGCGGCCGTCACGACGGGGCCGAAGTCCGAGTCCGCTGCGAGGCTGGGGCCCACCTTCAGGGCGGCGATGCGTTCGGTGAGCTTTGCGACGAGTGCGTCGCCGGTGGCTTTGCCGACCGGAACGGCCACCGAGATCGCCATGCAGCGTTCGCCGGCGGAGCCGAAGCCGGCGCCGATGAGGGCATCCGCAGCCATGTCCAGGTCCGCGTCCGGCATGATCACCATGTGGTTCTTTGCGCCGCCGAAGCACTGGGCGCGCTTGCCGTGTGCGGCCGCGGTGGCGTAGATGTACTGTGCGATCGGCGTGGATCCGACGAAGCCGACGGCCTGCACCCGGGGGTCTTCGAGCAGCGCGTCGACGGCCTCCTTGTCCCCGTTGACGACGTTGAACACCCCGGCGGGAACGCCGGCCTCGGTGAAGAGCTCGGCCAGGCGCAGCGGCACGGAGGGATCCCGTTCGGACGGCTTGAGGATGAAGGAGTTCCCGGCGGCCAGGGCGGGACCGGACTTCCAGAGCGGGATCATGGCGGGGAAGTTGAACGGCGTGATTCCGGCGACGACTCCGAGGGGTTGGCGCAGCGAATGGACGTCTATGCCGGCCCCGGCGCTGTCGGAGAACTCGCCTTTGAGCAGGTGCGGGGCGCCGGCGGCGAACTCCACGACCTCAATGCCGCGCTGGATGTCGCCTTTGGCGTCGGGGAAGGTCTTGCCGTGTTCAGAGGACAGCAGCGTGGCGAGCTCGTCCATGTGTTCGTTGACAAGGTCCACGAATTTCAGCAGGATCCGGCCGCGGCGCTGGGGGTTCATGGCCGCCCATTCCAGCTGGCCTTTCTCTGCACTGGCGATCGCGTTGCGGACTTCTTCGGGGCTGGCCAGCGGAAGCCGGGCCTGCACCTTTCCCGTGCACGGATCGAACACGTCGCTGAACCGGCCGGAGGTTCCGTCCACCCGTTGACCGTCGATGTAGTGGGATAGCTCGCGAACCATTTCTCGGATGCTCCTTCGTACCTGTGGTTGCCCGGTTCATGGCGGGCCTGCCAGTCCTGATGGTGGCTGCTTGTGAGCCAGGCCACCTTCACAGCCGAATCTACTCGGACTTCCTACTAAATTCCAGAGGGCCGCTGCCGGACTGCAGCGTCGTCCGGCGGCCAAGTTCGGTAAGTTAGGGGGTGTGAAGATTGCTACCTGGAATGTGAACTCGCTCCGTGCCCGCGCCGACCGTGTGGAGGCGTGGCTGCAGCGCTCCGACTGTGATGTCCTGGCGATCCAGGAGACGAAGTGCAAGGACGAGAACTTCCCGTGGGAGCTGTTCGAAAACAACGGCTACGAGGTGGCGCACTTTGGCCTGAGCCAGTGGAACGGGGTCGCTATCGCGTCCCGGGTGGGGCTCGACGACGTCGAACGGACGTTCCTTGACCAGCCGGTGTTCGGCAAGAACGGCAAGGACCCGGTGCAGGAGGCCCGTGCAATCGGCGCCACGTGCGGCGGTGTCCGGGTCTGGAGCCTCTACGTTCCCAACGGCCGCGCCCTCAACGACGAGCACATGCCTTACAAGCTCAACTGGCTGGACACGCTGAAGACCCACGCGCAGGGCTGGATCACCACGGACCCGGAGGCCCAGATCGCCCTGATGGGCGATTGGAACATTGCCCCGCTGGACGAGGACGTCTGGGACATCGACTACTTCCGCGCCGAGGGCCTGACCCACGTCAGCGAACCCGAACGGGCCGCATTCCGGGCTTTCGAGGACGCCGGCTTCCGCGATGTTGTCCGCCCCCATACTCCGGGCCCGGGCGTCTACACCTACTGGGACTACACCCAGCTGCGCTTTCCGAAGAAAGAGGGGATGCGCATCGACTTCGTCCTTGCCTCCCCCGCTCTCGCATCCCGCGTCACCGGAGCCATGATCGATCGTGAAGAGCGCAAGGGCAAGGGCGCCTCGGACCACGCCCCCGTCATCGTCGAACTGGCCGGCTGATGGGTGCGAATCCTGAAGGCCTCGTGATCCTATGACCGGGAACCTGTACCGGGGACAGGCCGGCCTGCCGTTTTCCTCCGCGCTCAGGATCTACGAGCCCCTGGCCGCGTTCCCGGCAGCCGAGCAGGAATCCCTGCGTTTGGCTGCGGCCGGCACCGTGTCACGGGCAGCCGTGGAGAACGCCGAGCTGCTTGCCTCGCTCGGCCGCATCACGCGGCCGGGCGGCGATCCGTTTCCCACCGGGCGGACCGATCTGGTGCGGATGGTGCCGGCGCAGCCCGCGGGCCAGGGCGCACCGGTCTCCGACGAAGGGACTGCCGGCGACAGGCCTGCAGCTGACCGGACTGCAAGTGACGGGACCGCAAGTGACGGAACTGCCGGCGCCGCGGCAGCGGCTGATTCCAAGGCGCCCGAAGAGTTCCTGTATTGCCCCAGCCAGCTGGTCCTGCGGGCCGGTTTGGCGGCCAACGCCCTGATGGAAGGGATCCACGGCCCGCTCGCCCAGCTTTTGATCCCGGATGAGCAGCGGGACAGGCACCAGGAACGCATCGACGAGGCGCGCGCCCATCACGGCGCGAGTCGTGTCCATACCCGCGCGTCGACCTGGGGCATACCGTTCAGCTGGTTTTGCCTCTTTATGGAGTCAGATCCGACCGAGGTCATCGAAGCCGACGGCCACATCGTCACCGTCCGCATGCGGGTGGCCACCAGCGAGGCATTGGCGCGCGTGCGTTTTGCCGTAGCGCATTTGACCGCTGCCGCGCCTGACCTGGACATGCTCGAGGACCTGACCCAGCTCACCGAGTGGCTCGAGCTCTTCCACCCGGAGTCCGTTGTGGAACTCGACTACGGTGCGGTGGCGGATAAGGTCTTTCCGGACGATTCCCCCCTCGATGTCAGGCTGGGCATTGAATGCCTGGCCGAAGGCGACATGACCGGCGCTGCGGCAGCGTATCGGCGGCTCGCCTCCCGGTGGATCCCGATCCGGCAGCTGGCCCGCGCGTCCTGAGCGGTTCCCGCGGACCTAGCCTGCTGGCTGCTCGGCATCGCCGGACGCAGTGGCACCGCGGGGCGGCGCCGTCGTGCTCCTGACGATGAGCCGGTGCGGCGCCACTGCTGACCGGACAGAATCCGGCACTCCGGCCAGTTCGTCGAGGAGCATCCTGGCGGCGAGCTCCGCCTGCTCATCGGGACGCTGCCCCACGGTGGTGAGTCCCATCGCAGCGGAGAATTCGTGATCGTCGATGCCGATGACGGACAGGTCTTCCGGAACCCGGATGCCTGCCCGTTTGGCCTCAAAGATCACGCCCATGGCCATTTCGTCAGATGCGCAAAAAATTGCCGTGGGCTTCGGTCCGGGTTTGCTCCAGAGCCGTTGAAAGGCCCGTTGCCCGCTCTCCAGCGTGAAGTCGCCGGACTCATCCCACTCCGGCCTGACGGGAAGCCCTTCCGCGGCCATGATCTCGTGGTAGGCCCTGATCCGGATGCGGGGCACGTCAAAGTTAAGGTCGGTTTCATCGTCGCCGTGTAGCAGGGCGATCTCCCGGTGGCCGATCCCGATCAGGTGGCGCACTGCATCCGCCGCCGCGGCGTAGTCGTCGATCCCGATGTACGAGCAATCCTCGACGTGCCCGCCGACGACCACCAACGGAATGTCGATCTTCTGGAGATGATCAAGTTCCTCGGGGGACAGCGCCATACAGAGCACCACGAGGGCATCGATCTGTTTGTAGACCATGGTCTTGCTGAAGAGCCGTTCCCGGTTGCTGCCGTGGCCGCCCAAATTGAAAAGCGAGAGACCGTACTGGCGGGCATGGAGTTCGCGATCCGCTCCTTCGATGGCCTGGGCGAAAAACCAGCGGCTGACAAAGGGGGCCAGCACTCCAATGGTCCGGGTGCGCCCGGTGGCCAGCCCCGAGGCCGCGGAAGAGGCAACGTAGCCGAGGTCCGCGGCGATGCCCAGGATCTTCTCCCGCGTGGCGGGCGAGACCCTGGGCAGTCCGCGGACGGCACGCGACACAGTGGCGGTCGAAACTCCCGCCGCAGCGGCTACATCTTCGATGCTTACGCCATGGCGGCCGCCACGATGAGCCCTGTCTGACATCCGTGTCACGCTATCCCTTGATCGATTGTCTGCAGCGGTTCCAATCCCCCTGCAGGACTTGCGCTTTTGCGCTTGACGTTGCCGCCCTGGTCGCTGACTGGTTACCCCTTCAGCCCGCCTGCAAGCAGGCCGCGGACAAAGAATCGCTGCAGGCCAAAGAAGACCGCCAGCGGGACAATGATGGACACAAACGCCGCCGCCGGGTTGAGGAAGTCTTTACTTCCGCGGGTACCGGAGATCTCCGCGAGCCGCTGGGTAATAGGGGCCACGTCGGCAGTGCCGCCGGAGAAGACGAGTGCAACCAGCAAGTCGTTCCAGACCCAGAGGAACTGGAAGATGGCCAGCGATGCCAATGCCGGAACCGACAGGGGCAGGATGATGCGCCAGAAGATGGTGGTGTGCCCGGCACCGTCGACCCTGGCTGCCTCGATCATTTCGCCCGGAATCTCCGAGATGAAGTTGTGCAGCAGGAAGATCCCCAAAGGCAGCCCGAACATCGTGTGGGCGATCCACAGTTGAGCGTAAGAGCCGGAAGGCAACTGGAGGACCTGGGTGAACAGCGTAAGCAACGGAATCAGGGACATCTGCAGCGGGATGATCTGCAGGGCGAACACGAAAATGAATACCCCGTCCCGGCCCTTGAACTTGCCCCAGGCGAAGATGTAAGCGGCCATTGACGCCAGCACCAGAATGAAAACCGTCACGGGGATGACAATGGCGAGCGAATTCACGAAGTACTGCGACAGATTCGGCGACTGGGAACCCGAGGAGGCGGTAACGTCCAGATAGTGCTGGAACGTGAACTGCCAGTCCACAAAGGCGTTCCACCAGCCGTCGGAGCGCGGACCGACCTGTTTTGGTGCCGGTCGGAAGGACGAGACAAACAGGCCGAAGGTCGGCACGGTCCAGACGACGGCGATAAATACGGCCGCGGCCGTGGCCCAGCGCGAGGTGAGTCTCTGTTTGACCCTTCGCATGATCGGAGCGGAATCCTCGGGGGATCCGTTGCCGCCCTGCTCGGCGCTGACGCGGGGAGGTGCCGTCTCGGAAGCTTTATCCGGAACTGGAGTGGCGGTCATCGGATCTCCCTTTGCTGACGAAGGACGCGGGCGTTGTACAAAACGATGGGCAGGACCAAGAGGAATAGCACCAGCGCGAGGGCGGCACCGCGGCCCGGCTCACCGGCACGGAAGGCCTGGGTGTACATCTCATTGGCGACGACGGAAGTCTGGAAGTTGCCGGCTGTCATGGTCCGGACAATGTCGAAGACCTTCAGCGTTGCGATGGTGATGGTGGTCAGCACCACAACCAGTGCACCGCGGATGCCGGGAACGGTGACGTTGAGGAACTGCTGCCACGGGTTGGCCCCGTCCAAACGGGCGGCCTCAACCAGTTCTGCGGGCACGCCCTTAATTGCGGCTGACAGGATGACCATGGCGAACCCGGTTTGAATCCAGACCATCACAATAATGAGGAAGATCGTATTTTCCGGCGCATCCAGCAGGAACTGTTTAGGCTCCATTCCTACCGCAACGCGCAGGAAGTTCAGGACGCCGGTCTGCTCGATTCCGGGGCCGCGGTAGTCGTAGACGAGCTTCCAGATGATACCGGCACCCACGAAGGAGATGGCCATGGGCATAAATACCAGGGCCTTCAGCACCTTTTCGCCACGCGCCTTATCGATGAAGACGGCGTACGCAAGACCAAACCCTGTCGACAACAGGGGAACCAGGACAGTCCACACGATCGTGTTTCTGAGCGTGGTTAGGGCTTCTGCCTGAGTGAACATCCAAACAAAATTGTCGACGCCATTTACTCTGCCGCTGGAATCCGTGAAGGCGAGGAAAGAGGTCTGAATAGCCGGGTATACAAGCCCCACAAGCATAAGGATTGCTGCTGGCGCGAGAAAGCCAACAACGGTCAGTTTGTCCTTGGCCGATTTGGGGGCCTTGTCGACAACAAGCATGATGATGGCAATGATGGCGGCAAAAATTGCCAGGGCGATCACTACTTGAAGAAGTTTCCCTCCGATAAATTCCATAGCCCATCCTTCCGAGGTGTGCGTGGATCAGTGATTTCAAGAGAAACGCTGCCTTCCTGCCCATGGTCTAGCGGCAGGAAGGCAGCGTCTCTGGCGTCAGCTTGAGGGCCAGCTGGATTCGATGCTGTCGGCGACCTGCTGGGCGGGCGTGCCGTTGATCCAGGTGACGATTCCCTTCCAGAAGGAGTTGGAGCCGACGGCCCCGGGCATCAGGTCGGATCCGTCAAAACGAACGATCGTCTTTTCGTCCTGGAGGAGCTCAATGGACTGCTTGTCCAGTTCGGATTGCGCGTTGTTCGGGTCGAGTCCCTTGTTGGCGCTGATGACGCCGCCCAGCTTCACGCGGTTGTTGGCGAAGTCAGCGCTGGCCAGGTACGCCAGGAAGGACTGAACCTCGGGAGTGTCGCTGTAGGCGCCGACCATTTCGCCGCCACCCGTGATGGACACACCCTGGCTGGGATCAATCGGCGGTGTCATGAATGCCCAGACGTCGCCTTCGGGCGCGACGACGGTCCCTTCGGGCCAGTTGGCGGCCTGGAAGTTGGCCTGGTGGTGCATGGCGCACTGGCCGTCGAGCACGGGCTGACCGGCCTGCGCAAACCCGGTTGTCAGGATGGACCGGACATCACCGAAACCGCCGTTGACGAAGTCGGAGTTGAGCAGGATTTCGCCCGTCTTGTCGAAGGCGCTGACAATCCTGGGATCGTTGAACGGAATCTCATGGTTGACCCACTGGTCGTAGACTTCGGGACCCTCGGCCCGGAGGACCACATCCTCGATCCAGTCCGTGCCCGGCCAGCCGGTCGCTTCGCCGGATTCGAATCCCGCGCACCAAGGCTTCATCGCATTGTCGTCCGCGATCTTCTTGCTGAGTGTCATCATCTCATCCCAGGTCTTCGGGACTTCCCAGCCCTTGTCCTTGAATGTCTGGGGCGCGTACCAGATGTAACCCTTGACGTTGGCCAGCATCGGAGCCGTGTAGAACTTGCCGTCAACGGTTCCGTATTCCTTCCAGTCGGCAGACCAGTTCTGGTCTACGAGGTCGGAAACGGCCTTGGGGGCCTCTTTGAGGTTGCCGGTCCGGGCCTGGTCAGCCATAAGCCCGGGCTGCGGGAAGATGGCGACGTCCGGTGCATTCCCTGCTTTTGAACGGACACCGATCTGAGTTTCGAACTCTTTACTTCCCTCGTACTTCACGGTGACGCCGGTGCACTGCTCGAAGGGCGCCCACGCGGCCTCGAGATTAGTCGCTTCAACGTCGACGATGGTCGAGTAAACAGACACCGTCTTGCCTTCGTGCTTGCCGTAACTGGAGTAAGCAGAGCAGTCCACGTCCGCCGCAGGTTCGGCGCTTCCCGTGGATCCGCTGCATGCACTCAGGGACAAGGCCAAAACCCCGACCGTGGCTGCTGGTAGCAGGTACTTGCGGTTCATCATGCGGAAACTCCTCATTGAGTAGGTACGGGTTGGTGCTTCAGTGATGGTGCGTTCGAGTGGCGCCCTTCACACTAGTCAACTTAACCACAGAAATGCAAGCGTTTACACAAACGTGATGAAAGCGCCGGCAGATTGGGCCGCAGACGACCGCGGCAGAGCGTCACACCCGGCCAGTAACCAACCTTCGCCCCCGGGTCCGGCCTCCACTCGGCCCGCCGTGACCGAGTTGTTGCCAGAGCCTCAAAGGCATAACGTCAGCGGACCCGTTCGGCCCGCCTGAACCGGGAACGC
>CAVYMG010000013.1:0-47658 GCA_963769515.1 uncultured Actinomycetota bacterium
CCGGGGCCGGACACGGCGACGGGTACTGGCCTGTCACCGAATGGGGAAAGGACGCCGACGGCGACTACCGGCGCCAGTGCGAGTTCGCACCGTGGTCCTCGATGGTGAACGTGTGCGGCCTGCCGGCCATCAGCATTCCGGTGCACTGGACCTCGGGCACTCCGGGAAGCGGCCTGCCCATGGGAATCCAACTCATCGGGCCGATGGGTTCCGAGGCACTGCTGCTGCAGGTGGCCGCCCAGTTGGGCTGCTGAGGACCTCGGGCACCTACTTCGAGATGGAGCCCTAGTTCAGGATGTAGCCGGAGACGTCGGCGACGATTTGCGACGTCCCGCCGGAGTTGTTGTCGACCCTGATCCTGCCATCCGGTCCGACCGGGACCACGGCCAGGTTGGGGATCGTCTGGCCGGGCCCGAAGTTCACATTCGAGGCATTCGGGGTGTCCTGCCCGGAGGCAAACGCGGTCAGGAAACCATGGGACCGTGTTTCGGTCACGGTGATGTTCACAACGACGGCGGCTACCGAGGCGGGCACCCCGCCCACCCCGGCGACCCGGATCGCCACCGAGCCGCCGGCGGCGACCTTGCCGGACGAGGTCCTGGTGTCCATGAACCGCGTCGGCGCCACGGCGGTGAAGGCGCCGGGCCGGGCCGGTTTCCCGCCCAGGAAATAGCCGGAAACGTCTGCCACTACCTGGGCGGACCCGGACGAAGTATTGGAGATCGTGACTTTCCCGTCACGTCCGATCGGAACGATGACGAGGTTCGGGATTATTTGGCCCTGTTCCGAAGTTTACGTTCGACGCATGCGGTGTGACGGTGCCGGTCGCGTGCGCCGTCAGGAAACCGGGCGCCTTGGTATCGGTTGCGGTGAGGTTGAAGACCACCGCCGCGGCATCAGCCGGAATCCCGGCCACTCCGGCTACTTTGAAGGACACGGAACGGTTGCCGATCACCTTCCCGGACGACGTCCGCGTGTCCAGGAAGCGGGTCGGGGCGAGGGGCTTGAAGGCACCGGGAACGGACGGCGTGCCGGCACGGAAATAGGCCGAGACGTCGGCAATCAGCTGCACCGAACCGGACGAGGTATTGGACAGGGTCACCCGCCCGTCCGCACCGACGGGCACCACGGTGAGGTTGGGGATGATCTGCCCGGCGCCGTAGTTGACGTTGGAGGCGTTGGGCTTACCGGTTCCCGCGGCATGGGCCGTAATGAAGCCATGCGACGTCGCCTCGGCGACGGTCAGGTTGAAGACCACTGCCGCGATATCCGCGGGCAGACCGTTCGTTCCGGCCACCTTGAACGTGACAGACTCGCCGCCCGGAACGGGCCCGGAGGACGATCGTGTGTCCAGGAACCGCGTAGGCGTTACGGACACAGCCTCACCCGCAAAGTCGTCCGAAGGCGGCGTCGGGGCAGCGTGTCCGAGCGCATCCCGGTACCCGGCAAGATAGGAGTTGCCCAGATATTCGATGCCGGTCCGCGAGAAATGGACGATTTCTCCCTTGTTCACTCCTCCCGCGATGGCTGGTGCGAAGCCGGTGTAGGCGACACGGGACGGGGTCTCGCGGTGGCTTCTGTCGATGTCCGCCCGGCCCGGAACCGCAGCGATTCCCTCGGGTGTCATCTGCCCGACCACAAACGGAAGTGTCGCCTCAGACAGCCGGGACCGGAAGAAAGCGATGAGCTGGTCCAGCCGCGCACTGTAGCCGGCGGTGGACAGGGAAGAATTGCTCTCGCCCTGATGCCACAGGACGCCCTTAAGGCTCACGGAGTACCCGGCTGTGCGTGCCGCAGCAATGCCCGCCAGCGTCTGGTTCACCGCCAGCGTGGGGAGGTCAAACTGCGGGGCCGAGGCCGCGCCCACGGACCAGGTCAGGGTGCGTGCGGCACTGGTGAAACCGGTACTGCCATGCGCCGCCGGGATGATCAGGACGCCGACATTCGCCGGCTGGCTTTTCAGGTACTCACGCGCGAATGTTGTGGCCGGTGAGATCCCCGAGGGGTTGTCGCGCATATCCAACGGGACGGTGGCCGCCCTCAGGCCGGGCGACTTCGCTCCATACTGGAAGATTCTCGGATCCGCCTGGTCCGCGCTGCCTCCCGCCGGCAGCCCGCGGCCGGACATGTTCGACTGCCCCGCCGCCAGGAAGACCCGCAGCACGGTCACCGGTTCCGCCGCCTGCGCCGGGACCAGCCCGGCAACCATCAGCGCGCAAACGGCTAGGCATGCCAGCAATCCCTGAATCGCCGCGGCGCCTGCCCTTCGGCGTCCGTACCCCTGCAGGTAGCAGCCCGTCGTGATCCGGCTGACCTCCGCCGGACCCGAAGCGCCGCACGGGGCACGGTTTGACGCGCGGGAAACACCCATAGAGGACAGTCTGATCCGGGAACCTAGTATTTTCCTTGACCGTGGGCCGGCGCCGCAGCCCTTCCCGAGTGTGACAAGCGCCCGTCACACTGTCAGCATTAAGTAAATGAGCACAACTCATTTATCTGATCCCCCCGCTACAAAGCCGGGCGATACGTCCTTTTTCGGCCACCCAAAGATGCTGGCCAGCCTGTTCTCCGTCGAAATGTGGGAGCGCTTCTCCTTCTACGGAATGCAGGGCATTCTCCTCTACTACATGTACTTCTCCGCCGCCCAGGGCGGCCTGCAGATCGAACAGGGCCTGGCTGCCGGCCTCATCGGCGCCTACGGCGGCGGCGTCTATCTCTCCACCATCCTCGGCGCGTGGCTGGCGGACCGGCTTCTCGGTTCAGAGCGGGTCCTGTTCGGCGCCGCCCTCCTGATCATGGCGGGCCATATCGCCCTGGCCCTTGTCCCCGGGATTCCGGGGCTCATCGCAGGCCTCGTGCTGGTCGGCGTCGGGTCCGGCGGCCTCAAGGCCAACGCCACCGCGCTCGTTGGCAGCCTGTACGGCGCCAAAGACGAACGCCGGGATGCCGGCTTCTCCATCTTCTACATGGGCATCAACGCCGGCGCCCTGATCGGCCCGCTGCTCACCGGATGGCTGCAGGAAAGCTACGGCTTCCACTGGGGTTTCGGCGCGGCAGCGGCCGGCATGGCACTGGGCCTGATCGTCTACGCCGCGGGCCGCAGCAAACTGCCGGCGGAGGCTCATCGGGTGCCGAATCCGCTGCCCGTCGCGGAGCGCCGCAAGTACGGCCTTGGTTTCGCCGGAATCGCCGTGATCATCGGTGCGCTGCTCGTCACCGGCACCATCACGGCGGACAACCTGGCCATGTCGATGGCCTACGCTGCAATCGGCGCGTCCGTGCTGTACTTCGCGCTGATCTTCAGCAGCCGGAAGGTCGATGCCACCGAACGCGGCCGGGTGGCGGCTTTCATTCCGCTGTATATTGCTTCAGCCGCGTTCTGGGCCCTCTTCCAGCAGCAGTTCACGTTTATCGCCGTCTACTCGGAAGAGAAGCTGGACCGGAACCTCTTCGGCTGGGAGATGCCGGCCGCCTGGGTCCAGTCCATCAATCCGGTGTTCATCATTATTTTCGCCGGCATCATGGCCGCGCTGTGGACGCGGCTGGGCCGCAGGCAGCCGGGGTCGGCGCTGAAGTTCTCAATCGGGCTCTTCGTGATGGGCCTGGCCTTCCTGGCCTTCATCCCGCTCGCCGGGGACGGAAAAACGCCGCTGCTCGCCCTGGTCGGAATCCTGTTCCTGTTCACGCTCGCCGAACTGTTCCTCTCCCCCATCGGGCTCTCGGTGACCACCAAGCTGGCGCCCAAAGCCTTCCAGACCCAGATGGTGGCGCTGTTTTTCCTCTCGGTCTCGCTCGGAACCACCGTGGCCGGAATCCTTGCCGGGCTCTACAACCCGGACAATGAACTCCCTTACTTCGTGGGAATCGGCGGAACCGCCATGCTGCTGGCTGCGGGTCTGGCAGCCGCGTCGCCGTTCATCAGGAAGCTCATGGCCGGCGTACGCTGAGCCGCTGAGCACAAAAGCACCGGGGCGGGGCAGGGCGGGGAATCTCCGTTCGGCCCCGCCCCGGCTGCGCCTTGGCGGCCTCTAGACCCTGTACCCGCTGTAGGAGGCGGCGCCGATACCGAGGGCGACGATGAGACCGATGACCAGAATGGTGATCGCGACTCCGACGTACCCGAGCACCAGTCCGGCAATCGCCATCCCGCGGCCGGCCGGCTCACGCCTGAGGGCCAGGTGCCCCAGGATGACTGCGGCGATTTGCGGGAGGATGAACACGCCGAACCCGAGGTACACCACGATTCCGGAGCACAGGCTGGCGATGCTCAGGCCCTTGGGCTCCGGCGGCAGGGGATAGTAGACCGGCTGGCCATATGCGTTGTAGGAACTCGCCGGCTGACCGTACTCCGGCCCGCCATAGTACGGTCGGCCGGAGGCAGCGTCAGGGGTGGCGTAAGGCGCCGTCGGCTGACCATAGTCCGGCGTTCCCGGCGGCTGGTAGGACGGCGGCTGGTACGACGGCGGCTGCCGGTCCTGCGGCGCGCCGTCTTTGCCCGACGTCGGCTGGTCTGTCATGAAATCCCCCTCTAGAGTCCCTGACTCAAGACTACCGCCGGACGGCTCTGCCGGCCGGGGCTTTGTTACGCGCTGATCAGCGGATTGGGTCAAACCGTTTGGCGGTCAGTCATCGTCTGGCATGCTGGTCCCATGGCTAGCCGCGCGGGCACAGTTGCCCAATCCCAAGACCTTGTTGACCTCACTGCGCTTCTGGACGCGTACTACGACGTTTCGCCCGATTTGGGGGACCCCGGCCAGAGAGTTGCCTTCGGCACCTCCGGCCATCGGGGATCGAGCCTGAAGGCCTCCTTTAACGAACCCCACATCCTGGCTATCACCCAGGCGATCGTCGAATACCGCGCGGGGCAGGGCATCACCGGTCCCCTGTATCTTGCGAAAGACACCCACGCCCTGAGTGAACCTGCGCAGAATTCAGCCCTCGAGGTCCTTGCCGCGAATGGCGTCCACGTGCTCATCGACGCCCGGCACGGCTACACGCCGACTCCGGCCCTGAGCCACGCCATCCTCACGCACAACCGCAATGCACCGGCCGGCGCGCCGCAGGCCGACGGCATCGTGGTGACCCCGAGCCACAACCCGCCCGGCGACGGCGGGTTCAAGTACAACCCCCCGCACGGCGGCCCGGCAGACTCGGACGCCACGGGATGGATCGCGAACCGCGCCAACGAACTGCTCGAAAACGGCCTTCGCGCCGTCAAGCGGATTCCCCTGGCGGAGGCCAACAGCGCCGCGACCACCGGGAAGTTCGACTTCCTGAGCAGCTACGTCGACGATCTGCCGTCGGTCCTGGACCTGAACGCCATCCGCGCCGCCGGAGTCCGGATCGGTGCGGATCCCATGGGCGGTGCCTCCGTGGACTACTGGGGTGAGATCGGCGAGCGCCACCACCTGGACCTCACCGTCGTGAACCCGACCGTGGACCCGCAGTGGGCGTTTATGACCCTCGACTGGGACGAGAAGATCCGGATGGACTGCTCGTCGCCGTCGGCGATGGCTTCCCTGATCAACCGGATGTCCGAAGGTGCAAGCTTCGACATCGCCACCGGCAACGACGCCGACGCCGACCGCCACGGCATTGTCACGCCCATGGTCGACGGGCACGGCGGACTGATGAACCCGAACCACTACCTCGCCGTCGCCATCGACTACCTTTACCGGAACCGCACCGGCTGGAACCCGCAGTCCGTGATCGGCAAGACCCTGGTCTCCTCCTCGATCATTGACCGGGTGGCCGAAAGCCTCGGCCGCAAGCTCGTGGAAGTTCCGGTGGGCTTCAAGTGGTTCGTACCCGGCCTGTTGTCCGGCGAAGGAGCCTTCGGCGGCGAGGAATCCGCCGGCGCCTCGTTCAACAAGATGGACGGCAGCGTCTGGACCACCGACAAGGACGGCATCCTGCTGGCCCTGCTGGCCTCGGAGATCACGGCGGTGACCGGAAAGTCGCCGTCCCAGCTGTACAAGGGACTTACGGACCAGTTCGGCGATCCGGTCTACGCCCGGATTGACGCCGCCGCTTCCCGCGAGCAGAAGGCCGCCCTCGGCAAGCTCTCCCCGTCGGACGTCACCGCGACCGAACTTGCCGGCGAGACCATCACGGCCAAGCTGACGGAGGCACCGGGCAACGGCGCTGCTATCGGGGGCCTCAAGGTGGTCACGGACAACGCCTGGTTTGCCGCACGTCCCTCCGGCACCGAGGACGTCTACAAGATCTACGCCGAGTCCTTCAAGGGCGCGGAGCACCTCAAGCAGGTCCAGGCCGAGGCCAAGGCCCTCGTGGACGGCGTTATTTCCTAACCTCCGGAAGGCGGGCCGGGCGGCGGAATGCCGGTGCCCGGCCCGCCTTTGTGTGCCCCTGGGCCGCCTTTCATATAAGGGCCAAGGACGGCGTGCCGGTCGACGCAGGGCCGGCCTTCAGGCGGGCGGGTCTTCGGGTCCTTTTGCCAGCACCGATCTGGTCCCGGCCCAGGGTTTTTGCCCGGTAGAGGGCCGCGTCGGCGGAGGCAACCACCGCCCCGAAATCCACCGGTCCGGGGAAGACCGGCGCGATCCCGTAGCTCACCGTGGGCAGACGCGGTATCAGTTCCGGTTTGGACGTGCGGAGCCGACGGCTGATTTCGGCGGTGATTTCCCGGGCTGTTTCGGGAGCGGCCCCCGGCAACAGGAGAATGAATTCCTCCCCGCCGTACCGGCCGACAAGGTCGGTGGAGCGCACCACCGACGAGCAGGCGTCCGCGAAGGCCTGGAGTGCGGCGTCCCCGGTGGCGTGTCCGAAGTCGTCGTTGATGGCCTTGAAGTGGTCAAGGTCGGCCAGGATCAGCGCTGACTGGGTCCGGGCCCGGCGCAGTCGGCGCAGCTCGGCCCCGGCAAGGTCCATAAACGCGGAGCGGTTGAGCAGGCCGGTCAGCCCGTCCATCGTCGCCGCCGCCCGGAGATCCTGCGTCTGCTGCTCGTAGCTCAACTCCGCCATCGCGAAGGATGCCACCACCAGTGTCACCGTGGATATAAGCGTCGCTGATGCCGAGCCGAAAGCGGTGAGAAACACCGCCCCCTCGGGCCCGTCCAGGACAAACGCGATGAGACGGCCGGCGTAGAAGACCGCGAGGGACCCGGCGGCAAGGGCAAGCGGACGATGCGCCCTCGAGAAATCACGGTCAAGCAGGAGCAGTTCGCGACAGCCCAGACCGATCAGGGCAGCCATGAAAAAGAGGTACACGGGCCCGCCGGCCCAGACGTTGGTGGCCGGCTGGTCAAGGACCGCCGCGACGGCCGTGATCGCCGGGCCCACGGCGAGCCAGACCGGCCGGACGGTGGTCCGCAACGAGCGGGCCCCGGCCCAGATACACGCCGCGCCCGCCACGAGTGCCACGCTGCCCGTGGGGTTTGCCCACTGCTGGTACGCAGTCCCGTCCAGGAGATACGCCGCGTTGCCGAGGAGGAAGAGTGAAAGGGCCACGCACCACCACGCGCTGTAGGCCGAACGGGTCCTGCGGTAGGCAATGAAGTAGAAAAGCATCAGCAAGGTCAGATCGACCACAGCCAGCGCAACGCGGAGGGTCAAGGTGTCCAACGGCATAAGGTGGCTCCCGGTCCGCGCTCAGGGCGTCAACGTCGATCGACCCGGATTAGTCTGTCCCAGTATCACACCCGCCCCGGAAAAAACCGATGACCGTTGCAGACATGTCCGCCTGCAGCGGCCGGCCGGGCGCGCGCTTCCCGTCGCGGAGCCGGACACCCCCAATCAGCGGGTCCAGAGACGGAGGACCCTCCGGAAGGCGTGGCTGCCGTCGGGAGCCATGTCCACCAGCGCGATCCGGTCCAGTGTGACCGCGTCGCCGGGCCGGAGGCGTTTCCCGCCGTGGTGTGAGACATGCGGTCGGTAGCCGGCCCCCGTGTAGCCGGGGGTGGAAATCCGTCCCGGCAGGCCGGCTACGATCCGGACCAGGGCGTCGTGCAGCTCCTGCAGCACCGGGTCCGGGGTGATCAGGCTGACAGGGATGGACCCGGCCCTGCCGAAACCGGCGTCGCCGCCGACGCTGACGTGGCCGCCCAGTGCCGCGCTGACCGGCCCGTCCATCAGCTCGGCAATGCGTGCCGCGAGAGGGTCGTTCCCCGCCCCAGGCGGGCCCGGCTCGGCCGGTCCGCGGGCGAGGGCTTCCTCGGCACCCGCGGAAGGCGCGGAAGGCGCGACGTCGAACTTCACCAGGGTGATGTGCAGCGGCCAGTTGTCCCGGGGGAATTCCATCCCCTCGGTGACGGCTTCCACGAACACCACCATGATCAGGTTCCGCATGGGCCCAGTCTGCCACGGCCCGCCCGGACCGGGCGGTACGGCCGGCGATCCCGGTACGGGTGCCGTACGGCACTGTTTCCGCGGGGTTCGTACGGACTAAAATGGGAAGCGGCCCCGGATGCAGGCCGTGCGCTGAACCGCAGAAATGCGTCCCGTGTGCCTCCGGCCTGTCCCCCATGGTGCTGGAGGCACCTCCGCGTCCCGCCTCCGGCTAGACCGTCCGGCTAGACCGTGCGGACGACGTCCGCGTAGGCGAACTTCGGCTTTGCCTCGCCCCACGCGTCCGGACCGGGTTGTCCGATGTTGACCACCAGGAAGCTCTTCTGGCTGCCGTCAGGGAAGAACGCGGCGTCGATGGCGGCGAAGTCCGCGCCGGTCATCGGGCCTGCGGCGAGCCCCAAGGGAGCGGACGGCGAGGATGAAGTAGCCGGCCTGCAGGTGGGCGTTGTTGTTTCCGGTGCTCGCGGCGAGGTCCGGTGCGGCGTCGTACATCGCCTTGGGGGCGTTGTAGCCGGGCAGGAACTGATCCCACTGTGCCTGCCAGTCGGTGTCGTAGCTGAGGATCGCGACCAGCGGGCGCCGACTCCGTCTTGGCGCGGTTTCCGGCCATCATGGCCGACAACAGCGTGCCCCGGGCTTCCTCCGAGCGCACGTACGTGACACGCAGCGGCTGGGAGTTGAAGGCGGTGGGACCGAACTTCGTCAATTCGTAGATGGCACGAGCCTGGTCCTCCGTGACCTCGCCGGTGAAGGCGTTGGCGGTCCGGGCCTCGGTAAAGATCGCGTCCACAGCCGCGCCGTCGATTACTGCTTCCTCATGGGCAATGGTCATTAGCTTCCCTTTCGCTGTGCTCACTGCACCGTCAGGTGCGCGGGCAGTCCTGCATTCATGCTTTCCTTAGTTGCAACTTCAAGTAATGGCCGATTCTTCCCGGCGGCAGGTGTGATCCCGGCCACAGGCCGGGCCGCGGCCGGAGGGGCGCCCGGCCCGTTCCACGGTAAAGTTGCTCCGGGCGATTCTCGCCCCGCCCCCACATTCTCTGAAAGGCTCCCGGCAATGAGCATGCTCAGTTCCAAATGGAAGCTCCACGGCAACGGCAAGTCCATCCGCCCCGGCGAGGTCGTCAGGCCCGACGAGCGCCTCAGCTGGCCGCTGACCATCGGCGTCGGGATGCAGCATGTGGTCGCCATGTTCGGCGCCACCTTCCTGGTCCCGATCATCACCGGGATGCCGCCGGCCACCACGCTGTTCTTCTCCGGCATCGGCACGACTGCTCTTCCTCGTGATCACCCGGGGCAAGGTGCCGAGCTACCTCGGCTCGAGCTTCGCCTTCATTGCCCCCATCATGGCGTCCCAGCAGCAGTACGGGGTCCCCGGGGCGCTCGGCGGCGTGGTGCTGGCGGGCGTCACGCTCGCCGCGATCGGCGCCGTCGTGCAGAAGTTCGGGGCGGGCTGGATCAACCGGCTGATGCCGCCGATCGTCACGGGTGCGATCGTCGCGCTGATCGGCCTGAACCTGGCTCCGGCCGCCAAGAACAACTTCGACGCGGCCCCTATCACGGCCCTGATCACCCTGGTCACCATCATCGTGGTGAGCGTCTTCTTCCGCGGCATCGTGGGGCGCCTCAGCATCCTGGTCGGCGTTGTGGTCGGCTACTTCGTGGCGATGATCCGCGGCGAGGTGGACTTCGCCAAGATGGACGGTGCCGCGTGGATCGGCCTGCCGCAGTTCCAGACCCCCGAATTCCATCTCGGCGTCGTCGGCCTGTTCGTACCGGTGGTACTGGTGCTGGTGGCCGAAAACATCGGTCACGTGAAGTCGGTGGCCGCCATGACCGGGCAAAACCTCGACGGCGTCTCCGGGCGTGCGCTGATGGCCGACGGGGCCGCGACGGCCCTGGCCGGCTTCGGCGGCGGATCCGGCACCACGACCTACGCCGAAAACATCGGCGTTATGGCCGCAACCAAGGTGTATTCGACGGCGGCCTACTGGGTTGCCGGTATTTTTGCCGTGGTCCTGAGCTTCTCACCGAAGTTCGGCGAACTGATTGCCACGGTCCCGGCAGGCGTTCTGGGCGGGGCGGCCACCATGCTCTACGGCATGATCGGCATTCTGGGCGTCAAGATCTGGGTGCAGAACAAGGTGAACTTCGCCAACCCGATCAACCTGACCACCGCCGCCGTCGCGCTCATCATCGGCATTGCCGACTACACCTGGACGATCGGTGACCTGACGTTTACCGGCATCGCACTGGGGTCCGCCGCGGCCCTGCTGATCTACCACGGCATGAAGGCCATCGCCAAGGCACGAGGAACCGTCGCGGAGCCGGAAACGGAATCGCCCGGCCTGCCTCCCGCCGCCAAGGCGGCAGCAGCCGCGAAGCGCGCCGCCAAGAAGCGCCGCTAGGAGTCACGCCCCGCCGGAACCGCCGGAGCGCCCGTGTGCCAGGCCTGTCGGGAATCCGACCAGCACCGGCTCCGGCGTGCCGCAACATGCGCCCGATCCGGCGTCGGCGGCGTCCGCTGGTTCCGTCGCCCGGCCGGTGACGGCAGCGTCGTCGCCGGTGTTTCCGGCGTCGGTGGAGCAGACGCCGGTTTCGGGGAGCTCTAGCCGGACGGCGTCGGCGGCGTCCCGGTCTCCGGCCAGGGCCGCCACGACAGAGCGGACCTGTTCGTAGCCGGTGGCCAGCAGGAACGTCGGCGCGCGGCCGTAGGATTTCATCCCGACGATATAGAAGTCCGTTTCCGGGTGCGCCAGGAGCGTGGCTCCGTGCGGGGGCACGGTGCCGCAGGAGTGGAATTCCGGGTCGATCAGCGGGCCGAGCTGCCGGGGTGCCTCCACGGCCGGGTCCAGTTCGAGCCGGAGCTCCCGGAGGATGTCCAGGTCGGGTCGGAACCCGGTACAGGGCACAACGATGTCGGCGTCGATGGTGCGTCCGTCGAGCTGCTCCGACGCTCACGTGCGAGTCCTGGGTTTTCAGGGACTCGATGCCGAAGCCGGTGTGCAGCTCGATGGTTCCGGCCTCGACGAGGCGGCGGAGCCTGCGGCCCAGCTGGCCGCGGGCGGGCAGGCCGTCCGCGTCGCCGCCACCGTAGGTCTTCTCCGCAGACGCGCCCCGGACAGCCCATAGGATCCGGGTGCCCGGCTCGTCCCTGGCCAGGCCGGCGAGGCTGATGAGGGTGTTCGCTGCCGAGTGGCCGGCACCGACCACCAGGACCCGGCGCCCGGCGAAGGACGCACGGTCCCTGCCGGTGACGTCAGGCAGCGGCGGCGAGATCCGCGCCGCAGCGGCGTCTTCGCCGCTGGCGGGGAGGCCGGACGTTCCGAGCGGGTTGCGTCTGGACCAGGTGCCGGAGGCGTCGATGACCGCGGCCACAAGGTGATCCCGGGTTCCTGCCCCTGCATGCTCAGCCCGCACGAGGAAGGGCCGGTCCTCCCTGCCCCGGGACTGGGTCTTGTCCAGTCCGGCCCGGGTTACGGCCGTGACCCGGGCGCCGGTGTGGAGCCGGGAACTGATCGCCGGCAGCGCGACCAAGGGGGCCAGGTAGTTATCCACCAGGTCGGCGCCGTAGGGCAGCGCGGTGGGGCGGGGCTGCTCCCAGCCGGCTGCCTCCAGCAGCCGGACGGCGGCGGCATCGATGTTGAAGCGCCACGGAGAGAACAGGCGGATGTGGCGCCACTGCCCGATTGCGGCGCCCGCTGCGGGACCGGCTTCGAAGATCAGGGGTTCCAGGCCGCGTTCAAGGAGGTGTGCCGCGGCGGCCAGGCCCACCGGACCGGCGCCGATCACGGCAACGGGGAGGTTTTTCCTTGCATCCATGGTGATTCTCTTTTCTCGCGGCGGCTGCCGGCTTACTTGGCCGCAGGGGTCAGGGACGCGATCAGCCCTTCGATGCGTCCTTTGATCTCATCGCGAATGGGACGGACGGCGTCGACGCCCTGCCCGGCAGGGTCTTCCAGGACCCAGTCCTCGTAGCGCTTGCCCGGGAAGTACGGGCACTCGTCGCCGCAGCCCATGGTGATTACGACGTCGGACTCTTTGACCGCTTCGGTGGTCAGCACTTTGGGGATTTCCGCGGACATGTCGATGCCGAGTTCCGCCATGGCAGCGACCGCCGCGGGGTTGACCTTGTCCGCGGGCTGGGACCCGGCCGAGCGGACTTCGATTTCGCCCTTGCCGAGGGTGGTGAGGAAAGCGGCAGCCATCTGCGATCGGCCTGCATTGTGGATGCAGACGAACAGGACGGAGGGCTTCTTGCTGGCTTGGGTGGTCATGAGGGTGTCTCCTGTAGTTCCGGGGATTGCGGCGCGTGGGACGCCGGGGGCGTGAAAGCCGGGGTGAAGTAGCGGTTGCGGGCCCACAGGGCCGCGTAGACCAGTGCAACGAGTACGGGGACTTCGATCAAGGGCCCGACGACGCCGGCCAGCGCCTGCCCGGACGTCACCCCGAAGGTGCCGATCGCCACGGCGATGGCGAGTTCGAAGTTGTTGCCGGCTGCGGTGAAGGCCAGTGTGGTGGTCTTCGCGTAGCCCAGACCCAGCCGGCCGCCGATCAGCATCCCGGCACCGAACACCACCAGGAAGTAGACCAGCAGCGGCAGGGCGATCCGGGCCACGTCCAGCGGCCTGGACGTGATGGTGCCACCCTGCAGGGCAAAGAGCAGGGCGATGGTGAACAGCAGGCCGTAGAGGGCCCACGGTCCGAGTCTGGGCAGCAGTGTGGTCTCGTACCAGTCGCGCCCCTTCGCCTTCTCACCGATGGTCCGGGTGAGGAATCCGGCGATCAGCGGGATGCCCAGGAACACCAGGACGGAGGCGGTGATGGCCCAGAAGGAGAAGTCCGCGCTTGTGGTCGGCAGTCCCAGCCAGGCCGGGAGGACCTGCAGGTAGAACCAGCCGAGGGCGCCGAAGGCGACCACCTGGAAGACGGAGTTGATGGCGACGAGCACCGCAGCGGCTTCGCGGTCGCCGCAGGCGAGATCATTCCAGATCATCACCATCGCGATGCAGCGGGCCAGGCCTACGATGATCAGTCCGGTGCGGTAGTCCGGCAGGTCCGGCAGGAAGATCCAGGCGAGCGCGAACATAAACGCCGGCGCCAGAAGCCAGTTCAGGACGAGCGACGCGATCATCAGCCTGCGGTCGCCGATGACCCGGCGCGTCTGGTCGTAGCGGACCTTCGCGAGGACCGGGTACATCATGACCAGCAGGCCAACGGCAATCGGCAGGGAAACCTGGCCGATCGTCACCGCTTCGAGTGCGGTATTCAGGCCCGGGATGAGATTGCCCAGCAGCAGGCCCGCAGCCATGGCGGCGATGATCCATACGGGGAGGAAGCGGTCGAGGGTGGAAAGCCGCCCGACGACGGCGGACTCACCCCCGGGCGCAGGCGACGGGTCGGTCGGGATAGTCACAAGGCTCCTGGAGGCTCAGCGATAAATTGACGAAGATCGATATAAGAAGTATCACCAACCATATCGATGGATGTCAATCTATGTGCATAATGGGGAGATGGAATCCCAGCCGACTCTCGCGCCGCCCGCTGACGCATCGTGCTGCGTAGCGTCGGACACGGTGGCCCTGGGCGCGGCGGAGGCGCAGCGGACTGCCGTTGTTTTCAAGGCCCTGGCGGACCCGAACAGACTGCGCCTGCTCTCCATTGTCAAGGCCAACGAGTCGGGCGAGGCCTGCGTCTGTGACCTGACCGAGCCGCTGGGGCTGGGTCAGCCCACGGTCTCCCACCACCTGAAGATCCTGGTGGAGGCCGGGTTGCTGCACCGCGAAAAACGCGGCACCTGGGCATATTACTCCCTGGTCCCCGGAGCCTTGGAACGGTCGGCCGGGCTCCTCGCGACCCTCTGACGGCCCAGACATCGTGCCTGCGTCGTAGGGGCCCGGCGCAACACAACACCAACACCAACGGCCGGCATCCGGCCACCGCGTGGTGGCAGGATGCCGGCCGCTTGATGCCGGGCGGGGATCAGTCGGCGTCGAGATCTTCGGTATTGGACGGATCCATCTCTGCGTCCGCGGAGGGCACCGCAACGTCGGGACCGCTGTCTTCGGACGTTTCACCGTCCGGGCTGTCCTGGCTCAGTCCGGCGGCGTCAGAGGCTTCTTCTTCGCGGGGCTGGGCAGCGCTCTGGCCGCCGGGCATTTCCTGTTCGACCGTCGGGGTTCCGTAGCCTCCGGCTTCTTCGATGGGATCCTGCTGCTGGTTTTCCTGCGTCATGGCATTTCCTCCTGCATCGTCGGTATTTGTGGTATTTATCCAAAAAGTCGGGCCGGCCGGTCCGGCAAGCGACGCGTCCGGCACTGCAGTCAGAGCCCCTTGCCTCCGGTTACGGGCAGCACCGCGCCGGAGATGTAGGAGCCGTGGTCCGACGCGAGCAGGACGTATGCCGATGCCAGTTCGGCGGGCTGGCCTGCGCGTTCCAGCGGCGTGTCCTGGCCAAAGGAGGGCAGCTTGTCCGGCCATTCGGTGGCCGGGATGAGCGGCGTCCAGATCGGGCCGGGGGCCACGGCGTTGACCCTGATACCCCGCGGCCCGAGCTCCTGGGCCAGCGCCTTGGTGAATGCCACCTGCGCGGCCTTTGTCATGGCGTAGTCGATGAGCTCCGGCGACGGGTTGAAGGCCTGGATTGACGACGTGGAGATGATCGACGCGCCACTCTTCAGGTGCGGCACCGCGGCCCGCGCAGTCCAGAGCAGCGAGTAGAGGTTGGTTTGGAAGACCCGGTCGAATTCCTCCGTGGCCAGGGTTTCCAGGCTTTCGCGGTTCTTCTGGTAGGCCGCATTCAGCACCAGAACGTCCAGGCGACCGAACTCCGCCACCGTGTCCTCGACGATCCGTCCGGCGAAGTCCTCGTTCCGGCCTTCGCCCGGCAGCAGCAGGACCCGGCGGCCGGCCTTGCGGATCCATTCCGCGGTGTCCTGCGCGTCGTCTTCCTCCTCCGGCAGGTAGGAGATGGCGACGTCGGCACCTTCCCGTGCGAACGCGATGGCCACCGCCTTGCCGATGCCGGAGTCTCCGCCGGTAATAAGCGCTGTCTTGCCGGTCAGCGCACCGCTCCCCTGATAGCTTTCCTCGCCGTGGTCGGGAAGCGGGTCCATCGGCGCGGTGAGGCCCGGCTGTTCCTGCACCTGCTCCGGGAAGGACCCGGAATAGTAGCCGCCGCGGGGGTCCTTCGGCTGATCGTCCAGTTTGCTTGAATCACTCATAGTCCACCTGCCCAATGTGTGTCGGTTTCAAGGTTTGGTTGCCACCCGCCGGGCCCGGAGATTGTCCGGTATCCAGCCCCGGTAGGTCGTCAGGACCACCATACCCGAATACAGTCAGTAAGCTTAGTACCTACTTGAATTTGATTCCCCGGAGGCCTATTTTGAGGGTGTGCTGCAGCCCCGCGCCGCCGGTAACCGACCACATCGCAGGAGCGCCAATGCCGGCCCCTCAGAACCCCCGAACCGATGGTCGCAATGAGACCGTCGACGAGCGAGATGGACCGCAATTGGGGAGAGCTGTTGCAGGAGTTGCGTGTGCTTCAGACGGGCGTGCAGATCCTCGCCGGATTCCTGCTGACGCTGCCGTTCCAGTCGCGGTTTGAAAAGCTGGATGACTACCAGGTCGGCCTCTATCTCACCAACGTGGCGCTGGCGGCGCTGACGACGGCGACGATCCTGCTGCCGGTGAGCGTGCATCGCAGGCTCTTCCGGAAGCGGATGAAGGACACGCTCGTCGCCAGCGCCAGCCGCATCGCCAAGGTTTCGCTGGCCGGCATCGGACTGCTCAGCGTCGGAACGACGGCCCTGATCTTCGACGTCACGGCCGGACGGACCGCAGGCATCATCGCCGGCGGAACACTGTCCGCGGTGCTGCTGGTCCTGCTCGTTCTCGTACCCGCCCAGGTTACTGCGAAAGGCCGGGCTGTCAGCCCAGCCCCCGAACCCGAACCCCGGGCCGCCCGACCGGTAGCCCGGCCCGGTTCAGGCGCCTTCGAGCACCTGGGTTGTGGCCCAGGCGGCATACTTGGCGGCGTTGGCGACCGCATCCTCCGGACTGCCGGCGACATCGAGCAGCTGCGCCGCGGCCACCACACCGTGGCGGGCCAGGTCCTCCGGGGTGACGAGGATGCGCCCGGCGATGATGATCACCGGAATCCCGCGGTCCCGGGCAGCGTCGGCCAGCGCGATCGGCGCCTTGCCGTTCAGTGACTGGGCGTCCAGCGACCCTTCTCCGGTGATGACCAGGTCCGCCGCTGCGAGCTTGCCGGCCAGGCCGGTGAGCCCGGCCACCAGCTCGAATCCGCTCTCCAGCACCGCGTTGCTGAGCGCCAGGAAGGACGCCGGGAACCCGCCGGCCGCCCCGGCACCGGGGACGTTGACGTCGCGGCCGGTGGTCTCGCGGAGCACCGAGGCCCAATTGCGCAGGCCGGCGTCGAGCAGTTCCACCGCGTCCGGGCCGGCGCCCTTCTGCGGACCGAAAACATGGGCTGCGCCGTCGGGCCCGAACAGCGGGTTCAGCACGTCCACGGCGATCCGGAATTTCACCGCGGAAAGACGCGGGTCGAGTCCGCTGGTGTCGATGGCCGCGACGTCGGCCAGCGCCCCGCCGCCGAGCGGCACCACATTGCCGGTCGCGTCCAGCGGCTTGAGTCCCAGCGCGCGGAGCGCGCCGCTGCCGCCGTCGGTCATGGCCGAGCCGCCGAGTCCAAGCACGATTTCGGTCGCTCCTGCCTCAAGCGCAGCGGCAATCAGCTGGCCGCAGCCGTAGCTGTGGGCCCGCAAAGCGTTCTCCGGCGTCGGCTCCATGTGGGCCAGTCCGGAAGCCTGGGCGGTTTCGATCACGGCCGTCGCACCGCCGAAGGCGTCCGCGCGGATCGCCCAGGCTGCTCCGAGCGGGGCCAGGATCGGTCCGACGACGGCGTTGATCCGTTCCTCGTATCCTGCCGCAACCGCGGCCTCCAAGGTCCCTTCGCCGCCGTCGGCCACCGGAAACTGGATGGTCTCGGCGTCCGGGTAAACGCGCAGGGCGCCTTCGGCGATGGCGGCGGCGGCTTCGGCCGCGGTCAGGGAGCCCTTGAACTTGTCCGGGGCGATGAGGATACGCATGGTCCTATCCTGCCAGCGCAGGCCGGGATCGGCGGTGTCGCCGACGTCAGCGCATCCCGTCGCCGCGTTCCGACAGGACTGCTTTGAGGATGTCGGCCCGGTCTGTGACGATGCCGTCGACGCCGAGGTCCAGCAGCCGGCGCATCTCGGCGGCTTCGTTGATGGTCCAGACGTGCACTTCGAGGCCACACCCATGCGCGCGCCGGATGAAGGCCGGCGTCACCACCGTGACGGCGCCGTATCGGACCGGGACCTGGAGCGCGTTCACGCCGCGGAGCGCCCTCGCCGCGACCACGCGCAGCGCAGGTGCCGGCAGCACCGGCCCCAGCAGGGCGAACAACGCGGTGGAGGCGATGCCCGCGGAACCGGCGGCGGGCCGGCTGAGCAGCTTCAGAACAGCGCGGCGACGGCGGTCGGAGAAGCTGGCGACCAGGACCCGGTCATGCAGGCCGTGCCGTTCGATGGCTGCGGCCAGAGTAGCGACTGAGTTCCAGTCCTTCACGTCGAGGTTGAACCGGACGCCGGGAAATTCCCTGACGAGGTCATCGAACAGCGGGATCGGTTCCGTTCCCCCGATGCGCGCCCGGGCCACTGCCTCGGCGGTCAACTCCGCGATCCGGCCCCGCCCATCGGTGACCCGGTCCAGGGAATCGTCGTGGAAGAGCAGCAGGACACCGTCGGACGTGGTGTGGACGTCGGTTTCCACGTAGGTGAAGCCCAGGCTGACGGCATTACGGAACGCGGCCATGGAGTTCTCCAGCCCGTCGCGGGAGAATCCCCGGTGCGCCATTGCCACGACATCCCGACGAGAATCACCGCGGCCGCCGTTGCCGGCCGGGGCGAAGTACGGGTGGGAAGGCATCACCCCTGTAGCGTACCGGAGCCGTGGACCCGGTCAGCGGCGGTCCGGGCGGACCTCCACGCCGTCACTGCAGTGCAGCAGGGTGCGGCCCCGGCCGCCGTCGAGGTCCACCCAGATGGAGGTCTGATCGGCCGTGACGTCGTCCACGAATCCGCCGGTTTCGTAGCCCGGAGCCAGCCGGACATTCACCCGGTCGCCCCGGCGCAGGCTTCGCCACTGTGGTCCCGGATCCACCCTGCGGACGGGCTGCTCGAACACGTTGTTGCTGCGGTACTTGGCCATGATGCCCACCCTTCATCCACGCTGTTCACTGACGCCGACGGCGAGCCTTCAGCGTAGGCGGCAAAGATGAACGCCAGTTGTCTGCCGGCTGGGAATCCGGTGAGCGGACGGTTCTGCTCAGGGAAGCCGGATCCCAAGGGCGGCGAGCCTGGCCTCCAGGATCTGGGCCACGCCGTCGTCGTCGAAGTGCGGGGCCTGCTGGCCCGCGGCGCGGATGGCTTCAGGGTGGCCGCTGGCCATGGCGAAACCGTGGCCGGCCCAGCGGAGCATTTCGATGTCGTTGGGCATATCGCCAAACGCCACCACACCGTCCGCGCCGACCCCGAGGGAGGCGGCGTACTCGGCGAGCGTGACTGCCTTGTTGACACCGGGCAGGGACATCTCCAGCAACGCCATATGCGGCGCCGAATGGGTGGTTGCGGCCAGGTGGGCGACGGCGGGGGCCACTTCGGCAAGGAATTCGTCAGCACTCCCGTTCCGGACGATCGCCATGAATTTCACCACGGGGTCGGCCGCCGTGAGCGTGGTGTGCAGCGGCGCCGGAGTGAACTCGGCGAGCAGTTCGCTGGAGCCGTGCTCGATGAAGCCCGGCTCGAGGTGGAATCCGGCCAGGGTTTCGGCCGCGAACAGGGCCGAGGGCTGCAGCCGTTGGATGATCGCGCGCGCTTCAAACACGGCGTCCAGGCCCATGGTTTTGGCCGACACCATCCGGTCCGTCTCGAGGTCCCATACGACGGCGCCGTTGGAGCAGATGACGGTTCCCGTGTGGGCCAGTTGCTCCCGCAGCGGGTGCAGCCAGCGTGGCGGGCGGCCGGTGACGAAGACGACTTCGACGCCCGCGTCCCGGCAGGCATGGAAGGCGCGGATGGTCCGTGCGCTGATCCTGCCGTCATGGCCCAGGATCGTTCCGTCGATGTCACTTGCTACCAGCCGCATCCTGCCAGTCTACGGGGACCGCAGGTTAGTGCCGTTCGTAGATTCCGGTGAGCCGGGCCTGCCCCAGGATGTGCCGGGAGAGCGTCGATTCGAGCGTCACCGGGAGGGCTCCGGCGTTGAGTCCGGACAGCGCCATGTCCAGCGCCCAGACCGTCACGACGTAGCGATGCGGGCCATGGCCCGGCGGCGGTGCTGCGCCGACGTAGCCGTGGAACCCGGCGTCGTTCTGCAACTGCACGGCCTGCGGGGGAAGCAGCCGGCCATCCTCGGCGCCTGCCCCGGCCGGCAGTGAGGTGGTGTCGGCGGGGATGTCCAGCACGGCCCAGTGCCAGTAGCCGCCCCGCCCGGGTGCATCGGGGTCAAAGACGGTGACGGCGTAGCCGAGGGTGCCGGCCGGGGCGCCGCTCCAGGACAGCTGTGGCGACTCGTCCTTGCCGCCTGCCCGCAGGCGGCCGCTGCACTGGGCCTGCGGAAGGATCTGGCCATCCTCGAAAGAGTCGCTGCTGAGCCGGAAGGAGGGAACATCGTGCTGTGTCATGGCTGCCTTTCAGTTGCGGCCGGGACGGCCCGTCCGGTCCGGAATCTACTCCGCTGCGCTGGCTACCTCGGCGCGGCCCTGGTCCGGGCTGGCGGGAGCGGAGGTTCCACGGGTCCACCCGGCCCAGCTCCGTACGGGTGGGTGGATTGGCGCCGGCACGGGAAACCGTCACCGCCGCCGCACGCGCGGCGTGACCGAGGAGGTCACGGAGCGAGCCAGCGGAGAGCTCACGGAGGGCCTTGCGGTTCTGGGCGCCGTCGAGGCCCAGGTCCACCACACCGGAAAGCAGGGCGGCCATAAAGGAGTCCCCGGCCCCGACGGTGTCCGCAACGTCTACCTTGGGGGCCGCAATCTGCGCTTCACCCGCGGCGTTGACGCCCCACGGGCCTTCACCGCCGCGCGTCACCACCACCATCGCCGGGCCTTCCGACCCGCCGCGCGCCAGCCAGTGCCGGGCGGACTCCAACGGGTCCACCCCCGGGTACAGCCACTCGAGGTCCTCATCCGACGCCTTGACGACGTCCGCAAGGCGTGACGAACTTTTCCGCCTGCCGACGGGCGTAGTCCACATCCGTGATGATGCTCGGCCGGCAGTTGGGATCGAAGCTGATCGTTGAGGACGGGTGGGCGTACTCGACGGCGGCCAGCACCGCGGCGGCACCCGGTTCCAGCATCGTGGCAATCGAGCCGGTGTGAACCAGCGTGGTGCCCTGCAGCATGAACGGCAGCCTCTCGGCCAGTCCGGGCAGTTCCCAGGCGAGGTCGAACGTGTAGGTGGCGGCGCCGTCGTCGTCGATCAGGGCGGCCGCGACGCTCGTGGGAAGGTCATCCGGGCCCTGCGGGAGCAACACGGAACTGGATTTCAGGTGGGCCGCCACCGCGTCCCCGTACGCGTCACGGCCGTAGCGGCCGATGAACTGCACGGGATGATCCAGCCGGGCCAGCCCGACGGCCACGTTGAGGGGGCTCCCTCCGACGTGGGCCTGCACGCCGGAGGAACGCTTGACAACATCGACCAGGCCTTCGCCAATTACTGTGAGCATTCCCATACTCTGCCAGAGAACGGGTCCTATTTCCCCTTGTTGCGTTGACCCCTGGTCGCGAGACCCAGCGCTCGATGACCCGTCCGCCCGCTCCCCCGGCGTTTCCGGCTCAGCCGTGGTTGACCGGGTGCCCGTTCCGGTGCCACTCGGTGATCCCGCCGGTGACGTTGACGGCGTCGTACCCATGTTCTTCGAGGTAGACCGTGGCCTGGGAGCTGCGTCCGCCGGCGGCACACATCACGTAGACGGTTCCGCTGGCCGGGACCTCGGCGAGGGACTGCACAAAGCGGGACAGCGGGATGCTCTGGGCGCCGGGCACGCGGATTTCGGCAAACTCTGCGTCCTCGCGGACATCCACCACCGGAGCTAGATCTCCGAGTGCGGCGAGTTCGTTGACGGAAATGCTCTTCATGCTGGACCTTTCGACATGGCCGGGAACGTCCCGGAGCTTCCCCCAACCATGTCGATTTTACCCCTACCGGATGGGGTCAGGACTGCCTGCCCGCAGCGTCTTCCTGCTCGTAGACGTCCGGGATGCCGTCGTGGTCGGAGTCGATGGTCTCCTGCCGCTCGGCCTTCCGGTACTGAACGTTCCGGGTCCGCAGCACGACGTGGCCAGGAGGGCCGCCAGCACGGATGCCGCAAGGATGCCCACCTTGGCGTGGTCATCGGCTACGGTACCGTTGCCGAAGCTCAGTTCGGCCACGAGCAGCGAGACGGTGAACCCGATGCCGGCCAGCAGCGCGACGCCGAAGACATCAATCCACTTGAAGGAATCGTCCAGTTGCGCCTTCGTGGTTTTGGTCAGCATCCAGGTGGTGCCGAGGATGCCGATCGGTTTACCCAGCACCAGGGCCAGGATGATGCCGACGGCCACGGGATCGGTCAGCGCGAGCCGAGCCCGTCCCAGCCGCCGACGGCGACGCCGGCGGAGAAGAACGCGAAGATCGGAACGGCCACGCCGGCGGAAATGGGCCGGAAGCGGTGCTCGAAGATTTCCGCCAGCCCGGGGCCGGCTTCCGGGCCGCCGCTGGCCTGGGAACGGATCACCGGGACGGCGAATCCGAGCAGTACGCCGGCCACCGTGGCGTGGATGCCGGAGGCGTGCACCAAAGCCCAGGTGATGATTCCGAGCGGCAGCAGAATGGCCCAGGCGGCCATGGCGTGGAGGCCGAAGAAGCGCCGGAACTTCTGCGCCAGGAAGGCGTAGAGGCCCAGCGGGATGAGCGCGAACAGGAGCGGGACGGGGTTGAGTTCGCTCGTGTAGAAGACCGCGATGATGGTGATGGCCAGGAGGTCATCAACGACGGCGAGGGTGAGGAGGAAGATCCTCAGGGCGCTGGGCAGGTGTGAGCCGATGATGGCCAGGACGGCCACCGCGAAGGCGATATCGGTGGCGGTCGGGATGGCCCAGCCGCGCAGCGTGTCCGGGCTCGTCAGGTTGATCGCGGCGTAGATCAGGGCCGGGATCACCACGCCGCCGACGGCGGCGGTGATGGGAACGATGGACTTGTTCAGCTGCCGCAGGTCACCGGCCACGAATTCGCGCTTGAGTTCGAGACCCACGAGGAAGAAGAAGATGGCCAGCAGGCCATCGGCTGCCCAGGCGCCAAGGCTCAGTTCGAGATGCCACGGCTCGTAGCCGATCTTGAGGTCGCGGAACGCGAAGTAACTCTCTGACGCCGGCGAGTTCGCCCAAATGATGGCGATCACGGCCGCAGCGACCAGCAGGGCGCCGCCGACGGTTTCCTTGCGGAGGATTTTGGCGATGCGCTGCGCCTCCGCGTAGCTGCCGCGCCCCAGAACGGTGAGCAGCGGACGCCCGTTCTGCGGCGCAGGACTCGGCGGGGGCGGGGTGCGAGGCGTGTCGTTCATGGGGTCCTTAAATTTGGGTCGACAGAGCTATTGCCGACCAGACTTCCCGGCGCACCTGGCATCCAGTCTATGCGAAGCCGGTGCGAATTCTTGTGGCTACCGTAACCTGCCGGAGCCGACGCCGCGCCGTGCTGTGCAGAGCCGGCGGCAAGATCTCTGATTTTTCAGAACAGCAGGCCGCGCACCAGCTCACGGCACTTGCGGTATGCGGCCGTCTTGGGGTCGATGAGGTCGAAGTGGTCACCGGGGACTTTCAGGAACTGCACCGCGCCGCCCGATGCCTTGGCGGCGCCCGAATAGGCCTCGGACTGGCTCGCCGGGACGGTGTCATCGTCCGTTCCGTGAACGGCATATATAGGGACCCGCAGCGGGACGGCACTCATCGGGTCCGCATATTTATGCCGCTTAGGGTATCTCTCGGGTGTCCCGCCAAGCAGGTTGATCACCGCGCCATTGCTGAGGTTGAGCCGTTCGGCGGCTGCCAGATCGAGCAGCCCGGACTGGCTGACGACGCCCGTGATCTGCACGGCGCCGTCGTCGTCCGGCCGCCGGACGAGCTGCCGGTCCGCGTCCGGGGTACCGAGCTGGGCGAGTCTGGTGCGCCCCGCCGCCCAGACGGCAAGGTGTCCGCCGGCCGAGTGGCCGAGAGCCACCACTTTGTCCAGCCTGAGCCCGTGCTCGGCCGCGAGGTCTCCCAGCTTGTCAATGCCAGCCAGCACGTCTTCAAACGTATGCGGCCAGCCACCGCCGTCGCCGGCGCGGCGGTATTCGAGGTTCCAGGCGGCCATGCCATGGGCGGCCAGGTCCTTCGCGATCGGCTCACCAAGCTCTGCGCCGTACTGCGACCGCCAGTAGCCGCCGTGGATGACCACTACGACGCCCCCTGAATGGCCGGCATCCGGCAGGAAGAGTTCGCCCCACTGACTGGGATGGTCGCCATAGTGGTACTTGTGCCGCTTCACAGTGTCCTCCTCGGGGCCCGGGGAATAACGGCGGAGATTGCCCCCAAAAAAATCCCCGCCGCTGCGGCCGCGATCCGAACGCGACGCCGCAAGTCAGACATGGGTCGAGCCTACCGTGCGCGTCGGACCGGCGCCGTAAGCTGGACACATGGCGAGCAACTGGGACAGTCTGGACGTTGACGTGCGCAAATCCGTGCAGGAAAACGTCGAACTCTACGAGCGGATCCGGCCCGCGCTCAAACTCGTCACCCGGGAGGTCCTGCTCACTCTTCGGACCATGCTCAAGGGCACGGAAGTGACGCCGCTGTTCGTCACCGGCCGCACCAAGACGGTGGAGTCGTTCCGGGAAAAGATCTCCAGGACGGAGGAGCCGCTGGAACCGGGCGCTCCCCGGCTCTTGAAATTCCCGGATCCTTTCCGCACCCTCAATGACATGGTGGGCATCCGCGTCATCACCAAGCTGCCGGCCGAGAACGCGGCGGTGGCAAACCTGATCAAACGTCAGCGGCAGCTCTTCGACTGCCGTGGCGACCGCGAAAAGGATATTGGTTCAATCGAGTCCGGCACCTATGGCTATTCAAGCCGGCACCTGATCCTGCGGACCATCCAGAATGACGCCGTCAGGGATTACCAGCAGGCCTTTAATCCTGAGGTCCCCGCCAACGGCTCCTACTTCTTCGAGTGCCAGATCCGCACGGTCTTCGCCCACGCGTGGAGCGAAATTGAGCATGATATCCGCTTCAAGGCCGAGGATCCCCGCGCGTGGACGCCGCACTTCGACCGCCAGTTCACAGCGACGGCGGCCATGCTGGAAACAGTGGAGGGCGCGTTTTCGGACCTCCATGACCGGTATGAGGAAGTCCGCAGTTTCTGGGACATGGACGGCGAGGGCGCCGCGCCGCTGACGCCCAACCGGATCCGCGATGTCTGGCGGGCATTGCTCCCGCACGTGGACCGCAAAGTGGACGATGACTGGGGTTGGGCCGCCGAGCTGATGGCCGCCCACGGGCTCAACCAGACCGTCCAGCTCGCCGGACTGCTGACCGCGAACCGGATCACTGAGGTCCGCCGGGCCTTGGACCACCGCTACTCCCCCGGCCCGGACCGGCTGCTCGATGACCTGCTGCTGTGGCAGTACGGCACCATTCACATCGATCTCACAGCTGAACCGGCCGACACCATCCCGCATCCCCGCCGGGACAGTCTGCTGCGGCGCCTGAAGCAGATCGAGCGTTACCGGCTGACGCCGGGCTGAGGTCCGGCAGACGTCAGCCGTTCCGCTCGCGACTCAGCTCACGACGCGCAAAATGACCTGCCGCCACCGATTGAGGTAGCGACAGGCCATTTGCGTCTCGCGGGGTGGTTTGCGCGGCGCGGTTAGTGCCCGGCGCCGAGCTTTCCGGCGAGGCGTTCGTGCATCAGGACTGACGCATCGTTGAGTCCGATGATCTTCACGTTCTTGCCGTGGTGCTTGTACTTCTCGGTAATGGCGTCCAGCGTCGCGATGGTCGAGGCATCCCAGAGGTGGGAGGCGTGCATGTCGATCACGATGTTCTCCGGGTCCAGGGCGTATTCGAACTGGGTGTAGAGGTCGTTGGAAGAGGCAAAGAACAGTTCGCCGTCGACGACGTAGGTGGCCGTCTGCCCGCCCTCCGGACCGGTCACCGTGCGGTCCACGGTGACAAAGTGCGCCACGCGGCGGGCAAACATGATCATGGCGACGAGAACGCCGACGCCGACGCCGATGGCCAGGTTGTGCGTGGCGACGGTGACGATCACGGTGGCAACCATGACCATGGTCTCGCTCTTGGGCATGGCCTTCAGGGTGGAGGGCCGGATGCTGTGCCAGTCGAAGGTGGCCACGGCGACGAAGATCATCACGGCCACCAGCGCGGCCATCGGAATCAGGGACACGATACCGCCCAGGGCGACAACGAGGATGAGCAGGAAGACGCCGGCCAGGAACGTGGAAATCCGGGTGCGCGCGCCGGAGGCCTTGACGTTGATCATGGTCTGCCCGATCATCGCGCAGCCGCCCATGCCGCCGAAGAAGCCGGTCACGAGGTTGGCCACGCCCTGGCCCCAGGCCTCGCGGGTCTTGGGCGAGCGGGTGTCCGTGATGTCGTCCACGAGCTTCGCCGTCATGAGGGATTCGAGGAGTCCGACGAAGGCCATGGCGAGGGCGAACGGGAAGATGATCTGCAGCGTTTCGAGGGTCAACGGCACGTTAGGGATGAGGAATGCGGGAAGCGAATCCGGCAACTGGCCCTTGTCGCCGACGTTGGGGATCCCGGCGGAGGCCACGACGGCGATGACGGTCAGGACGACGATGGCCACGAGCGGCGCCGGCACGGCCTTGGTGAGCCTGGGCAGGCCGAAGACGATCAGCAGACCGGCGGCGGCGAACGGATAGACGAGCCACGGGACGCCGATCAGCTCCGGGACCTGGGACATGAAGATCAGGATGGCGAGCGCGTTGACGAAGCCCACCATGACTGAGCGGGGGATGAAGCGCATCAGTTTCGCGACGCCGGAAAGGCCCAGGATGATCTGGAAGATGCCGCCGAGGATCACCGCGGCGATCAGGTAATCAAGCCCGTGCGACTTCACCAGCGGCGCGATGACCAGGGCGATGGCCCCGGTGGCGGCGGAAATCATGGCCGGCCGGCCGCCGACGAAGGCGATGGTGACGGCCATGGTGAAGGACGCGAAAAGCCCGATCCGCGGGTCGACGCCGGCGATGATCGAAAACGCGATGGCTTCGGGGATGAGGGCCAGCGCCACGACCAGGCCTGCAAGGACCTCGGTTTTGAGCCGGCGCGGGGACATGAGTGTGCCGCGCACGGACTGTAGCTGCTCCGGCGTCAGGGCCGGGGAGGCTTCTGCGGTCTTGGTGGCCATTGCTGGCTCCGTTCAGGCTCGGGAAACCGCACAGTAGCGGCTTCGATGTACGGCGGCCACCGGCACGAAGCCCGCGACGCGAAAAGTGAAGGAGGCGCACCGGTGCGCCGGAGGAAAGTCAGACGGGCAGGGGTGCCGGCCGGCGACGGCCGCAGCTCACCCTGCCCTCACAACCCTACCCTAACGTGATGGTAGGGTTTAAATCGCCATCACCGAGTCATGGCCGAATCGATCAGGAGGCAGCACCGTGCACATTGGCGAACTCGCTGACAAGACCGGGCTGTCCCTGCGGACTATCCGCCACTACGACGACGTCGGTCTTCTCCCGGCGACGGCCCGCACCGAAGGCGGTTTCCGGCTCTACTCAGAGGCCGACGTCGAACGCCTGCTGCTGATCAAGCGGATGAAACCCCTGGGATTTTCCCTCGAGGAAATGGCCGAGATCCTCGGGCTGATCGCTGCCGGAGCCGGACGCGGCGGAGGGAACTCCGCGGAGTCGGCGGATGCGGCCCGCCTCGCCGAGTTCCTGGATCGCGCCGTACAGCAACGGGCCAAGATAGCCCGGAACCTGGCCCAGGCCGACGAATTCATTGGCCTCCTGGGCGCACGGGCAGGCGAGAGGGCGGCCTGACAGGCTTGCCGATCCGGGATCCCGGCCGAATGCGTCAGCCGATCCGCGCCGCCTCATCCAGGGTGTGCGGCTCGAAATGTTCGACCATTTCCTTGATGGTCTGCATGTTCTGCTGGTAACCCTGCGACGCCCGCCATTGCTCGACCTGTTCGATCGAATCCCACGGGCCGGTGCTGATAAATCTGTTCGGGACATCCCGGTCGTGCATCAGCACGGCCGTCCGGCCGGGGAAATCCTCGTCCGTTTTGCGGGCCAGGTCCCGCCAGGCCTGCACAAAATCATTCTCACGGCCCGGATGAATCAACCAGATTCCGAGCGTATAAACCGACATGTCGGTCGCCTCCAATAATCCGTACGGGTTTGATATGCCCGATTATCTGCTCCTCACCCGGCGGGCGGTAGGGCCGATCGGTTGCCAGTCAGCTTGGGAAAGCTTGAAACCGGAAGGTGCTGCGGCGCTGGCGGAAAACGGCTGAGGTGCCCCCGGCCCCGCTATCTCGCTGAAATTGCCAGGAACCGGATAGGGAGTTCCACGAGTTGCAGCGGCCCGTGCGGACCCTCGCCGTCGAGCAGCAGTGAATCCCCGGTTTCCATTGCGTATTCGTAGGCGCCGTGGCCGTAAACCATCTTGCCCGCGAGCATGTAGATGAACTCGGTGCCGGGGTGCTGGAACAACGGAAAGACATCCGAGGCATCCGTCAGCGTCACCAGCGTGGGTTCGATCGCGTCGGTGCGGCCCTTGAGGGTGCCAAGCACCCGGTACTCGTGTCCGTGCTGGGTGCCGCTGCGAATGGTGAGGCTGCCCTGACCCTTTTTCGTGAAGGTGGCGTCCCGGTCCGTGTCCGCACCGCGGAACAGTGCCGTGACGGGGATTTTCAGGCCGTCGGCGAGGCGCTGCAGGGTGGTGAGCGAACAGGAAGTGCTCGCCGTTTCAATTTTGGAGATCATGGCCTTGGACAGCCCGGTCCTGGCTGCGAGTTCCGCGGACGAGAGTCCGTTCGCTGTCCGGTAGTGGCGGACCTGGCCGGCGATGACGCGTTCCAGTTTGCCTGGACCCTGCTCCGCTGCGGCAGAGTCGGCGTCGGTAGCCGGCACCGGGTCAACATCCATCTGACGGCTCGTTTCCCCGTGGGCGTTTGTGGTCATTGAGCCATCATAGGCGGGGCGATGGGACCTATCCGAGGGTCCGCGCTTCGCCGAGGAGACCTGCCAGGGCATCCGCCAGCGCCGCGGCGCCCCGTTCTGCGTCCTCGTCCTCGACGAGCTCGTCCGGGGAGTGCGAGATGCCGGTGGGGTTCCGGACAAACAGCATGGCGGTGGGGATGTGTCCGGTGAGCACCCCGGCGTCGTGGCCTGCGCCGGTGTCCAGCACCGGTGCGCCCGGCAGAAGGGCCTGCAGCTCGTCGCGCAACCGGGCGTCAAAGTGCACCGTGGGGCTCACGGATTCGGCGTCGAAGCTGACGGTGCAGCCCTCTTCGGCGGCGATCACCTGGGCGTTGAGGTGGATGGATTCCACCAGGGCGGCGGTGATCTCGTCCTTCGGGTGGCGCAGGTCGATCCACAGATCAACGCGGGAGGCGATGACATTGGTCCCGCCGGGAACGGGCTGGAGCCGACCCACGGTGGCCCGCGCGTCCCGGTACTTCACGGCGGTGTCCCGGATCGCCACCATGACCTTGGCCGCGGCGACCATCGGATCCCGGCGGCCCTTCATGAGTGTGGTGCCGGCGTGGTTCCCTTGCCCGTGCACGGACAGTTTCCACCGGCCATGGCCCAGGATGGAGGAACCGATCGCCACGGGCCGGTTGAGGTCGATCAGGCCCCTGCCCTGTTCCACGTGCAGTTCGACGAAGACGCCCAGCTGCTGCAAAGTCTGGGTATCGGCTCCGATGAACCTCGGATCCTGACCGCTGGCCGCCGCGACGTCGGCGTAGGTGTTG
This sequence comes from uncultured Actinomycetota bacterium, assembly GCA_963769515.1. GTDB lineage: Bacteria > Actinomycetota > Actinomycetes > Actinomycetales > Micrococcaceae > Arthrobacter. The sequence goes on from CAVYMG010000013.1 coordinate 29,388, forward strand.
CCGTCCTGGTCCCGCAGGTTCCGTGCTTTGTCGGCGTCGATGGCCCCGGTCAGCAGCCGCGAGCCAAGGCACGCGACGCCGAACCGGGACCCTTCCTCCTCGGGAAACACCGCGATGGCCAGGGGCCGGCGGGGCCGGATGCCCCGGCTTTTGAGGATGTCGACGGCGACGAGCGCGGAAGCGACGCCGAGGGGGCCGTCAAATTCGCCGCCGCCGGGAACGGAATCCAGGTGGCTGCCGGTCACGACGGCGTCGGTCCTGATCTTGGTGGCGGTGTCCCACCAGGCCCAGAGGATCCCGTTCCGGTCGGTGCTGACCTCGAGTCCGCGCCGTTCGGCTTCGGCGATGAACCAGCTCCTGAGGTCCGTTTCCGCCGTGGAGAACACCGGGCGGGTGTAGCCGCCGCGTTTCCGGTCGGTGCCGATGCCGGAGATGTCCCGCATCAGGCCGGATACGGTGGCGGTTGCCGGTGTTGTTGTCGAAGTCGTCACGGGCTGGTCCGTTTCTGTGGAGGGGTTCGGGGAGCAAGGCTCTAATGCGCGGGCGCCGGCTGGACCAACCGGGCGCTGGCCTGGCGGAACCGTTCCGGCACGTCTGCGGCGCCGGTGGCGAGGTCCGCGGCCCACTGCCCGATGAGGGGTGCGAACTTCGCGCCGTGGCCCGAGCACGGGGAGAGGATGGTGAGGCCGTCGGCCCGGTCGATGAGGAAGTCCTCGTTCGGCGTGTTGGTGAACAGGCACGTGGTTTCCGCATACGGTTCAGGGTCCAGGCCCGGCAGGTAGCGGCGGACATAGTCCACCACCCGGAGCCGGTTGGCAGGATCTACGAGCCCGTTCTGGGCGGCGGCCGACGGGATGTGTTTTCCGCCGTTGTACTCGGCGACTTTCTGGCCGGCGAAGCCGGCGTCCCGCCCGCCCGGCAGGCCATAGACCTGGATTTCGGCACTCTTGTGGATGAAGGTCGGCCAGGCCTCCGCGCCGCTGGAGGATCCTCGGTAGCGGAAGTGGTAGGCCTGTTCCTGGCGGACCGTGATCTCCGGCAGCCCGGCCAGGAACCCGGCCGGCAGCGGAAGGTCTCCGAGTAACTGCGGCAGCCAGCCGCCGGCACTGACGATCACGTTGCCGGCGTCGAACGTCTCCCCCGCCGCCGACACCAGCCGGTACCCGCCGCCGGTCCGGCTCACGCCGCTGACCTCCCAGCCGGTCAGGACCCGGGCGCCGTGCGCCACGGCCTGGGCCACCATCGCGTGGACCGCGTTTTCGGCGTCGATGACGCCGGCACCGGGGTGCCACAGGACGGAGGTGTCGAAGGCCAGCTGCGGCCATCGGGAGCGGGCGTCGGCGGCGCTGAGCAGTTCGTGCTCGACGCCCGCGTCCGCGAGGACCCGGGCCAGGTGTTCGGGTTGGCGCTCGGATCCGTAGTCGACAGCGCCGGCGGGGCTGATCAGCTCCTGGCCGCCCGCGGCGGCGAGGTCGTCCCAGAGGGACTTGGATTCGATCACCATGCGGGTGTAGAACTCGTCCGGGTAGGCGTACCGGAAGATCCGGGCGGACCCGTGCGAGCTGCCGTCGTGGCTGGCCGGTGCCGTGCGTTCCAGGATCGTGACGTCGTGGCCGCGGGCGGCCAGCTGCCAGGCGGTGGCGGCGCCGGCCAGGCCGGCACCCACCACCACATAGTCGGACGAAGCGGTCATTATTTCGCTCCGGGGATCCAGCTGGTGCCGGCCAGGGGCACGCGGGCCATCGCGGACGCTTCGATGGTGAGGGCCACGAGGTCTTCCGGCTCCAGGTTCCGCAGGTGGGATTTGCCGCAGGCCCGGGCGATGGTCTGGGCTTCCATCGTGAGGACGCGGAGGTAGTTGGCCAGCCGGCGGCCGCCGGCTACCGGGTCCAGCCGGGAGGACAGCTCGGGATCCTGGGTGGTGATGCCGGCCGGGTCCTTGCCGTCCTGGAAGTCGTCGTAGTAGCCGGCGGCGGAGCCCAGTGCGGCGTATTCGGCGGCGTAGCGCGGGTCGTTGTCGCCCAGGGCGATCAGCGCCGCGGTGCCGATTGCGACGGCGTCGGCACCCAGGGCCATGGCCTTGGCGACGTCGGCGCCGGAGCGGATGCCGCCGGAGACGATGAGCTGGACCTTGCGGTGCACGCCCAGTTCCTGCAGGGCCTGGACGGCCTGCGGGATGGCGGCCAGGGTGGGGATACCAACGTTTTCGATGAAGACCTGCTGCGTGGCGGCGGTGCCGCCCTGCATTCCGTCGACGACGACGACGTCGGCACCGGCCTTCACGGCAAGGGCGGTGTCGTAGTACGGGCGGGAGGCGCCGATCTTGACGTAGATCGGGGTCTTCCAGTCGGTGATCTCGCGGAGTTCGCCGATCTTGATTTCGAGGTCGTCCGGGCCGGTCCAGTCGGGGTGGCGGCTTGCCGAGCGCTGGTCGATGCCCACGGGCAGGGTGCGCATGCCGGCGACGCGTTCAGTGATTTTCTGGCCTAGGAGCATGCCGCCGCCGCCGGGCTTGGCGCCCTGCCCGAGCACGATTTCGATGGCGTCGGCCTTGCGGAGGTCATCCGGGTTCATGCCATAGCGCGAGGGCAGGTACTGGTAGACGAGGTGCTTGGACTGGCCGCGCTCTTCGGGGGTCATGCCGCCGTCGCCGGTGGTGGTGGAGGTTCCCACGGCGCTGGCGCCGCGGCCCAGGGCTTCCTTGGCGTTGGCGGAGAGTGCGCCGAAGCTCATGCCGGCGATCGTCACCGGGGTCTGCAGGTGCAGCGGCCGGGACGCGTGGCGGTCGCCGAGGACGACGTCGGTGTCACACTTTTCGCGGTAGCCCTCCAGCGGGTAGCGGGACATGGAGGCGCCGAGGAACAGCAGGTCATCGAAGTGCGGGACCTTGCGCTTGGCGCCCCAGCCGCGGATGTCGTAGACGCCGGTGGCGGCGGCACGCTGGATGTCGGCGATGGTCGCACGGTCGAAGGTCGCCGATTCGCGCAGGCCGAGCTCCTCGACCGGCGGAGCGGGGAGGACTGCCGGGGCGTCCTGCGGGACAGAGGTGATAGTCATGTGGGTGTCCTCCTAGTACGACGTCGAGTTGTCGACGTTGAAGTGGTAAAGGTTCCGGGCCGAGCCGTAGCGGCGGAAGTCCGCCGGGTTGTCGGTGCGGCCGGCGGCGGTGAGCAGTGCGCCGAGCTCGTCCAGGTGTTCCGCCTTCATCGGCTTTTCGATGCAGTCGGCACCGAGGGACGCGACCGTGCCCTTGACGTAGATGCGGGCCTCGTAGATGGAGTCGCCCAGGGCCTCGCCGGCATCGCCGCACACGACGAGTCGGCCGGCCTGTGCCATGAAGGCTGACATGTGGCCGATGCTGCCGCCCACCACGATGTCCACGCCCTTCATGGAGATGCCGCACCGGGCGCCGGCGTTGCCGTCGATGATCACGAGGCCGCCGTGGCCGGTGGCTGCGGCGGACTGGGACGCATCGCCCTTGACGTGGACTTTTCCGGACATGATGTTTTCGGCGAGCCCGACGCCGGCATTGCCGTTGACGGTGACCTCGCCTTTTTGGTGCATTCCGGCGGCGTAGTAGCCGGCATGGCCGTCCAGGGTGACGGTGATGTCCGTGCTGATTCCGGCGGCGAGGCTGTGCTTGCCGCCGGTATTGGTGACCGTCCAGGCTTGTCCGTCAACGGCGTCGTGGAGGGCCTGGTTGAGGTCCCGGACCGGGCTGTCGGCAAGGTCCACGAGGATGGTGTCGTCGTTGCTGATGACCGGGTTTTCGGCCGTTGCGGGGGCTGTCAGAGTGACCATGTGTAGACCTTTCCGGGTTCCGGTTCAAAGATGCGGGCTTTTTCGATGCCGGGCAGGGCTGCCAGGGCACGGTATTCGGAGGCCATCGCGACATAGTCGTCGGTTTCGGCGATGATGGCGGGCTTGCAGGCGATCGGGTCGCGGACCACGGCCATGCTGTCGGCGGTGGTGACAACGAGGGTGTAGAAGCCGTCGAAGACCTTGCCGAGGTTGGTGAGCGCGGTTTCCAGGTCGTCGCCCTGCTGCAGGCGGGACGCGATGTAGCGGGCGCCGACTTCGGTGTCGTTGTCGGAGTCGAACACCACGCCTTCGCGCAGGAGGTCGCGCCGGATGGTGGCGTGGTTGGAGAAGGAGCCGTTGTGCACGAGGCAGAGGTCGTCGGCGACGGAGAAGGGGTGGGATCCGCCGGCGGTGACGGCGGATTCGGTGGCCATGCGGGTGTGGGACAGGCCCTGGCTGCCGGCCATGGCCTCAAGGCCGTGCTCGGCGGCGATCTCCATCGGGTGGCCCACGCTCTTCATCACGGCGACGTGTTCGCCGCGGCCGATGATGGTGGCAGCCGGGAGCACTTCGCTGACGGCCTTGACCAGGAGGTCGGTGTCGACGGCGGCGCTGACCAGGGTGGTGTCACCCACGACTTTGACGGCGGCCGCGGCCGCGGCGGGCAGCATGCTGTGGAGGGCGGCCGTGATTTCCGGCAGGGCCAGGCCCTGGTCTTTGCCCAGCAGGCTGAGCGTGGAGCGGCCGTCCTCGACGAGGCCCGGGGTGTTGTAGACGGCCAGTCCTGCCGAGTCAGGGCCGCGTTCGACGATCTGGCACGTCATGGATGACAGGAGGCTGCCCATTTCCGGGTACAGCAGGGGGTTGCGCAGCTGCAGCGCGGCGATTCCGCACATTGAGTGTCCTTTGCTTGGTGGTGGGTGTCAGATCGAGGTCAGGTAAGTGCGGATTTCCCAGTCACTGACCTCGTTGTGCCAGCTGAGGAATTCCTCTTCCTTGGCGTCGGCGTAGTACTCCCCGATGTCCCGTGTGCCGCTGAGGCTGGCCAGCATGACCGGGTCGCGGCGCAGGGCCTCAACGGCGTGCAGCAGCGTGGCGGGCAGGCGGTGGGCGTCGGGCCGTGATTCCCCGGGGCCGGACGGGGAGCCCGGGTCGGTGTCGTGGGCGACGCCGTCGAGTCCGGCTTCGAGGGCGGTGGCAATGGCCAGGTAGGGGTTGGCCGAGCCGTCGCCGGAGCGCAGTTCGATCCGTTTGTTGTCCGGGACCCGGATCATGTGCGTACGGTCGTTGCCGCCGAAGGATGCCTTGCGCGGGGACCAGGTGGCGCCGGAGGAGCTGGTGGTGGCGCCGGAGCGTTTGTAGGAGTTCACGGTGGGGGCCAGGAAGGCCTGGAGTGCCGGGGCGTGGTCCAGCAGGCCGCCGATGAAGGAGTAGGCCAGGTCAGACAGGCCCAGGCCGCGGTCATCGTCCTGGCCGGGGAAGAGCGCGTCCGCCCCGGACCACAGGGAGAGGTGGAAGTGCAGTCCGGTGCCGGTCCGGTCGGAGAACGGCTTGGGCATGAACGTTGCGGTCATGCCGCGCTGTTCGGCGAGGATATTCAGGATGTAGCGCAGGCTGATGACGCGGTCGGCGGTGGTGAGGGCGTCGGCATAGTTGAAGTTCTGTTCGAACTGGCCGGCGGCGTCTTCGTGGTCGTTGGCGTAGTTGCCCCAGCCGAGCCCGTTCATGGCCTCGGAGATCGAGGTCAGGTGGTCATACATCCGGGTGACGCCGCGGGCGTCGTAGCAGGGCCGGGGCGAGTCGTCCCGGGCATCGGCGGTGGAGAGGGTTCCGTCCGCGTTCTTGTTGACGAGGAAGTATTCGACTTCGGCGCCGATCTTGGCCTGCATGCCCTGCTCTGCGAGGCGGGCCAGCGTGTTTTTCAGGATCACCCGCGGCGCGTAGGGCCAGGGCTTGCCGTCCACGTGCGGGTCGCAGTGGATGATCGCCAGGCCTTCCTTGATGAACGGGACCGGCGTAAAGGACGCCAGGTCCGGCACCGCGATGAGATCGGAATCCTGGGGCTTCTGGCCGATGAGCCCGGCCGCGTAGCCGGCGAAGCCCATGGCCCCGCTCTCCAGCTCGTCGGCGGCTTCGACCGGCACCAGCTTCGCGCAGGGCTTGCCGGTCATGTCCACAAACGTGGCGAGAAGGAACCGCACATCGTGCGCCTTGGCAATATCAGCCAGGGAGAAACTGCCGGCTTCCACCGGAGCAGACTGCCCGGGTGATAGCTCGGTGGTTGCGACACTGGTCATTGGAACTGTCCTGTCCATTAGGGTTCGTTACCTGAGGGGAAACGCTGTTGAACCATAGTAGTCAAAATGATGTTTCCAACGTGGTCTTGCTTTGTTAAATCCAGATGACAGCGTCCGGGGCAGACCGGAACGTTGAATTAACACCCCGGAAACCCGCCCGCATTCACTCTGGGGAATCCTTGTTTCATGGTGTGACGTGTTTGCATCAGGCGCCACTGCGCCGTCTTGAATGCTCCCTATCGATAGGACTTTCCATGAATTCTGGAGATGTTGCCTGGATTCTTGCCGCCAGCGCGCTGGTCTGCATGATGATCCCGGGCCTTGCCCTCTTCTACGGGGGAATGGTGGGATCCCGCAGGATCCTGAACATGATGATGATGTGCTTCGGCGCCGCGAGCGTCGTCGCCGTGCTCTGGGCTGCCTTCGGCTACTCCCTGGTATTTGGCAACTCGGTCGGCGGCGCCGGGCTCATTGGCGATGTCACCGAGTATCTCGGCCTGGGCCAGCTCCTGGCCGAAGACGCCGAGGCACCCATCCCGGCCGCGCTCTTTGCGGTCTTCCAGCTCTTCTTTGCGGGGATCACGACGGCGATCATCGCCGGCGCCGCGGCGGGCCGGATGAAATTCGGCGCCTGGATGGCCTTCGCCGGCGTGTGGGCAACCCTGGTCTACTTCCCCGTGGCCCACTGGGTCTTTGCCTTCAGCTCGGAGGACGGAGCAGTGACCGGCGGCTGGATCGTCAACGGCCTCGAGGCGATCGACTTCGCCGGCGGCACGGCCGTGCACATGAACGCCGGCGTTGCCGCCCTGGCCCTTGCACTGGTCCTGGGCCGCAGCGCGGGCTGGCCCAAGAGCGACCACGCGAAGCCGCACAGCCGGCCTCTTGTCCTCGTCGGCGCCGGCCTGCTGTGGACCGGCTGGTTCGGCTTTAATGCCGGCTCCGCCCTCGCCGCCGGACACTCCGCCTCGGTGGTGTTCCTCAACACCGCCCTCGCCGCCGCGGCCGGCCTGCTGGCCTGGGCGCTGGTGGAACGCATCCGGCTTGGCAGCGCCAGCAGCATGGGCGCAGCCTCCGGCATCATCTCCGCCCTCGTCGCCATCACGCCCGCCTGCGGCGCCGTCAGCCCGCTGGGCGCCATCGCGATCGGCGCCATCGCGGCGGCGGTCTGCTCCCTGTCCGTCGAGCTGAAGTTCCGTCTCGGCTACGACGACTCCCTCGACGTCGTCGCCGTCCACCTCGTCGGCGGCATCATCGGCACCCTGCTGATCGGGCTCTTCGCCACCGCTGATGCGCCCAACGGCGTCAACGGCCTGTTCTACGGCGGCGGGTTCGAACTGCTCGGCATCCAGGCCCTGGCTACGGTTGCCGTGCTCGCGTACTCCTTCGCCGTCACCTGGGTGATCGCCAAGGTCCTCGATGTCACCATGGGGCTGCGGATCCACGAGGCCGACGAGCTCCGCGGCATCGACTTCGCCGCACACTCCGAGGCCGCCTACCTGACCGACGAGGAGCCGGTCGAGCTGGGCTCCCCGCACCGCGCTTAGCACCGCGCAGAGCACCCAACCAACGCGGGGTCACTTCTCGCCCATTCCGCAAGGAAAAATGGGCGAGAAGTGACCCCGCGTTGGTTGGGCAGGCAGTCAGAGGCCCAGTGCCGCTTTGAGCTCCGCCACGTGGCCCTTAGCGGTGACCTGATACTGCGCGAGGGTGACGTTGCCGCCGGGATCCACGACGACGGTGGACCGGACGAGGCCCTCCGAGACCTCGCCGTTGACCAGCTTCTCCCCCCACGCGCCGTAGGCGAGGGCCACGGCGTGGTCCTCGTCGGCAAGGAGCGGGAAGGTCAGCCCGAAGTCACCGGTGAAGCGGGCCAGGGCCGCCCGGGAATCCGGGGAAATGCCCAGGACCTCGTAGCCGGAGTTCTTCAGGGAGGCGAGGCTGTCGCGGAAATCGCACGCCTCGGTGGTGCAGCCGGGCGTCGCGGCCTTCGGATAGAAATACACGATGACGTTCCGGCCGCGGTAGTCCGCCAGAGAAACGGGATTGCCGGCGGCGTCGGGCAGGGTGAAGTCCGGGGCGGGCGTGCCGGGCTGCAGCTTCACGGAGATGGTCTGGTCTGTCGGGTTCAAGTGCATGGGCTTCCTTGGCAGGTCGAGGGAATCGGGTCTCCCGGGATGAACGGATGAGATGGAGTAATTAGATGGAGTATTCGGCAGGTCCGCGCACTTTGGCGTAGGGGCCGGGGATGAATTGGTAGCCGCCGCCGCGGATAGTGGCAATGGTGTACCGCGCCCCGCCCAGCTTCCGCCGCACGCGGGCCACGTACACGTCGATGGAACGCGGGGCACAGCCCGGAAAATCCAGCGACTCCAGGAAGCGCTGAAGTTCGTTGCGGGTGATCGGACGCGAACAGTTCTCCACGAGGTATCGCAGGAGCCTGAACTCGACTCCGGTCAGTGGCACGGGCCGTTCATCAACCAGCACCGATTCGGTGGCGAGGTCCACGGCCACCCTGCGGGGACCGGATCCGGACGGTGCGTCGCCCGCGTCTTTTTCAGTGCCGGTTTCATCGATTTCCGCAGGGGCTGCGGGATCGGGTTGGGCTGCTCCGGAGGCAGGCCGCAGGTGGACTTCCGCCTCCGGAGCAATTCTCTGCACGCGCGCCAGTACCAGTTGGGCGGCGTGGGCCATGGCGGCCTCATCGGCACAGTCGGATTCGACCCACACGGCAATCCCCCGCGGAACAAGATCCGGGCCCCGGCGGCGCACCAGCGGACTGGATCCCTGGATGCGCCGTGCCGTAGGCCGCGCGGCGTGGACTGGAACAGCCATGGCGCTGCGGGCTAGATGCCGCCGCGGCGCAGGAGTTTGCCGTGGGGGGTGTGGTGGTTGATGGGTTGGCCGCGGAGGTAGGTTTTGCGGACGACGCCGGAGAGGGCTTTGCCGTCGTAGGGGGTGATGGGGTTTTTGTGCTGGAGTCTGGAGACGTCCACGATGTAGGCCTCGTCGGGGGCGAAGATGGCGAAGTCCGCGTCGTAGCCGAGGGCGAGCTGGCCTTTGGTGTTCAGGCGGGCGAGTTCGGCGGGTTTCGCGGCCATCCAGGAGATGACCTGTTCCAACGGGATGTTCCGGTGCCGGGCTTCGGTCCAGATCAGGGAGAGCCCGAGCTGGAGGGAGGACACCCCGCCCCAGGCGACGGCGAAGTCGCCGTTGTCGAGGTCTTTCAAATCCAGGGTCGAGGGTGAGTGGTCCGAGACGATGCAGTCGATGGTGCCGTCCTGGAGTCCTTTCCAGAGCAGTTCCCGGTTCGCGGCTTCCCGGATCGGCGGGCAGCATTTGTAGGCGGTGGCGCCGTCGGGGATTTCCTCGGCCATCAGGGTCAGATAGTGCGGGCAGGTCTCGACGGTCAGGTGCACGCCGTCGCGTCTGGCACTGGCGATCATCGGCAGCGCGTCCGAGGAGGACAGGTGCAGGATGTGGGCCCTGGCCCCGGTCCAGCGGGCGCGTTCGATGACTTCGGCGATGGCTTTGTTCTCGGCCCCGCGCGGGCGGGAGGCCAGGAACGTCGCGTAGTGGTCCCCGCCCGGGTGCGGGGCGCGGTCGATCGCGTGGGAGTCCTCGGCGTGGACGATCATGAGCGAGTCGAAGGACTTCAGCTCGGCCATGTCCGTTTCCATTTCCTCGGCCTCCAGATGCGGGAATTCATCCACCCCGGAGTGCAGCAGGAAGCACTTGAACCCGAACACGCCCTCGTCATGGAGCGGCCGGAGGTCCTTCAGGTTCCCCGGGACCGCCCCGCCCCAGAACCCGACGTCCACGAACGCCTGGTCCGCGGCGACCTCGCGCTTGAGTTTGAGGTTCTCGACCGTCGTCGTCGGCGGGATCGAGTTCAGCGGCATGTCGATGATCGTCGTCACGCCCCCGGCGGCGGCGGCCCGGGTCGCGGACGCGAACCCTTCCCACTCGGTCCGGCCCGGTTCGTTGACGTGGACATGGGTATCGACCAGGCCCGGGATCATCGTCTCGTCCTCGGCGAGCTCCATGACCTCCGCACCGGCCAGGGCGTTGCCCAGCGGCTCGATCGCCACGATCCGCCCGCCCCGGATTCCGACCTCACGCGCCGCGATCCCCGCCGACGTCAACACACGCCGACCACGAACCACCAAGTCATAGCGTTCTTCAGGCATTGAGGTACTCCTTCGAGGATGTGGTTTTCATAGGGCGATACCACGATGAGTCAGGGCCAAGCTGGCCGCCAATAATGGTGCCGAGTTGTTCGAGAAGTCGGCCGGCTTCCGTCATGCACGTTTCCACGTTGTCTTCAATATCCGTCAAGGCAAACGTGGACTGAAATCCGGCGTCGCGCAACTGGCCCTCCGTCAGGGTGGTGCGGCCGCAAACGGCGATGACCGGAACGCCTGCCAGTGCTGCCGCCCGCGCCACTCCCATGGGAGTCTTGCCGAGCAGGCTTTGTTCGTCCAGGCTGCCTTCGCCGGTGATCACGAGGTCCGCCCCGGTCAGCCGGTGGGCGAGATCAGTGAATTCGAGGACGACGTCGATGCCCGGCCGGCGGGAGGCGGCCAGGACCGCGATGGCGGCATAGCCGACCCCTCCTGCGGCCCCGGCGCCGGGGGCCTCCGCCGCCTTCAGCGCCCGGGAGCCCAGTTCCTGGCCGAGTACGTCCACATAGTGTGACAGTGCGGCGTCGAGCCTGCCGACGTCCTCGCTGGAGGCACCCTTTTGCGGGCCGAACACGGCCGCCGCACCGTCCGGGCCCAGCAGGGGGTTGTCCACGTCGCTGGCCAGCACGAACCGCGTGTCCTCCAGCCGTGGATCAAAATCCGCGAAGTCGATCCACTTCAGCCTCGCCAGTGCTGCGCCGCCGGGCGGTAGTTCATGTCCGTCAGCATCGATGAAGCGCGCGCCGAGGCCCTGCAGCAACCCGGCGCCGCCGTCGGTGTTGGCGCTTCCCCCGACCCCGAGGATGATCCTGCGGCAGCCGGCGTCCAGGGCCGCCCGGATCAGCTCCCCGGTACCCAGAGAGGTTGCCCCCAGCGCGTCCTTCACGCCGCCGGGCAGCACAGCCAGTCCTGAGGCCGCCGCCATTTCAATGACCGCCTCGCGGCCCCGCACGGCGAAATCGGCCCGGACAGGTTCGCCGGTCGGGCCGCTGACGACGGCGCTGCGTCGGGTGAAGCCGGAGCCGACGGCGGCGTCGAGGGTGCCCTCGCCGCCGTCGGCCACGGGGACACCCGTCACGTCCAGGACCTGCCCGGCGAGTTGCTTGGCGGAGTGAAGGCCCGTGGTGAGGCGGGCGACGACGTCCGGGGCCGATAGTGAGCCCTTGAACTTGTCCGGTGCTATGACCACTCGCATGCCGGTGTTTCCTTTCAATGAGTCAGGCGTGCCGGGCTGGCGCGCGGAGGGTGGCTGGTATCAGTCCAGCAGGGCGAGGATGGCCGTCGGGGCGTCCTCGCCGCGGGCGGCGAGGTCCTCGAACTCATTGACCGCGTTGATCTCGGTGCCCATGGAGATGTTGGTGATCTTCTCCAGGATCACTTCCACCACCACGGGGACGTTGAACTCGCTCATGAGCGCCTTGGCCTTATCGAATACCGCGGGCAGGTCACTGGGGTCCTCCACCCGGATGGCCTTGCAGCCCAGCCCTTCGGCGACCTTCAGGTGGTCCACGCCGTAGCCCTTGGTCTCCGGCGAGTTGATGTTCTCGAAGGCCAGGGACACGTTCTGTTCCATCTTGAACCCGCGCTGGGACTGGCGGATCAGGCCCAGATAGGAGTTGTTCACCACGACGTGGATGTAGGGGAGGTTGAATTGTGCGCCGACGGCCAGTTCCTCGATCATGAACTGGAAATCGTAGTCACCGGACAGGGCGACGACGGTCTCTCCCGGCTTGCCGCGGACCACGCCGAGCGCGGCGGGTCCGGTCCAGCCCAGCGGGCCGGCCTGGCCGGCGTTGATCCACCGGCGCGGCCCGAAGACGTGGAGCATCTGGGCGCCGGCGATCTGCGAGAGACCGATCGTGGTCACGTAGGTGGTGTCCTTGCCGAAAGACTTGTTCATCTCCTCGTAGACGCGCTGCGGCTTGATCGGGACGTTTTCGAAGTGGGTCTTGCGCTGCAGGGAGCCCTTGCGCTGGACGCATTCGTCGACCCAGTCGGTGTAGTCCGGCAAGGTGCCGGCGGCGTTGCGTTCGCGGGCGAGCTCCAGCAGTCCGTCCAGTGCCGCGCCGGCGTCGGAGGCGATGCCCAGGTCCGGGGAGAAGACGCGGCCGATCTGGGTCGGCTCGATGTCGATGTGAACAAATTTGCGGCCGGAGGTGTAGGTGTCCAGGCCGCCGGTGTGGCGGTTGGCCCAGCGGTTGCCGATCCCGATCACGAAGTCGGAAGCCAGCATGGTCTCGTTGCCGTAGCGGTGCGAGGTCTGCAGGCCCACCATTCCGGCCATCAGCCGGTGATCGTCCGGGATGGCGCCCCAGCCCATCAGCGTGGGGATGACCGGGACGTTGAGCAGCTCGGCGAGTTCGACGAGCTGTGCCGAGGCGGAAGCGTTGATGACGCCGCCGCCGGCGACGATCAGCGGGTGCCGGGCTGCGGTGAGCATGTCCAGCGCCTTTTCCAGCTGCTTGCGGCTGGCCTTAGGCTTTTCCACCGGAAGCGGCTCGTAGGTGTCGATGTCGAACTCGATCTCGGCCATCTGCACGTCGAACGGCAGGTCCAGCAGCACGGGGCCGGGACGGCCGGAGCGCATGAGCTGGAAGGCCTTCTGGAAGGCGCCCGGGATCTGGCCGGGTTCGAGCACCGTCATGGCCATTTTGGTGACCGGCTTGGCGATGGATTCGATGTCCACGGCCTGGAAATCTTCCTTGTGCAGTTTGGCCACGGGGGCCTGTCCGGTGATGCACAGCATGGGGATGGAGTCGGCCCAGGCTGCGTAGAGTCCGGTGATCATGTCGGTGCCGGCGGGTCCGGACGTGCCGATGCAGATGCCGATGTTGCCGTCCTTGGCCCTGGAATACCCGTCGGCCATATGGGAGGCGCCTTCGACGTGCCGGGCGAGGGTGTGGCGGATGCCGCCGTGCTCCCGCATCGCCGAATAGAAGGGGTTGATGGCCGCACCTGGCAGGCCGAACGCCTCGATGGCGCCCTCCTTTGCCAGGATGGCGACGGCTGCGTCTACGGTGCGCATCTTCGTCATGGTGTTCTCCTTGGAAGTCTGGTGGGTGTGCTGGTGCGGACAGGGGTGCCGCAGTGTTACTGGCGGCCGCTGAGCTGGAGGGTCTGCTTGAAGAGACCGGAGTGGTCGAGGCCGCCGTCGCCCTGGTTGACGGTGGCGGCGACAAGCTGTGCGGCCAGGGCACCGAGGGGAAGGGCAACGTTGGCTTCGCGGGCGGCCGAGGTGACGATGCCCATGTCCTTGTGGTGGAGGGCGAGGCGGAAGCCGGGCGTGAAGTCGCGGTCCAGCATCTTCTGGCCCTTCTGGTCCAGGACCTTCGAGCCGGCCAGGCCGCCGCCCAGGACCTTGAGCGCCGCATCGGTGTCCACGCCATAGGCCTCGAGGAAGGCGACGGCTTCACCCAGGACCTGGATGTTGACGGCGACGATCAGCTGGTTGGCGGCCTTGACGGTCTGGCCGGAGCCGGCCGGGCCCACGTGGACGATGGTCTTGCCGACCGCGTCCAGAACATCTTGTGCCGCTTCGAAGTCGGCTGCTTCGCCGCCCACCATGATGGACAGCGCGGCCGTGATGGCGCCCTGCTCCCCGCCGGAGACCGGGGCGTCCAGGGCGCGGATGCCGGCTGCTTTGGCTTCGTCCGCGAGCCGCTTGGCGACGTCCGGGCGGATGCTGCTGGCGTCGATCCACAGCGTGCCCTGCTTGGCGTTGGCGAACAGGCCCTCGGGTCCGGAGACGACGCCTTCGACGTCCGGGGAGTCCGGCACCATCGTGATCACGACGTCGGCGTCCTTGACGGCGTCGGCGATGCTTGTGGCGCCGTGCCCGCCCTCGGCGACGAGGGCGTCGATTTTGTCCTGGCTGCGGTTGAAGCCGGTGACGCTGTGGCCGGCCTTGAGGAGGTTGATGGCCATGGGCAGGCCCATGATTCCGAGTCCGATGACAGTTACGTTGCTCATGCTGGTTCCTTTGCTGAAGTTTGTGCGGGCGGCGACGCTCTAGAGCGCGGGGTGCTAGGGCGGGGCGCTCTAGCGCGAGGCGTGCTCGCGGATGGCCCAGTTGAAGGCGGTGCCGGCCGGTTCTTTGTATTCGAGGCCGATGTATCCCGCGTAGCCGAGTTCGCGGCTGCGGGCGATCCATTCGCCGAGCGGGAGGGTTCCGGTTCCGGGGGCTCCGCGGCCGGGATTGTCGGCAATCTGGATGTGGCCGAAGTCCTTGGCGTGCTCTTCGATCACGGCGGCGACGTCGTCGCCGTTGACGGCCAGGTGGTAGAAATCGGCGAGGAGTTTGATGTTCTCCGCGCCGGACTCGTCTTTGACCCTGGCGATCACGGCCAGCGCGTCGGCGGCGGTGAGCAGCGGGTACCGCGGTGCTCCACTGACCGGTTCCAGGAGGACGGTGCCACCGATCCGGGCAACGCCGGCGGCAGCGGTCGCGAGGTTCTCGGCGCCGACGGCGTCCTGCTTCTCAGCGGACTCCCCCTCGATGCGGTTACCGTACAGGGCATTGAACGCCTTGCAGCCGAGGCGTTCCCCGATGCCGGCGACGACGTCGATGTTGTCCAGGAACTCGGCCGAGCGGGCGGGCCAGGACACCAGGCCGCGGTCCCCGCCGGGCATGTTGCCGGCGTTGAAGTTCAGCCCGGACAGCTGGACGCCGGCGTCGGTGATGGCCTGCTCGAACTTCGAAACCTCTGCGTCCGAGGGAACGGAGGTTTCAAACGGCCACCAGAATTCGACGGCGTCGAAGCCGGCTGCCTTGGCCGCGGCGGGACGCTCCAGAAGCGGCAGTTCCGTCAGCAGGATGGAGCAGTTCACGGTATACGTCATTGGATTCGTCCTTAGCGCCTCTGAACCGGCAAAGACCGGTAGCTTTCGCTTTTTCAAGATTCCATCTTGTGGAATCTTTATCTTGCAATATGAAAAGCTTAGGGCTCGTAAGGTGATGGCGTCAACCCCGGAATGTCCGTGCGGCCGTTAAACGACGGCACCCCGGCCTGGCGGGCCGGGGTGCCGTGGGTTCGAGGTGGGGGCAGGCGTCAGGTCAGGCGGATCTGCCGGTTCATGTCCTTGTACAGCAAGTAGCGGAACTGGCCCGGGCCTCCGGCGTAGCACGCCTGCGGGCAGAAGGCGCGCAGCCACATGAAGTCGCCGGCCTCCACCTCAACCCAGTCGTTGTTGAGCAGGTACATCGCCTTTGCCCTCAAGGACGTACAGGCCGTGCTCCATGACGTGGGTCTCCGGGAACGGGATGACCCCGCCCGGCTGGAAGGTCACAATGTTCACCTGCATGTCGTGGGCCAGATCGTTGGAATCCGTGAAGCGGGTGGTCTTCCAGGCGCCGTCGGTATCCGGCATCGCGGTGGGTTCCACCTCGGCATCACTGGTGACGAAGGATTTCGCCTCGTAGCCTTCAAGCCGCTCGTAGGCCTTGCGGATCCATTGGAAGGAGACACTGTCGTCTGAGACGTTTTCCAGGCCCCAGGCGGCGCCGGCGGCCAGGTAGGCGTAGCCGCCTTCCTCCAGCTGGTGCAGTTCACCGTCCAGGGTCAGGTTGACCTTGCCCCTGGTGACGAAGATGACGCCCTCGACGCCGGCTTCGAATTCTGCCTTGGGTGCGCCGCCGCCCGGGCTGATCTCGACGATGAGCTGGGAGAACGTAGTGGCGAACCCGGAGATGGGGCGGGCCAGGATCCAGGAGCGGGTGTTGGAGAAGCCAGGCAGTGTGCTGGTCACGATGTCCGTCATGACGCCCTTGGGAATGACCGTATAGGCTTCCGTGACGATGGCGCGCTCGGTGGTGAGGTGGGTTTGCGGCGGCAGGCCGCCTTCGGGGGTGTAGTACTTGCCCATCAGGTGAATCCTTACTTAAGAGTGGGAGATGGTGGCCAGCCGCGGGTGGGCCAATGCTGTCAGCTGCGGGGTGCCGACGCCGGCAAGGGCCTGGACCTCGTCGGCGCCGACGGCGCCGCACTGGACGCCACGCAGCACGAAGGCTGCCAGTGCCCGGGCGGTGGCAGGTTCGTCCATCACGCCGCCTTCGGTTTGCGCCACATAGTTGCGCAGGCGGGCGGTGGCGGCCGGAAGGCCTTGGCGGTAGAAGGCGTATGTGGCCGCAAAGCGGCTGGGCAGCTGGGCCGGGTGCAGGTCCCAGCCCTGGTAGTAGCCCCGCTCCAGCGAGCGGCGGACCAGCCTTCCGTGGATCGCCCAGGCGTTCTCGACGCCGTCGCCCACCGGGATGATGTTGGTGGAGCCGTCGGAGAGACGGATGCCCGTGCCGGCGACGGCCAGCTGCATGACTTCCTTGGCGAAGTCGGCCACGGGATGTTCCATGGACTGGTACTCGGCGGAGATCTGCAGGGAGGCGGAGTAGTCGTACGTTCCATAGTGCAGGCCGCTGATCCGCCCCGGGACGACGTGCGGCAACTGGGCTACCGGCGAGGTCCCCTCCGGGCCCAGGATGAGCTGGGGTGTTTCCACCTGCACTTCAAACCTGAGCCGTCCGTGCGGCAGCGAGTGGATTTCCTCGAGCCGGGAGACGGCGTAGTCCATCGCCTGCACCTGGGCCACGGTGGTGACCTTGGGCAGGGTCAGGACCAGGCCCGCCGGGAGCTCGCCGGCGGCGGCCAGCGCCGCGACGAAGAGATCCAGGGTGCGCAGTCCCCGGTTCCGGGTGGCCGCCTCAAAGCACTTGAAGCGGATTCCAATAAACGGCGGTGCCGTGCCCGCAGCAACCGCTGCCGCCACAGCCGAGGCCGCCGCGACAGCGGCGGAATCCTCAGCGTCGTCGCCGCGGTCCCCGTAGCCGTCCTCGAAGTCCAGCCGCAGGTCTTCGATCGGTTCGGCGGCCAGCTTGGCTGACACCCGGGACGCCACGGTTTCTGCGAGCCCGGAATCCTGGCCCAGCAGCTCACCGAGGCGGACCAGCCCGCCGTGGGCGTCCGCGGCGGCCAGTGCCTGGGCGCCCCATTCAGCCGCGAATGACGGCGTGAAGCGGTCCGCGGGGACGTAGACGGTGTGCACCGGCTGGCGCGAGCCATCGTCGCCGGGGTAGTTCTGCTCCAGCAGCCGGTCTGTTGCCGCCAGCTGCGATTCGATCTCGGCCAGGTCCCTGGCACTCAGGGATGTATGAACGCCCATCCGTCAGCCGATCAGTTCGTACGCCGGCGTGGTCAGGAAGTCCGTGTAGTCCTCGGAGAGGCAGATGTCCGCGATCAGCCGACTGGCGGGCTGGTAGTAGCGGCGGAAGGCCTCGTCACCGAACTCGGCACGGAGCCGCTCCGTCTCCTCGCCCAGGATGCGCTCCACCAGTTCCCGGGTGACGGTGTTGCCGGTGTCAGCCAGGACGGACTTGTTGCGGATCTGCTGCCAGACCTGCGAGCGGGAGATCTCGGCGGTGGCGGCGTCCTCCATCAGGTTGTGGATGGCCACCGCCCCGTTGCCGGAGAGCCACACGGCGGTGTAGGCGACGGCGACGTACAGGTTCAGCCGCAGGCCGGCTTCCGTGACCTGGCCGTCCGCCGAGGCGATGTCCAGGAGCTGCCCGGCCGTGACCGACACTTCGGGGCGCTGTTTGTCCAGCTGGTTGGGGCGGCTGCCGAGGACGGAATCGAATACTTCCCGGCACGTCGGCACCAGGTCCGGGTGGGCCACCCAGGAGCCGTCGAAGCCGTCGCTGGCCTCGCGCGTCTTGTCCGCGCGGACCTTGGCGAAGGCGGCTTCCGTAACCTCGGGGTGCCGGCGGTTCGGGATGACCGCGGCCATGCCGCCCATGGCGAAGGCGCCGCGGTGGTGGCAGGTCTTGACCAGCAGCTCGGTGTAGGCGCGCATGAACGGTGCGGTCATGGCCACCGTGGCGCGGTCCGGCAGGACGAATTCCTCGCCGGCGTCGCGGAAGTACTTGATGATGCTGAAGAGGTAGTCCCAGCGGCCGGCGTTCAGCCCTGAGGCGTGGTCGCGCAGTTCATACAGGATTTCGTCCAT
>CAVYMG010000014.1:0-143138 GCA_963769515.1 uncultured Actinomycetota bacterium
AAATATTCGGCGAAGTGATTACTATGGGACTGCCACGAACCAACCTAAGGAGTGTCCGCCCCAGTGAGCGCTGACCCGCGAGTAAGCATCCATCCCGATTCAGAAGTGCTGATGGCTGCGATCGCAGCACGCCTGATCACCAAACTCGTCGATATCCAGGACAAGCACGGCGAAGCGACCATCGTGCTGACCGGCGGGTCCATGGGCATCGGATCGCTCAAGGCCGTCGCTGATTCGCCGGCGGCCGGGGCCGTTGACTGGTCCAAAGTCAATTTCTGGTGGGGGGACGAACGCTTCGTCGGAGCCGACGATGCCGACCGCAACGCCCGGCAGGCGCACGAGGCACTGCTCGCCCACATCCCGGTGGACCCTGCCCGGGTGCATGTCCCGGGTTCCTCGGATGACTTCGGCTCCCCGGAGGAGGCGGCCGCGGACTACGCGCGCCGGCTCAGTGAAGCTGCCGCCGCGGAGCATGCGGCGGATATGTCCGATGACCGCCCGGAGCAGCCAGGGAAGCTGCCCCGGTTGGATATCGTGCTCCTCGGCGTTGGGCCCGATGCGCACGTCGCGTCACTGTTCCCGGAGCAGGCCGGCATCCGCGAGCAGGACCTGAGCGTTGTTGGCGTCCGGCACTCCCCCAAGCCTCCGCCGCAGCGTGTCTCCCTGACTCTTCCGGCGATCAACACTGCCGCGGAGGTCTGGATGGTGGTGGCAGGCGAAGACAAGGCCGGCGCTGTGGGCCTGGCACTGGCCGGAGCCAACCCGGTGCAGGTTCCAGCTGCCGGACCGCGCGGGCAGGTCAGGACGCTGTGGTTGATTGATGCGAACGCGGCACAGCGGGTACCGGAGCAGCTAGTCCGGAAGGCTCCGTCCGGCGCGTAACCGTTCGAGCGCTCCGGCCAGCACGTCTTCGGCGTCCTGGCTGGAGCGCCGTTCTTTAACGTACTCGAGGTGGGTTTTGTAGGCTTCGCCCGGGAGTTCGTCCAGGCCGAACTTGGCGGCATCACGGCTGGCCGTGCCGCCGCAGTGCCGGCAGTCCCAGACGCCCGGGATCTGTTCCTCCGGGAGCCGGGCAAAGACCAGTCGGGTTTCGTGGCCTTTCGCGCAGACGTAGGAGACACAGATGCGGGGCTGGCCTGCCCCGGTGCCGTCGCGCGGCTCATGCCGTGGCGACGCCCCTTCGATGGCACCTACGCGGATGCCCCTGAACCCGGACGCAGAATGCAGCATCGGCAACTCCTGACTACTCGACTGGTGGAATGATGCCTGCCAACAGCCACAGTGTAGTTCGTAAGTTCCCGATGCTGCAGTGCCACCGTGGTCCTGAAATTAAATTATGCGCAGAATGCCTAGGAATCGAGGCCGGTGTTGAACCTCATGAGCAGCCCCAGGCCGACGATGACAAGGGCCCAGGTGATGCCGAGGATGACTGTGAACCGGTTCAGATTCCGCTCGGCAACACCCGAGGAGCTCAGACCCGAGCTCATGCCGCCGCCGAACATGTCGGACATACCTCCGCCGCGTCCCTTATGAAGCAGGATGAGCAGCGTCAGCAGAAGGCTGGTGATGCCCAGGAGGACCTGCAGAATGACATGAAGAACGTCCACGACGGCCTTTCAGAAGATATGGATTACGGGGCGACGCCTGTGCTGGACTAATCCGTCACGAGGTGGCTCTCGAACCTGACAATATTAGCAAACTCAGCGGCATCAAGGCTGGCACCGCCCACGAGCAGGCCATCGACGTCGCGTTCCTTCAGGATTGAGGCCGCATTGTTGGCCTTGACCGACCCGCCGTACAGGAGGCGGGTCTTGGCAGCCGTGTCCGCGCCGAACAGGGTGGCAAGCTCGGCCCGGATCGCGGCGCACATTTCCTGTGCGTCCTCGGGTCCGGCAACTTCGCCGGTGCCGATGGCCCAGACGGGTTCGTAGGCGACGACGAGTTCGGCGGCCTGTTCAGCAGTGAGACCTTCGACACCGGCGCGCAGCTGGGCCAGGGTGTGGTCCACATGCGTGCCCGCCTGGCGGATTTCCAGGCCTTCGCCGACGCAGAGCACCGGCGTGACGCCGTGGCGGAAGGCGGCCTGCACCTTGGCGTTCAGGACTTCGTCGGACTCGTTGTGGATGGTGCGGCGTTCGCTGTGGCCGACCAGGACGTAGCTGCAGCCGAGCTTGGCGAGGAACTGGCCGGAGATGTCCCCGGTGTACGCGCCCGAGTCGAACGGGGACAGATCCTGGCCGCCGTAGACGACCTCAAGCTCGTCGCCCTGGACGAGGGTCTGGACGCCGCGGAGATCCGTGAACGGCGGGAAGACTGCGACCTCCGCCCGGCTGTAGTCGTGCTTGGCATCGGACAGAGTCCACGCCAGCTTCTGCAGGAGGGTGATGCCCTGGACGTGGTCCATGTTCATCTTCCAGTTGCCTGCGATGAAAGGCGTGCGGTCAAAGTTACCGTTGGTTGACGTAGTCACGTGATCTCCAAAAATGCTTGTTATATGGACAGCAGGCAGGGTGCCCGGTTCCTCGCGGAGGGCACCCTGCCTGGGCGTGCTTAGCGGTCCAGGACGCTCAGGCCGGGAAGTTCCTTGCCTTCAAGGTACTCGAGGCTGGCGCCGCCGCCGGTGGAAATGTGGCCGAACTGGTCATCGGCAAAGCCGAGGGTCCGGACCGCGGCGGCGGAGTCGCCACCGCCAACAACGGTGAACGCCTCGGTTTCGGTCAGCGCCCGGGCAATCGCCCTGGTGCCGCCGGCAAACGCGGCGAATTCGAAGACACCCATGGGGCCGTTCCAGAAGACCGTCCGGGCGCCCTTGATCTCTTCGGCGAATGCAGCCGCCGAATCCGGGCCGATGTCCAGGCCGATGCCCTCGGAGCCGAAACTGCTCGACTCGATGGCGTCCGCTGCGACGGTCTCGTGCTCGGCGTCGGCAGCGAACTTCGCCGCCACAACGACGTCCGTGGGCACCACAAAAGAGGTGCCCGCGTCGGCCGCACGCTTCAGGTAGTCCTGGACGACCGGAATCTGGTCCTCTTCCAGCAGGCTTCCGGCAACCTTGTGCCCTGCTGCGGCGAGGAACGTGAACAGCATGCCGCCGCCCACCAGGATGGTGTCCGCCTTGCCGATCAGGTTGTCGATCACTGCGAGCTTGTCCGAGACCTTGGAACCGCCGAGGACGACCACGTACGGGCGCTGGGTGTCGGTGGTGAGCTTGCGCAACACCTCGACTTCCGTGCGGACCAGGTCGCCCTGGAAGGACGGCAGCCGGGTGGCGACGTCGTAAACGCTCGCGTGCTTGCGGTGCACGGCACCGAACGCATCATCGACAAAGGCGCCGTTGTCGCCGGTGAGCGCAACAAGCTCGTCCGCGAAGGCGCCGCGTTCGGCGTCGTCCTTGGACGTCTCGCGGGCGTCGAAGCGGACGTTTTCCAGGATCAGGACTTCGCCGTCCTGCAGGCCGGCCGCCAGCCGGCGTGCCGACTCACCGACGGTGTCTTCGGCGAGGGAAACTTTGAACCCGGCCAGCTCGGCCAGCCGCGCCGCGGCAGGCTTGAGCGAATATTTCTCCTCGGGCGCGCCTTTGGGGCGGCCCAGGTGCGCGGTGACCAGCACGCGCGCGCCGGCGTCCGTGAGCTTCTCCAGTACGGGCAGGGAGGCCTTGATCCGGCCGTCGTCCGTCACTGCAGAGCCGTCGAGCGGCACGTTCAGGTCACTTCTGACCAAAACGTACCGCCCGCGGACACCATCAGCGATCAGTTCGTTGAGGGTGTGGAATGTCATGAGTCTTACCCTAGCCCAGCTTGTCTGCGACGAGCTCCGTGAGGTCCACGAGGCGGTTCGAGTAGCCCCATTCGTTGTCGTACCAGGAAACAACCTTGACCTGGTTGCCGATCACCTTGGTCAGGCCGGAGTCGAAGATGGAGGAGGCCGGATCGCCCACAATGTCGGAGGAGACAATCGGCTCGTCGGTGTAGGTCAGGTAGCCCTTGAGCTCCGGGGTCTCCGAGGCGGCCTTGAGGGCGGCGTTGACTTCCTCGACGGTGGTCTCGCGGGAGACGGTCACGGTCAGGTCGGTTGCGGAACCGGTGGGGACCGGTACGCGGATGGCGTAGCCGTCAAGCTTGCCCTTGAGTTCCGGGAGCACCAGGCCGATGGCCTTGGCAGCGCCTGTGGACGTCGGGACCATGTTGATGGCCGCGGCGCGGGCACGGCGCAAGTCGTTGTGCGGGCCGTCCTGCAGGTTCTGGTCGGCCGTGTAGGCGTGGATCGTGGTCATGAGGCCACGCTCGATGCCGAACGCATCGTTGATGACCTTGGCCAGCGGGCCGAGGCAGTTGGTGGTGCAGGAGGCGTTGGAGATGATGTTGTGCTTCGCCGGGTCGTAGAGGCCCTCGTTGACGCCCAGAACGATGGTGATGTCCTCGTTCGAGGCCGGTGCGGAGATCAGGACCTTCTTGGCGCCTGCATCGATGTGCTTCTGCGCGTCGGCGGACTTGGTGAAGAAGCCGGTGGATTCGATCACGATGTCAACGCCGAGCTCGCCCCAGGGCAGGTTGGCGGGGTCACGCTCGGCAAGGACCTTGATGGACTTGCCGTCGACGACGATGTTGCCGTCCTTGACCTCTACGGATTCCGTCAGGCGGCCGCCGACGGAGTCGTACTTGAGCAGGTGGGCAAGGGCTTCAGGGCTGGTGAGGTCGTTGACGGCAACGATTTCCAGGTCAGCGCCCTGCGCCAGCGCTGCGCGGAAGTAGTTGCGGCCAATACGGCCGAAGCCGTTGATACCAATACGTGTCGTCACGTTTTCAGTCTCCTTGGTGCTTGTGCAAGCACGACTAGTTGAGTCAGGCGTTCAAGCCAACTAACAGATCCCGCACGCCATTGGGCAGAGATGATTACCAGATCGGAGGACGACCAGCGACATTGCTGAAGGCAGGCCGCCTCCCGTGACCCATCTTACGTTTAACTAGGTCCGCCCCCGCAACTGCGGAGGCGGACCGTCCACAATCCGGCCAAGATGCGGCGCGTTGTGAACTTTGTTACGTCCGGGAGTCGCCCGGGTCACACTAAAGCGTGATGAGACCCGTGGCGTTCTGGCGGGCTCCGTCGAAACGCTGGGCGACGTCCGCCCAGTTGACGATGTTCCAGAAGGCCTTGACGTAGTCGGCCTTGACGTTGACGTAGTCCAGGTAGAAGGCGTGCTCCCACATGTCCAGCATCAGCAGCGGGGTGGTGCCGAGTGCGACGTTGCCCTGCTGGTCGTAGAGCTGCTCGATGACGAGGTTCCCGCCGATCGGCTCGTAGGCCAGGAAAGCCCACCCGGAACCCTGCAGGGCCAAGGCCGCCGCGCTGAACTGGGCACGGAACGCATCGAAGGAGCCAAAGGCGTCCTCGATGGCTGCCGCGAGTTCCCCCTCGGGCTTGTCGCCGCCGTCCGGGGACAGGTTGTTCCAGAACACCGAGTGGTTGACGTGGCCGCCCGTGTGGAACGCGAGGTCCTTGGAGAGCCGGTTGATGTTGGCGAAATCGCCCTTGTCGCGGGCTTCCGCCAGCTGGGCCAGCGCGTTGTTGGCCCCGGCGACGTAGGCCGCGTGGTGCTTGCTGTGGTGCAGTTCCATGATGCGGGCGGAGATGTTGGGCTCCAGCGCCGCATAGTCGTAGCTGAGTTCAGGCAAAACGTACTCGGTCACAAAATCCTCCAATGTCGTGGACGGGATGTCCGGTTGGTACTTCTCGGATTATGCATCCGGGCGGCTGTGCACCCGGAAATTTGGGGGAACCCTGCGGCAGTGTCCGGTGGGAGTAACCCGCGGCGCGGACGGGGTATTTCCCTCGTTGGGAGCCTATCGGGTTCCGGGCACCGGCGCGGGGCTAATCGTCCAGCATGTCCGGCGTGACGTTGGCTTCCGTGCCGGGGATCCCAAGGTCCACGGCCCGCTTGTCTGCCATCGCCAGCAACCGGCGGATCCGGCCGGCGATGGCGTCCTTGGTCATGGCGGGATCAGCCAGCCGGCCCAGTTCGTCCAGGCTTGCCTGTTTGTGGGCAACGCGGAGTTCGCCGGCGTATTTGAGGTGGTCCGGAACGTCATCGCCCAGGATCTCCAGGGCACGGTCCACGCGGGCTCCGGCCGCGACGGCAGCCTGGGCCGAGCGGCGCAGGTTGGCGTCATCGAAGTTCGCGAGCCGGTTGGCGGTGGCCCGGACTTCCTTGCGCATTCTGCGTTCTTCCCAGACCATCAATGCGTCGTGGGCTCCCATGCGGGTCAGCAGTGCGGCGATGGTGTCACCGTCCCGGATGACGACCCGGTCTACGCCCCGGACTTCCCGGGCCTTGGCCTGGATGCCGAGCCGGCGGGCCGCGCCGACGAGGGCCAGGGCTGATTCCGGACCGGGGCAGGTGACCTCCATGGCAGAGGAACGCCCGGGTTCGGTCAGTGAGCCGTGTACTAGGAACGCACCCCGCCAGACGGCCTCGGCGTCGGCCGCGGATCCATTGACAACCACCGAGGGCAACCCGCGGACGGGCCTGCCGCGGGCGTCGAGCAGTCCGGTCTGGCGGGCCAGGGCTTCGCCGTCACGGACCACGCGCACAACGTAGCGGCTGCCCCGGCGCAGTCCCCCGCCGGAGACCACAATGATCTCGCTCTGGTGGCCGTAGACCTCGGCGATGGCGGCGCGCAGCCGGCGGGCGGTCGAGGCGAGGTCAACTTCGGCCTCGATCACAATCCGGCCGGAAATGATGTGCAGTCCGCCGGCGAAGCGCAGCATGGCCGACACTTCCGCCTTGCGGACCGAAGACTTTTTGATATCCAGACGGGAAAGTTCTTCCTTGACTGATGCTGTCAGTGCCATGGCACGCTTCCTAACTATTCCCAAAGATGTCGTGGTACGCCGTAGCCAGACGCAATGGGTCGTGGACCGACCGGCGACCGGACGCCCCTACTTTACCCAAGACAACCTCGGCTCCGAGCATCCCGGCGGCGCGTTCGAAGGCAGGAAGGTCATGGACCGACGCCGGGTCGGCCAGGACGACGTCGATCGTGAAGCCGGGGGCGTACTCGCGCAGCACGAGCAAGTGATCCGCAGCGGACATGCCCGCCGTTTCCTTGGTTTCCATGTCGAGGTTCATCGTCAGGCACCGCCGGGCAGCAGTATTGCAGAGCGCTTCCTGCATTTCGGGCAGCAGCAGGTGCGGCAGCACGGAGGTGTACCAGGACCCCGGGCCCAGGACCACCCAGTCGGCGAACTCGATCGCGGTCAGGGCCTCCAGGCAGGCCGGCGCATCCTCCGGCAGGAGACGGACATGCTCCAAGGATCCGGCGACGGCACATTCCGCCTGGCCGGTCACGGTCTGCAGCGCAGAGGTTCCGTCCGGCGCCGTGACACGGACCTGCCCCTCGATGGTCAGCGGCACGCTGGACATGGGCAGGACCTCGCCGCGGGCGCCCAGCAGGGCCCCGGCCCACTTCAGGCCGGCCACGGTATCC
The DNA here is from genome assembly GCA_963769515.1 of uncultured Actinomycetota bacterium. Taxonomy (GTDB): domain Bacteria; phylum Actinomycetota; class Actinomycetes; order Actinomycetales; family Micrococcaceae; genus Arthrobacter. Next base: position 7,485 of record CAVYMG010000014.1, read on the forward strand.
CCCAGGAGCTCCCACAACGTCACGATCAGGAGGTTTCCCATGGCGTGCGCGTCAAGGGAACCGCCCGGTCCCTTGCCGGGCTCAAAACGGTGCTGCATAACATCGCGCCAGGTGCGGCCCCAGTCGGTGTCATCGCACAGCGCCGACAACGCCATCCGCAGATCCCCGGGCGGCAGGACGCCGTACTCTTTCCGGAGCCGGCCCGAGGACCCGCCATCGTCGGCGACCGTGACGATCGCCGTCAGCTCCGAGGTCAGCAGCCGGAGCGCGGACAACGAGGCGGACAGGCCGTGTCCGCCGCCGAGCGCGACGACGGACGGGCCTTTGTCCTGCTGGCTCGCGAACGCCGCGCTGTGAGGCGATATCAGCGGCAGGGGTCCGGTGAGAAGCGCCATTATTCCCGGCCCAGGTCCCGGTGCGTGGTGGTGACGGTTACCCGGGGGTACTGTGCCAGCCGGCGGGACAACTCCACGGCCACGGCCACCGACCGGTGCTTGCCCCCGGTGCAGCCGACGGCAATGGTCGCGTAGTGCTTGTTTTCCCGGCGGTAACCATCCAGGACGGGTTCAAGGGCCAGGACGTAGCGTTCCACGAAATTGCTGACGCCCTCGGCTTCCATGACGTAATCGCTCACATCCTTGTCCAGGCCTGTGTGCGGACGGAGGGCCGGCACCCAGTGCGGGTTGGGAATGAAGCGCGCATCGGCCACGAAGTTGGCGTCCACGGGGAGCCCGTACTTGAACCCGAAACTCATCACGTTCAGCCGCAGCGCCACGGGACCGGTTTCGCTGAACAGTTCGGTGATGGCAGTTGCCAGACCGTGGACATTCAGCGACGTGGTGTCCAGCACAATGTCGGAGGATTCCTTGAGTTCGCGCAGGAGTTCGCGCTCGGCGGCGATGCCGTCCAGGATCCTGCCCCCGCCCTGCAGGGGGTGCGGCCGTCGGCCCTGCTCGAAGCGTCGGACCAGCACGTTGTCGCCGGCGTCCAGGAAGAGGACCCGGAAAGTGACTCCGGACGCCGCAAGAGCCCTCAGTGCCGTTCGGATGTCGGCGAAAAGGTCCTTGCTGCGCACGTCGATCACGACCGCGAGCTTGGAGATGGAGCGCGGCGAGTGGGACACGAGATCGGCCAGCGTCCCGAGCATCTGCGGCGGCAGGTTTTCGACGACGTACCAGCCGTGGTCCTCCAACGCGTCCGAGGCCGTGCTCCGGCCCGCGCCGGACATTCCCGTCACCACGAGCAGTTCGGCCTCATCAGGCTTCACTGGCGTCATGCCGTCCGTCTCCGGCCCGGATCCTGTCGTCGGCTCTGCCATCTTTGCTGCCCCATTCTGCTGTTCGGTGGCCGCGCGGGTGGCTGAATTGCCGCCGGGCGTACCGATTCCCAAGTCCTTACCCTAGCTAAGAATCACAGTGCTAGCTAAGTTTCGAGAATTTCCCCCGTTGTCATGTTGATTGCGGGAACGTCGGCGGCTCCGGCCTCGCCGTCGGGGCTGAAATGCCGGGCAATGGCGGCAGCCAGGGACGGCCCGATTCCCTTGGCCTGCATCAGTTCCTCGACGGTGGCCGCCCTGATGCTCCGGACCGACCCGAAGTGGGTCAGAAGGGCCTTGCGTTTGGACTCCCCGAGGCCGGGAACGCTGTCCAGCGCGGACACCGTCATTGCCTTGCCGCGTTTCTGCCGGTGGAAGGTGATGGCGAAGCGGTGCGCCTCGTCACGGATGCGTTGCAGGAGGTACAGCCCGGCCGAGGCACGCGGCAGGATCACCGGGAACTCGGTGTCCGGCAACCAGACCTCCTCCAGCCGCTTGGCGAGCCCCACAACGTAGACGTCCTCGATGCCGAGCCCGGCCAGGGCGCGTGCGGCCGCGTTGACCTGGGGCAGGCCGCCGTCGACCACCACGAGGTTAGGCGGGTAGGCGAACTTCGCCCGGGGCACCGGCGTGGTGGTGTCCGCGGTTGACGCCGCTACGGATGCGGCGGCGTCCAGGGCCGCCTGGTGCCCCGGGAGCCGCAGTGCTTCGGCGTGGCTTTCTTTTTCCTGCAGGTAGTTTCGGAACCGGCGGGTCAGGACATCATGCATCGCCGCGGTGTCGTCGTTGGCCGCATCCCCCGTCACGGAGAACTTGCGGTAGTCGGACTTCTTCGGCAGCCCGTCCTCGACCACTACCATCGATCCGACCACGTTGGTGCCTTGCACATGGGAGATGTCGTAGCATTCGATCCGCAGCAGCGCTACGGGCAGGTCGAGCGCTTCCTGCAGTTCCTGCAGCGCCTGGGAGCGGAGCGTCAGGTCCCCGGCCCGCCGGGTCTTGTGCAGTTTGAGGGCGTGCTCGGCGTTGTCCCGGACGGTGGAGAGCAACGCTGCCTTGTCCCCGCGCCGGGGCACCCGGATATCCACCTTCGCTCCGCGCAGCCCGCCCAGCCATTGGGTGAGCTCGGCCAGGTTGCTGGGTTCGGCGGGGATCAGGATTTCGCGCGGCAGCCGGCCCGGGCTGCCGGCTTCGTCGCCGTAGACCTGCTGGAGCAGGTGCTCCACGAGGTCCGGGGTGGAGGTGTCCTCCACTTTCTCCACGACCCAGCCGCGCTGGCCGCGGATCCTTCCGCCCCGGACATGGAAGACCTGGACGGCGGCTTCCAGTTCATCTTCATGCAGGGCGAAGACGTCCGCGTCAGTGTCATCAGCCAGGACCACGGCGTTACGTTCGAATACTTTCTTGAGGGCGATGATGTCATCCCGGATCCGGGCGGCGCGTTCGTAGTCCAGGGCGGCGACCGCGGCGGCCATGTCCTTCTCGAGCCGGGATACGAAAGGCCGCGCCTCCCCGCCCATAAAGGTGCAGAAGTCCTCCGCCAGGGCCCGGTGTTCCTCGGGGGAAATACGTCCCACACATGGGGCGGCGCATTTGTCGATGTAGCCCAGCAGGCAGGGCCGGCCGCTGGCCTCTGCCCGTTTGAGCACCCCGGGGCTGCAACTGCGCACCGGAAAGACCCGCAGCAGAGTGTCCATGGTTTCCCGGATCGCTCCGGCCGTGTACGGGCCGAAGTACCGGGTGCCCTTGCGGCGTTCCCCGCGCAGCACCTGCACGCGCGGGTACTTTTCGGCCATCGTCACGGCGAGATAGGGATAGCTTTTGTCGTCGCGGAACATCACGTTGAACCGCGGCGAGAATTCCTTGATCCAGGTGTATTCGAGCTGGAGAGATTCGAGCTCGCTGCCGACCACGGTCCATTCAACGCTGCTGGCGGTGTGCACCATGGCGTGGGTCTTCGGCATCAGCCCGGCCGGATTGGCGAAATAGGAGTTCAGGCGGGACCGGAGGTTTTTCGCCTTGCCGACATAGATGACCCGGCCGTGCGGGTCGCGGAAGCGGTAGACGCCCGGATTGGTCGGGATCTCACCCGTCTGGGGTCGGTAACTTGCTGGATCTGCCACGGCTCCAGTCTACTGAGCCCCGGGAGGGTGCTAGGCGCTCTTGCTCTGGTTGTAACTCGTCGACCGCTGCTGCCCGCTGAGTTCGGCGATGGCATCCATGATCCGGTCGGTGACCTGGCGGCGTGCCGGCAGCGAATGGTCCGGTCCGGTCTTGTCGAAGTAGAGCGGCTCACCGACCTTCATGGTGAAGTGCTGCGGCTTGACCCCGTTGCTGCCCGCCGGCTGCAGGTTTTCGGTGCCGATCAAGCCGACCGGAATGACGGGGGCCCCGGTGGTCAGGGCCAGCCAGCCCACCCCGGTCCGGCCGCGGTACAGGATGCCGTCGCGGGATCGCGTGCCCTCGGGGTAGATGCCGATGCCTTTGCCGTCCTCCAGGATGTCCAGCAGGGTCTTGAGGGCCTGGACGCTCGCAGCCTGTTCCCCGCGTTCAACCGGGATGGAGCCGACGGCCTCAAAAAATGACTTCATTGCCTTGCCCTTGACGCCGCCGGTGGTGAAGTACTCCGCTTTCGCGAAGAAGCCGACGGGCCGGGGCATCAGGGCCTGGACAATGACGCTGTCCAGGAACGAGAGGTGGTTCGGGGCCACAATGAACGCCCCCTCCGCCGGGACGTTCTCCAGGCCGATCACGGTGGGCCGGCACGTCGAAGAGATCAGGCCGCGGGTGGTCCAGCGGATTGCGTCAAACATGGCCATCGGTGGGCACCTCGTTCAGGGCGTAGGTCGTCAAAGCGGCGGTGCGGACGTGGTCCAGCCTGCTTATGGTGTCATGAAGATCCCTTGTGCTGTGCACGACGGCGGCGGCGCCGGCCGCCTGAAGTTCCCCGTCGAGGGCGAATCCCCAGCCGACGCCGATGCAGTCCAGTCCGTTCGCGGCCGCGCCGGCCACGTCCTGGGCCCGGTCCCCCACCATGACGGCAGTGCCCGCGCTGACGGGCCAAAGCATAGCGAGGTCCGCCAGTGCCGCGGCGACGATGCCGGTCTTGCCGGACGGCTCCGCAGCGGCTGCTGCCTCATTCGCCGCGGCACCGCGGATGGCCCGGAAGCAGGACGCGATTCCGTGATGTTCCAGCACGATCCGGGCGAGTCCCTCGGGCTTCTGGGTGGCGACCGCAATCGGACGGCCGGACTCGACGTACTCGGCCAGGAGTGCCCGCACCCCGGGGTAGAGCCGTCCCTGCGCTATCCCCGTGGACAGGTAGTAGTCCCGGTAGATCCGGATGGCTTCCTCGAGCTGTCCCGCCGGCACGCCCGCGATGTTCGACCATCGCGTGGCTGAGCTTGGGCCCGATCATGGCGGACAGGCGGTCCTGGCCCGGGGACGGGAGTCCCAGCGCACTGAGGGCTGTGGTGATTCCGTCCGCTATTCCCCGGCCCGGATCGACAAGAGTGCCGTCCAGGTCAAAGATCACGGGCACTGTTGTATGGGTCACCGGCCTAGTTTCTCATGAGAGCGCTGATGCCAGAAACCCGCATACCCCGGACGGAATACTTTCTCGTATCCGTCCGGGGCCATGGAACCGGGGCGCGGCCCGGTCCGCCGTCAGTTAAGGAGTTCGGCGAGGAAGGCCGCTGTGTGGCTTTCCGTGGAGGTGGCCACTTGCTCCGGGGTCCCGGACGCGACCACCCGGCCGCCGCCGGAGCCGCCGTCGGGTCCCAGATCCACGATCCAGTCGGCGCTCTTGATGACGTCGAGGTTGTGCTCGATGGTGATGACGGTGTTTCCCTTGTCCACCAGGCCCTGGAGGACCAGGAGCAGCTTCCGGATGTCCTCGAAATGCAGGCCCGTGGTGGGTTCGTCGAGGACGTAGACGCTGCGGCCGTTCGAGCGTTTCTGCAACTCCGCCGCGAGCTTCACGCGCTGGGCTTCGCCGCCGGACAGGGTGGTCGCGGGCTGGCCCAGCCGCACGTAGCCGAGCCCGACGTCGACCAGCGTGTTGAGGTGCCGGGCGATCGGAGAGAATGCCGCGAAGAACTCCGCGCCTTCCTCGATCGGCATGTTCAGCACATCCGCGATGGTCTTTCCCTTGTAGTGCACTTCCAGGGTTTCCCGGTTGTACCGGGCACCGTGGCAGACCTCGCACGGGACGTAGACGTCGGGCAGGAAGTTCATCTCGATCTTGAGTGTGCCGTCCCCGGAACACGCTTCGCAGCGCCCGCCCTTGACGTTGAAGGAGAAGCGTCCCGGCATGTAGCCGCGGACCTTCGCCTCGGTGGTCTCGGCAAACAGTTTCCGGATGTTGTCGAACACGCCGGTGTAGGTGGCCGGGTTGGAGCGCGGGGTGCGGCCGATGGGGCTTTGGTCGACATGGACCACCTTGTCCAGGTGTTCGAGGCCCTGGATGGACTTGTGCCGGCCGGCGACCTGCTTGGCGCCGTTGAGCTTGTTGGCCAGGACCTTGTAGAGGATCTCGTTGACCAGCGTGGACTTACCCGAGCCGCTCACGCCGGTAACCGCGGTGAAGAGGCCCAGGGGGAACGCAGCATCCACGTTCAGGAGGTTGTTCTCCTTCGCGCCCACAACCTTCAGCTCGCGCTTTTTGTCATACTTGCGCCGTTTCTTGGGGATGTCGATCTTCTTGCGGCCGGACAGGTAGTCGCCGGTCAGCGAGCCGGTGTTCTCCAGCAACGCCTGGTAGGAGCCGGAGTGCACCACCATGCCGCCGTGCTCGCCGGCACCCGGTCCGATATCCACCACCCAGTCGGCCTCCTGGATGGTGTCTTCGTCATGCTCGACGACGATCAGGGTATTGCCGAGGTCCCGCAGCCGGGTCAGCGTCTCGATCAGCCGGCGGTTGTCCCGCTGGTGCAGGCCGATGGAGGGCTCGTCGAGGACGTAGAGCACGCCCACCAGGCCGGAACCGATCTGGGTGGCCAGCCGGATGCGCTGGGCTTCACCGCCGGACAGCGTGCCGGAGGGCCGTTCCAGGTTCAGGTACTCCAGGCCGACGTCGAGGAGGAACGTCAGGCGGGCCTGGATTTCTTTCAGGACCTGGTGCGCGATCTGCGCTTCGCGGCCCGTCAGCACGAGGGTGTTCAGGAAGTGGGCGCACTCGCGCATTGGCAGGGCGGCGACCTCGGCAATGGACTTGCCGTTGATCAGGACCGAGAGCGACGCGGGATTCAGCCGGGCTCCGTTGCACGCCGGGCACGGGATTTGCCGCATGTATTCCTCGTAGCGGTCCCGGGCGTGGTCCGAGTCCGTTTCCCCGTGCTTGCGGTGCACGTACTGGACGACGCCCTCGAAGCCGGTGCTGTACTTCCGCTCCCGGCCGAACCTGTTCCGGTACTGGACGACGACCTTGTGGTCCTTGCCGTGCAGGACCGTCTGGCGGGCATCGGCCGACAGCTTTTCCCAGGGCGCCGTCATGGAAAAGCCGAGCTCGTCGGCAAGCCCGGCAAGCAGCCGGTTCCAGTATTCCGTTGTGGCCGTTCCGAGCGACCACGGGGCGATTGCGCCTTCGGCGAGGGAGAGTTCCGGGTTCGGGATGATCAGTTCTTCATCCACTTCCAGCTTGCTGCCGATGCCGCTGCAGGCGGTGCAGGCGCCGAAGGGGTTATTGAACGAAAAGGACCGCGGCTCGATCTCGTCGATCGCGAGGGGGTGCTCGTTGGGGCAGGCGAGGTGTTCGGAAAAAGCCCTGATCCGTTCGGGATCCTCGGCGTCCAGGTCGACGAATTCGGCCAGGACCCGCCCTTCGGCCAATCCCAGGGCGGTTTCCACCGAGTCGGTCAGGCGCTGGCTGATGCCGTCCTTCACTACGAGGCGGTCCACGACGACTTCGATGGTGTGTTTGAACTGCTTGCCCAGCTTGGGCGGGTCGCTGAGCTGGACGAGTTCGCCGTCCACCCGGGCCCTCGAGTAGCCCTTGGCCGTCAGTTCCTTGAAGAGGTCAACGAACTCGCCCTTGCGTCCCCGCACCACCGGGGCGAGCACCTGGAAGCGTGTGCCATCATCCAGTTCCAGCAACTGGTCCACGATCTGCTGCGGGGTCTGCTTCGCGACCGGTTCACCGCAGACCGGGCAATGCGGCCGGCCCACCCGGGCCCACAACAGGCGCATGTAGTCGTAGATTTCCGTGATGGTGCCCACGGTCGAGCGCGGGTTCTTGCTCGTGGACTTCTGGTCAATGGAGACCGCGGGCGAGAGCCCCTCGATGAAGTCGACGTCAGGTTTGTCGACCTGGCCGAGGAATTGCCGGGCGTAGGCGGACAGGGACTCCACGTACCGGCGTTGGCCTTCGGCGAAAATCGTGTCGAAGGCCAGGGAGGATTTTCCGGACCCCGACAGCCCGGTGAAGACGATCATCGCGTCACGGGGCAGGTCCAGGTCAACGTTGCGCAGGTTGTGTTCCCTCGCACCCTGCACCACGAGGCGTGTCAGGTCGGGGCGGTGTCCGGCGGCCCGCTCCCCGTCCCGGGCAGCGGAGGTCATCGGCGCAATCTCGGACTGAACTTCAAGGGCTGGATCTTCAGCTACAGCTTTAGGCACGGTATCAATGCTAATCGAAAACTTCTTCGAATTGTGACCGTCCGGCGGACTTCATGGGCGTCGCGCGGCTATTCGCTGTCGTAGGCGGCGGCGAGCAACTGCACCGCCTCGGCGAAACTTGCACCCTGCGCCCTGGCCGCCGCGGCGAAGGTCGCGGCGGCCCCGGACAGCGAGCTCCAGGCTTCGTCCCGGGCGCAGACGACCGTTCCGTTCCGGCCCCTGGTCGCGACGATGCCGGCGGCCTCGAGTTCCTTGTAGGCGCGGGCGACGGTATGCGGGGCGACCCCGAGTTCACCGGCGAGATTCCGGACCGCGGGCAGCTTGGTCCCGGGCGCCAGGCTGCCGTCGTCGGCACGTTCAATAATGTACAGGCGCAGTTGTTCAAAGAGCGGCACGGAGCTGGACGGGCTCGGCTTCCAGCCGCCCGGGAAGGCCTTGGTGGCATGCCCCGCCGGACTCACTGGGCCGGCTTCCCGGTACCGGGGGTCTGTTCGCGGCCGGCGAACTGCGCTTGATGCAGGCTGGCGTAGAACCCGCCCCGGGCGATGAGTTGCCGGTGGGTTCCGTGTTCAACGATCCGTCCATGGTCCATAACGAGAATTAGATCAGCGTCCCGGACTGTGGCCAAACGGTGGGCGACGACGAAGCTGGTGCGTCCTTCGCGCAGTCGCTGCATCGCCTCCCTGATCTGCAGTTCGGTCCGGCTGTCCACCGAGCTCGTGGCCTCGTCCAGGACAAGGATGCTGCGGGCGGCCAGCTGCGCCCGGGCGATGCCGATGAGCTGCTGCTGTCCGCGGCTGAGCGAATCACCGTCGTTGCCGAGGAAGGTTCCGTAACCGGCGGGCAGCGAGCGGACGAACTGGTCCACATGGCTGGGCACCGCGGCGGTGATGATCTCGGCGTCGGTGGCCCCGGGACGGCCGTATTCGATGTTCTCCCGGATCGTTCCCGTGAAGATCCAGGCGTCCTGGAGCACGGTGCCGAACATCCCCCGCAGCTCGTCCCGCGGCATCTGCGAAATGTCCACGCCGTCGACGGTAATGCGGCCGGAGTCAATGTCATAGAACCGCATCAGCAGGTTGATTACCGTTGTCTTGCCGGCGCCAGTGGGCCCCACGACAGCCACCAGTTGCCCCGGTTCCACAACGAAGGACAAATCCTGCACCACCGGCCGGTCCAGGCCGTAACCGAACGTCACGTGCTCGAAGGCCACCTTTCCAGAGGCCACCCGCGTAGGCGCCGTGCGGGCCGGCGGCGTCGACGCGGGCCTGGCCCGCGGAGGCGCTGTGGCGGCAGACACCGCCGTGGCCCGGGCCTCGGCGGCCGGTTCGGCCGGGATCTCGTCCGCGTCCAACAGCTCGAATACGCGTCTTGCGGACACCAGGCAGGGCTGTATCAGCGTCAGCATGCCGCCGATCTGGCCCATCGGCTGGCTGAACAACCTGCTGAACTGGATGAACGCCTGGACGCCGCCGACCGTCAGGGTTCCCGCCGTGACCTGCAGCGCTCCGACCACCGCGACGGCGATGTAGTTGAGGTTGGAGACCAGCACCATCAGCGGCTGCACGGCCCCGGACAGGAACTGGGCGCGGGCGCTGGCGCGGGTGAGTTCATCGTTGCGGGCATGGAACTGGGCGGCTGCCTCCCCTTGACGGCCAAAGGCTTTGATGACTTCGTGGCCGGTGAAGAGATCCTCCAACTGGGCGTGCAGCTCGCCGGTGCTGCTCCCCTGCGCCGCGAACTGGGTCTGGGACCTGCGGGCCACCAGTACGGTGATGACGGTGGAGACCGGCACGGACACGAGGACGATCAGGGCCAGGACCGGGGAGAGCCACAACATCATGGCGAAGGCCCCGGAGAGCATCAGGACCGACAGGATCAACTGGTTGAGCAGTTGGTTGAGCGACTGGGCGATGATGTCGACGTCGTTCGTGGCCCGGCTGAGCACTTCGCCGCGGCGTTGCTCCTCGAAATGGCTGAAGGGAAGGCGGTGGAGCTTGGTCTCCACGGCGGTGCGCAGCCCGTAGCCGACGCGCTGGACGGACGTGGCCGTCAGCGTGCCCTGAAGCCAGCTGAAGAGCGAAGCACCCACGTACATCCAGGTCACGGCCAGCAGCAGTGACGCGAGCCGGGCGTCGTCGAAGGTGCCCCGCAGGACACCATTGACAATGACGTCGGTGGCGTCGCCCAGGACTTTGGGGGCCGCGACGTTCAGGGCAACGAATGCGCACGTCGCCGCGATCGCAAGGACCATCCGCCGTCTGGACGGCCGCAACAGACCCAGCAGCCTCAGCGCGGTCTGCCGGCCTGGCCGGACAGCGGGATCGTCCGGTGCCGGGGGCAGGTCTTTCCGGCCCGGACCGGCCGGCTGCGTACGCGCCCGGTGCCGCCCGTGCCCGGCCGTGCCGGCCCCGCCGGATGGCGCCGCACGGGAATCGATTGCCGGGCTCCGTTTCACAGCCTGTCCTCGAGGACAAGCTGTGAGGCCGCGATTTCCTGGTAGCTCGTGGACGAGGCAAGGAGCTGTCCGTGCGTGCCCTGGGCGACCAGCCGGCCCGCCTCCAGGACCAGGATGAGATCGGCGTCCATGACGGCCGCCACCCGTTCCGCGACGATCAGCACCGTGGCCGAACGGCGGAGCGGCTGGAGGCCTTCGCGGAGCCTGGCGTCCGTCCGGTAGTCCAGCGCCGAGAAGCTGTCGTCAAAGAGGTAAAGAGGTGCCGCGCGGAGCAGTGCCCGGGCAATACAGAGCCGCTGGCGCTGGCCGCCGGACAGGTTCGTGCCGCCCTGGCTCACTGCGGATCCAAGTCCGGCGGGCAGGGCGCGGACGAACTGCCCGGCTTCCGCCGTCCGGAGTGCCTGCCAGAGGTCGTCGTCGGTGGCGGCCGGTGAGCCGATGCGCAGGTTTTCCGCGATGGTTCCCGCGAAGAGGAATGGACGCTGCGGGACGACGGCGATGCCCCCGCGGAGGGCCTCAAGCGTCATCGAGCGGATGTCACGTCCGTCGATGCGGATTTCGCCGGCGGTCGCATCCAGGAGGCGGGGCAGCAGGTTCAGCAGGGTAGATTTGCCGCTGCCGGTGGCGCCGATGATGGCCGTCGTGGTGCCCGGTTCCGCCGTGAAGCTGATCCCGTCGAGCACGGGGGCCTCAGCGCCGGGGTGGGCGTAGGAGACGGCCCGGAATTCGACCCTACTGCCAGAGGAAGCCGCCTTCCCTGCGGCGGCACCGGAAGCCGCCTTCCCTGCGGCGGCACCGGAAGCTGCCGCACCGGGGCCCGCCGGCTCGCGGACCGCCGTCGGCGGCGCCGCTGCCGGCTCGCGGACCGCTGCCGGGCCTGCCTGCGCCCCGTCCCTGATGGCCGGTTCCAGATCGAGCACCTCACGGATGCGTTCGGCGCAGGCATTCGCGCGCGGGGCGGCCGACAGGACGTACATGGCCATCATGATGGCCATGAGGATCTGGAGGATGTAGGCAATCAATGCCGTGAGGGCGCCCACCCGCATCTCGCCGGCTTCGATCCGGTGGCCGCCCAGCCAGATCACGGCGACGGCGGACACGTTGGCGACGAGCATGATCGCCGGCAGCATGCCGGCCACCAGCAGCGCAGACTGGAGGTTGTTGCGGGTGAGGGACCTGTTGGTCGCGTCGAACCGGCGCATCTCGTGACCCTGCCGGACGAAGCCCCGAATGACGTGGGCGCCGATGATCTGTTCCCGGAGCACGCGGCTGACCTTGTCGATCAGCTCCTGGCCCTCGCGGTAGAGCGGGATGAGGCGGCGCACGATCAGGGCCATGATGAGGGTGAGTATAGGCACCACGGCGACCACAACGACGGACAGCGCCCGGTCCTGATGGACGGCCAGGGCAATTCCGCCGATGAAGATGGCGGGGGCGGCAACCAGCATGGTGAATACCAGGACGGCGAGGCTTTGGACCTGGGCTACATCGGACATGGTCCGGGTGACCAGGCTCGGGGCCCCGAAGATTCCGACTTCCCGGGCGGAAAAGGACTGCACCTTGGCAAACAGCTCCGACCGGAGTTGCCGCCCGAGCTCCATGGCCACGACGGCGCCCAGATAACCGGCAGCGACGGCCGTCAGCACCTGAACCACCGCGATCCCGGCCATCCAGGCGCCAAGGAATGTGATCACCCCGGTATCACCGGCAATGATCCCGTCGTCAATGATGGCTGCGTTGAGCGTGGGCAACAGCAGGTTCGCCGTGGTCTGCATCAGTTGCAGAACCACGATGCCCAGCACGGCCATTTTATGGGCCGACAGGAGCCGGCCCAGCAGACGGAGAAGCACTGAACCTCCATCATCAGCTCAGGGCTCAGACAGGGAATATCGGTGCGACCGGCCCCACACGCCGCTCCGCCATTGTAAGCCCGGTCACACCGCCGCGCTTGTCACACTTCTTTCGCTCCGCCGGCGTGTCCGCAGCGGCGCGGACCTGCGGCCCCGATCTGGGCCGGCCTGTGCGCGGCCCGTGCCCGGCCCGCCGATGATGCCGTGGGCACTAAGCTGGAGAGCGATGAAACTCGTTGACCAGCTCCCTGCCCCGGCCGCCCGACTTCCCGGCAGGACCGGTCTGGACCCGGACGAGCTGTATACCCGCTTCGTCGAGTGGACCGAAGCCCGCGGGATCGCGCTCTACGACGCCCAGGACGAAGCAGTCATGGAGCTCGCCGGCGGCGCCAACGTCATCTTGGCGACACCCACCGGGTCGGGGAAATCCCTTGTTGCGATCGCCGCGCACTACCAGGCCATGGCCCAGGGGCAGCGCAGCTACTACACCGCGCCCATCAAAGCCCTCGTTTCCGAGAAGTTCTTTGCCCTCTGCGAAATCTTCGGCGCCGAGAACGTCGGCATGATCACCGGCGATTCCGGCGTCAACCAAGACGCGCCCATCATCTGCTGCACCGCCGAAATCCTGGCCAACATCGCCCTCCGTGAAGGCGCGGCCGCCGTGCTCGGCACCGTGATCATGGACGAGTTCCATTTCTACTCCGACCCGCAGCGCGGCTGGGCCTGGCAGGTACCGCTGCTCGAACTCCCCCAGGCCCAGTTCCTGCTGATGTCCGCGACGCTCGGAGACGTCAGCCGGTTCGAGGCGGGCATCACCGAACTGACCGGGCGTCCGACGACCACCGTCAGTTCCGCGGAGCGTCCGATTCCGCTGCACTATTACTACGAGCAGACCCCGGTCCATGAGACGCTCGAGGAGCTCCTCGCGACGAAGCAGGTTCCCGTTTACGTGGTCCACTTCAGCCAGGTCGAGGCGATTGACCGGGCGCAGACCCTGATGAGCATCAACGTCTGCACCCGCGAAGAGAAGGACAAGATCGCCGAGCTGATTGCCGGTTTCCGCTTCGCCGCCGGCTTCGGCAAGACCCTGAACCGGCTCGTCCGGCACGGCATCGGCGTCCACCACGCCGGGATGCTGCCGAAGTACCGCCGGCTCGTGGAGCAGCTCGCCCAGGCCGGCCTGCTGAAAGTCATCTGCGGGACGGACACCCTGGGGGTCGGGATCAACGTGCCGATCCGTACCGTGCTGCTGACCGCCCTAAGCAAGTACGACGGCGTCCGCACCCGGCTGCTGAACTCCCGCGAGTTCCACCAGATCGCCGGTCGCGCCGGCCGCGCCGGCTATGACACGGCCGGGACCGTTGTGGTGCAGGCCCCGGAACACGTCACGGAAAACGTCAAGGCCATGGCGAAGGCGACGGCGAAATTCGGTGACGACCAGAAGAAGCTGCGCCAGGTGGTCAAGAAGAAGCCGCCCGAGGGCTTTGTGTCCTGGGGCGAGCCGACGTACAAGCGCCTTGTGGAATCGGTTCCCGATCCGCTGTCCTCCAGTTTCACGGTGACCCACGCGATGCTGATGAACCTCATGGAACGTCCAGGCGACCCGTTCCAGGCCGCGCGCCGGCTGCTGACCGAGAACCACGAGCCCCGGGCCTCCCAGCTGCGGCTGATGAAGAAGGCCCTCGGCATCTACCGCGAACTCCTCGCCGCCGGCGTCGTCGAGCGGATCCCGCCCGAAGAGCAGGGCCCGGACGGCCGCACCGTCCGGCTCACCGTGCACTTGCAGGCCAACTTCGCGCTGAACCAGCCCTTGTCCCCCTTCGCGCTCGCGGCGCTGGAACTGCTGGACCCGGAGTCGCCGTCGTACGCGCTGGACGTCGTCTCGGTGATCGAGTCGACCCTGGAGAAACCGCGGCAGATCCTCTCGGCGCAGCAGAAGAAGGTCCGCGGCGAAGCCATCGCCGCGATGAAGGCCGACGGGATCGAATACGACCAGCGGATGGCGCTGCTGGAGGAGGTCACCTACCCGCAGCCGCTCGCCGGGATCCTGGGCGAGGCGTTTGAGGTGTACCGCCGGGCGGCGCCCTGGATTGGAGACTTCGAGCTCGCGCCCAAGTCCGTGATCCGGGACATGTACGAGCGCGCCATGAACTTCGGCGAATTCGTCCAGTTCTACGGACTGGCCCGCTCCGAGGGGATCGTGCTGCGCTACCTCGCGGACGGGTTCAAGGCGCTCCGCCAGACCGTCCCGCAGGACGCACTGCGCGAGGACCTGGAGGATCTCATCGCCTGGCTCGGCGAACTCGTCCGCCAGGTCGATTCCAGCCTGCTCGATGAGTGGGAGGAACTGACCTCCGGCGCGGCGCCGACCCCGCACGACGCCCCGCCTCCCCCGCCGCCGTCGCTGACCGCCAACACCCGGGCCTTCCGGGTGATGGTGCGCAACGAAATGTTCCGCCGGGTGGAGTTGTTCGCCGACGAGGCGGCCACCGCACTCGGTGATCTCGACGCCGGTTCCGGCTGGGATGCCGAGCGCTGGGAAGATGTCCTGGATGACTACTTTGACGAACACAACGACATCGGGACGGGCCCGGACGCACGCGGCCCCGGGCTGCTGATCATCACCGAGGAACCCGGGGTCTGGAAAGTCCGCCAGATCTTCGACGATCCGGCCCGAAACCACGACTGGGGCATGTCCGCGGAAGTCGATCTGGCGGCGTCGGACGAGTCCGGTACCGCGGTGGTGCGGATCATCGACGTCAACCGCCTCTGACACCCCTGGTCCGCGCGGCGGCGAGTCTGGGTAAACTCGAACGATGAGTGTAATCCGCCCCGCAACCGCGACCGATGTCCCCGCTATCCTTCGGATGATCCATGACCTGGCGGTCTACGAGAAGGAGCCGGACGCCGTCCGGAACACCCCGGAAATGCTCACCGAGGTACTCTTCGGCGCGAACCCGCGGGTCTTCGCGACCATGGCCGAGAACGCGGCGGGCGACGTTCAGGGCTTCGCCTTGTGGTTCCTGAATTACTCCACGTGGGAAGGCGTCCACGGCATCTACCTGGAGGACCTCTACGTGATGCCGGAAGCCCGCGGCGAAGGACACGGCAAGGCGCTGCTGCAGCACCTCGCTGCGACCGCCGTCGAGCACGGGTACGCCCGGGTCGAATGGAGCGTCCTGGACTGGAACGAGCCTTCGATCAACTTCTACCGGAGCCTCGGCGCGGGCCCCATGGATGGCTGGTCGACGTTCCGGCTCACCGGCGACGCGCTGGCGTCCTTCGGCAACGCCCGTCCGGTCCTGGCCGGTGGCTGAACTGCCCGCGGCTGACTCGTCCGTCACCGACGTTTCCGACACCAGGCTGCCGCACGTCGATTTGCCTATGACCGGACTCCCCGCTGCCGGCCGGCTGGACGCCGGGAGCACCGTCCCGCACACCGTCCGGGCCCGGCACAGCTACCGCGGCATGCGGACTGTTGAACACTACTTCCGGGTCCCGCTGGACCATTTTGGTGCCGGCGCGGCCAACGGCTCCGGCCGCGGCGCACGCAGCACGGAGACGATCACCGTCTTCGCCCGTGAATACGTTTCGGCGGAACACAGCGAGGAAGACGCCGCAGCGCTGCCGTGGCTGCTGTTCCTGCAGGGCGGACCGGGTGGACGCGGCAACCGGCTGTCGTCCTTGAACGGGTGGACCAAGGCCGCGGCGAAGGACTTCCGGATCCTGATGCTCGACCAGCGCGGGACGGGCCTGTCCTCACCCGTGGACCGCAAGACCCTGCCGCTGCGCGGGGACGCCGCAGCCCAGGCCCGGTATCTGGCCCACTTCCGGGCGGACTCGATCGTCGCGGACGCCGAGGCGATCCGGAAGGCCCTGGGCTCCGGCCCGTGGACGGTCTACGGCCAAAGCTACGGGGGCTTCTGCGCCCTGAGCTATCTGTCGTTCGCCCCGGAGGGCCTGCGCGAAGTCCTTGTCACCGGAGGACTCGCCCCGCTGGCAGGCCCCGCGGAGCGGGTGTACCGGGCAACGTTCCAACGGGTCGCGGCCCGGAACGCCGAATACTTCGGCTGGTACCCCGAGGACCGTGCCATGGTCAGCCGGATCGCGAACCACCTGCGCGGCACGGCCGAATTCATGCCCGACGGCGGCCGGCTGACCGTCGAGCGCTTCCAAATGGTCGGCTCGTTTCTGGGCGGCAACACCCGGGTCGACGCACTGCACCACCTGCTGGAGGACGCCTTCGTCCGCACGCCCGACGGCGACCGCCTCTCCGATGCGTTCCTGGAACAGGTCCATGCCGTCGTGTCGCGCTCCGGAAACCCGCTCTATGCACTGCTGCACGAGTCGATCTACGGCCAAGGAGCGGCAACGGACTGGGCCGCGTGGCGGGTGCTGCGGGAGTTCCCGGACTTCTTGCCGGACGCCCCGGAGCCGCTGCTGACCGGGGAAATGGTGTATCCCTGGTACTTCGAGCAGGACGCCGCGCTCCGTCCGCTCGGCGAGGTGGCGCGGCTGTTGGCCGCCAAATCCGACTGGCCGCCGCTGTACGATCCGCAGCGCCTGGCGTCCAACTCGGTGCCGGCAGCCGCAGCCGTCTACAGCGACGACATCTACGTCGACCGGGAGCTTTCGCTGGAAACGGCGTCAGCGGTCCGCGGGCTGCGGGTCTGGGAGACGGCGGACTTTCATCACGACGGCATCGCCGATGACGGTGAAGCGATTTTCGGGCGGCTCCTGCGCCTGGCCCGCAGCGCGGGATAGAAATGCGGCACGGACACCTGGCCGGGTGTCCGTGCCGCATTGCAGGCTGGAGCCTCGTGCCTAGTCGGCGTCGACCAGGCTCTTGCGGTAGTCCTCCTCGAGCCGCGGGTCCACGTCAACGGACGGGGCCTTGGAGCTGAGCAGGCTGGCGATGACGGCGATGACGATCGTCCCGATGATGACCCCGAGGGATACAAACGTCGGGATCTCCGGCGCCCACTCGATGTGCCGGCCGCCGTTGATGAACGGCAGTTCGTTGACGTGCATCGCGTGCAGGACCAGCTTGACGCCGATGAACGCCAGAATGACCGAGAGGGCGTGCTTGAGGTAGACCAGGCGGGTCATGAGCCCGCCGAGCAGGAAGTAAAGCTGGCGCAGACCCATCAAGGCAAAGATGTTGGCCGTAAAGACAATGAACGCGCTCTGCGTGAGCCCGAAGATCGCCGGGATGGAATCCACCGCGAACAGCAGGTCCGTCAGGCCGATCGTGACGAAGACGATAAGCATGGGGGTGAAGACCTTGCGTCCGTCCACAACGGTCCGCAGCTTGCCGCCGTCGTACGTGTCGGACATCGGCAGGACCGTGCGGATCCGGGCGATGAGCGGGTTCTCCCGGTCTTCCTCGTCCCCGCCGTCATCCTGCGCCTGCTTCCACGCCGTCCAGAGCAGGAAGGCGCCGAAGATGTAGAACACCCAGCTGAACTGCTCAATCACGATGGCGCCCAGCAGGATGAAGATCCCGCGCAGGATCAGGGCAATGATGATGCCCACCATCAGGACTTCCTGCTGGTATTTCCGGGGTACCGAGAACCGGGCCATGATGATGATGAAGACAAACAGGTTGTCGATGCTGAGGCTGTATTCCGTCACCCAGCCGGCGAGGAACTGTCCGCCGTACTCCGGGCCGGTGAAGGCGAACATGGCGCCGGCGAAAACGAGGGCGAGGGCGATGTAGAAAGATACCCACAGCCCCGCTTCCTTCATGGAAGGCTCGTGCGGGCGTTTGAGGACCATCAGCAGGTCGACGGCAAGGATGACGCCGAGGACGGCAAAGGAGCCGATTTCGAACCAGAGGGGCAATTCGGGCACGTAAGTACCTTTCGCAGGGTATGACTCAGCGGTGCAAGTCTCTCCGACGGCCTGGGATGTCCGGTACTGCGTACCTGGTACTGCCTGGCTGCCCGCTACGCCCGGCACGGCGTCTGTGCCGTGCGTGCTGACGATCGTAGCGCTTGGGATACTCCCCTACGTTCGGCCTACTCTACCCTAGGCGTGCCCGGCCGATTGCATTTGCCTCAGCTCCTTCTTCAGATCCCCGACCTCGTCGCGGAGCCGTGCGGCGAGCTCGAACTGCAGTTCGCCCGCTGCGGCGTGCATCTGGTCCGTCAGTTGTTCGATCAGTCCCACCAGATCCTCCGCCGGGGCGGCGGCGAGCCCGTCCTGGCGGACCATCGCGGCACCCTTCGCCGCTGATTTGCCGCGCTTGCCGCCCTTGGCCAGGCGGTTGTTGTTCAGCAGTTCCTGCGTGTCCGCGTCTTCCTTGGCGATCTGGTCGGTGATGTCGGCGATCTTCTTCCGCAGCGGCTGCGGGTCAATGCCGTTCTCGGTGTTGTAGGCGACCTGGATCGCGCGGCGGCGGTTGGTTTCGTCGATGGCCTTGGCCATCGAATCGGTGATCCGGTCCGCGTACATGTGAACCTCGCCGGAGACGTTGCGTGCGGCGCGGCCGATGGTCTGGATGAGCGACGTGGCCGAGCGCAGGAAACCTTCCTTGTCCGCGTCGAGGATGCTGACGAGGGACACTTCGGGAAGGTCCAGCCCCTCACGGAGCAGGTTGATGCCGACCAGTACGTCGAAGACGCCCATCCGGAGTTCGCGCAGGAGCTCCACGCGGCGGAGGGTGTCCACATCCGAGTGCAGGTATTCGACCTTGATGCCGTGCCCCAGCAGGTAATCGGTGAGGTCCTCGGCCATCCGCTTGGTCAGCGTGGTCACCAGCACCCGCTCGTTTTTCGCGGTCCGGGTCTGGATCTCGGCCAGGAGGTCATCGATCTGGCCCTTGGTGGGCTTGACGATCACTTCGGGGTCGATCAGGCCGGTCGGGCGGATGATCTGCTGCACAAAGCCGTCGGACTTGCCGAGTTCATACTTGCCCGGGGTCGCGGAAAGGTACACCGTCTGGCCCACCCGGTCCTGGAATTCGTCCCATTTCAGCGGGCGGTTGTCCATGGCCGAGGGCAGCCGGAAGCCGTGATCCACGAGGTTCCGCTTGCGTGACATGTCGCCCTCGTACATGGCCCCGATCTGCGGGACCGTGACGTGGGATTCGTCGATCACCAGGAGGAAGTCGTCCGGGAAGTAGTCCAGGAGGCAGTGCGGTGCGGTGCCGCGGGCACGGCCGTCAATATGCGAGGAGTAGTTCTCAATGCCGTTGCAGAACCCCATTTGCTGCATCATTTCCAGGTCATAAGTGGTGCGCATCCGCAGCCGCTGGGATTCGACCAGTTTGTTCTGGCTTTCGAGCACCTTGAGCCGTTCGGCCAGTTCGTCCTCGATCCGGGTGATGGCCCGGCCCATGCGCTCCGGGCCGGCCACGTAGTGCGAGGCGGGAAAGACGTACATCTCGGTTTCGTCCCGGATCACCTCGCCCGTGAGCGGGTGCAGGGTGTGGATGTTTTCGATTTCGTCGCCGAAGAATTCGATCCGGATGGCGAGTTCCTCGTACATCGGAATGATTTCCACGGTGTCCCCCCGGACCCGGAAGGTGCCGCGGTGGAAGTCCATGTCGTTGCGGGTGTACTGCATGGAGACGAATTTGCGGAGCAGGTCGTCCCGGTTCATTTCCGCCCCCTTGCGGAGGGTCACCATCCCCGCAATGTACTCTTCCGGAGTACCCAGGCCGTAGATGCAGGAGACGGTGGCCACTACGATCACGTCCCGGCGCGTCAGCAGCGCGTTGGTGGCCGAGTGCCGGAGCCGTTCGACTTCCTCGTTGACCGAGGAGTCTTTCTCGATGAACGTATCCGTCTGGGCCACATACGCCTCGGGCTGGTAGTAGTCGTAGTAGGAGACGAAGTACTCGACGGCGTTGTTGGGGAGCAACTCACGGAATTCGTTGGCCAGCTGGGCCGCCAGGGTCTTGTTCTGCACCATGACGAGGGTCGGCCGCTGGACCTGTTCGATCAGCCAGGCCGTCGTCGCGCTCTTGCCCGTACCGGTGGCCCCGAGCAGTACCACGTCCTTCTCGCCGTTCTGGATGCGTTCAGTAAGTTCCTTGATCGCGGCGGGCTGGTCACCGGCCGGCTTGAACTCGCTGATGACTTCAAACGGCGCCACAACACGGTTGATTTCCTGGGCAAGACTCATGCGTCTAATCTACCGCGAGCCGCCGACGTCGATCCCGGATTCCGCTTTGGGCGGCACCGCACAGTCCCGGCCGGCGGCGTCCGCGACGGACAGGGCCGGCGGTGCCCAGCCCGTCGTCCGGACCCATTCCTCCATCCGGGGTGCAGCGTACTCAGTGAACCAGGCTTCCTTATCCGCCGCATATCCCGCCGTGGATTTATCCACGGCGTGCAGGGCCGCCACCCGGCGCTTTTCCGCCAGATAGTCGACCCGGGCCGGGCCGTCCGCCCTGAGCCAGTCACGGAAGCACAGCGCGTATCGCCAGCCCGGTGAGCCGGCGGCGCGGAGGTGAAGGTTCACCGCCCGGCCCGGGTCGGCGTTCGCGTGCAGCCTTTTCCCCCAGTCGGCAGGGTCGGGGTGCGACGGTTTGGGATTATCGGTGATGATGCCGGGCCAGCGGGGATAGCCGGCCGCGGCGAGGAGCGGTGCGAGACGGTCGGCGGCGGCAAGGTCCCGGACACTGAGCTGGAGGTCAATGACGTCTTTGGCGTCCAGTCCCGGGACGGCGGTGGAGCCGATGTGGTCCACGGCCAGGATCTCCTGCGGTGCCACCGCCTGCAGGCGGTCAATGATCCGGCGGGCCTGGTTGCTCCAGTCCGGATTGAACGCGGCAATGACCGGGCCTTCCGTCCGCGGGGCGATCCGCTCCTGTGCGACGTTGAGCGCGAAGGGCACCAGCCGGTCGTCCCACAAACGGTCGACGGCGGCCGCCAGCTCCTCCTGCGTGCCGGCGTTCGCAAGGACAACGTCGGCTGCTGCCAGCCGGTCCGCCCGGGATGCCTGGGCGGCCATTCTCGCGCGTGCGGCCTCTTCGTCCATCTGCCGGTGTTCCAGCATCCGCTGGAGCCGCAGTCCGTCCGGGGCGTCCACCACGACGACGAGGTGGAAGTTCCGGCCCTGCCCGGTTTCGACCAGGAGCGGGATGTCCTGGACAACAACAGCCCCCGCCGGGGCCGCCGCGACCAGCGCGGCGGCACTTTCGCGCACCAACGGGTGAATGATGCCGTTGAGCGCCTCAAGCCGCCCGGGATGGCCAAAGACCGCGGCGCCCAGGCGCGCCCGGTCCAGCGCGCCGTCGGACGTCAGCATGTCCGGGCCGAACTCCTCCACCACCCGCGCAAGGCCCGGCGTGCCGGGCTGCACCACCACCCGGGCCAGCGCGTCGGCATCAATGAGCACCGCGCCGCGCTCACGCAGGCGCGCAGCAGCCACTGATTTTCCTGCAGCGATCCCGCCGGTCAACCCGATCTTCAACACCCCACCAGACTAAACTGATCCCGTGGCAGATGACGTGGATACCGAGGAGAGCCGGGCGACGATCTACACCACACTGGCCCCGGGACCCGGATTCCGCCATGAGCTGGAGGTCAAGCGCTCCCGGTTCATCACCGTCCTCGCCCGGACCGGGGACGAGGACAGCGCCCGGGCGCTGGTCACCGGGCTGCGCCGGGAATTCCACGACGCCCGCCACCATTGCTCCGCGTTCGTGCTCGGCCCGGACCGGCAGGTCCAGCGCTCCAGCGACGACGGCGAGCCGTCCGGCACCGCGGGGATCCCCATGCTGGAGGCGCTGCTGCGGCGGGAAACGGGCACAGGAAGCGCCGACCTGAGCGACATTACAGCCGTCGTCGTCCGCTACTTCGGCGGCGTGCTGCTCGGCGCCGGCGGCCTGGTGCGGGCCTACTCCGAGTCGGTTTCGGCCGCAGCGGATCTCGCTCCCCTGGTGCTGCGGCGCCGATTGCGGATCTGTTCGGTGCGGGTCCCACATGCCGTGGCCGGCAGGCTGGAAAACGAGCTCCGCGCGGCCGGGTACGTGATGACGGAGACCGCATACGAGGCACAGGCAGCCGTTCTGAAGCTGGCGCTCCCGGACGACGCAGCGGCACTCGCGGAGGCCGCGGAACGGCTGGCCGCACTGACAGCCGGGACAGCCGCCCTGGTGCCCGGAGAATCCCGGTGGATCGATGCCCCGCCGGGCTGACTCCGGCGTGGTGCTGGCCGTCGTCACCGAGTCCGTCCTCAAGGAGCTGCTGGCCCTTGCCATCAAGGACGCGGACGCCGACGAAGTCACACCGCCGCTGGGCGGCACCGCCGGCTGGAATACCGCACGGATCAGCTGGTTCCGTGCCTACCACCGGGCCGCCACCGGGCTCGACGGCCCGGCCGCAGAGAAGACCTGGGCCATCTACAGCAACGGACAGCTCGCCGGATCCATCCGGCTCCGGCGCAGCGGCCCGGCGGACGGCGGCGCGGTGGAGACCGGCATCTGGCTGGGCCGGAGCATGCGCGGGACAGGGATCGGCACGGCGGCCGTCCGGCTGATCAAGGACGCCGCATCGGCCGCCGGCGCCCGGGAACTACGCGCCGGGACTACCTTGGGCAATCATGCCGCCCAGGCCCTGTTGCGGGCTGCGGGTGCCGAGCTGATGCCCGCCCGCAGCACCGGCGACGGCCCGGACGCGCCGGACGCAACCGTGCAGGCCCGGATTCCCCTGGGCTGAGCCGCTCCCCCGCGGAGCATGCCCCGCGCTGACCCGCGGCAATGGACATGGTGCCATGATGTCCAAGGCCCGCCACCAGGAATGGGCATGTCCCCCCGGGGGTGTGGCCGGCACCCGCCTTGGCTTAAACCAAAGGCGGCCGCCCCCGGGGGGACGGCCGCCTTCAGTGGACCAACTGCCTGGGCCTACGGAGCGGACTCCATAGCGACCGTGGGCAAATTAGTTGCCGGTGAGCTTCTCGCGCAGTGCGGCGAGGGCCTCGTCCGAAGCAAGCGTGCCTGCACCGGTCTCGGCTGCAGCCGGCTCGGAGGAGTAGCTCGTGGTGCCGGAGTCAGACTCGCCGGACGTTGCAGCTGCAGCGTCGTCGGCAGCGTGCTGGGCAACCTGCTTCTTGTGGGCTTCCCAGCGGGTCTGGGCGTCAGCGTACTGCTGCTCCCAGGCGGCGCGCTGGTTCTCGTAGCCTTCAAGCCACTCGTTGGACTCCGGGTCGAAGCCCTCCGGGTACTTGTAGTTGCCCTCTTCGTCGTACTCGGCGGCCATGCCGTAGAGTGCCGGATCGAATTCGGTGGACTCGGCGTCGACACCCTCGTTGGCCTGCTTGAGGGAGAGCGAGATGCGGCGGCGCTCGAGGTCGATGTCGATGACCTTGACGAAGAGCTCGTCGCCAACGGAGACAACCTGCTCGGCCAGTTCAACGTGGCGCACGGCGAGCTCGGAGATGTGGACCAGGCCTTCGATGCCGTCTTCAACGCGGACGAACGCGCCGAACGGAACCAGCTTGGTGACCTTACCCGGAACAACCTGCCCGAGGGCGTGGGTGCGGGCGAAGGTCTGCCACGGATCTTCCTGCGTAGCCTTGAGCGAGAGCGAAACACGCTCGCGGTCCAGGTCGACTTCGAGGACCTCGACGGTGACTTCCTGGCCAACTTCGACAACCTCGGACGGGTGGTCGATGTGCTTCCAGGACAGCTCGGAAACGTGGACGAGGCCGTCTACGCCGCCCAGGTCCACGAAGGCACCGAAGTTGACGATGGAGGAAACGACGCCGGGACGGACCTGGCCCTTTTCCAGCTTGTTGAGGAACGTGGAGCGGACCTCGGACTGGGTCTGCTCGAGCCAGGCACGGCGGGAGAGCACAACGTTGTTGCGGTTCTTGTCCAGCTCGATGATCTTGGCTTCGATCTGCTGACCGATGTACGGAGCAAGGTCGCGCACACGGCGCATCTCGACGAGGGATGCGGGCAGGAAGCCGCGCAGACCGATGTCGAGGATAAGACCACCCTTGACAACCTCGATGACGGTACCGGTAACGACACCGTCTTCTTCCTTGACCTTCTCGATGTCGCCCCAGGCACGCTCGTACTGAGCACGCTTCTTGGAGAGGATCAGGCGGCCTTCTTTGTCTTCCTTGGTGAGCACCAGGGCCTCGACGAGATCGCCGACGGAGACGACGTCTCCGGGATCAACGTCGTGCTTGATGGACAGCTCGCGGGAGGGAATGACACCTTCGGTCTTGTAACCGATGTCGAGCAGAACTTCATCGCGGTCGACCTTGACGACGGTACCTTCGACGAGGTCTCCGTCGTTGAAGTACTTAATGGTGGCGTCGACTGCTGCGAGGAAGTCCTCAGCGGTACCGATGTCGTTAATCGCGACTACGGGGGTACCGGGCTTCTCGGTGGAGGTGATGGTCATGTAGTAGGGGCTCCGTTGTGGATAGTTAGTCGGTCAGGCGGACCGCTTGTCCCGCATTATGGAACGCAGGCAAAGATTTCGGCCGATCACGTGGATTGTGGCCGGGTCATCCTGATTTGTGGATTTGAAGATACGCGCACGTAATGCACGCCCGTTTAGTCTAGTCGCTTCCTTTACCCCCGGTCAAAGCGCCGCGGCCGTCCGCGCGCCGCAGAATCACGCCGCCAAACCAGTCCGGCCGGGGCCTAGAAATGCGTCAGGCAGTGCGGTGCGCGTTCGACGGCGAACATGCGGGCGGCCAGGAACGCCGCCCCCGGCGTCTGCTCGTCAATGCGTCCCGACGCCGCCAGCGTGACCGGGTGCACGCCGCCGAGATAGATGGAAGACAGCGCGGAGACGTCCAGCTGAAGATCCGCCGCGGCACCGTCGGCGTCCGTGACGACGCCGACCCCTCCGCTTACCTCCAGGGCGAAGGTCCCGCCGGCGAGCCCGAGCGGGTCGGCTACGTCCAGCACCAGCCGCCCGTCGGCAGGATAGCGACGCGCCGCCAGGGCTTTTTGGACGTCCAGCACCCGGAGCCAGAGCATGTCCCGGGCCTCCGAGGCGTCGACGCAGCGGGGATCCGCCAGCGCCCAGGGCAGCGGATCGTCCACCGGAGCCACCGACCACGTGACCCGCTCCACCAGGTCGATGGCGCCGAGATACTGCCACAGTTCCAGGTAGGCGGCCGGGGTCGCCGCCACGAAATCGACCACGTCCATCGTGTGCGGGGTGCTGGAGAAGCCCTTGAACTTGTAGGACACGTAGCCGTCCACGCCGCCGTCGGGCCCGTAATGCAATGCCACTTTGACCTTCGGGTCCTCGCCCCCGTCGCGGCCGACCAGGCCCGAGGCGAGCTGCCGGTAGAACTCATGCCGGCCGATGGAGCCGGGCGTGGCACGGTGCAGGCGGTCAAAGACGTCCGGCGCCAATTCCAGGAGGACCCTGGGATCGGCCACCTCAACACTGCCGACCGGGGTGTGCCGCAAGAGAAACCGTGCCGTGGTGTCCACAGTGAGCGACTGCTCGGACGTCGCGACTCCGTAACCGAAGCGGCCATAGATCGAAGCCTCCGAGGCGGTGAGCGCCGCCATTGCGAGGCCTTCCTGCCGGGCCAGGGCCAATTCCTCGACCATCATGCGGCGCAGCAGCCCCCGGCGCCGGTGCGAGGTCCGCACCGTCACGTTGGTCACCAGCCGGGTATCCAGGAGGCGGCCGAAGCCGATGTTCAGCGTCCGGGTCATGGTCCCGAACGTGGCGACCGGCACTTCGGCGCCGAGCGCGTGGCCGGCGACGGGCCCTCTTTGATAGGCCCCGGTCATCACGCGACGGTCGGCACGGTCCATCGTGAGGCTTTTGTCGATCCGCTCGTCGTTGCGGCGGGCCTCGTGGAAGCCAAAATCGACCGCGCGCTTCCACGCGACAGACTCCGGGTAGGCCGGATCATCCTTGGCCGCCGGTTCGAAGCGGCGGATTTCGTAGTTCCCCTGCGCATTCACCACGGGCCGAGCCTAGCCAAGGTATCCCTCGGCCACCAGCCCCGCACCGGCTCCCGCACCGGAGAACTCCCGGGCCGGGATGTCACGGAATGCAGAAACGCGGCGACAATCGACTACGCTCTCATTCGCTTCCCGTCACAGCACCTGAAACCTATCGAGGACGAATGCAAACATCTCAAGCGGAACAACAACCCGACACATCACTACTTAAGGTCCTGGGCAACTGGGATGCCCTGGCGCTGGGCTTCGGCGCCATGATCGGCTTCGGCTGGGTGGTCCTCACCGGCGGCTGGATAGCCTCCGCCGGCACCATGGGGTCCGTCCTTGCCATGATCACCGGCGGCGCCATCATGGGCGTCGTCGGACTGACCTACGCCGAGTTGACGGCGGCCATGCCCAAGGCCGGCGGTGAGCACAACTTCCTGCTCCGCGGGATGGGTCCGCGCTGGTCCTTCATCGGGTCGTGGGCCATCACGGGTGGTTACATCACGATCGTGGCGTTTGAGGCGGTGGCGCTGCCTCGAACGGCGCAATACCTCTTCCCCGGCCTCAGCCAGATCCCGCTCTGGGAGGTCGCCGGATACCAGGTGCACCTGACCTGGGCGCTGGTGGGCGCCGTGGCAGCGGTGATCATCACGGGAATCAACATCCTGGGAGTCAAGCTGGCCGGCGTCGCCCAGACCTTCGTGGTGGTCTTCCTCCTGGTCATCGGTCTGATGCTCGTCTTCGGTTCCTTCACCGGCGGCTCGGCCACCAACATGCAGCCCTTCTTCACCGGCGGCATGACAGGCTACTTCGCGGTCCTGGTCGTGGTCCCGTTCCTGTTCGTCGGCTTTGACGTCATTCCGCAGTCCGCGGAAGAAGTGAACATCCCGGCACGGCAGATCGGCAAGCTCGTCGTCGTCGCCGTCGTTCTCGCGACCGTCTGGTATGTGGTCACCGTCTTGACCACTTCTTCTGCCATGCCGGCCGGAGACATCGCCCAGGCGGACATAGCGACCGCCGACGCCATGGGCGCCCTGTTCGGCAGCGACGTGATGGCCAAGATCCTGATCGCCGGCGGCATCGCCGGGATCCTGACGTCCTGGAACTCGCTGTTGCTCGGCGCCTCACGCCTCATGTATTCGATGGCGCGTTCGGGCATGTTGCCGGCATGGTTCGCCACCCTGCATCCGAAGTTCCGCACCCCCATCAACGCCCTCCTGTTCATCGGTGCGCTGTCGTTCCTGGCGCCGTTCTTCGGTGTGTCCATGCTCGGCTGGCTCGTCGACTCCGGCGCGCCCAGCATTGTCATCGCCTACATCCTGGTCGCTGTCGCTTTCGTGATCCTGCGTCGCCGCGAACCGCAGATGGACCGTCCGCTCCGCATCGGCGGCCAGGGCAACGGAGGCATCGTCATCGGAATCACCGCCGCGGTCCTGTGCGTTGGACTGCTCAGCCTCTACCTGCCCGGCATGCCTGCGGCCCTCACCCCGCCGCCGTGGATTCTCTTTGGCCTCTGGTGGCTGCTGGGAACGGTCCTCTTCTTCCGCATCCCCGCCGGCGTCGCTCCCGGCGCCGACGCCGAGCACAACCTGCTCGAACGCCTTAAGGAACGCCGCGAAGCAGCCAGGAACAGCTGACCCCAGGCCGCGGGTTCTTAGCGGCTCCAACCGAAACGGCGCGGGAGGCAGGACGGATGACCGTCCTGCCTCCCGCGCCGTTTTCTGTGCAGGTTAGTGGCTGGCTAGTGGCCCGCCTCGAACCAGCTGGCACCGACGCCGATCTGGACATCCAGCGGAACGGACAGCTGCGCGGCGGCGCCCATCTGCTCGGTGACCAATGCCTTGACGGTTTCCAGCTCACCGGGCGCGACTTCGAGGACCAGTTCGTCATGGACCTGCAGCAGCATCCGCGACGCGAGCCCTTGGCCGGCCAGCGCATCCGCAACCCCCAGCATGGCGCGCTTGATGATGTCGGCGGCGGAGCCCTGGATGGGCGAGTTCAATGCCACGCGCTCGGCGTTTTCACGCAGCTGCCGGTCCGTGCTGGTCAGGTCCGGGAGGTAGCGCCGGCGGCCCTCGATGGTGGCGGTGTAGCCGTCGATCCGGGCCTGTTCCACCACGCCGCGGAGGTAGTCGCGGACCGCGCCGAAGCGCTCGAAGTATTCCTTCATGAGGGTCCGGGCCTCGTCGACGGAGATCTCAAGCTGCTTGGACAGCCCGAAGGAGGTCAGCCCGTAGGCCAGTCCGTAGGACATCGCCTTGACCTTGGAGCGCATCGCACTGGTGACGTCGGCCGGCGCGACACCGAAAATGTGCGATCCGACGAACCGGTGCAGATCCTCGCCGTCCTTATAGGCCTGGATCAGGCCCGGATCGGCGGACAGGTGCGCCATGATCCGCATTTCGATCTGGGAGTAGTCCGCGGAGAGCAGGCACTCGAAGCCCTCGCTGACCACGAAGATCCCGCGCACCCGCCGGCCTTCCTCGCTGCGGACGGGGATGTTCTGCAGGTTGGGGTTGTTGGAGGAGATCCGGCCCGTCGCGGCGACGTTCTGCGCGTAGGTGGTGTGGATCCGGCCGTCGTCGGCCACGGACTTCTTGAGTGATTCCACCATCTGGCGGAGTTTGGCCGATTCCCGGTGGGCCATGAGCTGGACCAGAAATTCGTGCCCGGTCTTCTCCAGCAGGCTCTTCAGCGAGGCGGCATCGGTGGTGTAGCCGGATTTGATCTTTTTCGTCTTGGGCAGGCCCAGTTCCTCAAAGAGCACCGTCTGCAGCTGCTTGGGCGAGCCGAGGTTCACTTCGTGGCCGATCGCCGCGAACGCCAGTTCCTGCGCGTTCTCGATGACCTTCGACAAGTCCGCCAGCTGCTCGTTCATGCGGTCCATCGACACGGCGATGCCGTCGAGCTCCATCCGGGCCAGGACGCGGCTGACCGGCAGTTCGAGGCTGGTGAGCAGTTCCTGCGCCCCGCGGGTTGTCAGTTCCGTTTCGAAGTGGTGGCTCAGGGCGAGGACGACGGCGGCCTGCTGGACGAGCGCGCCGGCGGCGGCGCCGTCGTCCTCGCCGTCGAAGGCCAGTTCCAGCTGGCCGGTCTTGGCAGCTTCGGTCGAGACGTTCATTTTCAGGTGGTGCTGGGCAAGTTCTGCCAGCTCGTAGCTGCGGCGGTCCGGCTGGATCAGGTACCCGGAGATGGCGGTGTCGTCGATGACGCCGTCCAGGCCCAGGCCACGGGTGGTGAAGGCCTTCAGCGCCGGCTTGAAACCGTGCACGACCTTGGCGGCTGCCGGGTCGTTCAGCCAGGCGGCCAGCACCGCATCGGCCTCGGCGTCAAGGGAGGCGAGGTCGATGTAGGCGGCACCGTCGGTCCGCACGACGGCGATCGCGGCGGCGTCGTCAGCGATCCCGCCGGGCACCAGCTCCACGGCGAGGGCGGAACGGCCCCCCTTGCCGGCGTCGAGGAATTCCCGGAGTTCCGCGGCCGCGGTCAGGGTCGTGTACTCGGGGACTTCGATGCTCTCCGTATGGACGTCCGTGGTGTCATTGCCGTACAGCGCGAACAGGCGGGTCCGGAGCGTCTTGAATTCGAGTGTGTCGAAGAGTTCCTCGACGGCGTCGTGGTCGGGGCGGGGCTCTTCGAGTTCCTCGAGCGAGACGGGCAGTTCGAGGTCCCGGAGGAGGTGGTTGAGCCGCCGGTTCCGCTTGACGGATTCGAGGTGTTCGCGGAGCGCGTCGCCGACTTTGCCGCCGATCTTGTCCAGGTTCGCGAGGATGCCTTCGAGGCCGCCATAGAGGTTGATCCATTTGGCGGCGGTCTTCGGGCCCACCCCGGGCACACCGGGCAGGTTGTCCGCGGATTCCCCCACGAGCGCGGCGAGGTCCGAATACTGTGGCGGTGTCACGAAGTACTTGGCTTCGATGGCTGCAGCGTCCATCCTCGGGATGTTGCTGACGCCCTGCTTCGGGTAGAGGACGAAGACGTTGTCCGTGATGAGCTGGAAGGTGTCGCGGTCGCCGGAGACGAGGAGCACCTCGAAGCCTGCCGCGTCGCCTTGGGCTGCGAGGGTGGCGAGGATGTCGTCGGCTTCGAAACCGGGCATGGCGATGGTCTTGATGCCCCAGGCGTGCATGACCTTGTTAATCAGGTCGATCTGGCCGCTGAATTCGCGCGGCGTCTCGTTCCGGCCGGCCTTGTAGCCGTCGTATTCGGCTTTCCGGAAGGTGGTGTCGTCCGAAACGTCGAAGGCGACAGCAACGTGCGTGGGTTTCTGCTCCTTGATCAAATTGATCAGCATGGACGTGAAGCCGTGGACGGCGTTCGTGTGCTGGCCCGTGGATGTGGAGAAGTTCTCGGCCGGCAGGGCGTAAAACGCCCGGAACGCCATGGAGTGGCCGTCCAGCACCATCAGTCGGGGCTGGTCGGTGATGGGCACCACGGGTTGCTCGGTGGCGGAGACCTCAACGGCGGCACGGCGGGGTGCCGCCGCGGGGTCTGCGACGTGAACCGGGGAACCCTGCCCGGCGGCAGGATCAGTGGCCGTGTCCGTTGCACTGTCTGTCGCTGAGGGGAAAGGGGCCGGTTTGGTAGTTTCACTCACAGGTGTCAGCCTAGTTGCCATGATGGACAATTTCACGCCAGCGCCCTTCGCCGCCGAACTGGCCGAGGCAGGGGTTCCGGCCGGGCTGCATGATTGGCTCGGCCGGATGGGCGTCGGCGCCCTGGTGGTGAAAATGGGGATCCGGTTCCTGGAAATGAGCCCGGAGCGCATGGTGGCCACCATGCCGGTGGCAGGCAATACGCAGGTGGCCGGCATCCTCCACGGCGGCGCGCACGTGGTCCTGGCGGAGACCCTGGGCTCATTCGCCGCCGCCATGCACGCCGGACCCGACCGCCAGGCGCTGGGAATCGAAGTGGGGGCGACGCATCACCGGGCCGTGGCCGGCGGCATCGTCACGGGGACGTGCACCGCCATCCACCTGGGCCGGACCCTCACCACCCATGAAATCGTGATGACAGATGAGGCGGGGCGGCGGCTCTCCACGGCACGGATCACCAACCTCATCCGGGACTCCGCCGGGTAGGCTACGCCGCGGCGCCGAAGCGGTAGCGCAGTTCCATCACCCCGCGGCCCATGGGCTGGGAGGAAAGCAACTCAAGGGGCGCCGTCGGACGGCCCACCGGGAGGACCGTCTTGCCGCGGCCCAGCATCACGGGAATAACCGAAATGATGAGCTCGTCCAGCACCCCGGCGTCGGCGAATTGTGCCGCGAGGACTCCCCCGCCGACGATCCACACGTTCCGGTCACCTGCCGCCGCGGCGAGATCGGGCACAAACTCCGCAACCGGTCCGCGCGCGAAGGTGATATCGGCGCCTTGCGGTGCCGAGTGCTCGTGGTGCGTGAAGACCCAGCAGGGAATACCCGGATAGGGCCACTCGTCGGGTTGGTGCTTCCGCAGCCAGGCGTACGTTTCACCGCCCATCACAACGCAGCCGATGCCGGCGATAAACGCGTCATAGCTTTCCCTGCCGCCCTCGAACCCGTCGAACTCCAGAAGCCAGTCGAGGTTGTCATCGGCGGTGGCGATGAATCCGTCCAGGGAAGACGCCACAAAGTACTGGAAACCTGCCATGGGCCAAGCGTAGCCATTCTGCCGCCACCTTCCCACCCTGCGGAGCGCGGCCCGGGCCTGCCCCGTCCCCGGACCCGGCTCCGGTATCAGTTGTGGCGGAAATCCGGGCGGTCCCCGGCGTCGAGCGTGGACGCAATGCTCCGTTCGAGCGCGGCCTGGGTCTGCGGAGGCAGGACGATGAGCCCGTCCAGCTCGCGTTTCGCCCGCTTGTAGGCCGTCTGGCGTTCGGCCGGGGTGGCGGCGGCGTCGGCAGCGATCCTGAGGAGTTTGCGGGCGACCTCCAGGCGCCGGCGTTCCGGTCCGGCGAATTTGCTGTCCCTGATCCGGATCGCCTCGCGTTCGGCGACGTCGAAGGCGACCTCGTAGCCGTGCACGGCGTCCCGGTACTCCGCGAGCCGGGTCGGCGGCACAGCCTCGCCGGCCTCGGGCCGCAGGCCATCGGCTTGCCGCTTGGCCCGGAGGAAAGCGACCGTAAGGGGTTCCCGGACATCCGTCATGACCGGGAAGTCGATGAGTTTGCCGACGTCGAGCTCGTAGTCGAGCCAGCGCCGGTTCACGGCGTCGTGCGCCGCCAGCAGCGAAGCGGCCGCGGCCTGGTGCGCCACCTCGGCCTGCGACCCCTGGTGCTGGAGCTTGTAGAGCTCCACCCGACGGCGGTGCCGACGCTCGCTGGCCCTCGTCCAGGACCGCGCCCACCCGCCGAGCAGTCCGCTCAGCGGAAACACGAGCCACCAGAAATGCCCGACGAAGTCGAAGAGGTCGTCCACCGCTACATCGTCCCTCCGGCCCGGGCCGGCCTCAAGGTCACCGGTCGCTGCGCGTTACGCGTTGTGCTTGACCTTCTCCAGCCGCGTCACGATGGTGGGGCAGGGCACGTTCAGGAGGACGGCGTGCGCCGTGGACCCCAGCACGAGCCGGGAAAAGCCGCCGCGGCCGCGGCTTCCAATGACCAGGAGCCTCGCCTTGGCGGCAGCGTCCACCAGCGCCTTGGCCGGTTCCTTGTATGTTTCAAGCTCCTGGTGCACCACCAGGTCCGGATACTTGTCCGTCAGGCCCGCGACAGATTCGGAGAGCACAATCCGGTCCTCGGCGATGACGGTCTCGGTAAGTCGGCCGTCGGGCATGGTCTCCTTCACCCACCGGTCAGCGGGAGGAAAGGCATGGACTACCGTGAGTTCGTCCCCGGCGTGGTCCGCCTCGGCCGCCGCGATGACTACGGCCTGGAGCGACTCTTCGGAGCCGTCGACGCCGACCACGACCCCCGCGTGTTCAGCCTGCGGCCCGGGCGGGATGACAGCGACCGGGCAGTCCGAGGCCGACACAACCTGCAGGGCACGGTCCGTCAGCGGGCCGCCGTCGAGCCAGTGCTTGTTGTGCACACCGACCACCACCATCGAGGCCCCGGCCGAAGCCTCGCGCAGCGCCGCGGCCGCACTGCCATGCCGGAGCTGGCTCTCGACTTTGACGCCTGCCGCCTTTTCACGGGCGACGGCCTCGGCCTTTTGGAGCAGGTCAAGCCCGGCCTCCCGGAGCATTTCGCGGTTTTGGATGTCCCGGGTGATCCACCGGTCATCGGTAGCATGCATGATCAGAACCGGCAGGTTGCGTTGGGCGGCGCGGTCGAGGGCCCAGGACAGGGCCGCGTCGCTTCCCGCCGAACCATTGATACCGACAACGATGGGTTTGCTCATGCTGAATCCTGCTCTTTCCGTCGCGTGTTCCTTGGACCGTACGGTCCGGGCGGCACAGGCCGGCTGCCGACTTCAGTGTTCCCGGCTATCGGGTCATACGTTAGTGCCTTAAGCCTCTCATCGGCTAGGTCTTGCCGCCTCCGGGCCGCTTCGGGCGCCTAGAGTCCGCTCGGAGCTGTCTCGAATTCGTGTTCCCGGGGCGGCGGCTCACGGCGCACGGGGCGCAGCGCCGACGTGTGCTCCAGCCAGATCAGGGCATCGTAGCGGGCCCCCATCCGGGTCGGCACGTAGTTTCCGTGTTCCCGGTCCGGGTGGTAGACCACGCCGATTGCCCGGTGGCCCAGCCAGGCGGAGAGCCACGGGCCGGACCGGTCCTCACCGAATGGCAGGACTGCCGGGGCACCGAGGGCCTCATGCAGGAAGTCCTCGTGGCTTCCAAGGCGTGCTGCCGGCACTGGCAGGATGCGTTCCGGGCCGCCCCACGTGTCGGCCGCCAGGACCGTGCCCCGGTGGCAGCCCAGGCCTACGAGCATGACGCCTTCGCTGGCATGCCGTTGGCGCAGCAGCTGTCCGATATTGACCAGGCCGTCCTGCGCCATCCAGGTGGCCCGGGCATCCCCCACATGCGTGTTGTGTTCCCAGATGAGCCCCTTCGAACCGGGTCCCAGGTGCCGGCTGAGCCGGTCGACCGTGTCAGCCATGTGGTGGTCCCGCACGTTCCAGGACTGCCTGTCGCCGCGGACCATGGTGCGGTAGTAGGCCTCCGCGTTCGCAGCGACCTCGGCGTTCTGGACGGCGTCGAAGGTTGCGTCGTTTTGCTGCCCCGGACTGGAAGTCCTGCTTCTGACCCTGGTCAGGAGGTCAACGACGTCTGCCTCGCAGGACCGGGGCACGAGCCGCGTACTCCAGGCATACTGCTGCGGATCCTCATGGTGGGGCAGGAAGCACTGCCAGGCGCGCAGGGCGGCCGGGACCGAGTCAGGGACGTTTGCTGCCAGCCAGCCGATGATTTCGCGCAACGAGTCCCAGAGGGAGTAGACGTCCAGCCCATAGAAGCCGACCCGCCGGTGCACGGGCCGCTGGTCGTTCCACCCGCGCAGCCAGTCCAGGAATGAAGCCACTTCTTCGTTCGCCCAGAGCCACGTAGGCCAGCGTTCGAATCCTTCGAGCAGGGAGTGCACTCCCTGCTCCCCGTGGTCGCTGTCACCGCGGAGCCACCGGTTGATGCGCCAGCAATCGGGCCAGTCGCCCTCGACGCCAATCCAGGTGAAGCCCTCTTCCTCGATGAGCCGTTTGCTCAGTGTGTTCCGCCAGGTATAGAACTCGTGGGTCCCGTGCGTGGCCTCGCCGACCGCCACGAACCGGCACTCCTTGGCGCGCCGGACGAGCACGTCGAGGTCCCGGTCCGTTTTCAGCGGCCGGGCGATGCTGTGGATCTCCCGCAGCACGGAACGCCGCAGGTCGATGCCGGGTGTCATCGGGGCTCCTCGATGGAAATCTTCTCGAGATGTTCGGGCACCCTGGCCTGCCAACCGAGTTCGTGTTTGATCCGGAGCCGCAAGGCATCGGAAGCGTCCTGTTCACCGTGGGTGATGTAGGTCATGCGGGGCGCAGTGCCTGCCGCCTTCATCCACGCGAGAATGCCGTCCGCGTCGGCGTGCGCTGACAGGCTGTCCAGTTGGATGACGTCCGCACGGATGGGAACATCCTCCCCGTAGATGCGCAGATCCCGCACGCCGGCGGCGAGCGCGGCGCCGCGGGTTCCGGCGGCCTGGTAGCCGCTGAGGATGATGGCGTTCTTCGGGTCGGAGCCGTAGGCGGAGATGTGGTGCAGGATCCTGCCGCCCGTGAGCATGCCGCTGGCGGAGATGATGACCATGGGGCCGCCGCGGAGATTCAGCAGCTTCGAGTCGTCCGCCGTACGGGTCAGCGAGGCCACCTTGTACATCCCCTCGTAGTCTTCCGGCGGGAGCCGGTGCTCCTCCGGATGGCGCTGGTACATGTCGGAGGCGTTAATCGCCATGGGGCTGTTCAGGTAGACCGGAAGGTCCGGGATCGCGTGCTTGCGGCGGAGCCGGGAAAGATACAGCATGAGGGTCTCCGCCCGGCCAACGGCGAATGAGGCAATCAGCACCACGCCATTGCGCTTGGCGACCTTGGTGATGATCTCGCCAAGTTGTTGCTCCGGATCAACGGTGGAGTGCTTCCGGTTTCCGTACGTTGATTCGGTGACGAGCACGCCCACCTCTCCCAGTGGCCGCGGCGGAAACATCAGCGGGTCATCGTCACGGCCCAGATCGCCGGTGAAATGCACCGACTGGGAGCCGATACGGATGTGGACCTGGGCCGCCCCCAGAATGTGCCCGGCCGGAACAAACGTCAGTTCCATGCCGCCGCCAAGGTCAAGGGGCGCATCGAATGCGCAGATTTCGAACTGGTTGAG
The DNA here is from genome assembly GCA_963769515.1 of uncultured Actinomycetota bacterium. Lineage (GTDB taxonomy): Bacteria > Actinomycetota > Actinomycetes > Actinomycetales > Micrococcaceae > Arthrobacter. The sequence goes on from CAVYMG010000014.1 coordinate 43,376, forward strand.
CGATTTGACCGCGTCGGCGGCGGTGTAGAGCGGCAGCGGCGGGCTGTGCGTGGAGGATCCCCGGTGATCGGCGTACCGGGCTTCCTCTTCCTGCAGGTATCCGCTGTCCGGCAGGAGCAGCTTGCAGAGGTCGGTGGTGCCGTCCGTTGCGTACACGGGGCCCCCGAATCCGTCCCGGACCAGCGCCGGTACGTAGCCCGTGTGGTCCAGATGCGCGTGCGTCAGCACCACGGCATCCACGGAGTGCGGCGGGACCGGGAAAGGTGCGCGGTTGCGTTCCCGGCTGCGCTTGTAGCCCTGGAACAGCCCGCAATCGACCAACACGCGTGTGCCGCCGGAGTCGATCAGATAGCGGGAGCCGGTGACGGTGTCCGTCGCCCCGAGGAAGCGGAGGGTGGGCTGGTGATGTTTCGTCATGATGCTCCCGTACCGGCACCCGCCACCGTCCGGCGTCGGCTGTGCCCGGACCATTCCGGGTACGGGGGCGGGACTGTATGGGACCTGTGAGTCGCTGTGTACCCTAAGCTTCCGCTCCGGCCCGGACCGGACCTAGGGCCGAAAGTCACCTCCGTGCCGGCCCGCACCTAGGGCGCGGCATGCGGGCGCCAGGCATTCCGGGCCTGCCCGACGACGTCGGAGTAGAGTGCCTAGTAGTAGCTCCGCGCGCCCCCTCAACCTGGCGGTGCTAGCAGAAAGGATGTTTACGTGACGGCCAAGAACCCCCGGATCGAAGAGACTGACGAGAAAGACCTCGAAGTCACAAACGGCCCGAAAAGTTGGGCCGCCGGCATTCCCGGCGTCCTGCATTCCATGGTCCCGGCCATCGAGCACATGGGCGTGAACCGCACGCGCAAGACGGTGCTCGCGATGAACCAGAAAAAGGGCTTCGACTGCCCCAGCTGCGCCTGGCCGGACCCCGCGCACCGGAAGACGTTCGAATTCTGTGAAAACGGGGCCAAGGCCGTTACATGGGAGGCCACCCCCGTCGTTATCGCGTCGGATTTCTGGGCCGAACACCCGGTAAGTGAATTGCGTAAGCGCAGCGAGTACTGGCTGGGCATGCAGGGCCGCCTGACGGAACCGGTCTACAAACCGGCGGGCGAGGACCACTACCGGCCGATCAGCTGGGACGAGGCGATCACGCTGCTGGGCAACAAGCTCAAAGGCCTGGCCTCGCCCCACGAAGCCGTGTTCTACACCAGCGGCAGGACGTCCAACGAGGCCGCCTTCGCTTACCAGCTCATGGTGCGCGGCTATGGCACGAACAATCTGCCCGACTGCTCCAACATGTGCCATGAGTCATCCGGCTGGGGCATGGGCCAGACCATCGGTATCGGCAAAGCCACGGTCGCCTTCGAGGATTACGCCAATGCCGACCTGATCATCGTGATGGGCCAGAACCCGGGCACCAACCACCCGCGGATGCTGACCGAGCTGGAGGCCTGCAAGGAAAACGGCGGCGAGATCGTCGCCGTGAACCCATTGCCCGAGGCCGGCCTGCGCCGCTACAAGAACCCGCAGAAGGTCAAGGGCGTCGTCGGCCGGGGCACTGAGATCGCTGACCAGTTCATGCAGATCCGCATCGGCGGTGACATGGCATTGTTGCAGGCCGTGTCCAAGCGGGTCCTCGACGCCGAAGACCGCAACCCCGGAACCGTCCTGGACCATGACTTCCTCAACAAGCACTGCGAAGGACTCGCGGAACTCCGCGAACATCTGTCGGCCTTGGACGAGGCCGCCGTGCTCGAGGCTACCGGACTCCAGGTCGAGGAAATCGACGAACTAGCGGCCCGCTACCTCAAGGCGGATAAGGTCATCATCACCTGGGCCATGGGCATCACGCAGCAGAAGAAGGGCGTTGCAACGATCAAGGAGATCATCAACCTCCTCCTGCTGCGCGGCAACATCGGCAAGCCCGGCGCCGGCGCCTCGCCGATCCGGGGCCACAGCAATGTCCAGGGCGACCGCACCATGGGTATCTGGGAGCAGATGCCGGAGACCTTCATGAACGCGATGGCCAAGGAATTCGACTTCGAGCCCCCGCGCGAGCACGGCGTCGACGCCGTCCAGACCATTGAGGGCATGCGTGAAGGCCGGCTCAAGGTGTTCTTCGGCATGGGCGGTAACTTCGTCGGCGCCATCTCCGATACGCAAGCGACCGAGGCAGCGATGGAGAACACCGAGATGAGCGTCCAGGTCTCCACCAAACTCAACCGCTCGCACACCGTCACGGGCGCCGAGGCTCTGATCCTGCCCACACTGGGACGGACGGAGATCGACATCCAGGAAAGCGGGCCGCAGTTCGTGTCGGTGGAGGATACGGTCTGCGCGGTGCATGGATCGTGGGGCAGCGTGGAGCCGGTCTCGCACCACCTGCTTTCCGAAACCGCGATCGTCAGCCGCCTCGCCAAGGAGGTCGTCGGCGACAAGGTCCGGGCCGACTGGGATGCGTTTGAACGGAACTATGACGTGATCCGGGACCACATTTCCCACGTGGTGGCCGGCTGTGAGAACTACAATGAGCGGATCCGCCAGGAAGGCGGCTTCATCCTGCCCAACGGCCCGCGGGACTCCCGGACGTTCCCGACACCCTCGGGCAAGGCCGTCCTGACGGTGAACCACCTGGAGCCGGTGCAACGGCCTGCGGGGACCTTGATCCTGCAGACCATGCGGTCCCATGACCAGTTCAACACCACCATCTACGGCCACAATGACCGGTACCGCGGGATCAAGAAGGGCCGGCACGTGGTGTTCGTCAACCCTGCCGATATTGCCGAACTGGGGCTGGCCGACGGGCAGTTCGTGGACATCCGCGGCGAATACCAGGACGGCACGGAACGGGTCATCCGCAAGTTCCGGGTGGTCTCCTACCCGACCGCCCCGGGCTGCGCTGCCGCCTACTACCCCGAGGCCAACGTGCTGGTCCCGTTGAACCACACCGCAGAGGGCAGCAACACCCCCATCTCGAAAGCTGTCATCGTCCGGCTGGAACCGAGCAAGGACCAGACACCGGAAGGCGCCGAAGGCTCGACGGCCGGGGCCGCTGTGTCCCGATAACGGGACCGCTGCCCGCCGGCGGCTGCGCACAGGAGGCCGCTTCCCAACGGGAAGCGGCCTCCTGTGTCCCCGCGTGCGCCGGATCACTGGCGGGGTCCGTGCCTATTGCGCGGTTTTAGTCCACCCGCGGTCATCCGGGCCGCCTTCTTCCCCGCCGGCGGTGAGCTGAAGAACTTTCTCCGCTGCGGCGGCTGCCGCCTCGTGGGAGCCCTTGCGGCCGTGGGTGGACACCGTCCCGGCCGCGTAGCCCACAATGAAGGCACTGACGGCACCGGCGTGCGGGCCGACGGACCGCGCCGACTGCTCGGCGACCTCAATGATTTTTTCGTGGTCGACCTCCAGATCGAGGATCTGCAGGGCTTGGATCAGACGGTTGCTCCACTGCCGTAGATCGCTTTCTTCCTCACGGGATAAGGTCATTGCTGCTCCTCTTCTTGGGGCTGCCCATGGGCATGCGCCGGGCTCCCGGGATCAGCCTCCCGGTGACACCGGCCATTCTATGAGGCGACGCGGGAAGATCACCAGCTCCGGACCAAGCGGGGCGTAAGCTCGTGGGATGGCGAGATATTTCGATGTGCACCCACAGAATCCCCAGGCGCGCTCCATCGGCCAAGTGGTGGAGATCATCAGGTCCGGGGGCCTGATCGCTTATCCCACCGACTCCTGCTACGCCCTCGGCGCGCAACTGGGAAACAAGGAAGCCCTGGACCGGATACGGACGATCCGCCAGCTCAATGACAAACACCACTTCACGCTGGTCTGTAAGGACTTCGCCCAGCTGGGGCAGTTCGTGCAGATCGACAACGATGTTTTCCGCAGCATCAAGGCCGTCACGCCGGGCAGCTTCACCTTTATCCTGCCCGCGACCAAAGAGGTTCCCAAACGGCTGCTGCACCCGAAGAAGAAAACCGTCGGCGTCCGTATTCCCGATAACCCCGTGGTCCAGGCCCTGCTGGCCGAACTCGGCGAACCGTTGCTCTCGAGCACGCTGCTGCTGCCGGACGAGGAGGAACCCCTGACGCAGGGCTGGGAAATCAAGGAACGCCTGGACCATGTGGTGGATGCCGTCGTGGACTCCGGCGATTGCGGAGCGGAGCCGACCACGGTGATCGATTTCTCCGGCGGCGCAGCCGAAGTCGTGCGGCGCGGGATGGGTGACCCGTCCCGGTTCGAGTAACGTCCGACGGCGCGCGTCAGGGGTGCGGGCGGGTACGGCGCGCGCTCACGCGGACGGAGAGCTCCCGGAGGTGGCGCGTGCGGTCTGCGCTGCGGCCGGCGTCGCGCGGTTCCGGAGCCACCGGCGAATGAGGTCGCTGGCCGCCATGAGTCCGGCGAGTGGCGAGAGCACCGCGGCCGTGTAGACGAAGAGGAGCCAGCTGAGAATGGTCACCGGGGACTGCCCGGTGCTCAAGAGGGAGAGTCCGCCCAGCAGCCCCAGCGTCCAGAACAGGACAACGCCGAACAGGACCGCCGCCGCGGGGAAGTACTCGTTGGTCACAACGGCTTTCAGCTTGTCCATGGATTCTCCTCCTGCCGGGCGGTAGGAAAAGTCCGCGCGGGCCACTCCCAGTATGGGGCCATCGGTGGGGGGTTGCCGGATGAATCCCGGGCACGTGACGAAACTAACGGCACCGGCGGCCGGATGGGCGGCCGAACCCGCCGTTCACCCCGGGCTGGCGCGGCAGGGCCGGGGGTAACGCGGAAGCTCAGACGGCGGCGCGGACCCGCTGCAGGAAGGCGTCCAGAACGCGGCCGGCGTGTTCGTGCATACGCTGGGATTCGGCGGCCGGCTGCTGGCGGGTCTTGGACCCGTTCAGGCGGTCCCCCAGGTACACGAGCGCCGCGAGCACTTCGGAGAGTTCCGTGTTGCTTTCCGCGCGTTGGCGCAGGAGCCTCAGGTGGGCCGCCTGCAGCGCGGGTCCCGGGGCGCAGCCGAGGTCATGGTCAAAGAGCCGGCGGCACCGGTCATAGGCCGAGAGCCCCTCGACGGGAAGGCCCGCCTGTTCATAGGCCGTGACAAGGATCGTCCACGCCCGTTCGTTGAGCGGTTCGGTACGGATTGCCGACTGCGCGAGGTTGACGGCGTCGTCGGGCAGGCCCAGCGTAGCCGCAGTCTCCGCGGCAAAGATCTGCGCTGCGACCTTGTCCGCAGCATGGCGGATCCGTGCCTCCTCCGCCCAGTCCGAGGCCAGTTCGAAGCCGAGCAGCGGTTCGGCCGCGATCTCCAGCGCCTCGAGCAGCAGCGGGTAGGCCTGTGCGGGTTCCGCCTCATTGGCGGCACGCAGTAGTTTGTGGAAATTGGACAGGTCCAGATCCACTAGTTGCGGATCCAGGACGTAGCCGCTGTTTGCCGTGCGCAGCGGTCCGGTCTTCGTCTGCCCCGGCTGGATCGCCCGGCGGATGCCGCTAATGTAGCTCTCCAGTGTCGCGACGGCCCCGTCGCTTGCGCCCGCACCCCAGAGTTGCTCGATCAGGCTCGTCTTGGATACCGGCGTACCGAGGTTCAAAAGCAGTATCTCCAGGATGTGCCGGGGTTTGCAGCCGCCCATGTCAGCCGCCGTCAGGGCGACTCCGTCCCGGCGAACCTCGAACGTTCCGAAGAGGCGCACTGAAATCGATGGTGTGGGTCCGGTCTGATTTTGCACGATGTTCTCCGTATTCCCCAGGTAAAACGAACTGAATCGCTGGGTGGAGGGACGCATCAGCATCGGAACTAGACGGCGCTGCGACACTGTTCCCTCCGACTTTCCAATGTCACCGTGTCACGGCTGATAAGGAGGCAACAAGCGATGGCGCTACCCGACTTCGGGCCCCAAAAAAGACGGGTACAGCGGTCAGTAGCCCCGAGTAGCCGGTGCCGGCCCGGCGGCAGGTAGTCCGGCAATGCAGCAAGTAGTTTCCCGCGGTTGTCCCAGTAGTGGCCGGCGGGCTGCCCCGGGGCGAAAACACCGGAGTTCATGCGAGCGGGGATGCCCGGCTAGGCTCGAAGCAGACCAGCCCCCAGCAACAGGAGCCCCCGCGTGCACGCAGCGCCCCCTTCAGCCGATCCTCTGCCTCCGATGGGCCTCACTTGGGGCATCAAGCGGAGCTTCGTTGAGTACATCACGGACCTTCCGGACGGGACCGTGACCGTCTCCGCCGGGGCGGCAGTGTCCGGGTCCGGACACTTCAGCTTCCCGTCCGCCGGCTCGGACTACGACGTCCGTACCGGCACCGGAGTCCTGCGCTTCCGGGGGGACGTCCGCCTCGCCGGCCACCACGGCATGCTCCTGTTCCGGCTGTTGGACCCGTGGGTCGAGTTTTCCGGCGGCCGAGGGGTCCTGTCAATCGGCACCGGCGCCGGCCAGGACCGCGCCGAGCTGGGCTTCGTGCAGGCAACGGCCCCCCGCGAAATCGGCGGGTTCCTGGTCTGGGAGCAGGCGGACGTCCTGAACTCCCCCGCCGGCGCTGAACTGTTCGACGGCCAGTACGCGGCCGGACAACCCATGGACCCGCTGTCCATCCGGGTGCCGGCGTAACACCGGCGTCATACTTCCCCTACCGGCGCCCGATCGCGGCAGGCGGCACCGTGACGGAGGCGCCGGAATGGATACGATATAAAGCCCACCCGGCCACCGCGGCCGAACGTTGTCAAAGGAGCGCCTGCGTGCCTGAATCCGCCATCCTGGACCACAAGTCCCGTCAGTACGTACTCAGTGCCCTGGCGAGCGAGACGGGGATTGCCCGGGAGGGCACTGACTGGACTGCCTTCGAGGAGCGGTTTGACCGGCATTTTCCCGTGCTTTGCCAGTTGTTCCAGGGCCTTTACGGCGCGCGGGAGGACTGGCTGGCCCAACTGACGGCCCTCGTGGTGCAGGCCGCCCGCTCCTGGTCGGAGCGGCCGGCGGACCTCAAGGCCCTCGACGCCGCGCGTGCAGCCCACGACGGCTGGTTCCAGTCCAATGACATGCTCGGCGGCGTCTGTTACGTGGACCGATATGCGGAGGATCTCGAAGGGATCCGCGCCAAAATCCCGTATTTCAGAGAGCTCGGCCTCACCTACTTGCACCTGATGCCGCTCTTCCTCGCACCGGAACCGCACTCCGACGGCGGCTACGCCGTCTCCAGCTACCGGGACGTCAACCCGAAACTCGGCAGCATGGAACAGCTCCGACTGCTGGCAGCCGAATTGCGTGCCAACGGGATCAGCCTCGTGGTCGATTTCATCTTCAACCACACCTCAAACGAACACGTGTGGGCCCGGAAAGCGCTGGAAGGAAGCCCTGAATACAGCGACTACTACTGGATGTATCCGGACCGGACCATGCCGGATGCCTTCGAACGCGACGTCCGCGAGATCTTTCCCGACGACCACCCCGGCTCGTTCGTTGCACTCGAGGACGGCCGTTGGGTGTGGGCGACGTTCCACACCTTCCAGTGGGACCTCAACTACTCCAATCCGGACGTCTTCCGCGCCATGGCCGGCGAAATGCTGTTCCTCGCCAACCAAGGCATCGATATCCTTCGGATGGATGCCGTGGCGTTTATCTGGAAGCAGCTCGGCACGCCGTGCGAGAATCTTCCCGAAGCGCACCTCCTGCTCCGCGCCTTCAACGCCGTCTGCCGGCTCGCGGCACCCTCCCTCTTGTTCAAGTCCGAGGCAATCGTCCACCCGGACGAAGTCGCCCGCTACATTGATCCGGGCGAATGCCAGCTCTCCTACAATCCGCTCCAGATGGCCTTGATCTGGGAGTCCATGGCCACCCGGGATGTTTCCCTGCTGGCCCAGGCCCTGGAACGGCGGCATAATATTCCGCCGGGAACCGCCTGGGTCAATTACGTACGGAGCCACGACGACATCGGCTGGACCTTTGCGGACGAGGACGCCGCCGAACTCGGCATCAACGGCTTCGAACACCGCCGGTTCCTCAACTCGTTCTTCGTCAACCGTTTTCCCGGCAGCTTTGCCCGCGGGGTCCCGTTCCAGGACAACCCGCGCACCGGCGATTGCCGGATTTCCGGAACGACTGCGTCGCTCTGCGGGCTCGAGGACGGGTCCGCCGGGGCCGTCGCCCGTATCCTGCTGGCGCACTCGGTGACCTTCAGCACCGGCGGCATTCCGCTGCTGTACCTTGGCGATGAGGTGGGTCAGCTCAACGACTACGGGTATGCGCTCGAAGACGGACACGGCACGGACAGCCGTTGGGTGAACCGGCCCCACTACCCGGAGCAGTCCTATGCCGAACGCCACGATCCGGGGACGCCGGCCGGCGCGGTCTTTGCCGGACTGCAGCGCATGGTCGCCGCACGATCCGCGACGCCGGAACTGGCCGGCACCCGACTGGTCGACTTTGCCACGAACAACCGCGCCGTCCTGGGCTACCAGCGGCCCGGTGACGGCACCGCCATCCTTGCCCTCGCCAACTTCAGCGACGCAGAGCAGACCGTCTCCGCCGAAACCCTCTCCGGATGCGCAGCGGAGGCGGTCGACATCCTCACCGGGGAGGCACGGCGTCTCGACGCTGGCATTGTGCTGGGCCCATACGAATTCGTGTGGCTCCGGACCGCTGCCCGGCCCTGATTCGGGACGCCGTCACAGGAAAGTCAAAGGTACCGGCCGCACGCTGGTTGAGGAGAGCGTGCGGCCGGTGTCTGTGAAACGCCGGCCCCGGCACCTGCAGGCCATGTCTGCAAGCGGCGTGTCTGCACCTCCTGAAATCTGAGCGGCAGGCTTCCGGGCCATGCCCTCACTATGGCCTTGTCTCCTGAGAAGGGACTGAGAATGCACGCCGGCCGGCCGCGGCCCGGCACCTTTTGCACGCTTTCGCGGCCTACGCCCGTCGTGCAGATCCCGTCCGCGACCGTGAGCACTCCTGGCGGAGACGGTCCTGCCTGCCGATGGTTGTCTATCCTCCCGTGGTGCAGCATTGTTGGGGTATGGACGAGGTCATCTCCGCGATTACGGGCAAATCCATCGGAAACCCCCGGTGGGGCGTCCGGAAGAGTTCCACCGCCGTCGCTGTCGGCGTCGTGGCGGTGGCACTGCTGCTTGGCGGCGTGCTCCTTCTGGTGTTGCTGCAGTCCTCGCTGGTTGCCTCGACCAATGCGGCCGCCCGCCAGAAGGCACAGAGTGTCATTGCGGAGCTTGAGGATGTGGACGTGTCCGATGCCAGCGAATACATGCTGGCGACGGCGCGCGCCGGACAGTACGTACAGCTCCTGGACCCGGGCGGCTTTGTCGTGGCCAGCTCTGACCCGGTAGCCGCCTACTCGCCGCTGTCCTACCAGCGCCCGGCGCCGGGACAGACGCTGAGCCAGGACGTCTCGAGCCTGCCGACCATCGGTGACAACGATGATTTCCACATCGTCGCCAGCGGCTCACCGGGCGGCTATACCGTAGTCGTGGCCCACTCGACCCAGCTCCGCGCCGATACCATTGCCACCGTTGCCTGGTTCATGCTCGGCGCAACACCGCTGCTGCTCGGCACGGTGGCGGGTGCGGTCTGGCTCCTGGTGGGGCGTTCACTCCGCCAGGTCGAAACGATCCGCGGCCAGGTGGCCAGGATCGACGCCGAACGCTTGGACGGCCGGGTGGATGTTCCTTCCACCCGCGACGAAATTGAAGCCCTGGCACTGACGATGAACACGATGCTGGAGCGGCTGCAGGCATCGGACCGCGAACAGCGCCGGTTCGTTTCCGATGCCAGCCACGAGTTGCGCAGCCCGCTGGCCACCCTCAGCGCCGGGGTGGAAATTGCCGCGTCCGACCCGTCGGGCAAGATGTGGCTCCAAATGAAGGACGTCCTCGCCCAGGAAACGGCCCGTATGAGCTACCTCGTGGAGAGCCTGCTGACCCTGGCGAAAGCCAACGACCACGGCCCCGCCATGGAGGAAACGGACGTGGACCTCGACGACGTGGTGGACCGTGAGGTCCGTCGGCTCCGTTCCACCAGCCGGAACGAAATCCGGGCGGAACTTACCCCCACCCGGGTCCGCGGCGACGCCAACCGTCTCGCACAGGTGCTGCGCAACGTCCTGGACAACGCGGAGCGGCACGCCCGTTCCCGCATTACGATCCGGCTCGGCACTGCAGGGAATGCCGCCCTCGTGACCGTGGACAACGACGGCCCTCCGGTGCCGGAAGCGGACCGCGACAGAATCTTCGAACGCTTCGTCCGGCTGGACACGAGCCGATCCCGCGAAAGCGGCGGCAGCGGGCTGGGCCTCGCCATCGCCGCCGTGATCATGACAGCCCATCGCGGCTCCATCCGCACGAGGGAAGGACCGGCCGGCCAATGCCGGTTTGAAATGGTCATGCCGGCGACCGGACCGGTGACGGCCACCGCACTGGCCCCGGCACCCCGCGGTTCCCGCCGGCCGCGGCCGCCGGCCGCTAGTCGGCGCTGAGCATGTAACCCATGCCGCGGACGGTAGTGAGGCTATGCACCCCGAAGGGCAGGTCCAGCTTGCGCCGCAGGTACCCGATATAGACCTCCACGACGTTGTCCCCGCCCTCGAAGGCCGGGTCCCACACGTTGTAAAGTATTTCCGCCTTGGAGACGATTTGGTCATGCCGGCGCATCAGGTACTCCAGGAGACCGAATTCCCGGGCGGTGAGGCTGATCGGGGTCTCTCCCCGGCGGACGCTGCGTTTCGCCGGGTCCATTGACAGGCTTCCCAGGGTCAGCAGGACTGGACGTGCCGGCGCCCCCCGGCGGATGAGCGCCCGGATCCGGGCCACGAGCACGAGGAAGCTGAACGGTTTGGTCAGGTAGTCATCGGCGCCAAGATCGAACGCATCAGTCTGGTCGTATTCGCCATCCTTGGCCGTCAACATCATCACGGGAGTCCATATCTCGCGCTGCCGCAATTCCCTCAGGACGTCGTAGCCGTTCTTGAGCGGCAGCATCAGGTCCAGCAGGATAGCGTCATAGGTGTTCTCAACCGCGGCACTCAAACCTGCCAGCCCGTCATAGGCCAGGTCAACGACGAAACCCTCGTTTTTCAGCCCCCGGCGCACCGTCTCGGCCAGGGCCTTCTCATCCTCCACCATCAGAACCCGCATCCGGGACTCCTCTCTTGGGACAGTATGCCTGCTGGCCCCCAGTCTAGGCATCCCCCGCGCCTCCGGGGCCTCCGCCGGGACGCACGGGCCCGACCAGGCACTGCGTGCCAGCCCGGCACCACATCACGCGGGCGCTGGTTTCCCCGGCCTGCGGCTCCAGGCCGTGGATGTCGTGAGCGTCACGCCCGAACAGGGCAGATCTCCCGGCAAACGGACAGGACGATGCTGTACCGTTCAATCCCGGCAAGCCGGAGCAACTCCGCAGATAACAGCAATGGAAAGAGCAGCACACAGTGGCTACAGATTATGACGAAGTACGGTCCGACGTCGCGGAATCACGCAACGCCTCCCTGGAGGCCCTCCGCTCCGCCAACGCGCCGGACGCCCGCAGCGTAGTGCGCGAACTTGATGAGGCGGACACCTCAGAAGGCGTGGAACTGCCCGGGGCCGATCTCTCCGGCGAGGAGCTGACAGTCACAGTCGTGCCGCAGAAGGACGACGAGTTCACCTGCTACTCGTGCTTCCTGGTCCGGCACCGGTCCCAGCTGGCCCGCGAAAAAGGCGGACACGGCTACTGCGCCGACTGCCTCAGCTGACGCCCAGGACCCACAAAGTCCTGATGCCTGCGGGTACGACGGCGGCGTGCCCGGGTCCGTGCCACGCGCGCCGCCGTCCGGCTGCTTCATAAAAGCGCCAATAACGTGCCGGCCGCGCCGTAGCCCGGATGTTCCGCTAGGCTCCTGATCGACGGTTCGGTGCCTGCCGGCAGTGCGCCGGGCTGCGGCACCGGCCCCGGGCCCGCCAGCAACGGAGGAAGCCTGTTATGACCCACGACGTCGAAGTGGAAGCCCACGAAGGTCCCGGGTCCAGGCCAGGCCTCCATCGCCGGAACCCGCCGTCCGCGGGTCTGCGGACCGCAGTGCCCGATACCGGAACCGGGACCGGCCGGACGGCGAGCCTGAAACGCGAATGGTCCAAGGCCTTTGTGCTGATGCTCGTCACGCTGCTGGTGGGAGTGAGCGCGACGTTGTTCGGCGTCCGCGGCGTCACGGACCAGGTGCTGGGAACCGGCGACCGCCTCCGGCTCGTGGCCGAGACAGTGACGGGACTGCGCGCGGCGCTGGAAGCAAACGAACAGGCCGCCATCGGGCTGCTGACAGCGCCAGGTTCCGGGTCCGCTGAATTCCTGCAGCAGCAGCAAGGTGTACTCCGTCTTTTTGACGATGCGGAGGCCAAACTTCCGAACCCCCGGATGCGGGCAGCCGCCGCGCAGACGGAGCAAGCGTGGCAGGCAGCCCTCGGCGCGCGCTCCCTGTGGGGCGGCCAGCTCGCCGCACTCCAACCCGCCACCCCGGAGACGATCGCGGCCTTTACCGCCGAGAGCTCCGACGCCCGGGCAATGCTGGCGCAGATCGAGCGGATCTCCTTCGAGGAGATGGACGCAGGTCTCGACGCCGCCACGGAGCTCCATCTGCTCGTCTTCGTGGGACGCTGCACGCTCCTGGTCATTCTCGCCGTCGCCGTCCTGTACCTGCGCCGGCGCCTGATCACCTTTCTGGTCCGGCCCGTCGAGGACCTGCGCCGGGGCGTCCAGAAGCTGCAAAAAGGTGATTACAGCCACCGCGTCAACATCGTCCGGCGTGACGAACTGGGGGAGCTCGCGGAGGCCTTCAACACCATGGCAGAAACCGTGCAGGACAGCCATCGTGCCCTCATCCACCGGGCCAACCACGACCCCCTGACCGGGCTGGGCAACCGCACCGTGCTGACCGAGCGGCTGGCCGAGGTGTTTGGCGGCACGGCCGGACCCGGGGCCGGGAATGAAGGCCTGCTGATCATTGACGTCGACAACTTCAAAGCCGTCAACGACTCGCTCGGCCACGAGGGGGGCGACGCGCTGCTGATCGAGCTGGCCCGGCGGCTGCGGACCTGTTTGCGTGCCGGCGACCTGGTCGCCCGGCTGGGCGGCGACGAGTTCGCCGTCGTGGTGATGGACGACGGCGGCGGGGCCCACACGTCCGGGATCGCCGCCCGGATCCATGACGCGCTGCGCACGCCCTTTGCCATCGGCGAGGTCCGGCTTGAGGTCTCAGCCAGCATGGGTGCCGCCGAACGGACCCCGGAGACGCGAAGTCCGGCCGAGCTGCTGCGGCAGGCGGATTTTGCGATGTACATGGCAAAACGCGGCGGCAAGGGACGCTACCAGCTCTTCGACGCGGGAGGTTACGACACCATGTCCTATCGGGAGGCCCTGCGGAAGGATCTGCCCGCCGCGATGCCGGACGGGCAGCTCGTCCTCGACTACCAGCCGGTGATTGAACTCCGTTCCGGTGCCATCGTGGGCGTGGAAGCCCTGGTGCGCTGGGATCATCCGACGCTGGGACGGTTGGACCCGGCCGAATTCATCCCGCTCGCGGAGGAAAGCGGCGACATCGAAGCCATCGGCGGCTGGGTGCTGGAAACCGCCGGTCGCCAGGTTGCCGGCTGGCGGCGGTCCATGGCCCATTGCGAGGACCTGTGGGTGTCGGTCAACCTCTCAGCCCTGCAGCTGACCAGCGTGGAAAGCCTGGCCCGCCTTGAAGCCATCCTCGCTGATCCCGAGGCGAGTCCGGAACACGTGGTGCTCGAAGTCACCGAAACAGCCCTCGCGGCGAACGCCGACGGCGGGATAGCCGCCATTGAGCGGCTCAAGAGCTCCGGGGCCCGCATCGCGATCGATGATTTCGGTACCGGCTATTCCTCGCTCAGCACCTTGGCGGCGCTGCCCGCCGACATCCTCAAGATCGACCGCTCCTTCCTGGCGGCCCACTCCGTGAACGCGGCCTCGCCGGCGATGCTCGAAGGCATCCTCGGCCTCGCCGGCAAGCTGCAGCTTCAGGTGATCGCCGAGGGCGTGGAAGACCAGGCGCAACTGGACGTGCTCCGCGGGCTGGGGTGCGGCATGGGCCAGGGATACTTCCTGGCCGGCCCGGGCCCGTCTGCCGTGATTGAGGCCCTGCTCGCCGCCTGGACCGGGGACCGCACACCGCAAACCTGAGCCACGGCGCCGACCCCGCCGCCCGCAATGCCGCCGCAGCAAGGGAAGATGGACGCATGAAAGCCAACGACTCCCCCGTCACCGTCCAGGTCGGCGACGTCTCCGTCTCCGCGGCCTATGCGCGGCCGGAGAACCCGGTGGCCACCCTCGTTGTTGCGCACGGGGCAGGGGCCGGCATGGACCACCCGTTCCTGCAGGGCTTCACCGGCGCGTTGAACGACGAGGGCGTCGCGACGCTGCGATTCAACTTCCCCTACCGCGAAGCCGGACGGAAATTTCCGGACCGGCCGCCCACGGCCATCGCGGCGTGGCGGGCGGCCATGGGCATCGCCGCTTCCCTCGGACACGGCGAGCCACTGTGGGCCGCCGGAAAGTCATTTGGCGGCCGGATGGCCTCGATGGCGGTCGCCGAGGGGATGGCTGCCGCAGGTCTCATCTACCTTGGCTACCCGCTGCATCCGCCGGGCAAACCGGAAAAACTCCGTGACGAACACCTGTACGGACTGACGCTGCCGATGCTCTTCCTGCAGGGCACCCGCGACACCTTCGCCACCGCGGGACTGCTGGAAGCCGTGGCCGGGCGCATAGGTCCTGCCGCCGAGATCCAGTGGCTCGCCGACGGCGACCACTCGTTCGCAGTCCGCGGTCGTCGGCTCGGCGCGGCGGAGGTCGGCGCCTCTTTGGCGGCGCCCGTGGCCGCCTTCATGCGGTCCCGCGCCTGAGCACGGCTAGATCCAGGCGTCCCTGCGTAGCGGCGGCGCCGATCCGCCCGGGCGCTGAGCGAGAACCTGGTTGACCCCAGTCAGTCCGGCCTCGAACCCCAGCGCGCTCGCAGCCATGTATAGCCGCCACACGCGGGCCCGGCCCGCCCCGACGATCTGCACCGCTTCGTCCCACCGCCCTTCCAGGTTGTTCACCCAGGCCCGCAGGGTCAGGGCGTAGTGCCGCCGCAGCGCCTCGACGTCGAGCACTTCGAGGCCGCCGGATTCGAGTGCTCCGATCATTTCGGCGAGGCTGATCATCTCACCGTCAGGGAAGACGTACCGGGGCAGGAATGAGTCCGGGTCCGGCGCCGTGGGCCCGGCATTCCAGGAGATGGCATGGTTGAGCAGCCGGCCGCCGGGGCGCAGCAGACCGCGGAGGTGGGCCACGTAGCCGGGGGTTTCGGCCCGTCCTACGTGCTCCGACATGCCGATCGACGCGATGGCCTCAAATGGTGGGTCGTCGACGTCGCGGTAATCCTGGACGCGGATCTCGACGCGCCCGGTGAGTCCCGCGTCGGCCGCGCGCTTCCGGGCCGCCGCCGCCTGTTCGCCGGAGAGGGTCACGCCCAGGACATCGACGCCGTAGTGTTGCGCGGCGTGCAGGGCCAGGCTTCCCCAGCCGCAGCCGACGTCCAGAAGCCGCATGCCCGGCTGCAGGCCGAGCTTGCGGCACACGAGGTCGAGTTTGGCCGTCTGGGCAGCGTCGAGGCCGGTGCCCTCGTCCGCCCACACAGCACACGAATACACGAGCGACGGGCCGAGGACCAGGGCGTAGAACTCATTACCGACGTCGTAGTGATGCGAGATTGCCTCTGCGTCGCTGCTGCGGGTGTGCTTGCCGCCCCGGCGCCCTGCCGGCGCCTCCTCAGGCGGCGGCGCCGGATTCAATCCCAGCGCGCCCAGCCGGAGGGCGGTTCCGGCCAGGATCCCGTATTCGCGCAGCGTCAGAGGGCGGAACGGCCCTGGTTCGGCAAACTTTCCGGCGGATCTCAAGGCGGTGAACCCCGCAAAGATGTCGCCGGGCGCATCGATTTCCCCTGCCACGTAGGCCCGGCTCAGGCCCAGCTGGCCAGGCGACCACAGCATCCGCCGCAGGGCCCGGCGGGACCGGAATTCCAGGACGGGGGCGTCGGGCGGGCCCGCTTCCGTCCCGTCCCAGGCCCGGAGCCTGAGCGGGATTCCGTCGCTTCCCAGGACGATGCCCAGGGCCACGGCCAGCCGTGCCGCCACGCCCGTTGAATCCGCCATGGGTGCCCGCTTTCTTTCAGGACTGCTGCGGACCAATCTATGCGGCCGTGCCGGTTTGGGACAGGGGTCCGGCCGGAAAACCGCAGCGGCAGGGTCCGGAAATCCTAGGACTCCAGGGGCCGGGACGGAAACTCCCGGTGCAGGCGCTGCCTGGCGCTGTTCTCCACCAGGGTCGGTATGTAGAGCCGGATGCGCCCGGTCTCCAGCTGGGCATATTCCTGGCCGACCACGCCGGCGATATGGGATTTCGGGGCATCGGGAAACCGGGCCGCCAGCCGTTCCACGATGGCGCCGATGGTGGGGTCCTTCCGGGCGTCGCTCACGAGACAATCTTGGAGTGCGTGCCGGACGCCGTCAACCGGATGCGCCGCCACCCCCACTGATAGTTAATGTTCAAATATGTCGCTAAATGTTCCTTTTCGTGTAAGAATGTTTTCATGACGCGAATCACAACGACCCGCCTGGCTGATGGACGCGAACTCATCTATTTTGACGACGCCGGGTCGCCGGACCGCCACCCCGAAACCCTCGTGGACCGGCGGGACCTGCCGGGACGCGCAGCGCCCGGTGAGGTCCGCTATGACGCCCTCAGCGGCGAATGGGTCGCCGTCGCCGCCCACCGGCAGACCCGCACGCACCTGCCGCCGGCGGAACAGTGTCCGATCTGCCCGACCACGCACGCCAACCCGTCCGAAATTCCGGCTCCGGACTATGACGTTGTGGTCTTTGAAAACCGTTTCCCCTCGCTCGGTCCCGTGAGCGGTGCCATCCCCCAGGAGCCCGGCTGGGGAACCACCGCCCCGGCGTCCGGCCGTTGCGAAGTGGTGGCCTTCACCCCCAGCCACACCGGAACCTTCGCCGCGCTCGGCTGGACCCGCGCCCGGACCGTCATCGAGGCCTGGGCGCAGCGGACGGAAGCGCTCAGCGCGCTGTCCGGCATCGAGCACGTCTTCCCGTTCGAGAACCGTGGCGCCGAAATCGGCGTCACGCTGCACCACCCGCACGGCCAGATCTACGCCTACCCCTACCTCCCGCCGCGCTCGTCCGCCATCGCCGCCGCCGCCGGGGCCCACTGGGACGACACCGGCGGCACGCAATCGCTCTCCTCCGCGCTCCTGTCCGCGGAGCGGAACGACGGGCGCCGCATGGTGCTCGAAGGCGAACACTTCAGCGCCTACGTGCCATTCGCCGCCCGCTGGCCTCTCGAAGTCCATCTGGTTCCGCACCGCCAGGTCCCCGACCTGGCGGCCCTGACCGGACCCGAACGCGACGAACTGGCGCACGTGTACCCGGAGCTCCTGAGCCGCCTGGACGCGCTCTATCCCACGGAGACCCCATACATCGCGGCCTGGCACCAGGCACCGGTGAACCCGGCGCTGCGCCGGGCCGGCCATCTTGCACCTGCAACTTTCCTCACCGCGCCGCGCCGCCGACAAGCTCAAGTTCCTGGCCGGATCGGAAGCCGCCGTGGGCGCCTTCATCAATGACACCACCCCCGAATCCGTCGCGGAACGGTTGCGGGCAGTAGCCGCAGTCGGTTCCCCAGCCAGCACCCCGGAAGGCGCCCCAGTTTGAACACGACCACGACCGGCGCGCAGCCGGCACAGCTCATCGAACGCTTCGAAACCGCCTTCGGGTCCCGCCCGGACGGCATCTGGCTGGCCCCGGGCCGGGTGAACCTGATCGGCGAACACACGGACTACAACGAAGGCTTCGTGCTGCCGTTCGCCATCGACAAAACGACCAAGACCGTGGTCCGCCGCCGCGCCGACACCACGGTCCGGCTGCTCTCCACCTTCGGGAACGAGGGCATCGTCGAGGCCGATGCGCGGACATTGGCGCCCGGGACGGCTTCAGGCTGGACCAAATACCCGCTGGGCGTCGTCTGGGCCCTGCAGCAGCACGGTATTGACGTCCCGGGCTTCGATCTCCTGCTCGACTCTGACGTCCCGCCCGGCGCCGGGCTCTCCTCCTCGCACGCCATCGAATGCGCTGTCATCACGGCCCTCAACGACCTCACGGGCGCGGGACTCACCGCCGAAGAAATGGTCCTGCTCACCCAACGTGCGGAAAACGACTTTGTCGGTGCTCCGACCGGCATCATGGACCAGTCCGCTTCGCTGCGCGGCTCCGACGGCCACGCTGTCTTCCTCGACTGCCGCGACCAGTCGGTCCGGTTGGTCCCGTTTGAGGCCCGGCAGGCCGGGCTCGTCCTGCTGGTCATCGACACCAGGGTCGAACACTCACACGCCGACGGCGGCTACGCTTCGCGCCGGGCCGCGTGTGAGCGGGGCGCCGACCTCCTGGGCGCGGCGTCCCTGCGCGACGTCGGGACGGCGGACCTTGAACGGGCCGGCCGCGTGCTGGACGCCGTGACGTTCCGCCGGGTGCGCCATGTGGTCACCGAGAACGAACGGGTCCTGCAGACCGCAGAGATCCTCGGCACCGCCGGACCTGCGCATATCGGCGCGTTGCTGGACGCGAGCCACGTCTCCATGCGCGATGACTTCGAGATCTCCTGCCCGGAACTTGACCTCGCCGTGGACACGGCCCGGACGAACGGAGCCATCGGTGCACGGATGACCGGCGGCGGTTTTGGCGGATCGGCGATTGCGCTGACCCCCGTGGGGGATGAGCAGCGGGTCCGCGACGCCGTCGCCCGGGCCTTCGGCGACGCCGGTTTCACCGCACCCGGAATCTTCACGGTCACCCCGGCGGCCGGCGCCAGGCGTCTCGGCTAGGCAGCACCCCGCCGCGCCCCGCGGCCATACTTTCGAGGAAACGCACGATGAGAATTCTGGTTACCGGCGGCACCGGATATATCGGCTCGCACACGGTCCTGGCCCTGCAGGAGTCCGGCCACGATGTGGTTGTCATCGACAACCTGCTGAACTCCAGCGAGGAGTCCCTGCGCCGGGTCGCGGAACTCACGGGAACTGCAGCGGTGTTTCGCCGGGTGGACCTGCTGGACGAGTCCGCCGTCGACGCCGTTTTCAAGCAACGCCCGATCGACGCCGTCGTCCACTTTGCCGGGCTCAAGGCGGTCGGCGAGTCCGTCCGCGAACCGCTCCGGTACTACCACAACAACGTCGTGGGGACACTGAACCTGCTCCGGGTGATGGACCGGCACGGCGTCCGCTCACTCGTCTTCAGCTCTTCAGCGACCGTCTACGGAGAACATAACCCGGTCCCGTACGTGGAGAAGATGGAGATCGGTGCCAACAATCCCTATGGCCGGACCAAGGAACACCTCGAGGACATACTTTCCGATCTGGGCGCAGCCGACTCCCGCTGGCGCATCGCGCTGCTGCGGTACTTCAACCCGGTGGGCGCCCACCCGTCCGGCCGGATCGGCGAGGACCCGCACGGCATCCCGAATAACCTGGTCCCCTTTATCGCCCAGGTGGCGGTGGGCCGACGCGAGAAGCTGATGATCTTCGGCGGCGACTATGACACCCCGGACGGCACGTGCCTGCGCGACTACATCCACGTTCTCGACCTCGCTGCGGGCCACGTGGCCGCCCTGGACCACATTGCGCCACGGTCCGGCATCTTCCGCTGGAATCTCGGTTCCGGACACGGAACCTCGGTGCTGGAGGTGCTGGGCTCCTTCGAGAAGGCCGTCGGCCGGCCACTCCCCCGTGAAATCACCACCCGACGCGCCGGCGACCTTCCCGCCTTCTGGGCCGATGCGTCCTCGGCCCTGGCCGACCTCAGCTGGTCGACCACCAAAACCGTCGATGAAATGTGTGCGGACCACTGGCGCTGGCAGAAGAACAACCCGCTCGGGTACACCAGCTAGGCCCGCCAGCTGAGGCATAGCGGTGCACGGGCCCTTGGCCTGATCCCGTTCATCCCTCCGCGGCCGATCCGGTGCGTCTTTTTCGGGCCCGGTGTTGCGCTCAGGCCGGCGATCGTTCACACTGGCTACAGATCCGCAGGAAGAATACTTCCGCCGATCCAGCCCGCCGGACGTACCGGCCGGCCACCGCCCCCATCCGAGAATGCCGGGCAATCCCCTCGAACCACCGCTTTCAGCTTTGACGGGCCAGACCCGTCTGTGCGGTGTGTTCCCGCCGAGCACCGGTAACTCCCGCAGAGAAAAGAGACTCCGATGATTAAGCACCACTCTGACGTTGTCCTGGAAATCACCGCCAACGACCCCGGCACCATCGAAAACGATTTGAACACCGCCGTCGACATCGTCCGCGGCCACGCCATGCGGGAGTGCCGCCACGGCATCCTCGTCACCCGGCATAACCACTCCACCTATACCGTTGCCGTGAGCCGCGATGTCCCGTACGGGGAGACGCGCGAACGCCGCGACTGAAGTGGCAGGCCTTGCATGGGCTACTGTCAGTCCCAAGCCGTGGCCGGCGACGGCCAACGGTCCAGGAGCAGGGTCAGGCACATCATCATGCAGGAACGACTGATCCGATGAGCCCTGTTCGCGCCTACGTCAGAAGTTACCGTCATGAACCGATTCCTGGTCCCCGTACTCGTCGCCGTCCTCGGCCTCGCCCTCGTCAATTGGCAGCGGCTCCGTACCCCCGGGAAGTCCGGCTCGCCGATCGACCGGATTCTGGGCGGCATCAATATCGGCTGCAACGCAGCCATTGCCCTTGTCTCGCTGACTCTCCCGCTGGCCACCGGATTCGCCGGGCTACCGGCGCTCGGATTCGCTGCGGCTGCGTTGCTCGTCGCTTCGTTGTTCCTCTACCGGGTCACGGCGCCCGCTGTGGGCATACCGTTGGCCGCCGGAGCATGGCGCCGAGGACCAGGGCGTGAACTTCGGCCGAGGTCTAAGTGGCCGTTCACGCTCACCTCGACCGTCGGATACGGCTGCACACTGGCCTACTTCGCTACCGTCCTCACCATTACCCCCTAGACGCCCCCCGCGCACGGGCACCGAAGCCGCGACCCCTTGACGGTGGATACCCCCCAGGGGTATGTTTCGATTGTTATCAGTGAGGGCACGCCGTGGCCGCCGGGTTGTACCGTCAGCCGTGCGGCCCGGCCAGCATTTCCACGGGGAACCCATGAAAAAAGGAACGCAGCACCTCGTCAGCCATTCCCGCACGGCCCCTGGCGACGGGGAGCATACGGTTCATACCCAGGGCCAGCATGCCGGGCACAGCACGGCCATGTTCAAGGATAGATTCTGGCTGACGGTGGGACTGTCCGTGCCGGTGGTGTATTTCAGCCCGATGGTCGGGCATCTGCTCGGCTACACGGCGCCCGCGTTCCCCGGCTCCGCGTGGATCCCGCCAATCCTGGGAACGGTGATCTTCCTTTACGGCGGCCAGCCGTTCCTGAAGGGCGGACTGCAGGAACTTTCATCACGCCGTCCCGGCATGATGCTGTTGATCGGGATGGCCATCACGGTGGCCTTCCTCGCCTCCTGGGCGACCAGTCTTGGTATCGGCGGCCTTGACTTGGATTTCTGGTGGGAACTGGCCCTGCTGGTGGCCATCATGCTGCTGGGGCATTGGATCGAAATGCGCGCCCTTGGCTCGGCCCGCGGCGCCCTGGACGCCCTTGCCGCCCTCCTTCCGGACGAGGCGGAGCGCATCACCGGGGAGGGAACCGAGACGATCAACGTTTCCCGGCTCAGGACGGGCGACCTCGTCCTGGTCCGTTCCGGGGCACGCATGCCGGCGGACGGCACCGTCGTGGAGGGCGAAGCGGAATTCGATGAGTCCATGATCACCGGGGAATCCACGACGGTCCCGCGGGGCCCCGGCGACACCGTCGTGGCAGGCACTGTGGCGACTGACAACTCCGTCAGGGTTCGGGTCACGGCCGTCGGAGAAGATACCGCACTTGCCGGCATCCAGCGCCTGGTTGCGGAGGCCCAGAGCTCCTCCTCGAAAGCCCAGGCCCTGGCCGACCGGGCAGCGGCCTTCCTCTTCTACTTTGCCGCAAGCGCCGGCGTCATTACCTTCATCGCATGGTCACTGCTCGGTAGCGCTCCCGACGCCGTGGTCCGCACTGTGACCGTGTTAGTGATCGCCTGCCCCCATGCCTTGGGCCTGGCCATCCCCCTTGTCATCGCGATCTCAACCGAACAGGCGGCGCGCGCCGGCATCCTGATCAAGAACCGGATGGCGCTGGAACGCATGCGCACGATCGACGTCGTCCTCTTCGACAAGACCGGAACACTCACCAGGGGCGCGCCCGAACTCACCGGGATCGCGACCGCCGCCGGGACGGACCGCGACCACCTGCTCGCCCTGGCGGCGGCCGTCGAAGCGGACAGCGAGCATCCCGTCGCACGGGCCATAGTCCGGGCCGCGCGGGCGCAGGACCTCAGCGTCCCGCAGGCCACCGGCTTTGCGTCCATGACAGGGCGCGGGGTCCGCGCCACCGTCGGCAACCGCGTCGTCCAGGTCGGCGGCCCCGCCCTGCTCCGGGAACTCGGCCTCGACGTTTCTGCCGACCTGGCGGCGTCGACCCGGCAGTGGGCCGAGCGCGGCGCGACTGTACTGCACGTGCTCGACGGCCACCGGATCGTTGGCGCCGTCAGCCTGGAGGACGCCGTCCGGGAGGAATCGCGCCAGGCAGTCGATGCCCTGCAGCGCCGCGGCATCCAGGTCGCGATGATCACCGGCGACGCCGCCGGGGTGGCCCGCGCCGTCGCCGCGGACCTCGGCATCGACGAGGTCTTTGCCGAAGTGCTGCCGGCGGACAAGGACAAGAAGGTGGCCGAACTTCAGCGCCGGGGACTGAAGGTCGCGATGGTCGGTGACGGCGTCAACGATTCCCCCGCGCTGGCGAGGGCCGACGTCGGCATCGCAATCGGCGCCGGCACCGACGTCGCCATGGAATCGGCCGGAGTAGTCCTTGCCGGCAACGACCCCCGCGCGGTGCTGTCGATGGTGGACCTGTCCCGGGCCAGCTACCGCAAGATGTGGCAGAACCTGGTCTGGGCGACCGGCTACAACGTCGTCGCCGTGCCGCTTGCCGCCGGCGTCCTCGCATTCGCGGGGATCGTCCTGGCCCCCGCCACCGGCGCTATCCTGATGTCCGCGTCGACGATTGTCGTGGCGCTGAACGCCCAGCTGCTGCGCCGGGTCACACTGGATCCGGCCCGGCCCGGCTGACGGGATCGACGGCGGGCCTGCCGAGACTGCGCCCGGGCACGGCGCGCATTTCCCTCAGGCCATGCCGAGGAGACTTGCGGCCGCCGCCTGTCAGGTCCTTCCGGTGCCGGCGGCCACGGCGGGCGGCACGGGTTCGTGGCGCAGGTAGGTCCGCTGGAAACGGCCGCTCCCGGCGGTGAGGGCGCGCAGGTCCAGGGCATACCGTGCGAGCTCCTGATCGGGGACCTCGGCGTTGATGTCGGTGTTTCCGCCCGCGGCGGAGGTGGTCCCGGTCAGTCGTCCGCGGCGGGCCGACAAGTCCCCCATCACGGCGCCCACGTAGTCGTCGGCGACGGTGATCGTCACGGACGAGACGGGTTCGAGCAGCTGGATCCGGGCCGCTGCTGCGGCCTCCCGCAGGGCCAAGGCACCCGCCGCCTGGAAGGCGGCATCCGATGAGTCCACGCTGTGCGTCTTGCCGCCCGTCAGCGTCACCCGGATATCCACCACGGGGAATCCGGAGAGCACGCCCTTCTGCATTTGTGCCCGGACGCCCTTCTCCACGGACGCGATGAACGGTCCGGGGATCACCCCGCCGACTGTCTTGTCCACAAACTCGAATCCGGCGCCCCGTTCGAGCGGCTCCACTTCGATGTCGCAAACCGCAAATTGGCCGTGGCCGCCGGATTGTTTGACGTGCCGGCCGTGCCCGGCCGCTTTCGCCGCAAACGTCTCCCGCAGCGGGGTGATGACGCCCGTCGTCCGGAGCGTCACGCCCTGCTCGCGAAGTCGTTCCAGGACGACGTCGGCGTGGGCTTCACCCGTGCACCACAGGATCAGCTGATGGGTTTCGGCGTTGCGTTCCACCCGCAGCGCCGGGTCGCCGGCCGCGATTTTCGTCAGGCTCCGCGCAAGGATGTCCTCATCCCCGTGCGAAGCGGCCTCCACGGCGACCGGTAGAAGCGGCTCCGGCAGATCCCAGCCACGGACCAGCAGCGGCATGTCCTTGGCCGAAATGGTATCGCCGGTCTCCGCGGTGACCAGCCGGGTCAGTGCGCATAAATCACCGGCAACGCAGTAGGGCACCGGGCGGAGACTTGAGCCCAGCGGCGAGTAGAGGTGGGTAACGCGCTCGTCGCCGTCGTGGTCCTCGTGCCCGCGCGCCGCTAATCCCTGTCCGCCCACGTGAACTGCCGAATCCTCCCGGAGCGTTCCGGAAAAGACACGGACCAGGCTGACCCGGCCCAGGAACGGGTCCAGGGTGGTGCGCACCACCTCCCCCGCCAGCGGCCCCTCCGGATCGCACTCCAGCTCGAGCGGCGAGCCCGCCGGATCCGTGATGACCGGCAGGCTACGGTCCGCGGGGCTCGGGAAGGCGCGGGTCAGCATGTCCATGAGCGCGCCCAGCCCCAGGCCGGTGTCCGCCGAGGCCGCCAGCACCGGATAAAACGAACCCCTGGCAACCGCTGTCTCAAGGTCGCTGATCAGGACATCCGGCGCGATCGCTTCGCCGTCGAGGTAGCGCTCCATCAGGGTCTCATCCTCACTTTCGGCGATGATGCCTTCGATGAGGGCGCTGCGTGCGGCCTCCGCGTCCGCGAGTTCGGCGTCATCCGCCGCCCGGTCCACCGGCGCGGCACCTGCGGCGCCAGTCCCGGCGACCGTTCCGGAGAGGAGCCCCAGCAAGCCGGTCACGGCGCCGTCGCTGCGGACCGGCAGATTGAGCGGCGTCACCGACTCGCCGAAGGCCTGCCGGCAGGCCGTCAGCGCGGCGTCGAAATCCGCCCGCGGGTGGTCAAGCTTGCTGATCACCACGGCCCGGGGCATCCTGAGCCGCTCACACTCACCCCACAGTGACGTCGTCGCCTCGTCTACGGGATCGGTCGCCGGGATAACGAACAGGACCGCATCGGCGGCCCGGAGTCCGGCCCGCAGCTCGCCGACGAAATCCGGGTAGCCGGGCGTGTCGAGCAGGTTCACCTTGACCTCACCGGTGACTACCGGGGCGAGGGACAGCGCAACCGACCGTTGCTGGTGGATGGCAGACGGGTCGGAGTCACCCACCGTGCTGCCCTCAGCGATCGAGCCCCTGCGCGCGATGACCCCGGCGGCGGCCAGCAGCGCCTCGACCAGCATCGTCTTCCCTGCCCCTGAGTGTCCCACCAAGGCCACATTGCGGATCCCGTCCGGGTGCGTGGGCGGAGGCACGCTGGATACATCCGGTCGCCGGAGCTCGGAGCCGCCCCGGCCGGGGATCCGGCCTGGAGTTCGTGGCGTTTTCGCCGGCATGGCATCTCCTGATTCGCCGCTTCTGCAGGGCCCTCGCGTGGTCGCGAACGTGCTGTTAAGGATTTGACACCCTGCGCGGACGGGACAGCAAGAGGCCAGCGCCTGGCCGGGCGTACAAGGCGCGACCGCCGGGTCCGGGGTTAGGAGAGCCCCCGGGCTGCACCGGCGCGGCTACGCTTGAAGTATGCCTTCGCCCATCGCCCGTGCCCTGTCCACACCCGGGAAACCGGCAGCGCGGAAATCCGCGGTCGCCGGTGTCCTGGACGCGCTGATGATCCTGTTGTTCGCCGGTATCGGCAGGGACGCCCACGAACGCGGCGACATCATCACCGGCGTCTTTGCGACGGCGTGGCCGTTCCTGGCCGGGGCCGCCGTGTCCTGGCTCGCCGTCCGGCCGTGGCGCAACCCGTTCTCCCTCTGGCCGGCAGGGGTCGCCGTGTGGCTGGGAGCGGTGGGCATCGGCATGACCCTGCGCGCCGCCACGGGGCAGACGGTTGTCCTGCCGTTTGTCATCGTTGCCCTGCTCAGCCTCGGGTTCCTCCTGCTGGGGTGGCGGCTGGCAGCGGCCGCCGGGACCCGGTACCGGGCACGCCGCAGCCGGGTTTGATGTACTAGGCTGGCAGCATCGGCGCAACAGATCCGGAAAGGTTCACACGTGGTCACCGCTTTCGTCCTGATCAAGACAGACGCTTCCCGCATTCCCGAGACGGCGGAGGAAATCTCCGAAATCCCGGGCATCAGCGAGGTCTACTCGGTCACCGGCGAATGGGACCTCATCGCCATCGCGCGGGTTGCCAAGCATGAGGACCTGGCCGACGCCATCGCGGATAAACTCTCCAAGGTCCCCGGGGTCATGCACACCACTACGCAAATCGCGTTCCGGGCTTATTCGCAGCACGACCTGGACGCGGCCTTCGCGCTCGGCATCGACGAGTAGCGCGCCCGGCACGGGACGCAGCATTCCTGCCGCCTCCCGGGAGTTACGCGGCCTGCACGCACTGCGCCGGCACCAGGCCCGCTTCAGTACCCAGCCGCACTCAGCCGCGGGACAGCGCCACCCACCGGTCCAGCACTTCCGCGGCGGCTCCGGAGGACACGGCCTCTTCGGCCCGTTTGAACGCCGCGGCCATCCGCTCCTGGAGCGGACCCACGGCGTCGAGGTCAAAGGCCACCAGTCCGGCGGCCGCATTCAGCAGGGCGGCGTCGGCCGCCGGCCCGGGGGCGCCGGCGAGGACAGCACGGACAACGTCGGCGTTCGCCACGGCATCTCCGCCCCGCAGGTCCTCGAGGGTCGCGTGCCGGATGCCCAGCAGCCGCGGATCGAACATCGACTCCGTCACCTGGCCCTTACGGATCTCCCAGACCCGCGACGGACCGGTTGTGGTGAGTTCGTCGAGGCCGTCATTGCCGCGGAAAACCAGGCCGCGCCCCCCGCGCTTCGCCAGCACGCCCGCCACAAGCGGAGCCATTCTCTCGTTGGCGACGCCCACCGCGGATGCCTGCACGTGCGCGGGATTGGTCATCGGGCCCAGGAAATTGAAGGCAGTCGGCACACCCAGCTCACGGCGCGCGACGGCGGCGTGCCGCATCGACGGGTGGAATACCTGCGCGAAGCAGAACGTGATGCCGGCCTCTTCCGCGTTGAGCGCCACCCGGGGAATGGGCAGATCCAGGCGGACGCCAAGCACTTCGAGCACGTCAGCCGACCCCGAGGCGGAGGAGGCGGCGCGGTTGCCGTGCTTGACCACCCTGGCGCCTGCACCGGCGGCGATCAGTGCGGCCATGGTGGAGATATTCACCGTGTTCTGCTGGTCGCCTCCGGTACCGACAATGTCCAGTTTTTCACCGGCGATATCAATCGGGTTGGCATGGGCGAGCATCGCCGCGACCAGACCGGACAATTCGTCCACGGTCTCCCCCTTGGACCGCAGGGCCACCAGGAAGCCCCCTACCTGCACCGGGCTGGCCTCGCCGGACATGATGGAGTTCATCGCCCATTCGGTATCAGCGGCGGAGAGGTCGGTACCGTTGATCAGGGAGTTGATGAGCCGCGGCCAGGTGTTGCCTGCCGCCGGTGCAGATGCCGGAGAAGTCACCATCCGATGCTATCGACCGGCGCCCTGCAATGACCAATGTGAACGACTTCCGGGACTTTGCCGCGCGAATTCGCGTCTTTGTAGAAAAAGTCCCGGCGAAACGCGGTTCGTGTTGGGCAGGACAGACTTTTACCGACATAATGTCTATGTGACATCTGCGACCCATGCCCCCAGTACCCCGGCGCACCCGACGCTGAACCGCCCCAACATGGTTTCTGTAGGAACCGTAGTCTGGCTGTCCAGCGAGTTAATGTTCTTCGCCGGTCTCTTCGCCATGTACTTCACACTCCGTTCGACGTCCGGACAGATGTGGGCTGAAGAGACAGCCAAGCTCAACTTCCCGTTTGCGCTCGTCAACACCATCATCCTTGTGGCCAGCTCCTTTACGTGCCAGATGGGCGTCTTCGCCGCCGAGCGGCTCCAGCCGCGTCGCACCGGAGGCCGGCTGAGCTTCACCCGCTGGGGAATGAACGGCTGGTTTATCCTCACCTTCATCATGGGTGCGGTCTTCGTTGCCGGCCAGACCACCGAGTACGCCATGCTCGTTTCCGAGCACGTCTCACTCTCCAGCAATGCCTACGGCTCCGCCTTCTACATGACCACGGGCTTCCACGGCCTGCACGTCATCGGCGGGCTGATCGCATTCCTGCTGATCATCGGACGCTCCTTCGCCGCGAAGAAATTCGGCCACTTCGAGGCAACGTCGGCGATTGTCACCTCGTACTACTGGCACTTCGTGGACGTTGTGTGGATCGGCCTCTTCCTGGTCATCTACGTCCTCAAATAACCAGGACTAGACTCACTTTCTACAAGAGGTAGAATTTCAAGAACCGGCTCACGGAGCCCACGCAGGATCGAATAAAGGAACCACCACGTGAAGGCACTCTCGCAGAAGCGACGTCACCCACTGGCAGCCATTGCACTGCTCTTGATGGGCCTCTTGGTCACTGGTGGGCTGTACGCCGTCACCACTACCGTCAACCAGGCCAAGGCCGATACCACCAGTTTCAGTGCAACTGATGTAGCAGAGGGCGAGAAGCTCTTCGCCGCCAACTGCGCCACCTGCCACGGCATGGGTGCCAGCGGTTCGGTGGCCGGTCCTTCGCTGGTCGGTGTCGGTGCAGCCGCCGTTGACTTCCAGGTCGGCACCGGCCGCATGCCCATGCAGATGAACGGCCCGCAGGCCATGCAGAAGCCCGCCCAGTTCAACGACGAACAGACCCGCCAGCTGGCAGCGTACGTTGCCACCCTCGGCCCCGGCCCGGCCATTCCGGATGCGAGCCTCCTCGACGAACAGGGTAATGCCGCCAAGGGCGGAGAGCTGTTCCGCACCAACTGCGCCATGTGCCACAACGCCGCCGCTGCGGGCGGCGCGCTGACCCGCGGCAAGTTCGCACCGGGACTGGCCGGCGTCTCCGGTACCCACATTTACGAGGCCATGGTTACCGGCCCGCAGAACATGCCGGTCTTCAGCGATGCGAACATCACCCCTGAAGGCAAGCGCGACATCATCACGTTTCTGAAGCAGATCGAAGCCAACGGGTCACCCGGCGGAGCCGATCTTGGCGCCCTGGGCCCGGTTTCCGAAGGCCTCTTTGTCTGGATTGCCGGCCTGGGCATCATCATCGCCTTCACGATCTGGCTGACGTCCCGCACGTCGTAGGCGGACAAGCACCTGTCATAATTTTCTGCTGACCGCTCAGCAGTTGGAATTGAAAACTAACCCGGCACACGCCGGGACGAGAGAAGGATGAGGCGAATCATGGGCAACCATAGTGACGGCAGTCCGAGCCACTCGGGCACCGTAGCTAAGGCTGGTCAGAATGAGGTGGAGAAGTTCCAGGATCCTGGAATTCCCCCGCATCGTTTGCGCCTGGCTGACACGGACCCGAAGGCCGCAAAGCGAGCAGAACGGCAGGTGGCCCTGCTCTTCGGGATCTCTGTTGTCGGCACCCTGATATTCCTGGTGTCATACTTCGCCATCGATCTGGGCGAAGGCGTGTCGATCACCACGATCCGCACGCAGAACATGCTGCTGGGCCTTGGCACGGCGTTCGCGATGCTCGGCATCGGAACCGGCATCGTCCACTGGGCCAAAGCCCTGATGCCGGACCACGAAGTGTCGGAAGAACGCCATGCCATCCGCACCGAGGAAGACCGCCTCGCCGCGGTCCGTATCGTCGATGACATCGTGGAAGAGACCGGCATCAAGCGCCGGCCGCTGATCCGCAACACCCTCCTGGGCGCCGTCGCACTCGCTCCCCTGCCGGCCCTGGCCATCTTCGGTGACCTCGGCCCCCGCCCCGACGACAAGCTCGCACACACCATGTGGGCTCCGGAAGACGGCAAGCTCAAGCGGCTCGCCCGCGACCCCGACGGCACCCCCATCAAGGCTGCGGATGTCACGATCGGCTCCGCGTTCCACGTCATCCCCGAGGGTCTGAACGAACTCCATGAGGGCAAGCTCAACGAGAAGGCCAAGGCAGTCGTCCTGCTCATGCGCCTCAATCCCGAAAAGCTCAACCCCTCCCCCGGGCGCGAGGACTGGGGCTACAACGGCATCGTTGCGTACTCCAAGATCTGCACCCACGTCGGTTGCCCTGTCGCCCTGTACGAGCAGCAGACACACCACCTGCTGTGCCCGTGCCACCAGTCGACCTTTGACCTGACGCAGGAATGCAAGGTCATCTTCGGTCCGGCCAGCCGGCCCCTTCCGCAGCTGCCCATCGCAGTCGATGCCGAGGGCTACCTCGTCGCAACAAGCGACTTCCGCGAACCTGTTGGACCGAGTTACTGGGAGCGTGCTGAACATGAGCGCAACGTCAACAGCTAAGACCCCCGCTTTCGTCGCCGAGACCAAGACCGGGCGCATTACAGACTTCGTTGACCAGCGCGTCGGCGGCTCAGGAATGCTGCGCGAGTTCGGCCGGAAAGTCTTCCCCGACCATTGGTCGTTCATGTTCGGTGAGGTGGCGCTGTATTCCTTCGTCATCCTGCTCATGTCCGGAACCTTCCTGACGTTCTTCTTCGATCCGTCCATGGCGGAGACGCACTACGACGGCTCCTACGCGCCGTTGCAGAACGTCGAAATGTCCGTCGCGTATAGCACTTCGCTGGATATCTCCTTCGACATCCGCGGCGGCCTCTTCATGCGCCAGGTCCACCACTGGTCGGCCCTGTTGTTCGTCGCCTCCGTGTCCGTGCACATGCTCCGCGTGTTCTTCACCGGCGCCTTCCGGAAGCCGCGCGAACTGAACTGGGTGGTGGGCGGCGTACTGCTCATCCTCGCAATGGCAGCCGGCTTCACCGGCTACTCCCTCCCCGATGACCTGCTCTCCGGAAACGGCCTGCGCATCATCGACGGCGTCGTCAAGTCCATCCCCGTGATCGGCACCTGGATCTCGTTCTACCTCTTCGGCGGCGAGTTCCCCGGCACCGCGATCATCGGTCGCCTTTACATGCTGCACATCCTGCTTGTTCCGGCACTGATCCTGCTCATGATCGTGATCCACCTCTTTATGGTGGTTGTTCATAAGCACACCCAGTACCCCGGCCCGGGTCGCAACGACGGCAACGTCGTCGGTTACCCGCTGGGCCCGGTGTACGCAGCCAAGGCCGGTGGATTCTTCTTCATCGTCTTCGGTGTCATCGCCCTTATGGCGGCCTTCTTCACGATCAACCCGATCTGGAACTACGGACCCTACGACCCCTCCCCCGTCTCCGCAGGCACCCAGCCTGACTGGTACATCGGCTGGGTTGACGGCGCACTGCGGCTGATGCCCGGGACCATCGGGAACTGGAAGGTGGAGACCGTCTGGTTCGAGCACGTCTTCGCTTTCAACGTGCTGCTGCCCGCCCTCGTGCCGGCCGGCCTCGTATTCACAATCCTCTTCACGTACCCGTGGATCGAACGCTGGATCACCAAGGACAACCGCGAGCACCACGTCCTGGACCGCCCCCGCAACGCTCCGACCCGTACCGCGATCGGCATGGCCGGGTTCACGTTCTACTGCGTGATGTGGGCCGCGGCAAGCTCGGACCTTATCGCCACCCACTTCAGCGTCTCGCTGAACGACGTGACGTACTGGCTGCGGGCCCTGTTCTTCGTCGGACCGGTCATTGCCTTCATCGTCACGAAGCGCATTGCCCTGGCCCTCCAGCGCAAGGACCGAGAGATCGCCCTGCACGGCCGCGAAACCGGACGCATCGTGCGCCTGCCGCACGGCGAGTTCATCGAAGTACACGCCCCGCTGGATGAGTACAAGCGCTACAAGCTCGTTGGCTTCGAATCGCCGGCGCCGCTCCCCGCGGAGCCCAATGAAAACGGCGTGGTGGACAAGAAGGAAAAGCGCCGAGCGATGCTCTCGCGCTGGTTCTTCGAGGACCGGGTCGCCCCGGCCACCCCGGCCGAGCTTGAGGCCGCCCACGGCCACGGCCACGCGGCCGTGGAACCGGCAGAGTCGCAGAAGTCGCTCAGCCACTGATGACTCAATGAGTTGAAGCACGGAAAAGGCCCGGCCCCTCACGGGGGCCGGGCCTTTTCTGTGTGGCCAGGGTGGCGGCGCAGTGCGGCTAGGGGCGGTAACCCGAGGCATAGTCACGGGCCACCCGCACGCCCGGGCGCTGCAACGGTACCCAAAGCTTGTAGCGGTCGGCGCGGTAAAAGGAGACCGAATAGTCGACCATGGAGCGGGCCACAAAGGCGTGCCGCTGGATCTTCAACAAGGGAGACCCCACTTCAACGTTCAAGAGCCGCGCGGTCGACGGTGACGCGGCGGTGGCCTCGATCATGTCCTCGCCCCACTCCATGACGAGGCCAAAGCGTTCACTGAGCACGTTATAGAGCGAGGTCGGCGGCTCGCCGTCCAGGAGGCCGGGAACCCGGTGGGCCGGGATGAAGTTCTCATCCACGCTCATGGGCTCGTTGTCAGCCAGCAGAAGCCGGCGGAACCGCACCACCGGCGTGCCCTCCTCGAGCTGGAGTTCGCGGGCCAGAAGAGCGTTGGCCCCGATCTGTTCGAAACTCAGAACCTTTGCCGCGGGCACCATGCCGCGGCGCTGCATCTCTTCGCTGTAAGAGGTCAGCTTCACCTGGAGATCGAGTTTGGGCTTCCGCACAAAGGTCCCCAGGCCAACCACTCGCTCAATGACCTCCTCCCCCACAAGCGCATCAATGGCCTGCCGTACGGTCATTCTGGCAAGCCCGAACCGCTCGGCCAGGTCGCGTTCAGAGGGCAGGGCAGCGCCGGGCGGGCAGGCCTTCGCGATGTGGGTCCGGAGTATCTCCCTCAGCTGGATGTAGATCGCAGTACCGCTTTTCCGGTCGATCTCACCTTCCATGAAGGAGGCGCTACGTGCGGACACAGTACGTCCCGTTGTCTCCAGTCATACTTCAAGGATAAAACATCCCGACGGAGGTCTAGACCACGCAGGCGTGGCTGTTCGCCCCGCGATCCCATGCGCGGCTACCCTTAAAGAGGCCGTTTTCCTGCCGGATCGGCCACGGAATCTCCGGGAAGATCCCGGGACTTGCCCGGAACAGAGGAGTTCACATGACAGTGCGGAAATCAGTCGTCCGCTCACCCATCGGTCTGCACGCCCGGCCGGCGGCGGAATTCGTCCGTGCCGTCAAGGCCACCGGCCTGCCGGTCATCATCGCCAGAATAGGAGAGGCAGGCGTCGACGCACGATCACTGCTGGAGGTGATGACGGCGGATTTCGTCTGCGGCTGCGAAGTGGAGCTGTCCGTGCCCGGGAGTTCGATTCCCGCGGACCGGAACCTGGACGAGGTAGAGCAGAGCCTGAACAGCCTCGCGGTCCTGCTGGAGACAACGCAGGCCCCTGCAGACGCGCAGTAGCCGGCGCCCGGCCGCTAACGACGCGCATGCCATCCGCCCACAGCGCGAACGACGTCGGGCCCCACCAGATGGTGGGGCCCGACGTCGTAATGGCTGTGGTCCGCGAACCGTAGATTCAGCAGAGCCTAGTGCGCGTGGTCTCCGCGGCTGTACTCGTAGACCCAGCCCACGAGGGCAACAAGAGCGAGCACCGCGCCGATGTAGAGGATCCAGACCCCGACGGCCAGGCCGAGGAAACCGGCTGCTGCGGCGAGGCCCAGGACCAGCGGCCACCAGCTCCACGGGCTGAAGTGGCCCTGTTCGCCGGCACCTTCGTGGATCTCGGCGTCGTTACGGTCCTCGGGACGCATCCCGACGCGCTTGCCGGTAAAGCCGAGGTAGGCGCCGATCATGCCGGCGAGACCGCCGACCAGGAGGATGCCGAGGATGCCGACCCACTCCGACCATTCCGTCAGGAA
Source organism: uncultured Actinomycetota bacterium (assembly GCA_963769515.1). Lineage (GTDB taxonomy): Bacteria > Actinomycetota > Actinomycetes > Actinomycetales > Micrococcaceae > Arthrobacter. Next base: position 77,309 of record CAVYMG010000014.1, read on the forward strand.
GCCGTAGACCACGGCCACCGGGACGAAGAAGAAGACACCCCAACCAAAAATTCGGGATTCGATTTTCACTGGGCAGTGTCCTTCTGATCGGCGTTACCGAGCACCGAGGCCGCGGGGCCCGGAGACTCGACGGTGTACGACTGGGCCAGCTCCGGGTGGTGCAGGTCCAGGGCGGGACGCTCGGAGCGGATACGGGGCAGGGAGGTAAAGTTGTGCCGCGGCGGCGGGCAGGACGTGGCCCATTCCAGCGAGGCACCGAAGCCCCAGGGGTCATCGACCTCGACCTTTTCGTTGCTGCGCCACGTGATGTAGACGTTCCAGAAGAACGGAATCAGCGAGGCGCCCAGGACGAAGGATGCGATCGTGGAGAACTGGTTCATCCAGGTGAAGTTATCCTCCACGAGGTAGTCCGCGTACCGGCGCGGCATGCCCTCGACACCCAGCCAGTGCTGAATCAGGAAGGTGCCGTGGAAGCCCAGGAACAGGAGCCAGAAGTGGATCTTGCCGAGGCGCTCGTTGAGCATCTTGCCGGTCCACTTCGGCCACCAGAAGTAGAATCCGGCGAACATTGCGAAGACCACGGTGCCGAAGACGACGTAGTGGAAGTGCGCGACCACGAAGTACGAGTCCGAGACGTGGAAGTCCAGCGGCGGGGAGGCCAGGATGATGCCGGTCAGGCCGCCGAAGAGGAACGTCGCCAGGAAGCCGATGCTCCAGAGCATGGGCGTTTCGAACGTAATGGATCCCCGCCACATGGTCCCGATCCAGTTGAAGAACTTCACCCCGGTCGGAACCGCGATCAGCATCGTCATAAAGGAGAAGAAGGGCAGCAGGACCGAGCCGGTGACGTACATGTGGTGGGCCCACACGGTGACGGACAGGGCGGCGATGGAGATCGTGGCGTAGACCAGACCCTTGTAACCGAAGATCGGCTTACGGCTGAACACCGGGAAGATCTCGGAGACGATGCCGAAGAACGGCAGCGCGATAATGTACACCTCGGGGTGACCGAAGAACCAGAACAGGTGCTGCCAGAGGACGGCACCGCCATTCTCCGGGTCAAAGATGTGCGCGCCGAACTTGCGGTCCGCGCCCAGGGCGAACAGCGCCGCCGCGAGGGGCGGGAAGGCCATCAGGACCAGGATTGCCGTCACGAGGACGTTCCAGGTGAAGATCGGCATACGCCACATGGTCATGCCGGGAGCACGCATGCAGATGATCGTGGTGATGAAGTTGACCGCACCAAGGATGGTGCCGAAGCCGGAGAGCGCGAGGCCGAAGACCCAGAGGTCACCGCCCACGCCGGGGCTGAAGGTCGTGTTCGACAGCGGCGCATAGGCGAACCAGCCGAACGACGCCGCACCCTGCGGGGTGATAAAGCCCGAGACGGCGATCGTGGACCCGAAGAGGAAGAACCAGAACGCCAGCGCGTTCAGGCGCGGGAACGCCACGTCGGGGGCGCCGATCTGCAGCGGCATGATGACGTTCGCGAAGCCGGCGAACAGCGGGGTCGCGAACATCAGCAGCATCACCGTGCCGTGCATGGTGAACAGCTGGTTGTACTGCTCTTTGGTCTGCAGGATCTGCATCCCCGGCTCGAAGAGCTCGGCACGGATGAGCAGCGCCATGATGCCGCCGAAGCAGAAGAAGATGAACGACGCGATCAGGTACATGTACCCGATCGTCTTGTGGTCGGTCGAGGTGATCCAGTTGACGACGATGCGCCCCTTGGAACGGGGTACTACGGGAGCCTCAAGGGTTCCGGCGGATGCGGACTGGGTGTAAGTTGCCACGTCGCTCCCCTTACTTGGTTACGGCCGGGGCCGGGTTGCGGTCGTACTCTTCGCCGAGCGAGCCGGTGTTGCCGGCCTGGCGGAGGTCGGCCAGATGCGCAGCGAACTCGGCTTCGGAGACTACCTTGACCCGGAAGAGCATTTCGGAGTGGTACTCACCGCACAGTTCGGCGCACTTGCCGTCGTAGGTTCCCTCTTTGGTGGGGGTAAGCCTGATGTAGTTGGTCTTGCCGGGGATCATGTCCCGCTTCTGCAGGAAGGCCGGCACCCAGAACGAGTGGATGACGTCGCGGGCATTCAGTTCAAGTTCGACTGACTTGTTCACGGGCAGGTACAAGGTGGGGAACTTTTCCTTGTCGACGGCCTCGCCGGTCAGGTTGATCTGCACACCGGCGTCGTAGACGTCTTCGGTGACGACATCGCCCTTTTTGTAATTGAAGTCCCACGACCACTGCTTGCCGCGGACGTCGACGACGACGTCGGCCGGCTGGGAGCGGTCATCGATGGCCTGCTGGTCGCGGTCGGTGAAGTAGAAGAACACCAGGACCATGAACAGCGGGATCGTCAGGTAAAAGACTTCGAGGGGCAGGTTGAAGCTGTTCTGACGCGGGAACCCTACGGTGCCCTTGCGCCGCCGGTAGGCAACGATGCACCAGATCAACAGGCCCCAGGTGATAATGCCGACAACAAGAGCAGCAATCCATGAGTTGACCCAGAGGTCCATGATGCGGTCAGTGTTGCTAGTGGTGCCACGCTCGGTGGGCAGCCACCCTCGCTGTACCTCTGGTGAACATCCGGTCAATACCAACGCGCCGGCAAGTGCCAAGCCAGTGATCGTAGTGATCTGTTTGCGTCGGCTGCCGGTTCGGTTCTGCGAACTCACAGACGGCCCTTCCTACTTGATGCTGTCGCCCGGCCGCCGGTGACGGCCGGGCACACTAAAAGTTTTACTACTCGGTGTAGAGCTTACCGCTCTCCGGGGCCATTCGCTCACAACCCGGCACCGTGGGTCGGGACTCTTTTGAGCGCTGCCCGCGGCCGGTGCCGGCCCGGCACTAAGGCCGGGCAAATGCCCGGCCTTAGTGGAAGGAATCACCGCAGGCGCAGGAGCCGCCGGCGTTGGGGTTATCGATCGTGAAACCCTGTTTGGAGATGGTGTCTTCGAAGTCGATGCTGGCGCCGCTGAGGTACGGAACGCTCATCTTGTCGACTACCACTTCAACGCCGTCGTAGTCCCGGACAGCGTCCCCGTCGAGGAGCCGTTCGTCGAAGTAAAGCTGGTAGATCAGGCCGGAGCAACCGCCCGGCTGCACGGCAACGCGGAGGCGCAGGTCGGTGCGGCCTTCCTGCTCGAGGAGGCTGCGGACCTTACCGGCGGCTACGTCAGTGAGCTGGACCTCGTGGGTGGCCAGTTCTGTGTCCGCGACGACAGTGCTGTCGGTGCTGTTTTCATTGGTTGTAGTGCTCATGGCCTACCTTCTTGAAACGGTGGTGGCGGCTCCGCTTGCGCGACGCCCGCCCCTACTTAATCGGTATGGGCTATAGCTATATGCTACGTCGATCCGACGTGCAGCTCTAACTGTTGACGTAACCGCCGCCGCCGGGGGGTTTGTTCCCCGGCGGCGGCGCCCGGATCCCCGGAACCGGTCAGGTCCAGCGGCCACGGGCCACGGGCCGGAGCCGGAGCCGGAGCCGGAGCCGGAATCAGCCCAGACCCTCCGCGTTCAGGCGGGCAAGCAGGAGTGCTTCGGCGACAACAGCGTTCCGGAAGTCGCCCAGGTGCAGGGATTCGTTCGCGCTGTGCGCCCGCGAATCGGGGTCCTCGACGCCGGTGACGAGGATCTGCGCCTCGGGGTACAGGTCGGTCAGGTCGGCGATGAACGGGATTGAACCGCCAATGCCCATTTCCACCGCCGGAACGCCCCAGGCCTCGCCGAGAGCCCACATGGCCACGGCGGCTGCCGTCGAGGACGTGTCGGTCTGGAAGGAGTTCCCGCTCTCCCCCGGGGTGAAGAGGACCCGGGCACCAAAGGGGGCGTTGGCCTCGACGTGGCGGTGGACCGCTGTCATGGCGGCCGCCGGATCCTGCCCCGGCGCGAGCCGCAGGCTGAATTTGGCCCGCGCCCGCGGCAGGAGGGTGTTGGAGGCGACATCGACCGCGGGGGCATCGAAGCCGATGATGGACAGGGCGGGCTTGGTCCATAGCCGTGAGGCGATGCTGCCCGTACCCGCCAGCTGCACGCCGTCGAGCACCGAGGCATCGGCCCGGTATTCGGCTTCGGTCAGATCCACGGCAGCGTCATCGCGGCTCACGAGGCCCTCGATCGCGACATTGCCCTCGGCGTCGTGCAGGGTGGCGATCAACCGGGCCAGCAGCGTGGGTGCGTCAAGGACCGGTCCGCCGAACATGCCCGAGTGCACGGCGTGGTCCAGGACCTGCACCTCGATGGTCCCGTCCACGAGTCCGCGCAGGCTGGTGGTCAGTGCCGGCACACCCACCTTCCAGTTACTGGAGTCGGCCACGATGATCACGTCCGCGCGCAGCAGCTCCCGGTGCGCCTCCAGGAAGGTACGGAAGGTCGGCGATCCGGCTTCTTCCTCGCCTTCGAAGAAGAACGTGACGCCAAGGCCCAATTCGTCCCCCAGCACCCGGGACACTGCCTCATAGGCGCCAAGGTGGGCGAGGATCCCGGCTTTGTCGTCCGCGGCGCCTCGTCCGTAGAGCCGGCCGTTGCGTTCGACGGCGGTGAACGGCTCCGTCTCCCAGAGCGCCAGGTCGCCGGTCGGCTGGACGTCATGGTGGGCGTAGAGCAGGACTGTGGGTTTTCCCTCGGCGGCCAGGCGCCGCGCGACGACGGCGGGACCGCCGGGCGTCCCGTCCTCCTTGTCGCACCGCAGGATCTGGACGTTGTCGAAGCCGCGGGAGCGGACGAGGCCGGCGACGGCCTCGGCGCTGCGGTCCAGGGGTGCCTGGTCAAAGCTGGGCCAGGCGATCCCGGGAATCGCGACGAGGTCCTTCAGTTGCCGGATGGTCCCGTCGAACGATTCGATAACGGCCTGACGGATGGCCTCGGCGTCGAAGGCAACGGGCCGGGCGGTGTCGGTGTGCGGGTTCTCCGCGGGAGTTGAAGTCATGGCCAGAACATTACCCGGCTCCCCTATCCCCGCACACGGCGCCGCGGCGGGCCGGGACCCGTGTGGGCTGCGTCTCGGGCCTGCCGCCGCGGGGTATTCTGGAAGGGTGTTTGGACGTAGAAAAGAAGCGCCCCTGGCGCAGGACGAAATCGAACGGCAAGCCGCCGCGGCAGCTGCCCGGGACACCGCCATAGGCAAGGGCGCACCCACGCCTAAGCGCAACGCCCAAGTGGCCGCCCGCAAGCGGCCGCTCGTGCCGGAAGACCGGAAGGCCTCCAAAGCGGCCGAGCGCGCCGCGGTGCAGGAGCAGCGGCTCAAGATGCGGCAGGCCCTCGACACCGGGGACGAGCGGTTCCTGCCGTTGCGGGACAAAGGCCCGCAGAAGCGGTTTGCCCGCGACTACGTGGACGCCCGGTTCAACCTTGGCGAATACCTGATGTTCGGTGCCCTCGTGTTCGTGATCGTCTCCCTCCTTGTGCCGGCGGCGAGCGAGCTGATGGTCTACGTCCTGGGCGGGTTCTGGGTCATGTTCCTGGCCGTCTTCGTGGACGCCTTCATCCTCTCCCGCAAGCTCAAGAAGCGCCTGGAGGAGAAGTTCGGCGACGTCGACCGCGGCACCGTCTGGTATGGCACCATGCGGTCCCTGCAGTTCCGCCGACTGCGGCTGCCCAAGCCTATGGTCCGGCGCGGCGAATACCCCGCCTGATCCATCCATCCGGCCCCCTGCGGACCGCATGCCAACAGCAACAGTTGAAGCCCCCGGCAACTGCCGGGGGCTTCCTTTATGCCCGTGCGGGTCCGGCGGTTCAGCGCCGGCTGGGGTGCTTGGCCAGCAGCCGGTTGATCCGGGCCGCCCAGAACGGTCCTTCATAAAGAAACGCCGTGTAACCCTGGACCAGGGTGGCCCCGGCATCGAGCCGGGCCTGAACGTCCTGCGCTGTCTCCACGCCGCCGACCGAGATGAGGGTGAGTTTCCCGCCAGTGGCGGCCTTGAGCCGGGCCAGCACCTCAAGGGAACGCGTCTTCAGGGGCGCGCCGGAGAGACCACCGGCGCCGCAGGACTCGATCTTGTCCGGGCCGGACACCAGACCGGTGCGGCCAATCGTGGTGTTCGTGGCGATGATGCCGTCCAGCCGGAGGTCCAAGGCCAGGCGTGCGACGTCGTCGATGTCCTCGTCGCTGAGGTCCGGGGCGATCTTGACCAGCAGCGGGACGTGCCGGCCGGCAGCCTTGTCGGCCTCCTGGCCGACCGCCGTGAGCAAAGGCCGCAGGCTTGCCACGTCCTGCAGCAGGCGCAGCCCGGGGGTATTCGGGGAACTGACATTAACCACGAGGTAGTCCGCCGCCGGGGCCAGGCTGCGCGCACTCACGAGATAGTCCTCGACCGCGTCCTCCAGCTCCACGACCTTGCTCTTGCCGATATTAACGCCGATCACCGGGCGGACATCCGGGTAGCGGCGCTGCAGGGCGGCCCTGGCAGACTTAAGTCGCGGCGCCACCGCGGCGGCACCGTCGTTGTTGAAGCCCATCCGGTTGATGACTGCCCGGTCCTCGATGAGCCGGAACAGCCTGGGCGCGGGATTGCCGGGCTGTGCCTGACCGGTGATGGTGCCGATTTCCACGTGGCCGAAGCCGAGCTCGGTCAGCGCCTCAATCCCGTGCCCTTCCTTGTCGAAGCCGGCCGCGAGGCCGAACGGAGACGGGAAGGTGAGTCCGAGCGCCTCAGTCTGCAGCGAGGCCGGGGGCGCAGTGAACTTCTGCAGCACCCGGCCGGCGCCGGAGCGGTGGGCGAACCGGATGGCCTTGAAACCGATCTTGTGGGCGCGCTCGGCGTCCATCCAGGAAAAGGCCAGCCGGAAGAATGTGGGATATACGCGCATGCCTCTAGTTTTCCGGTTCGCGCCGCCCAGACCAAACCCGGACACGGCCGGGATGACTCCATGGCCCGGACCGGCCGGTCCAACGCTTCCGGCCGGGGCGCCGCAGGGCCGGAAGGCACCGGGCGATAGCATGATTCCAGAGGAGGTCACAATGGACTGGCAGCGAGACATCCTGGGCGATGACTACCAGGCCTGTGCCTTCCGGGCGTCGGGCTCCGACGGTATCGAGCGGACGGCCACGCTGGTCCGGCGCGTCCCCGGCACCCCGGACGAGCCCACGGTGCCCCGCCGCGCGGTGCTGTTCCTGCACGGCTGGAGCGACTACTTCTTCAACGTCGAGCTCGCGGAGTTCTGGGCCGCCCGGGGCTTCGAATTTTTTGCCCTGGACATGCACAACCACGGCCGCAGCCTGCCGCACGGCACCTACGGCGGCTATGTTGCGGACCTCTCCGATTACGACGCCGAAATCACCGCGGCCATCGGCATCATCGCGACGCTTCACCCGGCCGCGGCGGAACCGCCGCAGCTGACCCTGATGGGGCACTCCACCGGCGGGTTGATCGCCGCGTTGTGGGCCAGCCGGCACCCGGGGGCCGTGGCGCAGCTGGTCCTGGACAGCCCGTGGCTGGAAGTGCATGGCAGTCCGGCGCTGCGCCGGGCTGCCAGGACCATGGTGGAGCCGTTCGCCCGGTTGTGGCCGGAATCCGTCATCCGGCTCCCGGAACGCGGCTTCTACTGGCGCAGCATCAGCAGCGCCGCCGAGGGAGAGTGGACCGTGGACGAGCAATACCGGCCACCGCACGCCTTCCCTGTCCGGGCCGGCTGGCTCAGCGCCGTCCTGGCCGGGCAGTCCCAAGTGGCCCGCGGACTGGACCTCGACGTCCCCATCCTCGTGCTTATTTCCGGGGCCAGCGCGAACGGCATGTTCTGGAAGGAATCCATGCGCAGCACGGACGCGGTCCTGGATGTGAACACGATCGCACTCCGGGCCTTGAGCCTGGGCCGGTCGGTGACGCTGGAGCGGATCGATGGGGCCCTGCATGACGTTTTCCTCTCCGCCCCGCCGGTCCGGGCCGACGCCTACCGCCGGCTTGCCCGCTGGGTCCGGGCGTACGTCCTGGACGACGGCGGGACCCCGTGACGGCCCCGGCCGGTGCCGGCTGGCGCCCGGACGTGCTGGGCAGCAGCTTCGAGTGCCTGGAATTGCCGCTGACGCCGGACAGCGAAGGGGCCGTCGTCGCCACACTCGTCCGGCACCGGTTCCAGAGCGGCCCCGATGCTCCGGGCGTCCGCCCGGAGGGCGGCGGGACCATCGCCGCGGCACTGCGGCGCCTGCTCTCCCCCGACGGAACCGGACCGGCGGCAGCACCGGCACCTGCTGCACCGTTGCAGGCGGTCCTGTACGTGCACGGCTGGGCGGACTACTTCCTGCAGGCCGAACTCGCCGAACACCTCGGCGCCGAAGGCGTGCACTTCTATGCGCTCGACCTGCGCAAGTTCGGCCGGAGCCTCCGGGACTGGCAGAGCCCCGGGGACATCACCGATCTCGCGGCCTACGACGAGGACATCGCGGCCGCGCTGGCCGCCCTCACTGCCGACCTCGCCCTCCGCACCGGCCGGACAGACCCGCCGGCCGTGCATTTGCTGGCGCACTCCTACGGCGGGCTGGTGGCGGCGCTGTGGACGGAGCGGCATCCGGGCGAAGTAGCGTCGCTGATCCTGAACGCCCCGTGGCTGGAGCTTCAGGGCAGCAGCCTGATCCGCACGATCGCGGCCCGGCTGGTTGACCTGCTGGCGCGCACGGACCCGCATCAGTCCTTTCGGCTGCCCAGTATGCCCGGTTACTGGGACAGCGTAAGCCGGGAGGCGCACGGCGAGTGGGTGCTGGACCCGCGGTGGCGCCCGACGGCGTCGTTTCCCATCCGGGCGGGCTGGACCAAAGCCGTCCTGGCGGGGCACGCGCTGGTGGAGGGCAAGCTGCACATCCGGGAGCCGGTGCTGGTGATGCTGGCCGGCAGGACCCGGATCCAGGCGGAATGGAGTGAGGAGCTCATGGGCGTCGACGCCGTCATCGATGTTGAGGAGACGGCCCGCCGCGCCCTCGGCCTGGGCCGCCGGACCAGCATCTACCGCTATCCGGGGGCGATCCACGACATCTTCCTGTCCCGCCGCGGCATCCGGCAAGAGGCGTACCGCGATCTCGTCCTGTGGCTGCGCGCCTGTCCGGGAAGCGGCAGGGCAGGTTATCAGGCGGGAGCACCCGGGGCGGCGTCGACGGCCCCGCCATAACGCCGGTCACGCCGGGCGTAGATGTCGACGGCGTCCCACAGTGTGCGCCGGTCCACGTCCGGCCACAGCGTGTCGAGGAACACGAACTCGGCATAGGCCGACTGCCACAGCATGAAGTTCGACAACCGCTGCTCTCCGGAACTGCGCAGGAACAGGTCCACATCCGGCAGATCGGGCTCGTCCAGGTATTTCTGGATGGTCCGCTCCGTGATGGCCCCGGGTTTGAGGCGGCCCGCAGCGACGTCCTCCGCGATGCCGGTCACGGCGTCCGCGATCTCGGCACGGCCACCGTAGTTCACACACATATTCAAGGTGCAGGTGCTGTTGCCCCGGGTATATTCCTCGGCTTCCTCCAGCTCACGGATCACCGATCCCCACAGCCTGGGCCGCCGCCCGGACCAGCGGATGCGGACGCCCCACTCATCGAGCTGGTTCCGTTGGCGGCGCAGCACGTCCTTGTTGAAACCCATCAGAAAGCGGACCTCTTCCGGGGACCGGCGCCAGTTCTCGGTGGAAAAGGCATACACGCTGATGTATTCAATGCCGAGTTCGATCGCACCGGCCACAACATCCAGCAAGGCCGGTTCCCCGGCCTTGTGCCCTTCAATCCGCGGCAGTCCGCGCTGGTTCGCCCAGCGGCCGTTGCCGTCCATCACAATCGCAACGTGCCGTGGAACGAGTTCCGGCGCGATGGCGGGCGGGACGGCGCCGGATGCGTGCGGGTACGGGGCCACCACCGGGATGCTCCGTACCCGGACCGGACTCTTCTTTCCCGGGTTTCGTCCCGGGTTCTTTCCCAACGCCACTGTTAAGTACGCTCCACATGTTTGAGGGATTTTAGGACACGTTCCAGATGCCACTGCAGGTAGCCCGCCACCAGGCCGGCTGCTTCACGCCGGTGGACGGAGGCGGAGGCGTCCGCCACGGTCCAGTTTCCGGTGAGCAGGGCACCCAGCAGGAGGACGGTTTCGACGGCCGGGGCCGGGGATCCCGGCGGCCGGCACTCCGGGCAGACCATGCCACCCACCGGCGCGGAAAAGGCAGTGTGCGGCCCCGGGGCACCGCAGCGGGCGCAGTCGGTGAAGCTGGGCGCCCACCCGCCGGTGGAAAGGGCGCGGAGCAGGTAGGAATCGAGGATCAGTTCCGCGGGATGGTCCCCCCGGCTCAGCGCGGCCAGGGCACCAACAAGCAGGTTGTACTGGGCGGTTCCGGACTCGCCGTCGACGTCGGTGAGTTTCTCGGCGGTTTCCGTCATGGCGGCCGCCACCGTATAGCGGCCGTAATCGGCAGCAATGGCGCCGCCATAGGCGCCCTTCGCGACGGCCTGCGTCACGATGTCCAGGCTGCGGCCGGAGATCAGCTGGAGATCCACGACCATAAAGGGTTCCAGCCGGGCCCCGAACCGGCTGGAGGTCCGGCGCACGCCCTTGGCAACAGCCCGGACCTGGCCGTGGTGTTTGGTCAGCAGTGTGATGATCCGGTCGGCCTCGCCCAGTTTATGGGTACGCAGCACGACGGCGTCATCGCGGTAGGTGCGCGCTGCGAAGGAGGATTGGGCCACAGTTAATCTTCGCACTCTCTGCCGGTTATCCCGGCATGCGCACGTCCCGCGCCGCCGGGACCGGCGGCGCGGGACGTGCACGGCCTCGGCCGCCGGTTCAGGCGCGGGCGTCCCGGATGGCCCGGTTGACGGCGGAGATGACGGCCTTGAGTGCCGAGGTGCTCGTGTTCGCGTCGATGCCGACACCCCACAGGACCCGTTCCCCGACCGCGCACTCGACGTAGGCGGCGGCCAGTGCACTGCCGCCTTCCGAAAGGGCGTGCTCGCTGTAGTCCAGGACCCGGACGTCGACGCCGTCTTCGCGCAGGATGCTCAACAGGGCAGCGATCGGTCCGTTGCCGCTGCCGGTGCGGCGGACCTGGACGCCGTCGACCTTCAATGCCGCGGTCAGCGTCATGTTGCCGTCTTCGTCCGTTTCCGTGCTGATCGCGCCGAGGGCGTAGCGGCCCCACTGCGCGTCGGCAGCGCCGGAGGGCAGGTACTCATCCTGGAAGACCTGCCAGAGCCGGGCCCCGCTGACTTCGCCGCCCAGGGTGTCCGTGTGCTTCTGGATCACGCCGGAGAACTCGATCTGCGCGCGGCGCGGCAGGTCCAGGCTGTGTTCGTTCTTGAGCAGGTAAGCGACGCCGCCCTTACCGGACTGGGAGTTGACCCGGATGACCGCCTCGTAGCTGCGGCCGACGTCCTTGGGATCCACGGGCAGGTACGGGACCTGCCAGGGGTAGTCGGCGACGTCTTTCCCGGCCGCCGCGGCGTCCTTCTCGAGCGCCTCGAGGCCCTTCTTGATGGCGTCCTGGTGCGAACCGGAGAACGCGGTGAAGACGAGGTCTCCGCCGTACGGGGAGCGTTCCGCGACGGGGAGCTGGTTGCAGTACTCGACGGTGCGGCGGATCTCGTCGATGTCGGAGAAATCGATCATCGGGTCGATGCCCTGGACAAACATGTTCAGGCCCAGGGTCACCAGGTCAACGTTGCCGGTCCGCTCACCGTTGCCGAACAGGCAGCCTTCAATCCGGTCGGCACCGGCCAGGTAGCCCAGTTCCGCGGCCGCGACGCCGGTGCCCCGGTCATTGTGCGGGTGCAGGGAGAGGATGATGCCCTCGCGCGGGTGCAGGTTGCGGTGCATCCATTCGATCGAGTCGGCATACACGTTGGGGGTGGCCATTTCGACCGTGGCGGGCAGGTTGATAATCACCTGGCGGTCCGCCGACGCCTCGAAGACATCCGCGACAGCGTTGCAGACCCGGGCCGCGTATGCGAGTTCGGTGCCGGTGAACGACTCCGGCGAATATTCGTAGGTGATGTGGGTATCGCCGAGGGTCTCTTCGTACTTTTTGCACAGCCGGGCCCCCTGCAGGGCGATGTCGAGGATACCGTCCTCGTCCTGGTTGAACACGACCCGGCGCTGCAGGACGGACGTCGAGTTGTACAGGTGGACAATCGCCTGCTTTGCGCCGACGAGGGATTCGTAGGTCCGCTCAATCAGGTGTTCACGGGCCTGGGTCAGGACCTGGATCGACACGTCGTCCGGAATGTGGTTGCCTTCGATCAGCTGCCGGACGAAGTCGAAGTCCGTCTGCGATGCCGAAGGGAAACCGACCTCGATCTCCTTGTAGCCCATCCGGACCAGCAGGTCGAACATCTTCATCTTGCGGGCCGGGCTCATCGGATCGATCAGGGCCTGGTTGCCGTCGCGCAGGTCCACGGCGCACCAACGGGGGGCTTTGGTGATGACCTTGTCGGGCCAGCTGCGGTCAGGCAATTCCACGGTGATCAGGTCCTGGAACGGTACATACCGGTGGACGGGCATTCCTGAGGGCTTCTGTGCGTTTCGCATTACGTTCGGGGCCTTTTCTGTGATTCAGGGTGAAAGGTGGCCGGGCAACACAAACTCCGCAGCGAGGGTGGGCCTTGCGCTAGATTGCGTCTGAGGCCTCGCCGCGGCAGCTAAGAAGAAGGAGTTCTGCGCGCACCATTTCACACTAACACGGGTGCGTAAGATGATGGAGCCAGAGCACTTCACCGTCCACCATGCAGACCCTGTTCCGCTAGTTCCGGGACCGGGCTGCCTCTCAAGGGAGCATCCGTGCCGCTTTCGGGAATCGACTTGTCCATGTTTGACGCCGGCGTCCGGCCGCAGGACGACCTCTACCAACACGTCAACGGCGGCTGGCTCAAGAGCACCACGATTCCTGACGACCGGCCCCTGGAGGGGACGTTCACGGCCCTGCGCGACGCGTCGGAACTGGCTGTCAGGGACATCATCGAACAGGCAGCGGCGCGCGGCGGCGAGGCCACCGGCGTCGAGCGGAAGATCGGCGACCTGTACAACAGCTTCATGGATGAGGCGGCGGTGGAGGCCAAGGGACTGGATCCGGTCCGCGGCCGACTCGCCGAAGTGTTCGCCACGACGTCGGTGGCCGGGCTCATCACGCTTGCCGGCCGCCTGTTCCGGGCCGACGTGTCCGGCCTGTTCTACATCTACCCGGCACCGGACGCCGGGAACCCGGACCGGGTGCTGCTCTATACCGGCCAGGGCGGCCTCGGCCTCCCCGACGAGTCGTACTACCGGGTGGAGAAGTTCGCGCCGATGGTGCAGTCGTACCGGCTCCACGTCGAGACGATGCTTGGCCTGGCCGGCGTGGCGGACCCGGCACTCGCCGCGGAGCGCGTTGTGGGGTTGGAGACCGCTTTGGCCTCGCACCATTGGGACAACGTGACGCTGCGCAACCCGCAGAAGACCTACAACCTCAAGTCCGCGGACCAGGCGGCGGAGTTGTTCCCGCTCCTGGGCGCCTGGTTCGACGCCGCCGGCATTGCCGCGGAAAAGCGCGCCGAACTTGTCGTCAGCACCCCGGACTTCTTCTCCGGTGCGGCCGGTCTGCTCGAATCCGAGCCGCTGGCCGCGTGGCAGGACTGGCTCGCCATGCGCGTCCTCAGCGCCGCAGCGCCCTACCTGCCGGCGGCGTTCGTGGACGCCAATTTTGCGTTCTACGGGACGACGCTCAGCGGCACGCCACGGAACCGGGACCGCTGGAAGCGGGGCGTCGCCGTCGTCGAGGCGGCCCTCGGCGAGGCCGTGGGACAGATTTACGTGGCCCGGCACTTCCCCGGAACGCACAAGGCCAGGATGCAGACGCTCGTTGCGAACCTGATTGCGGCGTACCGCGATTCCATCAGCGACTTGGCGTGGATGGGCGCGGATACGAAGCTGGAGGCACTGAAGAAGCTGGATTCGTTCCGGGCAAAAATCGGTTTCCCGGACCAGTGGATCGACTACTCGGCCGTTGACATTGTTCCCGGGGATCTGCTCGGCAACGTCGAGCGGGCCCACAGCGCCGACGTCGACCGTCACCTCGACGAGGTCGGCAAGCCGGTCGACCGCGAGAAGTGGCTGATGACCCCGCAGACCGTAAACGCCTACTACCATCCGCTGCTGAACGAGATCGTGTTCCCGGCTGCCATCCTGCAGCCGCCGTTCTTCACGGCCGACGCCGACGACGCCGTCAACTATGGCGGCATCGGCGCCGTGATCGGCCACGAGATCGGCCACGGCTTCGATGACCAGGGTTCGCAGTACGACGGCAACGGGCTGCTCCGGAACTGGTGGACTGAGGATGACCGGGCCGCGTTCGAAGCACTGACCTCGAAGCTGGTGGCACAGTTTGACGTGCTGTCCCCCAGCGCGGCGCCGGGACACACGGTCAATGGCAAGCTGACGCTGGGCGAGAACATCGGCGACCTCGGTGGCCTGGCCATTGCCTACAAGGCGTACCTGATCAGCCTCGACGGCCAGGAACCGCCCGTGCTGGACGGACTGACCGGTGTCCAGCGATTCTTCGCGTCCTGGGCCGCGGGCTGGCGGCAGGTCATTCGCGCCGAGGAAGCGGTCCGCCGGCTCGCTACGGACCCGCACTCCCCCAACGAGTTCCGGACCAACGCGATCGCAAAGAACCTTGATGCTTTCCATGCTGCTTTCGGCGTCACCGAACAGGACGCCATGTGGATGCCTGCGGAGGACCGCGTCAGCATCTGGTGACCCGCCGGCCGGCGCCGGATGCGGAACCCGGCCGGGCTGCTCAGGCGCAGGGAAACCACTGGCTGGCGGCGTCGGCGCGGCTCCGCTGCTCGGCGAACCGGCGCCGGACCTCGTCGATGGCGGCGGCGAGGGGGAAGATTTCCGTCGTGATCATCTGGTCCGTGTCATCGGCGCCGATCGGGTGCCAGTAGACGCCTTCGGCGGTGACCGTGACTTCCGGGATCAGCGATTCGACGGTCAGTTCGATGCCGGCATCGGCATTGCCCCGGTGGGCCAGGGCCCGGATGACCTGGTCGTCCGGATCAATGCCCAAGGTGTCCAGGAAATCATGGAACGGCGCAAGTTCGTGGCTTTGCGCGGCGGGCAGGGTCGCTGCGACCTTCACGCGGAAACCTTCATCCTGGGCAATCCGGATTCCGGCGACCGCTTTCTCCCAGGAACCTTTGCCGCGGTGGCTGTCATGGCCCTCCGGGGTGGCGGAGTCAAGGCTGATCTGCAGCGTGAGCCTGCTGCGGTCCATGCGGCGCAACCGCTCGAGGCGGTGCCCGCGGAAGAGCATGCCGTTGGTCAGCAGCGTGGTCGGGAGCGCGTCCGTGCAGACGGCGACGAGCTCATCCAGGTCCGGGAGCAGGAACGGCTCGCCGCCGGTGAGGATCAGCTCGCTGACCCCGGAGTCGACGGCCTCCGCGGCAAGCCGCCGGATCCGGTCGAGACCGAGGGCGCGCCGGGCCGTCTGCGGTGAGGACCGGGCGCAGCAGTAATCGCAGGCCAGGTTGCAGTCGAAGTTCGTGTACATCCACAGCCTGGTTCCGGGCTGCCGTTCACGCTCCATGGCCGCTAGCGGGTCCGCGGCGCGGCCCCGGCGGACCGTCACGGCGCCGTCGAGAACGTGTACGAAGTCATTGCCGGTCCGCTCGCACCAGGCCGCCACGGCGCGGGCTGCCTCGGCCGGATCCCCGCGTCCGAGCGGCACGCTCACGGTGGAGCCGGCCGGGACGGTGCCGATCCGTTCCATAAGTTCGAGGATAACAACGGGGTTCACCATCGGGGACCGATCCCTTGTTCGTCAACGGCCTCGAAGAGGCTTTCGTAGCCTTCCATCCGGGGTTCCACCCAGCGTCGGAGTCCTTCCATTTCGAGGATGGGCCGGTGGGCCGGGTTGTCCCAGTCCATCGCCATCAGGTGCTCGACCCAGGGCGCGGTCCGCTCCTCCGGGAGGCTGGGCAGTGCCGTGAAGTTGCAGTGGCTGTAGACCGGGGATTCCCAGAACGCTTCGAACGCCCCGGGCATCAGCTCATCACGGCCGATCGCCTCCCACGTGTTGATGCCGATCGCGGCAGCGTCCGCACGGTCTTCGAGCACGGCCCGCAGGGCGTCGAGTTCGCTGCGGCCGGTGTCGCCGTGTTTTCCGACGTCGCTGTTGAGCCGCAGCAGATCCACCGCCCCGTTGCCGAGCCCGGCCCGGGCCAGGAAATGGACCGGAAGGATGGCGGCCTGGGCGGAGTCGCGGGACCCCAGGGCCAGCCGCCGGCCGCGGAGGTCCTCCAGTCCGGTCAGTGCGGTGCCTGCACGGGTCACGAAGACGGACCGGAAGGCCGCGTCGGTGTCCCGCATGGCCAGGGCGCGGCATGCACCCTGGGTCCGGGCGACGGTCCGTACCCACGCGAGGTTGGTGTTCCAGGCAATATCGATGGTGCCCTCTAGCAGTTCGTCCACCTGGCGCCCGTAGTTGGAGAACAGCACGAAGTCCAGTTCCGCCGGGGTCCCGGCGAAATAGTCCCGGATCCCTTCCCAGATCGTCACCACGGTGGGGGTGTACGCGACCGAGCCGACCACGAGCGGAGCATTCATGCCGACGCCTGCACGGTCGCGGCGGGGCTGTCGAAGAGTGGCTGCCCGGTGATGGCCCTGCCGTAGAAGTCGTAGAGGACGTCGGCGGTCGGGGCCATCACGTGGCCGGCCCGGGCGTCACGGAAGTATCTGTCGATCTGCAGGTGCTCGGAGAACGCCGCGCCGCCGCAGACACGCATCGCCGCGTCGGTAATGCTCAGGGCGGCGTCATTGGCAGCGGCTTTCACACCGAGAACGTGCAGCATGGTGTCTTCGCGGGGCTCGGCCAGGCGGTCAGCGGCCTGGTGCAGGTAGGCGGTCGTGACGGCGAGTTCGATCGACATCCGCGCCAGCCGGGCGCGGACGGTCGGCAGGGCCGAGAGGCTCTCGGCGAGGTGTTCCAGCCGTGCGGCGCTGGTGTGCCGGATAGCGGCGTCGACGGCGGCGCCGGCGAGCCCCACGGAGACGGCCGCGTTGCCGAGGTTGAACCACGGCAGCACCGTCTGCAGCATCAGGTCCATGCCGCCGCCCGCCGGGCCCAGCCTGGTGTCCTCGGGCACTTCGGCGGTAAAGGTCATCGGATTCGACGCGTTACCGCGCAGTCCCATACCCCGCCAGTCCCCCGCCACGTCCACGCCGGGAGAGCCGGCCGGTACCGCGAAAAGGTCCACGGTGTCCGTCCCGGGGGTCTTGGTGGAGATGACATAGACATCAGCGTGCCCGGCGGAGGTCACCCAGCTCTTCTTGGCGTCCAGGACGATGCCGCCGCCGTTCTGCCGCGCCTGCGAGACGGGCGCCCAGAAATGCGACCGCGACCCGGCTTCGGAGAAGGCGAGCGAACCCAGGGCACGGCCGCTCGCCAGATCGGCCACGAGCCCCGGCAGCCCCGGCGGCGGAGCCGCGGCCACAGGCATCGCGGCACTGATATGCATGAGGTAGATCATGGCCGTGGATCCGCAGGCCCCGGCCAGGGCGCCCAGGACGTCAACGAGTTCGTGCGGGCCCTGGCCGAGGCCGCCGTCCTCCCGCGGGAGGGTCAGTCCAAGCAATCCGGACTCGCGCAGGGCCTGCACGGCTTCGGCGGGAAACCGCGCCGTTCCGTCGACCTCGCGGGCGTTGGCGCGGGCCGCGGCCAGCACGGGTTCAAGTAGCTCGGTCAGATTCGTCATGGGGAGTCCTGTCCTGGGCGGTGGGAGCGTGCTGTACGGAGTCCGGGCGGCGCGGTGTCAGGGTCACGGCCAGCAGCCCGATCCCCAGCCCGCCCATGAGCGCGACGGTGGAGGCGTCACCGCTGAGCCAGTTGACGCTTTGGTCGGCCTGCACAAGTTGCAGCAATGCCGCCAGGACCAGGCCGGCCCCGGCGATGATGGCCAGCAGGCGCAGCCGCAGGATGCCGGCGGCAACCGCGGCCGCCCCGAAGATGAGGAGCAGCGCAAGTCCGGCACCTCGGATGTGGATGAACTCCACGGGAGCGGGGCCGCCGCTGGAGAAGGTGAACACGGAGCTCACGAGCGCGGCGCCACCCAGGGTGAGTACGGGAAGGTCGAACCGGTTCCCCGTCATGAGAGCCTCGCGAGGACTTTTTCGAAGCCCCTGCCGGATTCCACCCAGTACGGCCTGAGGACACCGTCGACGCCGTAGGCACGTCCGGCCGCAGTGGCAAAGATCGCGGTGTGGGCCAGGATCATGAGGTAGTAGGCCCAGTGCCATTCATGCGGGGCGTTCAGGACCGAGAGAGTGATCGCCAGGGACTGGACGATGCCGACGACGGCCCAGAACCGGGTGGCGAGACCGATCAGCAGGAAAGCGCCGAGTCCTGCTTCCATCAGCAGGGTGATCCAGCCGAACACCGGGAACGTGGTCAGGACAATGTTCTCAACGAACCACGCGAACGGCGGGAAAACGGGGAAGTCCACGGCCCAGCGGGTAAAGAGATACAGGCCCGTGTTTTCGCGTTCGCCGAAATCCGGAGGGACTTTCCAGGCGACGTTTTGGATCCACATCAGGGCCACCCCGACCCGCAGGGCGCAGAGGCCGCCGCGGACCAGCCGGCCGTCCCCGGTATCCAGGGGACCCGCAGTTGCAATCGTCGCCGAACGCTCCCTGCTCATAGGACCCATTAAGGACCCGTCGGCGGAGGGGCACAAGGGCGTAATCCTTACGCTTCCGGGACGGATCACGGCTCCCCGGTCCGCGGCACGCCGGGACGCCGGGTGCCAGGGCCGGCCCGGCCGCGGCTACGGCGGGCCGGCGGTGCGGGTCAGCGGACGATCAGGGCCGGGTTTGCCTGCTGGCAGACCGTGTCTCCGGCGGTCTGGTTGACGATGTCCTCCGGCAGCGGCGCAGCGGCGGACGCGGCCGGGGTGCCGGTCGCGAAATCGGCGCCCAGATAGACCTGCACGCCCGTGACGCCGGCCGCCGCCAGCACCTGGCCCGGCGCCACCCCGAGGAGCGCGGCCACGTCGGCCGCAACGTCGGCATGGTCGGTCCCGTAGTAGACGACGGTCGCGTTGACGGCCGGGGCGGTGAGCTGGCTGGCCTGCGTAAAGCCGTCGGCGGCGAGGGCCTCGATGATCTCCTGGGCCCGGGCCGGGACCCCTGATCCGTTGGCGACGGCGACGGGCTGGAGCGCCTTGTCGTAGGCGGGTGCGGCGGCGGGCGTGGCTTCCCCGGTGCTGCCCGGATCGGCGGCGGCCGAGCCGGTGGGGTCGGTGAGGTCCACGTCATTGCGCATCGCGGAGAACAGCTGCGAGGAGGCCGGTTCTGCCGGTTCCAGGCGGTTGGTGTCCAGTTTGGCCGGGACGGTGGGGACCGCCACGAACGCCACCTTGTCGACGTCGATGTTCTTCAGCCGGTTGCCGACGGTCACGAGGGTGGGGATGGAGGCGAGTCCGTCGTCGATCGTGAGGTTCCGCGTCACGACGTCGGCGATCTGCAGCAGCTTCGCGGGGTTGGACAGCGTGCCTTCGTCCTTGAGCTTGCGCGTCAGGGAGGACAGGAAGCCCTGCTGGGCCTTGATCCGGCCGAGGTCGCCGCCGTCGGCAAAGGCATGCCGGGTCCGCAGGAACGCCAGCGCCTGTTCGCCCTGTACGGTCGAGGTGCCCGCGGGCAGCCGGAGCCGTGAATCAGGGTCGTACACGGCGTCGCTGATGCAGACTTCCACGCCGCCGACCGTGTTGGACAGCTCCTTGACGGCGTTGAAGTCGGCCATCATGAAGTGGTCGATCTCCAGTCCCGTCAGTTTGTTGACCGTATCCACCGCGCACCCGATTCCGGCCTCGGACATGGCCGTGTTGATCATGGCTCCTGTCTGCGCCGGGTATTCCGTTTTGGTCTTCGGGTCCTTGCACTCCGGGATGTCGACCAGCAGGTCGCGGGGGAAGCTGACGACGTTGACCCGTTTGTTGTCGGCCGAGATGTCGACCAGCATCATGACGTCCGAGTGGCCGTATCCCGTGGAGTCGTCGGAGGTTCCGTAGTCGGAGTTCTTGCCGTCGCGGGTGTCGGAGCCAAGGATCAGGATCTGCATGCGGTCGGTGGCGTCGCTGCTGACGTTTTCGGCGCTCCCGGTGCCGGCGCTCAACGGTGCCTTGGTGATGTTCCCCTGCAGGCGGATGACCCAGTAGGCCCCGAAGGCCACGACGCCGACGAGCATCACTGCCACGATGCCGGTGCCGATCTTCAGCCAGGCCGGCGTCCCCCGGACAACGCCCAGATGGCGGGCCGGACCAAGCGTGGGGTCATCCGAATGCCGGGCAGCAGCGCTGAAACGTGCCGGCGTACCGGGATTCTGGGCGCTGTCTTCAGGGGGACGAACCACGTGTTGAGCCTTCTTTCACAGACGGGAGTCTGCCAATTTTACTGTCCGAAGCTGTGAAAATACCCAAGGCTGGCCTCCCCGGAGCGGCGCTGCCGGGTCGGCGCAGCCCGTGGCGCCGGGTCTAGAAGCCCAGTTTGACGAGCTGCTTCGGGTCCCGCTGCCAGTCCTTGGCGACCTTCACGTGCAGATCAAGGTAGATCCGCGTTCCCAGCAAGGCCTCGATGCCCTTGCGGGCGGTGGTGCCGACTTCGCGGAGCCGGGCGCCGCCCTTGCCGATGATGATGGCCTTCTGCGAGGGACGCTCGACGTAGAGATTGACCCGGACATCGAGGAACGGGCTGTCCTCCGGACGGCCCTCGCGGGGCACGATTTCGTCGACGACAACGGCGAGGGAATGGGGAAGTTCGTCGCGGACGCCTTCGAGGGCAGCTTCACGGATCAGTTCGGCGACCATCACGGTTTCCGGCTCATCCGTCAGTTCACCGTCGGGGTAGAGCATCGGCGACGGCGGCATGTGGCTGATCAGGACGTCGGCGACGGTTCCGACCTGGAACCCGTCCGTGGCGGACACCGGCACGATGTCCTTCCAGCCGTCCTCGCCGAGCACGCTGCGGCCCAGGGCGGCGACGGCGAGCAGCTGTTCGGTGAGCGCTTGCCGGTCAACCGTGTCCGCTTTCGTGACGATGGCGATGATCGGCTTGTTTCCGACGGCAGCGAGCTGGGCGGCGATGAACTTGTCCCCGGGGCCGATTTTTTCGTTCGCGGGCAGGCAGAACCCGATCGCGTCGACTTCGGCGAGCGTGTCCGCGACCAGTTCGTTGAGCCGTTTGCCCAGGAGGGTGCGGGGACGGTGCAGTCCCGGGGTGTCCACGAGGATCAGCTGGGCGTCGTCCCGGTGCACAATCCCGCGGATGGTGTGGCGCGTCGTCTGGGGTTTCGCCGACGTGATCGCGACTTTCTTTCCGACCAGGGCATTGGTGAGGGTGGATTTGCCGGCGTTGGGCCGTCCCACCAGGACCGAGAACCCTGCCCGGTAACCGCCGTAGGCGGCTTCGGCGTCGGTCTTATTCTGCTTGCTCACGTGGGACTCCCTGTTGGATTGATGCGGCCTCGTCGAGAGGCTCTACGAGGTCAGTATCGTCTTGTTCGGCGGACTTGGGAACGGCGGACGCGATGATGTGGCTGACCCGGTTCCGGCGGCCCTCCAGCCGGTCGGCGCGGAGCTCCAGACCGTGGACTTCGACGGCGCTGCCGACGATCGGCACGCGTCCGAGTGCCTTCGCGAGCAGCCCGCCCACCGTGTCCACTTCGTCGTCGTCGAGTTCCAGGTCGAAGAGTTCGCCGAGGTCATCGATGCTCATCCGGGCGCTGACCCGGAACGTGCCGTCACCAAGCGGCACGGCTTCCGCGCTCTCGGTGTCGTATTCGTCCACGATCTCGCCCACGATCTCCTCGATGAGGTCCTCGAGCGTCACCAGCCCGGCGGTTCCGCCGTATTCGTCGATGACGATCGCGACGTGCGTGGATTCCTTCTGTAGCTCGCGCAGCAGGTCACTGACCGGTTTTGAGTCCGGCACGTAGCGCACGTCGCGGGCCAGTTCGTCGACGACGGGCGGCTCTTCGCCGGGGGCGAGGTTGTGGACGACTGCGGCCACGTCCTTCAGGTAGACGATGCCCAGGATCTGGTCTGTGTTCTCACCGATGACCGGGATCCGCGAGTAACCCGAGCGCAGGAACATCGACATCGCACGGTGCAGGCTGGAACCGGAATCAATGCAGAGAATGTCGGTCCGCGGCACCATCACGGACCGGACCATGGTGTCGCCGAAGTCGAATACGGACTGGATCAGCTCTGCTTCGTTGTCCTCGATCACATCGGATTCCGAGGCACGGTCCACGAACTCCCGGAACTCTTCTTCGCTGAAGAAGGATTCGTTGTCCGCCGGGGCGCCCGGTGCGACGGCGCTGCCAAGGGTGACGAGCCAGCCGGGGATGGGCCCCAGGACGGTGTTGAGCGAACTGACCAGCGGAGCCGTGGCCCGGACCATGGCGCCGGAGTGGACCCGGCCGAACTGCCGCGGCGAGACCCCCACGATCACGAAGCCAACCAGCGCCATGATGCCGGTCGCGGCCATTCCGGCCAGCCAGACGTTGTCCATGAGGCTGAAGAGGAGAACGGTCACGGCGACGGCGGCCGCCGTTTCGGACCAGACCCGCCAGAACCGGAGGGCCCTCATGTGTGCGACGGGGTCTGCCAGGATGCGTTTGAGCGCCGGACCCCTGCTCTGCAGGACGGCTTGCTCGGCGTCATGCCGGGGCAGGAAGTTGTAGGCGGACTCGGCAGCGGTCAGGACTGCGGCGAAACTCAGGAACGCCAGCGCCATGCCGGCCAGGATCAGTGGGGTCACTGAATCGTCTCAGCCGGGGCGGCTTTGCCGGTGTAGGCCGTCAGCAGTTCACGCTGCAGTGCGAACATCTCTTCTTTTTCGTCCGGCTCGGCGTGATCGTAGCCCAGCAGGTGCAGGATGCCGTGCGTGGTGAGCAGCAGCATCTCGTCCTGGGTTGTGTGGCCGGCGTTCCGGGCCTGGACTTCGGCGACCTGCGGGCAGATGGCGATGTCGCCGAGCATGCCCTGCGGGGTGGGCTTGTCCGGGGTTCCGGGGGTGAGCTCATCCATGGGTACGGAGAGGACGTCGGTGGATCCCGGCTCGTCCATCAGTTCGATGTGCAGTTTCTCCATGGCCGGTTCATCCACGAGGAGGATCGACAGTTCTGCTTGCGGGTGGATATAGAGGCGCTCGAAGATGAACCGTGACAGCCCCACCAGCGCCGCTTCATCCACGGCGACGCCGGACTCGTTGTTGACCTCAATACTCATGCGTGTTCTCCCCGCGGTTCCCTGGAATTGGGGTGCTTGACCCGGTTTCGTTGAATGTCGTCCCAGATGCCGTAGGCGTTGACGATGTCGCCGACCAGGCGGTGCCTGACCACGTCGGCGGCGTCCAGGACGGAAAAGTTGACGTCCTCGATGCCCTGCAGGATTTCCTCGACGATCCGCAGCCCCGAGCGGGTCCCGAACGGCAGGTCGACCTGGGTCACGTCGCCGGTGACCACCATCTTTGAGCCGAACCCCAGCCGGGTGAGGAACATCTTCATCTGCTCCGGCGTGGTGTTCTGCGCCTCGTCCAGGATGATAAAGGCGTCGTTGAGCGTCCGGCCGCGCATGTAGGCCAGGGGCGCGACCTCAATGGTGCCGGCGGCCATCAGCCGGGGGATGGATTCCGGGTCCATCATGTCGTGCAGGGCGTCGTACAAGGGGCGGAGGTAGGGGTCGATCTTGTCGCTGAGCGTGCCGGGCAGAAAGCCCAGCCGCTCCCCCGCCTCCACGGCCGGCCGGGTCAGGATGATCCGGCTGACCTCTTTTTGTTGCAGTGCCTGAACGGCCTTGGCCATGGCGAGGTAGGTCTTGCCGGTGCCTGCCGGGCCGATCCCGAAGATGACGGTGTTGGCATCGATGGCGTCGACATAGTTCTTCTGGTTCAGCGTCTTCGGACGAATGGTCCTGCCGCGGGTGGAGAGGATGTTGGTGGTCAGCACCTCCACCGGGTTCTGCAGCGACTGGCTGCGCAGCAGCAGGACAAGCTGCTGGAGCACGGCGGGCGTGATCACGGTGTTCCGGGCCACCAGGGCCCGCACCTCGTTCAGCAGCCGCATGATCCTCGGCACGTCTGCGGCCGGACCGCTGATGGAGAGCTCGTTGCCGCGGACGTGGAAGTCCACGGCAGGGAACTGCTCTTCGATGAACCGAAGCGCCTCGTCATGGCTGCCGAGCGACTGAACCATCTGATCCGCGTCGTCGAATACGACCACCTCCGTCCTCGACCCTGGGAGGGAGTGGGGGAAATCCCCTGCGGTGCGCGCTGTGGCGCTGAACCGGGCCTTGCCGTTCGCTGCTTCAGTCATGGTGTTGGCCCGCGGGCCTCTGGTCCCCTCCAGTGTGGAATTGGTCGGTCCGCCTGCATCGGTCCGGCGGCGATAATCGCCGATGGTGCCGGTGTCGGCGGGTCCTCCCATCTTACGCCAGCGCGGCGGACTGCACGCCGGGGCGTTGCGGTTCCGGCCGGCGGGATGGCCCGGATCCGGGAATTTGATATCAAGTGTGTCTCGGCCTCATATCGTTCCCGTTGCAGTTCCGGCGGCGGGTCCTTTCCCGCACTGCAGCCGGCCGGCCGTGTGCCATGCTGGAATCCGGCCCCGCCTCCACGGCGGCGAAAGAGCGCAGGGAAGGACCACGACGATCAGGCAGCGCGGAGTGAAAAAGTCACCACCAGCCGGGCATCCATGCCCCGGCTGGCTGTTGTTGACGCTGCCTGCCGTCCTGCTGGTATCCGCGTGTGTGGCCAGTCCCCAGACCGGGATCACCAGTTCGAGCAGCCCTTCACAGGTCATCACCGGTCCGGGGGCGGCGGGAGTGCCGAGCACGAGCACACCGCTCGAAACCACCCAGGCCTCCAACAAGGCCCCGGTCTACTGGATCGGCCGAAGCAACGACAACGTGTTCCTGTACCGCGAGTTCCGGGATGTGTCCGAGCAGGAGAACCCGGTGACCCGGGCACTCCGGGTCATGATGTCCGAGAAGCCGCTGGACCCGGACTTCTTCAGCCCGTGGCAGAACCCGAAGAAGCTGGCCACCTCGGTGTCCGGCAAGAACGTGATCACCGTCGATGTCTCTCCCGATGCGTTTAACAGCAACGTCGATGCGGAGACGGCCGAACGCGCCATCCAGCAGCTGGTTTACACGGCGACGGCCGCGGCCGCCAGTTCGGGCCTGATCGACTCCGGCCAGCAGATCCAGGTGGTGATGCTCGTTGACGGCCGCACCGACTATGTGGCGTTCAACTATGTCCGGCTGGGTTCGCCGACCTCGCGTGCCGCGGGGATGGCGGCTCCGGTGTGGATCGTCAGTCCGCAGGAAGGCGCCGCCATGGTGGAGGGGCCGGTCACGATCAGCGGCCGGAGCACGATCCCCGGCGGAAAGATCCACTGGGAAATCCTGCGCGTCGACGACGAGAAGACAAAAACGCCGTACCTGAACGGTAACGCCGTGGCCTCCGCCGACCCCCTGTCCCCCGGAACATTTGACCTCTCCCTGAGCCTCGGCCCTGGCTCCTACGAGGTCCGGGTCTCACAGATCGATGCGGACAATACCGTCGGCCGGTACACGGACACCCGCGGCTTTACCGTCTCCTAGGCCTGCCGGCCGGACCCGGGGCAGCCGGGCTGCTGTGCCCGCTGCCCGGTCCCGCCGGTGCACGCCTGGCGCGGTGTCCTACCAGCGGCCGAGAACATCACTGGCCAGCACCGTCGCGGCGGGACCCGCGGTGGAGGAGCGCAGCACGTGGTGGCCGAGCAGTGCGGTGACGGCACCGGCGCCGCACAGCCGCGTGACTTCGCGCGGGCTGATCCCGCCTTCCGGACCCACAATCAGCAGAATCTCCGTGCCCCGGTCCGATGGCCCGCCGGCGGGCTGCCGGGAATCACGCCATGACTCCAGCACGTGCCGGAGCGGACGCACCGCGTCCTCGTGCAGAATGACGGCGAGGTCCGCGGCGGCCACGGCGGACTGCAGGCCGGCGGAGTCGACGGCGGCGCGGACCTCGGGGATCCATGCGCGGCGGGCCTGCTTGGCCGCCGCGGTCACAACGGACTGCCATTTGGCGTGGGCTTTCGCCGCCCGTTCGGGTTTCCAGCGGACGATGGAACGTTCGGCCTGCCAGGGAATGACCGCGTCAATGCCGAGCTCGGTCGCGGTTTC
Organism: uncultured Actinomycetota bacterium; assembly: GCA_963769515.1. Taxonomy (GTDB): domain Bacteria; phylum Actinomycetota; class Actinomycetes; order Actinomycetales; family Micrococcaceae; genus Arthrobacter. Next base: position 103,471 of record CAVYMG010000014.1, read on the forward strand.
CGCGCCGAGCTCATCACGGTCGCCCTTGGCCAGGGCCTGGACCAGGACGAGCCGGATATCGGGCCGGGGTTCAACGGCAAGCTCCAGGCATTCGACGATGAGCTCGCCGGGGCCGGCGGCAAGCACCGTGCCGGTGAGCCGTTTCCCGGCCCCGTCCGCAATGTCGACGCCCTCCCCCGCACCCAGGCGTTTGACCGTCACGGCGTGGCGTGCCTCCGAGCCGTCAAGGACGAAGCTTGATCCGGGAACCTGCTCGTCCAAGGTTCCCGGAGCGGTGAAGAAGACCGGATTGCTCACCGCTACAGGTTACCGAGCCGGTCCCGCAGTTTGGCGAAGACCCCGCCGCTGGCTGCCAGCTTCCCCTCCGTGAACTGTTCACCGCGCAGCTTGGCCAGCTGCCGCAGGAGGTCTTCCTGGGCCGCGTCGAGCCTGCCCGGGGTCTCCACCTGCAGGTGGACTTTGAGGTCGCCGCGGCCGTAGCCACGCAGGTGGGTGACGCCGAGTCCGCGCAGGGTGATGATTTCGCCGGACTGGGTCCCGGCCTTGACGTCGATTTCCTGCTGGCCGTCGAAGGTGTCCAGGGTCAGTTCTGTGCCGAGCGCTGCGGCCGTCATGGGAATGTTCAGGCTTGCGTGCAGGTCGTCGCCGTCGCGGACATAGGTGGCATCCGCGTTGACCCGGATTTCGACGTAGAGGTCCCCGGACGGGCCACCGGCCGGGCCGGCCTCGCCTTGGCCGGAGAGCTGGATGCGGGTGCCGGTGGCAACACCGGCGGGGACCTTCACCGTCAGGGACCGGCGGCTGCGGATCCGGCCCTGGCCGGCGCACTCGTTGCACGGGTCCTTGATGACCGTGCCGAAGCCCTCGCAGGAGCCGCAGGGCGCCGTCGTCATGACCTGGCCGAGGATGGAGCGGACAGCCCGCTGGACCTGGCCGCTGCCGCCGCAGATGTCACACCGTTCCGGATGGCTCCCGGGACGGCAGCAGGAGCCGTCGCAGGTGGGGCAGGTGACGGCGGTGTCGACTTCAATCTTCTTGTTAACGCCGAAAACGGCATCGCGGAGGTCGATCCGCACGCTGATCAGGGCATCCTGGCCGCGGCGTACCCGCGACGCCGGACCGGCCTGTCCGCCGCCGGCGCCGAAGAAGGTCTCGAAGATGTCCTGGAACGCGAAGCCCTGACCGGAGTAGCTGCCGCCGCCGAAGCCGTTGTCGGTGCCGTTCTCATTTCCGGTGGTGTCGTAGACCCGGCGCTTCTGCGGATCGGAGAGGACCTCGTAGGCGTGGGTTACGGCCTTGAACCGGTCCGATGCGTCCGGTCCCGGGTTGACATCCGGGTGCAGGGTCCGCGCCAGTTTGCGGTACGCCTTCTTGATCTCTTCGCCCGTCGCTTCGCGGGAGACTCCAAGAACGTCATAGTGGCTGCTCAAAATTCGTTTCTCTTCCTTCTTGTACTGCCGTTGTTGCCTTGCCGTCCGGGCGCGGGGCCCGGTGGGCAAGAAGTCAGGATGCGGATCCGGGATCCGCGGGGTGGTAGGCCGTCAACAAATCCTCAGGGGCCCAGGATCCGGGACAGGTACCGTGCCACTGCACGGACCGCGGCCATGGTGGTGGGGTAGTCCATCCGGGTGGGGCCCAACACGCCGACCTTGGCGGTCGCGTCGGGTCCGTACCCGGTCGCCACAACGGACGCTTCCGCGAGACCGTCGTAGGGGTTTTCACGGCCGATGCTCACGGTCACGCCGCGGGGGTCCTCCGCCATGTCGCTGAGCAGGCGCAGCATCACCACCTGCTCTTCGAGCGCCTCCAGGACGGGGCCGATGCTGAGCGGAAAGTCCACGTTGGAACGGGCCAGGTTGGCGGTGCCGGCCATCACCATGCGCTCTTCGCGCCCGCTCAGCGCCAGTGCCTCCAGGCCGCGGGCCAGGGCCTTCGCAGCCCCGCGCCGGGCCGGCGGGCAGCTGGCGACGACGGCCTGCATGCTTTGCGCCAGCAGGCTCAGCGGCGTCCCGGCCAGGCTGACCAGGAACCTGTTCCGCAGCTCGGACAGCGCATCGTCCGGAAGGTCCTCCCCGGCGTCGATGACCCGCTGTTCCACCTTGCCGGTGTCGGCGATGAGGACCACGAGCACCTTGCGGGGCGCCAGCAGCACGAATTCGACGTGGCGGACCTTGGCCCGGCTCAGCAGCGGGTACTGCACCACCGCGACCTGGTTCGTCAGCTGGGCCAGCAGCCGTACGGTCCGCTCCAGGACGTCGTCGAGGTCCTCGGAACCCTCAAGCAGCGCCTGGATGGCGCGGCGTTCCGCCGGGGACAACGGCTTGACGGCAGAAATCTGGTCAACGAACAGCCGGTAGCCCTTGTCGGTCGGGATCCGGCCCGCACTCGTGTGCGGAGCGGCGATCAGGCCTTCGTCCTCCAGCGCCGCCATGTCGTTGCGGATGGTGGCACTTGAAACGCCCAGATGGTGGCGTTCGACGAGGGCCTTGGACCCGACGGGTTCGCGGGAATGGACGTAGTCCTCCACGATGGCGCGCAGCACTTCGAGTTTGCGCGGTTCACTCATGCTCTGCCTCCCATCCAAATGCGACACCTGTTGCTCCACGGGCACCCGGCACCGGACCGCTGCCACCGGAGCGGCGTTCACGGTTTAGCACTCGGCATGCCCAAGTGCTAACCAGTCTAATATGAGTCGCCGCGTTGTTAGCATTGGATTCGCTCCGGGCATTGCCGGAGCATCTGATTCCGGATCACCGGCAGCCATCGTTTCCGAGTGCAAAGCAGCGTGTATAGAGATGTCGTTCCAGAACTGGGGACCCCAGGACCTGTCCGCCCCGGCCCCCAGCCGGCTGCCGGAGGTGCCGGTACAGCGCGGCATGGTGCTGGAGGAAGTACAGTCCGGCTGGGTCGGCGCCGTGACCCGGGTTGAAAAGTCCGGCGGCATGCATGTCGTAGCGCTCGAAGACCGGCGCGGGAAATCTCGCTCCTTCCGGCTTGGATTCGGTTTCCTGTTGGAGGGTCAGCCGATCCGGCTCCTGCCGCCGGCTCCGCGCAGCCCCGCCCCGCCCGCCGCACGGACAGCGTCCGGGTCGGTACGGGTGGCGGGCCAGCGGGCCCAGGTGGCGAAGGCCAGCCGGATCTGGGTGGAAGGCAAGCACGACGCCGAACTCGTCGAAAAGGTCTGGGGCGACGACCTCCGGGTGGAAGGCATCGTCGTGGAGCCGCTGCACGGCATCGACGACCTCGCCGGCGCCGTGGCAGCCTTCCGTCCGGGCCCCGGCCGCAGGCTGGGTGTTTTGGTGGACCACCTCGTGCCGAATTCGAAGGAATCGCGGATCGCCGAGGCCGTGATGGCGTCCCCCGGTGCCGCGGGCAACGTCCTGATCGTGGGCCATCCGTACGTGGATGTGTGGCAGGCGATCCGGCCCGCCGTCCTGGGCATCGAACAGTGGCCGGTGGTTCCGCGCGGCATCGACTGGAAGACCGGTATCCTGACGGCGTTCGGCTGGCCGCACAGCACGAAGGAAGACATCGGGCTGGGCTGGCAGAAGCTCCTGGGGGCCGTACGCAGCTACGCCGATCTGGAAGCTTCCCTGCTGGGCCGGGTCGAAGAAGTCATCGATTTCCTGACCGTGGAGTGACCCTGCGCCGCACGGCTCCCGGGCGCCGAGCTTCACTTCCCGGTCCGACAACGTATTCTTGAAAGCGTGGCCGTACGTCGTGTGCGGCCCGGGCACTTCCAGGCAGCAACGTATCACCGCAATCCAAAGGACTTCACCGTGGCAAATAACGAACACATGGGCGACCCGGCCGGCCATGGCCAGCACCCGTACCATGGCGTTCCCGCAAATGCCCTGCCGCTAACCGCCAGCGAGGACCGGCAGTGGGCCACGCTGGCCCACTTCGGCGGCATCCTGGGTTGCGTCCCGTCCCTGCTGGTGTACCTCATCTTCAAGGACCGCGGACCCTTCACCGCCCAGGAGTCCAAGGAAGCGCTGAACTTCACGCTCCCGCCGACGATTGCCGCGCTCCTGGCCAATCTTCTCGTCTTTATCCCCGTCGTGGGGAACCTGTTCGCGGTCCTCGCCACAGTGATCTGGATTGCCCTGACCTGTTTCTCGGTCGCGGCAGGCATCCACGTCAACCGGGGCCAGCCGCATCGCTACGAATTCAACCTGCGCTGGATCAAGTAGCCGCACCCGGGCCCGGCAACTGCCCGTCCGGCAGGTGCCTGCCTGGCACCTGTCGGTCCGGCCGTTGCTGGTCCAGCAGTTGCTAGTCCGGCAGCAGCCGGCGGACGACGGCGTCGGCCAGGAGCCGGCCCTTGAGCGTGAGCACGAGGCGGCCCCGGAAGGCCAGGGCCGGGTCCACGAGTTCGTCGGCAATCAACCCGGCGACGGCGTGCCGCCCGGTTTCGCCCAGGCCCGCGAGGTCGATCCCCGCGGCCAGTCGGGCCTCCAGCATCACGCGCTCCACATCGCGGGTCGCCGCGTCGAGGGTTTCCCGTCCTGCCGCCGGTGACGCGCCCGATGCGAGCCGTCCGGCGTAGGCCGTGGGGTGTTTGACGTTCCACCAGCGGACGCCGCCCACATGGGAGTGCGCGCCGGGGCCGATGCCCCACCAGTCATCCCCGCGCCAGTAGGCGATGTTGTGCCGGCATACGGCCTCCGGGGTCCTGGCCCAGTTGCTGACCTCGTACCAGCCAAGCCCTGCCGCGGAGATGAGCCTGTCGGCGAGTTCATATTTGGCCGCATGGTCGTCGTCGTCGATGCCGGGCACCTCTCCGCGGCGGATCTGCGCGGCGAGTTTGGTGCCGTCCTCCACGATGAGCGCGTAGGCGCTGATATGGTCCGGGCCGTAGGACAGCGCGGTCTCCAACGAATGGCGCCAGTCGGCCAGCGACTCCCCCGGTGTCCCGTAGATCAGGTCCAAGCTCACGGCGAGTCCCGCGTCGCGGGCCCATTGGACGACCTGGGGTACGCGGCTGGGGGTATGGGTGCGGTCCAGAACCTTCAGGACGTGCGGGACCGCGGACTGCATCCCGAAGGAAACCCGGGTGAAACCTGCATCGGCCAGCAGCCGCAGCGATTCCGGGGTCACCGAATCGGGGTTGGCTTCCGTGGTCACCTCGGCGCCGGGTTCCAGCCCCCAGGCGCCGACGGCGGCGGTCAGGATGCGGGCCAGGTCCTCGGCGGGCAGCAGGGTGGGTGTTCCTCCGCCGAAGAAGACGGTGCTCAGCGGCCGCTCCGGCAATCCGGAACCGGCCAGCACCTTGACGGCCAGGGCAACTTCGGAAATGGCTGTGCTGGCGTAGGCGTCCTGGGACGCACCGCCGCCGAGCTCCGTGGCCGTATAGGTGTTGAAGTCGCAGTATCCGCAGCGGACCGCGCAGAACGGGATGTGGACATAGAGCCCGAACGCACGCCCGGCGGCGCCGTCGACCGCCTGGGCGGGCAATAGCCCGTCCGCCGGCGCGGGGTCGCCGAGGGGAAGGACGCTAGGCACGGGTCCGGCCCGCCCCTGATCCGGGTGCTGCTTTCACTCCCACAGCTACTTCTTGGCCTTGTCCTTGGACTCATCGGTGGTCAGGGCGGCAATAAACGCTTCCTGCGGCACTTCGACGCGGCCCACCATCTTCATCCGCTTCTTGCCTTCCTTCTGCTTTTCGAGCAGTTTGCGCTTACGCGTGATGTCACCGCCGTAGCACTTGGCCAGGACGTCCTTGCGGATGGCGCGGATGCTTTCCCTGGCAATGATCCTGGACCCGATGGCGGCCTGGATCGGGACCTCGAACTGCTGGCGCGGAATGAGTTCGCGGAGCTTACCGGTCATCATGACCCCGTAGGCGTAGGCCTTGTCACGGTGCGTGATGGCGCTGAAGGCATCCACCTGCTCGCCCTGGAGCATGATGTCCACCTTGACGAGGTCGGCCACCTGTTCGCCGTCGGCCTTCCAGTCCAGCGAGCCGTAGCCGCGGGTCTTCGACTTGAGGATGTCGAAGAAGTCGAAGACGATTTCGGCCAGCGGTAGGCGGTAGCGGATCTCCACGCGGTCCTCGGAGAGATAGTCCATGCCGCCCATAACGCCGCGCCGGCTTTGGCACAGCTCCATAATGGCGCCGACAAACTCGTTCGGCGCAAGGATGGTGGCGGACACCATCGGCTCGCGGACTTCAGCGATCTTGCCGGTGGGATATTCGCTGGGGTTCGTGACGTGGACAACCCTCTTGTCCTCGAGCGTCACCTCGTACTCCACGTTCGGGGCCGTGGAAATCAGGTCCAGGTTGTATTCGCGTTCGAGCCGCTCACGCGTGATTTCCAGGTGCAGCAGGCCCAGGAATCCCACCCGGAAGCCGAATCCCAGGGCTGCGGACGTCTCAGGCTCGTACACCAGGGCGGCGTCGTTGAGCATCAGCTTCTCCAGCGCATCGCGGAGCACGGGATAGTCCGTGCCGTCCAGCGGATACAGGCCCGAGAACACCATGGGCTTGGCGTCGGCATAGCCGGGCAGCGATACGGCAGCAGGTTTCGCCAGGTTCGTGACGGTGTCTCCGACCTTGGACAGGCGGACATCCTTCACACCGGTGATCAGGTAGCCCACTTCGCCGACGCCGAGGCCCTTGGAAGGGGTGGGCTCCGGGGAGCTGACCCCGATTTCCAGCAGTTCATGGGTGGCCCGGGTGGACATCATCTGGATGCGTTCGCGGGGGTGCAGCATGCCGTCAACGACACGGACATAGGTGACCACACCGCGGTAGGTGTCATACACGGAGTCGAAGATCATGGCGCGTGCCGGCGCGTTGGGGTCTCCCACGGGGGCGGGCAGATCACGGACGATCTTGTCGAGCAGGACCTCGACGCCCATGCCGGTTTTTCCGGAGACGCGGAGGACGTCCTCGGGCTCGCCGCCGATCAGGCTGGCAAGTTCGGCGGCGTACTTCTCCGGCTGCGCTGCGGGGAGGTCGATCTTGTTCAGGACCGGGATGATCGTCAGGTTGTTTTCCATCGCCAGGTAGAGGTTGGCGAGGGTCTGCGCCTCAATGCCCTGTGCCGCGTCAACCAGCAGGATCGCGCCTTCGCAGGCTGCCAGCGAGCGGGAGACCTCATAGGTGAAGTCGACGTGCCCGGGAGTATCAATCATGTTCAGGGCGTAGCTGACGCCGTCGAGTTCCCACGGCATGCGAACGGCCTGGGACTTGATGGTGATGCCGCGTTCGCGCTCAATGTCCATCCGGTCCAGGTACTGGGCCTTCATGTCACGGGACTGGACGACGCCGGTGTATTGGAGCATCCGGTCGGCCAGCGTGGACTTGCCGTGGTCAATGTGCGCAATGATGCAAAAGTTCCGGATGATGGCCGGATCTGTTGCGGCGGGCACCGGGGCGGTGCGGGCCATGGGAGACACGCAGGGTCCTTACTGTTGGCTTTTGACGGCGCTGCGCGGTGAATGGTCCACCATCGTGCCGCGCGCCGCATAACTGAACTCCTAGTGTCCCACGTCCGCGTGCTTGCGGGCGCATTGTGTGCCGCTGACGGTAGGGTTTTCCCATGGCCCTGAACCTACACGCGATCGGCAAGGCCGTCCGCGGCGCTCTCCGGCTCCTCGACAGCTTCGACAAGCAAGGCAAGAAGGCACCTGGCAGTGCTGCGCGGCCGGCGGCACGGCAGCCGACCCGCGTCCAGCCCGCCCCGCCGGTCCGGAAAAGCACGGCGCCGGAACTGTCCGGTGCGTATCCGGGCGACTTCCGGGGAACCGCCCCGGTCCGCTACGCTCCGTCCCCCAACGGCCTTCCCGAGCCGGGCGAAGTGGTCTGGACCTGGGTTCCTTACGAGGAGGACCACTCCCAAGGCAAGGACCGGCCGGTCCTGCTGGTCGGGACGAACGGCCGCTACCTGCTGGGCCTGATGCTGACAAGCAAGGACCACGACGACGACCACCAGGCCGAGGACTACGTGGACATCGGGACCGGGGCGTGGGACCGCCAAAGGCGCCCGAGTGAAGCGAAGCTCGATCGGGTCCTGCAGATTAATCCCCGGGACGTCCGCCGCGAGGGTGCGGTCCTCGATGCGCGCCGCTTCGACCTGGTCGCTGCGCAGCTGCGCTCCCGGCACGGCTGGACCTAGGAGACTGCTGAATTGGTGGCCTTTTGAGCCCCACTCGTGCCGCCGGGTTCCGCGCCGCCTGCCCCATCGGTAAGGCCCGGACAGGCGTCCGTCGAACGTGAATTCGAAGGCGTTCAGTTGCGGCCCTCCAGCGGTTTGACCAGCGTTGCCGGGCTATCCCGCTGGTATCAGGGCAGGAAGTAGCCGGCAAGATCGGCGATGAATTCGCTGCTGCCGGTGGAACTGTTGTGGATGGTGATCTTGCCGTCCGAGCCGACCGGGATGTTGGCCAGGTTCGGGATGGTCTGGCCGGCGGCAAAGTTCAGGTTTGAGGTGCCCGGCCGGGGGCTTCCGGAAGCGTGGGCGGTGGCGAACCCGTTCTTCGCCGGCTGCGTGACCGTGAGGTTGAAAACGGCGGCGGAGACGTTGGCGGGGATGCCGTGGGCGCCGGCGACCTCGAAGGAGACGTCGGCATTGGCCGCGACCGGAGCGCCGGGGCGGGTGTCCAGAATCCGGACCGGCCCCACGCTTTTGAAGGCCCCGGCGGCAGTGGGGGTCCCGGGCAGGTAGTACCCGGCGATGTCGGCGATGAATTCGGTGCTGCCGGCGGAGCCGTTGAACAGCGCCACCCGTCCACGGGCCCCGACCGGGACGGTGACCAGGTTCGGGACGGTCTGGCCGGCGGCGAAGTTCACGTTTGAGGTCCCGGGCCGCGACGAACCGGCGGGGTAGGCGATGGCGAAGCCGTCCTCTGCCGGTTCGGTGACGGTGAGGTTGAAGACCACCGCGGCGGCGTTGGCGGGGACCCCGGCGGTCCCGGCGGCCTGGAAGGACATGGCCGTGTTCGGGGCAACCGGGGAGCCGGGGCGGGTGTCCAGGATCCGGGCCGGGGCCAGGGACTGGAAAGCCCCGGGGGTGGCCGGGGTGCCGGCGCGGTAGTAGCCGGTGACGTCGGCGATGAGTTCGGTGCTATCGGTGGAGGTGTTGGTCAGGGACACCTTCCCGCCCGACCCGACCCGGACGGTGACCAGGTTCGGCACGGTCTGGCCAGGGGCGAAGTTCAAGTTCGAGGCCCCGGGCCTGGGGGTGCCGGCGGGGTAGGCGGTGATGAAGCCGTTGGACCGCGGCTGCGTAACGGTGAGGTTGAAGACCACTGCGGCGGCGTCGGCGGGAATCCCGTCCCGGCCGGTGGCCTGGAAGGAGACCGTGGCGCCCGGACCCGCCGGGGAACCGGGGCGGGTATCCAGCATCCGGGCCGGGGCGATGGGGGTGAAGGTGCCCGGCAGCCGGTCCGACGTATCATCACCACCACCACCGCTGGAGTCGTAATAGTGCCAGTACCGGCTGGTGGCGTTGACGTCGGCGAGCAGCAGCAGACCGCTGTTTGCCGTGCCCCGCGCCGCACTGTTGAGGTTCTGTTTGGTGGATGTGACGTTGTGGGCATATTGGTCGGCGTCCATGATGCGCGCCGTCTTCGCGGTGGTGAAGCGGATGTCGCTTAGCGGCGTGGACTTCTCGTAGACCGCGCCTCCTGAGCTGGTGCAGACACCGGCGTTCGTTGTGCCGCTCGGTTTCGGATAGGTGGCGAAGGTACGCAGCTTCTGCGTGCTCTCGTCAATCATGACGATCACCCGGTTCGGGCACTCCGCCACGGTCGCGATCGTATGCGCGGTCCACGTCGTACCGTTCAGGGCCAACAGCTGGATCAGCGGCTGGGACGCTGACGTGAACTGGGTCTTAATAGCGGCGAAAACCTGACCGTTCGAGGAGTCCATCCACTTCAGGTTCAGATGGTCATCACCGCTGCGCTGCCCCTTCACCGCCGCCACCGGAGCGCTCCAGGCGCTATTCGACGCTCCATCGACGTGGTAGCTCCAGTACATGCCGTCGTCGGAGTCACCGAGCTGCCGGCTCCACATCACACCCATCTTGTTCCCGTCGAACGCGATCATAGCCGACGTGTCGTCCACCGAGACCTTGCTCGACGACGCGGGGTGCGGGAACGGTGTGCCCCACGTCTTGCCATCCGTGCCGGTGGCATTCAGGTAGATCCGGTTCCCCTGCTGCCAGGTGGCCCACACCCGGCCGGTCGAGTCCTTATCGATGGTCAGGGTTTCCACGCGCTGGTTGTTGATGGTGGTAGAACTCAGCAGCGAGTAGGTCTTCTTCCCCGGGTCGTAGCTGTAGCGCCGCAGCGTCGTCGGGTAGTTCGGCTGAGCCGGCAGACCGTCGTTGACGAACCGGTAGCTCGCCACATGCAACGTCTTCCCGTCCCACAACACGTCATGATGGGTGTTCGACCGCGTGTCCGTCGCCACACCCGTATCCACCCACGAGCTCTTCGCGGCATCGAACCGGAAGATATGGAAATCCGAGCTGGCGGTGTCCCACAGGTTCCCCCACCAGCGCCCGTCGTTGAACCACAACGCATTCGTTGACCGCTTCGTCCCCGTCGGCGTCCCGGTCCCCGAATGTGACGGACCCTGGACCCCGACGTCACCCGTAGCAGCCGACGCCGTGCCCGGCACCGCCAGGAGACCCAGCGCCAGCACCAGCGCTGTCAGCAGTGCAGGGAACCGACGATTCCCCGACCCGCGCGGACGAGCACCACCCGGGCGGCCACCTCCCCGGCTTCGGCCAGGCCCGGCAGTCCCGCGGCCGCTACCACGCCCGCCCATGCGGAAAAATGCATGATCCGGCGACGTTGCGCCCCGGAGCCGAACGACGACCTGAACAGGATTGGTCACTAGCCTCACCACTTATTGGAGTTGATTGCCTACGCCAGTACCAAACACGTCCTGCGGTCCCAGCCACTTGGATCAGGTTCGAACGAACACCTTATAAAAAGCTTGGGAATCTTGAATGGAACTCGGTGATTTCAGCAGTTGGTTGGCCCGTCGACTCCGAGCGAATGGGCGCCACAAGCTGGTCCTCCGAATAGAGCCGCGAAACGCTCAGGCCAGCGACCAAATGCTGATCCAGTAATGCCGGCTGGTCTCACGCGTCGGGTTGGCACTGGCGTTGGGATCCTGAACTGGGGCGCAGCCCCCATGACGGAGCTGCAGCCATCGTCGCCACCCCTCCGCGTTCCTGCAAAATGGAAGGTTCAATAATCCTCAAGGATTGCAAAAGGTGCCAGCGCCAAAATTGGGGTCTGGCGTTATTCCACGATAGTTGTTTATAGCCTGCCAGCGGGAGATTGAGGGGTCCACTTCTCGGTTGAGGATCGGGAAGCGCTAGCAGTTGGGGCGAGCAGACATACGTCAGGAGTGGTGAGTCCAGTGTCCATCTACCCTGACTTGTACCGCGGAACCAGCAAGCCCCTGGCGCCGGGCTGGCTGACCAGCCCTGTCGTCCGTCGGGCCACGGCCATGCACTCCGTGATTTTGCCATATCCGAAGAGCGCAGCCACCTCAGGGCGCCGGTCGCCGGAGGAAGTTCCCTGTTCCTTGCTCCGGCTGCCGGCCTCATGGTCGCCGGACCAGGCCCCTGAAATCATCGTCGACCCGTTTCGCTCAAAGCTCGACGGCTGAGGTGGGGTCCTACGAGCGATCTTAGGGTCTCGGTTGTAGTGCCGGCGCGCAACGCTGCGCACTGGCTGGCGGAATGCCTGGAGTCCATTGGCCGCCAACAGCCCTTCGAAGTGATCGTGGTTGACGGATGCTCAACGGATGACACCGTCCGGATTGCTCGCTCCTGCGGGGCGCGCGTCCTTTCCGACGAGGGCCGTGGCCTGCCCGCCGCCCGGATGCTGGGGGCACAGAACGCCGGCAGCGAGTTAGTCGCCCTGATAGACGCCGACGTCATACTTCCGCCCGGGAGCCTGGACCAACTCCTGGCCGAATTCGAAACCGGCGGCTTCGACGGACTGCAGTTCGGGCTGGCCAGCGAGTCAGACGGCCCGGGATACTGGGGCTCGGCGCTGGCATGGCATCACAACCACAGCCGGGTGCAGTCCTGGTTCGACGTCTGCGCCACCCTCATGCGCCGCGACGTGCTGCTGTCGGCCGGCTTCGACGAGAACTTCCGCTCCGGGAATGACATCGAACTGAGACTCCGGCTGGAGGACGCCGGCTACCGGCTCGGCGTCTCCCCCACCACCGTGGTCCGTCACCGTTTTGCGGACACGTTCGACTGTGCGCGCGACCAATGGCTCCAGGATGGGGCCGGGATGGCCCGGACCATCCGCAAGCACCCCGACCGTGCCGGCCGGATGGTGGCGCATCCGCTGCTGGCCACAGTGCGCGGGGCGGGTCTGTCCTTGCTCCATGCGCCGCGTTACTTGCCGTATTGGGCCGGTTTTCTGCTCTACAGCTACCGCTCCATGCTCGGGGAAATCCTGCGTCCGGGAGACAAGCCAATCTCGGTGGGCGGAAATGCGGCCTGGCTGGCCGCTGCCCGGGTTGCCCCCATGCTGACGGGATTCCTGTTCTGGGCGTTGGCGGCGCTGGTACTTTCTCCGTCCCAAATAGGCCTTGGGTCCGCCGTCGTGTCGGCCGCCCTGCTGGCAGTCCAGTTGGGAATGCTGGGCGTCGGGCCGGCGACGCTGACGCTCCTCCCGCGGGAGCCGGACGGGGGACGCCGCCTCATGGCCACCGGTCTGCTCACGGTCGGCGTCTTCTCCCTTGTGGCGGCGGGGGCCTTAACGGCGATCACGCACTGGCTGGGTTCCGGCGTGGGAGAGGCATGGCGCAACCCGCTGGTGACGGTCGTCTTCCTCGTCACGGTGCTGTTCGCCGCCAGCGCCTATCAGCTCGACCACATCGGCGTCGCACAGGAGCGCGCTGACCGCACGCTCGTCCGGAGCCTCATGCAAAGCCTGGTGCAACTTGCCATCCTGGCCGCGGCGTTCGCCGTCGGGATCCGCGATTTGCTGGTAATCATCGTCGCGGTCGGGGCCGGCGCCCTAGTGAGTATCCTGGTGGGGCTGCGTCAGCTTGGCCGCGCGCACACGTCCCCGGACTGGCTGCACGGACTCCGGCCCCGTCTGGCCTTGAGACTCTTGAAACCGGGCCTCCCGAACTACGCGCTCACGCTGGCAGACCGCGCCCCCGGCTATATGCTGCCGCTGATCGTCGCCGCCACCCTGGGGCCCGCGGCAACGGCGGCCTGGTACATCGTGTGGATGATGGCCTCAGCCGTGTTCTTCGTCCCGCAGTCCGTCGGCTTCACGCTCCAGACCGCTTTGGCAGGCCCGCGTGCGAAGCCTGGCCTCATCGGCTCCGCGCTGCGGGCCAGCCTCCTCCTGACTCTTGCGGCTGGCGTAGTCCTTTTGCTGGCCGGGCCCTTCTTCCTCCGCCTCCTCGGCCCCCAGTACGCCTCCGCCTGGGTGCTGCTTCCCGTACTGGTCCCGGCGCTGCTCCTGAGCTGCCTCGCCCAGGTCTACTACGGGGTGTGCCGCGCCCAGGGGCGCCTTGTGGAGTCCACCTTCGTTGCGGTCGTGGCCGCCATCCTCGTCGTGGCTCCGGCTGCAGCAGTTGCCCAACACTATGGCCTTACCGCCGTCGCCGTCCTCTGGTCCGCCGCCCAGTCGGCGGTTGCGCTGATCGCCGCCCGCCGTCTGGTCACGCTGTCCCGGGGGATGGCCGCCGCCCCAAACCGGTGAGGATCCTTCGGTGACGCGGCATGAGCCCACTGGAATCGAAAAATCATGACACCCGACACGGCTAAAACTGTACCCGTGCGCACTACCCCAAAACGTTATGACAATGACCGACGCAGCGGCGCAGAACCACGCACGGACCGCTGAACCGTGCGGACAGCGAGGGCAGCATCAGGCAGCAGGTCGTCGGCGGCCGCCTTCGCCCGTGGCAAGGTGCCCGGCTCGCAAGCGACGTTCGTGTGCCAGGCCCGGGCGCACGTCGGGTTGCCCGTAAGACCGGCGCTGTGCAGCGCCAATCCTTGCATCCGCGTACAAACCGCCAGGCTGGTGCGCTGACACGAGTACGGCTCAGCCACCGTCCGGACGCCAGTACCGCAGCCCGCCGCTGGTGGTGCCGTCGCAGGCGACGTTGACGGTGGCGTAGGGGAATGCCCGACAGTCAAACTTGTCAGGTCCGCAACTGCGGATGTCCGAAGACCATGTGCCGGTGTTGATGTACCGGGTGGAGCACGCCTCCAGCGCCGACTCGAGGGCCGAGTGCGTGTGGCCCGAAACGTACCAGGCCACCCCCGAACCGTGCGCTTCGAGGGTGTGTGCGAACTGGCGCGCTGCAACACGAGCCTCGCCCGCGACGCTGCGCCCGGCAACCCGGAGCAGCATTCGAAACGCGGCGACCGGCAGCGCCGACACCGTCCGGAACCGGGACAGGCTCGCAAGGTCCCGAACCGTCTCTCCGTTGAGCTCAAGCCGCAGCGCTTCGGCCTGCAGCAGTTCGTCGTACGCGAGCTCCCGGACGCGGCGTTCCGCCCGCTCGGACGCCACGAAAGCCCGGGCAACGGCCCCGGCCCGGCTCAGGCGCGACCTTGACAGATGGGCGTTCCAGGCGGCGAGCGGTGGTAGGTCCAGCTCGTCGGTGCCGTTGAGCGCCGAACGGAGCAACTCCGGCACCCGGTGCAGCGCATGGTGCTGGTGCCCGTGCTCGGCCACGAGTACGTGAGGCACGTAAAGGAACCATGGGTATACCCGGACCCGGCTCGGCTCGACGGGCGACAGCAGCGCCGCCAGCCGGGCGGCAACCGAGGGCCTAGCCAGCTCCACGTCGTGGTTGCCGCACACGAAGTGCAGCTGCACGCCGCGCGCCGCACACGCCTCCAGCGCCCTGAAGGTATCGAGGTGGCGATCGAAGATGGACTCGAGCCGGGCCATGCTCTCGTCCGCGGTGAGCCCGGCCAGCTCGAACGTGTCCCCGACGAAGGCAACATGCTGCTGCGGGCCGGAGGCTACGAGCACCTCTCGACGCAGGAACTCACCCAGCACCCTGCCGGGGCGCCGTGGGTCATCGTCGGCGACGCCCAAGTGTAGGTCGCTGAGTAGCCACCACCGCGCCGTGCCGCTCACGTGAGCAGGTCCAGCAAACGTGGAAGGGATAAGAGCAGGTAGAGCGCCCCCATGACTGCGGCGGCCCAGGTACTCACAATTCGACCCCCGCGCCTTTGGTGTGTGGGCGGGCCGGTTTCTGGTCCGGCGCGCCGGACCTCGAGCGCGACGAGCGTTACGAGCAGGGCCGCAGCCGCGAGCACTCCCGCCAGATCGATCATCATGCTGTCTCCTGTCGTGCGCGTGCAATGCACGCAAGGACGGTGATGACGCCCATCGTGACGACGCACGCCTGCCACGACCACATCGCCAGATAGAACATGGCCGTGGACACCGCTGTGAGCGCGGCGAGGCCGAGCGCCAGGACGAGCAGGGCCCTGAATGCAGCATCGGTCACCTGGGTGAGTCGGGCCATTGCCTGCCCCGGGAACAAGACGAGAACAGCTATCGCGGCGACCGCCTGCAGCGGCGTCGGCAGCCCGATGAGCGTCACCAGCGACAGCGCGACGGCTGCGAGACCGAGCGCCACGGTGGACCGGCTGACGCCGCCGCTCATGGCGTCACCCGGTAAACTCGTGCGTCGGAGTTGCTGAACGCTAGCTCCACGCCGTCCTGCTCGCTCAGCCACTCCTCCAGCTCCGCAAAGTCGCTCGTGCTGCTAGTGCCCTGGAGCACAAGACTTGCCTCCGACGAGCGCGTGAGCAGCACCACTGCCCCGGCGGGGTTGAGCCGGGCATTGGTGTAGACGAGTGGGCCGCACGCGGCCGGTGACATGTCGGCTCGGCACAGGGCACTGATCATCAGGTACCGGTGATCGAGGTAGGCTTCGCTGCGCCACGGCGTCGGGGGGGCTGCCGAGATTATCGTTGAGCCAGGGGGCGCCAAGCGCTGGGCGGCAGCGACGGCGGCGATCTCAGCGTCGGTGAAGACGTCATACCGGGCGTTCCCGTACCGGCCCGTCACGTTCATCACAGCCAACAGGACAAGGGTGAGCACAAGTGCCCCCCCGGCAAGCGGGTAGCGGCGTGTGCTGCGGCCCGAGGGAAGCAGGACCGAGCAAGCTTGCAGTGCGATGAAAGGCAGCGCGAACAGCGAGACGCGGATAAGCATCTCCCCGCCATACACATGCGCGGGGAAGAGCATCAGCGGGGTGACGATGAGGACGATCACCCGGATGTCGAGGCGTCCTCTGCGCCAGTCGCGCACCGCCCCGGCTGCGGCGAGCATCCACAGCACGACCGTGAGAATGAGCCTGCTCTGCACCACGGTCACGTGCCCCGGGGTCCCGCTGACGCGATCGATGATGTTTGCCTCAATTGCGGCCTGCAGCCCCGTGTTCGCCAGGGGCGGGTGCCCGATGAGGTAGGCACTCGCGGGGTAGGCGAGCCAGAGCGACAGTAAGACTGCGATGATCAGGGGCAGCCAGCTGGTCCAGACACGTCCGCTTAGGGTGAGCGCGGTGATGACGATAAGCATCAGGAACGGCGTCAGCTGGTGGCTTGCACAGATGACCGTGACAAGCAGGAGTGCCACCGCGAGGGCGCCCACCCGATACCCCGGCCGCGGCTCGACAGGCGCCCGCCCCCGCCACCACACCGTCAGGTCGCGGCGCCGGAAGCCTCGGAATTTGGGGGTGCGCGCCGCCAGGGGGCCGATGACCAGCGCGATCACGACGAGGTACAGGAAGAAGGCGAAGGCCTGAGGGGACAAGTAGTCCTGGTCATGCCAGTTGCCGAGGCAGAAGAGCCAGACCGCGAGCCAGCGTCGTCGCGGATCGCGCGTCAGGAGGCGTGTCAGTACGCCGACGGCGGCGAGCCAGAGACCCATGTTGACCACCGGTGCCCAGAGGGCAACGGCCACTGGGTCGAGACCGGTCGCCCGGAGCAGTGTCGCCAGGAGGGCGAAATAACCCGGCCAGTTAAAGTACCCATCGATGCTTGGGTCGACCCCTTCATTGCGCGAGAGGGCATCGGCGATGCCAAGGTGACGCAACGCGACTTCACCCCGGGGGACGTCAGTCGCGAAGGCGGCGGTACCGAAGAGCACGAGTACGAGCACCACGACGAGCCAGATCATGACCGGACCGCGGGCCGGGCCCGCGGCATCCCCCCGGAGCGCCACGACGAAGGCGACGTTCAGAACTAGGACCCCAACCCAGAAGGGGTAGGGCAGCACACCGACAAGGCCCAGGTCGCTGTCCACGGGTAAGACCACCGTGGAGGCGGCCCCCGCAGCCAACACCAGCGCCACGGCGCCCGCCAGTGCACACCAGACGTCACGAGGCCGCCAGCGTCTTTGGGTGACGCTGGGCGAACGAAGCAAGCCGGTCATCGCGGGTTTCATCGTGCCTCCTGCGTGACGCGCCGGAGGACGGCGAGCAACCGAACGCCGACCGCGGCGGCACCGATGGAGAGCACCACAAGCCAGGCAAGGGCCATGGCGCTAGCGCCTCTGTCGGCGGCCCACAATGCTGAGGCGCAGAGAGCGACCCCGAGCGTCACGCCGACGATGATCGCCTCCGCGTAACAACCGCGGGCCCGGCACACTGCGTTGTATGCCTGCAGCACCGCGTACGGCACGAGTCCGACCGCCAACCACCGCAGAGCGTCGGCGGACGATTCGGCGTATTGCTGCCCCAGCAGGCTGAGCAGCGGGTGAGCGAAGACGACCAGGATGGCGGCAGCCAGGCCTCCGACGGCGAGGGATCTACGCAGACTCGCCCACGTGGTCGACACCAGGCGGCCGGCGTCGCGGACACCCTCGGAAAACTGGACGATGCCCATCAGCATCGGAGCGGTATAGGCGGCCCAGGCCATCATCCATGCCGGATACCAGTAAGCAGCGGCCTCCGGCGCGACCATGTGCGCGAGCAGGAGCGGCAGTACCAGGCCGGGGAGGCGCTCGGTGAGGGTAAGTAGCTGGTGCGGAATGCCCACAGCCAGCAGCGGACGGCCGCGCGCCGCGCGCAAGGACGGTCGCGGACTGTAGCCGATCAGTCGTCGAAGCTGGACCGCGCCGACGGCACACGCCACGGTCGTTCCGAGGGCCCAGCAGGCCATCAGCACGTCAGCGGCAGCGCCTTGCGCCTGCCAGGCCACGAGCGCGGCAACCCCGAATGTGACCCCGCCGCCCAACGTATACCTCAAGGTCGCGCTGGCACCGCGTCCCAGCGCCACGAGCGCCTGGTCCAGCACGATGGCAAGGGTACCGGTGACGGCAGCCACGAGGAACGCGAGCCAGAAAAGCACGGATACCGAGGCGGTGTCCGGCGTCACGGCTACCTGGAGCACGAGGTAGCCGGCGGCAAGCACGGTGCCGGCTACCCCGACAATGGCGAACGCCGCGTCCAATACCCGCGCGGGCGGCTCCCCTCGCCCCACTGCGACAATCACGGCCGATCCGGCGCCCAGCACGGCGAACTGCGTGCAAATCATCACCGCAGAGACCGCGGCCGCCGTAAGCCCGACCTCACGGTCCGACGTCGCGCGCGCAGCCACGACCCAGAAGGCGAAACCCGCGCCCGTCTGGGCGGCCTTGCCCGCGACGAGCCCGAGCGAGCTGCGCAGTGCGGAGTGCCGGACGATCGAGGCGTCCGAGACGGCGGCCCCCCGGTTGGCTCTCATGGTGCCAGGCCTCTCGCCAAGCCCTTGTAATTGCACCAGCAGAAGGCGACGTAGTAGCGCAGCCACCGAGGCTCGCCGGCGGCGAGGCTCAAGGCGCCGCCCCGGACCGCGGCGGCTGCGGGCAGCAGCGCCAACCTCGCACCCCGCCAGCCGTGCTTACGGATCATCCGCCCCAGACCCGTTCCGTCCATAAGGAACTGGTCGAGCGCGAAGGCAAAGTCGTCTGCGGCGAAACGATGTTCGACGAAGACACGGCGCGACACCGCCGTCCGGAGTCCCGCGTCCCGCATCCGCCACCGCAGCTCGATGTCTTCACCCGACTTGAATGCGTCGTCGAATCCCACGCCGAGCATCAGGTCTCTGTCGACGATAGTCGCCACGAGCCCGAACCAATTGCGGCTGCGACCGGTGCGGTGGTGGTGCGCCAGCGCCTGGCCCCAGTAGCCCGGTCCACCGACACTTTCCAGTCCGGCTTGGAGGGCATCGTAGCCGCCCTCCACCAGCTCCGTGAGCAGGTCGGCGACTCCGGTGGATCCGAACACGACATCGGAGTCGACGAGCAGGACCCAACGGGTACTGCTGCTCTTTACACCAAGCGTTCGAGCCCAGGGCAGGCCGCGGCCCTCGTCACTCACGACCCGGGCACCGGCCGCGAGGGCGAGGTCTACGGTGCGGTCGGTGGAGCACCCGTCCACGACGATGATCTCGGCAACACCTGACTGACGCAGGGCCTCCAGACAGCGCGGGAGCATGAGCTCCGCGTTGCGGGCCGGAACGACCGCGGTGATCTCGGCAGCACTGTGGCCCACGGTGGCCCCCTTAGGCCTGCTCGTCGAGGACCGACGGCAGCAAGTGCTCGAGATGCCGGACGATGTCGTCCGACGCCTCGTCGGCCGTAAACACGGCGGGCACCTGCATCAGGTAGCAGGGCCGTCCGTCGAGCGCCTTGCTCAGCACGATCCCCTTCGCCACAAAGTGCTCGCGCCACGGAAGGACGGACGTGGCTGCCAGGCCGGTCACGACCTGCTGGGAGAAGCCCGACATTTCGATGTGGAAGTTGCCGATCATGCGGTCGACCATCCACTCGTTCGACCGCTCGACAACCCGGGACTGGGCGCCCTCGTAGCGCTCAATGTAGACGACGGCCGCGAGCGGGGCCGAGGTCGTCACCTCCCGCCCGGGAAACGCGGTCCCCGACACGACCATGCGGTGCTCCGGCGACCACCTCCGAAAGAAGTCCGCTAGGCGTGGATAACGGATGACGTAAGGGTGCACCACCGTGGTGAGACGGCCGACGCTCTGCGAGAGCCGTGACGGGATGAGGGGCTTCCGGACACCCTCGAAGAGGTGCGGATAGATAGCCCGGTGGTGCGGCTTGATGAACATCGGCTTTGCATAGCCGAGCAGCATGGCGTCTTCGGAGAGGAAAGCCCAGTCATCGCCCATGAACGACCATCCGTCGCGCCGCATTAGCTTCGCGACGGTGCTCGTCTTACCGGTCCCGCCGGCGGCGGGAAGGGCGATCGCGTGCCCCCGGTACGCCATGGTTGCCGCGTGGATCATACCGGCCCCTCGAGCGACCATGGCCGCATCGAGAACAGGGACCACGGAAGTCAACAGCTCACTCGGTCCGTGAATGCGCCACTGCTCTGCGCCCCGCACCACCTGGACCCGGTCCTCTTCAAAACGCACACTCTCCCCCGTGTAGGCGAGCTCGTGCTCGAGCAGACCCGCATCAGGCATCGGCTCCGGCCGGTCATCGACGACGATGTCGGCCGGTCCTTCGGCGTCGGTGGCGAAACACGCCAACATGCTTTGGAGTTGAGTCGCTGCCGGCGCCTTTGCGTCGACCCGGATCGTCACGCGGCCGTGAATGTCGAAGTGCAGTGCGTTGGTCTTGGTCTTGGTCCTGCTCTGCCAGATGCGCATGGCCCTCCCCTATCTGGGTGGTATCGATCGGATGGTGTAGACGGTGTCGGCGGTGTGCGTGCTGTTCGCCTACTTCCTCCCCTTGAGCGTCAGGTTGGGTGCGACAGTACCGCCGGCCTCCTTGGAGTTGAGGTCCAGACCCTCCCTGCTGCCGGAGTCCGTTCCAAGAGAGCGCTGTTGGCCGAGCTCAGCGGTCAGGCCGCTCCCGGCGCTACGCTGCTGCGACGTCGCACTCTCCAGGGTCCTACCCGCGTACGCCGACCGGTCGAACTCCATCAGCCGACCTTCGGGTCGTAATAGTGCCAGTACCGGCTGGTGGCGTTGACATCGGCGAGCAGCAGCAGACCGCTGTTAGCCGTGCCCCGCGCCGCACTGTTGAGGTTCTGCTTGGTGGATGTGACGTTGTGGGCATACTGGTCGGCGTCCATGATGCGCGCCGTCTTCGCGGTGGTGAAGCGGATGTCGCTCAGCGGCGTGGACTTCTCGTAGACCGCGCCTCCTGAGCTGGTACAGACACCGGCGTTCGTTGTGCCACTCGGTTTCGGATAGGTGGCGAAGGTACGCAGCTTCTGCGTGCTCTCGTCAATCATGACGATCACCCGGTTCGGGCACTCCGCCACGGTCGCGATCGTATGCGCGGTCCACGTCGTACCCTTCAGGGCCAACAGCTGGATCAGCGGCTGGGACGCTGACGTGAAGGACGTCTTGATAGCGGCAAAAACCTGACCGCTGGAGGAGTCCATCCACTTCAGGTTCATATGGTCATCACCGCTGCGCTGCCCCTTCACCGCCGCCACCGGAGCGCTCCAGGTGCTTTTCGACGCTCCATCGACGTGGTAGCTCCAGTACATGCCGTCGGCGGAGTCACCGAGCTGCCGGCTCCACATCACACCCATCTTGTTCCCGTCGAACGCGATCACAGCCGACGTGTCGTCCACCGAGACCTTGCTCGACGACGCGGGGTGCGGGAACGGTGTGCCCCACGTCTTGCCATCCGTGCCGGTGACATTCAGGTAGATCCGGTTCCCCTGCTGCCAGGTGGCCCACACCCGGCCGGTCGAGTCCTTATCGATGGTCAGGGTTTCCACGCGCTGGTTGTTGATGGTGGTAGAACTCAGCAGCGAGTAGGTCTTCTTCCCCGGGTCGTAGCTGTAGCGCCGCAGCGTCGTCGGGTAGTTCGGCTGAGCCGGCAGACCGTCGTTGACGAACCGGTAGCTCGCCACATGCAACGTCTTCCCGTCCCACAACACGTCATGATGGGTGTTCGACCGCTTGTCCGTCGCCACACCCGTATCCACCCACGAGCTCTTCGCGGCATCGAACCGGAAGATATGGAAATCCGAGCTGGCGGTGTCCCACAAGTTCCCCCACCAGCGCCCGTCGTTGAACCACAACGCATTCGTCGACCGCTTCGTCCCCGTCGGCGTCCCGGTCCCCGAATGTGACGGACCCTGGACCCCCACGTCACCCGTAGCAGCCGACGCCGTGCCCGGCACCGCCAGGACACCCAGCGCCAGCACCAGCGCCGTCAGCAGTGCAGGGAACCAAAGATTCCCCGACCCGCGCAGACGAACACCACCCGGGCGGCCACCTCCCCGGCTTCGGCCAGGCCCGGCAGTCCCGCGGCCGCCACCACGCCCGCCCATGCGGAAAAATGCATGGTCCGGCGACGTTGCGCCCCGGAGCCGAACGACGACCGGAACAGGATTGGTCACTAGCCTCACCACTTATTGGAGTTGATTGCCTACGCCAGTCCCAAACAAATCCTGCGGTCCTGGAAATTTGAGTGCTCTGCCCTCAGCACATTTTCAGCTGAACAGCTTGTGAAAAGCTTGGAATTTCTTGGAACCGGGGACTGGGAACAACAGTGAAGATGTATGGGGTGGCACCGGCCAGGTCCTACCTGCTGTTTGACTGACACACCGGGGGGCGTCTTGTGTCAAGAGCACTGGATGAAAGGGGTCGATTCTGCTCTGCAGCGCCGTGCCCCTGGGTCTGGAGGGCGTGGTGGTGGCTTTTTCCTACGGTGCGGGACGCGAACCTGCGTCCGTGCCCGACCCCGTCGTTGGAACGAAGTTCCAGTCGAAGGACCCGTCGTCTCGGAGTGTCAACCGAAGGAACCCGTGAGTGTCGCTGAACCGCTTCACGATGTACGACGGACTGCTAGTGAAGGAGCGGAGACCGATACCTCCCGTGGAAACCTGGAACGCTGTCATCCCGTCCTCGACGCACTGGTCGGCGTTGTTCACCGGACACGACCGTTCGTAGTTGTGTTGTGACCCTGCCAGGGTCAGACGGACCCGGTGCTTCCACATCACGTCGATCCACGGCTTGTGGTTAGCGGCCCGCTTATGGCTTTTCGTGTTCGACGAGAAGTACGGTTCGTGGAACACGACTGCCAAGTGCTTACCCGCCGCCTTAGCAGCAGTGAGATCGTTGTCCAGCCATGCCGTCAATGCCCGAGCCTGCGTGGGGTTGTACCGCCAGTGCGCGGACGGCAGGAACGCGAAGTGCCAATTCCCGAAGTCCTTCGAGTACGGGTCCCCGTTCCCGATGAACCCACGCTGCTCGTTGATCGCAGCCTTTGCCGAAGACCCCGGGCATTGGCCATTCATGAAGTTAGCGAGGTCTTCGTTGCGGCCGGGTTGCCAGTCGTGGTTGGGGGCGGACACCCAGTACAACTTGGGCATCGCGCCACCCCACAGCTGCTTCCAATAGTTCACGTAGTCAGCGCAGTACGCGGTGTCGTACTGGAAGTCCCCGAGCCCTAGGAACGCGTCAATCTCGTTGTTCTCCACGAGTCGGGTGATCGCCGCACCGTTTCGACCGGACGGGCTATCAGGCGCATAATTCCTGACGCCGTTCATATCACCGACAGCAGCGATCCGAACATCACCCGCAGGGGACGCAGACTCGCTAGGCGGCTCCGGATCACTGGTGCAACCCGCCACAGACACCGCCAGAAGGGCTGCGGCGGCTGTGGCCACACTCCGGAAGGATCTGAGACGAGGAAGTCCTGACTGCATCGGTAACCCCCTCGAGAAGCCGGACCGCAGGTTGGCTTTTGGGAGACAGCCAACACCTGGGTTCAACCTACTTTACGATGGTCACAAATTCCATGGAGGCTTCAGCGCCAGGTGATCCCGCACCGGCGCCGACATGCGATGGCTCCCCACACCCTAGTCATCAGCTCTCCGCCGACCTCGCCATCTCTGCTATTATTGACAGCTGTGTGTCCGTGCAGGTCGACGGCCATGCATGGTTGGCCGCCATAGGTATCCCCACGCCGCTCAGTCGATGGCCAATCTGAAAACCCTCTAGACCATTTTCCGCATTGAAAAAGAGAGTTCACACGTGGCTAATATCAAGTCCCAGAAGAAGCGCATCCTGACCAACGAAAAGGCCCGCCTGCGTAACAACGCAGTCAAGTCCGAGCTGAAGACGGCCATCCGCGCCGTCAACACCGCCGTTGCGTCCTCCGACAAGGATGCTGCTGCTGCTGCACTGGTTTCTGCCGGCCGTAAGCTGGACAAGGCTGTCAGCAAGGGCGTTCTTCACAAGAACAACGCCGCAAACCGCAAGTCGGCGATCTCCAAGAAGGTCAACGCACTCTAAGGTTTCCAGTTCAACTGAACTGATGACTGTGGCCGGCACCCCTCTGGGGCGCCGGCCACATGCAGTTAACCGAAGAAACCGGTCCATGGCCGGGCAGCCGGATCCGGCCGACGCTGCTCAGGAACGGCGCACCGAGGTCGCGATCACCGTTACGG
The DNA here is from genome assembly GCA_963769515.1 of uncultured Actinomycetota bacterium. Lineage (GTDB taxonomy): Bacteria > Actinomycetota > Actinomycetes > Actinomycetales > Micrococcaceae > Arthrobacter. The sequence goes on from CAVYMG010000014.1 coordinate 127,874, forward strand.
CGTGCTCCACGGCGTAAACCGGATCCCGGGACAGGCCCTTGACCTGGGCGTCAGCCTCGGCCGTGACCTGGATGGAGCGCACCAGCCCCTCGGGCGTCCAGCGCCGGACGTCGCGTTGTGCCTGCTCCACGAGCCAGGGCTGCATGCCCAACTGCTTGGCAATCTGCGACGAGGACCCTTGCGCCCCGGCAACCTTCGCCAGGCCCCGGAGTTTGGACGCCAGCGCCGCGACGATCGGGACCGGGTCTGCGCCGGTCGCCAGGGCATGGCGCAGGGTTGACAGGGCCAGCGGCGCATTCCCGGCCATCGCGGCATCGGCGACTTTGAAGCCCGTCGCTTCGACCCGGCCGCCGTAGTACCTGTCCACCATCTCGACGTCCACCGCAGTGGTGGCATCGGCGATCAACTGGCTGCAGGCCGCCGCCAGTTCCGCCAGGTGCGCACCGACGGCGTTGACCAGCGCCTGCACCGCGTCGGGGTTGATCCGCCTGCCGGCAGCCTTGAACTCGGAGGCCACGAACGCGACTTTGTCAGCGTCCTTCTTGAGCGGCTGGCAGTCCACCACCGGCCAGCCGCCCGCCTTAATTGCGTCCAGGAGTTTTTTGCCGCGCACACCCCCGCCGTGCCGGAGGACCAGGACCGCGTCGGGTTCGGGCCGCTCGAGGTATTTCAGGGCATCGGCGAGGAAGGCGTCGTTCATGGCTTCCAGGGCCTCGACCTCGATCAACTTCTGCTCGCCAAAGAGGGAAGGGCTGACGTTCATCTCCAGCGCCCCCGGAGTGTAGCTTCCTGCGTTGAGCCGGCTCACTTCCACATCCGGCGCGGCCGCGCGGACCTGGGCGCGAATCCGGTCCATGGCGCGGCTGCCCAGATAGTCTTCCGGACCGCCGACCAGAACCACGGCAGCGGGGCTCACATCCCGCCACGTGGCGGCGTTGGACGCCGTGGTCCTGGGACGTTGGGTTTGGGCAGCCGCCACTGAAGATTCCTCCCGGAAGTTGGTTTGCAGACTCTAAGCGTGCCACGCCGGGACCGGTCCACCAAGCCGCGGGCTACAGGCCGCAGGCGTCCGGCGGGGCGGTCCAACCGGGCGCAGATCCGGGCGTGGGCGGTCAGTGCCAGCCGCACCGACCCGGCCGGATGCAGCGCCAGCCAGAGGAGTGCCACCGCCACCGTGGAGAACAGTCCCATGGTGCATAGGCCAAAAACACCTTCGGGCCAGGGCAGCGCCGAGCCCGGCAGGGCAGCGAAAAAGCGCGCAATCCCGGCGACGGCGGCGGCGAACCAGCCCGACGTCGTGATCAGGATGTCCGCAGCGGCCGGGACCAGCGGCAGAAGTGGCAGTGCGGCAGTCCCCAGCAACGTGACCGGGACGACGAAGACCGCAGCTGCGACGTTGGCGGGCAGGGCATATACGGCGAACTGCGGCTGCAGCAGGACAATCACCGGCCCGCACAGCAGCTGTGCCGAGAGCGGGACCGCGATCCCGGCTGCTGCCCAGCGCGGCAGCCGGGGCGGCAGCCATCGCATAATGCGCCGGCCAGCCACCACGATGCCAAGGGTGGCTAGGACCGAGAGGACGAAGCCGAAGCTGGCAGCCAGGGCCGGATCGGCCAGGACCAGCCCGATCACCGCCACGCACAGCAGGCTCAGCCCGCGGCCGGCGCGGCCGAGTGTCAACGCGGCCAGTCCGATGCCGCCCATCAGGGCTGCGCGGAGGACGCTGGGGTCCGGGCCGACCAGCAGAACAAAGACCCCAAGCCCGGTGAGGCAAACGCCTGCGGCGGCTGGGCGGGGCAGGCGCACGCTTCGGGCTGCGAGCAGGAGTGTGCCCAGGATCAGGCTGCAGTTCGCTCCGCTGACGGCGGTCAGGTGCGTCATGCCGACCGTTTTCATCGCCAGGTCCAGCTCGTCAGCGAGGCCGTTGGTATCTCCGGTGACCATTCCGGGCAGGAGACCCTGGGCGTCCCCTGCCAGCTGTTCCGCCGCGCGGCTGAAGTCCTGGCGCACCCGGCCCGGTCCGGAAAGCCAGCCTTCCGGCCGCACGGTTAATACCGGTGCGGAGGAGGCAGCCAGGATCCCGGCATACGGCCGGCCGGCTTCGGCAGCGCGAAGCGCGCCGGTGACACGCAACTGCTGGCCGGGAAGGACGGCTGCCAAGTCCGGTCCGCCCCACACCAGCAGGTCCGCCGAGGCCGTCACTTGGAAACCGTCCCTCCGCATCACGAGCATCGTCGCCCGCACTGACCAGCGTTCCGCCGTGCCCGGCTCGCCCGGGTCCGTGAGCCGCTGCGGACTGCCCGCGATTTCGACGTCGGCAACAACGGCCGCGCGCGCGGTGGCCGCGGCCGCGACGGGGCCCTCGTGGCGGCCGGACGCGGCAACGGCCGCGTGGGCGGCCGCCGCTGCAGCGAGGACCAGCGCCGCCGCCAGTGTCGCCAGCAGGCTTCGCTGGCTCCCGCCCCTGGATCCGGCGATGCTGCTCTTGTGGTGCCGGCGGCACCGGCCGAAGGCCGCCCGCACGAGGGCTCCCGCGGCGAGTGTCATCACGGCGCACAGGATCCCCAGCGCAGGAGCGGTCAGCCACTGCCCGGCCGCGGCCGCGACCCACACCAGCAGCGCCGCGGGGACCAGCCGGACGTCCGTGCGGACCGGGTGCGCAGCGTCCGCCGTTTGCGCCTCCGGCCCGGCGCGGCTCCAGGCTTCGGGGAGCGTCCTGACTCGACGCCTCGTCCAGGCGCCAGCACTGCCTCGCACGTGGCCGGTGATGCCGGCAGCGGGCCGGGGAGGCGGGCCGGCCGCACATCCGGATCCACCCGGCGCGGCCGGGGCAGCCGCAACATCAACGAAGCGCTGCCACCGCCGCCGCACGGCGGCGCTCGACTCGGCCGCCCCGGAGCCGTCCTGCGGAAAGTTCGGCGCAGTGCCCGCTGGGGTGCTCGGCGCCCCGGGTCCGCCCTGTTCAGCCCCGCGCATCTCAGATCGTCACCAGCGGACGCAGGGCCTCGAGCATCTTCGGCCCGACGCCTTCCACGGCGTCGAGTTCCTCCACAGACTTGAAGCGCCCATGCTGTTTTCGCCAGTCCACGATGCGCTGGGCCAGGACCGGCCCGACACGCGGCAGGGTGGCAAGCTCGGTGACGTCGGCCGTATTCAGATTGATCTTCCCGCTGCCGGCGTGCTGGCCACCGTGCCCGGGGTCTGTCCCCGAGCCAGGCAAGCCGCCGGGCAGAAGGTCTGGAGGATCAGGCTCTCCCCGCGCCGGAACGATGACCTTCAGCCCGTCCGCCAGCACCGCCGCGAGGTTCAGCCGGGCCGGATCCGCCGCCTCAGTACCCCCACCTGCCGCAGCAATGGCCTCGAAAAGACGGCTTCCGGCCGGCAGTTCCACGACCCCGGGCCGGGCAACTGCTCCGACTACATGAACAAGGATTGGTTCAGGCGCTGGCTCCGCGCCGTCTGTCGGTCCGGACGCGGACGGTTCCGGCTCGGGTGCCGGAGCCTCCCCGGTGAGCGCGGGGGCAGCACTGAGCGGAAGCACCACCGGGGCGTCTGCCGCTGCTTGCCACCACAGCCAGCTGCCAGCCAGCACGGCGACGACCATCAGCAGGACAGCCCCTGCCAGTCCCGTCCGGGTCCTCAATCGCGGGGCGGTCCTCGGGGCCAGGTCCTCAGCCGGCAACTCGAGCAGCCCGGCGGCGCCTCCACCAGGCGCTGAAGTGCCGTCCAGGCTGACTGTCAAGCGTGCCCGGGCAGGATTCGGTCCTGCCAAGCTTTCGGAATTCCGTGGCCTGCGTCGCATGCAATCCAGCCTAGGAACGACAAATAGCCGCGGATACCCGGCGTCAGGGCTATGTGGACATCCGCTCTACTTGTCCGCTTCGGCACCACTACGTGGACCAGCCCTACTCTTTTCGAAGCGGACTGCCGGTGCTATTGTCTGCATACTCCATCGACGAATGAGCTGCCAGCTGGGGGCAACCCTGATCGACCGGACGCCCTATACGCGTCGAAAGCTGGTGTGCGATGCCTCTGATGATTCTCCCGGTTGCCCTGCTCGCACTGCAGGCCACCCTGCTGTCGCCTCCCGGCGATACCGGTGCGGAGTTTCCCGCTGCGTCCGTGGCGCCCTCGGCTTTCGCGGCAGAACCCGCCCCACCGCCGGCCCCCGCAGCCGAAATACTGCCGGCGCCATTGATGCCGGGCCAAACAGGCACCCCCTCCGAGCCGACATCACTTGCATCAGAAGCTCCAATCAACCCAGCCCCGCCTCCGGCAACAGCGGTCCCAGCGGCTCCAGCACCCCCGGAGGTCCCAGCGGCTTCAGAAAACCCACAGGCACCAGCACCCCCAGAGGTCCCAGCGGCTACAGAAAACCCAGCCCCACCAGCGCCTCCAATGCCACCAATGAGCCCAGCGCCATCTCCAGCCACAGGAGCCCCTATAACCCCAGACTCACCACCGGCCTCACGGGTCTCTCCCACGGACCTGCTGAACGGGGCCGGGACAACCCCGTCCGCCATCAAGGCCCCGTCTTCGCCCTCCGCCGTCGAGGCCCTGTCCGCCCCGCCGGAGGGGACCCAGACGGAACCCAACCCGCCGGAGTCCACGCCTCCGGCCCCCCTCCCTGCAGCCACCTCAACCCGGACCGTCACTTTTTCGGTTTCCGAACTGTTCTGCCCGCGCCATGGCCTCTACGGCATTTCTTATGTGACGGTCACCGGGGCGGACGGAATGTCGGCCCGGCAGAGGTTCATCTGGCAAACGAAGGCGGCCGGCACCGCGATAGAGGCTGTTCCGGCGGACGGCGCGCAGGCACAGGTGACCGTCACGTACCGCTGCAACACCAAGGTGCTGTGGTGGTACGAGGCCGGAGCAGCGCGGCAGACGACCGCCAGCTTGTGGATCCCCGGCTCAGGCCCCCAGCCGGAATACACTCTGGAGCCTTAGCCCTGGGAACCGCTTCGCAGCGGCGCTGATGAGCCCGGAGGCGACCCGGCGGGCTCCCCCACAATCACCGCCAGCACCCCGAGTCCTGCATGCGCGGCGAGGACCGCCGGGAGTGCACTGATCTGGGCAGCCGGGCAGCCGGGCAACAGCGCCGCGAGCCGGGCGGCCAGTTGCTCCGCCTCTGCCTGGTTGCCGAAGTGATGGACTGCCAGCCGGGCCTCTCCCGACGGCCTCGCCGCGGCGTCGGACACTGCGATTTCTTCCAGCCGGGCCACCGCCTTCGCCGCAGACCTGACCTTTTCCAGCGGCACGATCCTGCCCTCTTCCACCGCCAGGATGGGCTTGATGGAAAACATGGTCCCCCACATGGACGCGGCAGCGCCGATCCGGCCTCCGCGGCGCAGTTGCTCGAGGCTGGGGACGTAAAAGTAGACCCTGGTCCGGGCGAGCCGCTCTTCGGCGGCCGCACGCACGGCGGTGGCGTCGCCCCCCGCCGCTGCGGCGGCGACCGCGCTCTGCACACCCAGCCCCAGGGCCATCCCGACGGTCCGGGAGTCGAGGACTTCCACGGGGATTCCGGCCCGGCCTGCGGCAAGGCGTGCGGCGTCGGCGGTGCCGGACAGGTCGCCCGAGAGATGAATCGACACCACGGCGTCAAAGCCCCGACCCTTGGCCGTTAGATACGCTTGTTCGAACTGGCCGGGTGACGGACGGGAGGTTTTGACCGGGGTTCCGGTCGCCAAGGCAACCGTGATCGACCCGGCGATGTCGTCGTCGCCTTCGCCGTAGATCTCGGCCCCGACCATCACCGGCATCGGCACTACGGTCAGCACGCCGTCGGCCTCGAGCGTCCGGACCCACTCTGCCGGGAGGGCGGCTGCCGAGTCAGTGACGACGGCGGTCCGGTGGGCCACCTTCGCGGGAGGATTCTCGGGCCGGGCTTCACGGCGCCGCAGAAACCGCCCCCGCAACCAGGACTGTCCTGCTGGGTCGCGGTCAGTCACGGGATGCTCCTGTGGTCGGGCTCGTTGACGGGGCTGGCCGGTTTGGCCGGCCGCCGGCGGGTGCCGGCGGCCGGATCCGCCTAGGCCGGGACGATGTTGACCAGTTTAGGCGCACGGACGATCACCGTGCGGATGCCACGGCCGTCGAGGGCCCGCTGGACATTTTCCGAGCCCAGCGCAAGTTCGCGCAGTGCGTCCTCGCTGATACCCGGGGATACCTCGAGGCGGTCGCGCACCTTGCCCTGGACCTGGACGACGGCGGTGACCGTGTCCTGCACCAGCAGCGACTCGTCATGCGCCGGCCAGCCGGCGTTGGCTACTGACGCGGGGTGCCCGAGGGTGTTCCAGAGGTCCTCCGCCGTGTACGGTGCGAACAGGCTCAGGATGACCGCGACGGCTTCGACGGCCTCCCGGACGGCAGGGTCCGCTCCGCCGGCGCCGGTATCGATGGTCTTACGGGTCGCGTTGACGAGCTCCATGAGTTTTGCCACCACCACGTTGAACTTATTGTGGTCCAGCAGTGCGGCGGCGTCGGCGATGGTGCGGTGGGTGACGGTGCGCAGGGCGCGGTCGCCCGCGGCGAAGTCGGCGCCGGGCTCGCTGGCGACATCCTGTCCGAGCCGCCAGGCGCGGGCGAGGAATTTCGCGGATCCCGAGGGCGAGACGTCCGCCCAGTCGACGTCGTCCTCCGGCGGAGAGGCGAAAATCATGGTCAGCCGCACGGCGTCGACGCCGAACTTGTCCAGCTGCTCGCCGAGATCCACGCCGTTGCCGAGGGACTTGCTCATGGCCTTGCCGCCGTTGAGCACCTGTCCCTGGTTCAGCAGCGCGCTGAAAGGCTCGTCCGCCTCGATCAGGCCAAGGTCATGGATGACTTTGGTGAAGAACCGGGCGTAGAGCAGGTGCAGGATTGCGTGCTCCACGCCGCCGACATACTGGCCCACCGGCATCCAGTCGTTGATCTTCGCCGGATCGAAGGGCCCGTCCGTGTACTGCGGCGACACAAAGCGCAGGAAGTACCAGGAGGAATCCACGAAGGTGTCCATGGTGTCCGTGTCGCGCTTGGCCGGCGCGTGGCAGCGCGGGCACTCAACATTGACCCAGCTTTCGACGGCGGCCAGCGGCGAGGTGCCCTTCGGGGACAGGGCCTCACCGCGCAGCTCGGACGGCAGCGTCACCGGCAACTGCTCATCCGGGACCGGCACTTCGCCGCATGCCGGGCAGTGGATGATCGGGATGGGGGTGCCCCAGAAACGCTGGCGGCTGAGCAGCCAGTCGCGCAGGCGGAAGTTGACGAACTTCTCCCCGGTGCCCTGGCGTTCCAGGATGTCGATCGCGGCCGGGATGGCCTCTGTCTTCGGCAGTCCATTGAGGGCGCCGGAGTTGACCAGGGTACCTTCGCCGGTAGTAGCCGTACCCGTAACGGCCGGGTCCTCGGCCCCGGTGTCCAGGACGGCCCGTACAGGGAGGTCGAAGGTGCGGGCGAAGTCGAGGTCGCGCTGGTCGTGCGCCGGGACGGCCATGATGGCGCCCGTGCCGTAGTCCGCCAGGACGTAGTCGGCGGCCCACACCTGCAGCTTTTCGCCGTTGAGCGGGTTGATGGCATAGCGGCCGGTGAAGACGCCGGTCTTTTCGCGTTCCGTGGCCTGGCGCTCGATTTCGGAGAGTGCCTTGACCTGCTCACGGTAGGCATCCAGCGCTTCGGCGTGCTCTTCCGTGACTAGCTCGACAGCCAAGGGAGCGTCGGCGGCGACCACAAAGAACGTCGCACCGTAGAGGGTGTCCGGACGGGTGGTGAACACCGTAACGTCCTTGGCCGGCTTGCCGTCGGCCGCCTCGATAACGAAGTTGACGTGGGCGCCCTCGGACCGGCCGATCCAGTTCTTCTGCATCGCGAGGACGCGCTCGGGCCAGTGGCCGCGCAGCTCGTCCATGTCCTCGAGCAGCCGGTCGGCGTACTCGGTGATCTTGAAGTACCACTGGTTCAGGGACTTCTTGGTGACCGGGGTCCCGCAACGCTCACAAGCGCCGTTGACGACCTGCTCGTTGGCGAGCACCGTCTGGTCCTTCGGGCACCAGTTGACCGGCGAATCCTTGCGGTAGGCCAGGCCGCGCTCGTAGAAGCGGGTGAAGAGCCACTGCGTCCAGCGGTAGTACTCGGGATCGGAAGTGTGGATCCGGCGGGACCAGTCTGCGGAAATGGCGTACCGCTTGAATGACGCCGCCTGGGTCTCGATGTTGGCGTAGGTCCACTCGCTCGGGTGCGCGTTGCGCTTGATGGCGGCATTCTCTGCCGGCAGGCCGAAGGAATCCCAGCCGATCGGGTGCAAGACGTCATACCCCTGCTGCCGGAGGTAGCGGGCAACGACGTCGCCCATCGCGAAGGCCTCGGCATGGCCCATGTGCAGGTCACCGGAAGGGTACGGGAACATGTCCAGCACATAGCGGCGTTCCTTGGATCCGTCGTCGACCGGAGTGAAGACCTTCAGGTCTTCCCAGACCTGGGGCCACTTGGCTTCCATCGCGGCAAAGTTGTAGGCACCCTCTTCGGGCGCGTCCGTTGCGGCTGATGCTGTTCCGGTGTCTGTCTCCGGCTGAACGCTCACTGCTGGCCTCTTCTGTTCTGTCACGTGTTCTGTCACGCCTGAATACCTCAACTGATGATCCCTGGCCCGAACGGCCACCGCAGCTTGCCACTCCCCGCCGTCGAACCCCGCACCGGCGTCCGGCGTCCCGCCCGAACGGACCCGGACACACAAAAGCCCCTCGTCAGGGAGGGGCTGCCGCGCGGTAACCGGAGTTACGAATACCGGGCGGCTAGCTAAGCAAAAGGATCACAGGCATACATCCACTTTAGCGTCTCGGGTCGGTTCCCGCCGAACCCTGCTGGACACGTGCGGCCGGCACCCGGCCCGGTGGCTGCACATGCCGGGTCTACCCGTAATCCGGCAGGTCTCCCCCGGCGCAACCCAGGCTTGAATCGCACCGGGCAATAAAAGTACGCAACAACAAAAAAATCACGGCCGTGTCCGAATTGTTATATATATCGTGATGCGGGATGAGTGGCGTATCCCCCGCATTGATCCTTGCACTATTCCGAGTATTTTTTATCGGAGCCCGAGTGTCAAGGCGTGCATTTGCAGGTAGCGCCCGCAGCAGGGCAAGTGGTCAATTACGCTGACCCAAGTATTTCCATAGACGCGAAGGGCTATATCTCCATAATGACGGTCATTGCTGAGAAAACACTGAGAACAGCCTTAGCGTAATCCGCTTTGTGGGGCTTATTGCTAATGCCACTGGATCGGAACAGTATGCACTCAGGATCGCGTGCCAAGGATCTCATGGGGGGATTCACATTGGTCTCAGGTTGAGGAGCCTGTCATGTCGCACGTTCGAAATTCTCGCGTGAGTAAACCACAAACACCGGCCGGATGCCGTGGAATTTCCGGCTCCATGGAAATGGATTAGCCATGTTTGGCTGGGTTACCCGCTTCAGTATGCAGTTCCGCATCCTGGTTCTCGCCTTAGCCGCCGGGCTCATTGCCTTCGGGGTTGTCAACGCGCCACGTATCGCCGTTGACACCATGCCGGAGTTCGCCCCCGCGCACGTCGAAATCCAGACCGAGGCCCTGGGCCTCTCCGCTGTTGAAGTTGAACAGCTCATCACCGCCCCCATGGAAGCAGACCTCCTTAACGGGGTGGCCTGGCTGGACGAAATCCGTTCCAAGTCCGTGGCAGGGCTTTCATCGATTGAACTTATCTTCGAGCCCGGCACCGACCTGCTGCGGGCCCGGCAGCTTGTGGCTGAGCGCATGACGCAGGCTCACGCACTGCCGAACGTTTCGGCACCGCCGCTGATTATGCAGCCGACCTCGTCGACCAGCCGTGTCCTGATGGTGCGGATGAACTCGGCCGAGCTTTCCGGCATTGACATGTCCGTGCTGGCGCGCTGGCAGATCAAGCCGCGGCTGATCGGCATTCCGGGTGTGGCCAATGTTTCCATCTGGGGACAGCGGGAGCAGCAGCTTCAGGTCGAAGTCAACCCCAACCAGCTTCGCGACAAGGGCGTCACCCTCGAGCAGGTTGTCAAGACAGCCGGCAACGCCGTATGGGTGTCGCCGCTGAGCTACCTCGAAGCATCGACGCCGGGTACCGGCGGCTTCGTGGAATCGCCGAACCAACGCCTTGGCATCCAGCACGTCCTGCCCATCCGGACCCCGGCCGATCTGGCCAAGGTCAGCCTCGAGGACTCCGGCGGAACGATGGCCCTGGGCGATGTGGCGCAGGTCAGGGAGGATCACCAGCCGCTGATCGGCGACGCCCTCGCGCAGGAAACCGGCCTGTTGCTCGTGGTCGAGAAATTCCCCGATGCCAATGCCCTGGAAGTCACCCAGAACGTCGAAGCTGCGCTGAAGGATCTCCAGCTCGGACTGACCGGCGTGCAGCTGGATACTTCGGTATTCCGGCCAGCCACTTTCCTTCAGGACACGGTGGACAGTATCGGCACCGCGCTGCTTCTGAGCCTCCTGGTGGCGGTCGCCCTGTTCTGGCTGCTTTTCCGGTCCTGGCGTGTCGCCATCATCGCGCTGGTGGCCATCTCGACCACGGTGGCCACGGCCGCCGGTGTGCTGTACCTGCAGGGCTCCACCCTGAACATCACCGTCCTCATCGGCATGATGCTCGCCATCTCGGTGATCGTCGGCGATATCGTTGAGGATCTCCACGCCAAGCGACGGCCGGGCGCTGTCCCGGCGGCCGGACCACTGGCTGCGGCTGACCTGCGCACCCGCGTAGTCCAGGCGGTGCAGCGGGTCCGCACACCGTTGATGCACGCATCACTGATCATGCTGATTGCCCTGTCACCCACCCTGTTCCTCGCGGGAGTGCCCGGTGCCTTCTTCCAGCCGGTCTTCTGGACGGCCGCCCTTGCCCTGCTCATCGCCATGATAGTCGGGGTATCCATAACGCCCGTCCTGGCGCAGCTTTTGCTGCCGCGCAGCATAGAACAGGAAACCGAAGGACCCGGGGTCCGGAAGGTCCGGGCCTATCACGAGAAGACCCTGCACGCAGTCCGCGGCCGGACAGCGGCGTCCCTCGTCGCGGTAGGCGTTGTGGGAGCCCTCGGCCTGGCCGCAGGATCCCAGCTGACCGGCGACCGGCCACTCGTTCCGACCTTCCCCGACCGAACCTTGCTGGTCCAGTGGGACACCATGGCCGGAGCCTCCACGGACGAAGTCCGCAGGATCGCCTCGCGGGCATCCCAGGAACTGCGTGCCGTGCCGGGGGTTTCCAGCGTGGGCGGCCACGTCGGCCGTGCCATTTCCTCGGATCAGGTCGTTGGCAGCAGCTCAGCCGAGCTGTGGGTGTCCATCACCCCTGACGCTGACTTCAGCCAGACTGAGGAAGCCGTACGCGAGATCGTCCAGGGCTATCCCGGCATCGCCAACAACGTCATGCACTACTCCCAGCAGCAGATCGGTTCCGAACGCAGCAGCATGGAACCAGGATTCGCAGTCAGGGTTTATGGCACTGACATGGGCGTCCTGCGGGAGAAGGCCGAAGAAGTCCGCAAGGCGATCGAAGGCGTTGCGGGTGTTCAGGACCCGCGTATCAATGCCACTGCCACGACGCCCGTCGTGGAGGTCGAAGTCAACCTTGAGGCCGCACAGAAAGTCGGCATCAAGCCCGGCGACGCCAGGCGCGCCGCCGCCACCCTGATGCAAGGGATTGTGGTTGGCAACCTCTTTGAAGAGCAGAAGATCTTCGAAGTCGTCGTCCGCGGCGCCGTCGACGTCAGGGATGACTTGACGAGTATCCGGGAAATGCTGATCGACACCCCTGACGGCGGGCATGTCCTGCTGGGCCAGATCGCAGACGTACGTCTGGCGCCCAGCGAAGTCGTCATTCTGCACGATGCGACCTCGCGCCGGATCGATGTGGAAGCCACTGTCAGCGGAAGGCCGCTCGCGGATGTGCACCGGGATATCACTGCCGCAATCAAGGGCATCGAGTTCCCTGTGGAGTACCACGCGCAGATTCCGTCAGCGTACGGCAACCAGCAGGCCGAATGGACCGTGTTCCTCTGGCTGTGGGCAGCTGCCTTGGGCTTGATCCTGATCCTGATCCAGACAGCAGTCCGGAACTGGAAGCTTGCACTTGCCATTTTCCTGGCAATGCCTGCGGCGCTTGCCGGGGCTTTGATTGCCGGCTGGCTGGCGGGGGCATCCGTGTCCCTCCTGACCTTGACGGCATTCGCAGTAGTCCTGGCGATCGCAGCCCGCAATGCGACGATGCTCTCGGCGAGCGCCGACGAACACTGGCGGCAGTCGCCTGGCTCACTCCACACCACGGTCGTGATGAGGGCCGCGAAGGAACGCCTGGTGCCCGTCCTGAAGTCCGCGGTGATCACGCTCCTGATCCTGATTCCGGCGGCAGTGTTCGGTGGAGTCGCCGGTGAGGCGGTCCTCGGTCCGATCGCGCTGATCATCGGCGCCGGACTCGTGACGACCACGCTCGTCGGAATTTTCGTCTTGCCGTTGTTGATGATCCTGTTCGGGCCTCGATCCGGCCCCGAGGAATGGGATTCCGTCTACGAAGCGGACCTCCCCGTTATGCCCGTATCGCAGGAAAAGGTGGAAGTATCATGACTAACCGGATGAACCTGCGGCGCCTGTCCATGGCGGCAGGTATCAGCGCCGCACTGATGTTTTCGATCCCCGCTTGTGCGCAGACGACTGAGGCCACACCGGCCGCAGCCCAGGCTGCAAATGCACCGGCCAAGGTCGAAAAGAACGCCGATACCGGCATCGCCAAGATCACCCTGACTGAACGGGCGATGGAACGCCTGGACATGAAGACTGACACGATCAAAGCCGGAGCGGGGACGGACATCACTTTTCCCTATTCGGCGCTGATCTATCAAGCGGACGGCACGACCTGGGTCTACACCAACCCGGCGCCGGGGGTCTTCCAGCGGCAGGGCGTGACCGTATCGCGGGTGGAAGGCGGCGTCGTCACGGCGACAGCCGGCCCGGCGGCGGACACTCCTGTTGTTACCGTAGGCGCTACAGAGTTGTTTGGCGCCGAGTTCGATTCGGCGAAGTGACATGCGCCGGATAGTCGCAGCGAGCCTCAGATTCCGCTCCATCATCATTGCGATGGCGGCGGCCCTGATGATCGTGGGCGGCACACAGCTAAGCAGTGCATCCGTCGATGTCTTTCCTGAGTTCGCCCCGCCGAGGGTCGAGGTCCAGACTGCCTGCCTGGGACTCACCGCTGCCGAGGTGGAGCAATTGGTGTCCGTGCCGCTGGAGGAGGCCTTCAACGGGATCGACGGCCTGGACCACATGCGGTCCAAGTCGGTGCCCCAGCTCTCCTCCATCATCATGGAATTCAAGAACGACATGGACCTGTTGACGGCCAGGCAATTGGTGTCGGAACGGATGGCAACAGTCATCCCGACGCTGCCGACCTGGGCTGCGCCGCCGATCATGCTCCAACCGTTGTCCTCGACCAGCCGTGTCATGAAGATCGGATTGTCCTCGGATACACGGTCCCTCATCGAGATGTCGATGATCTCCTACTGGAACATCCGGGCGCATCTGCTGCGCGTTCCCGGCGTGGCGAATGTTGCCATCTGGGGTGAGCGGCTGCAGATGCTGCAGGTCCAGGTGGATCCGGCCAAGTTGGCTGCCAACGATGTGACGCTTGAAAATGTCATGACGTCGACATCTGACGCCCTCGACGCCGGTCTGCTGAAGTACTCCCCCGGCTCCCTGATCGGCACCGGCGGTTCACTGGAAACACCCAACCAGACCATGGGGATCAGGCACGTCCTGCCGATCACAACCCCGGCGGATCTGGCGCAGGTGTCCCTGGAACGGCCGGAAGGCGCAACCCCCTTGCGCCTGGCCGACGTGGCGAACGTTGTTGAGGATCACCAGCAGCTGATCGGCGATGCGGTCATCAATGACGGTCCGGGCATCATGCTGATCGTCGAAAAGCTCCCGTGGGGCAACACCGTGGAAGTCACGAAAGGCGTCGAAGAGGCGCTCGCGACGATGGCGCCGGGACTCACGGGAATCGAGATCGACACGAAGTTGTTCCGGCCGGCGACCTTCATTGAGGAGTCTCTGAGCAATCTGAGTCTGGCTCTGCTGCTGGGCACTGTCCTGGTGATCATGGTCCTGGGCCTCTTCCTCTTCCAGTGGCGGACAGCACTTGTGAGCGTTGCGGCGATTCCGTTGTCCCTCGTGGCAGCGGCGCTTGTCCTGTACTGGACCGGCGGGACAGTGAACACCATGGTCCTGGCGGGGTTGGTGATTGCCGTCGGGGTCGTGGTGGACGATGCGATCATCGACGTCGAAAACATCGTCCGCCGCCTTCGCCACCACCGGGCTTCCGGAGGTGGCGGGAGCACGGCCAAGGTTGTTGTGGATGCGTCGCTGGAAGTGCGCGGCCCGATTGTGTATGCGACGCTCATCATCGTCGCTGCCACCGTGCCGATCTTCTTCCTCGACGGCCTGACCGGGGCGTTCTTCCGCCCGCTGGCGATTTCCTACACCCTCGCGGTGATGGCATCCATGCTGGTGGCCCTCACGGTCACTCCGGCCCTGGCCTACATCTTCCTGCGCAACGCGAAGCTCGAAGACCGGGATCCGCCGTTGGTCCGGGTGCTCAAACGGTGGTACGACGCCGCTCTGCGGCCCATCGTGCGCCGGCCGGGGCCAGGGTACCTTGCATTGGGTGCCATGGGCGTTGTGGGCATCGTGGCGGCACCGCTCCTGGGGCAATCGCTGTTGCCGTCCTTCAAGGAACGCGACTTCCTGATGCACTGGTTGACTACACCCAGCGCCTCGAACTCCGAGGAGGTCCGGGTCAGTATTCTGGCGTGTCAGGAATTGATGACGATTCCCGGGGTGAACAACTGCGGTTCCCATATCGGCCAGGCCATGGCGGCCGATGAAGTCGTCGGCGTCAACTTCGGTGAGAACTGGATCAGCGTCGATCCCTCCGTGGACTATGACGAGACGCTGGCCGCCGTCGAAGAGGTCGTGTATGGCTACCCCGGCATCATCCGGGACGTCCAGACCTACCTGAAGGAACGCATCCGGGAAGTCCTGACCGGCACAGGCTACGCGATGGTGGTTCGCGTCTATGGCGACGACCTGGATATCCTCCGGGAAGAGGCCGACAAGGTCAAAAACATTCTGGCCGGGATCGAAGGGACGGTGGGTGCCAAAGTTGCCCTGCAGACCAAGATCCCGCAAATGAATATCGAAGTTGACCTCGAAGCAGCCCAGAGGTACGGA
>CAVYMG010000015.1:0-138185 GCA_963769515.1 uncultured Actinomycetota bacterium
TAAACCAGCGGTGGAGCCTACACGAGTGAGAATGCAGGCATGAGTAGCGAAAGACGGGTGAGAAACCCGTCCGCCGAATGATCAAGGGTTCCAGGGTCAAGCTAATCTGCCCTGGGTAAGTCGGGACCTAAGGCGAGGCCGACAGGCGTAGTCGATGGACAACGGGTTGATATTCCCGTACCGGCGAAAAACCGCCCATGCTGAACAGGGGATACTAACCGCCCGAGACCTGCCCGGCCACCCTTGTGGTGACCCGGGTTTTGGTGGAGCGCGGGACCTGATCCTGGGAGGCAAGCGTATTAACAGGTGTGACGCAGGAAGGTAGCCGAGCCGGGCGATGGTTGTCCCGGTCTAAGGATGTAGGGCGAACGGTAGGCAAATCCGCCGTTCATGATGCCTGAGATCTGATGGGACTCCCGTAAGGGGGGATTCGGTGATCCTATGCTGCCGAGAAAAGCATCGACGCGAGGTTTTAGCCGCCCGTACCCCAAACCGACACAGGTGATCAGGTAGAGAATACTAAGGCGATCGAGAGAATTATGGTTAAGGAACTCGGCAAAATGCCCCCGTAACTTCGGGAGAAGGGGGGCCCCCATCGTGATGGACACTAGCTGTCCGGAGCGTGCAGGGGCCGCAGAGACCAGGGGGAAGCGACTGTTTACTAAAAACACAGGTCCGTGCGAAGTCGCAAGACGATGTATACGGACTGACTCCTGCCCGGTGCTGGAAGGTTAAGAGGACCGGTTAGCCGCAAGGCGAAGCTGAGAATTTAAGCCCCAGTAAACGGCGGTGGTAACTATAACCATCCTAAGGTAGCGAAATTCCTTGTCGGGTAAGTTCCGACCTGCACGAATGGAGTAACGACTTCCCCGCTGTCTCAACCATAAACTCGGCGAAATTGCAGTACGAGTAAAGATGCTCGTTACGCGCAGCAGGACGGAAAGACCCCGAGACCTTTACTATAGTTTGGTATTGGTGTTCGGAGTGGCTTGTGTAGGATAGGTGGGAGACGTTGAAACCCGGACGCCAGTCCGGGTGGAGTCATCGTTGAAATACCACTCTGGTCACTTTGGACATCTAACTTCGGCCCGTAATCCGGGTCAGGGACAGTGCCTGATGGGTAGTTTAACTGGGGCGGTTGCCTCCTAAAAAGTAACGGAGGCGCCCAAAGGTTCCCTCAGCCTGGTTGGCAATCAGGTGTCGAGTGTAAGTGCACAAGGGAGCTTGACTGTGAGAGAGACATCTCGAGCAGGGACGAAAGTCGGGACTAGTGATCCGGCGGTACATTGTGGAATGGCCGTCGCTCAACGGATAAAAGGTACCTCGGGGATAACAGGCTGATCTTGCCCAAGAGTCCATATCGACGGCATGGTTTGGCACCTCGATGTCGGCTCGTCGCATCCTGGGGCTGGAGTAGGTCCCAAGGGTTGGGCTGTTCGCCCATTAAAGCGGTACGCGAGCTGGGTTTAGAACGTCGTGAGACAGTTCGGTCCCTATCCGCTGCGCGCGCAGGAAATTTGAGAAGGGCTGTCCTTAGTACGAGAGGACCGGGACGGACGAACCTCTGGTGTGTCAGTTGTACTGCCAAGTGCACCGCTGATTAGCTACGTTCGGATGGGATAACCGCTGAAAGCATCTAAGCGGGAAGCTCGCTTCGAGATGAGATTTCCATACACCTTGTGTGTGAGAGGCCCCCAGCCAGACCACTGGGTTGATAGGCCGGATGTGGAAGCGAGGACTAACGACTCGTGAAGCTGACCGGTACTAATAGGCCGATAACTTACACCACACACCACCTTCCGCAAACGGATTCAAAAGAGGTTTGCACCAGGAAGGGCGGTAAAGATAACAAGATACGCTTGCGTCCACTATGTGGTTCCCAACCAACAAACCCGCCACGGGTTCGTTGCCTGGTGAACCAAAAAACTGAAAAACAACACCACCCTGCCCCGCAACGGGCAGAGAACATGTTGTAACCACAGACTACCCACCCCCCGGAACAACACCCCGGAGGGTACGGGTCACAAGGTTACGGCGGTCACAGCGTGGGGGAAACGCCCGGTCCCATCCCGAACCCGGAAGCTAAGACCCACAGCGCCGATGGTACTGCACCCGGGAGGGTGTGGGAGAGTAGGACGCCGCCGGACACCCATTAACGGTCGAGGACCCCCACCACGGTGGGGGTCCTCCCGCATTAACCCCCCACCACCCCCCAGAACGCTGCCCCCCAAAACACCCGCCGCAGCATGGCTCCTGGCCGGCGCCCTCCGACGGCCGGGTCACCATCTAGACTTGCCAACTATGACGCCCCCCGCCGAGCCCAGACCGAGCAAGCCGGCTACCATTCTGGACGTTGCTGCGGCAGCGGGAGTCTCCAGGCAAACCGTTACGCGCGCCATGAATTCCATGCCGGGAATCAAAACGGCAACGAGGGACAGGATCCTCGAACTGGCCAAAGAGCTGGGCTATACGCCCAGCAGGTACGCCAAGGGCTTGGTTCAGGGTGCGCGGACTTCGATCGGCCTCGCGATTCCGGACCTGACAAACCCCTACTTTCCGGCATTTGCCTCGAGCGTGGTGGAACTGGCAACCCAGCGGGGCTGGTACGTGGTCATGGATGATTACGGGCACGGCCGCGGCGGTGGCCTCGAAGCAGTCCGCAATCTTTCCCCCCACGTGGATGCCGTCATCGGCTACCTCGGCGGTGACGCAGGTCCCGCGCAGACCCTCTTAGGCCGGCGACCCCTGATTGTCCTGGACCAGCCCGCAGGCACAGCCGCCGGTTCGATCTCCTTTGACTACACGCACGCCGCCAAGCTCTCCCGGGACCATCTTGTGGCGACCGGCCGCCGCCATGTGGCCTACCTGGACGCCCGCCGGCCCGGTAATGAGTCAACGGCACGCGGCATGGCCTTTGCGGGACTCTTCGGATCGACCGGTACGGAGCTAACCTGCGTCACGGCCGACGAATCGGCAGACGCCGCACGCCAGGCGGTTCGGGAACTCCTGACCCGGAAGCCGCAGACAGACGGGATCGTGGTCTTCAATGACCTCATGGCTGCCGGTGTGCTGAAGGCCCTTGCGGACATGGAGCGGGGGGTGCCCGGAGACTGCGCGGTCATTGGAATGGATGGAATCCCTCTTGGCGAGCTGCTGACACCGGAGCTCACGACGCTCGCGTTGGATCTACGCGACGTGGGCCGGGCCGCGGTCGATCTGCTGGAACAATTGATGGGCGGAAGCCGCGCTGACGGTGCTCCGGCGCTCGAACTGGTGCTCAAGCACCGGCTGGTGCTGCGCCAGTCCGCCTAGCGCTGGTCTCCGTCCGCCGCGAAACCGGACTCCCTTCGCGCACCTGAACTCGGGCTGCGGGGGTTGGCGGAAGCCGCCGGGGAGTCCGGGCCTATCCACGCCGTCGTCGCTGACGTAAGATGGCTACCAATTCGTGAACGTTCACTATTCTCCGCGCAGACAGCCGCTTTCCCCGCAGGCGCACGGCACGGAACCGCTCCGACCGAGGAAATCCCTATGACCCACACATCACTGCCCGCAATGCCTCCGGCCGACCTTGACGGCTCGCAGATGCCGCCTGCAACACCCGGCCGGGATCTGGCCCTCGCCGGAGAGCATATAGCGGCCCTTGAGTCGCCCCTGCCGCCCGAGGGTTCCCTGCCGCCGCGGTCCTACCTCACGAGTGATGCCCCGGCACTGGCGCTGGACGGCATCTGGAAGTTCCGCCTGCACCCAAGCCAGCGCGCGGCGCTCACCGACGGATGGCAGCTGGGACGGGACCTGCAAGGCTTCACCGAACTGCACGTGCCGTCGAACTGGTCAATGCACGGGCACGGCAGCCCGGCATACACCAACGTCCAGTACCCCTTCGCCGTGGAGCCTCCCCACGTACCGGACGCCAACCCTGTGGCGGATCACGTCCTGGAGTTCGATGCTGGCCAGGAGTTCGTGACGTCCGCACTGCTCCGGTTCGACGGCATCGACTCCGCCGGCACCGTCTGGCTCAACGGGACCCGCCTGGGCACGACCCGGGGCAGCCGGCTCGCCCATGAGTTCGACGTCTCCGGCATCCTCGTCGCGGGCACCAACGTCCTGGCGGTCCAGGTCGCGCAGTTCTCGGCGGCCAGCTACCTCGAGGACCAGGACATGTGGTGGCTGCCCGGAATCTTCCGCAGCGTCACCCTGCAGGCCCGGCCTGCCGACGGCATTGATGACATCTTCGTCCACGCCGGATTCGACCCCGTCACCGGGGAGGGTGTCCTGCGCGTGGAGGCGAGCCGGGCCGGCGAGCCGATCGACGCCGTCGTCCGCATTCCCGAGCTCGGCGTGGAATTGCCGGCAGGGGCCGAGCGCCGGCTCGCGGACATCCACCCGTGGTCGGCCGAGGAACCGCGCCTCTACATGGCCACCGTCAGCGCCCCCGGGGAAACCGTCTCGACCGAGCTCGGGTTCCGGACCATCACCATCGAAGACGCACAGTTCAAGATCAACGGCCGTCGGGTCCTGCTGCGCGGCGTCAACCGCCACGAGCACGACCCCAAGCTCGGCCGGGTTGTGGACGTGGACCGGATGGAAGCCGAAATGCTGCTGATGAAGCAGCACAACATCAACGCGATCCGGACCTCGCACTACCCGCCGCATCCCGGCTTTCCCGCACTCGCGGACCGGCTGGGCTTCTATGTGGTGTTGGAATGCGACTTTGAGACCCACGGTTTCTTCAATTCCGGCTGGAAGCAGAATCCGAGCGACGATCCGCAGTGGCGGGAGGCCTTGGTGGACCGGATGCGCCGGACCGTGGAACGGGATAAGAACCATGCCTCCGTGATCATGTGGTCGCTCGGAAACGAGGCGGGCACCGGCTGCAACCTCGCCGCGATGTCCAGCTGGACCAAGGACCGCGACCCGTCACGCCCCATCCACTACGAAGGCGACTGGTCCTGCCCCGACGTCGACGTGTATTCGCGGATGTACGCCGGCCACGCTGAAGTGGAACTTATCGGCCAGGGCAAGGAAGCGCCGCTGGAGGATGCTGCCTTGGACGCACGCCGCCGCGCCATGCCCTTTATGCAGTGTGAATACGTGCACGCCATGGGAAACGGCCCGGGCGGGATGAGCGAATACCAAGAGCTCTTCGAACGCTACCCCCGGCTGATGGGCGGCTTCGTCTGGGAATGGGTGGAGCACGGCATCACCGGCACCGACGCCGCCGGAAACGAGAACTTTCTTTACGGCGGCGACTTCGGCGAGGAGGTCCACGACGGCAACTTCGTCACCGACGGACTGGTCGACGCCAACCGGAAACCCCGGCCCGGACTGCTGGACTTCAAGAAGGTCATTGAACCCCTGTCGATCAAGGTCGCAGCAGATTGGTCGGAGGTTTCGCTGCGTAACGACTTCGACTTCGCGGATACCTCGAACCTGCGGTTCCGCTACCGGCTGGAGGCCGATGGCGCCGAGCTGGCAAGCGGCGAGCTTGCCGTTGCGGCACTTCCGGCCGGAGCGGAAACGCAAGTGCCCCTGCCCGCCCACCTCAAGGAAACGGCTGGAAGCTCAACGGCGGTGCTCACCGTCAGCGCCGAGCTCCGCGAAGATACCTCGTGGGCATCGGCCGGCCACGAACTGGCATGGGGGCAGGCCGCCCTGAACCTTCCGGCTGCTCCCGGCGCCTCTGCCACGGCCACCGTCGCGGAGAACCGTGACACGCTCGCCCTCGGTCCGGCACTCTTCGACCGTGTCACCGGCTCGCTCCTGCGCCTGGGCGACGTTCCCGTCCACGGCGTCCGGCTGGCACTATGGCGGCCGCCGACAGACAACGATCTCGGCGCCGAATGGGCCGGCCAGGACTGGCAGCCCGTCGCACGTTCCGACGCCCAGCGCTGGCACGACGCCGGTCTGAACCGGATGCACCAGCGCCTCATCGGCATCACCGCGCTTCCGGCAGATGACGGCGGCGAAGAGCTTGTGGTGCGAACTCGCATGGGTGCCGCCGACAAGCAGTTCGGCGTTTTCGTCGATTTCTCCTGGTCCAGTGACGGACATGATCTCAGCCTGCGCACAACGGTACGGCCGGATGGCGATTGGACGGATTCCATGGGCGCCCTGCCCTGGGCGCGCCTGGGACTGGAAGTCGTTCTGGGATCCGGAACCAAATCAGTGGAATGGTTCGGCCAAGGCCCGCACCACAGCTACCCGGACACCGGGCAGGGAGCCAGGCAGGGGTGGCACCGGTTGCCGCTCGAGGAGATGGACGTCGATTACGTCCGACCCCAGGAATCGGGAGCCCGGCGCGGCACCCGGACCGCCACGCTTGAGCTCGACGCCGGCCGGCTCACCGTCAGCGGGGAGCCCTACGCCCTGACGGTCCGCCCGTACAGCGAGGCTGTGCTCGCCGCTGCGACTCACCGGGAGGACCTGGTTCCCGACGGCCGAACCTACGTCTACTTGGACCATGCGCAGAACGGAGTCGGCACTGCAGCCTGCGGCCCGGGTGTCCTTGAGGCCTACCGGCTAGCGCCGCGGGAAGCCGAGTTCTCGCTCATGTTGCGGATGGATCTGACCAATGCCGGCACGCTGGGAATGTGAGGTAGTGCATAGCTAGATAATCCGGGCAAAAAACGCCCCCCAGGGTGATGGACCATCGCGCTGGGGGGCTTTTTCGCCCGTAATTCCGGGGTTGTTGGGGTGTGGTGGCGGGTGGTGGGGTGGATTTGCGTTGGGGGTGGGGGGTGGGTATTGTTGTTCGAGTCGCCGCCGCTGATGCGGATTGATGGCGGCGGACCCCCCTTTTTTGATGGATGGCCTGGAAGATGGCGTGCTTTTGGTGCGCTGGTTTTCGGGTGGGGGCTTGATGGTCGGTGCGGGTGGCTGCGGGAACGCGGGTTTGCTTTGTGGCCGGGTGTCGGGTAAGTTTGTCAGGTTGCTCCGGAGCGATCCATGACTGTGTGTTGTGGTGGTGCCGGGTGTGTCTGTTGTTTGAGAACTCAATAGTGTGCCAAGTTTGTTGATACCAATTTATTATGGATTGGTTGTTTTGCCGTGTCGTGCCGCCCCTGTGGTGTGTCGCGGTTTTTACAGCCGGTTTCAAATTTTGTGCAGTGTGCGTGTCCCGTTTTCCCGGGGGCGTGTGCTGTGTCTGTTTTTGTTTTACTTCAACGGAGAGTTTGATCCTGGCTCAGGATGAACGCTGGCGGCGTGCTTAACACATGCAAGTCGAACGATGATCCGGTGCTTGCACCGGGGATTAGTGGCGAACGGGTGAGTAACACGTGAGTAACCTGCCCTTAACTCTGGGATAAGCCTGGGAAACTGGGTCTAATACCGGATATGACTCCTCATCGCATGGTGGGGGGTGGAAAGCTTTATTGTGGTTTTGGATGGACTCGCGGCCTATCAGCTTGTTGGTGAGGTAATGGCTCACCAAGGCGACGACGGGTAGCCGGCCTGAGAGGGTGACCGGCCACACTGGGACTGAGACACGGCCCAGACTCCTACGGGAGGCAGCAGTGGGGAATATTGCACAATGGGCGCAAGCCTGATGCAGCGACGCCGCGTGAGGGATGACGGCCTTCGGGTTGTAAACCTCTTTCAGTAGGGAAGAAGCGAAAGTGACGGTACCTGCAGAAGAAGCGCCGGCTAACTACGTGCCAGCAGCCGCGGTAATACGTAGGGCGCAAGCGTTATCCGGAATTATTGGGCGTAAAGAGCTCGTAGGCGGTTTGTCGCGTCTGCCGTGAAAGTCCGGGGCTCAACTCCGGATCTGCGGTGGGTACGGGCAGACTAGAGTGATGTAGGGGAGACTGGAATTCCTGGTGTAGCGGTGAAATGCGCAGATATCAGGAGGAACACCGATGGCGAAGGCAGGTCTCTGGGCATTAACTGACGCTGAGGAGCGAAAGCATGGGGAGCGAACAGGATTAGATACCCTGGTAGTCCATGCCGTAAACGTTGGGCACTAGGTGTGGGGGACATTCCACGTTTTCCGCGCCGTAGCTAACGCATTAAGTGCCCCGCCTGGGGAGTACGGCCGCAAGGCTAAAACTCAAAGGAATTGACGGGGGCCCGCACAAGCGGCGGAGCATGCGGATTAATTCGATGCAACGCGAAGAACCTTACCAAGGCTTGACATGGACCGGACCGGGCTGGAAACAGTCCTTCCCCTTTGGGGCCGGTTCACAGGTGGTGCATGGTTGTCGTCAGCTCGTGTCGTGAGATGTTGGGTTAAGTCCCGCAACGAGCGCAACCCTCGTTCCATGTTGCCAGCGCGTAATGGCGGGGACTCATGGGAGACTGCCGGGGTCAACTCGGAGGAAGGTGGGGACGACGTCAAATCATCATGCCCCTTATGTCTTGGGCTTCACGCATGCTACAATGGCCGGTACAAAGGGTTGCGATACTGTGAGGTGGAGCTAATCCCAAAAAGCCGGTCTCAGTTCGGATTGGGGTCTGCAACTCGACCCCATGAAGTCGGAGTCGCTAGTAATCGCAGATCAGCAACGCTGCGGTGAATACGTTCCCGGGCCTTGTACACACCGCCCGTCAAGTCACGAAAGTTGGTAACACCCGAAGCCGGTGGCCTAACCCCTTGTGGGAGGGAGCTGTCGAAGGTGGGACTGGCGATTGGGACTAAGTCGTAACAAGGTAGCCGTACCGGAAGGTGCGGCTGGATCACCTCCTTTCTAAGGAGCACCTACAGCAACCCTGCCGGGCGTTTATGTCCGTGTGGTGGTGTTGTCAGGAGTACGCCCGTTGCGCAGACGCAAGTTCTGCGGCGGGTGCTCACGGGTGGAATATCAACGAATAGCGGCCGCAGGTGTTTTCTCCTTGCCCAGTACGGTTCCCTCTTCGGGGGGGTCCTGGAACGGTGCGGGGCGGATGTCCGCGGTTTAGTGTTTGGCACACTGTTGGGTCCTGAGGCAACAGGACCGGGGGAGGGGGCGTGAGTCTTCTGTTCCGGGTCGTGTTTGTTTCTGGTTTCCTGGCTGCACCGAGTGCGCACGTGTGTGTGTGGGGTGTGTGGTACGGGGTTGTTGTTTGAGAACTACATAGTGGACGCGAGCATCTTTTATAAGAAGCAATTTCCAAGAATATGAACCTGGATCTGTCCCGGGCGCCTTTCGGGGTGTGCGGGGTGGTTTTCGTGGTTCTCTCGAGAATGAGCGTTTTATTGATCTTTTGTGGTCAAGTTTTTAAGAGCACACGGTGGATGCCTTGGCATTAGGAGCCGAAGAAGGACGTAGGAATCTGCGATAAGCCTGGGGGAGTCGATAACCGGACTGTGATCCCAGGGTGTCCGAATGGGGAAACCCCGCCAGACGCGCGAGTGATCTGGTGACCCGCATCTGAACACATAGGGTGCGTGGAGGGAACGCGGGGAAGTGAAACATCTCAGTACCCGCAGGAAGAGAAAACAATAGTGATTCCGTCAGTAGTGGCGAGCGAACGCGGATCAGGCTAAACCGTTCCATGTGTGATAGCCGGCGGGCGTTGCATGGTCGGGGTTGTGGGACTATCCGTTCTGTCTCTGCCGGGACAGTAGGGTGAGAGTGCAGGCATAGGTGAACGGTCTTGAAAGGCCGGCCGTAGAGGGTGTGAGCCCCGTAACCGAAATGTTGTGCACCGCCTGGAGAGTATCCCAAGTAGCACGGGGCCCGAGAAATCCCGTGTGAATCTGTCAGGACCACCTGATAAGCCTAAATACTCCCTAATGACCGATAGCGGACCAGTACCGTGAGGGAAAGGTGAAAAGTACCCCGGGAGGGGAGTGAAACAGTACCTGAAACCGTGTGCTTACAATCCGTCGGAGCCTCCGCAGCTTGCTGTGTTGGGGTGACGGCGTGCCTTTTGAAGAATGAGCCTGCGAGTTAGTGTTACGTCGCGAGGTTAACCCGTGTGGGGAAGCCGTAGCGAAAGCGAGTCTGAATAGGGCGTTGCAGTGGCGTGATCTAGACCCGAAGCGAAGTGATCTACCCATGGCCAGGTTGAAGCGACGGTAAGACGTCGTGGAGGACCGAACCCACTTCAGTTGAAAATGGAGGGGATGAGCTGTGGGTAGGGGTGAAAGGCCAATCAAACTTCGTGATAGCTGGTTCTCCCCGAAATGCATTTAGGTGCAGCGTTGCGTGTTTCTTACCGGAGGTAGAGCTACTGGATGGCTAATGGGCCCTACAAGGTTACTGACGTCAGCCAAACTCCGAATGCCGGTAAGTGAGAGCGCAGCAGTGAGACTGTGGGGGATAAGCTTCATAGTCGAGAGGGAAACAGCCCAGACCACCAACTAAGGCCCCTAAGCGTGTGCTAAGTGGGAAAGGATGTGGAGTTGCGAAGACAACCAGGAGGTTGGCTTAGAAGCAGCCATCCTTAAAAGAGTGCGTAATAGCTCACTGGTCAAGTGATTCCGCGCCGACAATGTAGCGGGGCTCAAGTACACCGCCGAAGTTGTGGATTTCAGATAATAGCCAAGCCGCCTCCTTCGTGGGGTTGGTTCAGGCGTCTGGAGTGGTAGGGGAGCGTCGTGTGGGCAGTGAAGTCGCGGTGTAAACCAGCGGTGGAGCCTACACGAGTGAGAATGCAGGCATGAGTAGCGAAAGACGGGTGAGAAACCCGTCCGCCGAATGATCAAGGGTTCCAGGGTCAAGCTAATCTGCCCTGGGTAAGTCGGGACCTAAGGCGAGGCCGACAGGCGTAGTCGATGGACAACGGGTTGATATTCCCGTACCGGCGAAAAACCGCCCATGCTGAACAGGGGATACTAACCGCCCGAGACCTGCCCGGCCACCCTTGTGGTGACCCGGGTTTTGGTGGAGCGCGGGACCTGATCCTGGGAGGCAAGCGTATTAACAGGTGTGACGCAGGAAGGTAGCCGAGCCGGGCGATGGTTGTCCCGGTCTAAGGATGTAGGGCGAACGGTAGGCAAATCCGCCGTTCATGATGCCTGAGATCTGATGGGACTCCCGTAAGGGGGGATTCGGTGATCCTATGCTGCCGAGAAAAGCATCGACGCGAGGTTTTAGCCGCCCGTACCCCAAACCGACACAGGTGATCAGGTAGAGAATACTAAGGCGATCGAGAGAATTATGGTTAAGGAACTCGGCAAAATGCCCCCGTAACTTCGGGAGAAGGGGGGCCCCCATCGTGATGGACACTTGCTGTCCGGAGCGTGCAGGGGCCGCAGAGACCAGGGGGAAGCGACTGTTTACTAAAAACACAGGTCCGTGCGAAGTCGCAAGACGATGTATACGGACTGACTCCTGCCCGGTGCTGGAAGGTTAAGAGGACCGGTTAGCCGCAAGGCGAAGCTGAGAATTTAAGCCCCAGTAAACGGCGGTGGTAACTATAACCATCCTAAGGTAGCGAAATTCCTTGTCGGGTAAGTTCCGACCTGCACGAATGGAGTAACGACTTCCCCGCTGTCTCAACCATAAACTCGGCGAAATTGCAGTACGAGTAAAGATGCTCGTTACGCGCAGCAGGACGGAAAGACCCCGAGACCTTTACTATAGTTTGGTATTGGTGTTCGGAGTGGCTTGTGTAGGATAGGTGGGAGACGTTGAAACCCGGACGCCAGTCCGGGTGGAGTCATCGTTGAAATACCACTCTGGTCACTTTGGACATCTAACTTCGGCCCGTAATCCGGGTCAGGGACAGTGCCTGATGGGTAGTTTAACTGGGGCGGTTGCCTCCTAAAAAGTAACGGAGGCGCCCAAAGGTTCCCTCAGCCTGGTTGGCAATCAGGTGTCGAGTGTAAGTGCACAAGGGAGCTTGACTGTGAGAGAGACATCTCGAGCAGGGACGAAAGTCGGGACTAGTGATCCGGCGGTACATTGTGGAATGGCCGTCGCTCAACGGATAAAAGGTACCTCGGGGATAACAGGCTGATCTTGCCCAAGAGTCCATATCGACGGCATGGTTTGGCACCTCGATGTCGGCTCGTCGCATCCTGGGGCTGGAGTAGGTCCCAAGGGTTGGGCTGTTCGCCCATTAAAGCGGTACGCGAGCTGGGTTTAGAACGTCGTGAGACAGTTCGGTCCCTATCCGCTGCGCGCGCAGGAAATTTGAGAAGGGCTGTCCTTAGTACGAGAGGACCGGGACGGACGAACCTCTGGTGTGTCAGTTGTACTGCCAAGTGCACCGCTGATTAGCTACGTTCGGATGGGATAACCGCTGAAAGCATCTAAGCGGGAAGCTCGCTTCGAGATGAGATTTCCATACACCTTGTGTGTGAGAGGCCCCCAGCCAGACCACTGGGTTGATAGGCCGGATGTGGAAGCGAGGACTAACGACTCGTGAAGCTGACCGGTACTAATAGGCCGATAACTTACACCACACACCCCCTTCCGTGAACGGATTCAAAAGACGTTCACACCAGGAAGAGGGTAAAGATAACAAGATACGCTTGCGTCCACTATGTGGTTCCCAACCAACAAACCCGCCACGGGTTCGTTGCCTGGTGAACCAAAAAACTGAAAAACAACACCACCCTGCCCCGCAACGGGCAGAGAACATGTTGTAACCACAGACTACCCACCCCCGGAACAACACCCCGGAGGGTACGGGTCACAAGGTTACGGCGGTCACAGCGTGGGGGAAACGCCCGGTCCCATCCCGAACCCGGAAGCTAAGACCCACAGCGCCGATGGTACTGCACCCGGGAGGGTGTGGGAGAGTAGGACGCCGCCGGACACCCATTAACGGTCGAGGACCCCCACCACGGTGGGGGTCCTCCCGCATTTAACCCCCCCACCACCCCCCAAAAAACCCACCCCCACGCCCCAAAACACCCGCCGCAGCCACCCGCCCGGAGAACCACCGACCGGCCCTGCGGGGGCATTTCCCCGCGGTGGGCACGCCGCACCGGGCAGACGCCGGCCACGGCGCAGGACACGCACAGCGGCCGCGCAGGAGGCCGCAGGTTGTGCGTGAGGGCCGGTGCCCGCGACGCATGAACCGAGGCAGCGGCCGAGCCAGCGTCCGCTGTCGGCGAAATTTGGACCCTGAAAGCCCCCAAATCCCGTGATATTGGCCAAAAAAGACCGAAAACACGCGGAATTTGCGGCCTCGGCGGCAGCAAGCTGGTAAGTTTTCGAACAGTGGTTTGCGCGCATGCCGTGTGCAGGCTCCAGAAATCATGACCGTCCAGGAGGACATAAATGGCTAAGAACCGTAGTGAACTTGTTGCTGAGGTAGCTGGCAAGGCTGGCACCAGCCAGGCAGCAGTCAACTCCGTGCTCGACGCACTGTTCGAGGTTTTCGAGACCTCTGTCGCCGCGGGCGAAAAGATCACCATCCCGGGCTGGCTCGCCGTCGAGCGTACCGACCGTGCAGCCCGCACCGGCCGCAACCCGCAGACCGGTGAGACCATCCAGATCGCCGCCGGCCACAGCGTCAAGCTGACCGCAGGCTCCAAGCTGAAGGCTGCAGTCTCCACGAAGAAGTAATTCACTTCGCAGACTTGAATGGAGCGCCGACCAAAGGGTCGGCGCTCCATTCGCTTTAAGCGCTTCACAGCGTCGGGCCGGCCAGCCGGTCAGGTGCCCGGCGGATCGGATTGTTCAACCGCGTTCGACGATTCGCGGGGCGGGCGGGCGTAGCGGACAATGGAGTTGTGCCTCCTGCAGTGAATTCACAGCCCAATGCCCCTGCCCCCCCAGGGGCAGCCCGCGGCGCCGCGGCCGGCCCGGGCGGAGTCTCTGGCCCGTGGCAAATCGCCGGCCTCGCTGCACTCATCATCGGCCTCGCTGCCGCACTCATTTTCTCCGGCGCTGCAGCCGCCCGGGAGGTCTCCGACCCCGGCGCCCTGGTCCGCTGGGGACTTCCGCTCAGCAAGGCACTTCACAACGTCGCCCTGGCCACCGTGATTGGCGGCCTGGTCTTCGCCGTCGGGATCCTTCCGCGGACGACGAGCGGCTCAAGGTCCAAGGACCGGGACAAACCGGAGCATCCTGCCTTCACGCGCACGTTGGCCATTGCCGCCGCAGCCGGAGCCGTCTGGACTCTCACCGCGATCGCGGTACTGGTGCTCGGCTACGCCGATATTGCGGGGCAGGGCGTTTCCGGTGATGAGCAGTTCACCCGGTCCCTGCTCTACTACATGACAGGCCTTGAAACGGGCCGGGCCTGGCTGGCCGTCATCGTGATCGCCGCGGTGGTCACAACTGCTCTCTTCGGCGTGCGTTCCCTCGGGGCCCTCGCCGGCACCCTGCTCCTGGCTCTGATCGGGCTGGTGCCCGCGGCGCTGATCGGGCACTCCTCGAGTTCAAGTGACCATGAAGGCGCCATCAACTCCCTCGGACTGCACCTCGTGGGCGTCTCGGCCTGGGTGGGCGGCATCATCATGCTCGCCTTGCTTTCGGGTATCCTCGGCGGCGTGCGCGCCGGTGCGGGACCGTCCGGCGCAGTCCGCGGCAGGACCCCTGCGGCGGACATCACAGAGCCGACGCTTCGCCGCTTTTCCACCCTCGCTGGCTTTGCGTTCGCCCTCGTTTTTGCGTCCGGAGTCATCAACGCCAGTATCCGCATCACCAGCTGGGGAGACCTGTTCGGCTCGGCCTATGGCCAGCTGATCATCGCGAAGACCGTGGCCACCTTCGTGCTGGGGTGCATCGGCCTGATGCACCGCCAGTGGATTATCCCGCAGCTCGGCGACAGGGGCATCGGCAAGTCAGCCACGCCGGGTTCTCTGGCAGCTGGTGCTGGCGGAACTGCTGATCATGGGCGCGACGTCGGGGATCGCAGTGGGGCTGGGCCGCTCGGCGCCGCCGCTACCCACCACGTTCGCCCCCGATGCGACTCCCGCCTTCATTCTTTCCGGATACGACCTGCCGCCCGAGCTCACACCCGAGCGCTGGCTCACGGAATGGCGCTTCGACTGGCTCTGGATCGCCGTCGCCGCCTTCGGCCTGGTGGCCTACGTCGCGGGTGTACTGAAGCTGCACCGGCGTGGTGACTCCTGGTCCTGGTTCCGGTTGACCAACTGGGTGATCGGTCTGCTGGCACTGACCTACATCACCTCGGGCGCCCCCTCGGTCTACGGCCGGGTCCTCTTCTCCGTGCACATGATCGACCACATGGCGCTGACCATGGTCGCCCCCATCTTCCTGGTGCTTGGCGCCCCGGTCACCCTCGCGCTCCGGGCGCTGGCACCCCGCCGGGACAGTTCCCGGGGCCCCCGCGAATGGCTGCTCATCTTCGTGCATTCGAAGTTCTCCCAGCTCGTGACTCACCCGCTGTTCGCGGCCGCCAACTTCGCCGGTTCCATTGTGCTCTTCTACTACTCGGATGCCTTCGGTTTCGCCATGCGGGACCACGTGGGCCACGAACTGATGAACCTGCACTTCGCCCTGACCGGCTACATTTTTGTGCTGACCATGATCGGGACCGATCCGCTGCCACGCCGGGCGCCGTACCCCATGCGGCTTCTCCTGCTGCTGGCCACAATGGGCTTCCATGCGTTCTTCGGCGTCGCCATCATGGGCGGCACGGGACTGCTGGCCGCCGACTACTTCGGTAACCTGGGCCGGACCTGGGGCGCTTCAGCCCTCCTTGACCAGCAACTGGGCGGCGCCGTGGCCTGGGGCGTCGGCGAGGTGCCCACCTTACTCGTGGCGATCGGCGTTGCCATCCAGTGGTCCCGCTCGGACGAACGAGAGTCCAAGCGCACGGACCGGGCGGCGGACCGGAATAACGACGCCGATCTCACTGCTTACAACGATATGTTTGCCAAGCTGGCCGAACGCGACGCCAAGCTGGCCGAACGAAACTCACATCTGGAAGGACGCTGATGACTGAAACCGTGCGCACCCACCTACGGGTCCGGGCCTCCGAACTCGTGGGCCGGGGCTGGTTGAACACCGGCGGCAAATCCCTGGACCTGGAATCACTGCGCGGCAAGATCGTGCTGCTGGATTTCTGGACCTTCTGCTGCATCAACTGCCTGCATGTCCTGGACGAACTCCGTCCGCTGGAGCAGCAGTACGCCGATGTCCTGGTGACCGTCGGCGTGCACTCACCCAAATTCGAGCACGAGGCCGACCCCGTCGCGCTGGCGGCGGCCGTGGAGCGCTACGAGATCCACCACCCCGTCCTGGATGACCCGGAACTGGACACCTGGAAGGCCTACACGGCCCGTGCCTGGCCGACGCTCGTCGTGATCGATCCCGAAGGCTACATCGTGGCCCACCTGTCCGGTGAAGGCCACGCAGACGGCCTGGCCGTACTCATCCCCGAACTGATCGCCGAGCACGAAGCCAAGGGCACACTGCACCGCGGCGACGGCCCCTACGTGGCCCCGGAGCCGACGTCGGGGACCCTGCGCTTCCCGGGCAAGGCCCTGTACCTCCCCGCCGGGCGGGGGGCTTCCGGAACAGAAGCCGGGTCCTGGCTCGTCACCGACACCGGCCACCACCGGCTGGTGGAACTGGCCACTGACTTCGAGACGGTCCTGGGCACCTTCGGGTCGGGCGAAAAGGGCTACGCGGACGGTCCGCCCGGGTCCGCCCGGCTCAACGAACCGCAGGGCCTGGTGCTGCTGCCCGCGGACGTGGCCGAAAAGACCGGGTACGACGTCGTGATCGCCGACTCCGTCAACCACCGGCTCCGCGGGCTCTCGCTGGCCGACGGGACTCTCACCACACTCGCCGGCAACGGTGTCCAGCGCCTGCTCGAAACCGGACCGGCCCGCGTTGACGAGGAAGGCGCCGCCTTCGGGACCGCGCTCGAAGCCGATCCGCTCACAGTCTCGCTCAGCTCCCCCTGGGACGTCGTGTGGTCGTCCCGGCTCAAGGCCGTCGTCGTGGCGATGGCCGGCGTGCACCAGATCTTCAGCTTCGACCCCCTCACCGGGGCCGTGGCGATCATCGCCGGCAACGGGCTCGAAGGGCTCCTGGACGGCCCCGCCGCCGAGGCGTGGTTCGCCCAACCGTCCGGTCTCGCCGAGGACGCGGAGGGCAACGTCTGGGTGGCCGACTCGGAAACCTCCGCGCTGCGCAAACTCGTGATCGACGCGGACGGCAGCATCGCCGTCGAATCCGCCGTCGGCAAGGGACTCTTCGACTTCGGCTTCCGCGACGGTGCCGCCGCCGACGCCCGGCTGCAGCACCCGCTCGGCGTCACGGTCCTGCCCGACGGCTCCGTCGCAGTTGCTGACACCTACAACGGGGCGGTGCGCCGCTACGATCCCGCGACCGGAACTGTCTCCACCCTTGCCCGCGGCCTCTCGGAGCCGTCCGACGTCATTGTGGACCACACCCAGGTGGCCGGGACGGAGCCCCTGCTGGTAGTCGTTGAAGCCAACAAACACCAGCTGATCTACGTTCCCATCCCCAAGGAAGCGCAGCAGATTGACGAGGGCGCGGCCCAGACCCAACGGCCCAAGAGCCCGGTTGCCCCCGGGAACCTGGAGCTGTCCGTGCGGTTCACGGCGCCGACCGGCCAAAAGCTCGATGACCGCTGGGGCGACCCGACCCAGCTCAAGATCTCGTCCACGCCCCCGGAGCTGCTGCTGTCCGGCGGCGGAACCTCGGTCGGACTGCTCCGCACGCTGGAACTCTCCGCGGACGTTCCCGAGGGGGTCCTGCACATCACGGCCCGGGCGGCAGCCTGCGACGGTCCCGAAGACGCCGACGGGGAGATCCCGGACCACGCGGCCTGCCACCTGTACCAGCAGGATTGGGGCATCCCGGTGCTGCTGGACGCGGACGGGGATACCGAACTCGTACTTGACCTGCGCGGCATGGACTAGACCCACCCGGTCTAGCCGGCCCCTGCTATGCCGGGCCGAAGGCTGCCACTGTTGACCTGCGTCACCGGTGGCAGCCTTTTGCGTATCCGGGACGACGGACCCGCGGAATGCCGTGGTTTCCGGCGCGGATACCGGATAAGAACGTGCCGTGCGTGACGGGCAGTGTCCACATGGGCAATGCAGGACCCGCCACGGGCCTGCCGCGGACGTCACCGTGGACACATGGATATTCACGAGGCACTCGTCCGCTGCGGCGGAGCGGCCCGCCGGCCGACCCTGGCCGGACTGGGGGTCGACGACGCAGCCCTGCGCCGCGCGGTCCGGTCTGGCGTCCTGCAGCCAGAACGCGGCCTGTATGCGCTTCCGTCCGCGGCGGGTTCCATGGTGGAGCTGTTACGCCACCGTTGCCTCCTCACCTGCGTCAGTGCGGCCCCGTTCTATTCGCTGTGGGCCCTGGAGCGGCCCGCCGTGTGCCATGTCCACCACAGGCGGGGCGACGCCTTCGACGGCGCGGTCCAGCATGGCGGGCTGCTGCTTCCACCGCACAGCCTTCGACCGGTTGCTGCACTCGGCGACGTCCTGATCCACGCCATGCGCTGCCTGCCGCTCCACGACTCCCTGGTCATGGTCGAATGCGCAGTGGCGAGAGGGGACATCACAGCCGGATTCCTGCGTGAGCGGCTCCCGGGGCGGAGGAACGGCAAAGCCAGGGAAGTGCTCAGCTGGCTGGACCGCGGCGCCGATTCGATGCTTGAGACGCTGGCAAGGACACGGTTCCGGCTAGCTGGCATCCAGGTGGAGACACAGTTCTACATCGACGGCGTGGGTTACGTCGATCTGCTCCTTGACGGCTGGCTGGTTGTCGAGCTGGACGGGCGGCATCACGGCGAATGGGCGCAGGTGAAGAAGGACCAGCGGCGGAACAACAGGTCGGTAATAGCGGGCTATACGGTCCTGCGGTACTACTACGCCGACGTCGTCCACGGGTACGAGCGGATGGTGGCGGAGGTACTGGCGGTGCTGGGGGCCCGGGCACGCCCGGTGTCCGCGTCACGCAGTGCGAAGTACTGAGAGTCCAAGGTGCGTCCGGACCCGGACGGACGCGGACTCGGCCGTGGTCTCGTGCCAAAAAGTTGCCCGGTGTGATACGGGGCGCCGGAGGAGTGCCGGCGGCTCAGAAATTCAGGAGGGGCGTGACCTTGACGCTGTCTGCCCCGACGTCGAGGCGTGTGGTGAAACTGAATTCGTGGACTTCGTTCAGGTCCGTGACGATTCCGCTGAACAAGTCCACCTGCCGGGCCTGAATCCGGGCCTTCCCGTCCAGCGGGGCCACCACCCAGCGGCCGCCGAAGGGCTCGATCTTGACCGCCGGATATTCGCTGATGCTCCAGTCAATGGTTCCGTCGAGCACGCGGTTGTAGGTGACGTGATAGAACGGGCAGTCAGGCTGGAGTCGTTGTTGTTTATCGGCCTGATCCGCGCAGGAGTCCAGGAACTCGTTGACCTTGGCGCTGACGGCTTCCTTCAGGCCGTCCGTCGCATGGGTCAGGAGGTTCAGCGCTGGCGGCGGGGTGTCCCGGCCTGACAACGTGGTCCGCGTGGGTGCGGCCGCAAAGTATCGTCCACTTAGCGAGGCCTCGTATTCGCCAGGGTAGAAGACGGCGAAGGAGTTGCGGCCGTTGGGCATGTTCACCGGGACGCCGTTCAATGAAGCCTCATTGGAGTTCACCACCGTGACGTCCAGGACGGGGAGCGAGGACGGGACGAAGGACCATTTACTGAAGAAAAGCCACCGGGTCCCGGTGCGTTCCAGCAGAAATTCGGTGCGTAGTTCGTTGTCGTTGATGGTGTACTCCATGGGCACCATCACCTGGTTCCCGCTGCGGGGCTCGGCAGCACCAAATTTGGGGTCGCTGATACGGGCAGCCGCTGTCTGCAGGGCGCTTCCGTCCAGCATCGCCGCGTTGCTCTGCGGTACCGAGGCGTTCAGCAGGCCAAGAGCCTTGCCCCCTTCGCCTTTCTGCAGGGCTGCGAGGTACTCGCGGACGGGCTGCTGCGGGCCGGCAACGGACGTATTGACCAAGTAGATCGAAAAAACGGCCGCGGTCACAGCAAGCATCAGGCCGAGCAGCCACATGGCCGCCAGCCTGATCAACCCCTGACTCAATTGCACTTACCTTACGTTACCTGCACGCCGCGCAAAGCTACGTGTCGCGGCGCCGCCCGCGCCGGGAGCGCGCCTGCCCGCGAGGCCCTCTTGGAGCCTGCGGAGAGGCAGTCAGCGCCGCCGGCGCCGCCTCGATGAAGTCCCGAAGACCCCGCGTAACAACTCGCGGCCCAACTGGGTACCGAGTGAACGGGCCATGCTCTGGAGTCCGCCGCCGAGGGCGCCGCCGAGCACGCCGGCGAAGTCGCCCCGGGCGCCGGGCTCCGGGCGGGGCTGCCGGGGCTGCGGTGCCGCGCGGCCGCTTGACGGCGCGGGTGCCGATGACGGTGCCGGGGCAGGCCGGCGGCTGGGACGGCCCAGGATGTCCTCCTCGATTCGCCGGGCCTCGGCATCCACGGCGTCATGGTCGGGGCTGCTACGGTCATCGTCTGCGGTGCCGCGGCCGGTCAGGTCCCCGGCCGAAGCGGCTTTGGCGAGTCTTTCGTACGCGGAGACGTTGTCCACCGGCGTGCCATAGGCCGGGAGGAGGCTGGAAGCGGCCACGATCCCGGCAATCAGGGCGTCTCCGCTGGGACCCATGACGGATTCCGGAGCCCGCAGACGGGTCAGGGCGACGGGCGTGGGCGCACCGCGTTCATTCATGACGGTGATGACGGCCTCACCGATCCCGGCCGTCGTGAGGGTCTCCGCAAGATCGTAGTCGCTGAGCGGGAACGTGGAGACTGTGGCCTTGAGGGCCTTGGCGTCGTCCGGCGTGAAGGCGCGGAGGGCATGCTGGATCCGGTTGGCGAGCTGGCCCAGCACATCGCCCGGGACATCTTTGGGCGTCTGGGTGACGAAGAAGATGCCCACCCCCTTGGACCGGATCAGCCGCACGGTGGTGGTGATGGCGGCGAGAAAGGCTTTGGAAGCGTCCTTGAAGAGCAGGTGGGCTTCGTCCAGGAAAAACACGAGCTTGGGCTTGTCCAGGTCGCCGACCTCCGGCAAATCCTCGAAGAGGTCCGCGAGGAGCCACATCAGGAACGTGGAGAAGAGCAGGGGCCTGGTCTGCAGCGTGGGAAGTTCCAGACAGCTGACGACGCCGTGCCCGTCGGCGGTGGTGCGCAGCAGTTCCGCCGTGTCGAATTCGGGCTCGCCGAAGAATTTCTCCATGCCGTGCGCCTCAAGCGTGATGAGTTCGCGCAGGATGACTCCGGCGGTGGCCTTTGAGAGGCCGCCCAGCTCCGTGAGCTTTTCCTTGCCGTCGTCCGAGGTGAGGAACTGGATGACCGCGCGCAGGTCTTTGAGGTCGATCAGTTCCAGGTTGTTTTTGTCAGCGAAGTGGAAGATCAGCTGCAGGCTGGATTCCTGGGTGTCGTTGAGCTCCATGATCCGGGAGAGCAGGATGGGCCCGAACGAGGTGATGGTCGCGCGGACCGGAATGCCGTTGCCGTCCCCGCCGAGGGCCAGGAATTCCACCGGGAAGGCCTTGCCTGACCACGGCTGGCCGAGGCTCTCGGTCCGGGCACGGAGTTTTTCGCTTCCCGTGGCGGCCGTGGCCAGACCGGAGAGGTCGCCCTTGATGTCGGCCAGGAAGACCGGGACCCCGGCAGCCGAGAGCTGTTCGGCCATCATGTGCAGGGTGACGGTTTTGCCGGTCCCGGTGGCCCCGGCGACGAGGCCGTGCCGGTTCATCATCGCCAGGGGGAGCCGGACTTTGGCTTCGTTGTGCAGCTCACCGTCGACGATCGCCGCGCCAAGTTCAATCGTGGGGCCCGCCAGGGCGTAGCCCTGCTGGATGGTGGCGACCTTGTCGGCAGTGGATTTGATGGCCATGCGGCCAGCTTAGCCGGGTCCGGCGGTTCCGGACCCGGCTGCGGTG
The DNA here is from genome assembly GCA_963769515.1 of uncultured Actinomycetota bacterium. Lineage (GTDB taxonomy): Bacteria > Actinomycetota > Actinomycetes > Actinomycetales > Micrococcaceae > Arthrobacter. Next base: position 21,775 of record CAVYMG010000015.1, read on the forward strand.
GCACTTATTCGGCGAGGGCCTTGATGACTTCGTTGGCGACGTCCTCGCTGGACTGCGGGTTCTGGCCGCTGATGAGGTTGCCGTCACGGACCACGTTGGGTCCCCAGGCAGCGCCGTTTTCGATGATGGCACCGTTGTCCTTCAGGACCTCTTCGACGAACCAGGGCGTGTTGGGGCCGGTGCCGCCGTTGAGTTCTTCTTCGTCCGTGAAGACGGTGAGGCGGCGGCCGGAAAACGCATAGCTGCCGTCGCTGGCCTTGGCACTGAGCAGACCGGCCGGGCCGTGGCAGAACGGTGCGATGACCTTGCCGGCCTTGTCCGTGGCGACGAGGAGCCGGCCGAGATCAGCGTCCTGGTAAAGGTCCGCCATGGGGCCGTGGCCACCGGGCATTACGACGGCGTCGTAGGCGTCGGCGTCGACGTCGGCGAGCACGAGCGGCGCGGACAGCTCAGCGTCGATGGCGTCAATGTAGTTCCGGAATCCGTCCGCCCGCTCCTGGCCGCCGGCTGATTCGGCGGCGAGACTGACCTGGTCGACGGTGGGCTTGACCCCGCCGGGGGTGGCAATGTGGACGGTGTGGCCGGCATTGATCAGCGACTGGTGCGAGACGACCAGTTCCTCCGCCCAATAGCCGGTGGGGTGTTCGCTGCCGTCGCGCATGGTGAGGGAATCGGCGCCGGATACGACCATCAGAATGTTAGCCATGGTGTTGCTCCTGTTCTGCCGGCACCCGGAGGGCCGGCGAGGGTTGGATAGCGGACGCCGGATTACGGCATCCGTGCAGTTGCACGCAGCCGGAATCGGCCGCCCGCGCGTGCGGTGGGCTCTTGTGGCTCCCAGAGGCGGCAACTCCCATCCGGCCGCGACTATTCCGCCCGGTGATTCACGTCATGCAGTCCCTTCCGGAATGCGCGGGCGTGACGGGGGTCCTCGCCCGGCAAAGACCGGCGCCCTAGACTGGGGGCATGCTCTCATCTTTGACGCGGCTCGCACTCACGGTGACCACGGTGCTGGGCCTCGTCCTGGCAGGCGTTGGCCCGGCCTCCGCCGCCCCGGCGCGGTCCGCGGACCCGGTCGGTGTCGACGTGTCCTGGCCCCAATGCGGCCAGGCCCTGCCCAAGCAGCTGGCCTTCGCCGTGGTGGGCGTCAACAACGGTCTCGCCAACACCACCAACCCCTGCCTGGCCGAACAACTCAAGTGGGCGCGCACGGCGACGAAGTATGCCCCGAGCTCGGCGCAGCCGCGGGTGGCGCTCTACGTCAACACAGCCAACCCCGGGCTGCAGGGTTCATGGTGGCCCACGTCGAACACCTATAAGGGCAAGCGGGTGAGCAACCCCTACGGGAACTGCGCACTTCGCACGTTCAAGGCCTGCTCCTACATGTACGGATACGCCAAGGCCTACGACGACGCCAAACTCCGCGGGATCACGAAGCCGACGTCGTATTTCTGGTGGCTGGACGTGGAGACGGAAAACAGCTGGCAGCGCAGCAAAGCGGCCAACGTTGCCGTCCTCGAAGGGATGGCAACGTACTTCCAGGGCATTGGCGCGCCCGTGGGCATCTACTCCACCGGATACCAGTGGAACCAGATCGCCGGCACCGTCAAAGACACGAGTCCGCTGGCCGGGCTGCCCAGCTGGCTCGCCGGCGCCCGGTCGCTCGCGGACGCCAAGGCCAAGTGCGCCCTTCCCGCGCTCACCCCCGGCAGCGAGGTATCGATGGTGCAGTACGTGTCCAAGGGACTGGACTACAACGTCTCCTGCCGCTGAGACCCCCGGTGCGGGGCTGGTCCGGCAGCGCGGAAGAAATAACCCGGGGCCGGCGGTGGTTGTCTTACATGTGCGCCGCGCCGGAGCCCCTTGCGGGTTCGCGCGGGCGCTGACAACCCCGTAATGAAAGGCCGGTTTTTCCGTGACTGTTCCGCTTTCCATCCTTGACCTGGCCACCATCGGCAAGGGCCAGACAGCGGCGGACAGCTTCGCCGGCAGCGTTGCCATGGCACAGCTGGCGGAAGAGCTCGGCTACCGGAGAATCTGGTATGCCGAGCACCACAATATGTCCGCGATCGCATCCTCCGCGACCAGCGTCCTGATTGCCCATGTCGCCGCGCACACCTCCCGCATCCGGCTCGGTGCCGGCGGCGTCATGTTGCCCAACCATTCCCCGCTAACCATCGCGGAACAGTTCGGCACCTTGGAAACACTGCACCCGGGCCGCATTGACCTGGGCCTGGGCCGGGCCCCCGGGAGCGACCAGACCACGATGCGGGCCCTCCGCCGTGACCCGGCATCGTCGGACAGCTTCCCGCAGGACGTGCTGGAACTGCAGGGCTACCTGACCGGTCCCACCCGCATCCCGGGCGTCGAGGCCGTCCCCGGCAAGGGCACGGACGTACCGCTGTACATCCTCGGATCATCGCTGTTCGGAGCGAAGCTGGCCGCGCAGCTTGGCCTGCCCTACGCCTTTGCCTCGCACTTCGCGCCCAACGCCCTGCAGGACGCTGTCGCGGCCTACCGGCGCGACTTCAGGGCCTCGGCGCAGCTTGATGCCCCGCACGTGATCGCGGGAGTCAACGTCATCGCCGCCGATTCCGCGGCCGAGGCGCAGTCCATGTTCCAAGCGACTAAGCGCGCCCGGGTGTCGCTGTTCTTCGGCAACGGCAGGGTCTTCAGTGATGACGAGGCGGATATGATCCTGGACTCGCCGCAGGGCCAGCATGTGTCCCAAATGATGACGTACTCGGCCGTCGGCACGCCGGACGCCGTGCGCGAGTACTTGGACGGGTTTGCCGCCCATGCCGATGCCGATGAACTGATGGTCGCGCACCAGAGCACGGGCACGGAGGGACGGCTTCGCTCCGTGCAGCTCCTGGCCGAGGCCACCGGGCTCGTCCGGGTTTAGAAAGGCCGGCTCAGCCCGTCGGGTTGAGGCCCGCGAGGGCATCCCGAAGCCGCGCCGCGGACGTTTCCGGCGGGATGTCCGCGATGAACGCGCCCATCGCGGCTTCGGACCCGGCCAGGAACTTCAGTTTTGATTCCTCCCGGCGCGGTGAGGTCAGCTGCAGCATCAGCCGGATTTCGTCCCGGTGGGTGTGCACCGGAGCCTGGTGCCACGCCGAGATGTAGGGTGTCGGCGTGGTGTACAAGGCGTCCACGCCCCGCAGGAGTTCGCCGTATAGCCGGGAGAACTCGTCGCGTTCCCCCGCCGTGGTGGCAGCGAGGTCCGGCACATGCCGGTGCGGGAGAATATGGACCTCCAGCGGCCAACGGGCCGCGAACGGCACGAACGCCGTCCAGTGTTCGCCCTGGAGGATCACCCGCTCGGACTTCTGCTCGGAGGCAAGGATGTCCTCAAACAGGGTCGGACCGTAGCGCTCGACGGACCGGATCAGTTGCGCTGTCCGCGGCGTGATGAAGGGGTAGGCATAGATCTGGCCGTGCGGGTGGTGCAGGGTGACGCCGATGGCCTCGCCGCGGTTCTCGAACGGAAACACCTGCTCGACGCCGGGCAGGGCGGACAATGCGGCCGTCCGATCCGCCCAGGCCTCCACGACGGTCCGCATCCGCGACTGTGACATCGTTCCGAGTGAGCCTGTGTGTTCGGGCGAGAAGCACACCACTTCACATCTGCCCACGGACGTCCGGCTGCGGCCCAGGCCGATCCCTTCCAGGTCCTCCAGCCCGGCCGGGGCCTCGGGGCCCGTCAGTTCCGGCCCGAAGGACGGGGACTTGTTTTCAAAAACGGCCACGTCGTACAGGCTGGGGACTTCGGAGAGGTTGTCCGCCGTCGCCGGGGCCAGGGGATCCAGGTGCGCCGGCGGCAGCATCACGCGGTTCTGCCGCGCCGACGCGACGGTAATCCATTCGCCGGTCAGGACGTCCTGGCGCATCGACGCCGTCGGCGGGCGGACCGCCGGTGCGCGCAGGTCAGGAGCCCGTTCGGGGGACAGGGCCGTGTCCGCGTCATCGAAGTAGATGATGTCGCGCCCGTCGGAGAGCGTAAATTCCCGCTTGGTGATGCCGGCCATGCTAGCCACGCGCCCCGGCCGCGTCAGGAGTCTGCGGACCGGCAGGCGCAACCGCGCGGACGTTCAGGAGTACCCCGTGTTCCGGATTCAGGACCGGCATCGGCAGCCCGGCCTCGGCCAGGAACCGGCCGGTGGCCTCGATGCCGGAGGACACCCACGCCGGGGGATGGACCTGCGTGAAGGTGTGGCCCTGGCCGGCGGCCGGGTAGACCAGTTCGACGCGGTAGGTCGTGGCCGGTGCCAGGCCGGGCAGCGCCACGTGACCGGGGACCTCGGAGAACGACGTCGCCACGGACACGAGCGCGAACAGCGCCTCCTCGCCGTCGGGGGAGACGACGCCGTGCAGCAGCAGGGACGGATCGGGCTCGTCGGCGCGGACCATGCGGCCACTGTGCAGCAAGCCGCGTTTGTCCTTGTAGAGTTCGATCGCCGCCGCGAGCTCCCCGCGCTCGCTGGCATTGAGCTGGCGGAGATCCCACTCCATGCCGAAGTGCCCAAAGAGCGCCGTGAGGGCGCGGAAGGACAGTTCGTGGGTGCGGGCCGTGGTGTGCGAGGTGGTCGGGCCGATATGCGAGCCCACGAGTTCCGGCGGCACCACCATGCCGGTCCACCGCTGGATCGTCTGGCGTTCCAGGGCGTCGTTGCAGTCCGAACCCCAGACCCGGTCCGTGCGTTCCAGGATGCCAAGGTCCACCCGGGCACCCCCGGAGGAGCAGCTTTCGATTTCGACGCCGGGGTGGGCCTTGCGCAGTGCATCCAGCAGCCGGTAGACCGCCAGCGTCTGGGCATGGACCGAGGCCGCGCCGTTGTGGCCCATCTCTGTCAGGTCCCGGTTCTGGTCCCATTTGAGGTAGCTGATCCGGTTGGAGCTCAGGAGGTCATCCAACCGGTCATAGATGTACTGCCAGGCCTCCGGGTTGACCAGGTCCAGAACCTGCTGGTTGCGCCAGCGTTCCGGCAGCCGTCCCGTGGCGGTGTCCGGCCGGGCCGGACCGGAGATCCAGTCCGGGTGGGCGCGGGCCAGATCGGAATCCTCGTTGATCATTTCGGGTTCGACCCACAGCCCGAACTCCATGCCGTGCCCGGTGACGGCGTCGATCAGTGGGGTCAGGCCGTCCGGCCAGAGCTCATCGTCGATGTACCAGTCGCCGAGGCCGGCCTGGTCGTTGCGGCGGTGACGGAACCAGCCGTCGTCGAGGACGTACCGTTCGACGCCGAGCGCAGCGGCGGCTTCCGCCAGCTCGAGCAGGACGGGCAGCCGGTGGTCGAAGTAGACGGCCTCCCAGACGTTGAGCACCACGGGCCGGGGTTTGCCGGAGCGCGCGCCGGGGTGGTGCGGGCGGGCACGGAACCAGGCGTAGAACGCTTCGCTGATGCCGTCCAGGCCGGCGTCGGAATAGGCGGCGAAGAGCCACGGCGTCTCGTACGTTCCGCCGGGTTCCAGGGTGATCTCGGCCGGGCCGAGCAGTTCGGCGGCGCCAATAACGGACCGGCCGTCGCCGATGGTGTCGATGAAGCTCTCGTGGTTCCCGCTCCAGCCCAGGTGCACGGCCCAGACCTGGCCGTGCCGGTTGCCGAAGTTCGCCGTGCCCGCGGCCAATAGCAGCGACGCGTCGTGGCCGGTACGCCCGTGCCGGCCCGAGCGTACCCAGGTGCCCTGACGCAGCGGGAGCCGCTGCGGGTGGGATTCGCGGCACCAGCGGCCGGTCAGGTCCAGGACCTCGGTCGCCGGACGGCCCAGCGGCAGCGTCAGGGCCAGTTCTTCCAGGGAATAGTTGTCGCTGCCCTCGTTGGCCAGAGTATGCCGGAGCTGCACCAGCCCGCCCTCATTGATCCGGATGTCGGTCCGGACGGTGATTCCGGCGGTGTCGTCGGCTTGCGTAATGACGGCGGAACTGGCGGCACCGCTATCCTCCAGCGTGGCCGACACAACCCGAAGCCGGGCCGAGAAAGCGCCGCCCTCCCGGTGCCCGCGAAGGCCGGGGCGTCCCCGCCAGCCGGAGGAACCCTGAGGAATGAGGCCCAGCGTCACGGGGATATCCAGGGCCGAGGGCGCCACGGGCGCACCCAGGAGGGTCAGATCCGGAAGGGCCGTCCCCAGATCGGCACCGAAGTGCAGGACAGCGGGTTCGCCGGTGCTGAAATCGATCAGCAGCGCGGTCCCGGAGCGGCGCAGGTATAGCGGCTTGAGGGTGGTTGTGCCGGCGGCGGGGGTGGATTGCAGGACGGTCAAAGCAGCTCCAGGCGTAATCGTCAGGCGGCGGGCGCCCGGTTCGGGGAGGGGACAGGGATCAAAGCGGGTGGGGGATTACCGGTCAGCCGGCGGTGCCCAGCGTGGCCAGGCGCAGCCGGCCGACGCGTTCGCCGAGGATCCGCCGCGCTTCGCCGGGCAGGCCGTCGTCGCTGATGATTTCGTCGGCGTCTTCCAGGCCCGCGAAACTGCTGATCCCCAGCGTTCCCCATTTGGTGTGGTCGGCCAGGACCACGACGCGGCGGGCGGCCGCGACGAAGGCCCGGTTCGTTTCGGCTTCCAACACGTTGGGCGTGGTGAAGCCGGCCTCGGCGTCGACCCCGTGGACGCCGAGGAAGAGCACGTCCAGGTGGAGTTGGTGCAGGGCTGCGGTGGCGAGCGGCCCGACCAGCGCATCGGAGGGAGTGCGCTGGCCGCCGATGATGATCACGGTGGACTGCGAGCCGCCCGCCTGGAACGCGTCGGCGACGCGGATTGAGTTGGTGACCACGGTGATCCTCGGCCCGGCGGCGAGGAGTTGGGCGAGCGCCCACGTGGTGGTGCCGGCGCTGAGCCCCACCGCCATCCCTTCGCGCACCTGGGCCGCGGCCTCGCCGGCGATGGCCATCTTTTCGGCTTGCAGCTCAGTCGCTTTGAGTTCGAAGCCGGGCTCGTGGGTGCCGGCCCCGCCGGGCAGCTTCGCGCCGCCGTGGATCTTCTCCAGCAGGCCCGCCGCGTCCAGTGCCTCGATGTCCCGCCGGACCGTCATGAGCGAGACGCCCAGCAACTGGGCCAGGTCAGCGACACGGACAATCCGCTCACGCTGGACTTCGGCGACGATGGCGGAATGGCGGGCTGCAGCGAGCATGTCTGGTCCTTACTGGCGGTGCGGGGTGATGGACGCAGCGCCGGATCCGGGCCGCTGTGGGGGAGTGTGCCCGGTTCCGGCGGTATTGCTGTCCACGATTATCCTTTACTCGAGCCGAGGGTCAGCCCGGCCACAAAGTGCTTCTGGAGCAGGAGATAGATCACCAGTGCCGGGATTGCCGTGATCATGGCGCCGGCTGCGATCAGGTTGTAATCGGAGAGGAACTGGCCCTGCAGGTTGTTGACGGCTGTGGTGAGCGGCAGGCGGTCTCCGCTCTGGAGGAACAGCAGCGGCCAGAAGAAGTCGTTATAGACAAAGATGACTTCCAGGGTGCCCATCGCGGCCAGTGCGGGCCGGCACAACGGGAGGATGATCTCCCAGTACTGGCGCCAGATGCCGGCGCCGTCGACGAGGGCCGCCTCGGTCAGTTCGTGCGAGAGCGCCTTCATGTAGTTCGAGAGGACGAAGGTGACGAAGCCGATCTGGAAGGCGGTGTCGACGGCGATTACCCCGATGTAGGTGTTCAGCAGGCTGCCGGAGTCGCTGACGCTGTAGGGCAGTTCGGTGAGTTTGAACATCTGGAACAGCGGGGCCGCCAGGACCTGGGGCGGGAGCAGGTTGCCGGCGGTGAACATGATCAGGAGGGTGATGTTGAACTTCCAGTTCACCCGGCTGACCGCGAACGCCATCATCGAGGAGAAGAACAGGATCAGGATCACGGACGGGATGGTGATCAGTGCGGAGTTCCACGCGTACTGCGCGAAGCCGCCCTGGGTCCAGGCCCGGACGAAATTGTCGAAGTTGAAGGCTCCTTCGAAGCTGAAGTAGCCGTACTTGTCGGTGTCCGCCTTTGGCCGCAGCGAGGTGAAGATCGTCCACACGAGCGGAACAAGCCACATGACGGCGAGTACGATCAGGAAGATGTGGATGCCGTAGTGGTGCTTGGCGGGCTTCTTGTTGTTGCCGGGACGTCCGGGGGTGCCGTTTCCGGCTGACGTGGCTGGCTCGGTGCCGACGGTTGCGGCATGGGCCGGGTTGGTGATGCTCATGCCTCTTTGTCCTTTCCGAAGGCGCGGGACAGGTAGAACGTAATGGGGACCAGCGAGATGACCAGGAGGATCACGGCCAGGGCAGACCCGACGCCGATCACTTGTCCCTCGCCGACGAGGTTCTGGATCACGAGGGCGCTGATGAGTTCCAGGCCGTTGGTGCCGCGGTTGATGACGTAGACGATGTCGAAGGCGCGGAGGGACTCAATCACCGTGATGACGATGATGATGACGTTGACCGGGCGCATGGCCGGGAAGATGACCCGGAAGAAGGTCTGAACGGCGTTGGCGCCGTCGATCTGTGCGGCTTCCCGGAGGGTGGGGTCGACGCCCTTGAGTCCGGCTAAGTACAGGATCATGACGTAGCCGGCGTGGCGCCAGGTGGCCGCGACCAGGGCGGCCCAGATATTGACGGACGAGTCGCCGAACCAGTCGACAGCCTGGGGCGTGCCGGCGGTACCGAGGAGGAAGTTCAGGAGGCCGCTGTCCCGGTTGTAGAAAAGCTGCCAGATCACGCCGACCAGGGCAAGGGAGAGCATCACGGGGGTGAAGAAGATGCTCTGGTAGATCTTGGAACCGCGGATGTTCTGATCCAACAGGATGGCCAGCAGGAGACCCAGAGGCGTGGCGATGAGGGCGAGGAAGGCCAACCACAGCACGTTGTGCTGGACCGCGGGCCAGAACGGGGGATAATTCTGCGCAATGAACTCGTAGTTGTCCACGCCCGCAGGCTTGATGTCCTCCAGGCTCAGACCGTTCCACCGGGTGAAGGACAGGGCAGCGGAGAGCAGTGTCGGGATCCAGACCAGCGTCAGCTGAATCAGCGTGGGCAGGCCGACCATAAAGGCCAGAACCCACTTATCACGGCGGGACAGCCGCTTGACCCGCCCCGCCGGGGCGGCGGCAGGCCGCTGCGCCCGGGCGGGGCTCTTATCGGTTGAGGTAGTCACAAAACTATTCCTTGCTTGGTTTGTTCTGGCTCGTTGTGGCCGGGTGGCGTTGCCGCTACTGGGCGGCGTAAAGCGCAGCCGCCTGGGCTTCCAGGTTCTTGATATCGACGCTGCCGTCCTTGATGAAGGTCTGCAGGGCCGGGATCATGACGTTGTTCGCCATCGCGGGCAGGGCGTCACGGTCGAAGAACTGGCTGATGCTCTTGGCGTTGGCGATCACGTCGGCCATCTTTTGGGTCAGCGGCGAGTACTTGGACGTATCGACGCCCTTGGCTGCGGCGATGTTCGCGGTGTCGACCGACTGGTAGACGTCCTGGGCTTCGGGGGTGCCGACGTAGGCCATGAAGTCACGGGCGGACTGGTTCTCGCCGCCCTTCTTGGTCAGCAGCAGGCCGTCAATGGGGGCCTCGACCGCGTCGCGGCCCTCCATGGCGATCTCCGGGAACGGGAAGAAGTCGATGTCATCGGCGATGGCCTGATCCGTGTACTGCTGGGTCAGGAAGGAACCGAGCAGGTACATGCCGGATTTCTTGTCGGCGATGTTCTTCGCGGCGTCCTGCCAGGTCATGCCCAGGGCGTTGGGGTTCTGGTAGGGAAGCATGGCCTTCCAGGTATCGAAGACGTCGCTGACCTTCTTCTGGTCCCAGGACTCTTTGTGGGCCGTGAGGTCCATGTGGAACTGGTAGCCGTTGAGGCGCATGTTGATGTAGTCGAATGTGCCCATCGCGGGCCAGCCGTCCTTGTCCGCGAATTCGATCGGGATGAGGCCGTCGGCCTGCATCTTCTTCGAGAGCGTCAGCAGTTCGTCAAACGTGACGGGAACTTCGTAGCCCTTTTCGGCCCACAGGCTCTTGCGGTAGAAGAAACCCCAGGGGTAGTTGTAATTGGGGACGAAGTACATCTTGCCGTCCAGGCCGGTGGAGGCCTTCTTCATGCCCTCGGAGAAGTTGCCGCCGATTTTCTCCCAGACGTCGTCGATGGGCGCCAGCAGGCCCTTCTCCGCGTAGTACTGCATGCGGTAGCCCGAGAACCAGGTGAAGGTGTCATCCGGGCTGCCCTGCAGGTAGGTGTTGATCTTGTTCTGGAAGTCGTTGTGGGGGACCACGTTGGTGCGGACTTCGACGCCGCTCTTCTTCGTGAACGCGTCCGTGACGGCCTTGTAGGCGGCCTGCGGGACGGCGTCGGATGCGCCGGAGCCGAACGTCACGGTCTGGCTGCCGCCTGCTGCGCCCCCGCCGCCGCCCGTGCAGGCCGCCAGCGCCGGGATGCCCGCCATGGCTACGGCGCCGACGCCGAGGGTTTTCAGCAGGGTCCGGCGGTTCAGGCCGCTGCGGGTGGATGCGGTGCGCAGGGCGTCTTCGGGGACGGTCATGGTTTCTCCTTTGAAAAACAGCGGCGTGTGAAGCACTTCACATAATTAACTATCATAATCGCACAATTTAGAACGTCAAGTGGCAAAAAGGAACATTCCGGCGATCGGGGAGTGTTGCGGCTTCCGGCGGGCCGCCCTTTGTATGACGGTCCGGCCCGCCTCGGGCCGGAACGAGTAGTCCCTACCGTTGACTCGGGCGGGGCCCGCTCCTAGCGTTAACCACCCCGGGTGCCGACGTGGTCCGCCGACAGGTGGCAGCACCCTCCATGACGGACCCAGGCCAGGATCCAGGTGACGGTATGAAACTCAAGCCCACGACCATCGCGACCCTTGTGACGCTTGTGCTGCTGACCGGGGTCCTGGAAGGGGCGGCGTCGCCGTCGTCCGCGCCCGCAACCGCGGTGCCCGCAACCGCGGTGCCGGCCGCGGCACCGGCGGAAACGACGCGGAAGGCTGCCGCGCCGACCACCTACTACGTCAGCGATGCCGGCCATGACGACAACTCCGGCACATCCGAAAAATCGCCGTGGAGAACACTGTCCAGGGTCAACGACGCCGTTCTGTCGCCCGGTGACCGCGTCAGCCTGCGCCGGGGCGACACCTGGAACGGCGGCCTGATCCTCGCGCACAGCGGAACCGCGGACGCCCCCATCGTCGTCGGCAGCTACGGAAAAGGCGACCCGCCCGCTATCGTGGCGGGTGATTCCGGGAGCTGCGTGCGGGTCTTGGGTGACCATGTCGTCGTGGATGGCCTGCGCGCCGCGGGCTGCGGCTATGCGGGATTCAGCATCGACGGCGACCGGACCGTCGTGAAAAACTCCGTGGCGGAGGGCAATGCGGCGGGCATCAAGGTCAGCGACGGTTCGGACTTCGGGCGCTACACGGACAACCGCCTGGTGGATAACAACATCATGAACGAGAACACCCCCGGGACCGGCTGCGGGACCGCCCAAAGCGTCGCCTGCAGCGACGACTCGGGCGCCTTCGGGTTCCTGATCAACGGCAACGACAACGAATTCTCGGGTAATACCATCACCGGATCCACTGCTCCGTCCCATGACTTCATCCAGGACGGCAGTGCATTCGAGATCTACAACGGCAGCCGCAACAAGATCCATCACAACAAGGCGCTGGACAACAACGTCTTCTCCGAGATTGGCCGTTCCACCGGAAAAGCGGATGGGAACACGTTCAGCTACAACCTGGTCCGGTCTACGTGCGGAACGGACTGCGCCAAGACCGCGGGGCTGATTGTCCGCGGACCGAAGAGCCCCTACGGGCCGACGAACGGCACGGTCTTTGAGCACAACACCGTCTGGCTCGACGGGCCGGAGTCCAAGGCGGTGGTCTGCTATGCCTCGTGTCCTGCATCCACGGTGATCCGCGGAAACATCCTGGTGGCCGTCCGCAACTCCCTCTGGATCGATGGCACCGGCTGGACCGAACGGCAGAACGTCCTCAACGGTCCCAGCAATGTCGCCCCGGACAAGTCCTCCACGACGGCCCCGGCCGGCTTCGTGAACGCGCCGTCCGACCTCCGCCTGACAGCGGCAAGCCCCGCGGTCGATCTGGCCACTGCCAGCACCCCCGGCGTGGATCTGGACGGACGCCCCGCCGTGCAGAAGGGCGGCTGTGCCGGCACCAAAATCCCCGACGCCGGCGCGTACGAGTACTCCCCGCCCGGCTGCTGATCCCCCTGCCGGCCCCCGCGGTCCCAATCGGCAGGCGCGGTTGTGCCGCGTTCCGGGCGGCTTGACAGATATCTACTGAACCGGTTTAGTGGTAGCAATCACTTAACCGGTTCAGTGCGCTTGTTTGCCACTGGACGCAACCCGGAGGATCCGGCCCCATGGCAGTTACCATCAGCGACGTCGCCCAGGCGGCAGGCGTCAGCAAGGGTGCCGTCTCCTACGCCCTCAACGGCCTGCCCGGTGTCAGCCAAGACACCCGGGACCGCATCCTTCAGGTCGCCAAGGATCTGGGCTGGACCCCGAACCTTAGGGCCAAGGGCCTGTCCTCGGCCAAGGCCTACGCCCTCGGGCTGGTCGTGGCCCGGGATCCATCACTGCTGGGGACGGACCCGTTCTTTCCCGCTTTCATCGCCGGCATCGAAACGGCGCTCGCCGAAGACGAGTACACCCTGGTCCTGAGCGTTGCAACCGCACCCGGCGCGGAAGAGCGCTGCTACCGCAAGCTTGTGGACAACGGGCGGGTCGACGGCGTTATCCTTACCGATGTCCGGCGCCATGACTCCCGCATCGCGTTGCTCCTGGAACTCAAGCTCCCGGCGGTGACCCTGAACCGGCCCGACGCCGCCTCGCCGTTCCCGGCGGTTTCGGTGGACGAGTCCGCCGGCATCGTGGCCGCCGTCGAGCACCTGCTGACGCTGGGCCACACCCGGATCGCGCACGTCGGCGGCGGGCAGGAATACATCCACGGGCGTTCCCGGCGGGCCGCGTGGGAGGGGGCCATGACCCGGGCGGGCCTTTCCGCGGAGCTCTTCGCGGCCGCAGACTTCACTGCGGCCGGGGGCGTCGCCGCCACCGCGGATCTGCTCCGCCGGCCGGAACGGCCCACGGCCATTGTCTACGCCAATGACCTCATGGCGACCGCGGGGCAATCCTACGTCCAGGGCCTCGGGCTCAGGGTCCCGGATGATCTGTCCATTACCGGCTACGACAACGCCGAGTTCACCCAGTACCTGAACCCTCCGCTCACCACCCTTGCCACGGACCCCATGATGTGGGGCCGCGTGGCCGCCGGGATCCTCCTGAAACAGCTGAACGGAACCCACGGCGGGGAGGACACGGCCCTCCCCGCGCCGCAATTGCTGGTCAGGGCCTCGACAGGTCCTGTGCCCGCCTAGCTGCCGGCCCGCCCCTTCATTTCCCCGCACCCCTACTTGAACCGCACGAACACCCCAATACCCTCCCAAGGAGACGCAATGAAGCGCTTTTCGACTGCCACGCGCGTACTGTCCGTGGCTGCACTGACCGTGATGGGTGCCGGCCTCGCCGGCTGTGGAGGCGGGGCAGGCGGCAGCAGCGCCGAGTCCGCCACCACGGCCAAGGGCCCCATCAAGATCTGGTACTCCAACAACGAGTTCGAGGTGAAGTGGGGCAAGGCCATGGTCGAGGAATGGAATGCCGCGCACCCGGACCAGTTGGTCGATGCACAGGAAATCCCCGCGGGCAAGAGCTCGGAGGAAGTCATCAGCGCGGCCATTACCGCCGGAAACGCCCCGTGCCTGGTCTTCAACACCGCGCCCGTCGGCGTTCCCCAGTTCCAGAAACAGGGCGGGCTGGTTCCGCTGGACTCATTCCCTGACGGCGTCCAGTACATCAAGGACCGGACCGGCGAGCTCGCGGACCAGTACAAGTCCGCCGATGGCAAGACCTATCAGATGCCGTGGAAGTCCAACCCGGTGGTCCTGTTCTATAACAAGGACCTTTTTGCCAAGGCCGGCCTGGATCCTGAGAATCCCCAGCTGGGTACGCATGCCGAGTTCCTGGAGACGGCGCGGACCCTGGTGGACTCGGGTGCCGTAGACAACGCCGTCTGGCCCTCCCCGGCGAGCGACTTCTACCAGTCATGGTTCGACTTCTACCCGTTCTACGCTGCCAACGCCCAGGGCACCCAGCTGGTGCAGGATGGCCAGGCAACTTTCGCCAGCGAAGAGGGCAAGCAGGTCGCCGGCATGTTCGAGACCCTCTACAAGGAAAACCTGGCTTCCAAAGAGGTCTATCAGGGCGATTCCTTCGCCGAAGGCAAGGCCGCCATGTCCCTGGCCGGGCCATGGGCAATCGCGGTTTACAAGGACAAAGTCAACTGGGGCACCGTCCCGGTGCCGGCAGCCAGCGCCCAGACCGATGGCTACACCTTCGCTGATGCCAAGAACGTTGCCATGTACTCCGCCTGCGAGAACCAGGGCACGGCCTGGGACGTGCTGAAGTTCGCCACCAGCAAGGAACAGGACGGCGAGCTCCTCGCCGCGACCGGCCAGATGCCGATGCGCCAGGACCTCCCGGAAGCCTACGGCGACTACTTCGCAGCGAACCCGCTGTACACGCAGTTCGCTGACCAGGCCGGCCGGACCGTCGAGGTTCCCAACGTGTCCAACTCGGTGGAAATCTGGCAGACCTTCCGCACCGCGTACGCCAAGTCCGTGATCTTCGGCAATGAAAGCATCGACAACGCGTTCCAGGGTGCCGCCGAGAAGATCAACCAGCTGGCAGCGCAGAAGTAGCCGGTGATCGTATATGTCGCTTCGCTCAGCTGACGGCGGTACTTCCCCCGGAGGCCCCGGCCTGCAGGCCCCGGCAGGGCAGCCGGCGGCCAGGAAACGCAAGAACTTCCTCGGCCGCCAGCCGCTGGGGCTGCTGTTCAGCGCCCCGTACCTCATCTTCGTCCTAGGGGTGCTGGCATACCCGCTGGGCTACGCCGTATACATCTCCTTTCACGACTACTTCTTCGCCGCGCCGGGCGTCAAGATCGACCGTCCCTTCGTCGGCCTGGAGAACTACATCGCCGTCCTGTCCGATCCGGCCGTGCAGCGGTCCTTCGCGAACATCGGTGTCTTTATGGTCATCAACGTTCCGCTGACGGTGGGCCTCTCCCTGATCCTGGCGACCGCACTCAACCGCGTGACCAGGCTCAAGACGTTCTTCCGGGTCAGTTACTACGTCCCGTACGTCACGGCGAGCGTCGCCGTCGTGGGGGTGTGGCTGTTCCTGTTCCAGCAGAACGGTCTCGTCAACGACCTGCTGGGACCGCTGGCCCCTGAGCCGTCGTGGCTGACGAACTCATGGCTGGCGATGCCCACCGTGGCGCTCTATGTGACCTGGAAACAGCTGGGCTTCTTCATCCTGCTGTATCTGGCCGCGCTGCAGAACATCCCGGACGAATTGTACGAATCCGCCCAGGTGGACGGCGGCAACAAGTGGGTCCAGTTCTGGAACATCACCGTTCCGGGGGTCCGGTCGGCCAGTGTCCTCGTGACCCTGCTGGCCACCATCACCGGCGCCAACCTCTTCACCGAGCCCTACCTGCTCACCGCCGGCGGCGGCCCGGACGGCGCCTCCACCTCCCCGGTGTTCCTCATGTACCAGAAGGGCATCCTGCAGGGGAACCCCGACCTGGCCGCCGCGCTGGGCGTGGTGCTGGTGATCGGCGTGCTGCTGATCACCCTGATCCAGAAACGCCTCGTGGGCGGGAAGGAGGACTGACATGTCGATTCTTAACAAGCCAGCGGCCACCAGCAGCGGCGACGAGGGCGCTCGCCGCTCCGCCAAGCCGTCCGCCCCCGCAGGGGACTCTCACGTGGAGAAGCGCAAAAATCTCGGCATCGGCAGTTTCGTCTTGCTGGCGGTGGGAGCGTTTGTGTTCCTGTTCCCCTTCTACTACATGTTCATCGGTTCGCTGCAGACGTCTCCGGACACAACGGTGGCCGGTGCGTTCCCTAACCCGGCCAACATCACCGGCGAGAACTACGTAGACATCAACAACTCCATCAACCTCTTCAAAGGCCTGATCAACTCGGGCATCTTCACCGGTGGCGTCATCTTCTTCACCGTGGTCTTCGGTCTCCTCGTCGGCTACGCCCTGGCGCAGATGGAATTCCGCGGCCGCGGGATGATCTTCGGGTTGATGCTGCTGGTCCAGATGGTGCCGTTCCAGCTGCTCCTGATCCCGCTGTACGTCATGATCGTGCGGGATTACGGCCTCGCCGACACGTACCTGGGCATGATCCTGCCGTTCGCCATCAACTCCACGGCGGTGTTCGTTTTCCGCCAGTACTTCAAGCAGTTGCCCTCGACTCTCTTCGAGGCGGCCCGGATCGATGGCGCCTCGGAACTGCGGATCCTTTGGCAGATCGCCATCCCGCTGGTCAGGCCCGCCATCGTTACCGCCATCCTGCTGACCTTCATCGGGCCCTGGAACGAGTTCCTCTGGCCGTTCCTGGTCACCAAGGACCAGTCCATCCAGCCGCTCGCGGTCTCCCTGGCCAACTACATCTCCAACATTTCAGCGACGGCATCCAACCCCTTCGGCGGAATTCTCGCCGGGGCTTGCGTTTTGGCGGCACCCGCCGTCGCGCTCTTCATCCTCTTCCAGCGTCAATTCATCTCCACCAATATCGGATCAAGCGTAAAGGGCTAACCTATGACTTCCCCCCAAACCCCCACCCTGCCCACCGTCCCCTTCACCCTCACCCGCGCCGGCGTCATCATGAGTCCCGAGCCCGGCAACGAGTTCGAGGCTGAAGGCGTACTCAACCCGGCCAGCGGCCGCGGCACCGACGGGGAGCTCTACCTGCTGCCCCGTCTCGTGGCCACCGGCAACGTCTCCCGCGTGGGACTGGCCAAGATCGTGATCGAGGACGGCGTCCCCACGGGCGTCGAACGCGAGGGAATCGTCCTGGCGCCCGACGAGGGATGGGAACGCGGCCTGAACAACGCCGGCACCGAAGACCCCCGCACCACGTGGGTGCCCAGCCTCGGCAAGCACCTCATGACGTACGTTGCCTACGGCCCGCTGGGTCCGCGGCTCGCGTTCGCCCACTCCGAGGACCTGCGCAGCTGGGAACGGCTGGGCCCGTGCCTCTTCGGCTACCAGGCCGACCTCTCCCTGGACCTGAACCTGTTCCCGAACAAGGACGCCGTGTTCTTCCCGGAACCGGTCAACGACCCCGACGGCGTGCCGTCCTACGCGATGCTGCACCGCCCCATGTGGGACCTTGGCTGGATCCGCGACGGCGAGGGCGAACACCTGCCGGCCGGCGTCACCGACAACCGTCCCGGCATCTGGATCTCCTACGCGCCGGTCGCCGACGTGGAAAAGGACATCCGCAACCTCGTCCACATGGCCAAGCACCGCCTCGTGGCCCTGAGCGAATTCCCGTTCGAGGAACTCAAGATCGGCGCCGGTCCCGCACCGATCCGCGTGGACGAGGGCTGGCTGCTGATCCACCACGGTGTCGCCGGCGCCCTGGAG
The DNA here is from genome assembly GCA_963769515.1 of uncultured Actinomycetota bacterium. Classification (GTDB taxonomy): domain Bacteria; phylum Actinomycetota; class Actinomycetes; order Actinomycetales; family Micrococcaceae; genus Arthrobacter. Next base: position 39,268 of record CAVYMG010000015.1, read on the forward strand.
AAGTCCGCCTTCGACCACCAGCAGAAAGTCAACTACACCGCGGCAGCCATGATCCTGGACGCCGATGATCCGTCCAAGGTCATTGCGCGCAGTGACAAGCCGCTGCTGGCGCCCGAGACCGAGGACGAAATCTCCGGAATCGTACCCAACGTGGTCTTCCCGACCGCGATCGAAAAAATCGGCGAGCAGCTGTTCGTCTTCTACGGGATGGCGGATTCGAAGATCGGCGTCGCCAAGCTCGACCGGATCCCCTCCGGAGCGTAAGAGCCCGTCAGCGGGGGCCGGCGGCGACGCCGGCCCCCGTTGCCCTGCCCTGACCCGCCCGCGCCAGACCCCCAAGGAGCACCGATCATGCAGCACGCCGTCCGCCCGAAACTGAAAAGCCAAGTCCAGGCCATTGCGGTCACCGCCTCCGTGCTGCTCGTCGGAGCCGGAGCCGGCGCCGCGACGGCTGCGCCGGCTCCCCGGCCGGCTGCCGTCGCCGGGCAAACCTCACCGGCCGCACCGGACTCCGGAACCCTGACCAACCTGGGGCACCTGAATTTCCTGATGGATACCGTTCCGCTGAAGCCCGTGGCGGGCCACACCACGTATCGGCTCACCGAGCAGCCCTCGGCCCAGGCCCCGTGGACCTACGCGGACAAGAAAGCGGACGGCAGTTACACCCGGATCGGCGGCGGAGATCTAGATCCGGCCACCGGCCATTGGACCCAGGGCGCCTACAATGCCGACGACATCTCCCGTGCCGCCGTGGTCTACCTGCGGCACTGGCAGCAGACCGGCGACCCCGCCAGCAAGGAACGCGCCTTCCAGGCCCTGCGCTCGCTGACATACCTGCAGACAACGGACGGACCCAACGCAGGGAACGTGGTCCTGTGGCAGCAGGACGACGGCACGCTGACGCCCAGCGCCAAGCCGGTGGAACTGCCGGACCCCTCCGATTCGGCCGAGTCCTACTGGCTGGCCCGCACTGTCTGGGCGCTCGGGGAAGGCTACGTGGCCTTCGCCGCGGCGGACCCCGAGTTCGCGGCGTTCCTGCAGGAACGGCTGCATCTAGGCCTCGCCGCGCTGAACAGGCAGTCCCTCGCCAAATATGGCAGCTACGACACCGCCGACGGCGCCCGGGTCCCGGCCTGGCTGATCGCCGGCGGCGCCGACGCCTCGGCGGAGGCCGTGCTCGGGCTGGCCGCCTACATCAAGGCCGTCCCGGCGGACAGCGTCGCCACGGCGGCCCTGTCCCAACTGAGCGAAGGCATCGCGGCGATGTCCTCCGGCTCCACCACAGAATGGCCGTTCGGGGCCATCCTGCCCTGGAGCAAGTCCCGAACCCTCTGGCACGCCTGGGGCGGTATGGCCCCGGCCGCCGTCGCCACAGCCGCCGAGGCGCTGAACCAGCCAAGGCTGCTCGACGCGGCCGTGAAGGACTCGGCCCAATTCACCCCGCAACTACTCGCCGCGGGCGGACCTGACAACGCGTGGAGCCCGACGCCGGGCGAGTCCCAGATCGCCTACGGCGTGGACTCGCGGGTCCAAGGACTCGTGGCCACCGCGAAGGCGGCCGACGCCCCGGGCCTGCTGGACCTTGCCGCCGTCTCGGCAGGGTGGTTCTTCGGCGCCAACCCCAGCGGCGCGCCGGCGTACAACCCCGCCACCGGTACCGCCATCGACGGCATCGAACCCGACGGCCGGGTCAACCCCAACTCCGGCGCCGAATCGACGATCCATGCACTACTGACCATGCTGGCCCTCGACGCCGAGCCGGCGCTGAAGTCGCGGGCACTGGGTATCAGCCGCACGGTCTCAACGCACGGACTCAGCGTTGTCGAGGCTGAATCCGGCACGATCACCGGTCCCGGCCAGATCGTGCGGCCGGACTCGGCCTGGACCGGAGAGGCCAACCTCTCCGGCGGCGCCTATGTCGCTTTGTCCGCCGGCGGGTCCCTGGCCGTCCCGCTGCCGGCCGCCGATGAGCCCCGCAACCTCTACCCGATCATCAACCAGGGCATCAGCCCCTCCGGCAGCACGTCCTGGACCTCAAGCAAGGGCAGGCTGGGCACCACCAGGAACGGCGGCGCCGGGGACCAAGGAATCACCGACGCGCCGGGCCTTCTGTTCCCCTTCGCCCTCCAGCGGGCGCTCGGCGCCGGAGCGGGCGCCGTCGTCGGCAGCACCGACGGTGACGTTGCGCTGGATGCCGTGCTGATCCAGCCGGAGATCTCAACCGTGTCCGTTTCCGGGTCGGGCGGGGACTCGACGCTATATGTCAGCGCCGCGAAGTCCACCGTGGTCAAGCAGGTCCAGGTCCCGGCCGGTTTCAGGCTGGAACAGCGCCAGTTCGACAGCAGCGGACAGCCTGTGCCCGGCAAACGCAGCGACGCCGGTTCGGGTCGTGTCATGATCGCTCCCGGGGGATTCACTGTGGTGACGCTCGTCGCCGGCTGACCGGACATCCGGCCACCCGGCCACCCAGCCATCCGGACGCCATGCGCGGGCGTCCGGATGGCTGCTCGGTTCCTTGCCGGGCCGGCGGTTTCGGATTTTACCGAGTTGCAACACTAGGGACACCCGCATGAAACCGGGCGGGCGGATACTGGAAGTAGTCCGAAAAGGACGCTTTTCATGCCGCATTGGGGATTACCCGAAGGACTCCGTGCATGCCGACTCCGCTTAACCAGTCCCTGGCCGACTCTGCCCTCCTGACGAAATCGCTCCCGCTCGGTCTGCTCCGTGCTTTTGTGCAGACCGACGCGGCGGACGACGGTTTGACGCCGCACCTGCTGTCCCAGCTGAAAGTCCTGGCTCGCACGCCCGGGCTCCTGGTGGCCTGCAACTACGGCGGCACCCTGTGCGAAGCGGAAGGCATTTCCACCGAAACCCTGCCGCTGGGCAGTGCCGCAATCGCCCTGCGCGCCCTGGCCGCCCTGCCCAATACCCACGCCGCCGTGATCTCCGGCCGCTCCCTCCGCGACCTCGCGGCCGTCTCCCGGCTGCCCGCGGAAGTGCACCTCGTGGGATCCCACGGTGCCGAGTTCGACATGGGCTTCGCCCACGAAATCTCGCTCGCTACCGAATCCGTCCTGCAGCAGGCCAGCCTGGCACTTTCTGAGACAGTGGGGGCGTACCGGGGGGTCAGCATCGAGCGGAAGCCCGTGGCCGTCTCCGTGCACACGCGGTCCGCCGCACCGGAGATCGTGGCGCTCACCACCGAAAAAGCCCTGCACATCGCCCGGGCGCACGGCCTGCATTTCATCGTGGACGGGTCAGTCCTGGACCTGAGCGCCACGGAGCCGACCAAAGCCACGGCACTGGAACACCTGCGGTCCATGCTGGGCGTCAGCGCGGCCCTCTACGCGGGGGACGCGTACAGCGACGAACTGGCCATGGCAACCCTCCGGGGACCGGACCTGGCCCTGCACGTCGGGGGCGGGGACACAGCGGCCGCCCATCGGCTCCGGGACCCGGAGTCCTTCGCCCGGGTGCTGGCGGTCCTGTTCGAACTGCGGCGCGCCTGGCTTTTCGGCGAGGACGCCGTGGGCCTGGAACGGCACTCCATGATCGGGAACGGCGCATCGACGGCGCTGATAACGCCGGACGCCAAGGTCTGCTGGATGAGTCATCCGCTGCCGGATTCCGGCTCGCTCTTCGCCCACCTTCTCGGCGGCGATGCAGCAGGACACTTTTCCGTGGCACCGGTAAAACCGTCGGAGGTCCTGGGCCAGCGCTACGTCGACAGCACCATGATCGTCGAGACCCGCTGGGCGGACGTCACCGTGACGGACTACCTCGAGCCGGCACCGGAGGGCGTCACCAGCCTCGTCAGGGTGCTGTCCGGCACCGGCTCGGCCAGAATCGTGTTCGCGCCGCGGCCCGACTACGCCAATGCCCCGTTCAGCATGGAAACCCGCGGTTCCGAACTGCACGTGGTGGGAACGGCGGATCCGATCGCGTTGCTGGCCCCCGGGGTGGATTTTGAGCTCACGTCGGACGGCCGCCACGCGACGGCGACCGCCGTCGTCGACCTGGGCGCCGGCGCTGTCGTGCTGAACCTGCGGTGCGGCGACACGGCACCCGAGCCTGCCGTTCCCGACGGCGAAACCGGCCGGCGGTCCGCCGTCGCGCATCACTCCCGCCGGTGGGTGCAGGATTTGACGTTGCCACGGGTGAAGCCGTCCCTGGTCCGCCGCTCGGCGTTGGTGCTGCGGGCCCTTGTCCACGAGCCGACGGGGGCGGTGCTGGCCGCACCCACCACCTCCTTGCCGGAAGGGATCGGCGGGACCCGCAACTGGGACTACCGGTATTGCTGGCTGCGGGATGGATCGATGACAGTCAACGCACTGGTGGATCTCGGCTCCACGGCAGAGGCGGACGGATTCCTGGCCTGGCTCGGCAGGATCGTGGCGCAGGCCCGGGGGCCGGAATGGCTGCATCCGCTGTATTCGGTGACCGGCGCGCCGCTGTCCACTGAGGCCGTCATTGACTCGCTGCCCGGTTATGCGGGATCGCGCCCGGTCCGGATCGGCAACGCCGCAGACCACCAAGTGCAGCTGGACGTCTTCGGGCCGATTGCCGAGCTCATTGATGCCCTGGGCGCGCGTCAGGGCGTTCTCTCCGACGCGCACTGGGAGCTGCTGGTCCAGATGGCGTCGGCGGTCCTGGCCCGCTGGCACGAGCCGGACCACGGGATCTGGGAGGCCCGGCGGGCGCCCCGGCACCACATCTACACCAAGGTGATGTGCTGGGTGACCCTGGACCGGGCCCTGCGCACGGCCGCCCGGCACGGCCGGGAGCCGCTGCCCGCCTGGGCGCTGGCAGCGGACGCCATCCGTGAGGAAGTCCTGCGCGAGGGCTGGGACGAAAGCGCCTCCTCCTACACGGTGGCCTACGACAGCCCGGACCTGGACGCCGCAGTGCTGCATATCGGACTCTCCGGCCTGCTGGACGTCACCGACCAGCGGTTCCTGGACACGGTGACGGCCGTCGAACGCGAACTGCGGGTTGGGCCCACCGTCTTCCGGTACCGGTACGACGACGGACTGCCGGGCCTGGAGGGCGGCTTCCACATCTGCACCACGTGGCTGATCGAGGCCTACGTTGCGGTCGGCCGCATCGAGGAGGCCTGGGACCTGTTCGACCAGCTGGTGAATCTCTTCGGACCGACCGGCCTGCTGCCGGAGGAATACGATCCCGGCACGGAAACCCACCTGGGCAACCACCCCCAGGCATACTCGCATTTGGGCTTCATCCGCTGCGCGCGGTTGCTCGATCAGCACCAGAAAACGTAGCCGCGCGTGGCGGCGGAGCCGGTGATTATTCGCAGGCGATGCCGTCGCCGTCGCCGTCCAGGGCGCTGCTGTATCCGGGCTGTCCCGCCCGGATCGGCGCGGCCCCGGCGGCGCGGGCTGCGGCACAGGTCGCGTAGGCGGCGACAGCCGGAGCCGGCGCCTGCGCCGGCGAGTCCGGCGCCGGTGTCTCGGGGCAATCACTGAGCACCCGGGCCATGGCGTCGCGTTCGGCCGCGGTGACCCATAGCCCGTAGCTGGACTTGACCGAGATCTGCCGGGCGACGTACTCGCAGCGGTAGGGCTTGTTCGGCGGCAGCCAGGTCGCTGCGTCGCTGTCGCTCTTGGCATTATTGGCCGGACCATCCACGGCCAGCAGGTTCAGCGGATCGTTGGCGAAGGCGAGGCGCTGCTCCGCGCTCAGCTGCTGCGCCCCTTTCTGCCAGGCGTCACTGAGGGCCACCACATGATCGATCTGCACAGCCGTGCTGGTCTCGGCGCCGCGCAGGAAGTTGATGGGCTCGGCCGTATAGGGGTCGTTGAGGACGCCGGAGAGCACCACGCACTCCTTGGTGCCGGGCTTCAACGCGATCGAGGCAAGGTCCCTGCGGAGCATGTCGTTGCGGGTGTCACAGCCGTTACGGTCGACGTCGGCCCAGGCGGGGCCGAATTCATCGCGTGAATAGCCGGTCTTCGGCGCCCGGCCCTTGACCGGCAGTCCGGCCAGTGCCTCAAGTGCCTGTCCGGCATCGGCTGCTCCGGGCGCCGGCGCCGTGGCGGCTGCTGCCGGGTCGCCGGGCGCGGTCGCAGGCGCAAGTCCGGTGCTGGTGCAAGCGGTGGCGGCGAGCAGCAGCACCCCGGTTACCGCGCGGGCTAGCCAGCCGGCTGGGCCAATTGTCGTGCTGCTGCGGCCAGTCGTCACTATATTCCTCAATATGCATATACGTCGTCATTCCGACCATCCAGCTTAGCGGCAGCGGGCAGGCCCGGCGGCCACAGGAATCATGGGCACGGAGTATGCCACGTCAAGCATGGCCGGAACGGTGAGGAGGGGAGTGGCAGGGTGATGACCTGGCCGCGGTGAGGCCGGCCTGATGCGGGCTGGCCGTGTCTCTTGTCGCGCGGCGGGGGCGGAGGTCACTACCCCCGTACCCGTCCGCTTTCCCGGGCCGCTTCCGAGGGCCGGGCCAGCGTGCTGTCTTCAGCTCAGGGCGGCGTTATTGAGGGCGTGCGGCGCGCGCACCAGCCCCGGGGTGATGCCGTCCGCGGGGTCGTTGCCGATCTGGACAATCTTGTTGTCCTTGTCGACGTGGACCACGCGGGGCGAGTAAGCCTTCGCTTCCTCCGTGGTCATTTCGGCGTAGGTGATCAGGATGACGATGTCATCTTCCTGCATCAAATGCGCCGCGGCACCATTAATTCCAATCACACCCGAGCCGCGTTCGCCGGCAATGGTGTAGGTCTCCAGCCTGGCGCCGTTGGTGACATCGACGATGGCGACGAGTTCCCCGGGAAGGATGTCGGCGGCCTCCAGCAGGTCCAGGTCAACGGTGACGGAACCCACATAGTGAAGGTCCGCGTGCGTGACTGTGGCGCGGTGGATTTTGGACTTGAACATTGTGCGTTTCATATCCACACCAGTCTAGCGCGGGCCCGTGCCGGACGCTGTGGCGGACGGCACTCCGGCGCAAGCCCGGCGGGGTTCAGCGGGCCGGCGCCGATGCCGGTGAGGCCGGGGCGATGGAGGTTGCCGTCGCTGCGAGGATTTCCCGGGTGACGACGATGGCGGGGCGTTTGGCGCTGGACCGCCGGGCCGAGGTGAAGACGGTGCGCCGTGGCCTGGCCGGCAGTTCAAGGAGCTGCGCGGTGGTCCCGCGGCCGGTCCACACGAGGTCCGGCATCAGCGCTACGGCGTTGCCGGATTCGATCAGCCGGATCTGTGCCTGCAGGTCGGCTGTTTCGAAGCGCACGTCGGGTTCGAAGCCGGCGCTCCGGCAGGCCTGTTCGGCCCAGTGCCGCGAAGCCGCGCCGCGCGGCTCCATGACCCAGGGCAGTCCGGCCGTGTCCTCGAGCGTACTCACGGGGGCTCGGTCCGGCGACGCGGGGGGTACGGCCAGCCGGATCGCGTCGCTGGTCAGGGCTATCCGGTCCAGTTCCGCATAGCGCGGGGCGGCGTGGCCGGGGTACTGCTCCGCAATCACGAGGTCGAAGTCCCGTGCCCACGTCTCATGCAGGGCTGTCTCCGGCTCCCGCTGGGTCATCTCGACCCTGACCTCGGGGTACTGGGTGGACATCCGGGTCAATGCCCCGGGCATAAGCGCCAATGCGGCGGACTGGAACACTGCGATCCGGACCGTGCCGGTCACGGTGGTCAGGGAGGCCGCGAGATCAGCCTCGGCCTGCTCCAGGGTTTCGAGGAGCTGCGCCGTGTGGGCCACGAGGACCTCGGCCTGGGGTGTCAGCTGCACGCGGCGGCCGGTCTTGCGCAGTAGTTCGACGCCGGCTTCCTTTTCCAGGAGGGCCAATTGCTGGGACACGGACGAGGGGCTGTACTGCAGGGCATCTGCCACCTCGGCCAGCGTGCCCCGGATCTTCAGTTCGCGCAGCAGGCGCAACCGCCGGACGTCGAGCATCTGTAACTCCTTGCGATTGCTGATGAATTCCATCGATGAAGATCCACTTTAGCTAAAGTGCCGGGATTCGCATATTGACTTGGGCCGGCCGGGAAGCCGCAGGCGCCGCGATCCGGCGCGTGATATGCCAGCGCCGCTGAGTCCTTTGTTTTTCTAATCAGTATTGCTCAGAAAACATCGCTTTATCTTATGAGACGGGGATCGCATACTGATATTAAGCGTTCCGGAATCTTCAGAAGCAGGTGTCAGCCATGAGTAACATGTCCACGAAGTCCGGCGTCGTCGACGCCGCCGAGGTCCTTGAGTCAACCGCACTGGCGGAGGAGACAATCGGGCTGGTGCGGCGCTGGCTGACCGAAGCGTCGGCGGTTCCGGTGGATGCCTCCGCGGCCCAGCTCGCCGGGGTGCTGAAAGACCCGAACGGGCTCGACTTCACCGTCGGATTCGTCGACGGCGTCGTCCGCCCCGAGGACCTGCATGTCGCGGCCCGGAACCTTGCGGCGCTGGCGCCGAAGGTCCCGGCGTTCCTGCCCTGGTACATGCGCAGCGCTGTCCGGATCGGCGGCACCATGGCCCCGGTCCTGCCGCACGTGGTTATCCCGATCGCCCGGCGCGTCCTGCGCGAAATGGTGGGCCACCTGATCGTCGACGCGACCGACGCCAAGCTGGGCCCGGCCATCGCGAAGATCCGCAAGGACGGCATCAACCTCAACGTCAATCTTCTCGGTGAGGCTGTGCTCGGGGAGCGGGAGGCGTCCCGCCGGCTCGAAGGCACCCACACCCTGCTGGCGCGCCCGGACGTGGACTATGTCTCGATCAAGGTCTCGTCCACCGTGGCCCCGCATTCGCCATGGGCCTTTGACGAGGCTGTTGAGCACGTCGTAGCGAAGCTCACCCCGCTGTTCACCCGCGCCGCGTCCTTCCCGAAAGCCAAGTTCATCAACCTGGATATGGAGGAGTACAAGGACCTGGACATGACCATCGCGGTCTTCACCCGGATCCTGGACAAGCCCGAGTTCAAGAACCTCGAGGCCGGAATTGTGCTCCAGGCCTACCTGCCGGACGCCCTCTCCGCCATGATCCGGCTGCAGGACTGGGCGGCAGCCCGCCGCGCCGACGGTGGAGCCGCGATCAAGGTCCGGGTCGTGAAGGGCGCAAACCTGCCGATGGAGCAGGTCGAAGCGTCCCTGCACGATTGGCCGCTCGCCACCTGGGGCACCAAGCAGGACTCGGACACCAGCTACAAGTCCGTCATCAACTATTCGCTCCACCCGGAACGGATCAGCAACGTCCGGATCGGCGTCGCCGGCCACAACCTTTTCGACATCGCGTTCGCCTGGCTGCTGGCCGGCAAGCGCGGCGTCCGCTCCGGCATCGAATTCGAGATGCTGCTCGGAATGGCGCAGGGCCAGGCCGAAGCCGTGAAGAAAGACGTCGGCTCGCTGCTGCTCTACACCCCCGTGGTCCACCCGGCCGAGTTCGACGTCGCGATCGCCTACCTGATCCGCCGCCTCGAAGAAGGCGCCAGCCAGGACAACTTCATGTCTGCCGTGTTCGAACTCAGCGAGAACGAATCCCTGTTTGAACGGGAGAAGCAGCGCTTCCTGGCCAGCCTCGAAAACCTCGACGACTCCGTCCCGGCCCCGAACCGCCGGCAGGACCGTCGCCTCCCCGCCGAACCGATGCCGCGGAACTCGTTCAAAAACACCCCGGACACGGATCCGTCGCTGCCCGCCAACCGGGCCTGGGGACGCGCCATCCTGGACCGCGTCCCGGGCTCCTCCCTGGGCAACGCCGCCGTTGAAGCAGCCACCATCACCGACGAAGCCACCCTGAATGCGGTGATCGGGACCGCCGTCGAAAAGGGCAAGGCCTGGGGCGCGATGACCGGCGCCGAGCGCGCCGCCATCCTGCACCGTGCCGGCGACGTCCTCGAGTCCCGCCGGGCGGACCTGCTCGAAGTCATGGCCAGCGAAACCGGCAAGACGCTGGACCAGGGTGACCCGGAAGTCAGTGAAGCCGTCGATTTCGCGCATTACTACGCCGAATCCGCCCGCAAACTCGACGACGTCGACGGTGCCACGTTTACGCCGGCGAAGCTGACCGTGGTCACCCCGCCGTGGAACTTTCCCGTCGCGATTCCGGCCGGTTCCGCACTCGCGGCTCTCGCGGCAGGCTCCGCCGTCGTCATCAAGCCGGCCAAGCAGGCCCGCCGCAGTGGTGCCGTGATGGTCGAGGCCCTGTGGGAAGCCGGCGTGCCGAAGGGTGTGCTCACCATGGTGCAGCTGGGCGAACGTGAGCTCGGAACCCAGCTGATCTCGCACCCGGCCGTGGACCGGGTCATCCTCACCGGCGGGTATGAAACCGCCGAACTGTTCCGCTCCTTCCGCCAGGACCTGCCCCTTCTCGCCGAAACCAGCGGCAAAAACGCCATTATCGTGACCCCCAGCGCGGACCTGGACCTCGCCGCGAAAGACGTCGCCTATTCGGCATTCGGCCACGCCGGTCAGAAGTGCTCCGCCGCGTCCCTCGTGATCCTGGTCGGATCCGTGGCGACGTCCAGGCGCTTCCACCACCAGCTCCTCGACGCCGTCACTTCGCTTCGGGTCGGCTACCCCGAAGACCCGCGCAGCCAAATGGGCCCGATCATCGAACCCGCCAACGGCAAGCTCCTGTCCGCCCTGACTACGCTGGGCGAGGGTGAAACCTGGGCCGTTGAACCGAAAAAGCTCGATCGCACCGGCCGGCTGTGGAGCCCGGGCGTCCGCTATGGAGTCAAGCGCGGATCCTACTTCCATCTCACCGAGTTCTTCGGCCCGGTTCTGGGGGTGATGACGGCGGACACATTGGAGGAAGCCATTGCGATGCAGAACCAGATTGAGTACGGCCTGACCGCCGGCCTGCATTCCCTCGACACCGACGAACTCGGCGTCTGGCTGGAGTCCATCCAGGCAGGCAATCTCTACGTCAACCGCGGCATCACCGGCGCCATCGTCCAGCGCCAGCCCTTTGGTGGCTGGAAGAAGTCAGCTGTTGGCGCCGGCACCAAGGCCGGCGGGCCCAACTACCTGCTCGGGCTCGGCGAATGGGCCAGCAAGCCCAGCACTGCCACCGCGGCACCGGCACACTCCGGTGTCCGCCGGATTGTCGAAGCGGTCCGGGGGATTGTCTCCGAGCGGGAGTACGCGGCGCTGGAGCGCGCCACGGCGTCTGACGCTGCGGCCTGGTCCGAGGAATTCGGCACCGCCAAGGATGTCAGCGGTCTCAGCGCGGAACGCAACATCTTCCGGTACCGTCCGTTGCCCGTCACTATCCGTCTCGCCGAAGGCGAACCGCTCGCGCACCTGGCCCGGACCGTCACCGCAGGCGTCCTGGCCGGATCCGCCGTGACCGTCTCCACTGCCGCTGAACTTTCCGCCGCGCTAGGCAACATCCTCTCCGGTCTGGGCATCACCGTCACGGTGGAGTCCGACGCCGCCTGGCTGGCATCCGCCCGCAGGCTCGCCGGCGACGGCAAGCTCTCCGGGGCACGGATCCGGTTGATCGGCGGAGACGTCACCGCCCTCGCCGACGCCACTGGCGGACGCCCGGACGTAGCGTTTTACCCCCACCCCGTTACGGAAGCCGGCCGTGTGGAAATGCTGCCGTTCCTGCACGAGCAGGCCGTCAGCATCACGGCGCACCGTTTCGGAACGCCCAACCACCTCTCGGACGCCGTGGTCTAAGGGCTGTCACCCGGATCCCCGCCTGGATCCCCGCACGGCGATCGCCGCCGCCCGCACCTTGGGTGCAGGCGGCGGCGATCGTTCGTTAACGGGGTGTACTCAGCCGAAGTACCAGCCGGGCGGCACCCAGGACGCGGGCACGGCGTGGGCCGAGTAGTCTTCGCAGCCGGAGCAGAAGTACGTGACCTCGCCCAGCTTGCTGACGGATCCGTCCCTGCGGTGTGCTGCGGGGACGAAGGACTCCAGGTAGATGAAATCGTCCGTGCCGCAATGCTCGCAGTACGGGCTTCCGACGTAATCGCCGTCCGCCAGAGGAACATGGTGGATGGTTGTGCGTCCCCGCGCCGGGTGCTTCACGGCCGTGCCGCGCGGAACCGGTGGCGTCACCGGATGTGCGGTCTTCAGTGCATGGACGGGACGGACATGTGGAACATGCGGTCGTTCTGTGGCTGGCAACATTGACGGCCTATCCCGAGCGCCCCCGCACTCAACTATCTGGAATTAGCAGGGACGTAGCTCGTAATCGAATCCTACATTTTGGGCCTCTGCTTGACCTCTTCGTTATGTCAGGATAAAGGAAGGTCACACTTCTATCAATGCCCGCGTAGGTACCGGTTCCGCGTAGGTATTGCCGTCCGCGTAGGTAGCAGGGACGGGCAGGTACCGGGTCGGCAACTGCCCGGCGCGGAGACCGTCCTGGCGCTGCGTGGACGGTACCTGTTCCGCGGAGGAAGCCGCGGCGCAGGCACCGTCCGGACACTACCGAGCCGATGCGGCAGGCGCGCCGACCAGCGGAGAATGCGGGTACTCGGGCCCGCGCTGCTGGAACTGCAGCACGTCCGGATTAAGGACCACTCCGTTGCGAATCTCGATCGCACGCCGGATCGTCTCGTTCCCGGCCCAGGCATCCGGGCCGCTGATGACGGTTTCCAGGAACGGCAGCAACGCTTCGCTGATTTCCCAGCTGGCGGAATTCCAGAGATAGGACGGGCTGTGGTCCACCGCGTAGTAATTGATGTGCTCGCCCACCGTGAACATCGGCTCTGCGAACGTGGTGGACTTCGCCCAACTGAAGCCCATACCTTCGTCGCAGGAGACGTCCACGATCAGGCTGCCGGGCCGGAACGCGGCGAGATCCTCTTCGCGCAGGTAGGTCAACGGCGCATTGGGGTCCTGCAGAGTGCAGTTGACCACGATGTCACTCCCGGCGAGGAAGGGTGCCAGCGGCACGCGCCCGCGTTCGGTGATGACCTCGCTCAGGAACGGGGCCTGGTCGTCATGGTCGAACTGGGCGATCCGCACCGAGTGGATCGGCGAACCCACCGCGGCAACACCGCGGTTGGTCAGCACCTGCACGTCGTGGATGCCGTGTGCGTTGAGCGCCGTGACGGCGCCGCGGGCCGTAGCGCCGAAACCAATGACGACGGCGCTTAGCCGGCGGCCGTAGTCCCCGGTGGCCCCGGTCAAAGCCAGGGAATGCAGCACCGAACAGTAGCCGGCGAGTTCGTTGTTCTTGTGGAACACGTGCAGGCCGAAGCCGCCGTCGCTGGCCCAGTGGTTCATCGCCTCAAAGGCAATCAGCGTCAGCTTCTTCTCGATCGCCAGCTGGGTGATGGCCCGGTCCTGGACGCAGTGCGGCCAACCCCAGAGGATCTGCCCGTCACGGAGCTCGGCGAGGTCCTCGGGCTGCGGTTTGGGCAGCAGGACGACGTCGGCCTCTGCCAGCAGCTGAGCCCGCGGGACGATTCGTCCCACCAGCGGGGCCAGATTTGCGTCGGAGACGCCGAAACGCTCGCCGTAGCCTTCCTCCAGGATCAGCCGAGGCCGGAGGTCCGGCGAGATGCGGTCCAGATGGAGGGGGTGGATGGGGAGCCGTAACTCATCCGTTTTCCGGGTGGAGGCCAGGACACCCAGGGTGAGGTGGTTCGGTGCCCCGGTCATTTCTTCTTAGGACTCGCAGGCTTGGACGCGGTGGCCTTGTCCATGGAGCTTGGCGGGGCGGCCGCGGACCGCTTGTCGGCGCGCTTTTCCTTGAGGGATTTGCCGGATTTCTTGGATGCTGCTTGACGGGGGGACTTGTCAGCCATGATCGCTCCTGTAGCGGAACCGAAGGGGTTCCTGACTTCGAACACTACAGGGATGAACCTAATGGCTTCCGGTGGGGCGCCGGGCGGAAAGTGCGGGCGACTGGAGCGGCTGACGGGAATCGAACCCGCGTATCAAGCTTGGGAAGCTAGCGCTCTACCATTGAGCTACAGCCGCAGAGGGACGTCTCCGGGAAACGCTCAAAGCACCGGTCTGTCCAACGACTTCATACACTACCGCAGTCTCGCGGCGCCTTCGAACACCCCGCGTGGTTTCGTTCGCAGCCGGCGCGTTCCCGGTCACCGCCCTGCAGGCGCAACCAACGATTCTGCCGGGTTTCCCGCGTGCAACCGGCACCAGTCCGGCACCAGCCCGGCACCAGCCCGGCGGTCCCCGCCGGCCTGCTGTTCCGGCCTGCTGGAACTCCGGATCAGCCCGCTGCGGAACAGGTAGTTGAGTCTCGGCTATACGTAATTCCGTCGAGTAGTTACCCATTTGAGATGAATTGCTGCGGGTGGTGGACGAAATCAAGAGGGGTAGCGCCCACTCGTGTGCATGGAGCGGGCATCCAATGTACTGGGGACACGACAGCTCACCGACTCACTAGAAGGTCTCACTATGTATGAGGAGCAGTTGCTGGCGGTCCACTCCGCGTTGGTTCCAACGGGTGGCGGCTTCCAGCAGAACACACAAGCCCAGGGCCGCCCTACGGCGCAATGGCCGGCGTGTGGCTGGGGCGTCCAGGGCCGGCGTATGAATGACTGGGCACACCCGTGCAGTCAATCCGCGGCAGCAGCCGGAGTCGAGCATGAGTAGCCTGCGGCAACGCCCCTCTGTCAACGCCGGGACCCACGCAACGGCACCGGACATGGCATGGCCGCGTCCGCAGACGAAGCCCAGGCACTCCGTATGGGACGACGGATCCCGCACACGAACTGCCGGAACGCGCACCTCAACTGCCGTCCGGTGGACGGATTACGCCAACCGGCTGCGCCTGACTGACGCCGCCGTCGTCGCGATTTCCATCGCGTGCGCCTACCTGGTGCGGTTCGGCGCAGATGCTCAGGGAACGGGTAGCCAGCACTTCGAGGCCCGGTACCTCTGGGTCTCAGGTCTTATGATCGCAGCCTGGATCGCCGCCCTGGAGATATACCGGACCCGCGACGGGCGGACCTTCGGCGTCGGCGCCGATGAATACAAGCGCGTGGCACAGGCCACCCTGAAACTGTTCGGCGCCCTGGCCATAGCGATGGTTCTCCTGGGCCTTGACGTCGTCCGCGGCTATTTCGCCATTGCACTGCCTCTGGGCCTTCTGCTCCTGTGCGGAAACCGCTGGTTGTGGCGGAAGTGGTTGAACCGGCAGCGCAGGAGCGGTCAGTACCTCTCCAAGGTCATCGTCATCGGCAACCCTTCGGACGTCGAGTACGTGGTTAATCAGATCTCCGGAAACCCCTGCGTCGGATACCAGGTTTCCGGCGTTGCTTTATCGACGCTGCAGGAGTCCATGGAGCTGAAACCGCCGTGGTACCGCATTCCGGTGCTGTCCACGTTGGCAGACGTATCGCGGATGGTGGCTGTGACCGGGGCCGACGCCGTCATCGTCGCGGGGCAGGTACCTGGCGGCAGCAAGTACATCCGGGAGCTCGGATGGAGGCTGGAGGAAACCGGTACGGAGCTCGTGCTGGCCTCCACCCTCACGAACGTTGCCGGGCCCAGGATCCACTGGCGGCAAGTCGAGGGACTGCCCCTCGTTCATGTGGAGCTCCCTCAATATGCCGGCGGCAAGCATGTCCTGAAGCGCGCTGTCGACATCCTGGTCTCGGCAACGGCACTCCTGGTCCTGTCACCGCTGATGCTTGCGCTCGCCGTCATCGTCAAACGTGACAGCACAGGGCCGGTCATTTTTCGGCAGGAACGGGTAGGCCGAAACGGCGTCCCCTTCCACATGCTGAAATTCCGCTCGATGGCGCAAAACGCTGAAGAAGACCTGGAATCCCTGCTCGAACGCAACGAAGGTTCCGGTCCGCTCTTCAAGATCCGCAACGACCCGAGGGTGACCGCATGCGGTCGCTGGATGCGCAAGTACTCACTGGACGAGCTGCCCCAGTTCTGGAACGTCCTTGTGGGCGAAATGAGCCTGGTCGGGCCGCGCCCGCCCCTGCACCAGGAGGTCCAGGAATACGAGCATTTCACCAACCGACGGCTGCTTATTAAGCCAGGCATCACCGGATTGTGGCAGATCAACGGACGGTCCAACCTTCCGTGGGAAGAGAGCATCCGGCTCGATCTCTATTACGTCGAAAACTGGTCCCTCACCGGTGACTTGATGATCATGTGGCGGACCTTCCGGGCCATGCGCAGCCCGGTCGGCGCTTTTTAAGGAGATGTCATGAAACAGCGGATCGGATACGCAGCAGGGGCCTTCGACTTGTTCCATGTCGGCCACCTGAATTTGCTCCGCCATGCGCGGATGCAATGCGATTTCCTCATTGCCGGAGTGGTCGCGGATGAACTCTTAGTGGAGGCGAAAGGCCGGCCGCCGGTCATTCCGTTGGCGGAGCGCCTGGAAATCGTCAGAAGCATCAAATACGTCGATGAAGCAATTGCTGAAGTCCTGCCCAGCAAGGTCGAGACCTGGCAATCCCACCCCTTTGACGTTTTCTTCAAAGGCGACGACTGGAGGGGGACGCCAAAGGGCCAGCGGCTGGAACAGGACTTCGCAGCCGTCGGAGTGGACGTGGTCTATTTTCCCTACACAATGCACACCTCCAGCACCGCCCTGCGGCGGACGCTCGAACTCCTGAACTCTGAACATCACGAAAAATCCACACGCCACAGCCTGCCTTGACGGCAACGGGCCGGGGCTGAACCGGTCTCAGCAGGGTCTCATCATGAATACGCACGGGGGGTTACACAATGAAACAACAGAGGTCTCATCATCGCGCGCTGCGCATCGCACTGGTTGGAACCAGGGGCGTGCCCGCGCACTACGGCGGGTTTGAAACGTGTGTGGAGGAAGTCGGGCGCCGGCTCGTCCAACGCGGCCACGAAGTCATCGTCTACTGCCGGGCCGGCAACGCCACGGGCAAGCGACTGACGGACTACCAGGGCATGCAACTGGTCCAGCTGCCGGCTCTCCGGCGTCGCTCGTTGGAGACGTTAAGCCACACAGGACTGTCGGTAGCACACCTGATGGCGCATCGCACGGACGCCGCAGTTGTCTTCAATGCCGCCAACGCTCCGTGGCTGCCACTGTTGCGGCTGGCGAAGATCCCCGTGGCGACACACATGGACGGGCTCGAATGGAAGCGGGCCAAGTGGGGCCCGGTCGGCAAACAGTACTACCGCTGGGCGGAAAGCTTTTCAGTCCGCGCTTCGAACGCGCTGATCGCCGATGCGGCAGGAATCCGCGACTATTACCGGAGCAGGTTTGACGCCGCGACCGAACTGATCACGTACGGCGCCCCGATCCTGGAGCCGCGGGAACCCAAGCTCCTGTCCACGGTGGGGCTGGAATCCGGCAAGTACCATCTCGTGGTCGCCCGCCTGGAACCCGAGAACCACGTCCACATGATTGTTGAAGGTTACGTCCGCAGCGGCGCCAAGCTGCCGCTGGTGGTTGTTGGTTCCACGCCCTATGGTCACGAATACAACTCACAGGTCCAGGCCGCTGCCGACAGCCGGGTGCTATTCCTCGGCGGGGTGTGGGACCAAGACCTGCTGGACGAGCTCTACGCCAATGCCGCCGTGTACTGGCACGGGCACTCCGTCGGCGGCACAAATCCCTCGCTGCTGCGTGCTATCGGAGCCGGTGCCGCGACTAACGCGTTTGACGTGAACTTCAACCGGGAGGTGCTCGGGTTCTCCGGCAGGTACTTCCGGAACGCGGACGATGTCGCACGCCTCGTCGAAGACGCAGAGTCTCATCCTGATGTCAGCACGGCCAGGGGAGACATGGCCCGGCAAATCGCCGCGCGGTACGACTGGGATCTTGTGGCCGCCCGCTATGAACAGCTGTGCTACGCGCTCGCAGACCGGACACTCACCAATCCGCGTGCGGAACGGGGCGAAAACCGGCCGTCCGCTGTTCGTGCCGCGGACGAGAGCCGGGTTGCGTCATGAGCGTCAGCGGAGCACATTCGGCCCGGTTATCCCGGCCGGCGGAGAGCTACCTCGAGACCGTGGCATCATTGTCTGCCGCGCAGAAAACGGTTGCGGGCGGGGCCCCGCCGTACTCGGTGTACGTGAACCGCCGGGCAGGACGCTACGTTGCGGCGGCCGCATACCGGGCTGGGCTGACACCCAACCAGGTCACTGCCCTTAGCGCCGGGTTCACGTTTACCGGCATTCTCCTGCTGGCGCTGGCCGAGCCGCGCTGGTGGGTCGGGCTGCTCGTCTGGATGGCGCTGGCCATTGGATACATTTTTGATTCCGCAGACGGCCAGCTTGCGCGACTTCGCGGAGGTGGATCCGTGGCCGGGGAATGGCTCGATCACGTCGTGGACAGCACCAAGATCGTCACTCTCCATTTGGCAGTCCTGGTTCTTGCTTACCGGCACATACCGCTGCCCGCCGAGGGCTGGCTGCTCATCCCCATCGGGTACGCCATCGTCGGGACCGTCGCGTTTTTCGCCATGATCCTCAACGACCAACTCAAGGCAGTGGTGCTCCTCAAGTCCGGTCTCCCGGCGGCGAAGCGAGGGGGTTCAGCGATCAAATCCTTGCTGTTGGTACCTACCGATTACGGGGTCCTGTGCCTGTTGTTCCTTCTGCTGGGACTCCCCGGTGTCTTCTTCGTTGGCTATGCATTGTTTTTTGTCGCGAACACCGCCCACCTCTCCCTGGCATTGACCCGGTGGTTCGGCGACATGAAGCGTCTCTCGGAAACTCCTACAGCCACAGGGCGGAGCTAGTGATGAAAATCCAGAGTCCGGTAACGGCGGCCTTCTTCGGCGACCGTAAGAGGCAGGTTCTCCTCGCGGCAGGGCTGACGGCAATAGTCCTCCTCGTCGTTGGCGGGATGTGGGCGCTCAGGTCCCCCGCGGCCAATGGCGGCCCGGACGGGTCCGGTCTGGCGGCTGCTGCCGCCCAGTCTCCCGCAGCCGCCAGCACACCGTCGGCGCTGTCGAGTGATGCGCCAGCGCCGGCCGCAGATCCGGCGAGCCCGGCTGACCCTGCAGTTCCGCCCGTTCCATCTGCCCAGGCGCCCCAGCAGAACGACGCGCCGCCGGCGGCCACCAGTGGGCCGGCCGAGCAAGAGCTGGCGGCGACACCGCAGACGGTGGCCGCTCCGGTGGCGATCAGCGATGCTGCGGACCTGCAGGAAGGTGTTACCGCCACCATCAGCGGGCTTGAGGCCGTGGCAGGAGAAGCGGCCGGTCCCGGAGAGATTTCCGGACCGTCCATCCGGTTCGTCGTTACCGTCCACAACAAGTCCACCGAGGCCGTTTCGCTGGAAGGGGCATTCGTCAACGTCGAAGCGGGCGCCGACCGGATTCCGGCCCTGCAGCTGAGCGGCCCCGGTGCAACCAGATTCCAGCCAACGGTCGAAGCCGGCGCCTCGGCCTCGGCGGTGTATGTGTTCCTGCTCCCGCTGGATCAGCGGGATCAGGTTCAGATCTACCTGAATTACCAAGTTTCCGAACCCATAGCGGCCTTCAATGGATCCGTTCCTTCGTCAGAAAGTACGTCATGAACATCGTGCGGAGCTCAAAAAGTGTCCCCGCGCGTTCGCGCGGTGAGAAGGATTCCTCTCACCGTGCGCCGCGGAATGTATTCACCATGGGAAGCCTACTGACGGAGGGCCGGAGAGCACTCGCTCTGGCCGTGTCCCTGGCGATGGCGCTGGGATTCACGATCCTGCCGGTCACTGCGGCCACCGCTGACACGGCGCCGCTGGACCCCGCCAACCCCGCGTCTCCTCCGACCGTTTCTGCGGACGCTCTGCCGACGGTCCAGGTCGACGGGGTCGTCTGGCAGCAGCATGTGCTCGGGAATGTGGTCTACGCCGTCGGCAACTTCACGACGGCGCGCCCGGCCGGAGCGGCCCCGGGGACGAACACCGTGGCCCGGAGCCACATCCTGGCCTATGACATCACCACCGGGAAGCTGATCACCACGTTCACGGCCAGCCTGAATGCCCAGGCCAAGACCATCACGGCTTCTCCTGACGGCTCGCGTCTCTACATCGGCGGCGCCTTCACCCAGGTGAACGGGGTCTCCCGCGCATATGTTGCCGCGCTCAACCCCACGACTGGAGCGCTGATCACCAGTTTCGCCCCGAATGTGAACTCGCGGGTCTACGCCGTCGCCGCAACCAATTCCGCCGTATATATGGGCGGATGGTTCAGCGGCGTCGGGTCCGCCAGCCGGCCGCATCTCGCCGCGGTCCGCGCCTCCGATGCGGCGCTGCTGGACTGGAGCCCGAACGTGCAGGGGGGCGATGTCAACAATATGGTGCTCAATCCCGACGGCACGAAGGTGGTCGTCGGTGGAAACTTCACCAGCGTGAACGGCTCCAGCAATCCCGGAATGGGCATGGCGGCCCTGAACACGTCTTCGGGGGAGCTTCTCCCGTGGGGCATCAATAACAAGGTGCGGAACGGCGGTACCAACTCGTCTATCTACAGCCTCGCGAGCGACGGAACGCATGTGTACGGCACAGGCTACAAGTTCGGGTCTTCCGGCAACCTCGAGGGGTCATTCTCCGCGAGTTGGGATGACGGGGCTGTGAACTGGATCCAGGACTGCCATGGGGACACCTACGGCGTCTATGCCTCTGCCACGGCCGTCTACACGGTCGGCCATGCCCACTACTGCGGCAACATCGGCGGGTTCCCCCAGACCTCCCCGGTCTGGACCTTCAATCGGGCCATAGCCTTCAGCAAGGCAGCCGTCGGAACGATTACCGCTGATCCCCTTGGGTACTTCAACTGGGCGGGTAACCCCCGGCCTGCCCTGCTGACGTGGTTCCCGGATGTAGACGCCGGTTCGTTCACCGGACAGACCCAGGGGGCCTGGACCATCACCGGAAACTCCAAATATGTGGTTCTCGGCGGAGAATTTCCCGCAGTGAACGGAACCGCCCAGCAGGGCCTGGTTCGTTTCGCGACCAAGGATATCGCCCCCAACAAAGAAGGGCCCCGCGTTGCAGGCCGCGACATGAACCCCAAGGTCACCGCCCTCGCAGGGGGCAAAGTCCGGGTGGCATGGCAGACCAATTTCGACCGGGACAACGAAAATCTCACGTACAAAGTGTTCCGTAACGACAATCTGACGACCCCGGTTTACACCACAACCAAGGCATCCACGTTCTGGAACCGGCCGGTCCTAACTTTCCAGGACAGCGGGCTCCCGCTGGGCTCGACGCAAAGCTACCGCATTGCAGCCATCGACCCGCTGGGAAATGAAACCAGGTCCGAGGGCGTCAACGTGACCGTCTCAGCCGCCGGCAGCCTGGGAACATACGGAACCGGCGTCCTCGCCGACGGTGCCGAGAGCTACTGGCGGCTGGGCGAAGCAAGCGGCACCACGCTCACCGACGACGCCGGATGGTCGGACGCTGTGGCGGGAACGGGAGTGACGCGTGGAGTGGCGGGCGCTATCAACGGTGACGCAAATACTGCGACCTCGTTCAGCGGGTCGTCCACCGGGACGGCGTCCAGCCAGACATCCATCCAGGGACCGAACGTCTTCAGCGTTGAGTCCTGGATCAAAACCACCACCACGCGCGGCGGCAAGATCCTGGGCTTCGGTAATAAGGCGACCGGTGTTTCCAGCTCATACGACCGGCAGATCTACATGGACAATGCAGGGCGCATTGTTTTCGGTGTCTATGACGGTGGAGTGAAGACGCTGACCGCCAACGGGAAATACAACGACGACCAGTGGCATCACATTGTCGCCACGGTCGGGCCCAGCGGCATAAACCTGTACGTGGATGGAAAGCGCAGCGCGCAGAGAACCGATGCAACCAAGGGTCAGGATTACTCCGGGTTCTGGCGCATTGGCGGGGACAACATCAACGGATGGCCTTCCGTGCCGTCCAGTCGGTACTTCAACGGCACCATTGATGAGGTCGCGATCTACCCGTCCGTGCTCAGCCTCTCGCGGGTGCAGCGGCACTTCCAGGACTCGGGACGTACCTTGAACATCCCGGTCGCCCCGGCTGACAACGTCGGAAAGGCAGTCTTCGAGGCTGAGCCGGATTTTTACTGGCGGTTCGGGGAAACCAGCGGATCAGTAGCTGCTGACAGCAGCACGTCCGACAATCCCGGTGAATACCGCTCAGGAGTAACTCTGGGACACCCCGCAGGCATCGACGGAACGACCGACACGTCCGCTGAGTTCGACGGCGTCTCCGGGTTGGTGTCCAGCACCAACCAGTTCACAAACCCGACGGTTTATTCCCAGGAGCTGTGGTTCAACACCACGACCAGCGACGGCGGGAAACTCATCGGGTTCGGAGACAAGGCGACCGGGCTTTCATCCAATTACGACCGGCACGTCTACATGGAAACGAGCGGGGCGCTGACCTTCGGCGTCTGGACCGGCCAGACGAACACGATTACGTCGTCCGGGTCGTACAACGACGGAGTCTGGCACCATCTGGTGGCGACACAGTCATCCGAGGGCATGAAGCTCTTCGTTGACGGGGAGCCCGTCGGAACTAACCCCCAGTCGCAGAATCAAAGCTATTCGGGCTACTGGCGGGTCGGCGGCGACAGGACCTGGGGTCCGCAGCCGTACTTTGCCGGCAAGATTGACGAGGTCGCGGTCTACCCGGTCGCGCTGCCGGCTGCCACCGTGGCGGAGCACTTCGCCCTCGGCGCCCCCGACAGGGCATCCAACGAACGTCCGGTGGCGGCGTTTACGTCTTCTGCGGCGGATCTGGTGGCGTCCTTTGATGCTGCGGATTCCTCGGATGCGGATGGTTCGGTTGTTTCGTACGGGTGGGATTTCGGTGACGGGAGCCCGGCTGGTTCGGGTGTGTCGCCGTCGCATACGTACGCGGCGGGCGGGACGTTCGAGGTGACGTTGACGGTGACGGATAACCAGGGTGGTACGGGGTCCGTGACGCATCCGGTGACGGTGGCTGCGGCGAATGCTTCGCCGGTGGCGGCGTTTACGTCTTCTGCGGCGGATCTGGTGGCGTCCTTTGATGCTGCGGATTCCTCGGATGCGGATGGTTCGGTTGTTTCGTACGGGTGGGATTTCGGTGACGGGAGCCCGGCTGGTTCGGGTGTGTCGCCGTCGCATACGTACGCGGCGGGCGGGACGTTCGAGGTGACGTTGACGGTGACGGATAACCAGGGTGGTACGGGGTCCGTGACGCATCCGGTGACGGTGGCTGCGGCGAATGCTTCGCCGGTGGCGGCGTTTACGTCTTCTGCGGCGGATCTGGTGGCGTCCTTTGATGCTGCGGATTCCTCGGATGCGGATGGTTCGGTTGTTTCGTACGGGTGGGATTTCGGTGACGGGAGCCCGGCTGGTTCGGGTGTGTCGCCGTCGCATACGTACGCGGCGGGCGGGACGTTCGAGGTGACGTTGACGGTGACGGATAACCAGGGTGGTACGGGGTCCGTGACGCATCCGGTGACGGTGGCTGCGGCGAATGCTTCGCCGGTGGCGGCGTTTACGTCTTCTGCGGCGGATCTGGTGGCGTCCTTTGATGCTGCGGATTCCTCGGATGCGGATGGTTCGGTTGTTTCGTACGGGTGGGATTTCGGTGACGGGAGCCCGGCTGGTTCGGGTGTGTCGCCGTCGCATACGTACGCGGCGGGCGGGACGTTCGAGGTGACGTTGACGGTGACGGATAACCAGGGTGGTACGGGGTCCGTGACGCATCCGGTGACGGTGGCTGCGGCGAATGCTTCGCCGGTGGCGGCGTTTACGTCTTCTGCGGCGGATCTGGTGGCGTCCTTTGATGCTGCGGATTCCTCGGATGCGGATGGTTCGGTTGTTTCGTACGGGTGGGATTTCGGTGACGGGAGCCCGGCTGGTTCGGGTGTGTCGCCGTCGCATACGTACGCGGCGGGCGGGACGTTCGAGGTGACGTTGACGGTGACGGATAACCAGGGTGGTACGGGGTCCGTGACGCATCCGGTGACGGTGGCTGCGGCGAATGCTTCGCCGGTGGCGGCGTTTACGTCTTCTGCGGCGGATCTGGTGGCGTCCTTTGATGCTGCGGATTCCTCGGATGCGGATGGTTCGGTTGTTTCGTACGGGTGGGATTTCGGTGACGGGAGCCCGGCTGGTTCGGGTGTGTCGCCGTCGCATACGTACGCGGCGGGCGGGACGTTCGAGGTGACGTTGACGGTGACGGATAACCAGGGTGGTACGGGGTCCGTGACGCATCCGGTGACGGTGGCTGCGGCGAATGCTTCGCCGGTGGCGGCGTTTACGTCTTCTGCGGCGGATCTGGTGGCGTCCTTTGATGCTGCGGATTCCTCGGATGCGGATGGTTCGGTTGTTTCGTACGGGTGGGATTTCGGTGACGGGAGCCCGGCTGGTTCGGGTGTGTCGCCGTCGCATACGTACGCGGCGGGCGGGACGTTCGAGGTGACGTTGACGGTGACGGATAACCAGGGTGGTACGGGGTCCGTGACGCATCCGGTGACGGTGGCTGCGGCGAATGCTTCGCCGGTGGCGGCGTTTACGTCTTCTGCGGCGGATCTGGTGGCGTCCTTTGATGCTGCGGATTCCTCGGATGCGGATGGTTCGGTTGTTTCGTACGGGTGGGATTTCGGTGACGGGAGCCCGGCTGGTTCGGGTGTGTCGCCGTCGCATACGTACGCGGCGGGCGGGACGTTCCAGGTGACGTTGACGGTGACGGATAACCAGGGTGGTACGGGGTCCGTGACGCATCCGGTGACGGTTGCTGCGGCGACCGTGCTCCCGCTGGCGCAGGATGCCTTCGGCCGGACCGTGGTGAACGGATTCGGCTCCGCGGATATCGGCGGAAACTGGGACCTGTCGGGTGGCAACTCGAAGTTTGCGGTGAACGACGGCAGCGGCAAGATGACGATTGCCAGGGGAGTCCGGCTGACGGCCGGCCTGGGAAGCGTCTCTTCGACGTCAACGGACACGCAAGTCAAGTTGTCGATGGACAAGATGCCCGACGGCGGTGGGTTCTTCACGACGCTCATCGGCCGGCGGGTCGCTGGTGCCGGGGACTACAGCGCCAAGATGTGGATCTCGAAGTCCGGGACGATGACGCTGGACCTGAAGTCCTTGAGCGGCGGAGTGGAGAAGACTCTCCAGGGCGTCGTCGTCCAGGGCCTGACCTACACCCAGGGCATGCAGTTGCAGATCCGGCTGCAGGTCACAGGCACATCGCCGACGGTCCTCCGCGCCAAGGTGTGGGACGCCGCCGGCACGGAGCCCGCCGCCTGGCTGGTCAGTGCTACGGACACCACCGAAAATATGCAGAGCGCAGGCTCGGTCGGCGTGTCGTCGTATGTATCAGGATCGGCCACCAACGGGCCCATCCTGGTGAGCCTGAAGGACTGGGTGACGAGGCGGGCTGAGTGAGTTGGCAGCACTGAGGGACTAATAGGAACGGCTGGTCCGGACCCCTGACGAGGGCCCGGACCAGCCGTTCCTCTTTATTTGAGGTCAATCAGCCGCCATGTAGAGCCTCGCCGGGTTAGGATGGGCCCTTTTCATGCACCAGCATGCGCGGGTAGTGTACGTGCGGTCAGCGTGGGCCATTGTGACGGGAGGGAAAATAGTTATGGATTTGATCCCTAAGTTACGAGCGTGTAGCGTTGCGGACTGCAGTGATCCATGTCTTTCCCAATCTTGTTCGATGGTCTCGGGAGAGTGTTGCTGCGGTCCGCTGGGGGACCTGTCAGAGAGAGCCGGATGAGTCTCCGCTCAAATCAAAACACCATCAGGCCGCTGGTCCGTTTCTTGCAGACGGGCCGTCGACGGCTGCCAGAATCCTTGAGGAGCGTTTCATTGACGCGCAGAGTATCGGACGATAGAAACGGCTGTAGCCGGAAGACAAAAGCCATTGGCCGGGTGACTGGGGCCACCACGCTGGTCATGGCATTGGCCCTGGCGGGCACCATTCCATCCGTCAACGCCGCTAATGCATCATCCGATGTTGTACGCGACTCGTATGACCGGACTTCAACGGCTGGATGGGGCAAAGCCGATGTCGGCGGCACCTATGTGATCGGCAACCCGTCCAAAACGAGTCTCACGACGGCGAATGGCGCGGCAAGGGTCAACGGGCTGCCGCCCGGGCAGTCCCTGTCCGCCACCTTGCCCAGCGTGTCAGCCGCCGACGTGACTGTGCAGGGAGCACTTACCGTGCCCTCCGTCCCGTCCGGAAAATTCGGCCTGTACCATGCGATCTCCATCCGCGGGCAGGAGTCGGGAGCGGCTTACCGCGGCCGCCTGGAAGTCATGAGCGGCGGCAAGATGTTCCTTGCCGTTTCCCGGTTTGACCGGGGAAGCGACGTCAGCCTTGGAAAAGTGCAGTTACCCAAAACGCTGGGCTCCAATCAAAAGATGCGCATCGAGTTCAAGGCAACGGGGACCTCACCCGTCACCCTGCAGGGACGGGCCTGGGCTGATGGTGGCGCCGTGCCCGGCTGGCAGCTGACGGTCAAGGACACGTCCACTGCCCGCATCGCGAAGGCTGGATCCATTGGCATCTGGCAATATGTGTCGGGCGGCAACTCCAAGCCGGTCGTTTCAGTAATGGACGACTTGCGGGCCGCCCCGGTCTCCGCCGCTTCCCCGGCTCGCCCCGGCCCCGGTTGCGCCGGCTCCGGCTCCGGTCGCGCCGGCCCCGGCTCCGGCCCCCGCCCCGGCTCCGGCCCCGGTTGCGCCGGCTCCCGCCCCGGCCCCGGTTGCTCCGGCCCCGGCCACGGGTCAAGCCAACCGTGGAGCGGCAGCTATCGGATCGGCCAACTACGCCGTACCCGCCAACGCCATTTTCGTGGACGTCGCCAAGGGCGCGGACAACGCCGGTGGCAGCCAGAACGCGCCCCTGCGCACGCTCGCATCGGCCGTCGCGAAGGCGAAGTCCGGGCAGACCATCGTGCTGCGGAAGGGCACGTACAACGAATCCGTCAGCATTCCTTCGAACAAGTCGCTGACGATTCAGTCGTACCCGAACGAAGCCGTCTGGTTGGACGGCTCAGTGCCGGTCTCCACGTGGAAGAAGACCGGGTCCACCTGGGTCTCGCAGGGTTGGACGCCCGAATTTTCCCGTTCGCTGGACGGAAAAGCCGATAACCCGAGATTTGTGGACCCCGCCAACCCCATGGCCGCACGTCCGGACCAGGTATTCATCGATGGCGCCCAGCTGAAGCAGGTTGGATCAGCCGCACAGGTCTCACCGGGCAAATTCTTTGTCGACTACGCTGCCAACACCATCACGCTCGGCAGTGACCCGACAGGCCACGAAGTCAGGGCCAGCAACCTTGCCCAGGCCATCTACTCTCCCGCCCCGAACACGAAACTGCAGGGCTTCGGAGTCCGGCGCTACGCGACCCCCTACGACGCGCGCGCCGCCGTGGTCCTGGCCGCAACGTCATCTGCGGCACGGAACCTTGTTGTGGTGGACAACGCCATGATCGGGATCGCCATCCAGAACAACGACTCCGTGGCCGAGCGGGTCACGGTGCAGCGTAACGGCATGATGGGTATCGGCGTAAATGCCGCCTACGGCTTGGTCATCCGTGACTCGATCATCACCAATAACAATTCAGAGGCGTTCAAGCCGGAGCCCGTCTCCGGCGGGATCAAAGTGACGCGCTCCCGCGGCGTCACCATCCTGAACAACGACACGAGCAACAACCAGAACAGCACCGGGATCTGGCTGGACGAATCTGTCTACAACGCCAACGTCTCGAACAACGTTTCTTCCTCGAACGGCAAGAACGGCATTGAACTCGAGCTCTCCGATACCGCAATCGTGGCGAACAACGAAACGGTAGGCCAGGAGACGGGGATCCTGCTTTACAACACCGGCAACGTGAAGGTATTCAACAACAACGTCGGCGGCAACCGGCTCTTCGGCGTGAAGCTCGCACAGGACGAGCGTCGTCAGGCAGTTGCCTCCTTCGCCGGTCAGGACCCCCGCCGGCCGGCTGTGGACCCGACCACGCCATGGCTGACCCGGAACATCACGATCTCGAACAACGTCTTTGGAAACGGTGGCTACTTCCAGTTCTATGCATTGGATGGCGTCACGAAGATTCCGGTAGACCAGATGAACGTTACGATCACCGGGAATCTCTTCAACAAGCGCGTCACAACCAAGGAGCCCACCGTGGTCGCCTGGGGCGGAAACGACGGACGCACGCTCGCACGCTTCGAGACCCCCGACGCTCTGGCCGCGGCCAAGGGCAAGACCTGGAAGAATGCGATCACGGATAGCAGCTTGCCGATCAACCAGATGGCGCCTCTGGCGGCCAAGGCAAAGTCCGTGGCGGTCCCGCTTCCAGCCGACGTGGCGAAGGCAATGGGAAAGCCTGCCGGCAGCACGGTGGTCGGCCGGTTCTGACCCCGCACGCTGAGGCCCGAGTCTGACGCCTGGGCCAGGATTCGACGGTTCTTACCGTCAAACCGTGTAGCTCTTGAGTTCCCCCTCCCGGGACTCAAGAGCTACACGGCGTTTCCGGGCCCTACCGGGAGAGGAACGCCCTGAACCGCCAGTCGGGCCGACGGCGGCCGAGGCCGCTGCGCAGGGTTATGGGTTCTCCGCCATGACCGGTGCGGAGGCTTCCGTCCGCCGCCTCCGGAGATCCCGGCGGACGTACCAGATATTCGGCCCGAGCTGGCACACTGCGACGGAGATGGCTGAGCCGATGATGGGTCCGCCGGCGCCGATGAGGTGGATAAGCCACCAGGACAGGCCAAGGTTCAACGGGACCATGATGAATATCGGAATCGTTTGAAAACGGAGCCCTACGTGGTCGGTCATATACATGCCCACCGGGTACTTCGCTGCTTGCAGGCCGACGAAGACAACGAACCCTGCAATGAGCCAGCCGTCGAGCTGGATCTTCCCGCCGGAAATGAAGTCGACGACGAACGGAGACACAATCGCGAGGGCTGCGCCGAGTGCCAGGCCGCCAGCCGTAAACCAGAGGGTCGGCTTCAACGGGGACTCAATCCGTGAGTCGGAGCGGGCTTTTGCATAGATAGGCCATAAGGCGATGCCGGCCGCTGCGATGGTCTGGATGACGATGCCGTAGAGCTGCGAGCCAAGGTTGTACTGGGCCAGCTGGTCCCCGGTCGTCAAATGGCTCAGCAGCAGCCGGTCCGTCTGCATTGCCACCGGCAGCGCAATCATCTGGAAGAGCATCGGCAACGCCAGATGTGATGCTTTGACACCGGGGAATCGCTTGACCCGGGGGATGGCGCGGAAGGCCAACTTCAACTGCGGGGAAATCAGTCTTGCGGCAATAAACAGACAGACGATTGAGTTGACGGCGCTGGCGATGTAGGAAAATATGGCCAGGAAACTGCCGGCCGGGGCAGCCATTGCGATGCTGAGCAGTACGGCAAGCAAAATAATCGGTGCGACGACGATCTGGCTCAGGACCTGTGTGCCGGTCCGTTGCATTCCGACCAGGATCCGCTGTCCGATGGACAGGGGCAGGGCCAGGCCGAAGATTGCCAGGCACACGGATGCCGCCAGCGCGCCCCCGCCGGGCATAAGCCCGTTCCCGAGAATCGTCGGCCACCATCCCAGAGCGTAGAGCGCCACGGAAATGGCGACGAAGATCAGCCCGGAAATCATAAGGATCCGCAGCGCCGTCAGGATGGCTCGGCGAACATAGTCATCGGTGTTTGGGGACTTGGAACCCGCCACCGCATTAATAACGACGGCGGCGATGCCAAGGTCGGCGAAGGGCAATAGATTGGGCATCGTTGCCAACAGACCGTACTGCGCATAGGCATCGGTGCCGAACTCGACGATGATCAGGCGGCTGGTCATGATGCCCAGAAGCCCGGAGACGCCCATCACGAGGACTTTGATCATGGCCGTGCTGCCCACAATGGACAGCAAGCCCCGCGGTTGGGCGTCGACGGATCCGCTCTTCCGGCTAGTTCGCCCGCGCATGCGAATCCGTCTCAAAGAGCCAGGAATCGGCGGCAAGCCGTCCATCCTGTGCGGGAAGCGTCGCGAGGATGTCCGCCTTGGGCGTGGCCAGACGCAGCTGATGCTCGATGGCTTCCGCCAGTTCGGAGGATGGGGCGTCCGGTGGGATCACGGAATGAGGTCCGGCGGCCAGCCACGTGGCCAACCCGGTCTCGGTGGTGGTGACTATCGAACAGCCGTGGGCAAGTCCCTCGACGATAGGAAGACCGACCTGTTCCCGCCAGGTTGGCGTCGCCTGGGAGGGGAGGACCAGTACCTGGGCGCGCCGAAGCTGGCGGTGGATTTCACCCCGCGGCGGGTCGAGGACGACGTCGATGGTGCTGTCCGTTTCCGCTTCAGCCAGCGCTTCCCGGGTAAGAGCCCCCTTGCCGACAATTGTGAGGCGGGCGTCCGGGAACGCGCGCCGCACCTCGGGCCACGCCGCGAGGACGAGGGGAAACCCTTTGCGTTCCGAGAAATCGCCAAGGTAAATCACTTCATACGGGCCGCCGCGTTCTTCCGGCGGGCAGGGGCATGCGGCGGGAAGCGCCCCGATCAGTGCTTCCGGCCTGCCCTCGGCCATTGGCAGGAGTCCGCGGTAGGTCTCCTGGGCGGCCAGCGTGCCAAAGGCCATGCGGTCGACCCTCCGCCAGACCATCGCGGCCAGCCGTCGCTCGATAGCCTCCCGGAGAACTGATTTCCAACCGGTCGGCAGCCGCTGTTGAAACGGATCGGCGTTGCCGATCGCGTAGCTGACCACCGATACGCGTTTGCCGCCGACGAGCCGCCGGAGCGCCAACGCGCCCAAGGCAACAGCGGTGCTGGGCAGGCTGGAGAGCATGAGGGGTTCGTTGACTTCCAACGTCGTGATCCGGGACCGGGCCAAGATGAGCGCTGCCCGGAGGGGCCCGGCCTCGACCAGTTCAAGACCCCGGGCCAGTTCGGCATCAAAATCGTAGCGCCGCCGGCGATACAGAATCGCCGCAGGCGTCAATTGATGGGCCCGCTCCAGATGGGCGGTGCGGATGGACTCGTATAGCCGGACGCGCCGGTTTCTGAGCCGGGCAGTTGCCATGACGCGTTGTCCTCCGCCGCTTCGCTCATCGGCCGGGGACCCTGCGGCAGCCGACGGGTTATGGGTTGCCGGAATCATCACGCTGTCCTCGCGGTCTTTGGCCATCGTTACCGGCGAACCCCTGCTGCCGGGGACTTGAGCGGCCACCGGCGCACACGAGGTTCCCTGCCATACTCCCGGTAGGCCACGCCGAATGCCCCAACGAGCATTCCCGCTCCCCGACAGGCCGCCCGCAAGCCGCGCGCTTGGTGCCGGGCGGACGCCGTCAGCATCCCGACGCCAAAACGCAGCGAGCCGCCGCCGATCCGGAGCAGGCCCCGCAGCCCGGAGACCACGCGGATCGCAGCCCGTTGGGCCGCCGAATCCGCCGAATGAATCTCCACCAGCGTGGCTGAGTTTCCGTGGCTCCAGGCCCGCCGAAGCACCCAGCCACGGGTGGCGCGGTCCGGCGGGACACAGTCCGTTGCCACGGATTCGTCGCACCAGACGATTGTTCCTCCGGCCCGGACCAACAGTTTGGTGAAGAGCGTGTCTTCGCCTCCCGTGAGCCCGAAAGTATCGTCGAACAGTGTCCCGGCCGCGCGGACCTGGTGCATGTCGAGCAATAGGTTATTGGTGGCGGCCACCGGGATGACTGTTCCGGTCGGAAGCCGGCGGCGACGAAAGAAGGACCCTGCGTCGATCCATGGGTCCAAAGGCGTTTCGAACTTCGACACCACCCGTCCCATGACCGCGGCCGGCTGGGTGTGGCGCCAGGTATCGATCAACGGCTCCAGCCAGTGCTCTTGCGGTTCCTCGTCGTCGTCGATGAAGACCAGAAGATCATGGGCGGAAGCCTCGGCCAGCGCCCGGTTCCGTCCGGCCGCGATGCCGGGTTTAGGTTCGGTCACGTATCGGACCAGGTCCGAGTCGAAGCTCATCACCGTGCTCCGGGCGCTTTCATCAGGATCGTTGTCGATGACGACGATCCTGGGTGAGATAGCCCGGCCAAGGTCGCGTTCCAAGGCCGAGACGTGTTCGAGGACTGTCGCGAGACCGCGTTCCAGGGCAGCGGGGCGGCGGTACGTGAGGACTGCGACCAGGAGACTGCGCCGGATCATCGGGTACCCGCCGATTGCGGCCGCTCGGCACGAGCGGGGACTAACCCTCTGGCCTGATCGTAGGCCTCGCGGTGCGCCAAAGAGCTAACGGGCCACTCACGCGCGCTCAGGTCGGGACGCGGGCGCGGACCTTGCCCGTCGATTGCGGCCAAGGTATCGATGATCGCCGCGGGCGTCAGCTCGCCGCTGTACTGAAAAACCCACCCCGGACCGACTTCCCCGGACAACGCATTGTTGACCGGATTGGCCGGAACCAGAACTGGCCTGTCCAGCGAGAGCGCCGTCAGCGCTCCGCCCGAATTATGCATAAACCGGTAGGGGAGAACTACGAGTTCTGAGCTGCAGATGGTCTCGGCCAACTCGGCGTCCGAGATGTGCTCCAAATGGAGGCCGATCCTGTTGTCGCCGGCCGCCAGGGCCGCTATGTGTTCACCGAGCTCCGGCGTGGACGGGTTCCCGCCCAACTGAAGTGAAAGATCGGGGTGGGTTTCCGCCGTCGCACGAAAGACCTTGACCAAGTCTTCGACACCCTTATATCGGCGGATCAGTCCGACGTAGCCGATGCGGCCGGGTACTCGCTCCGGCCGGCGGAAACCGGAGAACCAATCCCGGTAGTGACCGTGCGGAATAGTCGCGCTGGGACGGTCCGTAGGAAGGGGTGTTTCGTTATTAAGCCGGATATAAAACGTCGTCATCCGGTCAAACAGGCGAAGCAGGAGTCTCTCGCGGCCCGAGATCCCGTCGGGCAGCCCGACATTGTGGACCGTCCGGACGATGGCGGTCCTTGTCAGGGCAAGCCGGCCGAGCAGGATCAGGGTCAGCATCTGCCGGACGAGTTTTTTCAGCGGGCTGTGTCCGTTGACCAGGATTTCCGGCCAGTGGGCATGGAACACGTCATATTTGCCCGTGATCGCCCGGCGCCAGCTGAACGTCAGGACGCTCACTCCGGGTAGTTCCTCCAGTCCGCGGCCCAGCTGGATGAGGTAAGGATTGGTCGTGGACCGCGCGGCAGGGAAAGACTGCAGGACAATCAGTGAAGCGCTCATTAGTCAACCCCCGTCGAATAATCATTCGCAGACTAAAGCCGTCAACTAAATACGGCTTGGCGGTATCCTCTCACAGATACCTTGAATTTCTAGGCTGTTCTCCGCCAAAGCGATAGTGTTCCCTCATGGTGCCGAACGAACTGCCGCTTGCAATTGTCGTGGTCAATTACGGCTCCCACGACCTCCTCGAAACAAATCTGGTTCCCGTATCCCGCCACACCCCCGACGCGAAAATCGTGGTGGTGGACAGCTATTCGGGCCCTGAAGAGCGGGCATCCGTGGAACGGCTCGCCGCCAGCCACGGCTGGGTCACAATTCTGCCGCCCACCAACGTGGGCTTTGGCGGCGGCATGAACCTGGGTGTCGCCAAGGCTGCCGAATTAGGCGCCCGGTGCTTCTTGCTGCTGAATCCGGACGCCGTCCTGGACGCCAGCAGCCTGCAGACGCTCAGAACCGCCGTCAAGGCGGACCCTTTGACACTGCTCGCGCCGAAAATCTTCCGTTCGGATGGGTCGGTGTGGTTCGACGGCGCCGACTTGGATTTGACGGATGGATCCACCCGGGCAAGCAGGAAGAGCCCAGCCTCGGCCAAGGACACGTCCGTCCCCTGGCTCACTGGCGCCTGCCTCATGGTCAGCGACGAATTGTGGCGGCTGGTGGGCGGGTTTGACGAGCGATACTTCCTGTATTGGGAGGATGTCGACTTCTCCTACCGCGTGTTGTCAGCGGGCGCAAGGATCCGGGTGGTGCACGAAGCCCCGGCCGTGCACGATGAAGGCGGCACCCACGCGGACGCCGTGGCGGGACCTGCCAGCCGCTCCAAATCGGCCACTTACTATTACTACAATGTGCGCAACAGGCTGCTGTTCGCCGGCCTGAACCTCGGGCCGGACGTGCAGCGCGCCTGGAAACGTGCCGCGGTTCGTGCGGCCCGCGATATTCTTCTGCGCGGTGGACGGCGGCAGTTCCTCAGGCCGCTGGTGCCGCTGCGGGCGGCAGTCTCCGGAACCCTGGACGGGTTGCGGCTAGCCCGGGACACGCAGCAGACCCGCTAAGGCGCCGCCGATGATGTGGCTGGCCCGGGCGATCTCCCCGAGCGTCTTCGTGTGGGCGCGGGCCGTGCCCCAGTGCCCGTCCGCAACTTCGAACTGCGACGAGGAGGCGGCTTCCCGACGCGGAAAAAGGGTGATACGCCTGACTTCGGCCGGCAGCCTTCCGGTGCCGCGCAGGTCATTCATCTCCCGGGCGAGGGCGCCGATTCCGTCCGCTGTGGCCACTGCGCCGGTGGCGCCCACACGGTCCGGCAGGCGATCGTCCGCCATCCCCTGAAGAAACGCAGCGGCTTCCTTCAGCGTGAAGGTCTTGCGCCGGGCCCCGGGCTGCAGCCGGGCGACGGCGGTGCGATGCTCAAATGCCGCGACAAGGACCAGATCGGCGTCCTCCAGTTGCTGCGCCGTCAAGAGCCGTGAACGGTGGTGGGCACCAGCGCGTTCCCCGGACTTCGGCGCCGCTGCCAGCGCGCGGGGGCACATCGGCGCGGCGGGCGCGGCCGCGGTTCCGGCGCTGCTTACCGAGACGCCACTCAGCAGGAGCTTTTCGCGAAGGACGGCTTCGGCGAGCGGGGAACGGCAAACATTACCGGTGCAGATGACCAGGATGGAGGCCATGGAGTGGGCCCTTCTGACGCAGGAAGAGACAGTGCAGGGTTCAAAGATAGTCCACCGGGCTACCGCTGGCGGCGACCACTGAGAAGTGCGCTGGTACTATCACATCAACGCCGCCTGTCGGGCGCAGTAGTCAGCACCACCGGCTTCGAGGGGGAGCATGCACGGATCGGCTGAGCACACCACCGGGAGCCAGGCGCTACCGGATGCGGCGACCCGGCCCGGGCCGCCTAAACCGCCCCGGCGCCCGCAGCTGGGGGACGGAGGCCAGGCCGCGCTGCTGGGAGTTTTCGCCGCAGCCCTCGCGCTGGCAGGCTCGTGGAACGTCTCGTTGTGGACTGACGAAGCCGCCACTATCGCCGGTGCGCGGCGCACTCTCCCCGAACTGTGGCTAATGCTGCAGAACGTGGATGCCGTCCATGGCCTGTACTACCTGCTGATGCACTTCTGGATAGACCTTTTCGGCCAGTCGGCCCTGAGCCTGCGGATGCCCAGCGCCCTGGCCATCGGGGCGGGAACAGCCGGCGTCTACGTACTGGCACGCCGGCTCGACGGTCGCCAGCTGGCGCTCTGGAGTGCCCTGATCTTTGCGCTGCTTCCCTAGGGCGACGTGGGCCGGCATGGAGGCGAGATCATTCTCCTTCAGCGCGGCGGCCGCCGTCTGGCTGACAGTGGTGCTGATGGTGGCTCTGCAACGCGCCACGGCGTGGTGGTGGGCCGCCTACGCGGCTTTGGCGGCGGCCGCGATAGCTTTCAACCTCTATCTGGTGCTGCTCCTGGCAGCACACGCGGTGACGCTGCTGGCCCTTCGCGAGGTTAGCTGGCGGCTACGGTTCTCCTGGGTCATGGCCGCGGGGCTGGGGACATTGGCATCTGCCCCCGTGGTGTATCTGTCATTGCGGCAGGGAGGCCAGATCAGTGATCAGGACCTGGGCTGGACGCGGTGGGTCAGAAACGTCGTCATCAATCAGTGGTTCCTGGGCGACACGCCGACGACGGAACCGGACGGCGCGGGGATTAGCCAGCTGTGGGTGATCTCTGCTGTCGCCTTGGCTGCCCTGTGCTGGCTTCTTATGGCATTCGCCCTCTGGCGTGCACTGAAGTCGCGCCGGGGCGGCCTCCTTCCCCGCTGGTTCCTGTGGGTCGTCCCGCAAGTCCTCCTGCCGACCCTGATCATCGGGTGCTATTCGCTCCTCGTCCATCCGATGTACAACCCGCGGTACCTGACATTCAGTACGCCGGCTGTCGCCATCCTGATCGGCGTCGGCCTCTGGCTCCTGCCGCACTATTGGCAGCGGGCGGCAGCGCTGGTTCTGATCGTGCTTTTCACGGTGCCGATCTATCTTTCCCAGCGGCAGGTCCAGGCGAAAAGCGGGGCCGACTGGGTTGAGGCCGCGGAGTTTATCGGCGCTTCGGCGAGACCAGGGGACGGGGTCTACTTCAGCCCCCGCTATCCATCGCCCGACGCCACCACGCGGCTGACCCTGCGGCGAATCGCCGTCGCATATCCGAAGCCTTTTGCCGGCCTTCGGGACCTGACCGCCGACATTTCCGGAGCCGCGGACGGTACCTTGGACGGATCCTCGAATCCGCTAAGCCGGTCCCTGGACCGCCTGGACGGACTCGACAAGGTTTGGGTGATCCGGCGGGCTGACTATCCGGCGGGTTTCGCGCAGGCTGATGACCGGCTTTTGCAGGATGCAGGGTTTCAATCGACGGTCGTCTGGACCGGCTCGCTGAATACCATCGTGGAATTCACGCGCTGACTTAAAAGGTCAACACTTGACGACCGCCAGTACGATGAGGCAAAGATTCGCAAAATAGCTGGGAGGCGACTATATGGATTTCTCCGAGTACTTGAGGGCATTGAAACGTAGCTGGGCGGTGTTGCTCGTCGCGACTCTGCTCGGGGGCATCGTCGGCTTCGGTTATGCACGCAGCAGCCCGCCCCTGTACAAGGCCAGCAGCAGCGTCTTTGTCTCCGCCCAGCAGGGGACGACGACCTCTGAACTGGTGCAGGGGTCAACATATACCCAAAACCTCATCCAGTCGTATGCGCAGCTGGCCACCTTGCCGACGGTGCTGGAACCCGTCATCGCACGCCTGCGGCTCGACACCACGGCAACTGATCTCGCGCGGTCGGTCTCGGCAGTGTCGCCGTTGAATACGGTGCTGATCGAGATTTCAGTCGTCGATTCATCCCCCGCGGAGGCCGCCCGCATCGCGAACGCCGTCTCGGACTCACTGGCCACCACTGTCCAAGGAATATCTCCGAAGACCGCCGCGGGAACTCCGGCGGTCGCCATGCAGCAAGTGGCTCAAGCTCAGGAACCGGCCTTCGCGTTCGCACCCAATACGAGGCTTTTGACCCTGACAGGTGCACTGCTGGGGCTGGTGCTGGCCGTCATTTTCGCCGTGGGCCGCGAGTTGCTGGACACCCGGATCAAGGTGGTCAAGGACCTTCACCGCGTCACCGATCAGCCCCTGCTCGGCACGATACCCTGGCGTCGGCGGACGGATCCGGCCGGCATAGCCTTGCGCGTGGCCCCGCAGGGCCGGGCGGCGGAGTCATACCGGCGGCTGGCTGCCAACCTCGAATACATCAATCCGGACGCTCCGGTCCGCTCCGTGGTCGTGACGTCGGCTTCCGAGGGGGAAGGAAAAAGCCTGACGGCCATCAACCTGGCGCTCGCCTTGCGGGAAAAGTTTCCCCGGGTTCTCCTCGTGGACGCCGATCTCCGGCAACCTCGGGTAGCCAAGTACTGCCAGATCGAGGGCGGCGTCGGGCTCAGCAACGTGCTCGCGGGCGCGGCCGAACTCGGCGCCGTCATTGAGCCCTGGGGCGGTATCCATGTGCTGCCATCGGGCACTGTGCCCCCTAACCCCAACCAGCTGATCAGCTCCGAGACGATGTTGGCCCTCCTGAGAACCTGCACCGCGGATTTTGACATCGTGGTCATCGACTCGGCTCCGCTGCTCCCGGTGGCGGACAGCCTTGTCCTGTCCCGCATTTCGGACGGCGCCGTGTTTGTGGCACGATCTGGCAGAACCAAACGGGCCCATCTGGCCGCGGCACTGGAAGCGGTCGCCGGTGTCAACGGTCATGTGGTCGGAGTCGTCCTCAACGGACTCAAGACGCCCCGAAAAGACCAGGCCTACGGCTATGGAATCGGCATTCTTCGGGAAGCGCCCGAGGCGGAAGCCCAGATGCCGAAGCGCCCCGACCACAGGTCCGATGAAGGCCCTGTTGATGACAACCTCACCGATCCCGCGGCTGTGCGGGCGGCGTCGTAGCCACGGAAACGGCTGGCCAGCGCGTGAACAGCAGCCCAGGCCGACTCGCCGTCGTCCCGGAAACACCCCGCGGGGACGTCGACGCGCCGCGGACCGGGCCGGCGCCCCTGGTGGCTTTGTTGTTGCTGGTCATCGTCGGCATGCGGCAGGAGATCAACCAGGCGTTGACGCTCGGCGACGTTGCCGCCCTCGCGCTGAGCCCGGTTTGGCTCTTTAGCCTTCGACGGTTCCGCGGCGCACGAAGTTACGTCGCGCTCGGGGTCGCCGCGCTGTGCCTTGGTCTGCTGCTTTCGGGCTTCAGCACCGCGGACCATGGTTTCGATCGGATCAGCTTCTTCAACAACTCCGTTGTCTACAGCAGCCTCTTCCTCGCAGTGGGAGCAGTCCTGTGGGCCCGGACCCTCATGCCGGGATGGTTGGTCGGTTTCGGCTACGGGGCGGGACTGGCGCTGGGCGTCTCCGCGACAGGCCGGGCCGCTGAAAACCTTTGGAAGTTCGGCTATTCCATCCCCGTCACTGTCCTCGTGCTGTCGCTGGCAATTTACGCGTGCCGGCGATGGGCGCTGAACCCGCGCTGGACGGACATGCTGCTGCTGGCGGGCCTGGCGCTCTGGTCAGGGGCCCACGACGCGCGGTCGCTGTTCGGGCTCCTGCTGCTCGCCTTCACCCTGGTTACCTGGCAGTTGATTCCGCAGGGCAGGACGGTCCGGCGATCGATCGCAAGAACATTGCTGGCTTTCGTCACCATGATCATCGTGACCTACAACGTGGCGACGGGCTTGCTGGTGGACGGGTACCTCGGTGAGGTAGCCCAGCAGCGGTCCTCGGAGCAGATCGCCCTGACCGGTTCGCTGCTGGTGGGGGCGCGGCCGGAAATGGCAGCCACGCTAGCCTTGTTCCAGCACCAGCCCTGGGGCTTCGGCGTAGGCATAACGCCTTCCCTGCAGGACATCCTGGCTGCAAAGACCGGCATGGCAGGGATCAACTACCAACCCAACAACGGCTATGTGGAAAACTACATGCTCGGAACCCACTTTGAACTGCATTCGGTGCTGGGCGACTTCTGGGTGTCGTTCGGCCTTGCCGGCGCCGCGGTGGCTCTCGTGACCATAGCGCTGATGATCCGTTGGATAGTTACGGCCGTTGCGGGCCGGCGTGCCAGCGGCCTTGTTCTGTTCCTGGCCATTATCAGCCTCTGGAATCTTCTGTTCAGCCCGATGTATACGTCCATGCCGATCATGGCGCTCGCCGTGGGTCTGGTCCTCGCCCGGACACCCCGCACCGCACCGCAGCCGGTCGCCGACGTGGCAGCCTCGCCGGCCCCGGGACCACGCGGAAGAACTACGTCAGGACAGCCTTCAGCTCAGCGCTGATCCGGGCACCGTAGCCCTGGGGACTGTGCCTGGCGAGGGCTGCCGCCGCATCCGTCTGCGCGTGGTCCCGATAGGCCGGCCAGTTATCCACGACGCGTTCGACGGCCTCAGCCAAGGCTCCGGCATCACCCGGGGATACCAACTGGGCGCTCCGGTAGTTACCAGCGGCTTCCCGGAGGCCCGACGTGTCACTCACGATGACCGGGCGTCCGGCCAGCAAGGCTTCGACAGCCGTGTTGCCGAACGGCTCGTCGAGCCGCGAGGGCACGAGCACAATATCTGTCCGGGCGAGGTGCGGCCATACATCGGGCGTGAAGCCATGAAAAGTGACGTGTTCGCTCAGGCCCAGGTTGTCCACCATGTCACGCAGTTCGAGTTCGTACCATTCGTAGCCGGGGAAAACGGCGCCGACCACATCCAGGGAAGCGTTGACGCCGCGCTGGACGATGTTGCCGAGGGCGCTGACGGCCACGTCGACGCCCTTTCGCGACGACAGGCGCCCGACATACAACAACCGGACCGAGGGGGCAAGGTCAGTGCGCGCCGCTTCAGGCTCCGGCGGGCCCGCCACGCCGTTGTAGACGACCACGGTGCGGGCAGCCAACCCCCGAACGGAATCCGCCACGACTGCCGCGCTGAAGTCGCTGTTGGCGATGACCGAGCGGGAAAGGAGGAGCGGCGCGGACAGGAGGAAGCGAAATATTCTGGGCGCGGAACGTTCCGCTTCGTGGACGTGGGTCAGAACGGGTTTCCCGAATGCCCGGGCAAGTACGGACCACAAGGGAATGGTCAACGTGTTGACATAGATGACGTCGGGTTTGGCGGTCCGCATCAGGCGCGAGCCGGCGATGATGCCCCGGGCAAGGTGGAGGCTGAACGAGGCGAAGCCCCGTGGCGTGAGGATACTCTTCCGAATGACGGGAGTCGGGCAGATGACCACGGTGGCGCCAGCCTCTTCAATTTCGGCGGTCAGGGGTCCTTGTGCCGGCAGCGTCACCGTCACGGACATACCCCCGGCCACGAGCCCCCTCACGCTTTCGATCAGGACCCGGTCAGATCCGTAGAGGTCCGGGCTCGGGTGGGCCACGAGGACAGACGACGCCCCGGCGGCAGGGCCGGAATCCGATTCACCTTGTACCGCGCGGAACGCCGACGAAAAAGCAGGACGCTGCACCTTGACTCCGATCGTTCGTCAAATGGGATTTCCACCAGCACCCCATATCCGGGCCGGGCAGGTAGCATACAGCCTATATAATTCCCGGCCCGTAGCACAGGACGTGGAATCAAATGCCGGCCATGATCTTGTGAATCAAATGATTTCCGCTGGAAAACAACCGAAAGGGTGTTATTTTTTGGGAAAAGACCATATTCAGCAGATTTTCGGCCCGGCCGAAACCGGCGGCATATCGCGCCGGGATTTCATGATCATGTCCTCGGCCTCTATTGGCCTCGCCGCCGGGCTGTCCGGCTGCCGCGATGCAGGAACCGGGCGGGCGCCCGTCAGGAACTTCACTGTGACCAGCCTGCTCGGAACAAGCCCGTTCTACATAGCTCATCGCGGATCAGGTGATACCTGGCCGGAGCATACGGCCCTGGCGTATGCCTCGGCGGTTGATTATGGCGTCAAAGCCATTGAAATATCGGTTTGCGCGACCTCGGACGGTGTTCTCATCTGCCACCATGACACAAATACGCTCAGGCTGACCGGGGAAGACCTTGAAATTGCCGAGCAGCCATATGAGCGGATCTCCCAGCTTCGAAACGATGCCACGAAGTGGCTGGGGCCCAAGGCGCCCACACAGCCGGTGCCTCGATTGGCGGATGTCCTGGACCGGTTCGCCGCGTCGCATGTCATCTTTATCGAGGATAAACAATCGACGAATACGGACGCCTTGCTGGACCTCATGGATAGCTATCCTGACTCCCGGAATCATTTTGTCTGGAAACAGACGTCTTCGTCGGCAACCCGGCTGAAGGCCTCGGCCCGCGGCTACCGCACCTGGGGCTATTTCGACGCCGGATCAGCCGACACGTTCGACCAATACGCGCCGAATCACGATTTTCTCGGGCTTTACCATGCGGCGCCCGACGCCGAAATGACAGCGCTCATGACGTACGGCAAGCCGGTCATCGTCTGGGAAGTGCACACCCGGTGGATGCGTGAACGGCTACTGCGGCTCGGGGTCCGGGGGATCATGTGCTCGAATATCCCCTATGTCACAAGCGACATCGCCCACAGCACATCCGATGAGTTCGCTTCGGGCATCAGAAGCCCCGGCGATCTTCCCTGGACCATCAACTGGGCGCTGCAACCCCGGATCCAGCCCGAAACTGAATCCGTCAGGTTGGACGACGGCTCGGAATTCAGTTACACCATGGGATCGCTGTGCCCGGTTCCGGAGAGCGGCTACTCCATCAATTACGAGCTCCGGTGGCCGGAATCGATCCCTCCGGACGGCGGGCAGGCCGGAATCGCGTTCGGACTTCGGGACGACACGCCATACCTGCCGAACGTGGAGAAATCTCCGGCGGGCTATCACCTGATGATCGACGGCGAGGGGGTGATGGGGCTCTATCGGCGAACGGCCAGTGGAGACGCTGCAGAACTCATCGCGTCGTCGGAGTCCCGGGCCCCGAGGGAAGGCCAGTGGCTGCGGTTCAAGGTCCGCGTCGAGGCGGACGGCATCCGGTGCTCCCGGCTGGACAGCGGGGTGCAGTCCCTCGCGGTGGCAGACGGGACGCACCGGGGCGGCTACATGGTGCTGTGCAAGGGCTACAACGGACAGCAGCCCGTTGAATTCCGCGCAGTGTCCGTCGACCGATAGCCGTACCCGGCAATATCCGCTGCGGAAGATACCGGCGCAGGGCGGCCTAGCACGGGGTCCGGCGCCGGTAACGTTGCGACGCCCCGCCTCGCCCCGCCCGGCTGTACGGTAGTTTGGATCTGTGCTGATCTCTGACCGCGACATTCGTACCGAAATCGACTCCCGCCGGATCGTGCTGGAGCCCTTCGACCCGGCGATGGTCCAGCCGTCGTCGGTGGACGTGCGCATCGATAAGTTCTTCCGGTTGTTCGACAACCACAAGTACGCCCACATTGATCCGGCCGAGGACCAGCCGGAGCTGACCCGGCTGGTGGAAGTGGATTCGGGTGAACCGTTCATCCTGCACCCGGGCGAGTTTGTGCTCGGCTCCACCTACGAGACGGTCACGCTGCCCGATGACATCGCTGCACGGCTGGAGGGCAAGTCCTCGCTGGGCCGGCTGGGTCTGCTCACACACTCCACGGCCGGCTTCATCGACCCGGGGTTCTCCGGCCACGTCACCCTGGAACTTTCAAACATGGCGACCTTGCCGATCAAGCTCTGGCCGGGCAT
The DNA here is from genome assembly GCA_963769515.1 of uncultured Actinomycetota bacterium. Classification (GTDB taxonomy): domain Bacteria; phylum Actinomycetota; class Actinomycetes; order Actinomycetales; family Micrococcaceae; genus Arthrobacter. The sequence continues at coordinate 82,027 of CAVYMG010000015.1, forward strand.
GAAAATCGGTCAGTTGTGCTTCTTCCGGCTCTCGTCAGCGGCGGAGTTCCCCTACGGCTCCGGCGAGTACGGCAACCGGTACCAGGGCCAGCGCGGCCCGACTGCCAGCCGCAGCCACCTCAACTTCCACCGGACCGGCATCTAGCGCCGGCCGGACGGGTCAGGCAGGCCCGGCGGCCGGTACCGCGGGCGGGTTCGCGGGTCCGCGCAGCATGGCCACGACCGGTTCGATGAAGCGGGCCGCGAGCGGACCCATAATCGCCATGATGAGCACGTAGGCAGTCGCCAGGGCAGCCAGTTCCTGGCTGACGGCGCCGGACGCGACGGCGAGGCCGGCGATGACAATCGAGAACTCGCCCCGGGCAATCAGGGTCGCCCCGGCACGGAACCGCCCCGGAATCCCGATCCCTACCTGCCGTGCCGCCCACACCCCGGTGGCCACCTTGGTGCCGGCCGTCAGGACCGCCAGCACCAGCGCCCAGCCCAGGACCGGCGGGATGGCGGTGGCGTCGGTATTCAGGCCGAAGACGACAAAGAAGATTGCCGCGAACAAGTCCCGCAGCGGCTCCAGGATGCGGGTGGCGCTGTGCGCCGTGGCCCCGGAGATGGCAATGCCGAGCATAAACGCGCCGACCGCTGCTGATACCTGCAGGGCCGAGGCGAGCCCGGCTACGAGCAGGGCCGCGCCGAGCAGGTTGAGCAGAAAGACCTCGGAGTTTTCGCTGTGGACCACCTTGGAGACCCGGTGGCCGTGCCGCAGCGCCACCAGCAGCACAATCGTGACAACGCCCAGGGAAATGCCCACGGTCTGCAGCCCCATGACCAGGCTGACGCCGGCCAGGGTCGCCGTCAGGATGGGCAGGTAGATGGCCATGGCGAGGTCCTCGAAAACCAGGATGGAGAGGATCACGGGGGTCTCGCGGTTGCCAATCCTGCCAAGGTCGGTGATCACCTTGGCGGCGATTCCGGATGAAGAAATGTAAGTGACGCCACCCATGACCATGGCGCCCACCGGACCCCAGCCCAGCAGGAGTGCAAGGCCTGCGCCCGGGAGGAAATTGAGCACGAGGTCCAGGATGCCGGCCTGCCACGACCGCCGCAGGCCCGTTACGAGCTCGGCCGCCGAATATTCCAATCCGAGCATAAGTAGCAGGAGGATGACGCCGATTTCGCCGGAAATATGCGTGAACTCCTGCATGCCGTCCATTTTGATGACACCGGAGGAGCCGAAGAACAGACCGCCCACGAGGTAAAGGGGGATCGGGGACATTCTGATGCGGCCGGCAAGCCTGGCCAGCAAACCGAGGCAGAATACAACGGCCCCCAGTTCGATTAGAGCCAGTGCCAGCGGATCCATGCCGCTAGCCGTTGCGCAGGATGCCGGCTGCGGTGTCCAGGCCGTCCTGTGTTCCTACGGCAACCAGGAGATCGCCGGCGTGTAGGACGACGTCGGGTCCCGGTGCCGCGAGCACCTCGCCTTCGCGCATGATGGCCACGATGGAGGTGCCGCTGCGGGTGCGGATGCAGGCCTTGCCCATGGGCTGGTTGCTGTACGGCGAGTCCGCCGCGATCGAGAACTGGCGGGTGACAATGCCCGGGACCTCGCGGTGGGCCTCTGCAAGCTGCATGGCCAGACGCTGGCCGCCGAGCAGGTTGCCCAGGACGTTGGCTTCCTCCGCTGTCAGCGGGATGGAGGCCTGGCAGGTGTCGGGATCGTCCCAGGTCGACACGATGAGTTCCGTCTGGCCCTCACGGTATTCCACGACGCCGATCCTGCGCCCGGAAGCAGTCATAAAGTCCTTGCGCCGGCCCAGCCCCGGCAGGTCTGTCTCGTCCACGTTCATAACTCCAGCCTAGTCCGCGGAACGTTGTTTCGGTGGGCGTCAGGCCGCCGGGACGGACGCGACCTCGGTCTTGCCGGGCGGTTTGACCGGCAGCAGCACCAGCAGCCCGGCCAGCAGCACCGCCATGATGCCCAGGATGCCCCAGCGCTGGGCCTCGCCGGGGGCCACGAGCGGAGTCGCGACAGCGATGCACAGCGTGAACAGCGCCGGGGCCAGGAAGCTTGCGGCCCGCCCGGTGGTCGCGTAGAGGCCGAACAATTCGCCTGCCTCGCCGTCGGGGGCGAGCCGGGCCAGGTAGGCGCGGGAGGACGATTGCGCCGGCCCCACAAAGAGGGAGAGGAAGAGCCCGGATACCCAGAATGTCGTGGCTCCGCTCCAGCCGAACCCGAAGACGACGTGGTTGGCGTTGCCGAGGACCAGGATGGCGGTCCCGGCGGCCAGCAGCCCGGCCAGCGATCCCACAATCACGGCTTTCGGCCCGATCCGGTCGTCCAGGACGCCGCCGATGACGGCCCCGACTGCCGCCACAATGTTGCCGAAGATCGCGAAGAAGATGACGTCCTTGAGTTCGAAGCCGAACGTTCCGGCCGCAATGATGCCGCCGAACGTGAAGACCGCGGCCAGCCCGTCCCGGAAGATCGCGCTGGCCAGCAGGAAAAAGATGGTGTGCGGGCTCGTCCGGTAGATTGCCTTGATCCGGCGGATGAGCAAGGCGTAGGACCCGAGGAGGCCCCGCCGGGGACCCTGTGCGGGCCGGGCGATTTCCGGTACGGCGAAGAGCACGGGCAGGGCGAAGACCATGAACCACAACGCGGAAAACACGGCCACGAACCGTATGTTGAGGCTGTCCTGCGTCGACGCGCCGAACCAGTCGAAGGCGGGCTGTACGAACAGCTGCAGCACCGCCAGCAGGGCGACAATACCGCCGAGATAGCCCATGCCCCACCCGAATCCGCTGACTTTGCCGATATTTTTCGGTGTGGAGATCTGCGTCAGCATGGCGTTGTAGTTCACGCCCGCGAATTCGAAGAATACGTTGCCGAGCGCAATGAGCGTCACGCCCAGGAGCAGGAACTCCGGCCGGGGGAAAATAAAAAAGCACAGGCCGGTCACGAGCGCCGTGGCCGCGGTGTTGATGCCGAGCCACAATTTCCGGCGCCCGCCGGAGTCCGAGCGCTGGCCGGTGACCGGCGCCAGCAGCGCGATCGCCGCGCCGGCGACGGCCAGGGCTCCGCCCAGGACCGCCGAGGCCTGGTCTTTCCCGCCAAATACCTCCGACGTCAGGTAGACGGTGAAAACGAAGGTGGTCATTACGGCGTTGAATGCTGCCGACCCCCAGTCCCAGGCGGCCCAGGCCAGCACCTGCCCCCTGCGGAAGGGGTGGTTCCCGGATTCGAGTTCCGAGGAGGGCCGCGTGGCTCCGGGAGCGGGGGAGTTCATAGCGTGAATCCTAACTGCCGGGTGCAAAGCGCCGGGGTCGCTGCCTAAAGAATTTGTACACGCTTGGTAAACTGTGGGCACCGAACCGAACGAAATCCCCGCCTGCCCGACTTTTGACCATCAAATTCCTGACGTTGCGGAGATACGAGTGATCACAGTCCTTGCCTTGCACTTCGTGCTGGCTGCTGTGGCACCGCTGCTGTTCCGCAGATTCGGCCGCAGTTCGTTTTACGCTTTGGCCGCCGTCCCCGCGGGTTCATTTGTTTGGCTGATGCTCCAACACGGCGCCGTCTACCCGGAGACCGGGGCAGGGACAGGGACCGACGCCGTACCGGGCACGGGCGGCGCCATCGCCGAGGTGCTGCCGTGGATTCCGGACCTCAAGCTTGAGTTTGCCTTCCGGATGGATGCCCTGTCCTGGGTCATGTCCCTGCTGGTCCTCGGCGTCGGCGCCCTGGTCCTTCTCTATTGCGCCCGGTACTTTGAAGCCCGGGATGAGAACCTGGGCGGCTTTGGCGCCCAGCTCCTCGCGTTCGCGGGGGCCATGTTCGGCCTCGTCACCGCCGATGACCTGCTCCTGATGTTCATTTTCTGGGAACTGACCACCGTGCTGTCCTATCTGCTGATCGGCTACGCCCGGACCAGGCTGTCCGCGCGCCGTTCGGCGCTGCAGGCCCTCGTGGTGACCACCGCCGGCGGGCTCGCCATGTTGGTGGGGCTGGTCATCCTCGGCAACGCGGCCGGCACCTACCGGATCCAGGCCATCATGGAGCAGGCCCCGGCGCTGGTCGCCGGGCCCGCCGCGGATGCCGTGGCGGCCGCCGTCGTGCTCATTCTGGTCGGCGCGGTGACCAAGTCCGCGCTGGTGCCGTTCCATTTCTGGCTTCCCGGCGCCATGGCGGCCCCCACTCCCGTGAGTGCCTACCTGCACGCCGCGGCGATGGTGAAGGCGGGCATCTACCTCGTGGCGCGCCTCGCGCCCGGCTTCACGGAGACAGCGTTCTGGCTTCCGGTGGTCCTCGGCCTGGGACTGGCCACGATGCTGGTGGGCGGCTACCGGGCGCTCCGCCAGACGGATATCAAGCTGATTCTGGCCTACGGCACGGTGAGCCAGCTCGGCTTCCTGACCATGGTGGTGGGCCTTGGCACGCCCGAGGCGGCCCTCGCGGGCCTCGCCCTGCTCCTGGCCCATGGGCTGTTCAAGGCCACGCTCTTCCTGGTGGTGGGGATCATCGACCACCAAGCCGGGACACGTGACATCCGCAAACTTTCCGGCGTGTTCGGGTCCGCCCGGGCACTGGCCGTCGTGGCGGCTATCGGTGCCGCATCGATGGCCGGAGTCCCGCCGCTGGCCGGGTTCGTGGCGAAGGAATCCGTCTTCGAGGCGTTCGTCCACTACGGCGCCGGCTCGGCGGTCGGCCAGCTGCTCCTGGCCGGACTCGTCGTCGGCTCCATCCTGACCTTCGCCTATAGCGCCCGCTTCATGTGGGGGGCCTTCGCCGTGAAGCCCGGCGTGGCACCGACACCCTTCAAACCGATCCCGCCGGCGTTCCTCGCCGCACCGGCCGTGCTGAGTGTCCTGACGGTGCTCTACGGGTTGTGGCCCGCCCCGGTCGACGGCTGGATCCAGCCCTACGCTGCGCTGGTCGCGGCAGGCACGGCGCCCGACGGCGGTGCGGCCGCCGGCGACGCCGGCTACCTGGCGCTCTGGCACGGGTTCACCCCGGCGCTGGGCCTGACCGCCGTCACCTTCGCCGCGGGCCTCGCCATGTACTTCGGACGCACCGCGGTGTCCCGCCTGCAGGCCCGGGTGCCCGGCTGGGTCGACGGTGACCGCGCCTACCAGCTGACCATTGGCGCCCTCGACGACATCGCGGTCTGGGTGACCGGCCGGACCCAGCGCGGTTCGTTGTTCTTCTACCTCTCCGTCATCCTGACGGTCGCCTTTGTGCTGCCGCTGACGGCGCTGCTCCTGGCCCGGAAGCCGCTGCCGGAAGGCCTTTACCTGATCGACCCCAACTCGCCGCTGCAGCTCGTCGCCGGGGCCGGGATCGTCATCGGAGCGCTCGCCGCCGTCCGGGCCGACAAGCGGTTCCTGGCCGTGCTGATGGTGGCCGTCACCGGCTACGGAATCGCGCTCATGTTCGCGCTGCAGGGAGCCCCGGACCTAGCCCTGACCCAGGTGCTCGTCGAAAGCATCATCCTCGTGGCCTTTCTGCTGGCCATGCGGAGCCTCCCCGCCGAGTTGCGGGACCGTACCGGCGGAAAATACCGGCTGATCCGGGTCATCATCGGTCTCTCGTTCGGCGCGACGATGATCCTTGTGGCGATCAACGCCCTCGGCGCCCGCGTGGCGCAGCCGGTTTCGCTGGAGTTCCCGCAACTGGCCTATGAGGGCGGCGGGGGACTGAACGTCGTCAACGTCACCCTCGTGGACATCCGCGCCTGGGACACTTTCGGTGAAATCGCCGTCCTGGCGCTGGCCGCGACCGGCGTCGCGAGCCTGATCTTCGTCAAGGGCCGCGGCGACAGTCTTCGGATCTCCTCGACCGTTGCCGAAGGGACCGTCGGGAGGCTGCACCGCGCCCGCGGCAGCAGCCGCGACGACGCCGCGCTGGCCACGAACCGCCGGTTCGCCGCCGCCGCCCGGGACGCCTGGCTTGTGGCCGGGCGTACCCTGGCCCCGGAACGCCGCTCCATCATCTTCGAGGTCGTTACGCGCCTCATCTTCCATTCCATGATCGTTTTTTCGCTGTACCTGCTCCTGGCCGGCCACAACCTGCCCGGCGGAGGATTCGCCGGCGGACTCACCGCCGGCATGGCCCTGACCATCCGGTACCTCGCCGGCGGCCGGTTCGAACTGCGGGAGGCCACGCCGGTCAGCGCGGGTGCCTTGCTCGGAATCGGGCTGGCCACGGCCGCGGCCGCGGGACTGGCCCCGCTGCTCCTGGGGGGACAGGTGTTCCAGAGCGCGATCATCGAACTGTGGCTGCCCGTCTTCGGGGACATCAAGTTCGTTACGTCGACCATCTTCGATATCGGGGTGTACGTCGTGGTCGTCGGGCTGGTCCTGGACGTGCTGCGCAGCCTCGGGGCGAAAATTGATGAGCACTTCGAAGAAGGCCCCGAGGCGTTCCCCGACGGGCCGCCGGGCGGACCGGAATCCGGCGGGGTACGCGCCGCAGCCACGGCCCGGGAGGACGGATGAGCGTCAATCTGACCCTGCTGCTGGTCATGGGGGCCTTGTACGCCTGCGGCATCTACCTGGTCCTGGAACGCAGCCTCACACGGATCGTGCTGGGCCTGATGCTGCTGGCCAACGCCACCAACCTGCTGATCCTCGCCACCGGCGGCTACGCAGGGCGTGCGCCGATCTTCAGCGAGGAGATTGACCCCAATGACTACAACGATCCCCTGCCGCAGGCGCTGATCCTGACCTCGATCGTGATCTCGTTCGCCGTCACGGCTTTTCTGCTGGGCATCATCTACCGCACCTGGGCCCTGGCCCGCCAGGACGACATCCAGGACGACGCCGAGGACCGCCGGGTGGCGGCGACGCCCAGCTTCGATGCCGAGGACGACGCCGAAATCCCCGCGGAGACTTCGGAATTCCCGCTTACCACCACCGGTTCTTCCGCCGCAGGGGCCGCGGCCCTCGCGGCGGAAGAACAACCAGGCTCCCCCCGGGCGGCCCCGAAAACGGAAGGCGGCAGGCCGTGAACATCGCCAGCTTCGCCCCGCTCGCCGTCCTCCTCCCGGTCCTTGGGGCGGCCCTCACATTCCTGCTGATCCGGCGGGCCCGCAGCCAGCGGATCGTCAGCATCGCCGTGCTCTCCGTCACCCTGCTCTTGGAGTGCTGGCTGCTCGCGACGGTCTGGAACGGCGGGACGTCGGCCGTCAACCTCGGCGGCTGGCTTCCGCCATGGGGCATCGTGATGGTTGTGGACCAGTTCTCCTCGCTCATGCTCGTGGTCTCCACGGTGGTGAGCCTGGCGGTGCTTGTTTATGCAACCGGGCAGGGCATGGCGGACGGCGACGAGGACGCCCCGGTCTCGATCTTCCACCCCACGTACCTGATCCTCGTGGCCGGGGTGTCCAACGCCTTCCTGTCCGGTGACCTGTTCAACCTCTACGTCGGATTCGAGATCCTGCTGACGGCCAGTTACGTCCTGATGACCCTGGGCGGGACCGGCCCGCGGATCCGTGCCGGGGTGACCTACGTGGTGGTCTCGGTGGTGTCCTCCGTGCTGTTCCTGATCGCCATCGCCATGATTTACGGTGCCACCGGGACCATCAACATGGCCGATCTCGCCATCAAACTCGCGGACGTGGATGCGGGCACCCGGGCCCTGCTGCACGTTATGCTGCTCGTCGCATTCGGGATCAAAGCCGCAGTCTTCCCGCTCTCGTTCTGGCTTCCGGACTCCTACCCGACGGCGCCGGCCCCCGTCACCGCGGTATTCGCCGGTCTGCTGACCAAAGTGGGCGTCTACGCCATGGTCCGGACCGAGACACTCCTGTTTCCCGGGGATGCGCTCAACGCCCCGCTGATGGTCGCGGCGCTGCTGACCATGGTGGTCGGAATTCTCGGCGCGCTCGCCCAGAGCGACATCAAGCGGCTCCTGTCCTTCACCCTGGTCAGCCACATCGGCTACATGGTCTTCGGGCTCGCCCTGTCCACCGTGGCCGGGCTGGGCGCCGCCGTCTTCTACGTGGCCCACCACATCACCATCCAGACCAGCCTGTTCCTGGTGACCGGTTTGATCGAGCGCCGCGGCGGCAGCTCCTCGATGGACCGGCTGGCGGGGCTGGCGAAACTCTCTCCGTTGCTGGGCGTGCTGTTCTTCCTCCCCGCCATGAACCTGGCCGGGATCCCGCCGTTCTCGGGTTTCCTGGGCAAGCTGGGTCTCGTGCAGGCCGGGGTCCAGCTCGGCACGCCGTTGGCGTACGCCCTGGTGATCGGGGGAGTGCTGACCAGCCTGCTGACCCTGCTGGCCGTCGCCCGGGTCTGGAACCGGGCCTTCTGGCGCCAGCCCGGGGACGCCGAACACCCGGACCCGGTGCTGCTTGCCGCGCCCGCGGATTCGGCCACGGGGAGCCGGGCAGGAAAATCCAATGTCACCCTGCTGCCGCGGACCATGGTGGGTTCCACCCTTGGCCTCGTGATCGCCGGCGTCGCGCTCACGGTCTTCGCCGGGCCGCTCTTCCAGCTGGCGGACCACTCCGCGCGGGAGATGCTGGACCGTTCGGCCTACATCCAGTCCGTCCTGGGCGAGGAAACGGCTGTCCCCGCGGCTCCACCGTCCGGGCAGGCCCAGCAGCAGCAGAACAGCCCGCAGCCGGAGGCCGCAAAATGAGCCGGCAACGGATTTCACTCCGTCAGGAGCTGCCGCTGCTTGTGTGGCTCGTTTTTGTCTGGGGCGCGCTGTGGCAGGACTTCAGCGCCGGCAACCTGCTCTTCGGCGCGTTGATCTCGGTGGTGGTCGCCCGGCTCCTCTACCTTCCCCCGGTGGAACTGGGCGGCCGGTTCAACGTGCTGCGCGCCACCGGGTTTGCCGTGATCTTCCTGGGCAAAGTCGTGGCCGCAAGCTTCCAAATCCTGGTCCTGGCCGTGGGAACCGGGCCGCGGGTGATCAGCGCCGTCGTCGCGGTCCCCTTGCGGAGCCACTCGGACCTGCTGGTCACGGCGACGGGGCACGTCATCTCGCTGATCCCGGGCTCGCTGGTGGTGGAGGTGGACCGGTCGACCTCGACGCTCTACATCCACGGGATCAACGTCCGCACCGCCGCGGACGCGGACCGGCTCCGCAAGGAAGTCCGGGACACCGAGGCCGGATTGATCCGCATCATGGGCTCGCGCGAGGAATTGTCCGCACTAAAAGAGGAGGAGAGCGCGTGATGCAGCTCGTCCTGACCGTGACCGCCATCGTGCTGTCCCTGGCCGCCGGCGGAGCGATCATCCGGATCGCGGTCGGCCCCTCGCTGCTGGATCGGGTGCTCGCCGCCGACGTGCTGCTGGCCATTTTTGCCGCCGCGCTGTGCATCGACATGGCCGTGAACCGCCGGCTCAACAACATCATGCTGGTCGTGGCGATCTCCATCATCGGCTTCGTCGGCTCGGTGACCGTGGCCAGGTTCGTCGCGGACCGCAGGGAGGCCTCCCGTGAAGCTTGAGGATTTCCCGGTCGACGCCGCGATCGACGCCGTTTCCGCCGTCTTTATGGTGGTCGGTGCGCTGCTGTCCCTCGCCGCTGCCGTCGGGCTGCTGCGTTTCCCGGATCTTATGAGCCGGATGCACGCCGCCACCAAACCCCAGGTGCTGGGCCTGTTCCTGTTGCTGTTTGCCCTCGGGCTGCAGATGCGGACCTGGTGGGTGTGGCCGGTCCTGCTGGTGGCCTGGATCTTCCAGTTGCTCACCGTGCCTGTGTCCGCCCACATGGTGGGCCGGGCAGGCTACCGGACCAAGCACCTGCATCCGGAACTGTTGAGCACGGATGAGCTTGAAGCCGTGGTCCAGCAGGCAGCTGCGCAGGCTGATGCGGACGCCGGCGACGCCGGTCCGGCCGGGTCCGGCGCCCCGGGCCGGCGGTAGGGCCGCCCCGCCGGGACGCCGCCGCCCGTTGGTTCCTAGACGATGTCCTGGGTTTTCGCGAACCGGGTGATCGCACGCTGGGTGCCGCGGTTCGCAAGGACCTGGATGACGGCGCTGACCGAGGCCGAAATGAGGGCGAACGTCAGGGCATGGCGCAGGGTGGTGGGAACGTCGTCGTCGTCTCCCTTGGGCGGTTTGGACCCGGTGATCTTCTCCCACGTGGAGTCGACCAGCTTGGTGCCGACGAAACCTGCCAGCAGGCTGATTCCGGTGCCGAGCAGTTTGATAAAGAGGTTCATACCGGGACTCCTTGGGGGCGCGAACTGGACTTTCCCAGCCTAGCGTTTCCGCGGGGCCCGTCCACACCGGCCCTCCGGCACCTGCTGTGTCACGGAAACGGGGGCCGAACGCGGAGTCCGGACGCCGAATGTTACCGCGGCCCGGGCGCCGACGGAGCTCCAGGTGTAAACTGAGCCACGCCCACAAGGGCGAGTTTCAATACGACAGGGGAGCGCCGCCGGCAGGTACCACTGGAGAAATCCAGCGGCATCAGAGGCGGGCGCTGAGAGTGCGGACAGCCGCAGACCCTCGAACCTGATCCGGTTAGTACCGGCGCAAGGGAGTCGAGTTCTCAGGGTGCCCGGAGCGGCGGCGGAAGCCGGCGGCCCGAAGCACCCTCCCCTCCTGTTCCTCAGGAGGACGGCATGACATCTGTAGTAACCAAGAAGACCAGCTATAACTGGCGCGTTGTCGACATCGTCGTGGCCGCGTTGATCGCGGTGGCCGGCGGGGTCATCTTCTGGGCCTGGTCCCAGGGCGCCAACGTGATTTCCGCGCCCATTAATGCGCTCTATCCGCCGCTCACCGGCCTTTACGCCGGCGGCTGGATGATCCCGGCCGTGCTGGGCATGCTCATTATCCGCAAGCCCGGCGCCGCCTTGTTCTGCGAAGCCGTGGCCGCCACCGGAGAGCTGTTCATGGGCTCGCAGTACGGTGTTGCGGTGCTCACCTCCGGCCTGCTGCAGGGGCTCGGCGCGGAACTGGTGTTCGCCCTGGTCCTGTACAAGAAGTTCAGCGTGCCGGCCCTCTACCGGAAGTTCAACCTGCCGGTGGCCCTGCTGGCCGGCGCCGGGGCGGGTCTGTTCTGCGGACTGAATGACTCGTATATGCCGTGGGGCTGGAACATCGCCTACGCCGCACCGGACAAGCTCGTCTACATCATCTGCACCACCATCTCGGGGGCCCTGATCGCCGGCGGGCTGTCCTGGCTTGCGACCCGCGGCCTGGCCAGGACCGGCGTCCTGAGCTCATTTGCCTCGCGGAAGGCCGCCACGGAGCCCGTGTTCTCCTGACCACGGGAGACTGCTCATGACATCCGATCAGCAGGTACGCCCCGCGGCGGTCACGGCGCGGGGCTGGGGCTGGCGGCACGCGGGCCGGACCCGGCCCGCCGTGAATGCGCTGGACCTTGAGATCAAGCCCGGCGAACGCGTACTGCTGCTGGGCCCGTCCGGCGCGGGCAAATCCACCCTGCTCCATGCCCTGGCGGGAGTGCTCGGCGACAGTTCCGCCGGCGAACCCGACGAGCCCGGCGACACCGGGGATTCCGACGAGACGGGCAGCCTCCTGGTCGACGGGGCCCCGCCCCGGGCCCGGCGCGGCCGCGCCGGGCTGGTGCAGCAGGACCCGGAGACCCAAGTGGTGCTGTCCCGGGTCGGCGACGACGTCGCCTTCGGCGCGGAAAACCTTTCGGTGCCGGCCGCGGACATCTGGGCGCGGGTGCACGAGGCGCTTGACGACGTCGGGCTCGGCGCGCTGCCCTTGGACCATCCCACCTCGGCGCTCTCCGGCGGACAGAAACAGCGGCTGGCGCTGGCCGGCATCCTGGCCATGCGCCCCGGGCTGCTGTTGCTGGACGAGCCCACCGCCAACCTGGACCCCGCCGGTGTGCTGGAGGTCCGCGACGCTGTGGGCCGCTGCGTCGAGAAGACCGGGGCCACCCTGGTGGTCGTGGAGCACCGCGTTGCGGTCTGGAAGGACCTCGTGGACCGGATCGTGGTGCTGCAGCCGGGCTCCGGCACTGACCCGGCGGTCCTGCTCGACGGACCGCCGGACACGGTCCTCGAACAGGCGCGGGACATGCTCATTGCTGCGGGGGTCTGGGTACCGGGCCATGTGCCCGCCACACGGGCCCGCGCCGCGCGCCGGCGCGATGATGTGGGCCACGGTGCGGGACACGGAATCCTGCGGCCTGCCGCCGGCGGGGTGCTGCTAGCCGCGGACCATGTGGCGGTTTCGCGCGAGCGGCCGCGCCGAGCCGGGCTCCGGGACGGCTTCCGCCGGATCGAGCCGCGGCCCGTGCAGTCCGGGATCACCGCCCGGGCCCGCGCCGGAGAGGCCCTGACCATCACCGGCCCCAACGGGGCCGGGAAATCGACTTTCGCGCTGACCATGGCAGGCCTGCTCCGCCCGGTCGCCGGAACAATCAGCGCCGGCGAGGCCCTGAGCGCCGGCGCCGGCAGCGACCCGTACCAGTGGAAGGCCCAGCAACTGATCGCCCGGATCGGGACGGTGTTCCAGGAACCCGAGCACCAGTTCGTCACCGGCCGGGTGCTCGATGAGCTGATGTTCGGTCCCCGCCATCTCGGCTACGGAGAAAGCCGGGTGGAGGAGCTGCTGGAGCGGTTGAGGTTGACGGACCTCGTGGAGGCCAACCCGTATACGCTCTCCGGCGGGGAAAAACGTCGGCTGTCCGTGGCGACCGTCCTCGCAGCCCACCCGCAGGTGCTGGTCCTGGACGAGCCCACCTTCGGCCAGGACGCGAACACCTGGGCCGAACTCGCCTCCTTCCTCTCGGAGCTGCTCGATGCCGGAACCGCGATTGTCTCCGTGACCCATGACCGGGAATTCACGGCAGCGCTGGGCGGCACGGAGCTCAGCCTCGGGACGCCGGGGCGGGCCGCGGCCGGCGTCCCCCACCACGGCGTGCCCACCCATGAGCTCCCGGACCGCGAACTGCCGGACCGCGAGCTGCCCGGGGCGGCCGCATCATGAGGGATGCCCTGACCCTGCGCGGCAACCGGGCCGTGCTGACCCGGGCCAATCCGATGGCCAAGTTCACCGCCGTCGTCCTCATTACCTTTGTGCTGGCCCTGTCCATCGACTGGGTCTCGGCTTCGGTGGCCCTCGCATTCGAGCTACTGCTCTTTCCCCTCGCCGGCCTGACCCTGACGCTGCTGTGGCAGCGCGGATGGCCGCTGATTCTCGCCGCGGCGCTGGGCGGCTGGAGCACCGCCATCCTGGCGCCGGACACCGGCGCGATCCTGGTCGACGCCGGGATCTGGTCCATCAGCGACGGCTCCCTGCAGCTGGGACTGGGCTTCATGCTGCGCGGTCTCGCGATCGCCCTGCCCGCCGTGCTGCTGATGAGCTGCACGGACCCCACCGACCTGGCAGACGCTCTCGCCCAGAACGCGAAACTGCCGCACCGCTTTGTGCTGGGCACCCTGGCCGCGATGCGGCTGGTGGGACTCATGGCCGAGGAATGGCAGACCATCGGAATGGCCCGGCGGGCCCGCGGGGTGGGCTCGCGCGGCAACCCCTACCAACGGGTCAAGGCCACCCTGGGCCAGAGCTTCGGGCTCCTGGTGCAGGCGATCAGGCGGGCATCCCGGCTCGCTGTCACCATGGAAGCCCGCGGTTTCGGCGGGGCCGAGCGGACGTGGGCGCGTCCGTCGACGTTCAGCGGCCTCGACGTGTGGGTCCTGCTGGGCGGGGCAGGAATTGCCGCCGCCGCCGCCGCTGCCGCGCTCGGGGCCGGAACCTGGAACATGGTTTTCCTCGCGCAGCCATAGCGGGACCCCGGCCCTTTATCGCATGATGCGGGTAGGGGAGGGTTGATGCCGGGCTGGAACTCCGGGTTAACCACCGAATAGATCATTTGTGATATTTTCTTGGGATGACTCAAGAGACTGCAGAACACGTTGGCATGCTGCTCCGCGACGCCCGGGGAGAGAAGGGCTGGACGCAGGGGCAGCTCGCCGCCGAGCTCGGAACGAGCCAGAGCGCCATCGCCCGGATGGAGCAGGGCAAGCAGAACCTCAGCCTCAAGATGATCCAGCGGTTGGAGGCGATCGTGGGCCGCAGCATCGTCAAAGTGGGCCGGCCGCAGATGACCCACCTCAGGGTGGAGGGCGGCCGCACCCTGTCCGGCGCCGTCGAGGTCAACAGCAGCAAGAACGCCGGCGTCGCCCTGCTGTGCGCCAGCCTCATCAACCGCGGCACCACCATCCTGCGCCGCCTGGCCCGGATCGAAGAGGTCAACCGGATCGTCGAGGTCCTGACCAGCATCGGCGTCGAGTGTACGTGGTTGAACGTGAACGACCTCCAGATCCGCCGCCCCGCAAACCTGAATCTCGGCGCCATGGACGTCGAGGCCGCGCGCCGGACCCGCAGTGTCATCATGCTTCTGGGCCCGCTGCTGGATGAATCCGAGGAGTACCGGCTGCCTTACGCGGGTGGCTGCGACCTCGGCACCCGGACGGTCGAGCCGCACATGCAGGCGCTGCGCCAGTTCGGTCTCAGCGTGGAGGCCACGGCCGGCTTCTATGCGGTGCAGGCTCCACCGGCGGACAGCAAGGACCGCTCCTTCGTGCTCAGCGAACGCGGCGACACCGTCACCGAGAACGCCATCATGGCCGCCGCGCACCGCAGCGGCACCACGATCATCCGCAACGCCAGCCCCAACTACATGGTGCAGGACCTCTGCTTCTACCTGCAGATGCTCGGTGTGCAAATCGACGGTGTTGGCACCACGACGCTGCGGATCGTCGGTAAGCCCGCCGCCGCCGTCGACGTCGAATACTTTCCCTCGGAAGATCCGATCGAAGCCATGAGCCTGATCACGGCCGGCATCGTGACGAACTCCGAAGTCACTATCCGCCGGGTCCCGATCGAATTCATGGAGATCGAGCTCGCGACCCTGGAACAGATGGGCCAGGAGCTGGAGGTTTCCGGCGAGTACTTCGCCCGCAACGGCCGGACCCGGCTGGTGGACGTCACCACCCGGCCCTCGGAGCTCCGCGCCCCGGAAGACAAGATCCACCCCATGCCGTTCCCCGGGCTGAACATCGACAACCTGCCCTTCTTTGCGGTCATCGCGGCCAACGCGGAGGGCCAGACCATGATCCATGACTGGGTCTACGAGAACCGGGCCATCTACCTGACCGAGCTGAACAAGCTCGGTGCCCGGGTGCAGCTGCTCGATCCGCACCGCATCTACGTCAACGGACCCACCAGGTGGCGGGCCGCCGAAGTGGGCTGTCCGCCCGCGCTCCGCCCGGCTGCCTGCCTGCTGCTGGCGATGCTCGCCGCGCGCGGGGTCTCGGAGCTGCGCAATATCTACGTGATCGAGCGCGGCTACGAGGACCTGGCCGAGCGGCTCAACACCATCGGCGCGAAAATCGAGTACTTCCAGGACTGACCTTGTCCTGACCGGATGTACTGCGCCATCTGTTGCGGAATCGTCCGCGCGGGCAAAATAGGGTCATGCGCACTTTCGGCGTTGAGGAAGAACTCCTGATTGTCGACGAGGCGACTGGTTCCCCGCTGGCCCTTGCTGCGGCCCTCATGGCCCAGCTGAGCCCCGGCGGCGCCGCCGGCCCTGACGAACCCGGCTTCAGCTATGAGCTCAAGCTCGAACAAATCGAAACCCAGACGGTGCCGTGCCGGGACTACGCCGGGCTGCTCCGGGCCATCCGGCTGGACCGGGACCTCGCGGACGGCGCGGCCCGGACCCACGGGGCCCGGGTTGCCGCCCTGGCGACATCGCCGCTCGCACCGGTGACCCACCTGACGCCCAAACCGCGCTACGCCGCCCTGGAGAACCGCTTCGGGCTCACCGTGCGTGACCAGCTGACCTGCGGCCTGCACGTGCACACCCTCGTGGAGTCCCCGGACGAGGGGGTGGCGGTGATGGACCGGATCCGGGACAAGCTCGCTGTACTGGTCGCCCTCAGCGCGAACTCGCCGTATTGGAACGGCACGGACACAGGGTTCGACAGCTACCGCACACAAGTCTGGAACCGCTGGCCCGGCGCCGGACCGTCGATGATCTTCGGGAGCCTGACGGTCTACCGCAGGGTCGTGAACCGGTTGCAGGAAAGCGGCGTGCTGTTCGACGAAGGGATGGTCTACTTTGACGCCAGGCTGTGCCGGCACCACCCCACCGTCGAGGTCCGCGTCGCGGATGTCTGTCTCCATGCCGAGGACACGGCGCTGATTGCCGTGCTGGTCCGGGCGCTCGTCGAATCCGCCAGCCGCGACTGGCACGACGGCGTCGAACCGGCCCCGGTGCCCACCGTGCTGCTGCGGATGGCCGCCTGGCAGGCCAGCAACTTCGGGGTGCGCGCCGAACTGCTGGATTTCGGCACCTTCAGGCCGGCGCCCGCGCGCGACGTCGTTGAGGCCTTCGTGGACTACCTGGCCCCCGTGCTGCGGGAACAGGGCGAACTTGAACTGGTGCGCGCCGGTGTGCAGCGGATCATGGAGCGCGGCACCGGCTCGCAGCAGCAACGCCGCCTGCTGGCCGAAGCCGGATTGCCCGGCGTCGTGGACTACGCGGCCAGGGCCACGACGCTGTCCACCGACGAAGTGCCGTTCCCCGGATAGCGCCGCCTTCGGCCCGGCCGAAGCGGGAAGGCGGCTAGACCTGCTTGAGCGCCCGGGCCAGGTCACCCATCAGGTCCTCGACATCTTCGAGGCCCACGGACAGCCGCACCACACCGTCGCCCAGCCCGATCGCGGCGCGTCCTTCCGGACCCATGGCCCGGTGCGTCGTGGTGGCCGGATGCGTGATGAGGGATTTCGAATCACCCAGGTTGTTGGAGATGTCGATGATCCGCAGCCCGTCCAGCAACGCGAACGCGGCGTCCTTCGCGGACCGCCCGGAGGACGGCGCGAGGCCCAGCGTCAGCACGGTCCCGCCGGCCTTCATCTGCCGTGCCGCCAGCTCGTACTGCGGGTGGGATGCCAGCAGCGGATACTTGACCCAGTCCACGGCCGGCTGCGTCTCCAGCCATTCGGCGAGCCGCAGCGCCGAGGCCGAAGCGTGGTTCACCCGCAGCGACATGGTCTCCAGCCCCTTCGTCAGCACCCAGGCGTTGAACGCGGACAATGCCGGGCCGGTATGCCGCATGAGCTGCTTGACCGGGCCGTTGATGAACTCCTTGGTGCCGAGGATGGCGCCGCCGAGTACACGGCCCTGACCGTCAATGTGCTTGGTGCCGGAGTAGACCACCACATCCGCGCCGAACTCGCCGCAGCGCTGCAGCAGTGGTGTGGCAAAGACGTTGTCCACCACCACGGTGGCGCCGGCGGCATGCGCGAGGGCGCTCACGGCGGCAATATCGACGATTTCCTGCATGGGGTTCGACGGGGACTCGAAGAACACGGCCGTCGTCGGCTTCGACAGTGCCACCCGCCACTGCTCCAGGTCCGGCCCGTCCACAAAGACGGTTTCGACGCCCCACCGCGGCAGGATTTCACTGAGGATCACGAAGCAGGAACCGAACAGGGACCGTGCGGCGACCACCCGGTCGCCGGCTGCCAGCAGCGCGCCGAGCGCAGTGAAGACCGCGGACATGCCCGAAGCCGTCGCGAAGCACGCCTCGGTTCCCTCGATCAGCCGGAGCCGCTCCTGGAAAGTCGCCACCGTCGGGTTCCCATAGCGCGAGTAGACAAACCGCTCGTCCTCGCCGGTGAAGGCCCGTTCGGCGGCGGCCGCGCTTTCGTAAACGAATCCGGAATTCAGGAACACCGGCTCGGTGGTCTCCTGGAAGTCCGTACGGTCAAGGCCGCCGCGGACCGCCTGGGTCTCCGCCCCCCATTCGGTGGCGTCGGGATTGAAACCCACCTAATTCGTTCCGAGGTTGGTGGGCAGGCCGCGGTTCTTCCAGCCGTTGACGGTCCGCTCGCCGCGGTTGTCGGGTTCGCCTTCGAAGCCCTCCAGCACGTTGTACGAGATGTACCCGGCTTGCGTGGCGGCTATGGCGGCTGCAATCGAACGGGCGCCTGAGCGGCACAGGAAGATGAGCTCCACCGCGGTGTCCTCCGGAGCCTGCAGTTTCAGCTGCTCAACGAACTGCGGGTTGGGGTTCCCGCCGGCGAGGTTCCACTGGATGAAGAGCGGATCGTTCTCGGTGGCCTTGGTGTCCGGGATGCCGACGTGGGCCCATTCGCCCTCGGTACGGACGTCGACCAGGACGGCGCCGGCCTCCAGTTTCGCCCAGGCCTCCTGTGGGGTCAGATCGCCGGCGTAGCTCATGCGTGCCCCGCAAACGCGTCTCCGAAGCCGGCAGCATCGCTGCCGTCGCCGATGCTGAGGTCCTCGACGGCGTCCGCGACGGCCGCGTCCGCGGTCGCAATGGCGGACGGCAGGATGACGGCCTGCGCCACGATCACGGTGCTGCCGTTAAACGTCACGGCAGGGTTGCCGTGAAGCACGTAACCTTCGGCGAGGGCCGCCGAAACGCGCTCGCAGAAGGACCGGTCATCAGGGCCGGTAAACAGCCGGTAGGCCAGCTTTTCCGGGGCGGCGGCGGGCGGGGCCGCCGGGGCGGGTGTTTCGGGCATCAGGGATCTCCTTCTTTCACGCTTGCAGCTCGAATGGTCGATATGCCGAGTATTCACCTGAGGCACCCCGCCGCGAAAGGGAGGGTTGCCGACCGGCCAGTCAGGGCTTGGCGCCGGTTCTCATTACTCTCCTCGAACCTAACACTTACGACGGCGCCCCGCACTGCCGGTGCCGTCATTTTCTGTCACGGATCCAGGGGATCCGGGTCCGCCGTGGCTCCGACGGGCCGGGGACTTCCAAGTAGTGGCCACTCGTGTTATCCGGACCGGCGGACTCTTTACTGGGAGGACCAAGTCAGCAACATCGTCGCAGGTCTCAAACGCAGGTCTCAAACGCAGCTCTCGAAAACACAGGTCTCGAAAACGCAGGTCACAGCTCAGGTCTCACAACGGTGCCGCACCGTCCTGTGAGGCGCTGACGCCGGGGACCGGCGTCGTCGGCCCGCAACGGAAGGGGAAGCCGTGCGCCCACACATCCTGGTGACCGGAATTGGCAGCGCCGCCGGTCGCAGCATCGCAACCCAGCTCGCGGACCGGGGGCTCCCGGTCCTTGGCGCCGACTCCTGCCAGGTGCCGGGTATCGCCGGCGCTGAGGCCGCAGTGCTCCCGCCGTCTTCGGACCCGGACTGGGTCCCGGCGCTGCGCCGGCTCGTTGATGCCCGGAACCTGAACATGGTTATTCCCACGCTCAGCGAGGAACTGCCGCACCTGGCCGCCGCCCGGGCCGCGTTCAGCGACGGCGTCCGGCTGATCGTCTCCGAGCCGGGGCCGGTGGCGCTTGCCAACGACCGCCTCCTGACCGCGTGGGCGCTGCAGGCCGAGGGAGTTGCTGTCCCGCGGTTCGGCGTGCCGAGCGACTTCGCGGCCGCACCCGCGTCGCTCGCCGCGATGGGCGGTCCGGTCGTCCTCAAGGCGCGGGTCGCCCGGGGTGGGGACGGCGCCGTCGTCCTGCCCGGCACAGGCGCAGTGGACTGGGCACACCAGCCGGAGGGCCGGCTGGTGCAGGAATTCATCCCGGGGGCAGGGTATGTCGCCCTGGTCTTCGGAACCCGGACACCGAACGCAACGGCGCCGTATGTGGTGGTCGTGGATCAGCCCCTGCGGACCGGCCCGGGCTCCGGGACCGAAGCCGGCGCCGCCGTCGGCAGGAGGGTCGCTGCCGGCGCCGCCGCCGATGTGGCGCCGCTGGCCCTGGACGCCGTCCATGCCCTCGGGCTGACGGGCCCGGTTGAGGTTGATATCCGCCGCCGGGCCGACGGCACCCCGGTAGTCCTGGGGGTGCGGGCTCGGTTCGGGAACAGCAGCACCGCGGCCCCCGAGCTGCTCGACGCGGTCCTGGCGGCGTTCCTGCTGCCGTCCTTCAACCCGGCCTCGTTTCGGCGGCGTCCGTCCGCGTCCGCTGCGGCCCTGCGCCCGGCCTGAGGTGCCCCGGGCCGGAACACGTACCGGGTCCGCACCCTATTCGATCGTCGCGTACAAAGCGTTGAGTTCCGACGTGAGTTGTGCCCGCCGTTCGGGGGTCCCGATTTCGTGGCCGTCAATGTGGTTCACGGGCGCCAGGAGCCGGATGCTGGAAATCAGCCACACGGCGTCGGCCTCCAGCAGGTCCTGCGGCTCCAGCGGGCCGTACCCCAGCTCCCAGCCGGCGGCCTTCGCCGCCGTGAACAGGGCGCCCTGGGAGGTGCCGGGCAGGATGCCGCTGTCCAGTTGCGGTGTGATCAGCCGCCGGACCGTCCGGACCCCGCCGGCGCCGTCGTCCGATGTCTCCAGGTGCGCCAGCAGCACGGTCGACGTCGGCCCCTCAAGGACCCGCCCGTCCGCCGAGATGAAAATGACGTCGTCCGCGCCCTGCCGGTGCGCGTGCCGCAGGGCGGCCATGTTCACTGCGTAAGACAGTGTTTTGGCCCCGAGCAGCAGCCACGGGGCGCGTTCGCCGACCTCGCTGTCGTAGCCGCGCTCGAGCAGGATCACGTCGAGTCCGGTCTCCCGCTGGCGGCGGCCGACCGGGGACGGCTGGGACGCCTGGACCCAGCACATGGGGCCGCCGCCCTCGACGCCGCGGGTCGCGATCAGTTTGATCACGGCTTCATCCGTGGCCGTGGCCGTGGCCGCGGTCGTGTCCGCGCTGCCGGCGGAACCGGCGCCGTCCGGTACGGGCGCCTGCCGGCTCCGGTACTCGTTGAGGGCCGTCTCGATCGCCCGCCGCCACGCGTCTTCGGCGGGGATGTCCAGTTCCAGGAGGCGGGCCGAACCGGCCAACCGGTCCAGATGGGCCTGCAGCTTCCGCGGCCGGCCGGCGACGGCCAGCAGCGACTCAAACACGCCGTCGCCGCGGGTCGCTCCCTGATCCGTGGCCATCAGCTGCGGTTTTGACGCGTCGGCCAGGCGTCCGCCCTCGAACTCGGGATCCAGGAAGACCAGGACCGGGACAGGAGCGGGAACGCCGGCAGCAGAAGTCATGGCATCAGCTTAGTGCGGGGTGCTCCGGGATAGGATTTGCTCGTTGCCCGTTCCGGAACGGTTCCGCGGGCCTGGAGCTTGAGGGGTTCGCCTGTGCTGTGGCCAATACCGCTGGCGGGAACCCTCCCGCCGTGGCTGATCGTGATCCTCACCCTGATTGACCTCGCCATCAGGGTTCTGGCCGTCGGCATCATTCCCGGCAACCGCCGGCCCACCACCGCGATGGCGTGGCTGCTGGTCATCTTCTTCATTCCATCCGTGGGCCTGGCCCTGTTCCTGCTCTTCGGCAACTTCCGCCTCTCCCGGCGCCGCCGGGCGCAGCAGCAGGCCGTCAACACGCGCGTCCGGGCAGGCGCCTCCGCGCTGGCCAGTCTGGAAAGTCGTTACGCCGGGCCGGAATGGGTGGCATCAGCGGCCGAACTGAACAAGACCCTCGGCTCGCTGCCGATGGTGGATGGCAACAGCGTCGAACTGCTCCCGGGATATCCGGACTCGATCAAGGCGATGGCCGCCGCGGTCCGGGAAGCCAAGAACTTCATCAACGCCGAGTTCTACATCATGAGCAGCGACCATGTGACTGATGACCTGCTCACGGCCTTGGAAGAGGCGGCGGAGCGCGGCGTCGAAGTCCGGGTCCTGTTCGACCACCTCGGCACGCTGCGGATCCCGGGCTACCGGAAGCTGATCCGGCGGCTCAAGGCGAGCAAGATCCGCTGGCGGCCCATGCTGCCGCTGAGCCCGGTGCACGGGCAATGGCGCCGGCCGGATTTGCGCAACCACCGCAAAATCATGGTCATTGACGGGGAGGTGGCCTTTACCGGTTCGCAGAACCTGATTGAGCCTTCCTACAACAATCCCAAGCACCGCAAGCTGGGCCGGGAATGGGTGGAACTCATGGCCTGCCTGCGCGGGCCGATCGTGACCACCCTCAACGTGGTCTTTGCCACCGACTGGCTTAGCGAAACAGATGAGTCGCTCGAGGAGCAGTTGCAGCACCGGCCCGAACCGGCAGCCGGGCACATCACGGCCCAGGCAGTGCCGAGCGGGCCGGGCTTCGTCACCGAAAATAACCTGCGCCTGTTCAACACACTGATCTACTCGGCGCAGCACCGGATCTCCATCTGCAGCCCGTACTTTGTCCCGGATGATTCCCTGCTGTACGCCGTGACCACCGCGGCGCAGCGCGGCGTCGACGTCGAACTCTTCGTGTCGGAGAAGGGCGACCAGTTCCTGGTCCATCACGCCCAGCAGTCGTACTACAAGGCCCTACTTGAAGCCGGGGTGCGGATCTACCTGTACCGGGCTCCGTTTGTCCTGCATGCCAAGCACTTCACGATCGACGACGAGGTTGCGGTCCTCGGCTCCAGCAATATGGACATGCGGTCCTTCTCGCTGAACCTCGAGGTGTCCGTGATGCTGCTCGGCTCGGACATCGTAGAACGGGTCCGGGCGGTGGAGGACACCTACCGCGGCATCTCGCACGAACTGCTGCTGGAGGACTGGCTCAAACGGCCGATGCGGGCCAGATACGTGGACAACGTCGCGCGGCTGACGGCGACGCTGCAATAGGCCCGGCGGGAGCCTAGTCCGCCGGAAACCTGACGCCGAGCGTCGAGAGGACCCCGAACGCCTTGGTCCGGATTTCGTCGTATTCCTCCTGCGGGGCTGAATCCGCCGTGATGGCGCCGCCCACGCCGAGGCTGAGGTACGCCCTGCCCGGTTCGGCCGTCCCGCTGCCGGTTTCATCGGGGCTGATGACGAGGGTCCTGATGGCGACGGCGAGGTCGCTCGCGCCGGTCAGCGAGAAATAGCCGATGGCGCCGGCATACACTCCCCGAGGCGCGGCTTCGAGGCGGTCCAGGACGGCCATGGTGCTGACCTTGGGAGCGCCCGTCATGGACCCGGCCGGGAAACAGGCGGCCACGGCCTCGGCGGGCGGCATCCCGGGTTTGAGTTCGGCGTCGATGGTGCTGACCATCTGGTGCACGGTGGCGTAGCTTTCGATCGCGCACAGCCGGCTGACCGAGACCGACCCCGGAACGGCGAAATGGCTGAGGTCGTTGCGGAGCAGGTCCACGATCATGATATTTTCCGCCCGGTCCTTGGCGGAGGACCGCAGCTCCCGGCGCAGCTCCGCGTCCCTGCCGGGGTCAGGGTCCCGGCGGCGGGTCCCCTTGATCGGTTCGGCCCGCATCCTGCCGTCGGCGGCGATTTTGAGGAAGCGTTCCGGGGACGTGCTCGCGACCGTGAGGTCCCCGAAACGCAGGTAGCTGGCGAACGGGGCCGGGTTGTTCCGGCGCAGCGCCAGATACGTCTGCCACGGATCCAGCGCGTCCGGCCCGCCCGGTGCCAGTGCAACGGACGCCGTCAGGGCGGTGGTCAGGCAGACCTCGTAGGTGTTTCCCTCGACGATTTCCCGTTGGGACTCCGCGATCTTGGCCTTGTAGCCGGACTCGGTGTCCCGCGCCCGGAAGCTCAGCCCGGCGGGGCCGCCGGGGGCCTCGGCACCCGGGGCTGCCGGGCCTGCGGCTGCCGGGTGCACGGTAGCCCCGTGCACCGCGGCCCCGTGTACCGCCGCGCGGGCCGCTGCGAGCCAGGTTTCCGCGCCGGGAGCGTCGAGCGTCAGCAGCCATACTGTGCCTTCAAGGTGGTCCAGAACTACTGCTCGGCCGGCGAAGAGCAGGCAGGCATCGGGCGTGGGCGCGGTGACGTCGCTGCCACCGGTCTCCCGCTTAAGTTCATAGCCGAGGTACCCGATCCAGCCCAGCGCGAATTCGCCCGGGTACCCCTCGGGAGCCGGGACGACGCTGCGGCCCCAGACGCTGTCCAGCCAGCGGAAGAACCCACCCTCCGTGGTCACCGTGGACGTTCCGACGCTCACGGAGGTCTTGCCGGAGCTGTGCCGTACGGCCTGTCCGAAGGGTCCGCCGTCATCGGCGAGGATACTGAACCGGCTACGTTCCGCCGCTACCGGGCTGAGTCCTGCTGCGGGCAGGGAGGAGTCGAGCCAGGCCGCGTTGGGGGAACGGCCGAAGAGGGACTCGAAGACGCGGGCGGCGTCCGGTACCGCGGTCAGCCGTTCGGACCGGAGCCGGAGTCCGCGCCTGGCTGCCACCTCGGGCAGGAGCACGGGGGCCAGCGCGGGCAGGTACTGCAGCGACTGCAGGACATCGGCCGGGGACGTGCCGTCGGCGAAGTTCAATACGCGCACGTCGGCGTGGGCCGGGACGTCGTCCGAAGCCAGCCATTGGGCTTCCTGCCTGGCCCACTGCTCCCAGAACGGCGCGTAGGTGTCGCCGTCGCGGGCCAGCGCCCGCCGACGGCGCTCGGCGTCGGGCAGATCAGCCCAGATCACGGCGTCCAGAAGCGGCCGCGCCGCCTCGGAACCCGCGCCGACGCCTTCCACGATCACTATTTCGGACGGCGGGGTGGTACGGGTCGCCCCGTCGTAGTGCCTCTCCCAGTCCCAGCTGACCCAGTCCGCTGTTTCACCGCGGCGCAGCGGGGTCAGGACAGTGGAGACGTAGCGTTCAACGCCTGCTGAAAGCCCGTTCCAGCCGGGATAGATATCCTCCAAGTGGAAGAGCGAAACCTTGTGGTGCTCTCGGAGGAGTGCCGCCAGTTCGATGGCCAGGGTGGTCTTCCCGGCGCCTGACCTCCCGTCGATGGCAATGATGACGGGTGCTGGGTTCATGGAGTAGAGCGTACCTGCTGCCCGGCGATGTCCTCGTGCAGGTCCAGGCGTTGCAGTTCCGCCCGGACATGGGCCACGATTCCCGGGACCGCGGCGCGGATCAGGTCCCAGGTGTTCTCGAAGTCGGTGTGGCCGCCGAACCAGGGGTCCTCGATGCCCTGGTCCAGCAGGTCCCTGCCGGCAACGGCTGGATCGAAGCTGCGCAGCATGCGTACCTTGTCCATGGACCGCGGGTCCGGCGCTGCCTGCCGGAGCCATCCATAGTGGTCCACATCGAGGGCCAGGATCAGCTCACGGCTGGCAAACCATTCGGCCCGCCATTCGCGGGCAATATGGGACTGGGAGGCGATGCCGTGGGCCATGAGTTTGCGGGCAGCCCGTGGATCGATCGGCCGGCCGGCTTCGTAGGACGTGGTGCCGGCTGAATCCACGACCGCTCCGGTGAGGCATGCGGTGGTGAATGCGTCCGCCAGCATCAGCTCGGCCATCGGTGACCGGCAGATGTTCCCGGTGCAGACGGTGATGATCCGATACTGCCTCGACGTTGAGCCCATGCGATTAAGCATGGATGATCCGGGCACGGCTTGGCTAGCTCCCGCGTCTCCTGTGTTACAGCAGCGGTCACACTTAAACACTTGATCCGTAGAGGCGGGGCGCTGATCCGGGCCTGGTGGATCAGTGCCTAGTGGATCAGTGCCAGCAGGACACCGACGCCCACGAAGAGCACCCCGAACGTCCGGTTCAGGACCAACTGCCCGCGCGCATCGTGGGTGAACCGCTGGAAGGACTTGGCCGCCGCGGCGAAAAAGAACCACATCACCAGGACGTCGATCACAATCACTGTGGCGGCGAGGACTGTGTACTGGCCCAACAGCGGCTGCTCGGGGCGGATGAACTGGGGCATGAAGGCGAGGAAGAAGACGATCGCCTTGGGATTGAGCAGATTGACCCACAGGCCGCGGCGGAACATGGAAAAGGCCGGTTCGTTCCGCAGTGCGGCGGTATTCGCCTGGTCCAGGTCGGGTTTGCGCAGGAACTGGCGGATGCCCAGATAGACCAGGTAGGCGGCTCCGGCGTAGCGGATGACATTAAAGGCCGTCGGCGAGCTGGCCACGAGGACGCCGACCCCGAGCGCCACGACCACAATGTGCACCACCAGGGCGGCCTGCTGGCCCAGAATGCCCCAGAGGGACCGGCGGAATCCGGCGTTCAGGGAATTGCT
The DNA here is from genome assembly GCA_963769515.1 of uncultured Actinomycetota bacterium. GTDB lineage: Bacteria > Actinomycetota > Actinomycetes > Actinomycetales > Micrococcaceae > Arthrobacter. The sequence goes on from CAVYMG010000015.1 coordinate 107,910, forward strand.
CATGGTGTTGATGGCGCCTGCGCCGGGGGTGAAGCTGATCAGGACGCCGGCGCCGGCCAGGGCCAGCCAAAGGGAGGGTTGCACGGATCTATTTTACGGCTGCCGCGGACCGACGACAGCGCCCCGCGCGCGCCGCCGGCCGGCTGAGGCCAACCGCGCCTTCCGTTTGCCACAAATGGCCGTCTGCGGGCGCCGATGGCGGCCATTACTGGCAAACCGCGGGCTACCACGGACTTCAGGCCCGGGCGATCACTTCGCCGTTGGGGATAAGGAACCAGCCGTCGGCCGTGGCCCCCCACCGGTGCCAACCGGCTGAAATCCGGGCCAGGTCCGCCTCGCTGGCGAACCCGTATTCGAGCGCCTGGTCCGCGAACGCGGAGTGCAGAACCCGCTCGCCCCACACCCTCGCCTGCCAGCGGCGCTGCTGGCTCGTGGCGTAAAGCCAGTTGCTGCTGGACGGTGCGACATCCGTGAACCCGGCGGCTTGCGACCAGGACACCAGGCGCCGGCCGGCGTCGGGTTCGGCCCCGTTGCGGCGGGCGATCCGCTGGTACAGCTCCATCCAGTCGTCGAGTTCCGGGAAGGCCGGGTACCAGCTCATGCCGTGGAAGTCGGCGTCGCGCACGGCCACGACGCCGCCCGCCCTCGCCACCCGGCGCATTTCGCGCAACGCGGCCACCGGGTCGGTCAGATGCTGCAGGACCTGGTGTGCGTGGACGACGTCGAACGATTCATCCTCGAAGTCCAGGCTGTAAATGGTGCCGGCCGCGAACCCGATGTTCTGCACGCCGCGTTCGGCCGCGAGGGCGGCTGCGTGGGCGACCACCTCGGGCGAGCGGTCCAGCCCGGTGACCCGGCCGGGGGCGACGAGCGCGGCAAAATCGCAGGTGATACTCCCCGGACCGCAGCCGACGTCGAGCACCGTACTCCCGGGGATCAGGTACGGGATCACGAAGGCGGCGGAGTTCTCCGCCGTCCGGGAGGCGTGGGCCCGGACCACCGACTCATGGTGGCCATGGGTGTAGACGTCGTCGGGCTGCTCCTCGCTCATAGGGGAACGGTACTCCTTCGCGCCAGCACGTGCCGTGTCCTGCCGCGGGCCTCCTTAGGCGGTGTCCGGCGCCGATTCGCCATGCGCGTTTCCGGCGGGTGCTCCTTGGGCGGCTTCCTGCCCGGCCGCCAGGGTTGCCTCGATCATGGAGGTCATAAACCGGGTAACGATCTCCAGTTCCCCGGGCGTGAATGCGGTCATCGCGGCGCCCATGTGGCGGGCAAGCGGCATGAACATGGCTCCGCCGTCCCGGTAGGCCTTGGAGGTCATCTGCAGCTGGACCTGGCGGCGGTCCGGCCCCTGGCGTTCGCGGAGGACATGGCCGGAGGCGTGCAGCCGGTCAATCAGTGCGGTGGTGGCAGGGGAACTGAGATTGAGTTCTTTCCGCAGCACCCCGGGCGTGACGATTTCGCCCCGGGCCGCGTGGCGCATGATGACGGCGAGGGCGTTCATGTCGGTCCGGTGCATGTCATTCCGGCCGCCGGCGGCGTCCACGTAGCGGTTCGCTTCGAGGGTGAACTCCTGCAGGATCCGGACCAGGGGCGGCGGCCCTCCAGCCTCCGGTGGTCCCGGTGTTTCTGACATGGCGAGCCTCCTTTCCGAGGTGCTGACCGCTGCGGCGCCGTGAATGCGCCCCTGCGGATTTTACTGCAGCCGGCCGGGACCGTCCCGATCGCCGCCTCCGGTGGCCGCTCCCGGTCCGTCCCGGGATCGCGGTCCACAAACTTCCGTCAAGGGGTTATCTCCATTGTGGAGATAGTCTACTATGAAGATGATCTTACTCCTCCGAGGACCACCTAAGAAGGGCCCATGAAAACGAAACCCTCCACCGCGACGCGGGTCCCCTTCTGGCTGCGCTGGCTCGTGCCGGTGCTGCTGGTGCTGACCTGGCTGGCGATCGCCGGCGTCGGCGGCCCCACCTTCGGACGCCTGAGCGAAGTCTCCACCAATGACCAGGCCTCATTCCTGCCGGCCGGCGCCGAAGCCACGGCAGCCCAGGAGTGGCAGGCCAAGTTCCGGGACTCCACGGAAATCCCCGCGGTCATCGTGATTGAAAACGGAGACGCCTTTACCCCGGAGCAGTTCGGGCAGGCTGCCGCCATCAAGGGAGCGCTGGAGTCCCTGGAGGGCGTCAGCGCCGTGATCGGCCCCATCCCGTCGGAGGACTCGAAGGCCGTGCAGTTTGTGGTGCCGCTCGCATCCTCGGAAGAGCTCAGGGAGATCGTCAAGGAACTCCGCGCTGAGGTCAAGGCCTCCGCCCCGGACGGAATGCAGAGCTTCGTCACCGGACCCGCAGGGCTGACGGCGGACCTTGCCAGCGCCTTCGGCGGAATCGACGGCATCCTGCTGCTGGTGGCGCTCAGCGCCGTCTTTGTGATCCTCCTGATCGTCTACAAATCGCTGCTGCTGCCGATCACGGTCCTGCTGACCAGCGTTTTCGCGCTCACGGCCGCCATCCTGCTGGTCTTCGGCATGGCCAAACTTGGCTGGATCCAGCTCAACGGCCAGAGCCAGGGCATCCTGTCGATCCTCGTGATCGGTGCCGCCACGGACTACGCGCTGCTCTACGTGGCCAGGTTCCGCGAAGCGCTCACGCACACCACCAACCGCACGTCGGCCGTCCTGACAGCATGGAAGGCCTCCTTTGAGCCGATCCTTGCCTCCGGCGCGACCGTGATCATTGCGCTGCTGTGCCTGTTGTTCTCCGACCTCAACTCCAACAAGGCGCTTGGCCCCGTCGCGGCTGCCGGGATCCTGTGCGCCCTCTTCGCCTCGCTGACCCTGCTGCCGGCCCTGATGGCGCTCTTCGGCCGCGCGGCCTTCTGGCCGTTCCGGCCGAAGGTCCTCCCGGAAAACGAGCGGGAGCCTCGGCTCGTCACGGGCCTGGAAGGGCAGAAGGGCATCTGGCGCGCCACGGGTTCGCTCGTCTCCCGCCGGCCCCGGACGGTCTGGGTTGCCTCCGTGCTCCTGCTGCTCGTCGCTTCGTCCGGGATCCTGCAGCTCAAGGCCAACGGCGTGCCGCAGACCGACGTTATCCTGACCGCCTCCGACGCGGTCGATGGCCAGGACGCTTTGGCCCGGCACTTCGATGCCGGGTCCGGCAGCCCCGCCGTCATCGTCGCGGACGAGACCAGGGCCGCACTGGTGCTGGAGAAGGTCAAGGCGACCGAGGGTGTCGGCGACGCCTACCTGTTGGCCGCCGGCAACATTCCCATCACCGGCGCACCGGGCGCTCCCGCCGCACCGGCGGTCCGCGAAGGCAAAGTGCTGATCAACGCGACACTGATCTCCGCCGCCGACTCTGCCGCTGCCGAAGACACCGTTGTTGCGCTCCGCGACGCGGTGAAAACGGCCGACGACGGCGCTTTGGTCGGTGGCGTGACCGCCACCGCGCTGGACACCAACACCTCCGCCCAGCGCGACCTCGTCACGATCATCCCCATTGTCCTGGCGGTCATCCTGGCGATCCTGATGCTGCTGCTGCGGTCCGTGCTGGCGCCGGTGCTGCTGATGGCCTCGGTGGTGTTGTCCTATGGCGCCGCAATGGGCGTCGCCGCCGTCGTCTTCAACAACATCCTCGGTTTCCCCGGGGCTGACGCCACGGTGCCGCTCTTCGGATTCGTGTTCCTGGTGGCCCTTGGCGTGGACTACAACATCTTCCTGATGAGCCGCGTCCGCGAGGAATCCCTCAAGCACGGCACCCGGCCCGGCATCCTGCGCGGCCTCGGGGTCACCGGCGGCGTGATTACCTCTGCGGGCGTAGTCCTGGCAGCGACCTTCGCGGCGCTGGGCATCATTCCGATCATGTTCCTCGTCCAGCTGGCCTTCATCGTCGCCTTCGGTGTGCTGCTCGATACCGTCCTGGTTCGCTCGCTGCTGGTCCCCGCCCTGGCCTACGACATCGGGGAGCGCATCTGGTGGCCGAGCCAGCTCGGAAAGCCCTCAAAGGGCGCGCACGCACCCGGCCGGGAGCCTTCCGCCACCGAACCCGAAGCAGAGAACGCCGGCGTCGGGTAAGCGGCGGGCCCGGAGTGCAGCCGGGACCCTATTGCGATCCCGCTGCGCTCGATAGACTGCCCGTGCGGCCACCCGGGCGCACCCAGAGCTTCCAGGAGGGGGTCCGTTCATGACGGAAAACAGCAGGTCTGAGAATCGCGAGGCCGGCGCGGCGGCCGGAACGGAGCGCGAGGGCGTTCGGCTCCCGGTGGAAGAAGCAGCCGACGCTGAAGGCCAGTACGTCGAAGGCGACTACGGCAACGCCGGTGGGGAGGGAACGAACCCGCCCACGGCCCCGGAGGGCGAGTATCCGACCGGGGATTACGGCGACGCCGGAGTGGCTACCGCTGCGTCCGTCGGTGCGGAGGAAGGGGACTACGAAGCCGGCGACTACGGCAGCGCAGGCGCCGTGGGCGGAGCGGCCGACGCCGCCGACGAGGGTGAGTACCCCGAAGGCAACTACGGTACGGCCGGCGCGTCCGGCGACCGGTAGGCCGCAGCAGCCAGAGAGGGAAGGGAGACCGGCACGTGCCGGTCTCCCTTCCCTTTAAGCGGCCCCGGGCAGGGGGCCGGGGCGGCCGGGCGGCCGGGGCGTGGAATTTAAGCCGGCCCGCAATCGTTTGGCCTCGTATATGGGTACCTCTTCGCCGGTGAGCGGCTCCATGCCCCGGGCGGGCCCCATGCCGCGACAAACAAGCTTGAAGGAGATCTCCATGTCGAAATTTGATGCACTCTGGTCACCGGTGCAGATCGGGTCCATTGAACTGGGCAACCGGGTGGCTCTGGCGCCTATGACCCGCATCAGCGCCACCGAGGACGGGAATGCCACGGAGCGGATGGCGGCCTACTACCGCGCGTTTGCCCGCGGCGGGTTCGGGCTGCTGATCACGGAGGGGATCTATCCCGACACCGCCTACAGCCAGGGCTACCTTTTCCAGCCCGGACTTGCGACCAAAGAACAGACTCAGTCCTGGGTCAAGGTGGTCGCGGCCGCCCATTCGGAGGGCGCCAGGATCATCGCGCAGCTTATGCACGCCGGCGCCCAGGCTCAAGGCAACCGCTTCATGGACTCCACGGTGGGTCCGTCGGCCATCGCCCCGAAGGGTGAGCAGTTGGGGTTCTACCGGGGGGAAGGGCCGTACCCGGTTCCCGGCGAGATCACCAGCAGCCAAATGGATGAGGTCCGCGACGGCTTCGTCGCGGCAGCGCTCAACGCCAAGGACGCCGGATTCGACGGCGTCGAAATCCACGGCGCCAACGGCTATCTGCTGGACCAGTTCCTCACCGACTACCTGAACGAGCGGACCGATGACTACGGTGGATCGCCGGAAAACCGTGTGCGCTTCGCGGCTGAAATCTGCGGCGCAGTCCGCGCGGCCGTCGGCCCCGAGATGACCGTCGGCATCAGGGTCTCCCAGGCCAAGGTCAGCGACAACGGGCACCGGTGGGCAGGCGGAGCGGAGGAGGCCAAGGTCATCTTCTCGACCCTGGGCGCCACCGGGATCGACTTCATCCACACCACCGAATACCAGGCTTCCGAACCCGCCTTCGCGGACAGCCCGGAATCCCTGGCCGCCCTCGCCAAGCAGCACTCGGGCGTGGCGGTAATTGCCAACGGGATGCTGGATGACCCGGACACGGCAGCAGCGCTGCTGGTGAGTGGTGCCGCCGACGTCGTGGCCCTGGGCAAAGCGGCCCTGGCCAACCGGGACTGGCCCAACAAAGTGCGGAACAACGTGCCGTTCGCGGAGCTCGATGGCAGCCTCTTCGCACCCGTGGCTGACGTCAAGGACTGGGAACTGGAACTGCCCGCCTAGCAGGTCCCGCCGGGTTCGCGCAGGCCGGGCGGAACTCGCGCCGGCCATCGGGCGCGGCCGCCGGGCCGGTTCGCGCGGGTGAAACTGCCGATTCCGAGGCGTCGTTGCGCCGAATTCCTGCGGGTCTTCCCCTGTCCTGCGGCCGTAGGATCCCCGGGTTGAGTCTGTACACTCAACCCTGAATTGACACGGCATTAGGTCTGAGTAAAGTTGAGTGCAGATCGCTCAATAACGGTCGGGCCCCCGGTCCGGTCGGCTCGCCAGCCCGGCAAGATTCCCAGGAAAGTAAGGACGCAACACATGTCACGTGCAGTAGGTATTGACCTCGGAACCACGAACTCCGTCGTCTCCGTTCTCGAAGGTGGCGAGCCCACCGTCATTGCCAACGCCGAGGGTGGCCGCACCACTCCGTCGGTTGTTGCCTTCTCCAAGTCCGGCGAAGTCCTCGTCGGCGAGATCGCCAAGCGCCAGGCCGTCAACAACATCGACCGCACCATCGCCTCCGTCAAGCGCCACATGGGCACCGACTGGAACGTCTCCGTCGATGACAAGAAGTACACGGCGCAGGAGATCTCCGCTCGCATCCTGATGAAGCTCAAGAACGACGCCGAGTCCTACCTCGGCGAGAAGGTCACCGACGCCGTGATCACCGTTCCGGCGTACTTCAACGACGCTGAGCGCCAGGCGACCAAGGAAGCCGGCGAAATCGCGGGCCTCAAGGTCCTGCGCATCGTCAACGAGCCCACCGCGGCCGCTCTCGCCTACGGCCTGGACAAGGGCAAGGAAGACGAGCTCATCCTGGTCTTCGACCTCGGCGGCGGAACCTTCGACGTCTCCCTCCTCGAGGTCGGCAAGGACGAAGACGACTTCTCCACCATTCAGGTCCGCTCCACGGCCGGTGACAACCGCCTCGGCGGCGACGACTGGGACCAGCGCGTCGTTGACTACCTGCTGAACCAGCTCAAGGTCAAGGGCATCGACCTGTCCAAGGACAAGATCGCCCTGCAGCGCCTGCGCGAAGCGGCCGAGCAGGCCAAGAAGGAACTCTCCTCCTCGTCCAGCACCAACGTCTCCCTCCAGTACCTCTCCGTCACCCCCGACGGCCCGGTCCACCTGGACGAGCAGCTGACCCGCGCCAAGTTCCAGGACCTCACCAAGGACCTGCTGGACCGCACCAAGAAGCCGTTCCACGACGTCATCAAGGAAGCCGGCATCAAGCTCTCCGAGATCGACCACATCGTGCTCGTCGGCGGCTCCACCCGCATGCCGGCCGTCTACGACCTCGTCAAGGAGCTCGCCGGCGGCAAGGAACCGAACAAGGGCGTCAACCCGGACGAGGTCGTCGCCGTCGGCGCCGCACTGCAGGCCGGTGTCCTCAAGGGTGAGCGCAAGGACGTCCTGCTGATCGACGTCACGCCGCTGTCGCTGGGCATCGAAACCAAGGGCGGCATCATGACGCACCTGATCGAGCGCAACACGGCCATCCCGACCAAGCGCAGCGAGACCTTCACGACGGCGGACGACAACCAGCCCTCCGTCGCCATCCAGGTCTTCCAGGGTGAGCGCGAGTTCACCCGCGACAACAAGCCGCTGGGCACGTTCGAGCTGACCGGCATCGCACCGGCTCCGCGCGGCGTCCCGCAGGTCGAGGTCACCTTCGACATCGACGCCAACGGCATCGTCCACGTCTCCGCGAAGGACAAGGGCACCGGCAAGGAACAGTCCATGACCATCACGGGCGGCACCGCGCTCTCCAAGGACGACATCGACCGCATGGTCCGTGACGCCGAGGAGCACGCCGCCGAGGACAAGGCCCGCCGCGAGGCAACCGACACCCGCAACACGGCCGAGCAGCTCGCCTACTCCGTGGACAAGCTGATCGCCGACAACGACGACAAGCTGCCCGAAGAGGTCAAGACCGAGGTCAAGGCCGACGTCGACGCCCTCAAGGCCGCGCTCGAAGGCACCGACGACGCCGCCGTGAAGACTGCGTTTGAGAAGCTGCAGGCTTCCCAGACCAAGCTCGGCGAAGCCATCTACGCCCAGGCCGGTTCCCCGGACGGCGCCACGGGTGAGGCCGGCGCCGAGGGCGCCCCCGCCGCCGACGCGGACGAGGACATCGTCGACGCCGAGATCGTTGACGAAGACGAGAAGAAGTAATCATGCCCCACCACGGCAATGAAGAAGAGCACGGTTCCGACGCGAACGCGAGAACGAGCCGCAGAAGCCGGTCATCCGGGACAACCGCAAGGTTGATCCGGAGACCGGCGAGGCCCGGCACCCCGAGCACGAGCAGCATGCCGAGTCCGGGGACGCACTGTCCCAGGCCGAGGACATCCTGAACAGTGTTGAGGTGCCCGCCGCGGAGTCCGTGGCGCAGGTGGTGGACACTGCCGAGGCGGAGGAACTGAAGAACGACCTTCGCCGGCTCCAGGCCGAGTACGTCAACTACCGCAAGCGCGTCGAGCGTGACCGCGCAGTGGCAGGGGAAATGGCCGTCATCGGCGTCCTGAACTCGCTGCTGCCGGTGCTCGACGACGTCGACGCGGCACGCCAGCACGGCGACCTGACCGACGGGCCCGTTCGCCGCGATCGCCGCCAAGCTCGAGACCGCACTCAAGACGTACGGACTGGTGCGCATCGATGAGACCGGGCGTGGAATTCGATCCCACGATCCACGAAGCGCTCATCCAGCAGCCCGGCCCGGACGTCGAGATCGACACCGTCAGCCAGGTCCTGCGCTCGGGCTACAAGTCCGGGGACCGCGTGCTCCGCGCGGCCCAGGTGATTGTGGCAGTACCGGCGTAATCACGTCCACGCCTTCGCGGATGAGGGGGCCCTGCCCCTCCGCGTGGCGGCGAAGGTCCTACGGACCAACGCCGCCACGCCCCGGCAGGCCCGATGCCACTCCCGGGCCCCCTCATCCGCTTCGGCGTTCAGCGGTAATCTCGCCCTAACGTTTTGTACTTTTGAAAGGAAACGCCATTGGCTAGCCAGGATTGGGTGGACAAGGACTTCTACAAGATCCTTGGTGTCGCCAAGGACGCTTCCGACGCTGACATCAAGAAGGCCTACCGGAAGCTCGCGCGGCAGCACCACCCTGATACGAATGCCGGAAACACTGCGTCGGAGAAGAAGTTCAAGGACATCTCCGAGGCGTACTCCGTGCTGTCTGATCCGGAAGAGCGCCAGCAGTACGACGCCATCCGTGCCATGGGCGGCGGTGCCCGCTTCGCGCCCGGCGGCACCGGCGGGGGCGCCGGAGCAGCCGGCTTCGAGGACCTCTTCGGCGGGCTGTTCACCGGCGGCGGCGGACGCCAGTCCGGCGGCTACAGCACATCCGGCGGTATTCCGCCGGAGTTCGCCGACCTCTTCGGCGGCGGCTACGGTGCGGGCCAGTCCTTCCAGCGCGGACCGCAGAAAGGCGCGGACCGGACCGCGTCCACTCGATTTCCTTCGCCGGCTCCATCCGCGGCACTACCATCGGGCTGCGGGAACCGGACGGCGAAGTCATCGACGTCCGGATTCCGGCCGGCATCAAGGACGGCCAGAAGGTCCGGGTCCGCGGCAAGGGCCAGTACGGGCCCGCCGGCAACGGGGACCTGATGGTCACCGTCTCCGTCAAACCTCACCCGTTCTACGTCCGCGACGGCGACAACCTGCGGATCCACGTGCCGGTCTCCTTTGCCGAGGCGACCCTGGGCGGAGACATCGAGGTTCCGACCATCGACGGCGACAAGGTCAAGGTCCGGGTCCCGGCCGGCACCCCGTCCGGCCGGACGCTCCGCGTCAAGGGCCGCGGCGTCAAGCACGCTTCGGACACCGGCGACCTCCTGGTCACGATCGACGTCGCCGTCCCCCGGCGGCTCAGCAAGGAAGCGGAGGAGGCCGTGAAGGCCTTTGCCGCCGCTACCGCCGGTGAAGACATCCGTGCCGACCTCGCAGCCAAGGCCCGGCTCTAGGCCCATCCATGGCCATCGACTTTGACCAGCCGATCTTCGTCATCTCCGTCGCCGCGGAGCTGGCGGACATGCATCCGCAGACGTTGCGCCAGTACGACCGGCTGGGCCTTGTCTCGCCCAGCCGGGCCCCGGGCAAGTCCCGGCGGTATTCACAGCGGGACGTGACGATGCTGCGCGAGATCCAGCGCCTTTCCCAGGAAGGCGTCTCGCTCGAAGGCATCAAACGGATCCTGCAGCTGGAGAACCAGGTGGCGGCCCTCCAGCGGCGGGTTAGCGAACTGACCGAGCAACTGGCCCGGCGCCGCGAACCGCTGGATGCGAGGATCTTCGCCGCCGGAACCGCCGGCGACGTCGTCAGCCTGGCCCGCGGCAAACGTCCCCGTGCCCGGACCCAGGCCATGGTGGTGTGGCGGCCCCGGAACCCTGAGTGAGACCACGCAGGGACTGATCTGACCCGTTCCGGGCCTCGGGTCAGTCGTTGAAGAGTCCGGCCAGGTCCTCCGCTGTCAGCGCGCCGCCGGAGAGCGCATCGCCTTCCATGACGTCGGCGAAGAGCTGGGACTTCCTGGACTTGAGCGCCATGACCTTCTCCTCGATCGTGTCCTTGGCGACCAGGCGGTAGACCATGACGTTCCTGGCCTGCCCGATCCGGTGGGTCCGGTCCACGGCCTGTGCCTCCGACGCCGGGTTCCACCACGGGTCCAGCAGGAACACGTAGTCCGCTTCGGTCAGGTTGAGGCCGAAGCCGCCGGCCTTGAGGCTAATCAAAAAGACCGGGGCCGCACCGTTCTTGAACTCGTTGACGACGTCGGACCGGTTGCGGGTGCCGCCGTCGAGGTAACAGAACTCAATGCCCTCTGCGACAAGCCGTTCCCGGACCTTGCCCAGGAACCCGGTGAACTGACTGAAAATGAGGGCCCGGTGGCCTTCGGCGACAAGATCTTCGAGCTGTTCGAAAAGCACGTCGAGTTTGCTGGAGCGGACCCCGGACAGGGACGGATCAATCAGGGACGGATCCAGGCTGAGCTGCCGCAGCAGGGTCAGCGATTGGAAGATCGTGAACCGGTTCTTGTTGACGTCCTCGATCAGGCCAAGGATCTTCTGCCGTTCCCGCTGAAGGTGCGTCTGGTACACCTTCTGGTGCCGCGGGTTCAGCACCACCTCGAGGATCTGCTCCTGCTTGGGCGGCAGGTCCTTGATGACCTGTTCCTTCGTGCGGCGCATCATCAGCGGACGGACCCGGCGCCGGAGTTTGTCCAGCTGGGCTTTGTCCCCGTTCTTTTCCACCGGCTTCTGGTAGTACTCGGCGAACCGCTTGGGGCTGGCGAAGAGCCCCGGCGCCACGATGGAGGTCAGGGCCCAGAACTCCATCAGGTTGTTCTCCAGCGGGGTTCCGGTGATGGCAAGCTTGAACGCGGCCGGGAGCTTGCGGGCGCACTGATAGGCCTTGGACTGGTGGTTCTTGACGAACTGGGCCTCATCCAAAAGCAGCCCGGCCCAGGACTGCGAGGCATAGGCCTCATAGTCGATCCGGAACAGTGCGTACGAGGTGATGATGATGTCCGCACCGTCCATCGCGGCTTTCGGGTCCGTGCCGCCCTTGGCGAAGGTCTCACCGATAGCGCGCACGCTCAGCCCGGGCGCGAACCGTGCCGCCTCCGCGGCCCAGTTCCCGACCACGGAGGTGGGCGCCACCACCAGGAACGGGGCCGCGCCGGTCTTGGGGTCCGGGCCAGCCTCCTTGGCAGCGCACACCAGTGCCAGTGCCTGGACGGTCTTGCCGAGGCCCATATCGTCGGCCAGGACGCCGCCGAGCCCGTGGCGGTAGAGGAAGCTCAGCCAGTTGAACCCTTCCGCCTGGTACGGACGCAGCTCGGCATTCAGCGTCGCCGGTAGCGGCAGGCCCTTCACGCCGCCCTCCAGCAGCCCGCCGACGGCCTCGCGCCATGCGGCGGCCTGCTCGTCCACAATGCCGAGCTGGGCGAGCTCGTCCCAGAGCCCGGCCTGGAAACGGCTGATCTGCAGCGGCGCGTCCTTGTTGTCCTGCAGCGAACGGGCCTCATCGATCAGCGCCCGGAGCTGGTGCAGCTCCGGCAGGTCGAGGGAAAAGTACGCACCACTGGGCAGCAGCATGCGGGTCTGCCCGGCGGCCAGGGCGGAAAACAGGGCGGCGAAGGACACCGGCTGGCCTTCGAGCGTAATCACGATGCCCAGGTCGAACCAGTCGCGGCTGTCCGTGGCGGTGGTGGAAATCGCCACGACGGGGGCTTCTTCTGCCTCGCGGTAGTCCGCGATGTCGCCTGCGGTGTCAACCTTCACGCCGGGGAGCTCGCGCAGCCGGGGGAGGACCTCCTCTGTGAAGGCCAGCGTGTCGAGGCCGGTGAGCTCGGCCGATGCCGCGAGCCGGGGTGTTCCCCAGCCGCCGGCCGCGGATTCGCCAAGGGACGAAACCGTGTCCCACGGCTGGCCGACGGCTTCGAGGATGCGGGCCTCGGCAGGGTCGTCGCGGTAACCGTGATCCCCCGGATGGCGCCACAGGGGCTGTGCCGTGACGTGGTTTCCGGAGGTGTAGTGCCATTCCCAGTGCAGCCGGACCCGGTGATCCGCACCGTAGTTGGCCAGCAGGGACAGGGTCGGGACGGCAAGGGTGGGCAGCCGGACGGACTCGTCGGATGCCGTGACCCGGGCGGTCTGTTTCAGCTTGGGATAGAACCCGGTCAGGAAGCGGCCCTCGTCGCGGGCCGGGATGTGCAGGGTGGTCCCTCCCGTGGCGAAGGTCAGGAGCTCTTCGCTCAGCCCGCTTTCGAGCGGGGCCAGCGTAATGACGGGGTCCCCGGCCGCGGCGCCGGGCAAAGTTTCGCCGGGGGAGGTCAGGAAGATCCCGTGCGCCGGGCGGCCGATGGTGCCGACGGTGGCGGGATCCACGACCGTGCCCGCCACGTTGATGCTCGGTGCGAGTTCCAGCCCGCCCTCGTCGCCCCCGAAGGCATGCCCGCCCGCACCGCGCTGCGTTTCAGTCGCGGCTTCCAGTTCATCCGACGCGTCCGCCGGGGCGCCGAAACGGGTGAGATTCAGTCCGACGGCGGCTGGTTCGGTCACGACCCGGACCGGATCCGATCCGCGGCTGTGCACCAGGGCGACGCCGATTTTCTGCGCCTCGGCAAGCAGGCTCCACAGGTTCTTCCCGGCATACGTGTTCAGCCCGAGCCACAGCCCGGTCCCGGCGTGCTGGCGGTTCGCGGAGGCGGTGTGGGCGGCGAGGAATTCCTGCATCCACTCGACGTGGGACTCGTTGCATTCACGCCGGTAGTTCAGGTAGCTGAGGGTCGTCCAGGACACGTCCCCCCGGATCCATTTGCCTTTGGCCCCCATGATCACGGGCCGTGCCTTGAGCTGGCGGACGCTGCGCAGCGGATCGCGCCGGCCGGTGTAGGAGAAGTGCGGTGCGGGTTCCTCAATCTCGAACTGAAGGGCCAGCGGAACGCCGTTGGTGGAGGCGGTAATCCCGGGCTGTGAGATCAGCGGGCTGAGCGCCTGCTCCCAGTCGGGCAGGGCCGGGGCGGCGGGCTGGCGGGCCAGCCGCTCGGTTCCCGCGGGCGCCAGCAACTGGATCCGGGTCGCCGGATTGTCCTCGGCCGCAAAGAGTAAAGCGGCCACGTGCTTGCAGTCTTTGCGGACCGGGCAGCTGCAGACGCCCACGGTGCAGCTCCAGCCGCCCGTTTTCCGCACCAGTTTCGCCGTGGTGGAGTAGGGTGCAGCCGCCCCGCCGCGGACCTTGCCCAGCAGCAGCCCGGTGGCGGCGTCGAAGGAAATGCCCGACACGCGGCTTCCCATTGCATAGGCCAGCCCGGCCGCCAGCGAGCGGTCGTTGATGGCGGGGGTCTGTATCGCCAGTGCCGCGCTCTCGTCCTGATGGGAAGGCATTCGTGCGCTACTTTCGGCAGATGGTTATCTGATCCATCTTAGCCAGCCCGCAGCACCCTCCGACGACGGACGGTACCGTCTCAGGTGTTCTCTTCCAGCGCCACGGAGAGGATGCTCAGCAGTTCCGCGTCCACTTCGTCCGCGGACGTGACCCGGATCCGGCGGTCAAACGAGTCACCCGCGCGGACCTTGACTGCTTCGAGCCGGCCCGCGGCTGGGGCCTTCATCCGCAGGGCCACGTCCACAGTGGTGTTGTTGGCCCGGGTCACCTGGGCGAACTTGCGCTTCGGGCTGTGCAGCGAGACGTAGCCCTTGCGCATCTGGATCTCCACGCCTTCAGTTGCCGCCGCCCAGGCAAGGATCGCGTCGGCGATGGGCCGCAGCTGCGGGTGTTTCGCGTACTGCCCGTCGTAGAGCTCGTCGGCGTCGCGGAGCATGAACTCCGGGTAGCCGAACATTTCCCAGGACACGGCGTATTGCGCGTAGCCGGTGATGCCGTGCTCCTTCCGCATCCAGTCGCTGAGTTCGGCGTTGTTCCGCAGCCCGGCGGCGCGCGCCTGTTCCGCCCACCATGCGGCGTCGTGGCCGGACTTGCGGACAAGCAGCGCCTGGTTGCTGTCCACCATGGTGCGCCAGGTTTTCGCGACGGTTTTCAGATCAAGGTCGTGGCTCATGACCTGAGTGTAATCCCGGCCCTGCCCCCCGATGGCAGGGCCGGGACGGTTTAGGAGCCGGCGGGTGCGGTGATCATCTCACCGGTCGGGGCCACGAGATACCAGACGCTGTTTACGCCCTGGCCGAGGATGTCTCCGGCCGCCTTGTCTTTGGCGAAGTAGTACAGGGGCATCCCGTTGAGGGTGACCTGCTTCTTGCCATCCGGGGTATCAATGGTCCCTACGGTGCCGCTGACTCCGTCCAGTTCAGGCGAATCCGAGTCGGTGATGACCGGCGGCCAGGCCGCCAGGCACGCCTCGGTGCAGGCGCTGGTCCCGGAGTCCTTCGTGTCCTTCGTGAAGTAGTAGACGCTCATGCCGTTCTCATCCACCACGATTTGTCCTGCCGGGGACTCGGCGACCATCAGTTTGGTGGTCGCCGACATTGCCGCCGGAGCTGAACTTGTTGCCGCGCTGCCCGTAGTCTCTGTCATTGAGGGTGATGTGGCCGCGGTCGTGGCGGGCGCCGCCGTCGTCGCCGCCGGTGTGGTTCCGCCGCCGGCGCAACCGGAGAGTAAGGCCGCGAGGGCGAAGGCGGACAGGCCAAGGCTGAGATGTTTTTTCATGTGCTGCTCCTTGAATCAGGCCAGTCCGACTCAGAGGCTGGCGCTAATCGGTATGACGCGCCGGAGGCAAGAATGGTTCATCAAGGCATCCTGAACCATTACGGCGTTCCAGGCGTCATACGGTTTCAGAAGGATCAACAGGAATCAACAGCCCTGACCAGGGCTGGCCAGGACGAGGGCCGGAAGGGGGAACATGCCGCTGGATGAGGATGTGGTGGCCGCGATCTACCGTGACCACGGGCCTGCGCTCAAGCGCTTTGTCTTAGGCGCTACCCGGGACCGGCAGCTAGCGGACGACGTCGTCCAGGAAACGGTCCTCCGCGTCTGGCAGCAGGCGCCGCAGATTACCGGCAGCCTGCGCAGCTACCTGTTCAGGACGGCCCGGAACATCATGATCGACAACTACCGCAAGGCCCAGCGCCGGCCGCAGGAAGCGGCGGAACGCGACGCCGCAGATCCGGTGAACACCGGACGCATCGACGAGCTGCTCAATAAGGTCCTGATCGAGGAAGCATTGCTCCGGCTCAGCACCGAACATCGGAAGGTTTTGGTGGCCCTCCACTACCAGCGCTACACCGTCCAGGAGGCATCCGTTCAGTTGAATATCCCCAGCGGCACCGTGAAGTCCCGGGCCTTCTACGCTCTGCGGGCGCTCCGGACGATCCTTGACGAGATGGGGGTGCAGCGGTGAACGACGCGGACCTTCATCAGCTGCTGGGCGCCTACCTTCTTGGCGGGCTGGAACCCCACGACGCCGCAGCCTTCGATCACCACCTCACGGTGTGCTCTGAATGCCGTCAGGAACTGGACGAACTGGCCAGCCTGCCGGCGCTTTTGGACGCGGTACCGGTGGCCGAGGCCATAGCGCTCGCCGCCGTCGCATCCGGCAGCCAGCCGGTGCCCGCCATCGCATCAGCCGAGGCGCCACGCCAGCTCCTTGACCAGCTTGCCGCCCGCCGTCGTAGCGCCCGGCGCCGGTGGCTGGCGGCCCTGGGTGGTGCCGCCGCCGCTGCCTTGGCGCTGGGCGTGCTGGCCGGTCCGTCGTTGATCCAGCCGGACAGGCCTGATGCCAGCTACTCCGTCGAGTCCGGGGCCGGCCTGCAGTTCAGCGTCGGCCTGGTCAAAAAGACCTGGGGGACCGAGCTGGCGGTGGAAGGCGGAAGCCTGCCGGTCGAAGGCACGGTGTCCTTGTGGGTCAAGGACCGCGACGGCGTCGAGGACCGCGCCTTCGCGTGGACGGCGACGCCCAGCGGCAAGGTCAGGATCACCGGGGCGACTCCCGTGCAGCTGACGAGCATCGCCAGCGTAGAGATGCGCGACAGCGAGCAGCAGACCCTGGCTGTCATCTCCGTGCCGCAGGGGTAGCAGGTGCCCTACATCTTCGCGAGCTTGGACCGGACTGCCATGAAGATGCCGTAGCAAATGAGGCCGACTCCCACGGCAGCCAGCATGTACGGGCCGAACGGCTGCTCGCGCAGAGCCTTCAACCCGCCGTCGAGCCCGGTGGACTCCTCCGGGCGGACCTTTATCGTGGCCATGATGATCAGCAGTCCGGCCGTGAACAAGGCGACGCCCTTGGCGGCGTAGCCCACCACCCCGGCCGCCGTGACGGCAGCGCGAGCCTGGTCCTGGGACGGCATCCGGAGGTATTTGAGGAAGGACCGGCGGAAACCCCGGATCGCGTAGACAATCCCGGCGACGGCGACTCCGGCGCCAATCAGCAGAAGCAGCAGGTACCCGCCCGGTGCGCTCATGACCTGGACCGTCAGGTCGCTCGTGGACTGGCTGTTGTCCGATCGGGTGCCGAAAGCGAACGAGCCCAGCGTGACGGACAGCCCGGCGTAAATCAGCGCCTGCAGCCCTGCCCGGACCTTCTTGGTGATCTTCTCCTCGCGTGAGAGATGCTCGAAATCGAAGACCGCGTCGCTGGTCTGCCAGATCGCCAGAGCCACGCACGACGCAAACGAACCCCACAGCAGCAGCGGGCCGGCGGGCTGGCTGGCGAGCTGCTGGATTGCGCCGCTGACGTCCGCCTGGCCCTCCCCGCCCACGGCAAGCCGGACAGCGATCAGGCCGATAAAGAAGTGCAGGATGCCGGCAACGGCAAACCCGGCCCGCGCCACAACTTCAAGGGCCCGGGAGTTGGTAACGTCCTCGGCGATGTCCGCAGCTTGATTGAGTTTCTTTTTGATGATCAGTCCCTCACACAGTCCGTCCCGGGGCCGGGGGCGGCCCAAGGAAAATACCCCCAGTCATCGTGCCATGCTAAACGGCGGCGGGACAGTGGCCGGGCGGTCGGTATGCGGGCCGGCGGGCACGGGAAGCCTTCGCCTGCCCGGACCGGCGCCGCTACCGGCGCCGGTAGCAGAGGTCGAAAATGTGCCGGCCGGCCTCGTGCGCTTTGTTTTCGAAGCTGGTCAGGATGCGCCCGTCGAACCGGGGCGCCCAGCCGCCGGCGGCATCGAAGCCCTCGTTGGGCCCCGTATGCCCGGTGCTCACGGGAGCCCGTCCTTCCTTGACGGGTGCGCCGCCGACCAGCGCTTCGACGCCGGATTCCCAGACCCGGGTGAGGGGGCTTTCGTCGCCGCTGCGCTCGCCGTCGTGCAGGTTCTCAAAGTCGGCCGAGCCGGCCAGGACGTCGCGGACGTGGACGGCGTAATTGGACCAGTCCGTGGCGATCCGCCAGATGCCGCCGGGACCCAGGGCGCGCGCAGCGAGTTCCGCGAAGGCCGGCTGGATGAGGCGGCGCTTATGATGGCGGGACTTGTGCCACGGGTCCGGGAAGAAGATCCATAACTCCGTGACGGACCCGGCCGGCAGCATGGTGGCCAGCACCTCCGGGGCGTTCGCCTCCACAACACGGACGTTGCTGAGCCCGCGGCTGTTGATCTTGATCAGCGTGTTGGCCAGACCCGGGGTGTAGACCTCCACCGCCAGGAAATCCTTGTCCGGGTTCTGCTCCGCGGCGTGGCAGACGGCGTCGCCGAGACCGGAGCCGATTTCCACGATCAAGGGGGCCTTCCGGCCGAATTCGGCTTCGGCGTCGAACTCATAGTCCGGGTGCACGGACGTATTCGCGACGTGGCGCGGCACTTCCACGGCCCACCGGTCCGAGTGCTCTTCCCACGCGGCCTGGCGCCGTCCCTGCAGCCGGGTTCCGCGGCGCACGAAGCTGACCGGCCGGCCGCCGTACGTGCCGAAGGAGGCCTGGCTGCCCGGGGTCACCGGGCGCGCCGGCTGCGGATTCTGCGGGGATTCTGGGGATTCGCTCATCCTTTCCAGAATAGATGAAATCCCGGCGGGCCCGGATGGCCGCGGACGGAGCCGCCGCCCTAGCGCGTGACGCGGGCGCCGCCGGGCCCGGCCGCGTGACACGGTCCGCCGCCGGCGGCCTGCCACAATAGGCTCGTGACTGCACCGATGAGCACCCCGGACCCCGCTGTCCGGAATCCCGTTACCCGGTATCCGGCGGCCGGCAGCCCGGCCGGCAGCCCGGACGGACGCGCCGGCGCCGTCAACAGCACGCTCGTGGACGCCGAGATCGACGATGTCCCCGCCGCGGGTGCCACCCTGGTGGGCGGCCGCCGGACGCTCGCCTACCTTGGCGTCTGCCTGGTCCTGATCGGGCTCAACCTGCGCACGGTGTTCTCCAGTTTCGCCGCAGTGCTGCCCGAGGTCACGGCCGACGCCGGACTTCCGGGCTGGGCGCTGGTGGTCCTGACCACCGTGCCGGTGACGCTGCTCGGCGTATTCGCGCCGCTCGCCCCGGTCCTGGCCCGGCGGTTCGGCGCCGAGCGGGTCTTGCTGGGGGCCATGGCCGTGTTGACCGCCGGGCTGCTGCTGCGGCCCGTGGCGCTCCCCGCCGTCGGGCACCTTCCGGCCCTGCTCGCCGGCACCGCGGCCTGCGGAGTCGCCATCTCGCTCTGCAACGTGCTGCTGCCGGGGCTGGTCAAGCGCGACTTCCCGCACCGGCTGGGCCTGATGGGCGGCCTGTACACGACCGCGATCGTCGCGTCCGCGGCTCTGGGCGCCGGCCTGACTTATCCGCTGTTCAGGATGAGCGGGGAATGGACGGCCGCGCTGTGGTTCTGGGCGCTGCCCGCCGGCGTTGTGCTCTTGTTGTTCCTGCCGCTGGCTGTCCGGCAGCGGCACGTCCGGCAGGGCCAGGCGCACGGGGGAGTGACGGTATGGCGGTCGGCCGTGGCATGGAATGTGACGGGTTTTATGGCATTGCAGGCGATGATGTCCTTCAGCGTCTTTGCCTGGCTGGCGCCGATCCTGCGCGAGCGCGGCATGGACGGCAACGCGGCCGGGCTGGTTGTGTCCGCCTCGATCCTGGTCCAGATGCTCGGCTCCCTGTTCGCGCCTGCCCTGGCCACCCGGTGCCGGGATCAACGCATCATCAACGCGGGCGTGGCGCTTCTGACCGGGAGCGGCTTCGCGCTGAGCGTCTTTGGCCCGCTCGAGCTGATCTGGCTCTGGACCGGGATGCTGGGACTGGGCCAGGGCAGCCTGACCGCGGTGGCGCTGACCATGATCATGGTCCGGACCCGCGACGGCCAGACGGCGTCCCGGGTGTCCGGCATGATGCAGGGCGTGGGCTACGGCGTGGGCTCCACCGGCACCCTGCTGGTGGGCCAGCTCCACCAGGTGACGGGGTCCTTCGCGGCGGCCGGAGTGCTATTTCTCATCATCGGCTCGCTCGCGGCCGTCTTCGGCTACCGGGCTGGCAGGAACCGTTTCGTCGGCGACCCGCCCGGCCAGCTGCGGCACCTCCGCTAAGGGCGGGTCGTGGAGCTGCCGCGGCACGTTTCCGGGGGCAGGGGACGGCTGCCAGCGCCGCGGACCCGTGCCGCCGGCGCCCAGCCCGTCATCGGGATTCTGCAGCCGGCAGGTCCGGAGGCTCAGGCAGCCACAGCCGATGCAGCCATCCAGGTCACTGCGGAGGTGTTCCAATGCGGCAATGCGGTCATCGAGCTCCGACCGCCACCGCCGGGAGAGCCGGGCCCAGTCGCGCTTGGTCGGCGTCCGCCCGGCCGGGAGGGACTCAAGCGCGGCGCGGATGTCCCGCAACGGAATCCCGACCCGCTGCGACACCCGGATGAACGCCACCCGCCGCAGCACGTCCCGCCGGTACTGCCGCTGGTTGCCTGCATTCCGGGTGGAGGAAATGAGCCCGTTGCGTTCGTAGAAGTGCAGGGCCGACGCCGCCACGCCGCTGCGCTCGGCCACCTCGCCGATGCTCAGGAGACGGTGCGACCCGCCGGCCAGTTGTGGCATGCTTCCCTTAGCCGTCCATCGGGCATATCAACCCGGGATTCGTCGCCGGAGCCCCGGACGAACAGCTGCGGAACCGGCCTTGACCTCAACTTTAGTTGAGGTTTTACGGTTGCGTCCATGACTATAGATCAGGTCCCGCCCGTGCCCTCCCATTCCCCGTCCGTGGCCCCGGAACATGAACGCATTCTGGACCGCGGCTACCGGCTGGTGACCCTTGGCTCCTGCGCCCTGGTGTTCATGGCGGCGTTTGAGTCCCTCGCGGTGACCACCATCATGCCGCTGGTCAGCCGCGAGCTGGACGGGGCAGGCCTCTACGCCCTCGCCTTCGCCGGACCGTTTGCCACCGGCGTGATGGGGATGGTCGCGGCGGGCAACTGGTCCGACCGGCGCGGCCCCGCCGCGCCGCTCACCACGTCGGTCGCGGTGTTCGCCCTGGGCCTGCTGATCGCCGGAACGGCCGCGGACATGCCCGCCCTGGTTGCCGGCCGCCTGGTGCAGGGCCTTGGTGGCGGGGCCCTGACGGTGGCGTTGTACGTTGTGGTGGCCCGGGTCTATCCGGCGCTGCTGCACCCGAAAATCTTCGCCGCCTTCGCCGCCGCCTGGGTCATCCCATCGCTAGTGGGGCCCTTGGCCGCCGGAATCGTTGCGCAGTGGATCGGCTGGCAATGGGTCTTTTTGGGCGTGGTGGGGCTCGTGGCCCCGGCGCTGTTGATGATCGTGCCGGCACTGCGCGGCCTTCACGGCGGGTCCGGAAGCAACCCGACGGAGCCTGCCGCGGCCGTCCGCAGTCCGCAGGCCCGCCGACCCGCCGGGGACTACCGCAGGTTCGGCTGGGCGGCGCTCGCGGCGCTCGCCGTGCTCGGCCTGAATCTGTCCGCCGAGGTCCCGGCCGTCGGTGTCGCCTTGTCGGCAGCCGCCGTCGTTGTCGCGCTCGTGGCCGTCCGCCCGCTCGTGCCGCCCGGAACCCTGCGTGCCCGGCACGGCTTGCCGAGCGTGATCCTGGTCCGCGGACTGGCGGCGGCTGCCTTCTTCGGCGCCGAGGTGTATGTGCCGTATCTGCTCGTTGAAAGCCATGCCTTCTCCGCCACGCTGGCCGGACTTGCCTTGACCGGCGGTTCGCTCGCCTGGGCTGCCGCCTCGGCGATTCAGGGCAGGCTTGGGCTGCGGCTGGGGCATCGGCGGGCCATCAGGGTCGGAGCGGCGCTCGTCCTGGGTGCCATTGCCGTTGTGCTCGCAGCCACTGTATTCGGCTGGCCCGCCATGGTCGCCATCGCCGGATGGATCTTCGCGGGCGGGGGGATGGGGCTCCTGTACCCACGCCTGAGCGTCCTGACCCTGGCGCTCTCGACGCGGGCCACGGAGGGGTTCAACAGTTCAGCCATGTCCATTGCCGACTCTCTCGGTGCGGCGCTGGTGCTTGCGGCGTCCGGCGTCGTCTTCGCCGCGCTGGCTCCCACCGGAGCGGCCTTCGCCGGCGTTTTTGCTCTCACCGCGGTCATCGCCGCGGGGGCAGTTCTCGTCGCGCCCCGGGTTGCCCCGGCGCCGTAAGAAGGGAAGTTCAGTCCTCGTCGGAGCCTGTGTCTGCGGTGCCGGCCGCCGTCCCCTCAACGGGTGCTCCGTCCGGGCGCCCCCCGAGCCTTAGCCCGTAGATCCCAGCGGGCCTGCGGTTCCCGGGCCGGGCATACCCTATGTGGTGGATGACGGTATTGCGCGGCTGGTCGTCGCTACTCATGAGGGCCCTTCCTGTGATTGGTTCCATGGGTGCTTCGGAGCCGGTGCCGCGGCGGATGGCCCAGAGGTGCCGTGGCCCGGTCAGTGCCGGGCCAGCCGGTTTGCCCGCATCACGGCGTCAGTCAGGATGGCCGCTTCGCCGGCGGGGCCGGTAGCGCTGCGTTGCCGGGCTGCGGCGACGTCGAGCCGCCACTCCGGTGTTTCGATGCCGAGCTCACGGACAAGGTCCTCGGCAGTGAAGTAGTTCTCCGGCCCGTGGTGCGCGCCCCATGGCGGCAGTCCCGCGGGGTGGTGGCCAACGACGAGCAAGGTGCCGCCGGCCCGCACGGCCGCTGCGGCGAGCCGAAGCGTCTGCTGCCACGGCGTCAGGGTCGAGTGCAGGAACTGCGCGCTAACAAGGTCGAACTGCTGGTCCGGCACCCAACTGGCCAGGTCCTGCTGGATCCACTCGATATCAGCCGCCAGATCCGCGGCCCGTGCATGGGCGGCAGCCCGGTCCAGGGCGACGGCGGATACATCCAGGCCCGTGACAGCCCAGCCCCGGGCCGCCAGCCAGATGGCATCCGCACCTTCCCCGCACCCCAGGTCCAGCGCCGCTCCCGGGGTCAGGCCCGTTGCCTCGGCGGTCAGCTGCGGGTTGGGCTGTCCGCTCCAGATTTTCGGCTTGCTCAGGTATTTTTCGTCCCACATCCCCGCCGCGGTGACGTCGTCCCCGGCGTGGCCGCCGGTATCACCGGTATGCCGGCCGGAATCGTGCCGGTGCTCTGTCATTGCTGCCTCCAGGTTTTTCAGCACATCATCGCAGTCTCCGGCCGGGTCCGCCACGGCGCAGACACGTGGAAATCACCGGACGGAAATACGGCCGAAACCTCCTCGGTGGAAGCTTGGGACATCACGATGGCACGGGGAAGGTACTGATCATGAATGACGTACAACGGGTAGCCCTTTCTTCAGAACTTACGGTGGGGGAGGAAATTGAAGCCTGGCACCAGGGGCGGCTCTTTCACCGGGGTACTGTTTCCCGGACGATCCCGTCAACGGATTTGTTCTGGATCACGGAGTCAGAGACCGGAACGCGGCGCCTGATCGATCTCGCAGCGCTGGTTGTCCTGCGCCTCCCGCCGCACGGCGGATCCCGCGCGGACGGCGGGGCCCGCGCGGACGGCGCAACCGCAGCCATTCCCGCGGCTGCGCCGGTCCAGGCCGCGCCCGTCAGGACTGCACCGGTCAAGACTGCACCGGTCAGGACTGTGTTGCCGGCTGCGCGGGATGGGTACGCCCCGGCGCTGCGCGTTCCGCTGTTCCAGGAGCCGGGCATGGCCGCCAGATGAGCACCTGAAACACCCCGGCGCAGCACCGCGGCGCCCTGATGATAGACTGGGCTAACTTGATGTGCAGTGATGCCCACTATGGTCGTGACAGACCGGCTCCGGATTGACCGGAGCCCCTGCCGGATTCCTTCGGGAATCCATCCGCAGGGAGTGGGTTTTTTCATGTGAGAGGCACATCCTGCGTCGATGAACGCGTTCTAATTGGTCCCGGCCGCCACTGCCGTGAGGTGTGTGGCAGCCCGGTTGACCACCTGACTTTTCTTCGGCGAACCCCTGGGCCAACCGGCACGGGGGCCGATATCCGCACGGATACCGCCTGAAAGACCTTGAAACACATGACTACATTTGCTGCCCTCGGCACGCCCAAGGCCCTCGCCGACACCCTGACGGCCCAGGGAATCGAAACCCCGTTCCCCATCCAGGTCAAGACCCTCCCGGACACCCTCGCCGGCCGCGACGTCCTGGGCCGCGGCCGCACCGGCTCCGGCAAGACCATTGCCTTCGCCATCCCGCTCGTCGCCCGCCTCGCCGAGCGCGAAGCCAAGCACTTCCGCAAGCCCGGCCGGCCGATGGGCCTGGTCCTCGCACCGACCCGCGAACTGGCTACCCAGATCAACGCGACCATCGAACCGATGGCCAAGGCCATGGGCCTGACCACCACCGTGATCTACGGCGGCATCTCCCAGGCCCGCCAGGAAAAGGCCCTCCGCGCCGGCGTCGACATCGTTATCGCCTGCCCCGGCCGCCTGGAGGACCTGATCCGCCAGCGCATCCTGACCCTCGAAGCCGTCGAGATCACCGTCCTGGACGAGGCCGACCACATGGCCGACCTCGGCTTCCTCCCGGTCGTCAAGAAGCTCATGGACATGACGCCCACCCAGGGTCAGCGCCTGCTGTTCTCCGCCACCTTGGACAACGGTGTGGACAAGATCGTCCAGCGCTACCTGTCCAACCCGCTGACCCACTCCGTGGATGATCCGCAGGCCGCGGTGACCACCATGGAGCACCATGTGCTCGTCGTCAACGACCAGACCGTCAAGAAGCAGCTGATCGTCGAACTCGCCTCCGGCGCCGGGCGCCGGGTGCTCTTCATGCGCACCAAGCACCACGCCCGCAAGCTCGCCAAGACGCTGACCGACGCCGGCATCCCCGCCGTCGACCTGCATGGCAACCTTTCCCAGAACGCCCGCGACCGGAACCTGGCCGAGTTCTCCTCCGGCGAAGTCCGGGTCCTGGTGGCCACTGACGTTGCCGCCCGCGGCGTCCACGTCGACGACGTCGAACTGGTCATCCACGTGGATCCGCCCACGGAGCACAAGGCCTACCTGCACCGCTCGGGCCGCACCGCCCGCGCCGGCTCGGATGGCACCGTCGTGACCCTGACGCTGCCCGAGCAGCAGTCGGACGTCAAGAAGCTCATGAAGGCGGCCGGCGTCGAGGTCAACTTCGAACGCGTCACCGCCAACTCACCGCTCGTCGCGGAACTCGTAGGCGAGATGGCCGACAAGATCGATCCGCGCACCCGCGCCGCACTGCTGGCAGCCAAGGCCGCCCAAAACGGCGGTGGCACCTCCACGGGCGCCAACGCTGAACGCAAGCGCGCCCGCCGCACCACCCAGGCGGCACCCACCGCGGGTGGCCGTGGTGGCCGCGGCGGACGCGGACGCGTCTCTGCTGAGGCTCCCCGGACCGATCTTCCGCGCGCCGAACGCCGCGCCGTGGCCTACGAAGGCCAGGCTGCTGCTCGCAACGCCGCCGAGCGTGTCACCGAGCGGAACGAGGACCGGATGGAGGCTGAGCGCGCCGAGCGCCGCAGCGTCCGCGCCCGCTCGACTTCCTACGGCGCACACCGGAACGACGTTCCGGCTGCCGGTGGCCGCGCCGCCGCGGGCCGTGGTTCTGACGGGCGCGCCGCGGAGGGCCGCAGCGACGCACGGGGCGCCTCGGCTCCCCGCAGCGGCGGGCAGCGTTCCGGTGCTGCACGCTCCGCCGGGGCACCCCGCACGGGTGCCGCGACCGGTGGCCAGCGCGGCGGGCGTCCGGCCACAGGCCAGCGCGCCGCAGCCGGCGCCAAGTCCGGCAACAACTCGGCCGTCTGGTCCTCCAACACCGGAGGCACCTCCGGCGGATCCTACGCAGGTGGCGGCAACGGCCGGTCCGGCGAAGGCCGTCCGGCCCGCAGCGGCCCCCGCCGCGCATCCGCTCCGGCATCGAACGAACGCCGCAGCCGCTAAACCAGCGGACGCCGCTAAGGGAAAAGCTTCCCGCCAGGGAACCGGGCGGGCGCAGCGCGAATGGGCGCAGCGTCCGCCGGTCCCGCGGCACACGGCCGCTGAGGCAGTGCCTGCCGATCAACACAGCGTCAGGGGCAACCGTGACGGGTGCCTACCAGCCCCGGGCGCGCCACTCCGCGAGGTGCGGCCGCTCCGCCCCCAGGGTCGTCGCTTTGCCGTGGCCCGGGTGCACCACAGTGTCATCCGGGTAGACATCGAACAGCCGCTCGCTCACGTCAGTGATCAACTGCTCGAAGCGTGCGGGGTCCTGTTCGGTGTTGCCGACCCCGCCGGGGAACAGCGAGTCGCCGGAGAAGATGTGGGCGGGCCCCTCCGGGTCCTTGTACACCAACGCAACCGAGCCCGGGGTATGGCCGCGCAGGTGGACCGCCGTCACGTCGAAGCCGTCGAAGTTCTCGACGTCGCCGTGGCTGAGCAGCACATCAACGTCCACCGGAAGCTCCGGCGCGTCCTCCACTCCCGCCGCTGTGCGGGCACCGGTCGCCGCCACCAGCGCGGGGAGCGCACGGACGTGGTCCCAGTGCTGGTGCGTTGTGGCGATCAGCGCCAGCTTCGGCGCCGCGGCAGTGTCCGCGGCAGCGTCGGCGAGCAGCCTTTCAATGGCGGGAAGGCCATCAGCGGCATCGATGAGCAGCTGCGCCCCCGACGTCCTGGCGGTCAGCAAATAGACGTTGTTATCCATCTCGCTGACTGAAATCCGGCGGATGGTGATGTCACGCAAGGCGTATATGAGTGAGTCCATGGCACCAGTCTAGGGACGTGCCCGTCGCCGCCCGCAAGCGCCGCCCCGGCCTCCACGGTTTCCACAATCGGAACGCGGAGGCCACGGCGGTGCTACGGGCTTTACGCGGCTTTGGCTGCGGGCAGCCCACGGGGCCCGGCGATTCAGTGCGACTCAGTGCCACGCGCAGGCTACCGCCCTCAACCGTGCGGGGTTTTGGTGGCCGGGAGCAGCTTCAACCCGACGGCGCAGCCCACAATCCCGGCGATGAAGAGCAGCTTGAGCGGGCTCGCGGTTTCCGCGCCCGTCGCCATCGCCCACAGGACCGTCAGGGCTGCGCCGATTCCCACCCAGACGGCATACGCGGTGCCGAGGGGAATGGTTTTCACGGCGAGGCCCAATCCCACCATGCTGAGGACAGCGGCGACGGCGAAGACGCTCGTGGCGAGCGGACGGGTCAAACCGTCGGACAGGCCCAGGGCCGTGGCCCAGACGGCCTCGAGGACAGCGGATCCCAGCAGGAACAGCCACGCGGTTGCTGATGCCGGTTTCGAGACCATGCTCATGCCACCACCTTCAGCCCTGCCACGCAGGCGGCGATCCCGCCGAGGAGAAGAATCCGCGCCAGCGTCGCGCGTTCAACCCGTGCGAGCATGGCGTAGGCAGAGGTCAGGACGACGCCGACGCCGACCCACACGGCATACGCGGTGCCCGTGGGGATGGATTGCATGGCTATGGCGAGGCCGCCCATGCTGGCAAGCACGGAGATGAGGAAGATTCCGGCCGGGATGAGACGGCGTCGGCCCGTGGTCTGGGCTGTGCGGTGCAGCGCCGCCGCCCACACGGCCTCCAGCGCACCGGAAAGAATGAGAATGACCCACGGCATAGCTGCTCCTTGGCCAGTCTTTTCGCATGCCGGGTACTGAACCGTCGTCCGGGAGGCCGCCGGACGGGGCCCTGTTAACCAGCGTATCAACACGAGGACACACTGGCCGGGTGACGGATCAGTCCGACGAGCCGGTCACCGGGTCGATGGACACGACGGCCAGGAAGCCGCGGCCCAGGATTTCCGGCGTCGCGGTGTCTGAACCGACCACCGCGTCATACCGGCCCAGCTCAGCACGGTTTTCCCCCGCGGGTTGGCCGGTTCCGGCCGCTGCCGACTCCGGGCCGGCCGTGGCCTGGCCCTGGAGCAGGATCCCGAGTTGTCCCGCAAAGACGGGTTGGGCACGTTTCTTGGACAGTTCCACGATGGACGTGTAGCCCTTGAAGGCACCCGCCCGGGTCATGACGTTCAGATTGCGGATGTCGCCGGTGGGCAGCGCCGCGGCGGACTCCGCGCCGCCGGAGAACCTGAACGGCCGGTATTTCTCCAGCAGGTGTTCGACGCCGTCAACCCTGAGCTGGAGCAGTTCGCCGTCGATGACGGTCAGCACCCGGTCCATGCCCGGAAAAGCGGAGAAATCACCGGCCTTGGAGACCTCGGCAATGCTGATCCGCCAGTCCCAGCCGTCGTCCGGCGCGCCGCCGGCACGGTGGTGACGCAGTTCCCGGGTCACCCCGCCGCCATTGCGCCACGGCTGGGGTTTCAACTCGGCATAGCGGATTATTTCCATGGACCCAGCCTAGCCGCCTGGGTTGTCCCGGTTTTGCTAACGTCAGAGGAACCATACGCTGCAAAAGGAGCCGGAATGTTCGTCAAAGTGTGCGGCCTCAGTACACCGGACTCGGTCCTGACGGCCGTTGAGTCCGGGGCCGACGCGGTCGGCTTTGTGCTGACGCGCAGCCCCCGCGAAGTCTCACCTGCCCAGGTCCGGGAGCTCTTGGCCGGTGTCCCGGCCGGCGTCGTCGCGGTCGGGGTCTTCCGGGACGAAGCGGCGGCCACTGCCGTCGGGATCGCACGGACGGCGGGACTCGACTGGGTCCAGCTGCATGGGGACCGGTCGTCGGGGGACATCCGCACCGTGCAGGACGCCGGCCTGAAAGTAATCCGTGCCATCACCATGTCCGCCGGTTCCGAGGAATTCGGGGACCGGGGCGAGGACCTGTTGCTGATCGACGCCGCCGTTCCCGGCTCGGGGGAAGCCTGGGACTATGCCACGGTGCGGGCCAAAGGACTCGACGGCAGGCATTGGCTTCTGGCGGGCGGGCTGGATCCGGACAACGTTTCCCGGGCAGCCCGGGAGGCCGGCGCGTGGGGCGTGGATGTCTCGTCCGGGGTCGAATCATCCCGCGGGGTTAAGGATCCTGCGCGGATCCGCGCCTTCGTGCACGCTGCCGGGCTGTCCGCCTAGCGGCGGCCCCGCGGGCCGCTGTTTCAGGCGTTCATGAAGGGGGCGGCGACCGGCTGTGTGCCGGGCGCCGCCCTTTGTGAACCGGGGCCGTATTCGGTCGGCGCCGGCTCTGTGACCGCATCCCTAGCGCACCGGCGGGGCGCTCCTCCCGCCCCGTGCACGCCAGGGACGGCGGCTAGCTTGTTCTGTGCTTGATAATGACGTCGTCGATGTACTGGTCACCTTTCTGGCGGAAGTGTTCGGCCCCGAGCTGGACCTTGGTGATATTAGTTCCGGCCATCTTGACGGAGTAGCTGGAGTATTTCTGTGCGCCGTCGAACCAGACCTGGACCACCGAGGAATTACCGCGGGTGGAAACACGCATGGAGACGTGATGCCAGGCATTGAGTGAAATATTTCCGGAAACAAGCTTGGTGTAGACGAAAACCCCGGTCGGCGAAGTCACCCGCAACCAGAGCTGTCCGTTGCTGTTGTACCGATAAACGTCCGCGATCCGGGTGGAGCCGGAGAAGAAACGGAAGTACGGCACATCGTTGCCGGCCACACCGGCCACGGCAATGTTGAACCAGCCGTCGGCGTAGGCGGTTTTGGTGGTCGAAGGAAGAGCCGGCGACGCGAGGTTCGCGAGCGATCCGGCGTCGTCGGTGACGTGGAGTTTGGCTGAACAGGATGTGCTCTTGGACGAGGCACTGGAAATCGTTGCGGTGCCGGTCCCCGCCACCTTTGGCGTAAAGGGACTCAGACTGTTGGATTCAAAGTTGGTGGCTACGGCCACCGTACCGGGAAAGGTATTTGTTGGTGCGGCCTTGCCCGTCTGGCAGGTCGCTGCCGAGCCTGCCTGTGCGGAACCAAAAACCAGGGTGCTGGCCACGAGCAGGCCGAGCGTCCCCACAGTGCTGAGTGCTTTGAGTTTGCGCATTGATGTGTTCTCCGTGGTTGTTGCGACTTTCTGATGTGATCCCGTCTGGCGGTGTCCTGGCTTGCAGCGCCGCAGGCGCCGGTTGTACCAGGTCAACGACCGGCAGGGTGCCGGTTCGCAGAAACCCGTTGCGATCACGATTGCCTGGCGGTGCGTCTTCACCGGGCGGTTACGGACACGACACCCGCGGTCTGCGGGTGTCGTGATGGTGGCGACCTCCACCGGGAGGACGACTACTTCGCGCGCACCAGCGCGCGTGTGGGCCATTGACCGGATTTCTTGAGCTCAAGTGCGAGTAATCCGAGGGTGGCAAGGGAGAGCAGGGTGACGGCGACCGGCGGGGACCAGAGACCGGCATAAATCATCGCCGTGGCGACGAGCGTTGACATCGCGAGGCTGAACGCGATGGCAACGGCGATGCTCAGCGGCAGCGCCCCGGTCGCCTGCATCGAACGCGGCGGGTCCAGGCGAAGCAGAAGAACTAGTGCTGTGCCCGGACCGGCCAGCATCAGGAGTCCGATCACAGCCATCCGGAGGCCCCCGGGGCCCACGAATGAGAGTGGTACGGCGGCGACGGCGACTGCGGCCGTCGCATAGGTCACGTAGCTGCGTTCATTAGCCATTCCCTGCTCCTTCGATTCTGAATATCACGCCGCTGGCATTCTCATAGAGCTTT
>CAVYMG010000016.1:0-273490 GCA_963769515.1 uncultured Actinomycetota bacterium
GTGGGCAGTGAAGTCGCGGTGTAAACCAGCGGTGGAGCCTACACGAGTGAGAATGCAGGCATGAGTAGCGAAAGACGGGTGAGAAACCCGTCCGCCGAATGATCAAGGGTTCCAGGGTCAAGCTAATCTGCCCTGGGTAAGTCGGGACCTAAGGCGAGGCCGACAGGCGTAGTCGATGGACAACGGGTTGATATTCCCGTACCGGCGAAAAACCGCCCATGCTGAACAGGGGATACTAACCGCCCGAGACCTGCCCGGCCACCCTTGTGGTGACCCGGGTTTTGGTGGAGCGCGGGACCTGATCCTGGGAGGCAAGCGTATTAACAGGTGTGACGCAGGAAGGTAGCCGAGCCGGGCGATGGTTGTCCCGGTCTAAGGATGTAGGGCGAACGGTAGGCAAATCCGCCGTTCATGATGCCTGAGATCTGATGGGACTCCCGTAAGGGGGGATTCGGTGATCCTATGCTGCCGAGAAAAGCATCGACGCGAGGTTTTAGCCGCCCGTACCCCAAACCGACACAGGTGATCAGGTAGAGAATACTAAGGCGATCGAGAGAATTATGGTTAAGGAACTCGGCAAAATGCCCCCGTAACTTCGGGAGAAGGGGGGCCCCCATCGTGATGGACACTTGCTGTCCGGAGCGTGCAGGGGCCGCAGAGACCAGGGGGAAGCGACTGTTTACTAAAAACACAGGTCCGTGCGAAGTCGCAAGACGATGTATACGGACTGACTCCTGCCCGGTGCTGGAAGGTTAAGAGGACCGGTTAGCCGCAAGGCGAAGCTGAGAATTTAAGCCCCAGTAAACGGCGGTGGTAACTATAACCATCCTAAGGTAGCGAAATTCCTTGTCGGGTAAGTTCCGACCTGCACGAATGGAGTAACGACTTCCCCGCTGTCTCAACCATAAACTCGGCGAAATTGCAGTACGAGTAAAGATGCTCGTTACGCGCAGCAGGACGGAAAGACCCCGAGACCTTTACTATAGTTTGGTATTGGTGTTCGGAGTGGCTTGTGTAGGATAGGTGGGAGACGTTGAAACCCGGACGCCAGTCCGGGTGGAGTCATCGTTGAAATACCACTCTGGTCACTTTGGACATCTAACTTCGGCCCGTAATCCGGGTCAGGGACAGTGCCTGATGGGTAGTTTAACTGGGGCGGTTGCCTCCTAAAAAGTAACGGAGGCGCCCAAAGGTTCCCTCAGCCTGGTTGGCAATCAGGTGTCGAGTGTAAGTGCACAAGGGAGCTTGACTGTGAGAGAGACATCTCGAGCAGGGACGAAAGTCGGGACTAGTGATCCGGCGGTACATTGTGGAATGGCCGTCGCTCAACGGATAAAAGGTACCTCGGGGATAACAGGCTGATCTTGCCCAAGAGTCCATATCGACGGCATGGTTTGGCACCTCGATGTCGGCTCGTCGCATCCTGGGGCTGGAGTAGGTCCCAAGGGTTGGGCTGTTCGCCCATTAAAGCGGTACGCGAGCTGGGTTTAGAACGTCGTGAGACAGTTCGGTCCCTATCCGCTGCGCGCGCAGGAAATTTGAGAAGGGCTGTCCTTAGTACGAGAGGACCGGGACGGACGAACCTCTGGTGTGTCAGTTGTACTGCCAAGTGCACCGCTGATTAGCTACGTTCGGATGGGATAACCGCTGAAAGCATCTAAGCGGGAAGCTCGCTTCGAGATGAGATTTCCATACACCTTGTGTGTGAGAGGCCCCCAGCCAGACCACTGGGTTGATAGGCCGGATGTGGAAGCGAGGACTAACGACTCGTGAAGCTGACCGGTACTAATAGGCCGATAACTTACACCACACACCCCCTTCCGTGAACGGATTCAAAAGACGTTCACACCAGGAAGAGGGTAAAGATAACAAGATACGCTTGCGTCCACTATGTGGTTCCCAACCAACAAACCCGCCACGGGTTCGTTGCCTGGTGAACCAAAAAACTGAAAAACAACACCACCCTGCCCCGCAACGGGCAGAGAACATGTTGTAACCACAGACTACCCACCCCCGGAAAACACCCCGGAGGGTACGGGTCACAAGGTTACGGCGGTCACAGCGTGGGGGAAACGCCCGGTCCCATCCCGAACCCGGAAGCTAAGACCCACAGCGCCGATGGTACTGCACCCGGGAGGGTGTGGGAGAGTAGGACGCCGCCGGACACTACTTAGAGCTCGAGCCCCGACAATGAACGTCGGGGCTCGAGCCTCACAAAATGTTGTAACTATAGATTTCCCACCGCGACGCCCAGGCGCCAACGGTGTGGACACAGGGTTACGGCGGTCACAGCGTGGGGGAAACGCCCGGTCCCATCCCGAACCCGGAAGCTAAGACCCACAGCGCCGATGGTACTGCACCCGGGAGGGTGTGGGAGAGTAGGACGCCGCCGGACAACCATTAACGGTCGAGGACCCCCACCACGGTGGGGGTCCTCCCGCATTTAACGAACCTTTCGCACTGAGGCGGGGACGGTTCAGGATGCCGCCCAGCGGAGGCAGGGCCGGGGGTGCGCGCCGCGGGTAGAGTTGGTGCCCATGGATAACCTCTTCAGCCATGCACCGGCAGAATCCCCTGATCCGGAGGCGCAGACTGCCGGCGAACTGGATCCCGTGGTCGTCACTGTCGAGGTGCCCGGCGCCGTGGCTCGTACTTTCATGGGATTCACCGAACACACGCATTTGTGGTGGCCGCTGGAGACCAACAGCGTATTCGGTGTGGGGTCCTACGTTGAGTTCGAGGAGAACCTGGTCCTGGAGACCGCTGACGACGGCAGGACCGCCATCTGGGGCTCCATTGACGATTGGCAGCCTCCGCTCTCGTTCCACGCCAGTTGGCACCCAGGAACCACCGCGCTATGGTCCACCGAACTCAGGGTGGCGTTCCGGGCGGTGGCGGACGGCACCGAGGTGCGGCTCGTTCATTCGGGATGGGAAGGCGCGGAGGATCCGGCTGCCGCACGGGCGGAATACGCCGCCGGCTGGCCGGTCGTGCTGCAGAGATTTGTGCGCTTCATGGGCGGCGCGGAGGGCTGAGCCCAAGGAACGGAGCGGGCAAGGCCACGGCCCCGGACTTAGCGGGTCGGCACAGTCTCGGCTGGCGGCACTGCGGTGCTGGAGCGGATCACGAATCTCGTGGGGTATTGGGTGTCCGTGGCCTCGGGGACTGTCTCCGCGTCCAGCCCGGCCAGCAGGCGCTCTACTGCCAGTTCGCCTTGGCCACGGACATCCTGGTCAATGGTGGTCAGCCCGAACACACCGCCAAGCTCATGGCCATCGATCCCGATCACCGAGAGGTCCTCGGGTACCCGGAGGCCGAAGTCCCGTGCTGCCAGGATGGTGCCGATGGCCATCTCGTCCGAGGCCGCGAACACGGCTGTGGGCCGTTCGACGGAGCCGCCGAGCAGCTGCCGCGCGGTGGCGTACGCCCCCTGGATGGTGAAGTCGGCGGATACCTGCCAGTCAGGACGAACGGCCAGACCGGCCGCTCCCATCGCCTTGGCAAAGCCGCCCTGGCGTATGCCGGGCAGCCCGAAGTCCTTTTCATATTCTGAAGTGCCGGTCATATGCGCGATTTTTGTGTGGCCGAGTTGGATCAGGTGCCGGGTCGCCGCCTCGGCAATGCCGGAATCGTCGATGCGGATCGTGGATGCCCCGGGAAGCGGGCCGCCGATGCCCACGATCGGCCGGTGGATAGCCATGAGCTGCTGGATTTCGGTTTCCCGGAGCACCAACGACACCGCAATGACCGCGTCCACGCGTTTGCGCAGCAGAAAGTCGTTCAGCACGCTGTGTCGGCGTTTGTGGCCCTCACTGACGTTGTACAGCGTGAGGTCATACCCGGCGTCGAGCAGAGCCGCCGAGGCACCCTCGACCACCGCCGAGAAGTACCAGCGGCGGACCGAGGGAACGACGATCCCGACGTTGTGGGTACGCCCGGAGGCGAGGCTGGAGGCGTGGTAGGAGAGCACAAAGCCAAGGTCCGCCGCGGCCTGCCGGACCAATTCCCGGCTGCGGGCAGAGACGTTGCTCTTGCCGCTCAAGGCACGCGAAACGGTGGCGATGGAGAGGCCCGAGCGTTCCGCGACGTCCTTGATGCCCGGCATTGCTAGCGCTCCGTCTCCTCGATGCGGATTTTCAGCCACACGGTTTCCCCTGAGCCCAGCCTGCGCTCTGCACCGGGCTCGTCGGTGATGACATAGCCGCTGGCGGGATCCGGCATGCTGCGAAGCAGCACCTGCCCTGCCGGCAGATCCATGGGCTCGGCGCCGGTATTCATCAGGATGGCCGTGGTCCCGTTGAGGAAGGCCAGCGAGGTGCCCGTGCACCAGTCTTCCATCCAGGACAGGGATCCCCGGCCGAGCCCGAGCTGCCGCCGCAGGATCAGCATCCGCCGGTACAGGCTCAGGTGCGAAGTCGCAGACGCGTCCTGCGCGTCACGGGCCAGCGCATCAAAGCTGCTGGGCTGCGGCAGCCAAGGGTCCTCGCCGTTGCCGAACCCGGCGTGGAGTTCCCCGGAGCGCCACGGCAGGGGAACACGGCAGCCATCGCGGCCCAGCCGTTCGCCGCCGGTCCGTGCAAAGGTGGGATCCTGGCGCCGGTGGTCGGGAATTTCGATGCCGTCCGGCAGACCAAGTTCCTCGCCCTGGTAGAGGTACGCTCCGCCGGGCAGTCCCAGCATGAACAGGGAGGCGGCCGCAGCCCGGGCCCGGCCAAGCTCCTCGTTCGGCTGCGGGTCCGCGACGCCGATGCCGTCACCATCGCGCGGTGCCTGGCCGTCGTAGCCGAAGCGGGTAGCGTGCCGGACGACGTCGTGGTTGGACAGGACCCAGGTGCTGGGTGCGCCGACTGAATCCAGCGCCGTGAGTGACTCGGTGACGACGTGGCGCAACCGTCCCAGGTCGAAGCCGGCGTGCAGGTACGGGAAGTTGAAGGCCTGGTGCATTTCGTCCGGGCGGACCCAGTCGGAGAGCCGGGCGAGCGGTTCCACGTTGGCCTCGGCGCAGAGGATCTTGTCGGGACCGTACTCGGCCAGGATCTTCCGCCACGCGCGGTAGATCTCGTGCACGGCCGGCTGCCCGAACATCGGTGCCTCGTGGCCGGGGAATTCCCAGGTGCTGGCGCCGTCCGCGCGCCCGCCCCATTCCGGCAGGCCCTCGGCCTTGACGAGGGCGTGTGCGACGTCCACACGGAAGCCGGCTACGCCACGGTCCAGCCAGAAGCGGAGCACCCGGGCGAATTCGGCGTGGACGGCGTCGTTGTCCCAGTTGAAATCGGGCTGGGAGGAATCAAAGAGATGCAGGTACCACTGGCCGGGGGTGCCGTCGGGCTCGGTGATCCGGGTCCAGGCCGAACCGCCGAAGTGGGACTGCCAGTTGTTCGGCGCTTCCTGGCCGAATTCGCCGCGGCCGTCGCGGAAGATGAACAGGTCCCGCTCCGGACTGCCGGCGGGAGCGGCCAGAGCGGACCGGAAGGCCGCATGCTGGTCGGAGCAGTGGTTGGGGACGAGGTCCACAATCATCCGCAGGCCGAGCCGGTCCGATTCAGCGATCATGGCGTCGAAATCGGCCAGCGTCCCGAAAAGCGGGTCGACGTCGCAGTAGTCGCTGACGTCGTAGCCGGCGTCGCGCTGCGGGGAGCGATAGAACGGGGAGAGCCAGACGGCGTCGACATCCAGTTCCGCCAGCCGGGGCAGTTCGGCCGTGATACCGGCCAGATCGCCGATGCCGTCGCCGTTCAGGTCCCGGAAGGAGCGCGGGTAGATCTGGTAGATCACAGCTGAGCGCCACCAGCCCGGCGTGCTATCTGCAGGGTGGACCGGCGTCAACGGGCCGGTCTGGGCGCTGGCCTGTGCGGCGTGGGCGGTGAGTACTGAGTCAACGGACATGCCCGACATCGTATGCCTGAAACCTGCAAAATGAAAACGCTTCCAGTGGCCTGGGTCACAAACCTTTCAGCTTTCGATTGGATTTTTTAGGCGTGCATCCTTGATGCTTCAACCGGGGCAAAACGGGCCCCAGTCCTGACGCTACCTGGGGTTTGTAGAGTGGGAGGCGGATTTCTGTAAAACTGCGAAGCCGATGAGCGATACAGCGCGTCATCTACTGACTGGTAAGTTGACTTTTCAAAAATGACGGCGCCGTGTAGCTTGGAAACGCTTACAGCAGTGAGCCGCATCACCGACGATGCCACCGGGCGAATTCGAGTCTCCCCGGAGTAGATTTATTTGAAAGGGACACCAATGAAGGTGCAGAACCCCCTCACGCCCGGGCCCAGCCGCCGGGTCTTCGCGACGGGAGCGCTCTCCGTCGTAGCGGCGCTGGCGCTCAGCGCCTGCGGCGGCGGAGCGGCCACCGCCCCGGCCACCTCCGTGGCAGCCAAGCCGGACCTGAAAGCAGGCGGCGCCGGTACGATCACCATGTGGGTCGACGCCGAGCGTTCACCGGCGCTGAAGGACATCACGGCGAAGTTCCTCGCCGATACCGGCATCGAGGTCAAGCTCGTGGTCAAGGACTTCGCCGCCGTCCGCGATGACTTCATCACCCAGGTCCCCACGGGCAAGGGCCCGGACCTGATCGTCGGCCCGCACGACTGGGTCGGCAAGTTCGTGCAGAACGGCGTCGTCGCCCCGATCGAACTCGGCGACAAGACGTCCGCCTTCCAGGATTCCTCCATCAAGGCCATGACGTTCAACGGCTCCGTCTACGGCGTCCCGTATGCGATCGAGAACATCGCACTGCTGCGCAACACGGACATCGTGCCGGACAGCGCCCAGACCATGGACGAGGTCATTGCCAACGGCAAGACGGCCGTCGCCGAGGGCAAGGCCAACTTCCCGTTCCTCGTCGGCATGGACCCGAAGCAGGGCGACCCGTACCACCTGTACCCGCTACAGGCGTCCATGGGTTCGCAGGTGTTCGGGACGGCCGCCGATGGCGGATACGACCCCAAGCAGCTCCTGATCGGCGACGCCGCCGGCGTCGAGTTCGCCAAGAAGCTTGTTGCCCTGGGCGACACCGGCGAGCAGATCATCAACTCCAACATCACCGGCGACATCGCCAAGGAAAAGTTCCTCGCGGGCGAATCGCCGTATTACCTCACCGGCCCGTGGAACGTCCCGGACGTCCAGGCGAAGGGCATCAAGTTCGCTGTTGACCCGCTGCCGACCGCAGGCGACAAGCCGGCCCAGCCGTTCATCGGTGTCAACGGCTTCTTCATCAGCGCCAAGAGCGCCAACGCCCTCGCCACGAACGAGTTCGTGACCAACTACCTCACCTCCGAGGCAGCCCAGGACTCCATGTACAAGGCCGGCGGCCGTCCGCCGGCGCTGAAGTCCTCCTTCGAGAAGGCCGCCAGCGACTCGATCGTGGAAGCCTTCGGCAAGATCGGCGCCACCGGCGTCCCGATGCCGGCCATCCCGGAAATGAGTGCCGTCTGGGCTGACTGGGGCGCCACCGAACTCGCCCTCATCAAGGGCCAGGGCGACCCGGAAGCTGACTGGGCCAAGATGGCCGAGAGCATCAAGGCCAAGATCGCGGGATAGTCCCCGACGCCGGTTCCCGAACCGGCCAGAGCGGGCCGGGCGGCGCAAACGCTGTCCGGCCCGCCCCTGTGCTACGCCGCAACATGCCCGGTGGTGGCACCTCAACACACCCCTCGTTTCCCCAAAGGACCGCAGAGCCATGACAGAGACAGACCTTCGCCGCGACGGCGCAGATGCAGCGGGCGGAGGCGGACAGCCCGGCGAGTCCAGGCCCGTCCGGCCGGCCGGACCCACCAAACGGCGCCGCCGCTTCGGACCCGAGACCACCCGGGGAACCGTCGCGAAGATCGTGCTGCTGTCCCTCGTGGACGCCGTGGCCGTCTATGTCCTGATGATGCTCTTCCTGAGCGAGTCCTGGGGGGCGCTGGCAGTCTCGACCGTCGTCGTCCTGGCCATTAACTGGATCTACCTGCGCACGGGCGGGCTGCCGGCAAAGTACCTGGCCCCCGGCGTGCTGTTCCT
Source organism: uncultured Actinomycetota bacterium (assembly GCA_963769515.1). Lineage (GTDB taxonomy): Bacteria > Actinomycetota > Actinomycetes > Actinomycetales > Micrococcaceae > Arthrobacter. Next base: position 8,005 of record CAVYMG010000016.1, read on the forward strand.
GCTGGTCTTTCAGGTCTTCGTGGTGCTCTTCAGCGGCTACATTGCCTTCACCAACTACGGCGACGGCCACAACAGCACCAAGGATGACGCCATCGCCGCCATCCAGCTCACCGCGCAAAAACGCGTTCCCGATTCGCCGGCCTACAAGGTCGCAGTCCTGGCCAAGGGGGAGACCTTCCACCTGCTGCTGACCGAACCGGACGGCACGGTCTCGCTCGGCAGCAACGGCAAACCGCTGCAGGACGTCGGCAACGCCACCAAGGACTCCACCGGCAAAGCCAACGCGCTGGAGGGCTACCGGACCCTGAACTTCCAGGAAATCGTCGCGAACCAGCAACAGATCCTGGACATCACCGTGCCCGTGTCCGCCAACCCGGCGGACGGCACGCTGAAAACCGCCGACGGCAGCAACGCGTACGAGTTCAAGCCGGCGCTGACCTTCGACGCCGCGGCGGACACCTTCACCGACACGGAAACCGGTGCCGTGTACCGGGACAACGGCAAGGGCGCCTACGCGGCCGACAACGGCGAGACCCTCACCACCGGCTGGAAGATCGACGTCGGTTTCGAGAACTTCGCCCGCGCGTTCACCGATCCCAGCCTGCGCGGGCCGCTGCTGGGCGTCATCTTGTGGACCTTCACCTTCGCCATCGCCTCGGTGGGTTTGACGTTCGCCCTCGGCCTGTTCCTCGCCATCACCTTCAACCGTGAAGACCTGCGCGGGAAAAAGATCTACCGGATCCTGATGATCCTGCCGTACGCCTTCCCGGCGTTCCTGTCCGGACTGGTCTGGTCCGGCATCCTGAACCCGCAGTTCGGCTGGCTCAACCAGACGCTGCTGGGCGGGGCCACGATCGGCTGGCTGACGGATCCATTCCTGGCCAAGATCAGCGTGCTGGTCGTCAACCTCTGGCTCGGCTTCCCGTACATGTTCCTCGTCTGCACCGGAGCGCTGCAGTCGCTGCCGTCCGAACTGGATGAGGCCGCACGGATGGACGGCGCCGGCCCGTGGCGGGTATTCAGCGCCATCAAACTGCCGCTGCTGCTGGTCTCGATCGCGCCGCTGCTGATCTCCTCCTTCGCCTTCAACTTCAACAACTTCAACGTGATCTTCATGCTCACCGGCGGCGGCCCCCGGTTCGCGGACACCAACCGGGACATCGGCGCCACCGACATCCTCATCACCCTCGTCTACAAGGTCGCCTTCGGCTCGGGCACCGGGCGTGACTACGGACTGGCCAGCGCCCTGGCGATCATCATCTTCATCATCGTGGCCACCGTATCGGCCATCAGCTTCAAGCAGACCAAGGCACTCGAGGACGTGAACTCATGAACGGCTCAGCACCGCGCAGCGGGACGACGGCGGACCCGCGTAGCGCCGGCAACACCCCCGGCAACACCCCCGGCAACACCGCCGAACCCGGCGCCGTTTCCGGCCGGGAGAAGGGGTCCCGGTCCCGCAGCCCGCTCAGCACCGGACCCCGCCGGCGGTCCTTCGGTTACTGGTTCAAAGACAAGGGCTGGCGGCACGTCGTGGGTGTGGTTGTCACGATCTTCGCGATCTTCCCGCTGCTCTACGTCCTGTCCGCGGCCTTCAACTCCAACGGCACGCTGGTCGGGTCCAACGCCCTGTTCAGCCAGTTCGACGTCGGCAACTTCGTCCAGCTCTTCGACAACCCGGCCCGGCCGTTCGGCCGCTGGTTCGTCAACACCATGGTGGTGGGCGTCGTGACCAGCGCGGCGACGGTCTTCCTTGGCGCGATGGCGGCCTACGCGTTCTCGCGGATGCGCTTCACGGGCCGCCGGGTGGGCCTATTGAGCCTGCTGCTGCTGCAGATGTTCCCGCAGCTGCTCGCCGTCGTCGCGATCTTCCTGCTCCTGAGCGGCATCTCCGAGGTGATCCCCGCCCTGGGCCTGGGCAGCCAGCTCGGCCTGATCATGGTCTACCTCGGCGGTGCCCTCGGCGTGAACACCTACCTCATGTACGGCTTCTTCAATACCGTGCCGAAGTCCCTGGATGAGGCGGCGCTAATCGACGGCGCCAGCCATACCCAGATCTTCTTCGGCATCATCATGCGCCTGGTCACGCCGATCCTGGCCGTCGTCGGACTGCTGTCCTTCATCGGCATCTCCGGTGAATTCGTGATCGCCTCCGTGGTGCTTACGGACCCGGAGAGCCAAACGCTCGCCGTCGGCCTCTACTCCTTTGTGGCCCAGCAGCGCTCGGAGAACTGGGGAGTCTTCGCCGCCGGCGCCGTGATCTCCGCCGTCCCGGTGATGGCACTGTTCCTCTACCTGCAGAAGTACATCGTCAGCGGCCTCACCGCCGGTTCGGTCAAGGGCTAGGCATGACGGGTCTGCTGCCGCACCACGACGGCTCCGCCCTGCACGCCCCGCAGCGGCCGGCACTCGGACAGAGTGCCCGGCTGCGGATCCGCGTCCCGGCGGCCTGGGCCCGGGCGTCGCGGGTCTGGGCCAGGTCCGTCCAGGACGGCGAAGCCCGCTACGACGCGGCCGCCTGCCTCGGCGAGGCGGACGGCTGGGCATGGTGGGAGGCCGCGGTGACGGTCAGCAACCCCGTGACGCGGTACCGGTTCCTGCTCGAAGTCCCGGACTGCGCTGTCCCGGACGGCACCGACCCGGACGGCGCCGGCCCGGGGACGCCGGGCTGCCGGTACTGGAGCCTCAATGCGCAGGGACTCTTCTCCCGGGACGTCTCCGACTATGCCGACTTCCGGCTGACGACGTTCCCGTCGGCGCCGGAGTGGCTGCGCCGGGCCACGATGTACCAGATATTCCCGGACCGCTTCGCCCGCGGTGGCGACTCCGCCGGTACGGCCGCCCCGGGGCCGGGCCTGCCCGACTGGGCTGTTCCGGCCGACTGGGACCGCACCCCGGTGGAGGGCTCCGGCCCGCAGACCCCCTACCAGTACTACGGCGGGGACCTCGCCGGGATCACGGCGAAGCTGGACCACATCCAGGGCCTCGGGGCCGACGTCATCTACCTGACGCCGTTCTTCCCCGCCCGCTCCAACCACCGCTACGACGCCGCCACGTTCGACGTCGTGGACCCGCTGCTGGGCGGCGACCAGGCCCTCGTGGACCTCGTCACCGCGGCCCACGCCCGGGGCATGCGGGTGATGGGCGACCTCACAGCCAACCACACCGGCGACGCGCACGAATGGTTCCGGCGGGCCCTTACCGGGCCGGACTCCGAGGAGGCCGGCTACTACTACTTCGACGCCGACCACCGCGACTACGAATCCTGGTGGGGTGTCCATTCCCTGCCCAAGCTGAACTGGGCCTCGCCCGGGCTGCGGGAGAAATTTGTGCTGGCCGACGATTCCCCCGTGGCCCGCTGGCTCAAACCGCCGTTCAACCTTGACGGCTGGCGGATCGACGTCGGCAACATGACCGGCCGGCTCGGGGCCACCGACTTGAACCGGGACGTCGCCCGGCTGATCGCCGACCGCGTGCGGGAGATCAACCCGGACGCCGCGCTGCTCGCGGAGGCCACCAACGACGCCGCCCCGGACTTCAGCGGCGAACACTGGCACGGCGCCATGACCTACGCCAACTTCACCCGGCCGCTGTGGTCCTGGCTCCGCGGCGACGCAGCGCACGTGAACTTCTTCGGGACCCCGCTCGCCGGACCCAACCGGAGCGACGCCGAGGATCTGCTGGCCACGCACCTGGACCTAGCAGCCGCGTTCTCCTGGGATCTGCGGCAGCAGAACATGAACGCCCTCAACAGCCACGACACCGCCCGGGCCGCCACTGTCATGATCGAGGGCGGCCAGCTGCTCGGCGCGGTCATGATGTTCACCCTGCCGGGCCTGCCGGTGCTGTTTGCCGGCGATGAGTTCGGGCTCAAGGGCTACAACGGCGAGGACTCCCGGACGCCGATGCCGTGGGATGATCCGGGCCGCATCCTGACCGACCTGCGGAAGGACTATGCGGCGCTCGCCGGGCTGCGCCGGGACCAGCCCGCGCTGACCGGCGGCGGGATCCGGTGGATCTACGCCCGTGGCGATGCCCTGGCGTTCGTGCGCGAAACCGAAGAGAGCGCCGTGCTCGTCGTCGTCGCGCGGGCGGCCGCTGACGTGCAGCTGCCGGCCGGGTCGCTCTCCGCGGCGCAGCTGGCAGGCGTCGGGCCCGCCCCGGCTTTCGCGGCCGGGCAGATTACGGCGAATGAGGCCGGCGCATCCGCACTGATCTGCACCCGCGGTCCGGCCGCGGCCATGTGGGTCTTGCCGGGCACCGGCCTGCCGGAACTCCGCGCCTAGACTGGAATCCGGAAGATCGGAGCCCCGGACCATCATGAACATCACTGAAGAGCTCACGGCCGCCCTTGGCCACGCCAAGGTCGCCGTGGATGAAGCCACGCTGGCGGCATACGCCGTGGACCAGGCGCCGGTACTCGACTTCCGCCTGCCGCTGGCCGTCGTCCGGGCGGAAACGGTGGCGGATGTGCAGGCCACGGTCAGGGCCTGCGCCGCCCGCGGGGTCGCCGTGGTGGCCAGGGGCGCCGGGACCGGGGTCTCCGGCGGGGCGCACGCTACCGAGGGCTGCGTTGTGCTGAGCCTCGAGCGGATGAACCGCATCCTGGACCTGAACCCGGACGACGAAACCGCCGTCGTCGAGGCCGGTGTCATCAATGCCGACCTCAACGCGGCGGCGGCAGGGCACGGGCTGATGTACGCCCCGGATCCCGCCAGCTTCAGAATCTCCACAATCGGCGGGAATGTGGCCACCAACGCGGGCGGGCTGCGTTGCGCCAAGTACGGGGTGACCCGGGATTCGGTCCTGGCGCTCGACGTAGTGCTCGCAGACGGTTCGCTGATCCACACCGGGCACCAGACCTTCAAAGGGGTTGCCGGGTACGACCTGACCGGACTGTTCGTCGGCTCGGAGGGCACGCTCGGGATTGTGGTCGCGGTGACGGTCCGGCTCAAGTACTTACCGCGCGAGGTTCAGACGATCGCCGCGTTCTATCCGGACTTCCGCCGCGCCGCCGCCGGGGTCCTCGCCGTCGGCAAGGCCCGCGTCCAGCCCGCCATCATGGAACTGCTCGACGGCGGCACACTCACCCAGCTCGATGCCCTCCACGGCTCGGACCTCTCCGCGCGGGGCGGCTCCCTGCTGCTGATCCAGACCGACGGCTTCGGTGCCGCGGCCGAGGCAGCGGCCATCCGTGCCGTGCTCGCCGAGGGCGGGGCGGTGGTGACCGCCGAGGCCAGTGCCGAGGCCGAACACCTGGTGGAGATGCGGCGGCACAGCCGCGGAGCTGAGGTCGACGACGAATACCGGGTGGGGGAGGACGTCGCCGTGCCGCGCTCGAGGCTGGTGGACTACGTGGCCGCGCTGGAAACCATGGCCGTGGCGCACAACGTCCGGCTCAAGGTTGTCGCGCACGCGGGCGACGGAAACCTTCATCCCACATTCTGGGTGGACAGGATTGTGGATCCGGCCGGGCTCCGGGTGGACGAGGACGCGATGCAGCGCCTGGGCGAGGCACTGGATGAATCCATCACAGTCGCCTTGGCGATGGGCGGCACCATCACCGGTGAGCATGGCATCGGCCAGTACAAGCTGCGCTGGCTCGGGCTGGAACAGAAGGAACCCGTGCGGGAGCTGCAGCGCCGGATCAAGGAACTCTTCGATCCTGCCGGCATCTTCAACCCGGGAAAAGCGATCTAGCCCGGCCGTGCCAAAAAGGCCGGCCGGGCGGATTCCTCGGCGTCGGCGGCTTAGTCGTCGACGTCCGGGTACTCCTCGATGGACTCGTCGGCCCCGTAGCGCGATTCCTCGGTTTCCACTTCGAGGACCTTGAGCAGATCCGTATCCGGGTTGAGCATGATGGCGGCCTCATCGCGGCGGTGCCGCAGTTCTGAATCGATGTAGGACTGCACGGCCTCCGCCAGCGGGATGTGCCGGTTCTCCCGTTCGGAGATGTACCAGCGGTGCTCCAGGATCTCGTGCACGGCCTCGGCCGGTTCAAGCTTCCCGGAGAGGTCCCGGGGGATGGAGCGGACGATCGGTTCGAAGATCTGGCTGACCCAGAGGTGCGCGCTGTATTCCTCGTCCATGCCGGGATTGTTGTCCGCCCGGAAGGAGTCCATGTCGTTCAGCAGGCGGCGGGCCTGGTTTTCCTGGGCGTCCAGGCCGGTCAGGCGCAGGAGCCGGCGCTGGTGGTGTCCGGCGTCCACCACCTTGGGCTGGAGCTGGATGGTGGAGCCGTTCTGGGTGGTCTTGATCGCGTATTCCTCGACGTCGAACCCCAGGTCATTGAGCTTGCGGATGCGGGCAGCCACGCGCCAGCGCTCACCGATCTCAAACGACTCCTTCTCCGTGAGTTCGGTCCAGAGCCGCCGGTAGCTGTCCATGATCAGCTCGCTGGTGGCCACGGGATCCACTTTGTCTTCGATCAGGCCGCCGTCCAAAAGGTCCATCAGCTCGCCGGCGATGTTGACCCGGGCGATTTCCAGGTCGTATTCACGCTGGCCGGTGGACAGATCGGGGTAGAGTTCGCCGGTTTCGGCGTCGACCAGGTACGCGGCGAACGCGCCGGCGTCGCGGCGGAACAGCGTATTGGAAAGCGAGACGTCGCCCCAGTAGAAGCCGATCAGGTGCAGGCGGACCAGCAGCAGCGCCTGGGCATCGATCAGGCGGGTCAAGGTGTCTTTGCGCAGCATCTGCGAAAACAGGGCCCGGTACGGCATGGAGAATTTCAAATGCCGGGTGACCAGCACCGGATTCAGCGGGCGACCCTCCGGGGTGGTGCGTCCGGTAATGACGGCGACGGGCTCCACGCAGGGCACGTCCAGCCGGGCCAGCTTGCGGAGCATGTGGTACTCATGGCGGGCGACGTGTTCCGAGGTTTCCTTGATCGCGATCACCGACCCGCCGAGGTGGGCGAACCGAACGATGTGCCGGGAAATACCGCGGGGAAGGGCCGCCAGGTACTGCGCCGGCCAGTCCTCCAGGGCAATGTGCCACGGCAGGTCCAGCAGCTCCGGTTCTGTCGCGGCGGCAGTGATGCTCAGCGAGCTGGAAGCGACGGCTTTGTCGTCATTGGCGCTCGCGGCTTCAAACCGCGGCAGCTTGCCGATCTGGCCATAGTCGGTCGGCTCGTCGTGCCACTGGGCGTTGTTTTCCTCGGTCATGAACCAATTCTTCCGTATGAGCGGCAACGGCCCTAACGAACGGGCCGGCTGCAGTCTGAGGGTCGGCTTAACGGCCGACGGCGGCCCTTCCGCAATGGGAGGACCGCCGTCAGTCGTGGAATGCTACCGGGGCCCACACCGGAGCCGGTGTGGGTGGGCGGGGACTAGTCGCCCAGGCGCAGGCCGGTCTGGGTGTCAAACAGGTGCACGTGGCCGGACTGCGGACGCACGTAGATGGTGTCGCCCTTCATCGGGGGGCGGCGGCCGTCGACGCGTGCCACCATGTCGTGGCTCTGGCCGTCCAGCATGGTGTGGCCGTAAACGTAGGCGTCGGCGCCGAGTTCCTCGACGACGTCGACCTCAACCTGGATGCCTTCGCCTTCCGGTGCGGTCTCGAGGTCTTCCGGGCGGGAACCGAGGGTGACGGTCTTGCCGTGGGCGGACTTGAGGACGTCCTGCGGGACCGGGAACACCGTGCCGCCGAACTGAACGCCGCCGTCGACGACCGGCAGTTCGAGCAGGTTCATGGCGGGGGAGCCGATGAAGCCGGCAACAAAGACGTTCTTCGGCTTGTCGTACAGGTTGCGCGGGGTGTCGACCTGCATCAGCAGGCCGTCCTTGAGGACTGCCACGCGGTCACCCATGGTCATGGCCTCGACCTGGTCGTGGGTCACGTAAACCGTGGTGACGCCCAGGCGGCGGGTCAGTGACGCGATCTGGGTGCGGGTCTGGACGCGGAGCTTGGCGTCGAGGTTGGACAGCGGCTCGTCCATGAGGAAGACCTGCGGGTTACGCACAATGGCGCGGCCCATGGCAACGCGCTGGCGCTGGCCACCGGAGAGGGCCTTCGGCTTACGGTCCAGGTAGGGCTCGAGGTCAAGAAGCTTGGCGGCTTCGCGGACCCGCTCGGCACGCTCTTCCTTGCCGATGCCGGCGATCTTGAGGGCGAAGCCCATGTTGTCCGCGACGGTCATGTGCGGGTACAGGGCGTAGTTCTGGAAGACCATGGCGATGTCGCGGTCTTTCGGCGGGACGTCGGTGACGTCGCGGTCGCCAATGAGGATTCGGCCGGAGTTGACGTCCTCAAGACCTGCAAGCATGCGCAGGGAGGTCGACTTGCCGCAGCCGGAGGGGCCGACGAGGACGAGGAATTCGCCATCGGCGATGTCGATGTTGAGCTTATCGACGGCGGGCTTGTCAGTGCCCGGGTACAGACGTGTCGCATTATCAAAAGTAACTGTAGCCACAGTTATCAATCCCTTCACCGGCAGGTACGTGCCGGACGATCCGTTGTGAATGGTTCATGGTATTCAGTTGTGTCTCCACAAGCGTACTCCCCGGCCGAAGCCGAGGAGTATTTAGTGGTGCCGCACGGTATGTGTGCGCCGCATCACATAAAGAGTATGTCAGGGATGTGGGGAAAAGCGAAAAATGTTACGTACGCCACATGTGATTCCGCTTACGGCCTGCTTAGTTCAGGCTGGCTCAGGCCCCGACTGCCTGCTTCCGCTCGCGCAGGAGCGCCTCCAGGAAGTCCCCGATCCGGGCTGGGGAGTCCACCCGGAATTGGGCCTGGGTGAAGTCTGACCCCACCTTGAGGCCCAAATCGCCCGGCACGAGCCGGCCGAGGGCGTCCTCATCCGTGGTGTCGTCGCCGGCAAAGACCACGGCACCGGCACCCGTGGCCTGGCGCAGGAAGTCCACGCCTTCACCCTTGGTGGCATTGACCACCGAGGTTTCCAGGACCCGGTGGCCGGTCTTGAGGAAGACGCCGGGGCGGTCCTGCAGGACCGTGCGGGCCGCGGCCACTGCGTCCTCCGCCACGTCATCATCGGCCAGCCGGGTGTGCAGGACGACGCCGGCCGGCTTGTCTTCCAGCAACGTCCCCGGGGCCACCTCCACGATGCTTTCGAGTTCTTTGCGCACCGCTGCCAGCAGGTCCCGCTGGGCGTCATCGAGCATCAGTTCCGCGGAATCGGGGCCCATCCAGACCTCGGCGCCGTGGCTGCCGATGAGCAGCGTCTTCTCCGGCGGGGACGCCACCAGCCGCAGGCTGTCCAGCGCCCGCCCGGAGATCAGGGCCGTCGTCGTCCGCGGCAGGTCTGCCAGTGCGGCGAAGGCCGCAGCCGAGCGGGGGAGGGCCCGGGCGTCGCCCGCATGATCCACCAGGGGCGCCATGGTGCCGTCAAAGTCCATCGCCACGAGCAGGTGCTCGGTGCCGGCGACCCGGTGCACCGCCTCCAGCAGGTCCGGAGCGAGCGGGAGGGCCGTGGCGTCCGGGTTGGTGCCGCGTGCGTTGCCGGTTTCGGAATCGTCAGGAGTCATCGCGGATCACCTTTTCCTTGAGGGCGGCCAGGAAGTCGGCGGACCAGAGGTCCACGTCGTGGTGCAGGATCTGCTTGCGCATCGAGCGCATCCGGCGCCCGGCCTCGGCGGGCTGCATGTTCACGGCCTTCATGATGGCTGCCTTGAGGCCGTCGATATCGTGCGGGTTAATCAGCAGCGCCTGCTTGAGCTGGTCCGCGGCACCGGCGAATTCGCTCAGGACCAGTGCGCCGTCGTTGTTCGTGCGGGCCGTGACGTATTCCTTAGCAACCAGGTTCATGCCGTCACGCAGGGCCGTGACCAGCATGACGTCGGCGGCCAGGTAGAGGGCGACCATTTCCTGGACCGGGTAGCTGTGGTGCAGATAGCGCAGCGCCGTGTTTTGGATGGTGTCATAGGTGCCGTTGATGTGCCCGACGGTGCCCTCGACTTCCTCCCGCAGGATGCGGTAGTGCTCCACCCGTTCACGGCTGGGGCTCGCGACCTGAATCAAGGCGGCGTCTTCCACCGTGACCTTGCCGTCGGCGAGCAGTTCCGCGTAGGCCTTCAGCCGGTGGCGGATGCCCTTGGTGTAGTCGAGGCGGTCCACGCCGAGCAGGATGGTCTTCGGGTTGCCGAGGTCCTGGCGGATCTGGCGGGCACGTTCGATGATCTCCGGTTGCTGGGCAAGCTCGGTGATCTGCTTGACGTCGATGGAAATGGGAAACGCCTGGGCGCGGGCGATGTGCGTGGTCTGCCCGTCAGGACCCTTGACATGGATCTGCTGCTGCTTGACGCTGGCACCGAGGAAGCGGCGGGCGGAGCGCATGAAGTTACCCGCATCACTGCTGCGTTGAAAGCCCACGAGGTCGGCGCCCAGCAGCCCGTCGATGATTGCCTGGCGCCACGGGAGCTGCGCGAAAATCTCCGGCGGCGGGAACGGGATGTGGTTGAAAAAGCCGATTTTCAGGTCGGGGCGCGCTTCGCGGAGCATTTTCGGGACCAGCTGAAGCTGGTAGTCCTGCACCCACACCGTGGCGTCCGGGGCCGCATGGCGTGCGACGGCGTCGGCGAACCGCTTGTTGACTTTCCGGTAGGAATCCCACCACGTGCGGTGAAACTCCGGCGCGGCGATCACATCGTGATAGAGCGGCCAGATGGTGGCGTTGGAAAAGCCCTCATAGAACAACTCGACGTCCTGCGTGCTCAGCTGCACCGGCACGAGGTCGATCCCGCCGTGGCTGAAGGGCTCCAGCGTCTCGTCCGGCGCGCCGTGCCAGCCAACCCAGGCGCCGTCGGTCTTGGTCATCATCGGCGCCAGCGCCGTAACGAGTCCGCCCGGGGACCGGCGCCAGCCGTCCTCGCAGCCGCCTTCGTCCGGGGAACAGCGGTCAACCGGCAGGCGGTTGGAGACCACCATGAAGTCGTATAAGTCGGCGGTCGGCGCAGGTTCCGAATCGGTACGGTCGGCGCGTGCGGATGCTTCCATTGGTGCCCCCTGGGGTGCTCGTTGCTCTGGATCCACCCTAGCCGGACGGAATCATCCCTGCTATTCATCCGTTGACAAGGGGGAACAAAACTTGAAGGCGCAAGCGCCCGGGTTTCTCCCCTAAAATGATGAGGTTGCCACCCAGTGGAGAATCCACGGCCGATCGACACGAGGAATTGATGAGCCCCGCAAACGAACCCCGACCGTCCAAGGCGGAGCGCACTGCCGCGGCCCGCGAGAAAGCCCGCGAGATCCGCGAAGCCCAGCAGAAGAAGGACAAACGCACCAAGCTGCTGATCGGCTGGGGCATTGTGGTGGCGGTTGTTGCCATCCTCGCCATCGTGGCGCTGGTTGTTTCGTCCAACGTGCGGAACAACGCCCCGATCGCAGACCAGGGCCCCACCCCGGCCAACGCCAACGTCCACGGCGGCGTGACCCTGCTGGCCAATACCGAGGTTGTGAAATCCGAACCGGCGACGGTTGACATCGCGGATCTGCCCGCCGCCCCGGATACCCTGCCGACGACGGTTACCGCCCCGGGTGCAGAAGCCGAGGCCGGCAAGCCGGTCAAGGTGGTTATCTACATCGACTTCATCTGCCCGGTCTGCAAGTCCTTCGAGACGCAGTACAACGAGCTGCTCACGCAGCAGCGCAACGACGGCAAGATCACCGTGGAGTACCGTCCGCTCGGCTTCCTGGACAGCCGCTCCACGACAAACTACTCCTCGCGTGCGGCCAATGCCGCTGCCTGCGTCGTGAATGAGTCGCCGGAGAAGTACAAGGAATTCGTTGACGTCCTGTTCGAGAAGCAGCCGGCGGAGGGTACGGCCGGGTTGCCGGACTCCGAGCTGAAGAGCATAGCCACGGACATCGGGGCCCAGAGCATCGACACGTGCGTGGACGAAAAGACGTACCGCCCGTACGTGAAGCACACCACGCAGGAAGCCTCCATCGTGGGCGTGACCGGAACGCCGACCGTCTTCGTCGACGGTGAGCAGTGGGGCAAGGGCGAGAGCTCGCAGACCCCGTTTGAGCAGTTCCTGCAGGCCGCGATCGACGCCAAGCAGTAGGCCCATGCAGCGGGAGGCAGTTGCCCCCGTTGAGGTCAGTGGAAAGCCCGCTCCCGGTTCCGTCCGGGAGCGGGCTTTCTGCTTTGGTGCAGGCACCCCGCCCACCGTGCCAGGACGCGTTTTTACCACCGGGCGTGTGTGGGCTAACCTTATCTAGCGCCCGTGCGCCCGCCGTTTACGGCCGGGCGACGGTCGCGCAGGAATGCCTCCTTAGCTCAGTTGGCCAGAGCACCGCTCTTGTAAAGCGGGGGTCGTCGGTTCGAATCCGACAGGGGGCCCCACGAAGTCCCCGGCGCCGCGGTAGTAAGACCGCGGCCCGGGGACTTTCCCGTTTCCGGCACCGGCTACCACCACGGCGAGAAGTGCCAGGTGCAGATCAGTGCTGCCGTGCCGCGGGCACTGTCACCGACAGAGTCGGCCGCGCAGGTGAATTTGAAGGCGGCGGCGCCAAAATGAATATTTATACCGGCGGATTCTTCGGCATCCGGTGTGAATTCCGGCGATGGCGCAGGACTGATATGGACCGTCCGGTAGAGCGCGCCGTCCTGGCAGCCGGTCAGGGCCAGGGTGCTGCCGGCCAAAATAATGACAGCGCAAAGCCGTTTGGCCCGAGATCGGGTGGAAGCTGCTCATGTGCTGTGCTGCGGCACCGCGGCTGACCGCCTCCGGGACGGGCTCCGGGCCCTGGATGCATAAACGAGGACTTTGTTCGTATAAATATTCATATTTCCCAGCCTTAGTGGAACGCCTCTTTCTCTCATTCGGGCCGGACGTTCGCCCGGGTTTTTCCCGGGCATGCGACCGCTCGCTTCAGTCTGGGGGAGGGGTCTGACATTATGCGGGCCAAGGCCTGGCCCAAAGCCGCTGCTGCCCCCGGCCCGGGACATTGGACCCTAGACCCCGCCGTGGCCCGGGTGGACCCTGACGGCATGAGCGAATCGACACCGGAGACCACTCCGGACATCACAACGACCCATGTCCAGGAACAGCCGACGGCGAGCGTCCGGGAGAAGGTGCCCATGAACGCGATCACCGAGTTTTTCGGCCGCGCTTTCACGTCCGTGATGGCCGCAGTCGAGCAGCAGGGACTCCAGCCGGCCGGGCCGCCGTTCGGGATGTACCGCGGGGTGCCCACCGACATGATCGACGTCGAGGCCGGCTTCCCGCTCGCCGCACCATTGACGGGGACGAACGGGGACTCCGCGGGCGTCCGCATTGACGGCGGCCACGGCGAGAGCCAGGTGGCTGGCGGGGTCCTGCCCGCGGGGCCGGCGTATGAGGCACTGCATGTCGGCCCGTATGACACCTTGCGTCAGACCTACGAAGCGATCATGGCGCGGATGCAGGCCGACGGCGCTACCCCGGGCGAGGCGATGTGGGAGTTCTACCTCACCGATCCGGATGCCGAACCGGATCCCGGCAAATGGCAGACGCGCATCATCTGGCCGACCGCCTGAACGCGGCAAAAGGGGGTGCTGACGGCCGGCCCCGGCGCCGGTTCCCCGGCCCAGGCGACGCAATTTGTCGGCTTGCCCACACTTTTCTTCGTCTACGTGCGCGATGTCCTAAACTGCATCACTGAGGTGCCTGAAATGGCGCTATGCAGCAACGAAAGCGAACCCCCACATGGCTACCGATTACGATGCCCCCCGCAAGACAGAAGAAGACTCTCCCTCGGAATCGCTGGAGGCCCTCCAGGCGTCCCGCAGCGGCGGAGCCCAGACGGCCGTCATCGACGTCGACGAGAATGACACCGCTGAAGGCATCGACCTTCCCGGCGCCGATCTGTCCGGCGAAGAACTGACCGTCACTGTTGTTCCCCAGCAGTCCGACGAGTTCACCTGCTATTCCTGCTTCCTGGTCCGGCACCGGTCCCAGGTGGCCAAGGAAAAGAACGGCATGAGGTTCTGCCTAGACTGCGAAGGCTAAGAACCTTGATCGAACCAGTCACGCCGCAGTGATCGCCGAAGCGCCGGACCCGCCAGGGGACCGGCGCTTCGCCGTTTCCGGCACCGGGTCACCCGTCCCACGGAGGCACGATCACCATCCCGTGACCGGAAGCGGTGCAGCTTAACGGTTCGGTGCCGGTCCGGCCGCGGCCCTCGATTCCGCTGCGGAACACTCCTAATCTGGAGGTATCTCATCCTCTGAGGGGGCGGCCCAAGTGAAGAAGCTACGTGTCTGGTTGATGGCGATCCTGCTGGCGGCGGGGTCGGGACTTGTAGGACCCGGTCCGGCATCGGCCGCCGCCGCGCCGGAACCCTATTGCGGGCTGGTGTGGGGGTCCCTGATCAAGGCCGATGACTCGTTTGGTGCCGGCGATCCGTCATCGGTGGTCAATGTCCGGACGGGTCAGCACTACTGCTTCGACCGCATGGTGATTGACCTCAGCGGATCGGCGCCAGGGTACACGGTGCGCTACGTTCCCCAGGTGGTGCAGGACGGCTCCGGCTTCCCGGTCCCGCTGCGGGGCAACGCGTTCATCCAGGTCACGGTCAATGCTCCCGCTTATGACGAAAACGTGAATCCCACGTACACGCCGGCCGACAAGAATGAGCTGACCAACGTCACGGGCTACCAGACGTTCCGGCAACTGGTCGACGCCGGCAGCTACGAGGGGTACACCACAGTGGGGCTGGGTGTCCGGGGACGGCTGCCGTTCCGCGTGTTCACGCTGGACGGGCCCGGCACCGGGTCCCGGCTCGTGATCGACGTCGCGCACTTCTGGTGAGGCGCGCACTTCTGGTGAGGACGACGGCGGGTTCCGGCTTGCGGGGCGCCGGAACCCCGGCAGGACCTGGGCCTAGGCTGACTTCAGTTCGGCACGCAGCGGATACTCGCGTCCGTCCAGGACGAGCTGCATGCAGCGCCCGGTTCCGGGGTTGAGCAGGACCGGCGCCATCAGGTTGACGGTTGTCGCCTCGGGGGAGTGGTTGACCACCACGAGCAGTTGCGGCGACTCGTCCTGGTCGAGCTCCAGGTCCTCGCGCACCCGGGCGGGGAGGGCCGGCGCGTAGTCCGGGACGAAGATCGCGGCGTCGGCCAGGAACAGCCGGACGGGGAACGGCGACGTGCTTTCCAGGGCGAACAGCCCGGCAGCGCCGTCGACGCCGCGCAGCGTGAAGTCGTGCGCGTCCTCGAGGCCCGGCATCGGGACGGCGAAAGAGACAGGCGTGTTCATCACGGCGGTGCTCACCGGAGGAAGTCCATCAGGGTCGGCTGCAGTACCCGGGCCGTAGCCGCCAGAGCCACCTGATAGGTGTTCTCCTGCAGTTTCAGGTCCATAATGACGCTGCCAAGATCGGCCTTTTCAATGCTCATCTTCTGCGCATCCAAGGTGGACTCCAATTCGGTGTTGACGATGCCTGCGCGTTCAAGCCGCACTTGCTGTACTCCTATTTCAGCACGTCCGCCGATCACGGACGTCAACGACTTGTCCAGATCGGCGAGCCGCGGGGTGACATCGGTGCCCGCACGCAGGGCTGCCGCCATCTCGCTGACGACCGAAAAGATGCTCGTGGCACCATCACCGAAGATCTTGGCGCCGTCGGCGTCGACCCGGACAGTCTGGTTATCGCTGACGCGCCGTTCGACGCTGCTTCCGGAGGTGCCGTTGAAGACCGGCGGGGTTCCGGTGTCGCCCGGAACCAGGGGGTCGGCCGGAATGGCGGCCGTGAATGCCTGGGCTTTGTCGGAGCTGCCGGCAAAAATGTTGCGGCCCAAGTGCCTGGTGTTCGCGATGGACATCAGGTCCTTGTTCAGGGCCTCGAATTCGATCGCAATGGCGTCCTTGGCCGTCTGGTTCAGCGTGCCGTTGCCGGCCTGGACGGTCAGATCGCGAAGCCGGTTCAGCACGTTGGTGGCCTGGCCGAGGGCGGAGTCCGCTGCCATGAGCCAGCCGCTGCCGTCGTCGATATTGCGGCTGTACTGTGCGGTGGCCGCCAGCTGGGCGCGGGTCTGCAGGGCCTGCCCGGTAGCTGCGGGGTCGTCCGAGGGGCGCTTGATCTTGTCCAGCGTGACGGCCTTGTCCTGCAGCTCGGCCAGCCTGGACTGCTGGGTCTGCAGGGTGCGCTGGGCGGTCGCGGTCATGGTCAGGTTGGTTACCCGGTTCAGCATGGTCATCGTCCTACGAGTCCGGTGCGGTTGATGAGAACGTCCAAAGCCTCGTCGATGGCGGACATGACGCGGGCGGCGGCCTGGTAGGCGTGCTGGTTGGTGAGCAGGCTGATGTTTTCCTCGTCCAGGCTCACGGATGCCTGCGACGCGCGGCCACTGAGCGCGGAGATCTCGGCTGCTGAGGACAGGCTCTCGTGCTGCTGCGCGCCGCGGGATTCGACGCCGATCTGGGTCACCACCCGCTGCCACGCCGCATCGGGGGAACTGGTGCCGACGCCGAGTTGGGCGATCTTGTCCGCGATGCTGCCGTCCTTGGCTCCCCGTGCAGGGTCCCCGACGGCGATCTCGCCCGCCGACTGGGGGATGACCCGCAGGCTCTTCGCCGCGGAGATTGCCGGATGTTCCGAAGAATGCCTGCCCAGCCGGCCCGTTGGGGGACTGGCCGGTTTCATGCACGGCATTCACGGCCTTGGCGAGGTCCGTAGCAAAGGTGTCATAGGAAGCGGCGGCCGCGGCAATCACGCCGCCTTTGCCTGCCGGTGCCAGCACGGACAGTGCGCCCGCGATTTGTCCGCCGGCAGGGACAGCGCCCGGGCGGTCTGTCCACTCCAGCTGCACGGTGGAGCCGAGCGAATCCCCCGACTGGCTGCCGGACAGCTTCAACGTCCGGACTGAATCACCCATGACCAGGGCATTGCCGCCGACATGGACGTCCACGGTGCCGTCGGCTTGTTCCCGGACCGTGCCGCCGGCGAGTCGGGCAATGGACTCGGTCAGTTTGGCGCGCGCGTCGATCAGCTCGTTGGCGGATCCGCCCGCGGCGAGCGTGGAGCGGATGCTCTTGTTGTAGGCCGCAACCTGCGTGGCCGCGGCGTTCACAGAACTGACAGCGTCCTCGGCCTGGCTCCGGGTGTTCTGCCACTGGGTTTCGAGCGAGGTATAGGCGGATGAGATCTTGGCGGCGAGTGTGTTCGCGGCGGAGAGCAACTGCCCCGAGGGGGCGGTTTCGCCGGGCTGGTTGGCGACGCCCTGCCAGCCTGCCCAGAACTGCTGAAGGGCGGCGGAAATGCCGTCATCGCCGGGTTCTTTCAGGATGCCTTCAATGCCCTGCAGCGCGGTGGACCGGGCGCTGGCGAATCCGGCCTGCGCGCCGGCCGAGCGAACGCCCGCGTCAAGGAGTCCGTTGCCCAGGCGGGCAATGGCGTCGACGGACACACCCTGGCCGGCGAGGGGACGGCCGTAGCCGTTCAGGCCCTGGGCGGGTGCGGCGAGGGCGGACTGCTCGACGCGTTGCCGGGTGTAGCCCTCGGTGGCGGCGTTGGCGATGTTCTGGCCTGCCACGTTCATGCCCTGCTGGGCCGCGGTCAGGCCACGGTAGGCGGTGTTCAGTGCGCCGAAGGTGCTCACGGGTGCTTCCTTAGAACTGCCGGTCGAAGATGCGTGATCCGGCGGATTCCCCGGTTTTGCCATGCGAGTCGTAGGTGCCGGCCGCGGCGGGCCGCAGGTCGGCCAGGGATTCCTGGGTGGAGCGGACCGCCGTGCGCAGGTACTGCTCGTTGGAGTCGCGCAGTTCCTTGATCAGGGCCGTCTGACGGGTCAACGCGGCCAGATGCGCGGAGAGGACCTCGGCCCAGGCGCCTTCCGGGGCGGCCGCCGCCAACTGGGCCAACGTCGCGTCTGCCGGAATGCCCCAGGCTTCGGCGACGACGCCTGCTTCGATGGTGCGCGCCAGGCTGGCCTTGGCGAGGTGGCCGAGGACCTGCTCGACTTCCCGCGTGCCGTGCGGAAGCCAGCGGGACTTGCCCGAGGTGAGCAGGAGTTGCTCTTCCTCCAGCTTGAAGGTGAGCACGTCCAGGAGTTCGCGCTCCCGCCACAGCAGGGCTGACAGTTCGTGGATAGCCATGGTCTGGAAGACTCCCTTGGGTGACTGGTGCGGCGGCAGGATGGGCAAGCCTGGGGCCGCCCACAGGTGGGTTCGATAGAACTATCGGCACCGGTTTGTGATCGGTTAGTTACATTTAGGGGATTCCCGGGGCATCCTGCTTATACCTGCGGCAGTCCCGCCGTAGGCTCGGAACGGGAACGGCTGAAGCTAAGGGGAAACGAATGACGAATGC
This sequence comes from uncultured Actinomycetota bacterium, assembly GCA_963769515.1. Classification (GTDB taxonomy): domain Bacteria; phylum Actinomycetota; class Actinomycetes; order Actinomycetales; family Micrococcaceae; genus Arthrobacter. Next base: position 26,267 of record CAVYMG010000016.1, read on the forward strand.
GCCGCGCACGTACTGGTCAAGCACGCTGAACGATGACCCGGCAGCGGGCGCGCCCGCCGGCCCGGACAACGCTCAGGCCGAGCAGCACGACGTCGTGATCATCGGCGGCGGGAACGCCGGGATCTCGCTCGCGGCCCGGCTGCGGCGCTACGGGATCCGGGACATCGTCATCGTGGAGCCCAGCGAACGGCACCTCTACCAGCCGCTGTTCTCGCACATCGGCGGCGGCACGGCCCGGGCCGAGGAAGCGTACCGTCCCCAAGCGGACGTGATGCCCAAGGGGGTCCGGTGGATCCGGGATGCGGCGGCGGGTATCCAGCCCGAGGCGAAGACGGTCCGGCTCGCTTCCGGTGCGGCGCTCGCCTACCGCCAACTGGTGGTGTGTCCCGGGATGCGCCTTGACTGGGACGCGGTGCCGGGGCTGGCGGCGGCGATGGACACCCCCAACGCTTCCTCCAACTATGTCTATGAGCTGGCGCCCAAAACGTGGGAGCTGGTCCGGGGTCTCCGACATGGAACGGCCGTGTTCACGATGCCGTCCGGGACGGTTAAGTGCGACGGCGCCACGCAGAAGATCATGTACCTCGCCTGCGACTACTGGCGGCAGCAGGGCGTGCTGGATGACATCCGAGTGGTGATGGTGGTGCCAACCCCCACCGTCTACGGTGTGGAAGTAGTGGACGATGAGCTCAACCGGAAGATCGCCGAGTACGGAGTGGAGCTGCGGACCAGCAGCGAGGTCACCAAAGTCGACGGCGCGGCGCGGACCGTCACGATTTCACCGGCTGGTGCCGGAAACGCCGACGGCGAACTGCTCACCTACGACCTCCTGCATGCGGTCCCGCCGCAGGTGGCGCCCGACTGGCTCCAGGCCACGGGCCTGACCAAGGCCGGCGACCCGGGAGGATTCGTCGACGTGGACCCGGAGATCCTGCTGCACCGCCGCTTTCCGGAGGTCTGGTCCCTGGGGGACGCTGCGGGAACGAAGAACTTCAAGTCCGGTGCCGCGCTGCGGAAGCAGACGATGGTGCTGGCCAAGAATCTCAAGGCCGTAATGAGCGGCCGGGTGCCGCGCCAGAAGTACAACCACTACTCGGCCACGCCGTTCACCGTGTCCCGGTCCACCGTGGTGTTCGCCGAATTCGACCACCTGCGCAGGCCCAAGCCGTCGCGTGCCGTGGCGGGGGATCATGAAGGAACACCGAGCCACGTGGGTCCTCGAACGGAACATCCTGCCCCGGGTGTACTGGCACCTCATCCTCAAAGGGCGCGCCTGAGCGGGGAGGCCTCCGGCAGACGGGTAAAAAGTTTTTCCGTGAGTTGGCTTACGTGCCGGGGCGAAGTGGCGATAACTACTCCTGAAGGCCCAAGGATGGGCCCTCGTACTTCGTCCCAATCATGGAGGAAACATCATGGGAATGCAGATCAACACCAACATGGCTGCGAACAACGCTTACCGCAGCCTGGCCAACACCCAGACCGACCTGTCCAAGTCGCTGGAGAAGCTTTCCAGCGGCCTGCGGATCAACCGCGCCGGTGACGACGCGGCCGGCCTGGCACTGTCCGAGGGCCTGAAGTCCCAGATCGGTGGCCTCTCGGTTGCCGCTCGTAACGCCCAGGACGGCATTGGCGCTGTTCAGACCGCTGAAGGCGGCCTGAACCAGACCCAGTCCATCCTGCAGCGTCTGCGTGACCTGGGTGTCCAGGCTGCTAACGACACGAACAACGCCGAATCTCGCGGCGCCATCAAGACCGAATCGGACAGCCTGGTCAAGGAACTGGACCGCATTGCCGGGTCGACCAACTTCAACGGCACCGCGCTGCTGAACAGCTCCAAGACGCTGTCCTTCCAGGTCGGCGCCAACGCCGATGCGGCAAGCCAGATCGATGTCAACCTCGAGCAGCGCCAACGTCAAGACAATCGCCACCACGCTTGCAGGCGGGGACCTCGGCAACGACCGGGTCATCGTTCGCGATCGCTGACGTCACCGCCCTGACGGACCGGGTACCGCCGTCTTTGAACGCACCGTCAAGACGGCGTCACGTCGACAGTGACCACTGGCGACTCTGAACAGACACGGCAGATGCTTCTGCGGCTAACTTCACAGAGCGTTGAGGAGCTACGCCGATGCTCTGCGCCAGGACGCCGACGTTCTCCGCGAACTTCACGTGTCAGCGTGACAACGAACGACAACGGAGCCGGCATCGGCATCGTGGTACGGCGCTCAACGGCGGGGCTGTCGTCCAGCGACGCGCGGCTCCTGCTGACGGGTATGGACGACGCAGGCGGTTCGACCGGAACCGCAGTCACCGGGCGGTCTGAACTTCTCCACCGCAGCCAACGCCCAGGCATCGATCAAGATGCTGGACACCCAGATCACTGCCGTGTCCACCGCCCGCGCCGAGCTGGGTGCTTCCCAGAACCGTCTCGAGTCGGCTGTGCAGACCATCAACGTTGCCAAGGAAAACCTGACGGCTTCCAACTCCCGTATCCGCGACACGGATATGGCCGAGGAAATGGTCAAGTACACCCGCAACAACATCCTGTCCCAGGCCGGAACCGCCATGCTCGCGCAGGCCAACCAGTCCAACCAGGGTGTCCTGCAGCTCCTGCGCTAAATCAGAAGCTTGGCGGGCTAGGCTCAGCTAGCCCGCCCTGATAGCCAGGGAACGTGCGTGGCGTCCGGAGGGAAATCCATCTCCCCGGACGCCACGCCCACCACTACCCTCCGCCTCCTGTAGCCGGAACACTGTTCGAAGGAGTTGTCCCCGTGGGTCTTTCAATCGACGGCCTCTCCAGCGGTTTGGACACCACGTCCCTGATCAACTCGCTGATGACCATCGAAGCGGCACCCCAGACTCTGCTGAAGAGCAGGGCGGCTGCCGTCCAGTCGCGCATCTCTGCCCTGCAAGGACTGAACTCCGCCGTTGCGGACCTTGCCACCAAGGCCACAAAACTTACCCAGCCCAACGCGCTGGACCTGTACTCCGCCACCAGCAGCTCGGCCAAGGTCACCACCTCCGTGGGCGCCGGTGCGAGCGCCGGGTCCCTCGACTTCACGGTTTCTAAACTGGCGAAACCCCAGGTCTCCGTCACCCAAAAGATGCTGACCTGGCCCTACACCACGGTGACCATCACTAGCGGTGGCGGCGAACCCGTCACTGTTACCCCCGCAACGAGCTCCATGGACGACGTCGTCACCGCGCTCAACGCCGCCGGCGCGGGTGTCACAGCCAGCAAAGTCGCCGTGGGCGGCGGGGAATTCCGCCTCCAGTTCACCTCCACTGCGACGGGTGAGGCTGCTGCTTTCACCATCGGTGACCCGGACGGCACCGTGGGGCTTACCGACATCACCGTCGCGCAGGACGCCGAAGTGAAACTCTGGGCCGGAACTGCGGCCGAGCAGAACATCACTTCCGCAACCAACAAGTTCGAAGGCTTGCTCACTGGCGTTTCGCTGACGGTGTCCGAGGTCTCCGACGACGCCCGTGCGGGTTACGGTCGCGAAGGACAACGCGCCAGATCACCAAGGCCGCCTCGGACCTGATGAGTTCCGTCAGCGGCGTCCTGGCCCAGATTTCCACGAAGAGCACCGTGGTCGCCAGCACCAATGCCTCGGGGGCAGCCGTCACCTCCGGCGGCATCTTCACCGGGGACAGCACTATCCGCGACGTCAACGCCTCGATCATCTCGCGCCGTGTCCCAACCGATCGACGGCAAGTCGCCGTCCGAATACGGGATCACGATCACCAAGACCGGCACCTTGGAATTCGACGCCACCAAGTTCGGCGAGGCGCTGGCCAAGGACCCGACAGCCACAATGGCCGCCGTCACCACCATCGCGGGCAGGGTCGCCGACGCCGCCAAACAGGCCTCCGACCCGGCGACCGGCCTGATCAGCTCCAAGATCATCGGCCAGCAAAGCACGGCCAAGGACTTCACGGCACAGATCGAGAACTGGGACGACCGGCTGGCCACCCGGCGCACCACCCTGCAGCGCACGTATACCGCCTCGAAGTCGCCCTCAGCAGCATGCAGGCACAATCCAGCTGGCTGACCTCGCAACTGGCAGGCCTCTCAGGAAGTAGCTCATCATGACATTGACCTTCGGCCAGACCGGCTCGGCAACGCCGCCCAGCGCGCCCAGTACCTCAACGATGCCGTGCTCTCCGCATCCCCCGCACGGCTTCTGACCATGCTCTACGACCGGCTGCTGCTGGACCTCGGCCGCGCCGAGACCGCCCAGCAGGATTCCAACTGGGCTGTCGCCTCCGAGAACCTCCTGCACGCCCAGGCCATCATCTCCGAGCTCTCCTCCTCGCTGAAGACTGATGTCTGGGACGGCGCCGACGGCCTGCTGGGTCTTTACAACTACACGTCCACGGCCCTGGTCAATGCCAACATCCAGCGTGATCCGGCCCTGATCCGCGAAGCAATCGACCTGCTCGAACCGCTCCGCCAGGCCTGGCACCAGGCCTCGGAAACCGCGCCGGCACCAGCAGCCCCCGCCCCGGCCGCTGCGCCGGCCTTCGCCGGAGCCCCCGCCCGGCCCTTCGCCGCGGCAGGAGCCTGGAACGCGCACACCGGCAGTGGCGGTGGAAGCCTTGGCTTCGGCTAATCCGGCCCCGGCAGCAGCCGCAGCCGCGCCGGCCCCCGAATCGTCCCTCGTGGCCTGGATGGCCGTCCTGGACGTCCTCGAAGCTGCCGTCGACGCGGCGGACCGCGCCCTGAACGATCCGCTCGGCCCCCTGGCATCGGCCCACGGGGTTGCCCCGGCACGCTGGTCGGCGCCATCGCTGTCAGGCCCGCTGCCGGCCGAGGCGCGGCGCCGCGCTGTGGCCCTCGCCGCCGCGCAGGAACGGGTAGCCGGGCGGCTCGAAGCGGCACGCCGGGACGTCATCCGCCAGCTGAATGCGGTGAAATCGGTTCCGGGAGTCGGGGAGCGGCCGGGCGCGGTCTACCTCGACCTGAACGGCTAAGCATCCAAACGAAGACCCGGAACAAGATTTCTTTCTAATTCTTCTAACCGGGTGCTGAAGTGTGCCGATAGCCACACTTAGAGCACGGATAGCTCGTTATCGGCCACGGATCGGCCACCGCACAACTGCAGCAGGTGGGATCCCGTGCTCGAATCAGTGACGTCCGCAGCCTTGGCCAGCGCCATGGATGGTCTTGCGCTGCGCCAGCGCACCATCGCGAACAACATCGCCAACGTGAACACCCCTAATTACCAGGCCAAGCGCGTCGCCTTCGAGGACGCCCTCGCGGCCTCGGTGCGCGCCGGTAACGGCCACGCCCAGGCCACCACCGCGGCCTCCCTGGAACCCACCCAGCTCAACGGCAACAACGTCAACCTGGACACGGAGACGCTGTCCAACATTGACACCGTGCTGCGCTTCCAGTTCGCCAGCCGCGCCATGGGCCACGAATTCACCGCCATCCGCGCCGCGATGAGGACGAACTAATGACCTTCGACGCAATCGGGATCGCCGGCTCCGCCCTGACCGTGCACCGCAAATGGCTCGACGCCGTCTCGGACAACCTTGCCAACATGAACAATGCCGCCAGCACCAACGGACCGGCCTTCCAGGCCCGCTACATTGAGGCCGCCGAAGGCGCCGATAACACCGGTGTCTACGTCAAGAGCACCCAGCTGGGAAGCGACGAAGGCCGGATGGTGTACCAGCCGGATCACCCCTTGGCAGACGACGGCGGCTACGTGAAGTACCCGGACATCGACATGGCCGAGCAGATGGGCGCCCTCATCATCGCCCAGCGCGGCTACCAGGCGAACGCCCAGGTGGTCGACCGCGCCCGCGAGTCCTACATGGCAGCCCTTGAGATTGGACGTGGCTGATGCCTATTTCCCCGATCGCCCCCGTGCAGGGCGTTATGCCGACGAACTACCTGGACGGTGCCGCCGCCGTATCCGGAACGGACGGCTCCGCGTTCGCGGCGTCGCTCACCGGCGCCGTGGACAACCTCCAACAGTTGCAGTCGACCAAGAACCAGCTGGCGGTCTCCGCCGTCACCGGGAACCTGGACGACATCCACAACGCCACGATCGCCGCCACCCGGGCCCAGGTCACCCTTGAACTGGTCGCCGCCGTCCGCAACAAGGGCGTTGACGCGTTCAACGAAATCATGAGGATGCAGGCCTGATGCCGCCACAGATCAGCGGATTCGTCCAGCGCTTCGGGGCAGGCCTGAAAGGCTTCACCGCGGGACAGCGCACCATCGCCGTCATTGGCGCCGCACTCTTGATCGTCAGTGTCATTGCGCTCTCCGCATGGCTGACCAAGCCGGCACTCACCCCCTTGTTTTCCGGGCTGAAGAGCAGCGACGCCAGCGCGATCGTGGAGCAGCTCCGCAAGGACAACGTCCCCTACGAACTCAGCGACGGCGGATCCACCATCCTCGTCCCGCAGGACAAGGTCTACGACGAACGGCTCAAGGCCGCCGCCGCCGGCCTGCCCAGCGCCGCAGCCACCGGGTACTCCCTGCTGGACAAGATGGGCGTCACCTCCTCGGAGTTCCAGCAGTCCGTGACGTACAAGCGGGCGCTGGAAGGCGAACTCGCCAGCACAATCTCCGCCATGGACGGAGTCCAGACCGCCGCCGTGCGGCTTGCGATTCCTGAGCGGACCGTCTTTGTTTCCAGCACACCGGACACCACCGCCTCGGTCTTCGTGGAAACGAAGCCGGGCGTCACCCTCTCCGGCGACAAGGTCCAGGCGATCGTGCACCTCACGTCCGCCGCGATCGAAAACCTCAAGCCGCTGAACGTCGCCGTCGTCGACTCCCAGGGCAACGTGCTCTCCGCCGTCGGCGGCGGGGCCGTGGGTTCCTCCTCCAAGCAGGCCAGCGACTACCAGCAGCGCACGTCAGATGCCGTCCGGGCCGTCCTGGACCGCGTGGTCGGACCGGGGAACTCCACCGTGGCGGTCGCCGCGGACGTCACCGCCGAATCGGCGCAGCAGCGCAGCGAAACATTCACGAACGCCGAGGACGCGCTGCCGCTCAGCGAGTCCACCAAAACAGAGAAGTACACCGGAACCGGGGGCGGGGCCGGCGGAGTGCTGGGCCCGGACAACATCGCCGTTCCCGGCGGCACCTCCGGCGACGGCAGCTTCGATTCCTCGACGTCCACCAAGAACAACGCCGTCAACAAGGTCACCGAGGACCGGGTGATTCCGCCGGGCGCGATCAAGCGCCAGACGATCTCCGTGGCCGTGAACCAGGCAGCCGCGGGCGGCCTGAACATCGCTTCGCTGACCGCCCTGGTCAACGCTGCGGCCGGTATCGACCAGCAGCGCGGCGACGTCGTCACGGTCGAAGTGGTGCCTTTCAGCACCGCGGCCGCCGACGACGCCGCGAAGTCACTGGCAGAAGCCCAAGCCAGCGCCGAAGCCGAACAGCAGGCAGCGTTCTTCGCCACGCTCGTGACCGCCGGAAGCACCCTCCTGGGACTCCTGATCGTCGGACTGATCCTGATGATCGTCCTGCGCCGGCGCCAGAAGCGTGAACCTGTGGACCTGGGCGAACGCCTGGACCTCACCGCCCTGCCGGCAGCGCCCGCCGTCGCCGCGCTGGGCGCCGCGCCGCCCACCACGGCCATCGAGCTCACCGCGCTCCCGCCGGTGCCGCAGCCGCCGGCCCAGATCGCGGCCGAACGCCGCCAAATGGAAATCGACAGCATGGTCGCCTCCAACCCGCAGAAAGCTGCGGACTACCTGCGCTCACTAATGGATGACAGGCAGTCGGTATGAAAACCGCCGATGCACCCTTGACGGGCACCCAGCGGGCCGCCGTCGTCCTGATGCAGATGAGCTCCGGCAACGCCGCCAAGGTCATGGCCCATCTCACCGACGCCGAAGCCGAGGAAATCGCCGCGGAGATCGTCCGGTTGCGCAAAGTCGATCCGGACGCGACCGAGCAAATCATGAAGGATTTCCATGAAAAGGCGCTCACCGGCCCGCGGCAGGCCCGCGGTGGCCGGGAACTCGCCGAAGGGCTCCTGGAGGCGTCATTCGGCGCCGAGAAAGCCGCCGGACTGATCAGCCGGCTTTCCGTGAATATGGCAGGCAAGTCGTTTGAATTCCTTGAGGACATTGAAGCGGTGCAGATCCTGGCACTCATCGACGGCGAGCTGCCGCAGACCATCGCCCTCGTGCTGACCCACCTCAGCCCCCGCAAAGCCTCCGCCGTGATGGCAGGGCTCCCCGGAGGGCTCCGCGCCGACGTCGCCCTCAGTATCGCCACGATGGGCTCCGGTGCGCCGGAAGCGATCGGCATCGTGGCCGAGACGCTCAAGCTGCGCGGCGGCGCCGCCGTGTCGCAGCAGGCATCGAAGGTCGTCGGCGGAATCCAGCCGCTGCTGGAGATCATCAACCGCACCGACGCCAGCACGGAACGCTCCGTGCTGGAAGGACTGGACGTGTTGAACCCGGACCTCGCGACCGAGATCCGCGCCCAGATGGTCACCTTCGAGGACATTCTCAAGCTCGAGCGCAAGGACATCCAGCTCGTGCTGCGCGGCCTGGACACCTCAGTGCTGGCCGTGGCCATGAAGGGGGCCTCGGAAACGGTCCTGGAGGCCATCACCGCCAACGTCTCCGGCCGCAACCAGGAAATCCTGCAATCGGAGATTGCCGCCCTCGGGCCGCTGCGTGCCTCGCAGATCGAAGAGGCCCGGGCCGCCGTCGTCCGGTCAATGCGCGATCTCGAGGCCGAGGGTTCGATCACGCTCCAGCGCGGAGACGAGGAAGACATTGTCTACTGAGAGCATCCCCGCCCGGGTGGTCTACCCCTCGCTGCGCACGGCCGGTCCGGCCGCGGACCAGTCCGGCTATACCGAAGGCCACGCGGCCGGCTACGCCGCCGGAGTGCGCGCCGCCGCAAAGGAACAGCGCCGCTGGCGGGACCGGATGGCCGCAGAGCAGGCTGCCGCACTGGCCTCCGGGCAGCAGGACCTGGACCGTGCCGTGCGGGCCCTCGCTGCCGCCCGCGCTGACTTTGAGCACCGCAACGTACAGGAACTGCGGGACGCCGAAGCGGTCCTGGCCCGCACCGCGCTGGAACTGGCTGAAGCCATCCTGGGCTACGAACTTGCCGACGGCACCAGGACGGCCCGTGCCGCCGTTGAACGCGCGCTCACCGGCGGTGAGGCCGATTCCATCGTGGCCATCCGCATGAACCCGGTGGATGTGGACACCCTGGCGCTCGACGGCGGGGACCGCACCGCGGGGCTGCCGCTGCTGGCTGACCCGGGCATCAGCCGCGGCGACGCCAAGGTCGAATACCGGCAGGGCTGGCTCGACGCCAGCTTGGGCACCGCCCTGGCCCGCGCCCGCGCGGTCCTGCTCGCGGACCAGGAACCCGGCGAAAACTCCCTGGAGACGCAGCCATGATGACGCAGTGGCGACCAAAAGCGGAGTACTACCCCGCAGCACTAAAGGCCGCGGCCCCCCAGCGGGTGGGGATCGTGACCTCTGTCATGGGACTTGGACTGGAAGTCTCCGGACTGGACTGCGCCTTGGGCGACCTGGTGACGGTCGGCGCGAACCCCGGCCTGGACGCCGAGGTCGTAGCGGCGATGGGCAGCACGGTCCGTTGCATGCCGCTGGGCCGCCTCGCCGGCGTCGCCGCCGGGGATCCGGTCCGGGCCAAGGGCAACGCGATGCTCGTCCCCACCGGCCCAGGGCTCTTCGGCCGGGTGATTGACGGCCTCGGCCGACCGATCGACGGCAAGGGACCGCTGCTCAGCGGCCCGCGCGTGCCCATCGACAATGAGGCGCCGCTCGCCATGAAGCGCGCCCGCATCGACACGCCCCTGCAGACGGGCGTCCGGGTCCTCGACACCATGACCACGCTCGGCAAGGGCCAGCGCATGGGGCTCTTCGCCGGATCCGGCGTCGGGAAGTCCTCGCTGCTGTCCATGATCGCCCGCGGAACCGACGCCGAAATCTCCGTGATCGCCCTCGTGGGCGAGCGCGGCCGTGAAGTCCGCGAATTCCTCGAAGACGACCTTGGCGCCGCCGGCCTCGCCCGCTCGGTGGTTGTGGTCGCCACCTCGGACGAACCGGCACTCATGCGGATGCGCGCGGCCTTCGCGGCCACCCGCATCGCTGAGTCCTTCCGCGATGCCGGCCAGAACGTGGTCCTTATGATGGACTCTTTGACCCGTGTGGCGATGGCGCAGCGCGAGATCGGCCTGTCCGCCGGCGAACCGCCCGCCACCCGCGGCTACCCGCCGTCGACCTTTTCCGTCCTGGCCCGGCTCCTGGAGCGCGCCGGCACCGCCGAGACCGGATCGGTCACCGGGATCTACACCGTGCTCGTCGACGGTGACGACCACAACGAACCCATTGCCGATGCCGCCCGCTCCATCCTGGACGGGCACGTGGTCTTGGACCGGAAACTTGCCGTCACGGGGCACTTCCCCTCCGTAGACGTGCTGGGGTCCATCTCGCGCGTCTCCTCCAAGGTCAACACGCGCGAACACCTCAACGCCGCGTCAGCGCTGCGCAAGGTCCTTGCCGCCCGCAAAGCCGCCCAGGACCTGATCGACGTCGGCGCGTACCAGGCCGGCACCAACCCGTTGGTTGACGCCGCTTTGAGTCACGAACCGGCTGTGAACGCCTTCCTGCAGCAGCAGATGGAAGATTCAACCGGCCACACCGATTCCTGGCAGCGGCTGGGATATCTCACTTCGATCCTGGGAGTAGCGGCATGAACCGTCAATTCTCGCTGGCCGGGCTCCTGCGCCTCCGCCAGATCCAGCAGGACCAGGCCGCAACCGGACTGGCCCAGGCCCGTTCCCACTCCGCCGCGGTGCGCGCCCGTGAGACCGCAGCCCGCCGCGACCTCACCCTGACCGACAACGACGTTGTCACCTCCCAAGCCCTCAATGCCATTGCCGCGGCCCGGTTCTCCTCGTTCAGCATGCTCGCCGATCTGCAAAGCCTGACGGCAGACGCCCAGAGCGCCGAAGATGCCGCCCGCGAGGAGTTCACCGCGGCCCGCACACGTTCCGTTGGACTGGAAAAACTCCAGACCCGCCACGACGCTGAAGTGTTCAGCGCCGATCTGCGGGCGGAGCAGGCCGCGCTCGATGAAATCGCATCGACCGTCTGGCACCGTGACGAACAGCAGGTGACCACATGAGCATGACTGAGGCGATCGGCCGGATGCAGAGCATCCAGTCCATGATCGCGGAACTGAGCCGTCCGGCAACTACCACGGCCAGCACCGCCGCGGCCGCCGCGTCATCCCTCGCGACCGCCACCGGTAGCGGCACCGCCGAGGACTTCACGCAAGCGCTCAGCGCCGCGCTGGGCGGAACCGCCGGCGCAAACCTCAACTCCTTCACAAACAGCCTGGGCCTCGGCGGCGTGGCAGGCATCGCCGGATCCACCGGCGTCGGCCAGACTTCCGCGCTTAACACCGGGGCGCCGACCGGCAACGACGTGGTGGCGGCGTCGAAGAAATACATCGGCGTGCCCTATGTCTGGGGTGGCACGAATCCGGCCACCGGGATGGACTGCTCCGGCTTCACCCAGCGCGTTTTCAAGGACCTGGGCATCGAGATCCCGCGCGTTGTCAGTGACCAGATGCACAAGGGCACACCGGTCGCATCCCTGGCGGAGGCGAAACCGGGAGATCTGCTGGTGAGCTTCGGCGGGAACCACATCTCCATCTACCTGGGCAACGGCAAGGCGATCGACGCCCCCGTGCCCGGCAAGACCATCCAAATCCGTGATGCCTGGGAGCAACAGTCCAACCTGACCTCGATCCGCCGCATTGTCCCGGCCGGAGCCGGAGCATGACGGCGGCCTCGCTGGACCTCGGCGCGGTCCTCGCCGGTCCCGCCCCGTCCGGCGGCCCTGCGCGTCCGCAAGGGGCACTTGCTGGCGGCGCGTCCTTCGACACTGTGTTCAATGACCTCCAAAACCTTGACCTGCAGAGCCTGGCGGACACGGCCGGGCGCGGATCTTCGGACTCCGGAACCGCCGCCGCGGAGCCTTCGGCAGCCGACGGCGAGGGTGCCCCTGCCGGTCAGGTAACTGCAGGGCCCACGGCGCAGACGCCCCACGGCGCCGTGGCCGCGACCTCCAACTGGTACGGCAAAGGCTTCACGGCGGACTCCGTTCAGCTGCCGGCAGTCCCTGGCCACCAGGGTGCGCCGACGACCGCTGCGCGAACGCCTTGGACAGTCACCCGCACCATCGGTGCGGTGCTCGCCCCGACGGCGGCTTCGACTTCCGTAGCCGGGCTGGCGGCATCGACGACGCGCCTCACCCGACGACACTGGATCTTCGCCGGCAGCGGAGCCGTTGCTGTCCTGGCCCTATGCCGCAGTGCCGGTCGCAGTGCCGGTCGCAGCGTCGGCTGCCGCGCCGGTCACGACGGGGAAGCCGGGGCTGACCGAAACGAAGAGCACCGGCTCGGCGCCAGCGGGGGTACCCTCCGTGGCATCGGCATCGGCATCGGCATCGAATCTGGGTCCGGGGATTGAATTGCCGGCGGCTCGCGTAGCGGCGCCGGGGGAGCGGAAGCAGCAGACCGCTAATCCGCCCCTCGCCGGGCAGGCATCTAACAGGCCCGACCGCACCGGTCACCGCGCCAGCAACGGCAACGGCCACGACGTCGTCGGCGGCTCCGCTGGCTACAGTCAGCCCGGCCGCGCCGGGGAATGCGCCGGTCAACGCGGCGGCACCGGCGACGCCGGCGGCTCCGCTGGGTGCGGTCAGCCCGGCCGCGCCGGGGAATGCGCCGGTCAACGCGACGGCACCGGCAACGACGTCGCCGGCAGCTCCGCTGAGTGCGGTCAGCCAGGCCGTGCCCGTCAACGTGCCGGCAACAAAGTCAACGGCAACAACAACGCCGGCAGCTCCTGCCTCAACGTCCACCGCGACTGCGGTCCCCGCGGTGGCAGGTTCTCCCGCACAGACCGTCGCTCCGGCGTCGTTCGCTTCGGTTGCCGGCGCTCGGCCCGCCACGGCCCCGGCGACCGTCGCCGCTGCAGGCGCTTCAGCGCCGACAAAGAGCGCCACACCGGCAGGCGTAGCCGCGCGGGTAAACGCTCCAGCCGCGCCAGCCCCCGCGGGAGTTGGTGCACCGGTAGCGGCCCCGACGGTTCCCGCAGCCCCCGCAGGGCCCGCGGCTCCGCAGGCTGCCAGCCCATCGATGACCGCAGAAACCGCAGTTTCGGTGACCACTTCGACGGGTGCTGCGGCGCTCGCCGGTTCCGGCACCGCGACCGGCGCCCACGCCGAACAGACGACGCCGGCTGCGACAGCGCCCGCCGGGACCACGACGGTTTCCGCGCCCCAGGCTCGCTTCCGTCGCCGGTGCCGCGCACCCGCGTCGGACGTGCGGCGGGGATCGGACGCGCAGGCACCGGAGCAGGCCGTTCGTTGCGTCGGTATCATCGCCGGCGGACGTACCCGCTGGCGCAACGCAGGCCGCAGTCGCGCCGGTCAGCCAGGCCCCGGCCACCCAGGGGCCCGCAACCGTTCCGCAGCCGGCGCCGCAGACCAGCGCCGGGACATCGGCGGCGCTGCGGCCGCAGCTCGCCGCGCCGCTCTTCACCTTGGTCGATGCACCCCACGGCGAACATGTGATGACCCTGACCGTCAGCCCGGAGGATCTTGGGCCGCTCACCGTACGGGCGCACATCGATGCCTCGGGGGTCCGGATTGAACTGTTCTCCGCGGGCGATGCCGGACGGGAAGCAGTTCGCAGCATCCTGCCGGAACTCCGAAAAGAGCTCACTGACGCCGGGTTCGGGGCCAGCCTCCAGCTCTCCGACCGCGACGGGCCCGGCAGCTCACGCCAGGATGCCAACGACGCCGGTGCGGCACGCCAGAACGGCACTGGCAAGGACCCGGGGCGGGATGGTTCCGATCCTGGCGGCCGTCACGGTTCCGGCGGCCCCCGGGCCGGGCACCGGTGGGATGACCTAGCCGACGCGACCGCACTGCGAGCCGCCAGCATCCTCAACGGACCCCAGACCACCCTCGACATTCTTGCCTGACCCAAAGGAACGCAGACCATGACGATTCAGCCGATTGCCTCCCAGTCCATGAGCCCCGATGCCATCGCCGCCTCGACGGCGTCCGCCGCCGGTGCCGCCGCGCGGACACCCGTGCAGTCCATGGACTCCAACGTCTTTATGACGCTTCTGGTGACCCAGCTCAAGAACCAGAACCCCAGCGCCCCCATGGATACCAACGAAATGATGGCTCAGACCGTCCAGTTGTCCATGATGGAGAAAATGACGGAACTGACCACGAGCAGCAAAGAAGGGTTCTCCCTGCAAATGCGTTCGGCGGCCGCTCAACTGATCGGACAGTCCGTCGGCTACACCCTGCCTGACGGCACGGAAGGAGCCGGCATTGCCAGCGCGGTCTCCTTCAACGGCCCGGTACCGACGGTGACGGTCGGCGGACTTGCTGTCCCGCTGGATTCCGTCACCGGCCTCACCTCACCTTCCGCGTCCTAACTAGTTTTCCCACCGTAGAAAGGCAGTTCCCATGCTCCGCTCGCTGTACTCCGGAATCTCCGGCCTCCGTGCCCACCAGACCATGCTGGACGTCACCGGCGCGAACATCGCCAACGTCAATACGGCGGGATTCAAGTCCTCCACCGTCCAGTTCCAGGACACCCTGTCCCAGATGACCCAGGGCGCTTCCGCCCCGCAGACGCAGACCGGCGGCAGCAACCCTGCCCAGGTCGGCCTCGGCGTCAAGATCGCAAGCATCACCACCAACTTCGGCCAGGGATCCGCGCAGAGCACCGGCCGGGCCACGGACATGATGATCTCCGGCGAAGGATTCTTCGTCACCAGCAAGTCCGGGCAGCAGCTGTTTTCCCGTGCCGGCTCGTTCACGTTTGACGCGGCCAACCACCTGGTCAGCCCGGACGGGGCAATCCTCCAGGGCTGGACGGCCGAGGCCGGGGCGGTCAACACGAGCGGCGCGATCGGCGACATCACGCTGAAGTCGAACGACCTGATCGCGACGGCCACCAAGAGCGTGACGCTCGAGGGCAACCTCCCCAGCGACGCAGACAAGGATGACGCGGGAAATCAGGTAGAGCTCGACCGCGTCGTCAAGGTCTACGACGCGACCGGCGCGGATCGCACGGTTTCCCTGAAATTCACCAAAATCGCCAACTCCCAGGATTGGACTGTCAACGCGACCGATGAAAACGGCGCAACGGGAGCGGGACAGCTCAACTTCGCTGATGGTAAGCAGACGAGCGCCGGGACCATTGCCGTCGGCGGGATCACCGTCGACCTGTCCTCGGTGTCCGGTTACGCCAAGGCAGAGTCCCTGACCGTCACGGGCCAGGACGGCTACGCCGCAGGCACCCTGGAGTCCTACACGATCGGCAGCGACGGATCGGTGCTCGGCGCTTTCAGCAACGGCGCCAAGCAGGTCCTGGCCAAGATCGCCATGGCCAAATTCACCAACCCCGCGGGCCTGGAAAAGGCCGGCGGATCATCCTACGTGGCCACCGGAAACTCCGGCGGCGTCCAGCTGGGCTCGGCCGGAGAAGCCGGCATGGGATCCCTCTCCGGCGGCAACCTGGAAATGTCCAACGTGGACCTCTCCCAGGAATTCACCAACCTGATCGTGGCGCAGCGTGGCTTCCAGGCGAACGCCCGCATCATCACGACCTCTGACGACATCCTGCAGGAACTCACGCAGCTCAAGCGTTAGCCGGTCGGAAGAACCCGAATACCGTCAGAGGCGGGTGCGGTGGCCACGTAGTAGCCACCGCACCCGCCTCTGGGCGTCCCACGGCAAAAGGCGGGGGAGTGCACGCGAAGATCCGCCGGTCCCGCTAACGAAGTGCCCCCAACAGCCGACAGTAAGGCGTGAGGGCACGTTCAGTGCAATATCAACCAAGGACGTGTCGATGATTGTAGTTACCGGGCTGAACAAGAAGCGCTGGGCCGTCAACCCGGACATGATCGAGCGGATGCACGAAAGCCCCGACACGACGCTCGTGATGCTGGACGGATCCACCCACGTCGTGGTGGAGCGTATGAACGATGTCATCGATATGATTACCGCCTACCGTGCCCGCGTCCTTGCCGCAGCACGGGACCTCCCCACCATCTCCACCACCTACGGAAGCCGGACGCTTAGCATCGTCCCGCAGCCGGAAGACTACCCCGGCAACCCCTGAGAGCGCTTCCAATGCGGTCACGGTGCCACCCAGAAAGTCAACTATGGATCCCGCAACAATAATCGGACTGGTTCTAGCGTTCGGCGCTATCTATGCCATGGTCGCCCTGGAGGGCGCCAACGTCACGAGCCTCTTGCTGCCGGCACCAATGATCCTGGTTTTCGGTGCAACCCTCGCCGTGGGGCTCGCGGGATCCACCCTCAAAGACGTCCTGCACGCATTCAAGTCCTTGCCGAACGCGCTCAAAGGCAAGACAGTGCCTCCGCAGGAGAGCATCGACGAGATCGTTGTTTTTGCCGAAAAGGCCCGCACCGAGGGCCTCCTGGCCCTTGAAGGCGAAGCCGCGGCCACCAAGGACCCGTTCCTGAAAAACGCGCTGCAGAACATCGCTGACGGGACCGACGGCGAAGACCTGCGGGACATGCTCGAAGACGGCATCAGCTCGAAAATGAAGGCAGACAACACTGCCGCAAAATTCTTCAAGATGCTCGGCGGCTACGCCCCCACCATCGGCATCATCGGCACCGTGGTGTCCCTGACCCACGTCCTGGAAAACCTGTCACAACCGGACGAACTCGGACACATGATCGCCGCAGCCTTCGTGGCCACGCTGTGGGGGGTGCTCTCCGCCAACTTCATCTGGCTGCCGATCGGCGACCGGATGACGAAGATCTCCGAACTCGAAGTCGACCGGATGACCCTCATCATGGAAGGCGTGCTGGCCCTGCAGTCCGGTGCCCAGCCGATCCTGCTGCGGGAAAAGCTGAACGCCATGGTCCCGGCGTACAAGCTCAGCAGTGGCACCGGCAAGGCGCCCAAGGGCGGTTCGGGCAAGCTGCCCAAGGGCGATAGCGCCCTGGACGACGCTGCATGAGCGCCCGGCGCAAATCAAAGAAGGGCCACAGCGAAGAACACCACGTTGATGAACGCTGGCTGGTTTCCTACGCGGACATGGTCACCGTCCTGATGTGCCTGTTCATCGTTCTGTATGCGATGTCCACCGTGGACGCGAACAAGTTCGCAAAACTGCGGGACTCGCTTGCCACGGGCTTCGGTGCGGTGGCGTCAGAGACCGTGGACACCGCCTCCGGGACGATCGTGCCGCCGGAACTCGTGGATGAAAACCTGGAGGCGTTCGCACAGAAGAGCGAACAGGACCCCGCCGCCCCGGTCTCGCAGACAGAACCACCGGCCGAACAGCAGCCGGAGCCGACGCCGGATCCGTCCCCGCTGGAGCTGGCCAAAAAGGAAGTGAACGAGCTCCGCGCCCTCGAAGCCCAGATGAAGGCCGGGCTGGCGGCCGAAGGCATCATCAGTAACGTGGAATTCCAGATCGATACCCGCGGCCTGACCGTGAAACTCGTCGGATCGCAGACATTCTTCGCTCCGGACCGGCCCGAGCTGACCGCCCGGGCCACCCAGGTCCTGAAGATCATTTCTCCCGTGTTGGCTCCGGCCGGCATGGAGATTATGGTGGAAGGGCACGCGGCGAACGGCGTTACCGCCTACCCGTCCACGTGGGAGCTCTCCTCCGCGCGGGCCGTCAACGTCCTGCGCCACATGGTCGAAAAGGGCGGCATTCCGCAAGGAACCATCGGCGCGGTCGCCTTCGGCTCCGCCCGGCAAGTCAACGACGACTCCACCCCCGAGCTGATGGAGCTCAACCGACGGGTGGACATCGCGGTCCTCTCGGACCAGGCCGACGTCGTGCGGGCCCTGATTCCGGAAGCGATGGCCCTCGAGGAGAAATAGTCGCCGGAACCCTTACCCCGCGGGTTCCCGTGCCGATAGTGGCCATCGTGAGTGTTATCGAAGAGCAGCCAGTGGCGCGCGAGCGGAGTGTGAGCGTCTACGATTTCCGGCGTCCCGCAACGCTGGCGCGCGAGCACAGCCGCGTCCTGGAACTGGCGTTCGAAACCTACGCCCGCCAGTGGGGTACGCAGCTCACCGCCAAGGTCCGGGTTAAATCCGTTGTCCGTCTCGACGACGTTTTTATGCAGAGCTACGACGAATACGCCGCCTCCCTGCCCGCCGTCACCGCCATGGTCCTCTGCGCCGTCGAAGGCAGCGATGCCAAACTCGTGGTGCAGTTCCCCAGCCCCTCAGCACTCGGCTGGGTCAACCGGATGCTCGGCGCCACGAGCGATTCCCCCATGCCGGACCGCAAATTCACCCAGATCGAACAGGCGCTGGTCCGGGGCCTCATGGACGAAGCACTCGAGGACCTCAGCTACTCGCTGGGGCCGCTGCTCGTCGAAGCCGTCCGGGTCGATACCATCCAATACAACTCCCAATTCGCCCAGGCCGCGGCACCCGGTGACCTGATGATCGTCGCCGTCTTCACCATGACGGTCGGCGACGTCAGCGCCCCGGCCACCCTCGCGGTACCGGCCAGCATCCTCCTGGCACGCCTGAAGAAGGTCAACCAGTCAGAAAGCCGCGGGTACGCGCCGGCACTGATCGGCGCGCAACTCGAGCAAGTGCCGGTCGAACTGTCCGTGCGGCTGTCGACGTCGTTCGTGACCCCGAGCCAGGTGCTGGGGCTCGCCGTCGGGGACGTCCTGCCCCTGCCCCACGTGGAGAACAGGCCGTTTGACGTCACGCTGGACGGAACCAGGCTGGCCACCGCGGCACCGGCCAGGAACGGGTCCCGCGCGGCCGCTGTTATTGTCACAATCGAGGAGAGACACCGATGAGCACCACCCTGACAAAGCACGAGTCTTCGGCGGAACGACTCGTCGAGGAACTGCCGAGCCCGGTCGCACTGAAAGTCCTCGCCCTCGTCCCGGGCCGGGCTGCGGCCGCATACGCGCGCCAGGCCGTCACGGCAACGTTCGTCGGCTCCGTCACCGCCGACCTGGCACTCCTGCTGATTGACCGGACCTTCCTGGACGAGGCCGCGGGCGGTATGGCCGGATTCCAGCCGGGCATGGTCGCCGTCACCGACGTGCTGCGCCCGGCGATGGAAGCCGCCAGTTCCGTGTTCGGTCCCGGGGTCCTCTCGGACCTGCGCGAATCCGATGCCTCCGGGCTGCTGACCGATCCGGACACCGCCGTTTATGAACTGTCCGACGGGAACAACGCGGCCGCCTGGTTCGCCGTCCGGCTGCGGGACAACAGCACGGCCCCGGACCGCGGCGAAGCATCCGGCAGCAGCGCGGTGGCCGGCCGGCTGGGCCGGATCAACAACGTTGAGATGGCACTCACGGTCGAGATCGGCCGCACCCGGATGTCCGTGCGCGATGTGCTCTCGCTTGAACCCGGCAAGATCATCGAACTGGACCGGTCTGCCGGAGCCCCTGCGGATGTGCTGCTCAACGGGCGGCTGATCGCCCACGGCGAGGTGGTGGTGCTGGACCAGGACTACGCAATCCGGATCACCCGGATCCTCGATGTTGCCGACGGGCTCAGCTGAATGGACTCACTGATCCTCGGGCTGCGGGTAGTCGTGGCCCTGGGCGCGGTGCTTGGCCTCATGTGGTTTCTGCAGCGCCGGCTCGGAAAAGGCACCGGGCGGCGCCGGGCTGAAAACGCGTTGACCGTAATCAGCCGGCAGAGCCTCGGGCAGCGGGCCTCGGTCGTCGTCGTGGACGCCGCCGGGCAACGGTTCCTGCTGGGCGTGACCGACCATGCCGTCAACGTCCTGCACACCGGAGACATCCCGCCCGAACCCGAGGAGAGCCGGGAACCGGCGGCCAGCCGGTCCCTGGGGGACTTCGCCCGGATGCTCGCCGAGGCCACGCCCCGCCCCGTGCAGAGCAGCCGCCCCGTGCAGAGCAGCCGGTCAGCGCAGGGCAGCCGCGCCGCCCGGAACAGCCACGCTTCCGATAGCTACGACAAAAAGGATTACGCCTCGGACCAGGACGTCGACGGCGGCTACGTCCCGGACAGGGCTGCCGAGGAGGCCGGGAACATCCCGGCGGACGCGTTGGTCTCCCGGCGCAGTTCGTCCCAGCGCAGCGCCCACTCCCGCAGCGCCGCCGGGCCGGGTCCCGGCCATCCGCCGCTGCACGGTTCCATCCTGGCCGGTTCGACCTGGAAGCAGGCCGCCGCCGTGCTCAGGAGCGGACGCCGCAATTGAGTCGTGTTCCCGCCACCCACACCGTCCGTGCCGATTTCCGCAGGGTTCTCGGACTCGGACTTGCCGCGCTGCTGTGCGCGGTCCTTCTGCTGTGGCTGAACGCCGCACCGGGGCATGCGACGCCGATCGACCCCACTCCGCCGGTGCCCCCGACGGATCCGACGGCTCCCGACGGAAGCCTCAACATCCAGATCAACGGTGTCGACGGGGCTCCCTCAACGGCCGTCCTGACCCTCATCGGAATCACGCTGCTCTCGGTGGCACCTGCGCTGCTGCTGATGATGACGTCCTTCACCAAGATCTTCGTGGTGCTGGCCATGACCCGCAACGCGCTGTCGCTGCCGTCGATCCCGCCCAACCAGGTCCTCGCCGGCCTGGCCCTGTTCCTGTCGATCTTCGTCATGTGGCCCGTGGTCAACGAAATGAACACCATCGGGGTCCAGCCGTACCTGAACGGAACGCTGGACTTCAACGGCGCGGTCGGCGCCGCTTCGGGCCCGCTGCAGCAATTCATGCTCGCCCATACCCGGGACGAGGACATCGCGCTGATGACACGCGCGGCAGGCATGGAGAACCCCGAAACCCCAGAATCCGTGCCGATGCCGACCCTCATCCCGGCGTTTATGATTTCTGAACTCCGTGCGGCGTTCATCATCGGGTTCGTGATCTTTATTCCGTTCCTCGTGATCGACCTCGTCGTCTCCGCGGCGCTGATGTCCATGGGCATGATGATGCTGCCACCGGTCATGATCTCCCTGCCGTTCAAGATCCTGCTGTTTGTCCTCGTGGACGGTTGGGGACTAATCATCACCGCCCTGATCCAGAGCTACGCGGGCACCGGATGAACGCCAACGCCGTCCTCGATATCTGCCTTCAGGCGCTGATCGTCGGCGCCAAGCTCTCGGCACCGGTCCTCGTGACGGCACTCGTGGTAGGCCTCGCGGTCTCTCTCGTGCAGTCCATCACCCAACTCCAGGAAGCGACGCTGTCCTTCGTGCCGAAGGCCGTGGCCGTCGCCATCGCCCTCGTGGTGTGCGGGCACTGGATGATTACGGAAATGGTGTCTTTCACCTACGATCTGTTTGCCCGGATCCCGGGCCTGCTCGGGGGCGTGTGAGGTGTCCGTCCCGATCGACCCGACCTGGCTGGAAGCCCTGCTGCTGGCCACAGTCCGGATGACGGCATTCCTGATCGTCGCGCCGCCGTTCTCCTACCGGGCCTTCCCCGCACGGGTCAAGGCGACGCTGGGGCTCGGGCTCGGGCTGGCGGTCTCGCCGCGGGTCTCCGTCGGCTATGCGGCCCGGGACACGGCCGGCTTCGCCACCGGCGTGGTTCTGGAACTTGTTACGGGCCTGGTCCTCGGGTTTATTGTGCTGGTGATTTTCGCGGCCATCCAGTCGGCCGGCAGCCTGATCGACCTCGCCGGCGGCTTCCAGCTTGCCCAGGGCTTTGACCCGCAGATGAACCTCAACGGCGCCCAATTCACCCGCCTGCTCCAGATGGCCGCCCTCGCGCTGCTGTTCGCCTCCGACGGCTACCAACTGGTCATCACCGGCCTCACCGGCAGTTTCACGGCGCTGCCGCTCGCGGGCGGCATCGACCTGGCCCAGCCCGTCGAAGCCATCGTCACGGCCGTCACCGGGATGTTCCTCGCCGCGGTGCAGATCGCCGGTCCGCTCATCGTGGTGCTCTTCCTGGCCGACGTCGGCCTGGGCCTCCTGACCAGGGTGGCGCCCGCGCTGAACGCGTTCGCGCTCGGGTTTCCGCTCAAGATCCTGCTGACCCTGACCCTGGCCGGATTTATGTTCCTGGCCCTGCCGCGGATCGTCTCCAGCCTCGCCGATCAGGCCGCCAAGACGGTGCTGGGGGTGAACTGATGTCTGATTCCGGTGAAAAGACAGAGCAAGCCACCGACAAACGGATGAAGGAAGTCCGTTCCAAGGGCCAACTCTCCCGCTCCCAGGACCTCACCGCATGGGTGGGGATCGGAGCCGCTGCAGTCATGATGCCCTCCACCGTGGAGCGGGCCGCGAATGCCGCGACGGACCAGATGTTCAACGTCCGCGGCATCATCGCTGCCCCCGATCCGGGCAAAGCGCTCCAGGCCCTCGAGCACGGGTTGGCATCCATGGCCGACATCATGACGCCGATGCTCGTGGTGGTCTTTGTGGTGGTCCTTGCCGGTGCCGCCCTCCAAGGCGGTGTGCACTTCAAGAAGTTCAAGGCAGACTTCGAGCACTTCAAACCGCTGCCCGGACTCAAACGGATGTTCGGCACCCAGGCGCTCTGGGGCGGCGCGAAGGCACTGCTCAAGGTCGGCGTCGTCGGGGCGGTGCTCTACAGCGTGGTCCAGGGCCTCGTCCCGATCCTGCTCACCGCCGGCGGACTGCCCGTTTCCGGCGTCGTGGCCGCCGCGTCCGACGGGATCGCCCTGCTCATCCAGTTCGCCGTCGCCGCCGGCATCGCCCTGGCCGCGGCCGACTTCTTCGTGGTGATGCGCCGCAACCGGAAAAAGACGCGGATGTCTAAAAAGGAAGTCAAGGACGAGAACAAGAACGCCGAAGGCGACCCGCTGATCCGCTCGCAGCGCCGGGCACGCCAGATGGCGATGAGCCGGAACCGCATGATCGCCGCGATCGCGGATGCCGACGTCGTCCTCGTGAACCCGACGCACGTGGCCGTGGCGCTGAAATACGAGCCGGGCAAGGCGGCACCCCGCGTGGTGGCCAAGGGCTCGGGCCACGTCGCGGCCAGGATCAGGGCGGAGGCGGAGGCGAAAAACGTGCCCATGGTCCAGGACATTCCCCTGGCCCGGGCCCTCCATTCCGCCTGCGAACTGGGCCAGGAGATCCCCGTGGACCTCTACCGGGCCGTGGCCGGCGTACTCGCTTTCGTGATGTCGCTGAAGGCCCGCGGCGCCAGCGCCGGAATGCACCGCATGGCAGCAGCCCACGCATGATGGCCAGGGAGCCCCAAAAACGCCGGGACAGCCGCAGCACTCCGGCACCGGGAAACAGCGTCTGTGAAAGGACCGAATCATGAACAACAGGCTCGCCCGCCTGGCAGTGCCGATCGGCATCGTCGGCATCGTGCTGCTGTTGGTGGTGCCCGTCCCGGCGCCGCTGATGGACTTCCTCATCGTCTGCAACATCCTGCTGGCGCTCCTGGTCCTGCTGACCAGCATGTTCGTGAAGAAACCACTGGATTTCTCGGTCTTTCCCTCGCTGCTGCTTGTGATCACCCTGTTCCGGCTCGGCCTCAACGTCGCGTCCACCCGGCTCGTGCTGGGGGAGGGCTACGCCGGTCAGGTCATCGAGGCCTTCGGGCAAGTCACCGTGGGCGGTTCCATCGTCATCGGCGCCGTGGTCTTCCTGATCCTCGTGGTCATCCAGTTCGTCGTCGTCACCAAAGGCGCGGAGCGGGTAGCCGAAGTGGGCGCCCGCTTCACCCTCGATGCGATGCCCGGCAAGCAGATGGCGATCGACGCGGACCTCAACGCCGGTCTCCTCACGGATACCCAGGCCCGGGACCGCCGCGCCGAAGTGTCGGCCGAGGCCGACTTCTACGGGGCCATGGACGGCGCCTCCAAGTTCGTCAAGGGTGATGCGATTGCCGGCATCATCATCATCATCATCAACTTCATCGGCGGCATCGCCATCGGCATGCTGCAGGGCGGCCTGGCCATCGGCGATGCCGTGCAGACCTACGGCCTGCTGACCATGGGCGATGGCCTTGTCTCGCAGATTCCTGCCCTGCTGATGGCCGTCGCCACGGGCATGATCGTCACCCGTTCGAACGCCGAGTCGGACATGGGCCGGACCGCCTCCTCCCAGCTCATGCAGTCGCCCAACGCCCTTGCGATCGCCGGGGTCGCAGCCGTCGCCATGGCACTGATCCCCGGCATGCCGCCGCTACCGTTCCTGCTGGTCGGCGCGGGCATGTTGCTGGCCTCCCGGCGGATTACCACGCAGCAGAGGGCGGACGAAAAGATCCTCGAGGATGAGGCGACGGCGCTGAACTTCCCCGAAGTCGATCCGAACGAAAAGCTGCTCGAGGACATGCGCATCCATCCGGTCGAAATCCTCCTGGCCCCGGACCTCGTGGACATGGTCTCGGGGGCCTCCGATGACCTGCTCGCCCGCGTCCGGTCCCTGCGGCACAAGATCGCCATGGAGCTGGGACTCGTCATTCCCCCGGTCCGCACCCGGGACAGCGTGGACCTGCCGCCCGCCACCTACGCGATCCGGATCGCCGGCGTCGAGGCCGGCCGCGGCACCGCCCCGGGCGGCCAGATGCTGGCCCTCGGCGACAGCCTGGATTCGCTCCCGGGCACCGCGATGATCGAGCCGGTCTTCGGCCTGGCCGGGAAATGGATCCCGGCGGAGATGCGCCACAACGCCGAAATGACGGGCTCAACCGTGATCGACCGGGTGTCCGTCCTCGTCACGCACCTGTCCTCCATCGTCAGCTCCAACGCGGCCCGGCTGCTCTCCCGCGAGGATGTCCGCGTCCTCACCGAAGGCGTCCGCAAACAGAGCCCCGCCGCCGTCGACGAGCTCACGCCCGCGCTGCTCTCGCTCGCGGAGGTCCAGCGCGTCCTGCAGGGCCTCCTGGACGAGCAGGTCCCGATCAACGACCTGGCCCGCATTTACGAGGCCCTCACCCTTCGGGCCAAGTTGACCACGGACCCTGAATCCCTCGTGGAAGCGGCTCGGCAGGCGCTCGGCCCGGCACTGACGGCGAAATTCATGGACGGGCCGGTCCTGAACGTCATCATGATCGACCCGGTCCTGGAGCAGTCCATGCTTGAAGACATGCGCCCGGCGGAGGGCGGCAGCCAGATTATGATGGGCCAGGACAAGCTCGACAGCGTGTTGCGTTCCGTCAGTTCCGCTGCCGACGCCGCCGCGGCCGCGAACCGGCAGGCCGTTCTGGTCTGCGCCCCGGCGCTCCGGCCCGCGGTGCGCCGGCTCATCGGGGCCCAATCGGGTTCACTGCCGGTGCTCTCCTACCGGGAAGTGACCTCCTCCAACGTCCAGATCGAAACCGTAGGAGTCGTACGCCATGCCGAACCGCTATCGGCTTAAAGGGTCCACGCTGGCGGAAATCCGGCAGAAGGCAGAGCTGCAGTACGGCCCATCGGCCCGGATCATCTCGGCGGAACGGGTCATCAGCCCGGGCATCGCCGGGCTGTTCGCCGGCGACCACTTCGAAGCGCTGGTCGAGGTAGGGCCGCCTGACGAAACAATTTCGGGCGAGGTCATCCCCGACGCCGGGCTGCTGGCCGTGGCCGCTGACAGTGCCGGCCCGGCCGCCCGTCCGGCGGCCCGCTTTTCGCGTGCCGCTGCGGCACCTAAGCCTCCCGTGACGCTGTCCGGCGCCCGTCCGGCGCCCTCCGGCACCCTGCGGGATGCCCCCGAGGTTCCCGCGGCCCGGTCGCACCAGCTGCAGGGCGCGGCGATCGCGGCACTCCTGGAAGAAGCCGACGCCGCTGACCGGGGCCCCCATGACGAGCGTCCCCAAGACCGGCGTTCCCCAGACCAGCGTGCCCATGACCAGCGTGCCCATGTTCAGCGTCCCGCGGGGGTGTCCACCGCATCCCCGGATTTCGCCGAACTCCTGGAACAACTCGGCGCCGGACTCCAGCCGGCACCGGCACCGGCACCGGAACCGTCAGCCGTGAACGCCACCGGCGGCTCCGCTTCCGCGAGCCCGCCGGCCGCCCCGGCAGCGACGATCCCGGCACCTGCCCCCCGTACCGGCGTCGGGGACCTGGTGCTCCTCGTCGGCCTGGGGGACGACGCAATGGACACGGCGCTTGCGATGTCGACGGCGGCCGGCGGTGCGGATGTCCGGACCGGGGGAGCGCTGTCCGCCTACGGCCACCTGCATGTGGACGGACGCCAGGGCGCGACGGCGGCCCGGGCGCACGCCGTGCTGACGGACCGGACCGTGCTGGTCGCCTACGGTCTGAACCGGGCCCGGGAGGCAGCCGAGAAACCGAAGGAGCTGGCGGCGCTCGCGGCCGACCAGATCTGGCTCGTCGTCGATGCCGGGCGGAAGCACGAGGACACGGCCCGGTGGGTGAACGCGCTGGCCGCCGAACTCCCGGTCACGGCCATCGCCATCGTCGGCGCCGCCGAAACCGGCACGCCGGAAAGTGTCAACGGTCTCGGCCTACCGGTGGGCTGGATTGACAACCGCCAGGCCCGCAGCGGACAACTGTGACACGGCGGGGCATCCCGGACCGGTCCCGCATCGCCGGCAACGAAGGGTAGATTTAGAGCATGCTGGTACTTACACGCAAGCCGGGCGAACAGATCATGATCGGCGACGGCATCGTCATCACGGTCCTGGAAGGCCGCGGTGACGGTGTTCGGATAGGCATTGAAGCCCCCCGCGGGGTATCAATCCAGCGCCGCGAGGTCATCGAGGCCATCGCCGCGGCCAACCTTGCCGCCGCGAATGCCGGACCGGGCACAGAGGATGCACTCCGTGGCCTGATGCCGCCGACCCCCGTCCGCGACGCCTAAGCTCCGGCCCCTGCGTCTTTCCGGGGCTTAGCCGAGATACTCGGCGAGGTGCCGCTGGTCCGTTTGTCCGAGCACCGCAAGGGCGTGGTCAACGGTTCCGGTCAAGGTCAACTGGTCCAGCTCGCTGAAAGTCCCGGCCGGAGGCGCCCCCGACGCCACCTTGAGCCGGATGCCCTCGAGGCTGTCTCGGCCGGCCCGGACGGCATCGTCCAGGCGCTCCAACAGATCCAGCAGCCCGGTCCGGTGTTCTCCGAGGATTTCGGCCCACGGGCCCGGCGGGGCCACGGCGATCAGGCCGGAAAGGGGAGTCTCGGCCGGCAGTCCCCACTCCGTCGCCACGCCGGCCGACTCGATGCTGCGGGCCAGGGCTTCAAAGCGGAGCCTGTCCAGCACGTCAGCCACCTCGGCGGCGGTGAACCCCAGCCAGCGGAGATTGCCGGCCTGCACGTGCAGGTGTTGTGTTTCCAGCCGGAAAAGGAGCACCTCCAACTGCCGGCGCTCCTGCCACAGCGCCGCCGTGAGATCACCTGCACCCATAGGCCCCGTCCCGTGCCCGGTCAAACCGCAACGGCGCCCCACCGTTACCGCATTTTCAGTCAAGCTTTGTCAGTGAGTATAAGCACGCCGCAATCCGGGTGGTAGGTTCGACCTTGACATTCAGCACCATCTGATTGGAATGCCATCTCCGGCGGGGGCCGGACGGCCTTTCAAGGTGCTGATTTTGTTGTTTATTTGTCCTTTGTTTTGGTCTCCTGGGGGGAAGCACGCTCGTGAACCGCTTGGAACGCAATGAGATGGTGATCCAGCATCTCCCTTTGGTGGGTTACCTGGTGTCGGACCTGTGCTCAAAAGCCTCCCACCTTTCCCGTGACGACCTTGCCTCGGCGGGCGCCATTGCGCTGATCACGTCGGCCGACTCCTTCGATCCGGACCTGGGCGTGCCGTTTGGCGCCTTCGCGCGCCGCCGCATCCTGGGTGCCTTCGCCGATGAGATGCGTGCCAGCGACTGGGCGACGCGCTCGGCGCGGCGCAGGATCAAGGAAACCATGTCGGTCCAGGAGACCCTGGCCTCGGCCTTGGGCCGGGCTCCGTCGGTGGAAGAAATCGCCTCCGCCCTGGGTGTTCAGCAAAGCGTGGTGGAAGCCGCCCTTGCGGACGCCTCGCGGACCCTGACGCCGCTCGACGAAGCCGTGATCGACACCCTGGCCGCGGAAACCCTGACTCCGGAGCACTCAATCCTCGCGGACGAGCGTCTCGACTACCTCCGGGCCGCCGTGAAGAGCCTCCCGGAGCGCATGCGCTACATCGTCGAGGAGATCTACTTCGGTGACCGGACGGTCAAGGAGCTCGCGGCGGAACTCGGTTCCACGCACGCCGCCGTATCCCAGCAACGCTCCGAAGCCATCCGGCTGATGCGCGACGGGCTGAGCACGCACTACGCGGATGATCCGGACCAGCACGTGGAAGTTCAGTCCCGCATCACGCCGCGGCGCCGCAACGACTATTTGACGCAGCTTTCAGCTGCCACAACGGGTGGTATCACCCGGCCTGCGTTCCGGCTGAATCCTGCCCTGAACCGGGCTGTCTGAGCCGCACGATCCGGTCCGGTTGCCGGCGCCGCGCACGGGAATGCTAAGCCAACTGCGAAATTGTCCCGGGGCTCTCGCGGGCCGCACCACTCTGCGGTAGCGTCGGAATGACCTGACCTACCGAGGAGGACGCATGAAAGCTTCACCGACTTTGACGGGCAACCTGCAGGCAGTGCTGGTGGACCTGATCGACCTGCACGTCCAGGGCAAGCAGGCACACTGGAACATTGTGGGGACAAATTTCCGGGATCTCCACCTTCAGCTGGACGAGATCGTCGAGGCAGCACGGCAGTTCGCGGATGACACCGCAGAGCGTATGCGTGCCCTCCACGCGCTTCCGGACGGACGCAGTGCCACGGTGGCCAAGTCCACCTCGCTGCCGGAGTTCCCGACGGGGCTGATCGATACCCATGACGCGATCGAGCGGATCGTGGCCGCGCTGGAAGCAGCGGTCGGCACGATGCGCAAGGTCCACGACGAGGTCGACGAGGAGGATCCCACCTCAGCGGACCTGCTGCACGAGTTCATCGGCCGCCTGGAGCAGTTCGCGTGGATGGTCAATGCCGAGACGATGAAACCCACTGCCAAGGTCACGACGCCTTCGAAGAAGTAGCAAACGGAAGCAAGCCAGGGGCGCCGGGATCTTCCCCGGCGCCCCTGACTTTTTTGCCGGCGACGACTTGATGCTGCCTATGTCGCCGTGGGTACCTTGCGGAGAACGACGGCGGCCAGGACGGCTGCCCCCGCCATCAGCACGAAGGCGATCGCGGCCGTGATGTGCACCCCGGAATCAAAGGCGGTGCGCGCGGCGGCCGTCACTGATTCGGCCAGCGGGGCGGGCAGCCCCTGGGCGAGTTCCACGGCGCCGGCGAGCGTCTCCCGGGCCTGGCCGATGTCTGCTCCCGGGGCCAGGCCGGCAACCGCGTCCGGCAGCCGCAGGTTCCGCTGATAGGACGAAGTCAGGATCGATCCCAGGATGGCCGTGCCGAGCAGCGAACCCACCTCGTAGCCGGTTTCCGAGATGGCCGAGGCCGCCCCGGATTTCTCGGCCGGGGCCGCTCCGAGGATCAGGTCATTGGAGATCGTTTCGGCGGCGCCGACACCCAGGCAGAGGACCAGGAGCGCCGCCAGCAGCACGGACGGGCCAGTGCTGTGGTCCCCGAAGGCCACGAGCGAATACGCCGCGGTGCTGAGCAGGAGCCCGCCTGCGACCACAAAGCCCGGTCGGACCCGCTTCACGAGCGGCACCACCAGCAGGCCGGCCACCACCGTGGCAATCAGTGCCGGGACCATCGTGACGCCGGATGCCGACGGAGACTGCCCCTCAACCAACTGCAGGTGTTGGGACAGGAACAGGATGAAGCCGTTGTAGGAAAACAGTGCCAGGACGTTGGCGACGATCGCGGTACTGAAAACGCGGTTGCCGAAGAGGCTGACATCCAGCAGTGGAGCGGTCAGGCCGCCGCGTCCGAGGAACTGCTGCCGCCGGATGAAGACATAGCCCATCAGCAGTCCCAGGCCGATTCCCGCGAAGGATCCCAGGCCGGCACCGTGGGTTGCCAGTTCCTTGATTCCGTAAACCGTCGGCACCATGGCCAGCAGGGACAGGAAAATACTGGGCAGATCCACCCGGCCCGGGTTGGGGTCGCGGGATTCCGGGAGCAGGGCCGGGCCAAGCATCAGGAGCGGCAGGATGGTCGGCACCGCGACGAGCAGCACGGCGCCCCACCAGAAGTGTTCCACCAGCCAGCCGCCGGCGATCGGGCCGAGCGCCGCACCGCCGGAGAACCCGGCGGCCCAGATCGCCACGGCCATCCGCCGCCGGTTCGGGTCCGGGAAAATATTGCGGATCAGGGACAGGGTGGACGGCATCAGCATCGCGCCGAAGAAGCCCAGCCCGGCGCGCCCCGCTATCAGCCATTCCGCGCTGGGGGCGAAGGCCGTTGCCGCGGACACCGCGGCGAAGCCCGTACTGCCAACCATCAGGAGCCGGCGCCGGCCAATCCGGTCGCCCAGGCTGCCCATCGCTACCAGCAGTCCGGCGAGGACCAGGGGATAGGCATCGACGATCCAGAGCAGCTGGATTCCGGAGGCGTCCAGGCTGCGTGCGATGGCTGGCAGCGCGAAGGTCAGGGCGGTATTGTCCACCGCCACCAGCAGGACCGGGAACATCAGCAGCGCCAGCGCCAGCCAGTCCCGCGCCGGTCCGTGACCGCCGCGAGTTCTGATCGTCCGGGCGGCACGCGTGCCCCCGGCCAGGGTCTTCAGAATAACGCTCATCCAATAACTGTACCGTCCAGACGGTATAGTTTCAAATGTGCCGGTCGGCCACGTGTTCGGGAATCGGCCCCCGCCCGGGCATGATAGAAACCATGCCGAGAAAACCCGTGGCCCGGGACGCCGTGCTCGATGCCTTCGTCCACCTCCTGATCGAGGAGGGCGAGCGCGCCGCGACCGTGGATGCCGTCGCGCGCCGCGCCGGCGTCTCCAAGGGAGGCCTGCTGTACCACTACCCGAACAAGGAGGCCATGATCTCCGGACTCCTGGAGCGCCTGGACGGGCTGCTCGCGGACGACGTCAATGCCATGGCCGCCGCGCCAGAAGGGGCCGCCGCCTACTTCATCAAGTCCTCCACCTGGGCGGACACGCCGCTCGACCGCGCCTTCGTGGCCGCCACCCGGCTCGCGGAGGTCGCGCACGCCGAGACGCTGCGCCGGATCGCCGCCGCCCAGTCGAGCTGGCTGGAGTTGCTGGCCCGCGATGTGGGACCCGCCATGGCCAAGGCGGTGCTCTATATGGGCGATGGGCTGTATTTCAATGCCATGCTCGCGCGCGGTCCGGGCGGGCACGGGCCCGAGGTGGGCCGTGACGTGGAGAGCCTACTGGCCGCCGTCGAACGCCTGCGCGGTTGAGGCCGTCACAGCTTGCAGACGCGGCCCGGGCGTAGGACAATGGAAGCTGTGACTGCGATCACGACTAATTGAATATGCCTTTGATCTGCGGCGGGAGAGTTCTGCCAGAAGGTACAAGCAGGCGCCGTAGGAGCAAATCCTCCCCAGGAATCTCTCAGGCCCACGTACCGCCGCGGCAAGGCGCCTCTGGAAAGCAGCAGGCTGTCACGCGACATGCCGTGCTCACCGACGGTGCAAGCTCAACCCCATGAACAGGGTTGCGCGGAAACTCTCAGGTCCAATACAGAGCGGGGAGGAACCCAATCACTGCGGCGCACCCTGCGCCGCCTGAATTATGGAGTTCCTTGTGACTGTTACCCCAGCCTCCACGTCCTTCGTCGACCGGCATATCGGCGCCCGGCGTCAGGCCGACGTCGATGCCATGTTGCGGGCTGTCGGATCCGACACCGTCGACGCGCTGGTGGATACCGCCGTACCGAAGGACATCCGTCAGGATGTGCCGCTCAAGCTCACCGAAGCCCTCAGCGAAGTGGAAGTCCTCGCCGAGCTGCGCGCCTTGGCCGCAAAGAACAAGACCGCCGTGCAGATGATCGGCCAGGGCTACTACGACACCGTGACCCCGCCGGTGATCCGCCGGAACATTCTCGAAGCTCCCGCCTGGTACACCGCATACACGCCGTACCAGCCGGAAATCTCCCAGGGCCGGCTTGAAGCGCTGCTGAACTTCCAGACCATGGTCCAGGACCTCGTCGGGCTGCCGATCGCCAACGCCTCCCTGCTGGACGAAGCCACCGCCGTCGCGGAAGCCGTCCTGATGATGCGCCGCGCCAACAAGAACAAGGCCGCCGCCAACGGCAAGACCGTCATGGATGCCGACTGCCTCCCGCAGACCATCGCCATCGTCAAGGGCCGCGCCGAGGCGCTCGGCTTCGAGGTGGAGGTCGCGGATCTTACCCGGGGACTTCCCGACGGCGACATCAACGGTGTGGTGCTTCAGCAGCCCGGCGTCTCCGGGCGCGTCTTCGACCACTCCGAGGTCATCGCAGCGGCGAAGGAACGGGGCGCGTTGGTAACGGTCGCGGCCGACCTCCTGGCCCTGACGCTCATCACGCCGCCGGGGGAGCAAGGCGCCGACATCGCCGTCGGTTCCGCCCAGCGCTTCGGTGTCCCGCTGTTCTTCGGCGGCCCGCACGCCGCGTACATGGCCGTGCAGAAGGGCCTTGAGCGCTCCATGCCCGGCCGCCTCGTCGGCGTGTCCAAGGACTCGGCCGGAATCCCGGGCTACCGCCTGGCGCTGCAGACCAGGGAACAGCACATCCGCCGGGAGAAGGCCACCTCCAACATCTGCACCGCGCAGGCGCTGCTGGCCATCGTCTCCTCGTTCTACGCGGTCTATCACGGCCCGGACGGGCTGAAGGCGATCGCGCAGGCGGTCCACGGGCATGCCCGGACGATCGCCGCCTCGCTGCAGGCAGCCGGCCTCGAGGTGCTGCACACCTCCTTCTTCGACACTGTCACGGTGTCCGTCCCGGGCAAGGCAGCCGGAATTATTGCGGACGCCGAGGCCAAGGGCATCAACCTGCGTTCCATCGACGCCGACACCGTCGGGATTTCGGCCGATGAGGCAACGACGTCGGCCGTCGTCGCCGACGTCGTCGCAGCGTTCGGCGCGCGCGTCGCCGATTCAACCGGCAGCCTCGCCCTCGACGGGGCCGTCGAGCGCACCTCGAACTACCTCCAGCACCCCGTCTTCAACACCTACCGCTCCGAAACCCAGCTGCTGCGCTACATCCGCCGGCTCGCGGACCGCGACCTGGCGCTGGACCGCACCATGATCCCGCTGGGCTCCTGCACCATGAAGCTCAACGCCACGGCCGAAATGGAAGCCATCTCCTGGCCCGAGTTCGCCTCCATCCACCCGTTCGCCCCGGAGTCCCAGACCGCCGGGTGGCGCGAACTGATCGAGGATCTCGAAGCCCAGCTGACCGAGATCACCGGCTACGACCAGGTCTCGATCCAGCCGAACGCCGGATCGCAGGGTGAGCTTGCCGGCCTGCTGGCCATCCGCGGCTACCATCGTTCCCGCGGGGAGGGGCAGCGGAACATCTGCCTGATCCCGTCCTCGGCGCACGGCACCAACGCCGCCTCCGCGGTGCTGGCCGGCATGAAGGTCGTGGTGGTCGCCACCGCATCCGACGGCACGATCGACCACGCGGACCTGTACGCCAAGATCGAGGCCCACAAGGACGTTCTCTCGGCGATCATGATCACCTACCCGTCCACGCACGGGGTCTTCGACGCCGACGTCCGCGAGGTCTGCGACGCCGTGCACGCCGCCGGCGGCCAGGTCTACATCGACGGCGCCAACCTCAACGCCCTCGTCGGCCTCGCCCAGCCGGGCCAGTTCGGCGGCGACGTCTCGCACCTGAACCTGCACAAGACCTTCTGCATCCCGCACGGCGGCGGCGGCCCCGGCGTCGGACCGGTCGCGGCGAAGGCACACCTGGCGCCTTTCATGCCGGGCAACGCCGCGGACCCGGCCAACGGCGCCGAGGGCACCCCCATCTCCGCCTCACGGTACGGCTCCGCCGGCGTGCTGCCGATCTCCTGGGCCTACGTGAAGCTCATGGGCGGCAACGGGCTGACGGAAGCCACCCGTTCGGCCCTTCTGGCGGCCAACTACGTCGCGGCGCGGCTGAACGACTACTTCCCGGTGCTCTACAGCGGCGAAGGCGGCCTCGTCGCGCACGAATGCATCCTGGACCTGCGCGAACTGACGGCCAAGACCGGCGTGACCGCGGAAGACGTCGCGAAGCGCCTGATCGATTTCGGCTTCCATGCCCCCACCCTCTCGTTCCCGGTGGCCGGCACCCTGATGGTCGAACCCACCGAGTCCGAAGACCTCGGTGAGATCGACCGCTTCATTGACGCGATGATCGCCATCCGCGCCGAAATCGACCAGGTCGCCAACGGCGACTTCAGCGTTGAGCACAGCCCGTTGCGCAACGCCCCGCACACTGCCGCCGCCGTCGTCAGCACCGAGTGGACCCGTGAGTACCCGCGCGAGCAGGCAGCCTTCCCGGGACACACCCCCAAGCAGGACAAGTACTTCCCGCCAGTCGGACGGATCGACGGCGCAGCCGGTGACCGCAACCTGATCTGCTCCTGCCCGCCCCTCGAAGACTTCGAAAACTAAGGACAGCCACCGATGACTGAGAAATACACGGCCCTGTACGAAGAGCACAAGAAACTCGGCGCCTCCTTCACCGACTTCGGCGGCTGGCAGATGCCGCTCAAGTACAGCTCCGAGCTGGCCGAACACCACGCCGTCCGCAAATCCGCCGGCCTCTTCGACCTCTCCCACATGGGCGAAGTCTGGGTTACCGGCCCGGAAGCCGCCGCGTTCCTGGACTACGCGCTCGTCGGCAAGATCTCGGCGATGCCGGTCGGGAAAGCCAAATACTCGCTGATCTGCAACGAAACCGGCGGCATCATCGATGACCTCATCACCTACCGGCGCCCGTCCGGGGTGGAGGGGAGCGACACGTTCCTAATCGTCCCCAACGCCGGGAACGCCACCGTGGTCGCCGCGGCCCTCGCCGAGCGGGCGGCTGCCGGCAAGGCAGGCGGCTTTGACGTCGTCGTCGAGGACGCCTCCGCCGGGACCTCGCTGATCGCCGTGCAGGGTCCCAAAGCGGAGGAAATCCTGCTCCGCCTTGTCCCGGCCGCGCAGCACGATCTCGTCACGGGCCTGAAGTACTATGCCGCGGTTGAGGTCCCCTTCCTGGTCGGGGGCACCGGCCAGGAGTTGCTGCTGGCCCGCACGGGGTACACCGGTGAAGACGGCTTCGAGATCTTCGTGGGCAACGAGGACGCCGCCGGCCTGTGGCAGGCGCTCGTCGCGATTGCCGACGACGGCGAGCTGACGCCCGCCGGGCTCGCGTCCCGCGATTCGCTCCGGCTCGAGGCCGGCATGCCGCTGTACGGCAATGAACTCTCCCTCGAAGGCGACCCCTTCGCCGCCGGCCTGGGCCCCATCGTCGCGCTGTCCAAGGAAGGCGACTTCGTCGGCAAGGAAGCCCTGGCCGCGAAGAAGGCCGCCGGGGCCGGATCCACGGCCGGCCGCAAGCTCGTCGGCCTCAAGGGTCTCGGCCGCCGGGCCGGCCGCGGCCACTACCCGGTCCTCAAGGACGGCGTCACCGTCGGCGAGGTCACCTCCGGCCAGCCCAGCCCCACCCTGGGCTACCCGGTTGCCATGGCTTACGTCGACGTCGAACACACCGAACCCGGCACCGCCCTGGACATCGACCTGCGCGGCAAAGCCGAGCCGTTCGAAGTCGTCGCGCTGCCGTTCTACAAGCGCCAGCAGTAACTCCGCCGGTCTCAAGGCCGTGACCGGTCCCGGGACCGGCCCCGGCCCGCGCCGGTTCACCCCACGACTTCACCCCACGTCTTCACCCCACGTCTTCCCAAACGCAAAGGAAACCCACACATGGCAAAGGTTGCCCCTGAACTGCAGTACTCCGACGAGCACGAGTGGATTGCAACGGAGGCCGGGAACGTCGTTTCCATCGGTATTTCCGCCGTCGCCACGGACGCCCTGGGCGACATTGTTTACGTCGACCTGCCCGAGGTCGGCTCGACTGTCACGGCGGGGGAGACCTGCGGCGAGGTGGAGTCCACCAAGTCCGTCTCCGACCTCTACGCCCCCGTCACGGGCGAGGTAACCGAAGTGAACCCGGCCGTCGTCGATGACCCGGCCCTGATCAACAACGATCCCTACGGTGCCGGTTGGCTGTTCAAGGTCGCGGCCGAGTCCCACGGACCGCTGCTCTCGGCACAGGACTACGCGTCCAAGAACGGCGGCGAACTGTGAGCGCCGCGGAGACAGGCACCACGTTTGCGCAGGTCATATCCCCGAGCCTGGATGCGGACCTGTCCGTCCTGGACCCGGAGATCGCCGCGAAGATCGACGACGAGCTGACCCGCCAGCGCGAAGGCCTGGAGATGATCGCCTCGGAGAACCACACCGCGCGTGCCGTGATGCAGGCCCAGGGTTCCGTGCTGACCAACAAGTACGCCGAAGGCTACCCGGGCAAGCGCTACTACGGCGGCTGCGAGCACGTGGACGTCATTGAGCAGCTCGCCATTGACCGGGTGAAGGCCCTGTTCGGTGCCGGGTTCGCGAACGTGCAGCCGCACTCCGGAGCCCAGGCCAACGCCTCCGTGATGCACGCCCTGATCCGTCCGGGCGACACCATCATGGGCCTGAACCTGGCCCACGGCGGGCACCTGACGCATGGCATGAAGATCAACTTCTCCGGCCGGCTCTACAACGTCATCCCGTACCAGGTCCGCGAAGACGACCACCGGATCGACATGGCCGAAGTGGAGCGCCTGGCCCAGGAACACAAGCCGGCCCTGATCGTCGCCGGCTGGTCCGCGTACGCCCGGCAGCTCGACTTCGCCGAGTTCCGCCGGATCGCCGACTCCGTGGGCGCCTACCTCATGGTGGACATGGCACACTTCGCCGGACTGGTGGCCGCCGGCCTGCACCCCTCGCCGGTGCCGCACGCCCACGTCACTACCTCCACCACGCACAAGACCCTCGCGGGCCCGCGCGGCGGCATCATCCTCTCCAACGATCCGGACATCGCCAAGAAGATCAACTCGGCTGTGTTCCCGGGCCAGCAGGGCGGACCGCT
Source organism: uncultured Actinomycetota bacterium (assembly GCA_963769515.1). Classification (GTDB taxonomy): domain Bacteria; phylum Actinomycetota; class Actinomycetes; order Actinomycetales; family Micrococcaceae; genus Arthrobacter. The sequence goes on from CAVYMG010000016.1 coordinate 63,288, forward strand.
GGAGCACGTGATTGCCGGCAAGGCCGTCGCCTTCAAGGTCGCCGCCTCGCCGGAGTTCAAGGAACGCCAGGAACGCGTCCTCGCCGGCGCGCACATCCTGGCAGAGCGGCTGATGCAGCCGGACGTGACGGCCAAGGGAATCTCCGTGATTTCCGGCGGCACTGACGTGCACCTCGTCCTGGTGGACCTGCGCAACTGCGAACTCAACGGCCAGGAAGCCGAAGACCGCCTCGCGGAAATCGACATCACCGTCAACCGCAACGCCGTCCCGTTCGACCCGCGCCCGCCGATGGTCACCTCGGGGCTGCGCATCGGCACCCCGGCGCTGGCCACCCGCGGCTTCGGCCAGGATGCCTTCGGCGAAGTCGCCGACATCATCGCCGAGGCCCTGACCGCCGACGCCGGAAGCGACCTGTCCGCTTTGCGCTCCCGGGTGGCGGTCCTCGCAGCCGCCCACCCGCTCTACCCGTCGGTGGACAACCTCGGCTAGAGCCCGTTCCACTGAAGTAAGCCCGACGCCGGGCCGCGGCCACAAACCGCCGCCCGGCGCCGCGCCCCCCGGCAAAGTTGCCGCCAACCGGCGGCCGCACCGCCTCCGGCAGGAGCCCCTGCCGAGCCGCAGCAAGACGTAGTAAGGAACCGACAATGGCCGTTGGAGTCTTTGACCTTTTTTCCATCGGAATAGGACCGTCAAGTTCGCACACCGTGGGACCCATGCGGGCCGCGGCGGTGTTCGCCGAGGAACTCCGGACCGAGGCGGTCCTGGACCGGGTGGCGTCGCTGCGCGTGGATCTGTATGGCTCGCTCGCGGCCACCGGCCACGGCCACGGCACCATGACCGCGATCCTGCTTGGCCTTGAGGGCTACCACCCGGAGAAGATCCTCCCCGAGGAGGTCGAGGAGCGGCTGGCCACGATCGCCGGGACCGGCACCCTGCAACTCGCCGGCGCCGGAGAGGACGAAGGCGTGCCGCTGCCGTATGGCGTGAAGGACATGGTCCTGCGGCCGCTGACGATCCTGCCCCGGCACACCAACGGCATGACGTTCACCGTGTTCGACGCCGACGGCGGAACCGTCCACGAGGCGACCTTCTTCTCGGTGGGCGGCGGCTTCATTGTCCGCGAAGGGGAAGAAGACGCCGCGCTGCAGGAACTCGCCGAGTCCAAAAAGGAGCTTCCCCTCCCGTTCCGCACCGCCGCGGAACTGCTGGAACACTGCCGGTCCCAGGGCCTGTCCATGGGAGAGGTGATGTTGGTCAATGAGCGGGCCTCCCGGACCGACCAGGAAATCCGGGACGGGCTGCTGCACATCTACTCGGTGATGGAGGACTGCGTCGAGATGAGCCTCAAGCGCGAGGGGCTGCTGCCCGGCGGGCTGAAGGTCCGCCGTCGGGCGCCCGACTGGCATGAGCGCCTCATGAAGGAGGACAAAGACCGGGACCCGAAATACTGGCAGGAGTGGGTGAACCTGATCGCGCTCGCCGTTAACGAGGAAAACGCCACCGGCGGCCGGGTGGTCACCGCCCCCACCAACGGCGCGGCCGGAATCATTCCAGCCGTGCTGTACTACGCGCTGCACTTCGCCCCGGGAATGGACAAAGCCACCCAGGCCGATCGCGACGACACGGTCGTCAAGTTCCTGCTCACCGCCGCCGCCGTCGGGGTGCTCTACAAAGAGCAGGCCTCCATCTCCGGCGCCGAAGTAGGCTGCCAGGGCGAGGTGGGGTCGGCGTCGTCCATGGCGGCGGCGGGCCTGGCAGAAGTCATGGGCGGCACGCCCGCGCAGGTGGAAAACGCCGCGGAAATCGCGATGGAACACAACCTGGGGCTGACCTGTGACCCGATCGGCGGCCTCGTCCAGATCCCGTGCATTGAACGCAACGCGATTGCGGCCGCGAAAGCCATCAACGCCGCCAAAATGGCCCTGTGGGGCGACGGCACCCACAGGGTCTCCCTCGACGAGGTCATCGTCACCATGCGGGAAACCGGCCGGGACATGAGTTCGAAGTACAAGGAAACGGCCATGGGAGGCCTCGCCGTGAACGTGGTGGAGTGCTGAGCCTGCGCTAGTTGTTGATGGCCATCCAGGCATTGAGGGTAGTGGCGAACGAGACCCAGCCCAGGTAGGGCAGCAGCAGGACAGCGGACCAGCCGTTGATCGGGCGGAAAAGGACGATTGTCCAGATAATCGCTCCGATGAGGGCCACGATGATGCCCAGCGCGATCCACAGGGCCGCGCTGCCGAGGAACGGATAGAGCCCGAAGAACACGGGAGTCCAGAGGAAGTTCAGCGTCAACTGAACGGCATAGACTTTCAGCGCTTTGGGCGCTTGCCGGTCCCGGGTCCGCCACACGAGCCACGCGGCCACCGCCATTGCGGTGTACAAGAAGGTCCAGGCTGGTCCGAAGAGCCAGTTCGGCGGTGACCACGGCGCTTTGTCCGCCGTGACATACCAGCCGTCGACGTTCGAGGCGGATGACAGCCCGCCGATGGCGGCAACTGCGAACGAGGCCCCCAACAGGACTAGGAGACCGAGGATCTGCTTGCCGGTCCCCGGCATACTGCGCTTGGATGTCCCGGACGCGCCCGCCCGGCTGAAGGATTCCGAATGCGCTTTCATCTATCCAGCCTAGCCGTTCCCGGGTGCCCGGGGCAGGGCCGTTAGACTTGGGATGCATGCCGGCATGCATCCCCAAGCTCCACCCGCAATGATTGGATACCGCACACTTGCGTGAATTCACCGCCCGCTTTGCCACAACCGACGAGATCGCCAAGTGGGACTCCCACGTCACGGCGAACCCCAACGGCGGCAACCTCCTGCAGTCGGAGGCATTTGCCGAAGTCAAGCAGCACTTCGGCTGGAAGCCATTGCACCTGGTTTACGAAACGGCCGACTATACGAGCTACAACCTGGTCCTGGAAAAGTCCTTCCCGTTGCTGGGCAAACTCTGGTATCTGATCAAGGGGCCTGACGTTGCCGGCGTCGAGGACATCCCCGGTATTGTCCGGGCTAACGCGGACTTCGTGAACCGGGCGAAGCTCGGCGTCTTCGCCATCAAGATCGAACCCGACATTGTCCTCTCCGACGACGCCCGGCAGATCCTCGAAAGCGCGGGGCTGGTCAAGACCCACAACCTGCAGCCCAATGACTCCACTGCGCTGCTGGACATCTCGCCGGAGGAAAACCAGCTGCTGCGCAATCTGCACTCCCGCGGCCGCAACGCGGTGCGCCGCGCGATCCGTGAGGGGGTGGAGGTCCGCAACGTCGAACCCACCGAAGAGAACTTCCGGGCAATGTATGCGCTGATGACCACCACCGTGGAGGCCAAGTCCCAGGTCCGGGTCCGGGAGTACGGGTACTACGAGCAGTTCTGGAACAACTTCCTGGCCCGCGGCCAGGGCCGCCTGCTGTTCGTGTACGAGAACGGCGTGCCCTCGGTCGGTGCGTTTGTGATCAACTACGGCCGGAAGGGAACATACAAGGACGGCGGCTCGTTGCAGAAGCGCAGCCAGTACGGCGATTCCCACCTCGTTCAATGGACTGCCATCAACCAGCTCAAAGAGCTCGGCTGCACCGAGTATGACTTCTGCGGCACGCCCCCGAGCGACCAGCTCAAGGACACGGCCAACCCCTTCCACGGACTGGGCCTGTTCAAGACCAGCTTCAGCAAGACCGTGACCGACTTCGTGGGCTGCTATGACCAGGTGCTGGCCCCGCTGAAATACCGTGCGTGGATGGCGGCCGGCGAGCGGATCGCGCGCCAGCTTCACACCCGGCGTACCGGCCAGCAATTCTATTAAACCGCCTGCAACTGAAATTGAAGTGACCGGAATGATCCAACCGTCCGATGGCCGCCGCCAGCAGCCCGGTCCGGCCCTGCCGCGGACCGAACCCATGTCTCCCGTGCAAATGGGCCAGCAGGCCGCCGGGAAGCGGATGCTCCGCCGGCTGGTCCAGGGTGAGCACCCGCCTACGGCCCCGATGAGCATCGTGGACCGGCTGGCCGGCAGTCCCTACGCCAACCCGATGATCCAGGTGGGCGGGGTGGATACCTCCGCCCGCAAGACGATCGACTTCGCCCTGCACCTCGCGGAGTCCATGTTCCGGTACGGCGCCGGTGCCCTGGAGGTCGAAACCAGCATCATCGCCATCACGGCCGCCCTCGGGCTGAAGAACATCGAAGTAGACATCACCAACCAGTCGGTCGCGATCAACTACGCGCCCAAGGACCAGACCCCCATCACGCTGCTGCGCGTCGTGCGGTCCTGGACCAACAACTACGCCGGCCTGGCCCAGGTGCATCAACTGGTCACGGACATTGTGACGGGCGGCGTCGGCCGGGAAGAGGCTGTGCGCCGGCTCGATGACATTACCCACAGCCCCAAACCGTTTCCCCGCTGGATGGTCACCGCGGCGTCCGGGGTCTTTTCCGCGGCCTTTGTCGCAGTCCTGGGCGGAGGCATCCGTGCCTCCGCCGTTGCCTTTGCCTCCAGCCTGCTGATCAGCATGCTCGCCCGTCAGCTCGGCAAATGGCGCACCCCGGACTTCTTCGTCACCGCCGCGAGTTCCTTCGTCGTCACGCTCGTGGCGCTGCTTCTGTGGCGGTACGGAACGCCCGTGGGGTTCCAGATCGCGCCGGCCATCGTTGTGGTGGGTGGCATCCTGCTCCTGCTGCCGACCGGACGTCTTGTCTCCTCGGTCCAGGATGCGATCAACGGCTTCCCCGTCACCGCCGCCGGCCGGTTCCTCTCCACCATGCTGACTTTCGGCGCCCTCGTGGCCGGCATTGCGATTGCCTTCGTGGTGGGCGCCATGACCGGGATGGAGGCCATCGACGTCACGGAAACATTCCCGCCGAGGTACGAGTTGTGGCTGTTGGTCCTGCTGGTGGCAGTCGCCGTGGTGGCCATCGCCATCGCCGAGCAGACGTCCTGGACGCTCCTGCTCCCCACGGCGGCTGTCGGCGTCGTCGGGCACCTCGTTCTGGTTGGGACAACGGCCCTGGGCGTCGGGCCGAGGTTCGCCCCGGCCCTGGCCGCCGTCGTGATCGGGCTGCTCGCCCGGGTTGTGGCCTTGCGGATGGGCGCCCCGCAGCTCGTGGTGGCCGTCCCGGCAGCCCTGATTCTCTTGCCGGGCCTCACTATATTCCGGTCCATGTATGTTTTGACGCTGGAGGAATCCGAGATCATCGTCGGCTTCAGCGGGATGCTGAGCGCCGGGGCCATTGTGCTCGGCGTGGCGGCAGGCATTGTGCTCGGCGACGTCCTGGCGCGGCCGCTGACCAAGAGCCTGGCCAGCAACGAACGGAGAAAGGCACGCCGGCGTTGACCGGCCGCCCGCTGCCGACAGCGCGAGCCGCAACCGGCAGCGGGTTCCGGCCGCCGGTCTGCGGCTAGACCTTCCCGATCGGCAGCTTTTTCTCGGCCTGGAAATCGTCCTCGACCCTGCCCTTGGCCCAGTAGCCGGAGAGCGATACCTGGGCACGCTCAAGGCCGCGCTCGGCATAGAAGACCTCCCGCAGGCCTTTCATGGAGCCGCGCTCACCGTGGGCGAAGACCTGCACCCGGCCCTCCGGCCAGACGGCGTCACGGATGGCCGCCACGAGCGGTGAGCCGGAGCCGGCGCGAACACCGCCGCGCCGGAGCCAATGCAGCTCAACGCCGGATGGTGCGTCGATCGCCAGGACATCCGCGTCGCCGTCCACTTCGAGGAAGGCAAGCCCGCGGGCTTCCCGGGGCAGGGATTCAATAGCCGCACCGATCGCCGGCAGCGCGGACTCGTCGCCGGCAAACAGATGCCAGTCCGTATCCGGATCCGGGTTGTAACCGCCGCCGGGACCCGTGAAGATCAGGCTGTCGCCAGGCTGCGCGGCCGCGGCCCAGGGCCCGGCGAGGCCTTCGTCGCCGTGGATGACGAAGTCGATGGCGAGTTCACCGGCTGCCTGGTCGACCCAGCGCACGGTGTAGGTCCTCGTGTGCGGCCAGAGTTCGCGCGGCATGGACTCGCGGACCTGCCACAGGTCCAGCGGCTCCGGGTACTCGACGCCTGGCTGCGGGAACACAATCTTGACGTAGCGGTCCACGTAGTCGTTGTTGACGTAGCCGGCGAACCCCGGGCCGCCGGCAACAATCCGCACCATGTGGGGGGTGAGTGGCTCACGCCGCAGGACCGTAAGGTTTGTTTGCGGGCGGGACTTCCGGGTGGCCGAGGTGGCGGCAGGGACTGAGGTCATACGGCTAAGCCTAGCCAAGCCAGGGTCACGGCAGCGGCGGGAGCTCCCAATCGACAGTGCCGTCGCCGAGTTCCCGCAGCAACGCGTTGGTGCGGCTGAACGGCCGCGACCCGAAGAAGCCCCGGGCCGCCGAGAGCGGACTCGGATGCGCGCTGCTGACGACGGCGGCTGCGCCCAGCAGCGGCCGGACCGTTTCGGCGTCCTTGCCCCACAGAATGGCGACGAGGGGCACACTGCCGCCAGCCGGGGTGCTGCGGTGCGCCACGGCGCTGATGGCGGCGGCCGTGACGGCCTCCCAGCCCTTGTTGCGGTGCGAACCGGCCTCACCGGCCCGGACGCTCAGGACCCTGTTCAGCAGCAGCACGCCCTGGTCCGTCCAGCGGCTGAGGTCCCCGTGCGTGCGCGGCGTCAGCCCCAGATCGACAGAAAGTTCCTTGTAGATATTGGCAAGGCTGCGCGGAACGGGCCGGGTGCTGCCGCTGACGGCAAACGAGAGCCCGACGGCGTGCCCGGGCGTCGGGTAGGGGTCCTGACCCACCACGAGGACCCGGACGTCCGCGAATGGCTGCCGGAATGCCCGGAGCAGGTTCGACGGCGAGGGCAGGATCTCGTGGCCGTCGGCAACTTCGCCGGCCAGGAACGCCAGCACGGCGCGCAGCGGCCCCTCGACCGGGGTCAATGCCGCCACCCAATCCGGCGCCACGAGTTCGGCCAGGGGCATGCGGGCCATCTCCGCGAAGCCGGCAGCGTCCCCCTGCGGGGGATCCAGCTCGAACAAGGCATCAGGATCAAACACAGGACCCATTCTCGCAGGCCCGCAAATGACAAGGCGCGGCTGCGCCCGTACGATGGAGGGGGACTTTTATCGGGCTGAACCAAGGAGCGTGACGTGGCCGACGCAGCGCAGCACCTTCCGTTGGAGGGCGATCCGTCGATGGACAGCCCAGCTACGCAGGCCGCGGCCCCGGAGTCGGGCGTATCCTCCGGGATTGCCCGGGAGTCTGAATTGACCCCCCGCGACCAGCAGGTGCTCGCCCTGGAACGGCAGTGGTGGAAGTATGCCGGTGCCAAGGAACAGGCCATTCGGGAGCAGTTCGATGTCTCCGCCACGCACTACTACCAGATGCTCAACGCGCTCATTGACACCGAGGCTGCACTGGCCCACGATCCCATGCTGGTAAAGAGACTGCGTAGACTACGTACGTCACGCCAACGTGCCCGCACCGCCCGCCGCTTGGGTCCGGGCGCGTAAATCCGCGAGAAGTACGGCCAGTTGGACGGCATTGCGCATCGCTGCCGGATCCGGACACCTCGCAAGAAATCAGCAAGGACAACGTTTTTATCATGACCAAATATGCTCGGGATGAATTTGACCGCGTGCCGGAGGCCTCTACCCGCCAAGGTGTCCACCGGGCCGTCACTGAGGCGCGCAGGCGCAGCCTCGTGCCAGTCCTGAGCCTTGGCGGTATCGCCTTGGTGATTGGGATCCTCGCCTTTGTGTTCCTGCCGAAGGCCGGATTCACCCCGGCCGGTGACACTGCGGTCGCCGCTGCCCAGTCGGGCGCCTCCGCCTCGGCGTCGCCGACAGCAAGCGCCACGGCGGCGCCGGCCGCAAGTGCCACGGCAGTGCCGTCCGACCCGACGCCCTCGGCAGCGGCCGCGGATGCCGCGCCGGCTGCCGCCGCCGTAGACAAGACCCAGCCGGTGACCATCTACAACGGGACCACAACGGCCGGACTCGCCAGCCGGGCAGGCGCCACAGTGACGGGCGGCGGCTGGGCACTCGGTACGCTCGGGAACTGGCCCGGTGTTCCCCAGTCCACCTCCGTCATCTTCTACAGCGGAGCGGACCAGAAGGGCAACGCGGAGGCCTTGAGCGACCTGCTCGGCATCCCCGCAACCGTCGAATCTGCAGACTTCAATGTGCCGCTCGTCGTCGTCCTGGGACCCGGCTTCCAGTAGCCCTGCCCGGACGCGGGGCCAGCCATATCGGGACGACGTCCCCACCGGCCCCCGGGAACTTCGCCGGCGGCGGAGCCGGTGCCTGCCGGTGTCCACCGGCGCCCACCGGCGTCGGTAGAGTGGCCGCAGGCTTTGTTTCGCAGCAGCGGCACACACTGAGGTGCGCCGCTCCAGGCTAGAAAGTGGTGGACGCCGTGGCAGTAGGCACCGTCAAATGGTTCAACGCCGGCAAAGGCTACGGCTATATCACCGTCGAAGGCACCGACACCGACGTGTTCGTCCACTGGTCCGCGATCGAAGGACAGGGTGAGCGCGTCCTGAACGAGGGCGAGCGCGTGGAACTGGAAGTCGGCGAGGGTGAAAAAGGTCCGCAGGCGGAAAACGTCCGCCCGGTATAGCCGGTCCCGTATCGCCGGCCCGGGCGGAACCGCCGGTTGATCGCTCGTAGCGAACTGCACCGCGGCAGCGCCTGACCCGGCGCCACACTGCTTGCACTCTCCCCGGGGGAGTGCTAATTATTGATCTAGCACTCTTGCGTACTGACTGCTAAATCTGCGCCCGGTTCGGCCGGTCGGCGGAGGCGGCAGCCGGAGCGGGAGCGAAAGAAACACCTTGCTGGGGTGAGATCCGGACCCGGTGGCGTACAGAGGCCGCTGGCGAATGATCGTCCGTCGCGGGCACCGCAGCCAAGGTTCATTCTTAACGACTGTCCCGAAAGGACTACTGCCGTTATGGCCAAGATCATTGCATTTGATGAAGAGGCACGCCGCGGCCTTGAGCGGGGCCTGAACATCCTCGCCGACGCGGTCAAGGTCACCCTCGGCCCGCGTGGACGCAACGTCGTCCTCGAAAAGAAGTGGGGCGCCCCCACGATCACCAACGATGGTGTTTCCATCGCCAAGGAGATCGAACTGGACGACCCTTACGAGAAGATCGGCGCCGAGCTGGTCAAGGAAGTTGCCAAGAAGACCGACGACGTCGCTGGCGACGGTACCACCACCGCCACCGTCCTGGCCCAGGCCCTCGTCAAGGAAGGCCTGCGCAACGTCGCGGCCGGAGCAGACCCGCTGTCCCTCAAGCGCGGCATCGAGAAGGCCGTTGAAGCCGTCACCCGCGAACTCCTGGCCTCCGCCAAGGAGATCGAGACCAAGGAAGAGATCGCCGCCACCGCCTCGATCTCTGCCGGCGACAACGAGATTGGCGCCCTGATTGCCGAAGCCCTGGATAAGGTCGGCAAGGAAGGCGTCATCACCGTCGAGGAGTCGAACACCTTCGGCCTCGAGCTGGAGCTCACCGAAGGCATGCGCTTCGACAAGGGCTACATCTCCGCCTACTTCGTCACCGACGCCGAGCGCCAGGAAACGGTCCTTGAGGATCCGTACATCCTGATCGTCAACTCCAAGATCTCCAACGTCAAGGAACTGGTTGCGGTCCTTGAGAAGGTCATGCAGTCCAACAAGCCGCTGCTGATCATCGCCGAAGACATCGAGGGCGAGGCCCTGGCCACCCTGATCGTCAACAAGATCCGTGGCACGTTCAAGTCCGTCGCCGTCAAGGCTCCGGGCTTCGGCGACCGCCGCAAGGCGCAGCTTGCCGACATCGCCATCCTCACCGGCGGCCAGGTCATCTCCGAGGAAGTCGGACTCAAGCTTGAGACCGCCGGCCTCGAACTGCTCGGCAAGGCCCGCAAGGTTGTTGTCACCAAGGACGAGACCACCATCGTCGAAGGTGCCGGCGACGCCGACCAGATCGCCGGCCGCGTGTCCCAGATCCGCGCCGAGATCGAGAACTCCGATTCCGACTACGACCGCGAGAAGCTGCAGGAGCGCCTGGCCAAGCTGGCTGGCGGCGTTGCAGTCATCAAGGCCGGTGCCGCCACCGAAGTTGAGCTCAAGGAACGCAAGCACCGCATTGAGGACGCCGTCCGCAACGCCAAGGCTGCTGTCGAAGAGGGCATCGTCGCCGGCGGTGGCGTTGCCCTGATCCAGGCCGGCGCCAAGGCTTTCGCGAACCTGCAGCTCTCCGGCGACGAGGCAACGGGCGCGAACATCGTCCGCGTTGCCATCGACGCCCCGCTGAAGCAGATCGCCTTCAACGCCGGCCTCGAGCCCGGCGTTGTGGTGGACAAGGTCCGCGGCCTGCCCGCAGGTCACGGCCTGAACGCTGCCACCGGCGAGTACGTTGATCTGCTGGCTGCCGGCATCAACGATCCGGTCAAGGTCACCCGCTCTGCCCTGCAGAACGCGGCCTCCATCGCCGGCCTGTTCCTCACCACCGAAGCCGTTGTGGCTGACAAGCCGGAGAAGAACGCTCCGGCCATGGGCGGCGACGACATGGGCGGCATGGGCGGCATGGGCGGTTTCTAACCACCCCGCTTTGCTCCACTGCACGCGCAGTAGCACGACGGCGGTCCCACCCTCGGGTGGGGCCGCCGTCGGCGTTAACGGCCCGCCGGCACCCTCGACGGGCCGGGAGATCTGAGGTTGTCGGGGCGTGCCGGAAGCCGACCGGCCCGGGGCGGCTGCGGGGTCTGGCAGGATAGTGGGGTGACAATTACAGCAGCGGCCGATGGCTCCGCACTAGGAAATCCCGGACCGGCCGGATGGGCATGGTACGTCGACGATAGCTGCTGGCGGGCCGGAGGGTGGCCCCACGGCACGAACAACCAGGGCGAGCTGATGGCGGTGCTGGACCTGTTCCGCGCCACCGCGCACCTGCCCGACGAAGACCTGCATATCCTTTGTGACAGCCAGTACGTCATCAACGCCGTGACCAAGTGGATGCCGGGCTGGAAGCGCAAGGGCTGGCGCAAGGCTGACGGCAAGCCGGTCTTGAACGTCGAGCTGCTCAAGGACATTGACCAGGCCCTCGTGGGCCGTAAATACACCTTCGAATGGGTGCGCGGCCACGCCGGCCATGACCTGAACGAAGCCGCGGACGAACGCGCGCGCGGCGCCGCCACGTCCTACCAGCAAGGCATCGCCGTCCGGCAGGGCCCCGGGTTCGTCCCGGCCCCGGGGACGGCCGGGACTGCGGAGACGTCAACGGCGGCCCCGGGAGCCCGAAGTTTTGCCGGCGCAGGTGCCGCAACCCCGGCAGCAAATGCCGGACGGTTCGGTCAGCCCGATCTTTTCAGCGAACTGGACGAGGTGGCGCCGGTGGCGGAACCATCCGGCGGGGCGGGTCCGGAGGAAATCGTGGAGGCCCTGGAACGGGAGCTGCTGCAGCCTGAAACCCGGGCGGACCTGGGGCGGACAGCCATGCTGCTGCACCCGGATTTCACCGAAATCGGAAGCAGCGGCCGGATCTGGACCCGCGATGCCATGATGATGGCGCTCGAGGAGAGCCCCGGCGGGCCGGTGGAAATGGAACTCCTGGGAGCGGACCGGCTGGGCGGCGACACCATACTTCTGACGTACCGCAGCCACACCCGGACCGGCACCGTGCTGCGCAGCTCCCTGTGGGTCCTTGACGGCCCGCAGTGGCGCCTGCGGTTCCACCAGGGCACGGCCGAGATCTGAGCCCGGTAGAGACAGGCTTAGCCGAAGCGCTGAGCATTGTGGAGCTCCGTCTGGTCGTAGCTGGCGGCAGCCGAGCTCAGAGCGAGGTTGATGGCGGCCAGTGAGGCCTCGACCCGGGCCTGGGTGACGCTCCACTCGGCCACAATGGCCTGGAAATTCGTGGCAGCCGAGCCGCGCCAGGTCGCTTGAAGTTCGTCCAGGCCGCGCTTCATCGACTGGACATCGGCGCTGATGCGGTCGACCGTGGCTTTCACATTCGCGGACTTGAGCTGGAGCAGTTCGGTATCGACGGAGATGATGCTCATGGGGTGTCCTCTCGACAGCGGCTGACGGCGGTCTCCAGCGGCCAGCGGGGGCACGGGCGGAGCGTCCGTCGTGTCCGGATTCTCCAGACACTTTGAGACTAGGCCGGACCCCGGGGCCTGGGCGGACAGAGACAGGCCTATGTGGATAACGTCCGACGGACGCCGCGGCGGGACTCCCCGGCGGGAAGGCCGCCGTCGGGCAGCCGGGACGGACCTTGGGTGCAGGATCAGCCGGTTACGATTCCGTCCCGGACGACGGAGCGTCCGCCCGGCCGCCGGCCGGTTCCGCGGTGTCCGCCGGGCCGGTCACCTGATCGTCTTCATCGAGGAAGGGCAGGCTCACCACGAGGGTAGCCCCGCCGCCGTCGGTCGTCCGGACCTGCACTGATCCGCCGTGTGCGCCCACAATGGCGGAGACGATGGCGAGCCCTAGTCCGCTGCCGCCGGATTCCCGGGTACGCGAGGTGTCAGCGCGGTAGAACCGTTCGAAAATCTTCGTGGCTTCTTCCTCGCTGACGCCCGGGCCGTGGTCCCGGACCTCAATGACCGACTGCCGTGCGCCGTCCTCGGCGGCCCGAACACCTACGGCCAATTCGATCGGAGTGCCGTCCGGTGTGTAGCGCAGGGCATTGCCGACGAGGTTTCCCAGCACCTGGCGCAGCTTGGCTTCGTCCCCCAGTACCGGGGCAGGGGCGGGCGGGGCGCCGTCGAGCCCCGTCAGTCTGATGCTCCGGCTGCGGTCGCTGGCCTGGGTGTCGACAACAGCATCGTTGGCCAGCAGCAGCAGGTCCGCTGGTTTCTGCTGGAGCGGGCGCTGCTCATCGATCCGGGCGAGCAACAGCAGGTCCTCCACCATGGCGCCCATCCGCTTGGCCTCACTTTCGATCCGGCCCATCGCGGTCGCGACGTCTTCCGGGGTGGTCAGCGCGCCGTGCCGGTACAGCTCCGAGAACCCGCGGATTGTGACCAGGGGTGTGCGCAGTTCATGGGACGCGTCGGCGGCGAAGCGGCGCATCCGGGCCTCGGACGCCATCCGGGCCGAAAAGGCCGACTCAATGTGCGCGAGCATGGCATTCAGAGAGCTGCCCAGCCGGCCGACTTCCGTGCCCGGATTTTCCACTTCCACGCGCCGGGACAGGTCCCCGGCTGCGATTGCGGCGGCCGTCTTTTCCACCCTGGCCAAGGGCCGGAAGGACCGGGAGACCGTCCACGTCGCGATGAAGAGCGCCAGCACGATCGTGAGGAACCCTACGCCGACGACGACCAGGGTGGCGTGCTCCATGACAGAGTCGACCGGGCCAAGCGGAAGGCCGATGACCACGACGACCATACGCTGGTTGGTGTCCACGCCGGTGAGAGCCACCACCCGCCAGTGGTCGCCCGCGCTGCCGCGGACCTGGAACGGGGCCCCGCCGAGGCTTTCGGCCTCGGATGGGGAGATGCTGGTGATGGCCGGATGGGAGCTCTCGTCGCCGAAGAGGACGGGTTTCAGTCCCGGGCTGAACACCATCAGCGAATAGTCGGTGGGAACGTTGGGACTGGCAGCCTGGAGCTGGCGGAAGGACTGCTGCTCCTGCACGGAGGTGACCGCGGCCTTGAGTTTGTCGTCCACCTGCCCCTGCAGGAAGCTGTGCAGGAGGGTCAGGGTGCCGGCGCCGGTCGCGATGAGGGCAAGCAACATCAGCGCCATCATGATGGCGACGAGCTGCGATCGCAGCGAAGCCGAATTCCAGCGGTGCAGCAAGGTCAGCGTTTCTCTGCTGTCCGCAGCACGTAGCCCACGCCCCGCTTGGTCTGGATCAGCGCGGGGGCATCAGGATCGATGTCGACCTTGCGGCGCAGGTAGGAGATGTAGGACTCCACAATCGACGCGTCGCCGTTGAAGTCGTATTCCCAGACATGATCCAGGATCTGGGCTTTGGAGAGGACCCGGTTCGGGTTGAGCATCAAATAGCGCAGCAGCTTGAACTCCGTGGGGGAGAGTTCGATGACGGTCCCGCCGCGGCGGACCTCGTGCGCGTCGTCGTCGAGCTGCAGGTCGTCCACCCGGATCACGGCATCGTCCTCGGTCTGGGGCTGGGTGCGGCGGAGCACCGCCCGGATCCGGGCCACCACTTCGTCGAGGCTGAACGGCTTGGTGACATAGTCGTCTCCGCCGACCGTCAGCCCGGTCACCTTGTCTTCGGTGTCGTCCTTGGCGGTCAGGAACAGCACCGGAAAGTGCTTCCCCGCGGCACGAAGGCGCCGGGTGACCGTGAAGCCGTCCATATCCGGAAGCATCACGTCCAGCACGGCCAGATCCGGGGCATGCAGCTCTGCTGCGGCCAGCGCGTCCCGGCCGTTGCCGGCGGAAACAACGTCAAAGCCGGCGAAGCGGAGCGAGGTGGAAAGCAGCTCACGGATATTCGGTTCATCATCGACGACGAGGAGCTTGGCTTCGGGACCGTTCTTTTTCATAGTTCCCATGATGCTCCCAGACTCTGGGAGTTCTCTGAAGGAACATTGTGCGCGGCGTGTGCGCTCCCGGTGCGGCGGGGCAAAATAAGGGATTCCGCTGCTGCATGGTTCGGATTAGAGTTGGGCCATCGTTACTCTCAGCCCGGCATGACTTTCCTACACGGAGGCAAGACCATTATGACTGAAATGACTACGCCCGCCAGCGGTTCAACGGCGTCCGCCGGCGACCACTCCATCCGCGACTGGGCTGACCTTGCCGAGGAAATGTGGTCCTACCTCACCGGCAAGGGCGCGGCAATCAACTACAACTTCATCGACATGACCATCGAAGTCCCGCGCGACATCGGCCCGGATGCTCCCCGTGCCACGTGGAAGCTCAACGGCAGCCTCCGCATAACGACGAGCGACAAAGACGCGGCGGGGTCCGACGAGAACAGAAGCTGACCAATGACAGCACAGGTGCGGGTCCACGCCGACCTGACCTTTACCCTGACGGAGCCGACCGGGGAGGAAACCACCGGGACGCTGAGTGCCGACGGGACAGAGGTCCGGATCCGGGTGGACAGCCTTGACACGGTTGCCGCCGGCCGGCTGCCGGGCCTGGAGCAGGTGCGGCCGCTGGCCAAGTCCATCGCCGGGCAAGGGCTCACGGTCGTACTGGAAGGTCCGGATGGCCCGATCATCAGCCTCGGTGCCGTGCCCCCGGCCCGCTCACAGCGGTTGCTGACCGGGTCCCCGCACATCCGGCTCGGCAAGCTCGGCGTACTCGCACCGATGCTCAAATCTGTCAGGAAAGGCCGCACCGGCGGGTTCTCCCTGCTGCCGCCCGAGACGCCGTGGCCGCTGATGCCAACGGTCCAGCGCAAGATCGTGCGGCGGATCACCACCACCCACCACACCCGCGGCAGCGGGCGGCCCCGGCTGATTTTCGTCCAGGATGCCGCTTCCTGGTCCGGGCAGGTTCCCCGCGAGTTCAACCTTGCCGCCGACCGGGTGTCAATCGGCAGCGGGGCGTCCTGCGACCTGCAGCTCTCCGGCCTCGATGAACTCCACGCCGAAATCGTGCACAACGACGCCGACGAATACGTCCTCGTCCGGCATGGCCAGGTCACCGGAAGTTTCGGACCGTCCGGCAGTTCGGTCCTCCGCACCGGAGCAAGGCTTCAGATGGGGACGTGGCGGCTGGCCTATTTCCGCGAGGAGTTCGCGGATCACGGCCGGCCCTTCGGGGGCCGGAGCGGTGGCGAATTCGCCTACCAGCGGCCCCAGATAGATCCCCGGACCGGAGCCATCGAACGGGACGGCTCCACCGGGGTCAGCTAGCACCCCTGCCGGGTCCGCCGCCTGTGACTCCACGGCGGACCCGGCAGCAGGGCCTAGCTGGCAGTTCCGACGTCCTTGGCATCCAAGATGCGGTAGGCATAGCCTTGCTCGGCCAGGAACCGCTGCCGCTTGGCCGCAAATTCCTGATCCAGGGTGTCCCGTGCCACTAGGGAATAGAAACGGGCCGCGCGGCCATCCTGCTTCGGGCGCAGCAGCCGACCCAGGCGCTGGGCCTCCTCCTGGCGCGAGCCGAAGGAACCCGAGACCTGGATCGCGACGGATGCCTCCGGGAGATCGATGGAGAAGTTGGCGACCTTGGAGACAACGAGCGTCTGCACCTCACCGGCGCGGAAAGCCGCAAAGAGGCGCTGGCGTTCCTTCACCGACGTCTCGCCCTTGATCACGGGGGCGTTGAGGCGCTCGCCGATCTCGTCCAGTTGGTCGATGTACTGGCCGATGACCAGCAGCTGTTCGCCGGCGTGCTCGGCCACCAGCTGCTCGACGATGCGGGTTTTCGTCTCGGAGGTGGCGCACAGCCGGTACTTGTCGGCATCCTCCGCCATCGCGTAGGCCATCCGCTCATCGCGGGGCAGGTCCACCCGGACCTCCACGCAGTCGGCCGGGGCAATGTATCCCTGAGTCTCGATGTCCTTCCACGGCGCGTCGTAGCGCTTGGGCCCGATCAGGCTGAACACTTCGCCCTCCCGCCCGTCCTCGCGGACCAGGGTGGCGGTCAGTCCGAGCCGGCGCCGGGCCTGAAGGTCGGCCGTCATGCGGAAGATCGGTGCAGGCAGCAGATGCACTTCGTCGTAGATGATGAGCCCCCAGTCGTGACCGTCCACCAGCTCCAGGTGCGGGTAGAGGCCGCCGCGCTTGGTGGTGAGGACCTGGTAGGTGGCGATGGTGACCGGACGGACCTCCTTGACGGAGCCCGAATACTCGCCGATCTCGGCTGCGGTGAGCGAGGTCCGCTTGAGCAGTTCGTCTTTCCACTGCCGCGCGGACACGGTGTTGGTCACCAGGATCAGGGTGGTGGTGGAACTGGTGGCCATCGCGGCGGCCCCCACGATGGTCTTGCCGGCGCCGCAGGGGAGGACGACGACGCCGCTGCCGCCGGCCCAGAAATTCTCCGTGGCCAACCGCTGGTACGGCCGGAGCGCCCACCCTGTTTCGTTCAACATGATGGGGTGCGGGGCGCCGTCCACGTAGCCGGCGAGGTCTTCAGCCGGCCAGCCGATCTTGAGCAGGAGTTGCTTGAGCTGTCCGCGCTGGGAGGAATGGACCACCACCGTTTCGCCGTCGATCCGTGGGCCCAGGAGGGGCTGGATCTTTTTGGCGCGGCTGACTTCCTCCAGCACGGGGTAGTCGCTGGTGCGCATCACGAGGCCGTGCTGGGGGTCTTTTTCGAGACGGAGCCGGCCGTACCGGGACATTGTCTCCTCGACGTCGATGAGCAGTGAATGCGGAACCGGGAAGCGGGAGTACTTCAGCAGCGTGTCCAGCACCTTTTCCGCATCCAACCCGGCCGCGCGGGCGTTCCAGAGGCCCAGCGGTGTCAGCCGGTAGCTGTGCACATGCTCGGGGGCACGCTCCAGCTCCGCGAATGCGGCGATGGCGTGCCGGGCCTCGGTGGCGAGCTCGTGGTCCACTTCCAGGAGGATGGTCTTATCGCTCTGGACGATCAGGGGCCCGTCAGTCACTGGAACAGTTCCTCCACGGCTTCCACGTCAATAATCCGGTGAATGGACAAGACCCGCTCCGTTTCCTTCTCCGGATCGAAGACCCGGACCCGGCCGCCGCTGACCGCGACCGGCACAACTGACTCACGGCTGGTATTGCCCTGGCTGTCCACTACGTTCATCACAACACGCTGCCGGAGCCTGATGGCCTTCTGCAACGTCTCCAGCCCCAGCTGGGTGGCTTCCTCGCTGCCGGGAACCGGCGCAGGGCGGCCGTTGGCGGCGGCGGCAGCATGGGTTCCGTTGCTGCGCAGGACCGCGAGCTGGGCGTCGACGTCGGCGTCCGGGGGAGCCATGCGTGGTGCCGTATAGACCGGCCGGCCGTTGCCCGGCGCCGGGGTATGGCGGCGCAGCCGGACGATGGCTGATTCGGGCTCCTGCACAACCGGGGACAACCCCATGCCGCGGAGGAGATGGGCGGTTTCCCGGGGCGGCGACGGTGAGACCAGTACGGTCGGAGCGATGCGCGTCAGGCCCAAGGGTGCTGCGGCCGGAGCGTGCAGCAACTCCATCAGACCGTCTTCGTCCTCGCTCTGGATAAAACTCGCGGCGGCGCCCACCCGGAGCCGGGAGTGGCGCGCCGAGGTGTCCTCGATGAGGTACTGCAGCGGCTGCGGGACGGCGGTGGCCGAGTGTTCGCGCAGGAAAGCCAGCATGGCCGGGGCGTCCTGGCCCGTGTCGAGGGCACGACGGATCGAGGCCTCGGAGAAGCGGTAGATGGTGGCCGGTCCCTGACCTTCGGCGGTGGACATGGTCAGGAGTTTCTCGGCGAGCTCCGGCTGCAGGTAGCCGGGTGCAACGGCCGTCAGGTCGGCCTGCAGCAGGACGTGGTTCAGCGGTGCCGGCAGGTGCTCACCGAGGATACCCAAGGCATCATCGGGGCGTTCGTCCGCGATGGCGGCGCCGAGCTGGCTCAGCGCCCCGGAGCCAATGAGGCCCAGCATCTCGGCTTCGGCCAAGACACCGCGGATCAATGAACTGAAACGCCGGGCCATCCGGGGCTGTGCCCAGTCCGCGCGTTCGAGGACCGCGGAGGCGTCGAGCACCGGGGCCTGGCCGTCCTCTGTCGCGGCTTCGATGGTCAGTTCAAGGAGGATTTCCAGGATCCGCTTGCGGACCACCGGGGCGTCCGGCCGCTGGGCTTCGGCGGAGAGCGCATTGATGGTGGTGCCCGCGGTGCCGCGGCTGGCGGCCGGTCCGGAGGTCATTCCGCTGACCGGCTGGCCCACCAGGGAGGGGACCCGCTCGCTCGCCAGCCACGCGTTGACCAGCCAGAGCCATTGTTCCTGGCGGGGTAGCGTCAGCCACTCCAGCTGCGGGGGCTGGACCCACGATGAACTGTCCACGTCGAGGCGCACCAGCCCGGCCAGAGCGCACAATTCCGTACACAGGCCCGTCTCCGGCAGCCCGATCCGCAGTGAATCGGCCAGGCGTTTGAGTTCGCGGACTCCGACGCCGCCGCTGCGTAGCGTGCTGAGGGGCTGTTCACGGACGGCGTTGAGCAGTTCGCCGACGACCCTCAGGGTTTCGGCGATCGCCCCCAGTGCCGCGTTGCGGCGCAGCGAAGCGGAGGTCTGGCCCAGGCGCGGAACCGGCGGGGAGAGGGTGAAGTTTTCGATGACGTGGCCGCCACGCAGCGATAACCCCACGCTGTGGGGCAGCTCCACGTGGGCGGCGTCCAGCGGGACCAGCAGCCCCCGAGCGAGCAGCCAGTCCACCGGACCCGCGTCGTGGTTTTCGTGCAGGACCGATGCCCGCCGCTGTGCCTGCGGAACAGCCCCCATGGCCCAGTTCCCGAACCTGGCCAGCAGCGCCTCCGTGCGGGGCGGGGCAGTGGCAAGGATCTTCGCCAGCGCCTCCGGGGTGGCCGTCCAATGCTGGAGAGCCAGCGCGGCGTCCATGGGTGTTGTGGCGGGGGAGATGGCGGCGCCGCTGTGATGGAGTTCCGCCACGAGGTGCACCACGCGCTGGGCGAAGCCTGGCTGGAGCCGCACAAGCTCCGTGTAGCTGCGGCCCAGACCGGCAGGGTAGACGCCGATCACGTCCTTGAGGCTGCCCGTGGGCAGGAAGAACCGCTGCTTCGTCCCGGCCGGTACGTTTATGCCGTGCGGCGGATCAGCCCGGTGGACGAGCGCCAGCTCCTGTAGGGAGTGCAGCAACCGTTCCAGGGCCGTGAGGGTGGAGCCCTTGATCAGCCGTTTCAGCATGGAGGCCGAGGCGCTGTGGCCGGTGTCGGCGTTGGTGCACAGGTGAAGTGTTTCCAGGACCTGCATTTCCGGGCGGTTGAGCCGTTCCAGGGCCCGCTGCACGCTGACGCGGCTGCTGGCCCGGGCGGCCAGCGCCGGGAAGTCGGGGACTCCAGGGGTCATGAGGTCCGGCCGCGCGGAGAAGAGGGCACGCAACGATTCGTCGCTGCGTGCCTGCAGTTCCTTGCTTAGCGCCCGGATAAGAGACATCAGTGCCTACGTTACCTCTCCCGTGGCTCTGCCGGGCGGCGGCGGGCCATGACGTCCGCGATGACAAGCACAAGCATCAGGAGGAACGCCAACGGCAGGCCGTACAAAGCGGTGGACGTGATCCAGGCGGGTGCCACGGCGTCATTGGCGGCCATGCCCACAACGCTGCCGACAGCTGCCAGGGAAAAGACGGCAATCGATGCAGCGATGATCAGTAGGGGCCGCCGGAAACGAGGAGCTGTCATAGGGGCAACGCTAACAGCACCGGGTCGCCCGCGCCTCAAGGCGTCAAAGTAGGTAAGGCAGGATAACCTTGGGGTACAGACCCACACGGTCGGTGCAGTCACATCCTGAACCCGCATATCCATGCGGATGCGGTGACAGGCCGCCGTGTACCCAGCAGAACGAAGAAGGTTGATTACGTGCCCACCGGCAAGGTCAAATGGTATGACAAGGAAAAAGGCTTCGGATTCCTCGCCGGCGAGGACGGCCAGGAAGTGTTCCTGCCCAAGTCCTCGCTGCCCGAGGGCGTTACGGAGCTGAAAGCCGGCACCCGCGTTGAATTCGGGGTCGCCGACGGCCGCAAGGGCGCCCAGGCCTTGGGCCTGCGCGTGCTGGACAAGACACCGTCGATCGCCAAGGCCAAACGGCCCAGCGCCAGGGATCTGGCCCCGCTGGTCCAGGACCTGGTCTCCGTGCTGGACAACTTGTCCGGGACGCTGTCCGCGGGCAAGTACCCGGAAGGCAACAAGGGCAAGGCAATCGCCGCCGCGCTCCGCAAGGTTGCCGACGAGCTGGACGTTTAAGGACCCCGATGACTCCGGAATCTGACCAGCTCCCGCCGCGGACTACGGACCCGTCCGGAACCAGCGCCGCCGCGGCCCGGCCGAAGGCCGGTGTGCCGGTGTGGCGGACGGGAAAGCCCGACGCCTTCCTGGCGGCCGCCGTCGACGTTGCCCGCAGTGCCGTGGAAGGCATCGCCCCGGCCGGGCAGGTCGGCCGGCATCTGGCCGCCCGCAGCGAGGGCGACCGCCTCGTGACGCATCTTTTCGAGTCCAGGCTGCCCGGGTATCTGGGATGGCAGTGGTATGCCGTGCTGACCCGCAACTCGCGGTCCAAAGTGGTGACGGTCAATGAGCTTGGCCTGCTGCCCTCGGAGGACTCGATTCTGGCCCCGGCCTGGATCCCCTGGGCCGAACGGGTCCGCCCGGAAGACGCCCAGGACGAAGCGCCCGCTGAGGCTGTCGCGGCCGCCGAACCCCGCGACGAATCCGCGGACGGGCCGGCAGCGGGAGCGGAAAGCGGCGATGCCGCCGACGACTCAGACGATGACTCAGACGACGCACCCGCCGACGAGCGTGGAGCCGCGCGCAAGGCGGACTAAGGCTTGCCGCGCGGGGTGCTGAAGGCCGGGGGCCGGACATGATCTCTACCTTCAGGTCCCTGCAAGTGCTGAACTACAGGCTCTGGTTCATCGGTGCGCTTGTCTCCAACATCGGTACCTGGATGCAGCGCACCGCCCAGGACTGGTTTGTGTTCGACCACCTGACGGATCACGACGCCGGGGCCATGGGTATCACCATGGCCCTGCAGCTCGGACCTCAGCTGTTCCTCGCTCCCGTGGCCGGGCTGGTCGCCGACCGCTTCAGCCGCAAGCAGCTGCTCGTCCTCACCCAGTCCGCGATGGCCCTGCTGAGCGCCGGCCTCGGCATCCTGGTGCTTTCCGGGGCCGCGCAGCTCTGGCACGTCTACGGCTTTGCCCTGCTGCTCGGTCTCGTGTCCGCCCTTGATGCCCCCGTCCGCCAGGCCTTCGTCTCCGACCTGGTCACCGATGACTACGTCCCCAACGCGGTGGCGCTCAACAGCGCCTCGTTCAACGTGGCCCGGATGATCGGCCCCGCTGTGGCCGGCGTGCTGACGGTCGCCATCGGCCCCGGCGGGGTTTTCCTGATAAACACGCTGACGTTTGTGGTCCTGCTGCTGAGCCTGTGGCGGATCCCGGCCGCCACCTTGCGCCAGGGTCCCCGGGCCGCCCCCGGCAAGGGCCGGATCCGGGAAGGGCTGCGGTATGTGCGGTTCCGTCCGGACCTCGTTATTGTGCTCGTCGCGGTGTTCATCGTCGGAACCCTGGGGCTGAACTTCGTCCTGTTCATCGCGGCCATGGTGGGTACGGAATTCGGTCTCGACGCCGGCGCCTTCGGGCTGATGAATTCGGTCATGGCCATCGGATCGCTCGCCGGCGCGCTGCTGACCGCGGGCCGCGCAAGGCCCCGCCTTCGGGTTATCTTCGGCGCAGCGGGCGCCTTCGGTGTGGCCTCGGGCATCGCCGCCCTGGCGCCCGGCTACGTCTGGTTCGGCGTCGCGCTGGTGCCCGTGGGGTTCTTTGCGATCACCATGATGACCAGTGCCAACGGCTACGTGCAGACGACGACGGATCCGGCGATGCGCGGCCGGGTCATGGCCCTCTATATGGCCATTTTTATGGGCGGCACGCCTATCGGAGCCCCATTCGTGGGCTGGGTGGCGAACGTGGCCGGCGCACGCTGGTCCTTGACCGTCGCGGCGGCGTCCGGCCTCGTGACGGCTCTCATCGGGCTTCTATGGATCATCCGGGCGAAGCGGCTGCGGATCCGCTTCGACGCCCGGGCACGCGGACGCCGCCGATTCCGGGTCGAATCCCGGGGCGGCGCCGGCGAACCGTGACGCTCGGGCGGTCGGGGAACGCTACTTCTTCAGCTCTCCCACAACGAAGTCGATGCACTCCAGCAGTGCCGACACGTCATCCGGGTCGATCGCCACGAACGTGGCGATCCGCAACTGGTTGCGGCCCAGCTTGCGGTACGGCTCGGTGTCCACAATGCCGTTGGCGCGGAGCACTTTGGCGATGGCCGCGGCATCCACGGAGTCGTCAAAGTCGATGGTGGCAATGACATTCGACCGGTCTTCGGCCGCGGCCACGAACGGCGCCGCGTAGCCGGATGCTTCGGCCCAGCGGTAGATCCGCCCAGCGGAGTCGGCGGTCCGGGCGGCGGCGAAGTCGATCCCGCCGTTGGCGTTGAGCCACTGCACCTGGGCATCGAGGGTGACCAGGGTGGCCAGCGACGGGGTGTTGTAGGTCTGGTTCAGCCGCGAATTGTCGATCGCCGTCTGCAGGTCCAGGAAGTCCGGGATCCAGCGGTCGCTGGCCTTGATCCGGGCTGCCCGCTCCAGGGCGGCGGGGGAGAACAGGCCCAGCCACAATCCGCCGTCGGACGCGAAGTTCTTCTGCGGGGCAAAGTAGTACACGTCGGCCTCGGCGACATCAACGGCGAGACCCCCGGCCGCCGAGGTCGCGTCGACCAGCACCAGCGATCCGGCGTCAGCGCCGGCGACTCGCTTGACCGGGGCGGCAACGCCGGTGGACGTCTCGTTCTGCGGCCAGGCATAGACGTCGACGCCGGCCTCGGCCTGCGCGGAAGGGCGGGTGCCGGGCTCGGACTTGATGATCGACGAGGGGGACAGGAACGGGGCCTTGTTGGTGGCCGCGGCGAACTTGGAACCGAACTCGCCGAAGGACAGGTGCTGTGCCTTCTCTTCCACCAGGCCGAAGCTGGCAATATCCCAGAAGGCCGTGGACCCGCCGACACCGAGGACGACTTCGTAGCCGTCCGGGGCGCGGAAAAAGTCGCTGAGTCCGGTGCGGACAGAGCCGACCAGGTTCTTGACGGGGGCCTGGCGGTGCGAGGTGCCCAAGAGCGTCGAGGATGCCGCGGCAAGGGCCTCCATCTGCTCCGGACGGACCTTGGACGGTCCGGCGCCGAACCGGCCATCCTTCGGGAGGAGATTTGCGGGAATCGTGATGCTGGTGTCGCTCACAGTGGCTCCAATTTTCGGCTGATGGATGGCATCGCTCGGCAGGCGAAGCTGCAACGAAGACTCCCTATATTCTGCCCGAACGCCGGAGCCGGTGCGGAACTGGCCCGTCATAGTGCAGTCATTGAGGCGGCGGGTGCTAAGGGCCTGTCCGGCAGGTCCGGCCCGCAGGCAGGATTATCCGGACTAATTCAAAATAGAATAGGATGTGCTGGGGATGAACGGCGGATCCTGCCGGGTAACGGCCTGCCCGCGATACGGTGGGTAGGATGCAAGGACGGCGCTCGAGGAGCTAAGCAGAATGACGGATCTGATCGATACGACGGAGATGTATCTTCGGACCATTTTGGAACTCGAAGAAGAAAATATCGTGGCCCTCCGTGCACGCATCGCAGAGCGGCTGCGCCATTCCGGCCCGACCGTCTCCCAGACCATCGGCCGGATGGAGCGTGACGGACTGGTAGTCGTTTCACGCGACCGTCACCTTGAACTGACCGAAGCCGGGCGTAAGCGCGCCATTGGCGTCATGCGTAAGCACCGCCTGGCCGAACGCCTGCTCGCGGATGTGATCGGACTCGACTGGGCCTACGTCCATGAAGAGGCCTGCCGCTGGGAGCACGTGATGAGCGAACGCGTCGAGCGGCGGATTTTCGAGATGCTCAGCCATCCGACCGTTTCGCCCTACGGAAACCCGATCCCCGGGCTGGCGGAGCTGGGCGGACTGCCGTCCGAGGGCGGTGGAGACGGCGTCGTCAACCTGCTGGAGGCCATGGCAAGCTACCGGCCGGAGTCCCGGGTCACGATCAGCCGCCTTGCCGAACCCATTCAGGTGGAACCCGAGCTGCTGCTCCAGCTTGATGAGGGCGGGATCCGCCCTGGCGCGACCGTCTCGCTGGAGCGCGTCGGCGAATATATTTCGGTCCGGGTTCCCGGCATCACGGGGGCGCTGGAGCTCCCGCCCGAGGTCGCGGCCCATGTCTTTGTGGCCTTCGGCTGATCCTGTCTGCGGAGAGATCCGGAAGGACCCGACGCCACGGATGTGGCCAACATCACGGATTTATTACCAAGCCGCTTAATCGCTTATAGTTGGTGGCTAGTACCGATACCAAAGCGTTACCTGATTCGAAGCCGAGCCCTGCCAGCGAATCAGTCGCAGAATCTCCCTTTGGCAGGGGCGGGGGACCCACTTTCCGGTTGTTTTTTGCAGCCTTGGGGTGAAGTCCGCCAGCAGCAAGCTCCCTGACCGCGGACTCTACGGATTCCCGGTCGCCGGACGCGTGCCATGGCGGCCGGGTCTTTGATCTCTCTGACCCGAATCCGACAGCTAACTCCGCAGGCCAGCCAGAGAGGAACCGTTCTTGACCACCCAGACCGTCAGGGGCCGCCGCCGAGCGACCGGCCCCGCCCCGGCTCCGCGCACGGCTGTCACCGCTGCGGATATCCGTCCGCGCGATGCGCATCGTGATGAGCGCCGGGGCCGCCGCAGCCCGTTCCGGCAGGTAACCGAGTTTGCCGCCGCCAGCGGGGTGGGCCAGAAGGCCGGCATCGCTTTGGCTGCCACCGGCCTGATCCTGACGGTGACCGTACCGGTGACCGGTCCCGTGGGGGCCAGCCCCGTCGCCGCCGTGTCCACTGCGGAATCCCAGGCCGTCACGGCAGAGGCCGCGGCAAAGATCGACTTCAGCCGCACCGCCGTCACCACCAAGGGCGACCCGGATTCGAAGCTGAAGCAGCTGCTGAGCGCCCAGTCCGTCGGGACCATCACGCCTGCGGCCTCAGCAGGCACCCTCGGTGCGCCATTGGACCTCACCACAGCCACGTCCCCCTTCGGTTTCCGCGTCAGCCCCATCACCGGCGGCCCGGGGGAGTTCCACCGCGGCCAGGACTACACGATCCAGTGCGGAACGGCCGTCAGCGCCGCTGCCAGCGGCACCGTGACCTTCGCCGGCTGGCACCCTTACGGCGGTGGAAACCGGGTTGTGATCGATCACGGCAACGGCCTCGAAACCACGTACAACCACCTCTCGTCCTCCTCGGTCCAGGTGGGCCAGAAGGTCTCCCGCGCCGATGTCATCGCCCTGAGCGGCACCACCGGCGCCTCAACCGGGTGCCACCTCCACTTCGAAGTCATGGTCAACGGCGATGTTGTGGACCCGCGCGGCTGGCTCTAAGCCAAGCTGATCGGTGACTCTCGCATTCGCCTGACACGCCGTGATCTGAATGTGACATTGAATCCGGACTCCTGTACCGTTGGAGCTGCGCCAAGTTCTCCGAAGTTGGCGCTCTTGAGTGGATTGCCTAGCTCTGCCACCACTCAAGGTCCGTTCGCATGACATCGTCTGGCAGGGGCGGGGGAACCAATTTTGGCCTTCGAAAGAAGGCCTTGGGGTTAAGTCGCAAAAGCTTCCCAGGAAGCCGCGCGGCCGGGTGACTCCCATCCGAATCCGACAGCTCACCTCGTAGGCATTGGGAGAGGCTACTTTCGTGTCTACACGCCATAAATCTGCGCGTTTCCGCGCAAGCGCGGCTCATTCGAGTCCGCTGGAACCCCGTTTCCTTGCTGCCCTTACCTGGGCCCGGAACGGTTTCCATCACGCAGTGCCCGCTTTCGGCGCGTCTTCGCAGTACACCCTTCGCTAAACCACCCATTTTCGGGGCGATCCGGCGTACCCCCAAGATGCCGGAACGTCCTTAGCCTGCGCCCACAAAGCGCGCGGCCCAAGGATCACGAAAGAGAGAACTGAATGACTACTCGTGCCACCGCACGTCACCGCGCCGAGGTCACCAAGACCAACTCGCTGGCCGTCATCGCAAAGACCGTCGGCGACAACGCCGGCGGCATGGGCCGCCAGGCAGCAGTTATCGCTGCAGCTTCCGGCATGGTCCTCACCAGCGGTATCGCAGCCAACGCTGCTGAGACCAATGTTCAGCGCGAATCCACCTCCGCTTCCGCGCTCGAAGTCCAGTCCTCCATTGCCCCGGCAACGATCTCGGCTGCTTCGACCATTGCCATCTCCTACGAAAAGCCGGCCGTGTCCACGACTCCGGCCCCCGTGGTAGCCAAGCCCGTCGTCAAGGTGCAGAGCTCCAACACCGGCGGCGCGCAGGCTGCCACCGCAGGATCTGCTTCCGCCAAGGCGCCGGCCGCCGTCGGCAGCGGCAACGGCGCAAGCATTGCCGCAGCTGCGTACGCCCAGCTCGGCGTCGCGCAGGATTGCACCGCCCTGGCCACCAACGCCCTGGCTGCTGCAGGTATCCACTACCACGGCTGGCCGGCCGGTTACCTGTCCCTCGGACGTACCGTCAGCGCCGCTGAGGCCAAGCCGGGCGACCTCGCCTACTACGCAAACGGCGGCATGGGCATGGCCCACATCGCGGTCTACGTCGGCAACGGCACGGCCGTGCACGGCGGCTGGAACGGCGGCACCACCGCGCTGTCCAGCGTCAACGTCGGCTCCGGCCCGGTCTTCATCCGCGTCGGCGGCTAAGCAGTACCCTTCAGACTCTCAAAGGACCTCCGCCCGTCCCGGGTGGGGGTCCTTTGTCTTGCCGCCGCGCTTGCCACCGCACACCGCTTGCAGCGCGACTGCAGCCGCGGACGGCTACCGCTCAACGGCAGGTGAACGCAAGAAATTCGGTGATCGGGCACTTGAGTGTTTAGTCTTATGGTGTCGATCCATAGCCCGACCATGCAGAGGGCAGCCGGCCCTCGTGCCGCTGGCGGGTGCGGCCGTGAAGAGGTATGCGGATGCGCACTCTCGTTCTGAATGCTGGATATGAACCGCTCGCGGTAGTGACCTTCCGCCGGGCTCTCGTCCTCGTGCTCACCGGAAAGGCCAGCGTCGTGGCCGAAGGCGAAGATCCCGTGGTCGGGCCCCGGGAAGTCCTCGGACGGCCATCCGTCATCCTCCTGCACCGCTACATCAGGCCCCGTTACAACACCATCACGGCCGTCAGCCGGCGGGGTGTCCTTCGCCGGGACGGGCACCACTGCGCGTACTGCGGCAAGGCTGCCCACACCATCGACCACGTCCATCCCAAGTCCCGTGGCGGTGCCACGTCCTGGGAGAACCTGGTGGCAGCGTGCCTGCGATGCAACAACGCCAAGGGCGACCACACTCCGGCGGAGATGGGGTGGAAGCTCCGCTTTGTCCCCGGGCCGCCGAGGGGGGCCACCTGGCAGATCAAGGAGCTCGAGAAGCCGGCGCCGGACTGGGACCCCTTCCTCTTGCCCGAATCCGCGGCCTGATCCCTTCCCGGACCGGAGTCGCCGCTGCCTGCCGCGGCGTCGTTTCACCCGGCGCGCACCGGGTTAGGCTGGTCGGGTGGATTTCGATGCAGTGATTCTGGCCGGCGGCAGGTCTGCCCGGCTGTCCGGGGTGCCTAAGGCCGGTCTCCTCGTCGACGGCAGCACCCTGCTGGAATTGGCGCTGGACGCCGCCGGCGGCGCCGGCCGGACCGTCGTCGTCGGCCCGGACCCAGGCACCCTGCCGGACGGCGTGCTGAACTGCCGCGAGGAGCCTGCCTTCGCCGGGCCCGCTGCCGCCATCGCCGCCGGGCTGTCTGCGCTGGCGGAAGCTGCTGCCGCCCCCGGGCAGGCCGGCGGGTCCGCGGGCACCGGCCCCGGCGGCGCCACCGGCGACGCACCCGCACGCTGGACCCTCGTCCTGGCCTGCGATATGCCGCGGGCTGCGTCCGCCGTTGGCGCCCTCTTGGCCGCGGCGGGCTCCGGAAATGCGGAGGATCATCCCGGTTCCACCGCGCCCACCGCGCGCTCGAGTGCCGTTCCCGCCGGGACCGCAAGCCTGATGGCGGTCTCCGCCGACGGCCGCAGGCAGCCGCTCGTCGGGCTATATGACACGGCTGCGCTACAACGATCCGTCGCAGATGCCGCGCGGCGGGGCGCCCTGGAAAACGCTTCCGTCTTCGCTCTTCTTGCTAATCTTGAAGTGCGGGATGTCCTCGTCCCGGACGGCTCCACGGATGATGTGGATACGTGGGACGATGCGTCCGCCCTCGGCGTTTCCGCCCGGGGTCCGGCCGCCGCCGGGACAACCGGTCCGGCGTCCGCTGCTGACCACGATTTTGGAGGAAAACGGTGAAGAGCCAGGATGAGACGCTGGAAGACTGGTGCCGTGCACTGCTCCAGGCGCTGGAGCTCGAAGACGTCGAGATCGATGTGACCGGGATCCTCTCCCTGGCCGGAGTCGCGGCGCACTCCGTGGTGCGCCCGGCCGCGCCCCTGACCACCTTCATCGCCGGCTACGCGGCCGGGCTGGCCACCGGCTCGAACCAGGCCACGGAGGCCGAATCCATGCGCACGGCGATGGGCGTGGCACGCCAGCTCGCGGAGGACTACGCCGCCACTGAAATCTCCGACGCATGACGTCAGCGCCGGCGCGCGGCAGCGGCAGCGCTGCCGCGGATGAGGACGCCCCCGACGCCTCCCGCCCTCTCGCTGCGGCCGAAGCCGGTGCCGGCGCGGACCCCCATCACCATCTGGACCACACGTGGCAGGAGGCCCGGCAGCTCGCCTTTGACTGCGCCACGCCGATCCCGGCCACACCGGCCTCGCTTCGGCAGGCCTTGGGCCGGACCTTGGCGGCGGACGTCGTTGCGCTGCAGGACATCCCGCACTATGCGTCCTCCGCTATGGACGGCTGGGCCGTGAACGGCACCGGGCCCTGGATCCTGGCCGAACCACAGCAACTCCTTGCCCCGCACCAGGCTAGTCTGATCGCCACCGGCGGGCTGATCCCGGCCGGGGCGAAAGCCGTGCTGCGGCGCGAAAGCGGAACGATCGCGACGGACGAGGAAGGGTTGCCGATCCTCCGGACCAGCGGTGCCGCCAAGCCCGGCGAACCGCGCAATGGCGACCACATCCGCAAAGCCGCCGAGGAAGCCGCCGCCGGAGAAGTGCTGATCACCGCCGGTACCGTGCTCAACCCCGCCCATCTGGCCCTCGCCGCCCTCGCCGGCCACGACACCCTGCCGGTGCTCGGCAAGGCCGTGGTGCGCCTTGTGCTGACCGGCTCCGAGGTGGTGTCCGCCGGACTCCCCGCGCCGGGTGAGGTCCGGGACATTTTCGGACCCCAGCTGGCCTCCGTTGTGCAGCTGCTCGGCGGGACCTGCACGGAAGAAATCAAGATCGGCGACGGCTACGCCGAATGGCTCGCGGCACTGGAGGACACGGAACCGGCCGGATCAACCGGGCCCGACGTCGACAACCTGCCGGCCGACGTCGTCATCACCACCGGGGGAACGGGCCGCTCCGGGACCGACCATCTGCGGCGTTCCGTCGCCGAGCTCGGCGGTCGGCTGCTGATCGACGGCATCGCCATGCGCCCGGGACACCCGGCCGTCCTCGCCGAGCTCCCGGACGGCCGCTTCATCATTGGCCTGCCCGGGAACCCCCTCGCGGCCATGATGGCCCTCTCCACCATCGGGGCGCCGCTCCTGGCCGCGCTGGGGCATGCTCCGCGGCCGCCCGTCGCGGAGGTCCCGTGCGGAGCGACGCTCGAACCTGATCCCGGACGGACCCGGCTGATGCCCTTCCGGATGCTGTACGGGATGGCCTCGCCGGCCCGGCACACCGGCCCGGGCATGATGCGCGGACTGGCTGCGGCCGACGGCGTCCTGGTGGTGCCCCCGCACGGTGTGCAGCTCGGATCGCTTGTTCCCGCCATCGCACTGCCCTGGGGCGCACCCATCCCGGATGCCGGATCTGCCAAGGCCAAGGCCCCCGCGGCCCCGAAGAAACCAGCCCGGAAACCGCCGGCGGACAGCGGTCCGGTGGACTGGAGCGCGCTCTTCGACTGAGGCGCCCGTGGCCGCCGCCTCGACCGGCGGCGCGCGGCGCGGTGCCGGGCGTTTTGCCCGAGCTGGTTTCGCGGCAGGCTCCTTGCCATGATGGAATCAGAACGGTTGTCCCCAGGGCGCCAACGAGACCTTGGGGTGGGACGAACAGGTAAGGAACACCGAATGGGTCGCGTGACGCAGCGCCGCAAGGTGCATAAGTTTGTGCTTGACGGCTCACCCCAGGCTTTGGAATTTCCGGTCCGGCATCGGGAAGACGTGCTGGCCGTGGAAGAACCGCTCGAAATCAGGATTGACGGACTGTCCTTCTCAGTGACGATGCGGACCCCCGGCAGCGACTTCGACCTGGTGGCCGGCTTCCTGGTCTCCGAAGGCGTTATCTGGGATCCCGCGCAGCTTCTCTCTCTGCGTTTTTGTGCCGGCGAAGACGAGGACGGGGTCCAGACCTTTAACGTCGTGGAAGCCCAGCTCCGGCCCGACGTCGTCCGGCCCGCCACGGGGCGGAACGTCTTCACCTCCAGTTCCTGCGGAATCTGCGGCACGGACTCCATCGACGCCGTGCACAAGTCCTCGCACTTCAGCCCCGCGGCCGACCCGCTCACCGTTCCGGTGCAGACGCTCGCATCGCTGCCGGACCGGCTGCGGGAGGCCCAGGCCGTGTTTGACGTCACCGGCGGCGTGCACGCGGCAGGACTGTTCCGGATCGGACCGGACGGCGCCCCGGAACTGCTGTGCCTGCGTGAAGACGTGGGCCGGCACAACGCCGTCGACAAGGTCGTCGGCTGGGCGCTGCGGGAGGGACTGCTGCCGCTGGCTGGAATGGTGCTCCAGGTCTCCGGACGGGCATCCTTTGAACTCGTCCAGAAGGCGGCGCTGGCCGGCATCCCCGTGCTCGCCGCCGTCAGCGCTCCCTCCAGCCTGGCCGTCGAGCTGGCCGAGTCCAGCGGGATGACGCTGGCCGGGTTCAGCCGCGGCACGTCCCTGAACGTTTACGCAGGCCACGGCCGGGTCACCGTGCCGGCGCCTGTGGTGCCCGCCGCCGGCTAGCTGTACTGCCCAGGCAGGTTAGCTACCCGGCCAACGGCACGGTAGCCGGCGTTGGCCAAAGCTGCCGGATCACAGTAGGTTTTTGTCCAGCGATTGGATGCAACCCGGCGTCGAACATCAGCCCAAAAGAGGATCACATTGCACGACGACCGCCGTCTCACGGAAGTCCGGCTAGAGCGTTTCCTGCGTGAACGCATTGTCCCCGCGGTGTACCCGCGAACGGTCCCGCTCACCCTGAGCAGCTGGGTGGTGCCGGACGAGCCGGTGCCGGCCATGGAGGCCCTGAGGCAGGAGTTCTCGCCGCAGGAACACGGCGCGGCCTGGGGCAGGCCGTGGAGCACCATGTGGCTCAGGCTCCGGGGCGAGGTCCCGGATTCGTGGGGCACCACGGCGGACACGTCGGTGGAAATCGTGGTGGATCTGGGCTTCACTACCGAGATCCCGGGCTTCCAGTGCGAGGGCATCGCCTGGCGACCGGACGGCACCATCATCAAGGCCATCTCTCCCCGGAACCAGTACATCCCGCTGAAACTCCTGGGCAGCGGCATGGCGGTCGACTTCTACGTCGAGGCCGCCGCGAACCCAGACGTCGCCCAGGGCTGGACCTTCGCGGCGACCCCGTACGGGGACAAG
The DNA here is from genome assembly GCA_963769515.1 of uncultured Actinomycetota bacterium. Lineage (GTDB taxonomy): Bacteria > Actinomycetota > Actinomycetes > Actinomycetales > Micrococcaceae > Arthrobacter. The sequence continues at coordinate 95,632 of CAVYMG010000016.1, forward strand.
GCTACGGCCGGCAATGAACCGAAGTACCGGCTCGGCAGCATCGCGATCGCGGAGCGCAACCATACGGTCTGGGAACTGCTCCAGGACATCGCCACGCTTAGCGGGCTGATGCACGAACTTCCGGTGGAGTTGCCGCGGCGCCACAATATCCTGCGCGCGCTGGAACGGATGCTGGACATCCTCGATCCCGACGACGTCCCGGGCACCGCGGCCGCAGGGCGCGCGGCGCTGACGGACGCCTTGGCCCAGCCGGCGTACGCCTCAGCGCACCAGCTCGTGGCGACCGGCCACGCCCACATCGATTCGGCGTGGTTGTGGCCCGTCCGGGAAACCGTCCGGAAATGCGCCCGCACGTTCTCCAACGTGGTGGCCCTCATGGATGAAGATCCGGAGTTCGTGTTTTCCTGCTCCTCGGCCCAGCAACTCGCCTGGATCAAGGAAGCCTATCCGGAGCTGTTCGGGCGTATCCGGGAAAAGATCCGGACCGGCCAGTTCATCCCCGTCGGCGGCATGTGGGTGGAGTCCGATACCAATATGCCCGGCGGCGAAGCCATGGCCCGGCAGTTTCTGGAGGGCAAGAGCTTCTTCCTGGACGAGTTCGGCGTGGACTGCCAGGAGGCCTGGCTCCCTGACTCCTTCGGCTATTCCGCGGCGCTCCCACAAATCGTCAAGGCCGCCGGCAGCCGGTACTTCCTGACCCAGAAGATCTCCTGGAACCAGATCAACCGGATGCCGCACCACACCTTCGACTGGGAAGGGATCGACGGGACCCGGATCTTCACCCACTTCCCGCCGGTGGATACCTACAACTCGGACCTTAGCGCCCGGGACCTGGCCCACGCCGAGCGGAACTACCGCGATCACGGCAACGGAACGACGTCGCTGGTGCCGTTCGGGTATGGCGACGGCGGCGGCGGCCCCACCCGGGAGATGCTGGCAGCCGCCCGCCGTGCAGCGGACCTGGAGGGCTCGCCGAAGGTCCAGCTCGGTTCCGCGGCCGGCTTCTTCGACCGGGCCCAGGCAGAATCCGGGCCCCTGCCGGTCTGGGTCGGCGAAATGTACCTCGAGCTGCACCGCGGAACGTACACCAGCCAAGCCAAAACCAAACGCGGGAACCGGCGCAGCGAACACCTGCTGCGCGAGGCGGAGCTGTGGTGCGCGACAGCCGCGGTCCGGGCCGGCCAGGCGTATCCGGCGGCGGAACTCAAACGCCTCTGGCGGCTTGTCCTGCTACAGCAGTTCCACGACATCCTGCCGGGAAGCTCCATCGCCTGGGTCCACCAGGATGCCGAACGCAACTACACGGCCGTCGCGAGCGGACTTGAGGCGCTCATCGCTGACGCCGCGGCTGCGGTGCTGGGCACCGGTGAGACGGAATTCCTGCTCAACGCCGCCCCGCACCAGCGGCTCGGCGTCCCGGCCCTGGCGATTGCCGCGCCGGTCCGTGCTCCCCAGGCCGTCACCATCACCGCAGCGGACGGCGGCTACATCCTGGACAACGGCATCGTCCGGGCCGTCCTGGACGCCGACGGACTGCTGGCATCCCTCAGGGACCACGCCAGCGGGCGCGAGGCGATTGCGCCCGGACAACGCGGGAACCTGCTGGAACTGCACCGGGACACACCCAACGAATGGGACGCCTGGGATATCGACGCCTTTTACCGCCGCAACGTCGTCCGCCTCACCGAGGCCCGCTCGGTGACGCTGGAATACGGCGGTCCGGACGCGGCCATTGTGGTGGTGGAGCGGCTGGCCGGGTCCTCACCGGTCACCCAACGGATCTCGCTGGCCGCCGGAGCGGACTCGCTCTCAATCTCGACGGCGGTCGACTGGCAGGAACGCGAGAAACTCCTCAAGCTCGGCTTCCCGCTCGATGTCCGGGCGGACCGCTCTGCCGCCGAGACGCAGTTCGGCCATGTCTTCCGCCCCACCCACCTGAATACATCCTGGGAAGCGGCCAAATTCGAGATCTGCGCGCACCGCTGGATCCACGTCGCGGAGCCGGGCTATGGGGTGGCGGTCAGCAACGCCTCCAGCTACGGCCATGACGTCACCCGGGATGTCCGGGCCGACGACGGCGGAACCACCACCACGGTGCGGCTCTCCCTGCTGCGGGCGCCCAAGTTCCCGGACCCCGGCGCCGACCGCGGAACCCATGAGTTCGCGGTCACCATCCGTCCCGGCGCCAGCATTGCCGACGCCGTGGAGGAAGGCTACCGGACCAATCTCGCGCCCCGACTGGTCCGGGGCGCCCATGGTGTGGATCCGCTCGTGACCGTGACCAACCCGGCGCTCGTCGTCGAAGCAGTCAAGCTGGCCGAGGACGGCTCCGGCGACGTGGTGGTGCGCCTGTACGAGTCCCTGGGCGAGCGGTCCGCGGGACGCATCAGCGCCAACTTCGAGGCAGGCAGCGTCTATGCCGTAGACCTTCTGGAACGGCCTGTGGACGCTCCGGGGGTGACCGCCGGGCATGATTCTGCCGGGTTGGCGCTCCGTCCGTTCCAGCTCGTCACACTCAGGTTCACCCGCTGATCCGGGGGAGTGGGCCTAGGGCTCGTGCAGCAGGCGTTTGACGAACTGCCGGGTCCGTTCCTGCCGCGGGGCCCGTAGGACCTCGGCGGCCGGGCCGCGCTCCACCACCAGGCCCCCGTCCATAAAGATCACTTCATCGGCCACCTGGCGGGCGAAGGCGAGTTCATGCGTCACGATGACCATGGTCCAGCCGTCGTCGGCGAGTTCCTTGATGACGGCCAGCACGTCGCCCACGAGTTCCGGGTCGAGGGCAGAGGTCGGCTCATCAAAGAGCAGCAGCTGGGGCTTGAGCGCGAGTGCCCGGACGATTCCGACCCGCTGCTGCTGCCCGCCGGAGAGCTCGAACGGGTAGGCGTCGGCCTTGTCCGCCAGACCGACCCGGGCCAGCAGGCGCCTGGCCTCGGCGATCGCTTCGCTCTTTTTCTGTTTGTGGACCTGGACCGGGCCTTCGATGACATTCTGCAGGACGGTCATGTGCGGGAAGAGGTTGTAATGCTGGAATACCATGGCGCTGCGGTCCCGCATCGCCGCGATCTCCTTCCTGCCGACCTTGGCCGAGAAATCGAGGCTCAGGATCTCGGTCCCGCCGGCCGGTGCCCCGAATCGGACGGTGCCGGAGTCGGGTGTTTCAAGACCGTTGAGCGAGCGCAGCACCGTGGTCTTCCCGGACCCGGACGGTCCGATCAGGGCCACCACGTTGCCGCGCCGCACGTCGAGGTCAATATCGCGCAGGACAACGGTGTCGCCGAACGCCTTGGCCAGGTTTCGGACCGAAAGCACGGAGCCGGCAGCCGGGGTATTAGTGGGCGACATAGCGGTCCAATCTCTTTTCCAGTGAGGACTGTCCGGACGACAATGCAAGGCAAATGACCCAATACACGAGAGCCGCCTCCAAGTAGAGGGTCATGAATTCCTGGCTGAAGGCCGCGATTTGCTGGGCGTTGCGGAACAGTTCCGTGACCAGGATCAGCGAGGCCAACGACGTGTCCTTGACCAGTGAAATGAAGGTGTTGGACAGCGGCGGCACGGAGACCCGCGCGGCCTGGGGCAGGATGATCCGCACGAGCGCCTGCCCCCGGGACATACCGATGGTATGCCCGGCCTCCCATTGGCCCTTGGGCACGGAGAGGATCGCGGCACGGATCACCTCGGCCGCGTAGCCGCCGACATTGAGCGAGAACGCGATGATGGCGCTGGGCCACGGATCCAGTCTGATGCCGAGGCTGGGTAGGCCATAGAAAATCACGAACAGCTGGACCAGCAGGGGTGTGCCCCGGATGACCGAGACATAGAACCGGGCCAGCCCGGAGACCAGCCGGTTCTTGCCCAGCCGCATCAGCGCGACCAGCAGCGCCAGGACCAGCCCGAGCGCAAAGGAGGACAGCGCCAGCGGAATGGTGCCGGAGACGGCCCCGACCAGAAGGGGCCCCAGCGAGCTCCAGACCAGGTCCCAGTTAACCGGCATCTACTTCGTGACGTCCGCGCCGAAGTACTTTTCGGAGATGCTGGCCAGTGTTCCGTCGGCGCGCAGTTCGGCCAGGGCCTTGTCGACCGCGGCGCTCAGTTCCGTCGAGCCCTTGCGGAAGACAAAGGCGCTCTGCGAATCCTCTTCGGTTTCTGCGGCAATCTTCAGCCCGGCATCGGGGGTGGACTTTGCGTAGTCAAGGTAGGTCAGCTTGTCATTGATGATGGCATCCACCCGGCCCTGGCGGACGAGGGCGACGCCCTGGGCCCAGCCTTCCACCGCTTCCACCGTCGCGCCGCTCTCGGTAGCCAGCTGGTACCAGTTACTGGTCAGTGACTGTGCCGCTGTCTTGCCCCGGAGGCTTTCGAAGCTGGTGATGTCGTTGTTGTCCGACTTGGTGACGATGACACCCTGGGAGACCGTGTACGGAGCCGAAAAGTCGTACTTGGCCTGCCGCTCGGGGTTGATGGAGACCTGGTTGGCGATGGTATCGAAGCGCCCGGCTTCGAGGCCGGCGAAGATGCCGTCCCACTGGGTTTCCTGGAAATTGGCCTTCACGCCGAGCTTCTTCGCCACGGCCTCCGCGATCTCGACGTCAAAGCCGGTGAGCGCGCCGGCCCCGTCTGCGTGGAAGCTGAAGGGCTTATAGGTGCCCTCCGTGGCGATGGTCAGTTCGCCCTTGCCCACAACGCTGCTGAGCGAGGTGTCCGTCCCGGAATCCATGGGAGAGTCTGAGGGTGACGCGCCGCAGCCGGCCAGGGCCAAGGCGGCGGCCGCCACGGTGGCGGCGAGGACTGAGCGGCGGAGGGGGCTGCGGTGCATGGGGATTCCTTTGTCAGATGGCGGTGGGCAGGTCACGCCTGCGGCACAAAGTACCCGTGACGTTACTCTGCGCAACGCCGAACTGACGAGCAAATATTTCGCCCGGTAACGGAAGCCTGAGGAATTGTGACGGACCCCACCCGTGGCTGCGCCGGTATGCCGCGGAATCGGAAGGCAGGGAGTTAAACAGATGAGTGGGAACGGTCCCAGCAACCGTTACCACTCATCCCCCCAATGGCGCTTCGACGGCTGAGGATTGACTCCCCGCCGCAGCGCGGCGGCCGTTTTCACACAATCATGATTCTCGCACGCTCTAATGATTTTGTGTATATATATCCACTGTTTGGTCTTATTCTGCCGCAACATTACGCTGCCGCTGCGCTCTCATCCCGGACAGCCAGAAGAACATCAAGCCCAGGACGAACCCCAGCACGGCCGTGTAGTTGACCACGTACCTGCCCGGGGAGTCATCGGCCGGCAGGAAGGAAAACGGCACACTCGCGGCGGCGCTGAGCGAACCGACGAGCACGAGCGCCGCCCCGGCCCGCACCAGCCGGGGCAGCCGGCTGCGCACCGTCGTCAGCAGTGCGGGCATGAGGGCCATTGAGACGAAGGCCGGGTAGGCCCGACCGGCCGCTGCGTAGAACGGTGCCAGCGCGCCGTTGCGTCCGCCCTGGTCCATCAGGGACACCAGCCCCGCCGATGAGCCCCGGGTATCCAGCAGTACGAAGAGCACCGTGAGGCATCCGACCGCGGCCAGCAGTACCCAGCGCCCCGTCCGACCGGTGATCAGCGCGTAGGCCCGGGCGCTGCCAAGGCCCTTGGCGATCCGCATCCCGAGGAGCAGGACGGTGGCGATGACCAAATAGCGCAGGATCAAATTGGTGACGTTCCAGCCGCCGAGGAGCCGGTCGATGGCTTCATATGGCGCCGGAATGGTCAGCAGGATACACAGGGCGGAGAGGACCACGATGCCGAAGGTGGTCCGGTTGCGCCCCCGGACGGCATCAGGAACGCGGAGCAGGGCGACCGCCACACATACGGCCAGTACGGTCCACTGCACGATGACGGTCATGTCCGGACTGCCCCGGCCGCCGGGTGCCCCGCCGGCTGCTCCGACGTGCTCACGCTGAAAGTCCGGCCGGTTCGTTCTGCCTGGGCCGTTTCGCCCGGGCCTTCGAGAGCCAGACCAAGGCGAGCCCGGTCAGGAGGCACAGGACGGCGGAATAGTTGAACAGGAACCTCAGGAAACCCAGCGACGGAGGGATGACAGGGGAGAGCAGGCTCAGGACGATTGCCACCGTTGCAGCTCCAAGGAAGCCCGCGCTGGCCCGCACCAGGGCGGGCAGCCGGCTGCTGAGGGTCCGCAGCATGGCCGGGAGCAGGGCCAGCATGACGTAGGCGGGGTACAGGCGTCCGGCTGCCCCGTAATACTCCACCAGTGCCGCGTGGCGGGCGTCTTTGGCAGAGACAGCGACCAGCCCCGCGGACGAACCGGCGGTATCCATCATGGTGAAGACCACCACGATCACCAGTGCTGCCGCCGCCGCCATCAGGATCCCAGCCGGTCCCGTGATCCGGTGCAGAGCATCCGCAGCGCCGAAGCCCCGGGCGATCCTGATTCCGAGGAAGAAGACGGTGCCGAAGATCAGGAAGCGGAGGACCAGGTTGGCGACGTTCAGGCTGCCCAGGGCCTGATCGATGGCCAGGTACGGGCCATCGATGCTGAGCAGGACTGTCAGGGCCATGAGGGTGTAGATGGCGAGCAGCGACCTGCCTTCGCCCCGGAGCGCGCCCGGAATGCGGGCCACGGCGAGGCCGCCGGCCACCGCGAGTGTGGTCCATTGCAGAAGGACGGTCATCCCAGGTTCTCCCATATCATCTCTGTTCGTGCGTGCTCCTGCTCCTGCCGGTGGAGCACCTTGCCCAGCGTCTGCAGTCGGTCCCCGGCCAGCGTTGCCAGGTCCCCGTCAGACAGCGCGGCCACCGCGGCCTGCTTCGCCGCCGGGTCCCAGCCGGCTTCGGCCTCGGTAATGAGTCCGCTGGCGACGAGGCCGGCGGTGAAGCCGACGCCGGCCGCGCGGGCGGTCGCGACGGTGAGCTCCAGCGATAATCTGTTGGCCGTGAGCTGTGCGGAATAATTCTGGGGTGCAACCCCGGTGGCGACGGAGACGCGGTGCCGCAGGTCGCCGTCGTCCACCGCGTCCACCCAATTCCGGACGGAGGTGGCATGCGGTGCCGGACTGAATGCAGCCGGCGCCCGGCGGCGGCGTCGGCAGCGGTGTCGGCAGCGGTGTCGCTGAGCGGCGCCGGACCGGACCGCGCCACGACCGCCCGCAGCAGATCCATGGTGGCGACCTGGCTGACGAGTTCCGCCGGGGTCGGAGGCCGCGGCCCGTTGAGCCCGGCGTACTTCTCGAACGAGGCCAGATCGTCCAGCGGACTCCGGCCGAGGGCGCGGCTGATGCTGACGACTGTTGCGGCGGCGACTTTTCCCCTGACCAGCTGTTGTGCCAGCGTGCTTCGCTTGATCCCGGCGATCCGGCAGATTTCAGCCGTACTGACGCCCGGCGCTGCGCGGTTCAGCCAATGTTGGAATGCCTTGGCGGCTAACGGCATCGGGGGCTTCCTGCAGCGGTGAACGGGCGGAGCCGCGGAGATTGGCCCAACGGCGATTTTACGACGACCTCATACTCAGACTATGCTAGATCCCCGAACCCGTTGGTCCGTACACCCCCCAAGTCCGGACCAGCGGGTTCTCTCGCGCCCGGCGGATTCCGGCTGCTACCCCCGGCATTCCGGGCCGTGCGTTTGGGCCACGGTGAGAGGATTAACCAATGACTGCCACCCTTGTTGCCAAAGATCTTTCCGGTGGCCATGACCACCGCACGCTCTTCTCCAAGCTCTCCCTGACGGTCGCGCCCGGCGACGTCGTCGGGGTCGTGGGTGCCAACGGCGCCGGCAAATCCACCCTGCTGCGGCTCCTCGCGGGCGTCGACGCCCCGCAGGAGGGTACCGTCAGCCTCGCCCCCTCGGATGCCTTCGTCGGCTGGCTGCCGCAGGAACACGACCGGGTCCCCGGCGAGAGCGTCGCCGGCTACATTGCCCGCCGGACCGGGTGCGCCCGGGCCACGGCAGAGATGGAAGCCGCGGCCGAGGCGCTCGGAGCCGGCGCTCCCGGCTCCGATGATGCGTACTCGCTGGCCTTCGATCGCTGGATGGCCTCCGGCGCCGCGGATCTTGAGGAGCGGATCCCGCCGATCCTGGCCGACCTTGGCCTGGAGATCGGCCCGGACGCGCAAATGACCGGATTGTCCGGCGGGCAGGCGGCCCGCGCCGCGCTCGCGGCGTTGCTGCTGAGCCGCTTCGACGTCGTCTTGCTGGACGAGCCGACGAATGACCTGGACCTGAACGGCCTCGCCCGGCTCGAAGCCTTCGTCCAGGGGCTGCGCGGCGGCGTCGTGCTGGTCTCGCATGACCGCGAGTTCCTGGCCCGGTGTGTGACCACCATTGTGGAACTCGATCTCGCGCAGAACTCGGTGGCCGTGTACGACGGCGGCTACGAGGCGTTCCTCGAAGAACGCGCCGTCGCCCGCCGGCATGCCCGGGAGCGGTACGAGGACTTCGCGTCCACCAAGGCGGATCTGGTCTCGCGCGCCCGTACCCAGCGCGAATGGAGTTCCCAAGGGGTGCGGAACGCCATGAAGAAGAGCCCGGACAATGACAAGATCCGCCGCGCCGCCAGCACCGAGTCCTCGGAAAAGCAGGCCCAGAAGGTCCGCCAGATGGAATCCCGGATCGCACGCCTGGACGTGGTCGAAGAACCACGCAAGGAATGGCAGCTCCAGTTCAGCATCGGGGCGGCGCCGCGCTCCAGCGCCGTCGTCGCCACGCTCCGCGACGCCGTCGCCCGGCAGGGCGATTTCACCCTCGGACCGGTAAACCTCCAACTCAACGCCGGCGAACGGATCGGCATCACCGGCCCCAACGGCGCCGGAAAATCGACCCTGCTGCGGCTGCTGCTCGGCGTGCAGGCGCCCGACGCCGGGGACGCGTCCATGGGAGCGTCAGTGGCGGTCGGCGAAATCGATCAGGCCCGTGGCCTGCTGGCCGGAGACCTGCTGCTCGGGGACGCCGTCGAGGCCGTGCTGACCGAACAAACTCCCGCCGAAGTGCGGACCCTCCTGGCCAAGTTCGGTCTGAAGGCGGACCATACCGGCCGCCCGGTGGATTCCCTCTCACCCGGTGAACGGACCCGGGCTGCCCTGGCCCTGCTGCAGGCACGCGGGGTCAACCTCCTCGTGCTCGACGAACCCACCAACCACCTTGACCTGCCCGCCATCGAACAGCTTGAGGAAGCCCTGGAAAGCTACGACGGCGCGCTGTTGCTCGTCACCCACGACCGTCGCCTCCTGGAAAACGTGCGACTGGACGTGCGCTGGAACGTGGAGAACGGCGTCGTGACCGAACTGACCGGCGGCGCCGATGCCCCATCAGCCGGCGGGAACCCCGCGAAAGGCAACAAAAAATGAGCATGGACCGGGTCGCCTGGAGCTCCCTCTACAACATCACCCGCGCCTCGAGCGGGTCCAAGCCGTTCTCGAAGGAGACCCTCAAGCGGGTCTTTGGTTTCGCCCGGCCGCACCGCACCCGGCTGATCGCCTTTGTGTTGCTCTCGATCGTGATGGCCGTCCTGGCGGTGGCGACCCCTGTGCTCGCCGGCCGGGTGGTCGATGAAATCATCGCCGGTTCCGCCCCGAGCGTCATTCTGTGGCTGGCCGTGCTGATTGCCATTGTGGCTGTTGCCGAAGCCGGGATCGGCCTCCTCACCCGGTGGCTGTCCTCGATCATCGGGGAAGGCGTGATCGTGGACTTGCGCACCAAGGTCTTTGACCACGTCCAGAAGATGCCGATCGCGTTCTTCACCCGCACCCGGACCGGGGCGCTCGTCAGCCGGCTGAACAATGACGTCATCGGCGCCCAGTCCGCCTTCGCCGGAACGCTCTCCGGAGTGGTCAGCAATGTGGTGGCCCTGGCCCTGACCCTGGTCGTGATGCTGGACAAGTCCTGGCTCGTCACCGTGCTCTCCATGGTCCTGCTCCCGATCTTCCTGATCCCGGCGCGCCGGATGGGCTCGAAACTCGCCGACCTGCGCCGCGAAGCCGCCGAGCACAACGCCGCCATGGGCACCCAGATGACCGAGCGCTTCTCCGCCCCCGGAGCCACGCTGGTCAAACTCTTCGGCCGCCCGGACGAGGAGTCCCGGGAGTTCGCGCTGCGCGCCGGCCGGGTCCGGGACATCGGCGTCCGTACCGCGATGCTGCAGTTCACCTTCGTCACGGCCCTGACGCTCGTCTCCGCGCTTGCCCTCGCCCTGGTCTACGGCCTCGGCGGCGTGCTGGCGCTCTCCGGGCAGCTGGCTGCGGGCGACGTCGTTGTCCTGGCCCTCCTGCTCACCCGCCTCTATGCGCCGCTCACGGCGCTCTCCAACGCCCGGGTGGAGATCATGAGCGCCCTGGTCAGCTTCGAGCGGGTCTTTGAAATCCTCGATCTCAAGCCGCTCATTGCCCAGAAGCCGGACGCCGTCGCTTCTCCGGCCGGCCCGCTCGCGGTGGAATTCGACGACGTCCGATTCGCCTACCCGGCGGCGGACAAGGTTTCCCTCGCATCGCTCGAAGACGTCTCCACCCTGGATACCCGCGGCGGCGAAGAAGTCCTCCACGGGCTGAGCTTCCGGGTGGAGCCCGGCCAGACGGTGGCCCTCGTGGGGTCCTCGGGCGCCGGAAAATCCACCATTGCCCAGTTGATTTCGCGGCTGTACGACGTCGATTCGGGCGCCGTCCGGTTCGGCGGCACCCGGCCGGGCACCGGCGTTGACGTCCGTGACCTCACCTTCGACTCCATGCGGCAAACCCTGGGAATGGTGACCCAGGACGGGCACCTGTTCCACGAGAGCATCGCCTCCAACCTGCGCCTGGCCCGCCCCGATGCCACCGAGGAGCAGATGTGGGACGTGCTCCGGCAGGCCCGGCTTGAAGACATGATCCGTTCCCTGCCGGACGGGCTGGACACGGTCGTGGGGGAGCGCGGCTACCGGCTTTCCGGCGGCGAACGCCAGCGGCTGACCATCGCCCGGCTGCTTATCGCCGGGCCGCGCATCGTGATCCTCGACGAGGCGACAGCGGCCCTGGACTCCACCAATGAAGCTGCCGTGCAGGAAGCCCTCGGCGCCGCGCTTGAGGGCCGCACCGCCGTGGTGATCGCCCACCGGCTTTCCACGATCCGCGCAGCGGACGCCATCCTGGTCGTGGAGGACGGCACGATTGTGGAGCGCGGCACGCACAACGAACTCCTCGCCGCCGACGGCCGCTACGCCGAGTTGTACCGGACCCAGTTCGCCGAGGCCAGCGCCGTGGCCGAAGAGGCAGTCCCCGAGCTCTAGGCAGGCGGCGCCGGCAGGGGGCCGTCGGCGAGGACAGGCAGGACATGCTCCGTCAGCAGCGGGGCCAGGTCCGGAGGCAACGCCGCGGCCAGGTCCAGCCACCGGATCTCCGCGATTTCGGCCGACGGCCGCGCGCTCCACACCCCGGGCGCCGTGAAGACCGTGGCCTCGATCTGGGTTGCGGCCTCGTTGGCGGCATCCGCGAGCCAGACGCCCAGCAGTTCGAGCCGCTCCGGGGCCACCACGATCCCGACCTCTTCCTCGAGTTCCCGGGCCGCGGTCTCGGCCGCGGTTTCCCCGGCCTCGGGTTTGCCGCCGGGGTGCATGAACTTATCCGTGCCGCGCTTGCGCACGGTCAGGAGCCGTCCGGCCGCGTCGAAGACGCAGACGGCGGAGACCACGATGCGCGGGTTCATACGGGCAGTTCGTCGGTAGGGCCGGGCACGCGGCGGAGCGCAGATTCCAGCAACAGGTTCTTGGCCGGTCCGGTGACGTCCCAGCGGTAGCGGAATTCGTCCGGGCCGATCAGCGTGTAGTCCACCAGGTAAGTGTCCGGGTCGCACCAGTGCCGGTCCTGGTGGCTGTGGTCCGCAAAGCCCATCCGGTGGAACGGGCGGCCGTCGGGGAAGAACATGTCCAGTATTTCCGGAGAGTTCGCGGGCTCGTCGGCCGGCCGGAGCAGGTACTCCCGGCTCGCGGGGCCGGTGAACGGCTGGGCGCCGGCGGGAGTCCACGTCATGGTGCCGTGTTCGCTGTAGTGGAGGCCGCCGTCGTCGGTTCCCGCATAGCGGGCCACGCCGGAGAAGTGTCCGCGGCTGCCGGTGCCCCGGTCCAGCAAGGTCCGGTCCAAGCGCCAGGACCCCAGCAGGAAAGCGCGGAGATCGGGGACCGGGCCGGTGCCCGGGGCTACGGGATTCAAGTGCCCTCGATTGGAATCGAACCAACGACACCGGCTTTAGGAGAGCCGTGCTCTATCCACTGAGCTACGAGGGCGGGCATCCTGCCGGCCGGCGCGGAGGCCGGCCCGTTCGGACACGGATATAAGCATACAAGGTCAGGGCGCGTACTACGCTCTTGGCATGACCGCGCCAGCAACCAAAGACACTGACCGGCTCGTCTACCTCCCGGACGTGGCTGCCACCAGGTTCTATCTCGGGGCACTCGCGCTCCTGAGCGTCCTGCAGTACTTCATCGCGGAGTCGGCCGTGATCGGCGCCTGGGCCGGGCAGGAACCGTACAGCCGCCGCACCGGGTATATCAGCGATCTCGGTGCCCTGTACTGCGGGGAATTCGCCGGCCGGGACGTCTGTTCACCCGCCCGGCTGCTGATGAACGCCTCGTTTGTGGTGCAGGGGCTCGGGATGATGGTGGGCTCGCTGCTCCTGAGTTCCGCACTGCTCGGCACGGCGGCGCGGCCGGGCGTGGTGTGGGCCCGGACCCCGGCACGCTGGCTGCCCCGGGCCGCCGCGGAGACGTCGAGGGTGCTGGCCTTCGCCGCCGGTACCGGCACGGTCATCGTGGGGCTGGTGCCCGAGGACGCCGGATCCGGCCTGCACCTCGCCGGCGCCGTGCTCTACTTCGTGGCCGGGAGTGTGTCGCTGCTGATCCTGGGCGGACTCTGGCTCCGTCGCTCACCCCTGGGCGTGTTCATTCTGCTCTGCGGAACCGTCTCCCTCGCGGCCCTCATCACCGGCGGCGTGACCGGGATGGCGGTGCCGGAGCCGGGCACGCTCGAACGGCTCATGGGCTACCCGATCACCATCGGCTTTGCCGCCGCGGGACTCGTCCTGGCCCAGCGGATCCGGCAGGAACGGACAGTCCGGAAGCAAGCGCTGGCCCGCACATCCCGAGCTTAGGGAAGCGGCTTAGGAAAGCGGCCCAGGAAATCGGCCCAGCCGAGCGGCCTGAAAACTGCCCCTGAGCCGTTTCAGGGTGCCGTCGTCGTGGCCGGCGCGGCGGCCGGGACGGCCGCCATCAGCTCCAGCAGTTCCGCGTCGCTCAGTTTCGTCCAGGGCGAATCCGGGGCGCCCTGCAACCGTGCCTCCGGGCTGTCGGTCTGCGTCCACCACTTGGCTTCGAAGACCCGGCCCTCGAAAAGCACCCGGTCTCCCTTCCGGTAGACCGTCGCCGGCTCCCAGACCGGTGCCGTGCCTGCCGGTGCCGTGAGCTGAGGGGTGGGCCGGTCGCCCGGGAGCACCGGGCCCAGGATGCGCCACGGTGTGGCGGTGCCCTGCAATACGGGGTTGTCCGGGATGTCACCGCGGGTCCACCACTTCGCCTCGTACACATTCGCGTGCCAGACGATCCGATCGCCGGCTCCATAGGCGGCGTCTTCGGACCAGATCGGGTAGGGGCTCGTGGCGGGATCATCGGTCACGGCCGGAGCCGGGCTCTGTCCGCCGCCGCCGGCATTCCCGTCCGGGTCCTCGCCGGGGGCAGCCGCGTCCGGGACGGGGCTGCCGGCAACACCCGCGGCGAGGATGGCCGCGAAGCTCGATCCGGACTGGTCGATGCCGCTGCAGCTGTCTGAGACCTGCTTGACGTCCGGGTAGTTCGGGCTGCAGGTCCGGTCCCGGTTCAGGGACCACATGGAGACCCGGCCGATACCCTTCTCACGGGCGTACGCGCTGAGGTCCTTGGCGTCCTGGAGTGTGAAGATTTCTCCGACGACGTCGTTTTGACCGATCATCGGCGTCAGGCCGATTTTCCGCCACACCGTTTCGGTGCCGAGCTCATTCCCGGCGGCCCGGTAAATCTCGGAGAGCTGCTGGTGCGTGGCTTCGGCCGCGGACACGGCGTTCTGCGCCATCGACTGCTCCGTCAGCCTGCTCCCGCCGTAGTCCATGGTCATGATGTTCACCCCGGCGAGGTCGGTACCGCCCGCAATTGTCCGCCGCACGGCCTCGGTGCCCACCGCAGTGAGCCCGTTCGGGTCAACCGGCAGCGTCAACCAGACGCTCAGGGACTTGCCGCCGTCCTGGCGTTCCTGCTGCAGCGCGGCAACGGCGGCGGAGCGCCGGTCCAGGGCGGCGACGTCGGCGAGGGCCTCACCCTCGATGTCCAGGTCAATGCTGTCGACGTTGTACCGGTCGATGACTGCCCGGTAGGCCTCGGTCAGTTTGCCCTCGTCCAGGCATGTCGTGGCGAGTTCTTTGTTGGCCTGTCCGCCAAAGGAAACTGAGACGGTGCCGCCAAGCTGCTGCAGCCGCGCCACGCGCCGGTCCAGGTCCAGGTCCGAGGACGCCTCGGACAACCCATAGGCCGCGCCCCACGATGGAGTACAGGGCTCCTCCGGGTCCGCGACGATGAAGGACAACGCAACGTTTGCCGCTTCCTCGGAGGCCGGGGCCTCAAAGGCGTGCCGGGGTGTCGCGGTGACGTCGACGTAGCCGGAGAAGATTGACGGGATGGCCTCGGCAGCCCGGCCATCCTGGAAGTTCCCCCATGCGGCCACGCCGCCGGCACTGATGGCCGCGACGACGCCGGTGAGCACGCCCAGTCGAACCAGCGATAACTTGCGGCCTGGGAATCTTGCGGACACAGGGGCCCCTTCGGGTGTTTGGATGGGGCTGCCGTGCGTACGCCAGCCGGGGAATTCAGCACATGTGGCTTCCCGGATGTCTGGTGTCCGGTAACAGTCTGAGCTTGGATTATCATAAGGGCACTCACCAAATCGTTCCGGTGCCACGTGCGCAAGGTCGACATTAGCGCATGCCGAAACACCGCCCGCATCCCTAGGGACCCATGACTGATCAGCTTGTCTTGCCGCGTTTGGACGCGGAGAGTGTCCCTGACGACCAGAAGGGCGCAGTCCGGCGCCGTCAATGGGGCGCCGAGAAACGCTCCGAGCCGCTCTCGATCGTCCATCCGCGGCCGTCGAGGCGGAAGATCGTTCTCGGCCGGGTGGCAATCCTTGTGACGATCGGCGCGTGGACCAGCTACGTCATTTCGACCATCCTGCGGGAGTTGGCGAACAATCCCGATGCAGGCTTCCGCTTCCAGGCCGAGACTGTCTCTTACCTGGTCGTCGTAACGTTCCTGACGTTTTCCGCGCTTATGTACCTGCTGGCCCGGCAGGGTGCGCTCTACCGTTTCCGCGACCACTCCCGGGTGCCCCGGGGCGAGCTGGACCGCCACTTCGCCGGGCACTCCGCGGGGATTACGGTGCTGGTGCCCTCCTACGCGGAGGAGCCGCAGGTGGTGCGGGCCACGCTGTGGTCCGCGGCCCTGCAGGAGTTCCCGGACCTGAAGGTTGTGTTGTTGCTGGATGACCCGCCGAGCCCCGCGGACCCGGCGGACCGGGCGCGGCTGGATGTGACCCGGGCGCTGGCGTCCGAGATTGCCGCCGCGCTCAGTGTTCCCGCGGCCCGATGCAATGCCGCGCTGGAACGCTTCCGCCGCGGAAGCCGCACCGGTTCCGGCACCGGGGACGAGTTGCCCGCACTGATTGCCGAGTACGAGGCCGCCGCAGGCTGGCTGGAGACGATGGCCGCCGGTGAACAGGTCGAGGACCATGTGGATGAGTTCTTTGTCGACCTGGTGCTGATGGGGCTGGCCCGCGAACTGCGGCTGGTCCTGCTGGGACTGAACGCAGCGGCCGCGCAGCAGGCGTCTCCCTCGCTGGAGCGGATCGAGGAGCTATACCTCCGGTTGACCTGGATCTTTAATGTCTCAACGGAAACTTTTGAGCGCAAGAAGTACGCGAGCCTCTCGCACGAGGCCAACAAGGCGATGAACCTTAACGCCTACATCGGCCTGATGGGGCACTCCTGGCGCAAGGAGAGCACCGCCGACGGTGTGATCCTCCGCAAAATCAGTGACGCGGACGGGAACGGGGCCGAAGGCGGCCCGGAGCTCAACGGCGGACCGGACAGCGTGCTGACCGTCCGCGACACTGAGTACCTGCTGACTCTGGACGCCGATTCGCTGCTGCTGCGCGACTACTGCCTCCGCCTCGTGTACTTCCTCGAATCGGCCGGCAACGAGCGCGTGGCTGTCACCCAGACGCCGTATTCGTCCTTCCGCGGCGCTCCCACCCGGATTGAGCGCGTGGCCGGGGCAACGACCGACATCCAGCACATCCTGCACCAGGGCATGACCTACTACGGGGCGACGTTCTGGGTGGGCGCGAACGCGGTAATCCGCAAGCACGCCCTTGAGGACATCGTGGAAGTGGAGAACAGCGGCGGCTTCGAAATCCGGACCTACATCCAGGACCGCACCGTTATCGAGGACACCGAATCCAGCATCGACCTCGGCCAGCATGGCTGGACCCTGGTCAACTATCCGGAACGCCTCAGCTACAGCGCCACGCCGCCGGACTTCGGCTCGCTTGTGGTCCAGCGCCGGCGCTGGGCTAACGGCGGACTGCTGATCCTTCCCAAGCTGTGGGTCCAACTCCGCCAGCGCCGCGCCGACCGGCGGACGATCCTGTTCCGTGAAGTACTGCTCCGCGTGAACTACATGGCCTCCATCGCCTGGGCCAGCTTCGGGCTGCTGTTTCTACTCGCCTACCCCTATGACAGCCGGCTGTTGAGCCCCCTGGTGTTCCTGGCCGCGTTGCCGTACTTCCTGGCCATGGGAAGCGACCTGCGGGACTGCGGGCACCGATTCAGCGACATCCTGCGGATCTACGGCTTCAACCTTGTGCTGTTGCCGGTCAACCTGGCCGGTGTGCTGAAGTCGCTCCAGCAGGCCCTGACGGGGGACAAGATCCCCTTCGCCCGGACTCCCAAGGTGAAGAACCGCACGGCGGCCCCGGCCATCTACGTGCTGACGCCGTACGCGATCGTGATCTTCTCCCTCGTGACCGTCTGGCGTGATGCCCAGCTGGGAAACTGGGGGAACGTGGCGTTCGCGTCGGTTAACGCAATTCTGGCCGCCGGCGCGATCAGGGCCTACATTGGGGTGGTCAACTCCGTGGTTGACATATTCCTGGGAGCGCTCAGCTGGCTGTACGTGACTCCCCGGTCCAAGGCAGTGAAGGAGAGTCCCGTGGTGGAAAAGACAGTCGACGAGGTTGACTGGGAAACGATTCTCTATCACGGCGACCGTCGATTGAACCGCGACCTGCGGGGGTCAACCGACCGCCGGCGCCGGGTCGCCGTCCGGTGAGCATCGAAGCCGCGGTTTTGCGCCATAACGACCCGCCCGGTGCGGACGCTCCCGTGACGGGACGTAACGGCCCCCCGAGCGTGCGCCTGAACGGCGACGGCATCCTTGAAATCCAGTTGCCGCCCGACCGGGAACTTAACGGCGATGACGCCCGCGCGGCAGGCGCCGCGGCCCTGAGACTGGCCGGCGGACGGCAACTTCCCGTGCTGCTGGTCATCAGCGGAGTGCCCGGGCTGCGCGGCGACGCGCGGCAGAACCTGACGGATGCGCTCACGGCGGTGGCCTCGGCGTTTGCCATTGTCGGTGAAAGCCCGGTGGACCGCGTGATCGCGCACTACTTGCTGCGTCCGAAATCCGGGATGGTTCCGGCACGGTTCTTCACCGCCGGGTCCGAGGCCGCTGAATGGCTGGGGCAGAGCACCAATGACGACTGATTCCCCGGATCCCCGGCTGCACGCCCTTGTGGAAGGCATCGTCCGCATTGCCGGCGGCGACCTGTCCACCAGGATTCCGCCCTCGATGGACCGCGACGACGTCGCGGCGGTCATTGCGGGCATCAACTTAATGGCCGATGACCTGCAGACGATCTACCAGGAACTCGAGGAACGGGTGGAGAGCCGCACGGCCATGCTGCGTGCGGCACAGGTGGAGCTTGAGCGGGTTGCCCTGACCGATCCATTGACCCAGCTGGCCAACCGGACCGCACTGAACACGGTCCTGGGCCATGAACTCAGCGAGTCGGCCCGGGGCGAGATGCCTCCTGCCCTCCTGCTCCTCGACCTTGATTCCTTCAAGGGCATCAACGACTCCCTGGGGCACAGCGCCGGGGACGATGTGCTGCGGCTGATCGCCCGACGGCTGCAGGAGGCCGTCCGCGAGACCGATACTGTCGCACGGCTCGGCGGTGACGAGTTTGCGGTCCTGCTGCCCAAAACCAACCTGGTCCGCGCCCGCCGGGTTGCCAACCGGATCCTCAAGGCGCTGGCTGAAAGCCTGGAAGTCGGAGCGCTCCGGGTCACCTGCGGCGCCAGCATCGGCCTGCGGATCGCTGATCCCGGACAGTCCGTTGAGGACCTCGTGATGGAAGCAGACACGGCCATGTATGCCGCCAAGGCCCAGCCGCACGGCAGCATCAAGGTGTTCGAACCGGCGCTGTTGTATGCACGCCAGCTGCAAAGCGTCCTCGTATCGGAACTGCGCGAAGCCATCCGGGACGACCAGCTGGTCCTGCACTACCAGCCCATCATCGAACTGGCCACCGGCCGGATTGAGGGAGTTGAGGCGCTGGTGCGGTGGAACCACCCCGGGCGCGGCCTGCTGTATCCAGACCAGTTCATCCAGCTGGCCGAAGACACCGGCATGATTGTCGACTTGGGCCATTGGGTGCTGCGGCATGCAGTGAGCCAGCTGAAGAGCTGGCAGGATGCGGGGCAGGTCGACAGCACCTTCAACGTCCGCGTGAACATCTCATCGACGGAACTGCAGAACCTGGAACTCATCGAACACGTCCGGGACATTCTGCGGGAGACGGGCGTTGAGGCGGCCAACCTGATCATCGAGCTGACGGAATCGATGGCGGTCAA
Source organism: uncultured Actinomycetota bacterium (assembly GCA_963769515.1). Taxonomy (GTDB): domain Bacteria; phylum Actinomycetota; class Actinomycetes; order Actinomycetales; family Micrococcaceae; genus Arthrobacter. The sequence continues at coordinate 114,590 of CAVYMG010000016.1, forward strand.
CGGCGGTGACCTGGACCAATATTCGATGACCGGCCTCCGGCGCCTCGGAATCCAGCTCGAAATCGACGATTTCGGCACCGGTTATTCCTCCATCAGCTACCTGCGCACGCTGCCGGTGAATGTCGTGAAGATCGACCGCAGCCTCATCAGCGACCTCGGCACCGATGAAAAAGACAACAACTTCGTCGAAGCCGTGCTGCACCTGATCCATGCCTGCGGCCTCAAGGCACTGGCCGAAGGGATCGAAACCGCCGAGCAGGCGGAAATCCTGACCCGGATGGGCTGTACCAGCGGCCAGGGCTACTACTTCGGCCGGCCTACGCCCCCGGAGGCCGTGGTGGCCATGGTCGGCAACGGTCCGATCAGCCGATGAGCGGGTCAGGCGCCTGAGGGCAGCTGCTGCTTTAGTACCGGGACCGGAGGCCCGGAGCCAGCCGCCGGCCTGCCGGAAACGACGACGGCGGGCACCGAATTTCGGTACCCGCCGCGCGTTGCGTCCGAGGAAATTACTTCTTCGAGGTGGAGTTCGGCCACCAGCCGACGTTGGTTGAGCCCTGGGTCGGGGTGGCGTTCGGCCACCAGCCGACGGCTACGGAGCTCTTACCGGAGTTGTCGCTGCTAGCGGAGATGGCAGCTGAGGTGGAAAGTCCGGCGGCGGCAAGGGCGCCGGCGACGAGGAGGGTGGCGAGGGTCTTCTTCATGGGTGACTCCTGAGATTCGGGGGGCTGGTGTGACACATGTGCAAATTTAGTATATGCGCTGCTCAGATGCCGTTTAAGGAGATTTGTCCGGAACGTGGGATAATTGCGGCGACTGCGGCAACCTTCGCGGAACCCTGACCGGATCTTTCTTGTGGATCCGCTCAGTTTGCACCGACCAACCACCTGATATCTGAGGTATGCAGCAAATGCCAGTTACGCCGCTCTACGTCGCCGCCGAATTGGCGGCGCGTCAGCGCTGGGCCAACCATGAGTTCGGCGAGGCCGCGGACCAGGCCCGGGCTGCGGCGGACATCGCCCGGCGGGAGGGCGACAGTGACTCGTGGCGTAATATGACCGTCCTTCAGGCCGAAAGCCTGCTGGCGGCGGGCCAGTTCGAGGAGTGCGCCGGCGTCGTCCGCGAACTCCTTGGCGGATCCGGCATCCTGGCGCCGCGGCTGCGGGCACAGGCGCATATCCTGATGGCGAAAGCGCTGCAGGGTTCCGGGCTGCTCGACGAGGCGGCGGATGAGGCCCGGGCCGCAGCTGAGCTCACCAAGGACGAGGACGACGTCGAGTTCAACGTCATGGCCCGGCAGGCGCTGATCGGCGCCCTGGCGGACAGCGGCCAGCTTGAACAGGCCTGGACCGAGAGCCTTGTCCTGGCCGACACGATTTCGGACGAAGTCGACGACCAGTTGGTTGGAAAGGCCTACTGGGTCATCGGCAACGTGGCGTTTCTGTGCAACCGGATCGCCGACGGCCTGGAATACCACGATCTCGCCGCATCCACTTTCTCTCCGTCCCGCAACCTCGGGATCTGGGCGAGGTTCAATACGGCTTCCGCCGCGATGCGGCTGGCCGCCGATATTGCCGACGCCGATACGCTGCGGTGCATTGATCGGGCCGAGCTCGCCATCGATGTGATCGGCGGATCTGACGAGGACCGGACGCTGCTCAAGCTTAACCGGGGCCACTGGAACTTCCTGGCCGGGGACCCGGCGGCGGCCATTGCCGTCCTCGAGGACATCATCCGGCCGGGCCAGGACAAGACTCCGCCGCAGATCCTCGGCGAGGCCTGCCTGCTGCTGGGGCGTGCCCACGGTGCGGTGGGCAACCGCCTAGCGGCGCGCGAGCACCTGCTGCAGGCCGTCGAGCATTTCGAAGCCTCCGGAGCGCCGCAGCGGGCCGATCAGGCTCAGGGGTTCCTCGCGGCCTTGGACTGAGACCGGCCGATCCACACGGCCGCGCCCCCGGCCAGCAGGCTCAGCACCAGCAGCACCCAGCCCGCTACGGTGAGCCCCGAGGCCAGGGCAACCTGCGCGGGGTCGAGCGCTTCGGCACTCATCATGGCGTCGATTGCGGCATTTGCCCACAACCGGACCGCGGCGAACAGCAACGGCAGCGCCCACAATGCCCAGCGGAGCGGTTTACGGGCGACGCTGGTTCCGATCAGCAACAACCAGCTGAAGCCGAAGATCAGCGGGAAGAGCGTGCCGGCCGTCTTGTGGACGTAGCTGAGCTGGCCGACAGCGTCCTGGTTCATGGCCCCGCGCAACTGCTCCACGTAGCCCCGGTCAAAACCGCCGACCAGCGAATCCGGCATGGCCAGGCCGCCGGAGAGCTGGGTGAGCTGCTCCAGGGTCAGCAAGTGCAGATACCAGAACAGGAAGAGGCTGGCCACGGCACCGGCCATCACAATCAGGTTGCTGTTGCTCTTCGCTTTTTCGGGCGACCGGCTGGTGCTGGGGTTGATTACCGACGGCAGCTGGTGTTGGGGAACGACCGCCTTGTCGCCGTGCTTCTTGATCCGTTGTGCGGGTGTCTTGGCCATAGGACTATTATCGTCGACGCTCCCACCCGGGGCGTCCTCCGGTGCGTCGGTCAGCTGCCGACATAGGCCGCGAGGTGTTCGCCGGTGAGGGTGGAGCGGGCGGCGGCAATATCCGCGGGAATACCCTCGAAGACGACCCGGCCGCCGTCGTGGCCGGCCCCGGGGCCGAGGTCGATGATCCAGTCCGCGTGCGCCATGACCGCCTGGTGGTGCTCGATCACGATCACCGACTTGCCCGAGTCGACCAACCGGTCGAGCAGGCCAAGCAGCTGCTCGACATCGGCCAGATGCAGACCGGTGGTGGGTTCGTCGAGGACGTAGACGTCGCCCTTCTCGGCCATCTGGATGGCCAGCTTGAGCCGCTGACGTTCGCCGCCGGAGAGGGTGGTGAGCGGCTGGCCGAGGGTGAGGTACCCGAGGCCGACGTCGGCGAGCCGGTCAAGGATCTTGTGCGCGGCGGGAGTGCGCGCCTCCCCGTCGCCGAAGAAGTCCCCGGCCTCAGCCACTGACATCGCTAGCACGTCCGCGATGTTCCGGCCGCCGAGCCTGTATTCGAGGACCGCGGCCTGGAACCGTCGGCCCTCGCAGTCCTCGCAGACGGACTCGACGGTGGCCATGACGCCGAGCTCGGTGAAGATCACGCCGGCGCCGTTGCAGGTGGGGCAGGCGCCCTCGGAATTGGAACTGAACAGGGCCGGTTTCACGCCGTTGGCTTTCGCGAAAGCCTTGCGGACCGGCTCGAGCAGCCCGGTGTAGGTCGCCGGGTTGCTGCGCCGGGAGCCCTTGATGGCGCCCTGATCGATCACCACCACACCGTCCCGGCGGGCGACCGAGCCCTGAATCAGCGAACTCTTCCCGGAACCGGCGACCCCGGTGAGGACACAGAACACGCCAAGCGGGATGTCGACGTCGACGTTCTGGAGGTTGTGCGTGGCTGCGCCGCGGACCTCCAGCGCACCGTGGGATGACCGCACCGAGTCCTTGAAGCCAGCCCGGTCATCGAGGTGGCGCCCGGTGCGGGTGTCGCTGGCCCGCAGCCCCTCGACGGTGCCCTGGAAACAAACGCTGCCGCCGCCGGTGCCCGCGCCGGGACCGAGATCGATGACATGGTCGGCGATGGCGATCGTCTCGGGCTTGTGCTCGACGACGAGCACGGTGTTGCCCTTGTCCCGCAACTGCAGCAGCAGCCGGTTCATCCGCTCAATGTCGTGCGGATGCAGGCCGATCGTGGGCTCGTCGAAGACGTACGTGACGTCCGTCAGGGACGAGCCCAAATGCCGGATCATCTTGGTCCGCTGTGCCTCGCCGCCGGAGAGCGAGCCCGCCGGCCGGTCCAGTGAGAGGTAGCCCAACCCGATCTCCGCGAACGCGTCGAGGAGCTGCCGCAGCCCGGCGAGCAGCGGAGCCACCGACGGTTCATCGAGGTCGCGGACCCAGCCGGCGAGGTCGCTGATCTGCATCGCACACACGTCGGCGATGTTCTTGCCCTTGATCCGGGCGGAGCGGGCCTCCTTGCTGAGCCGGGTGCCGTCGCATTCGGGACAGGCCTGGAACGTGATGGCGCGCTCCACGAAAGCCCGGATGTGGGGCTGCATGGAGTCGACGTCCTTGGCGAGCATCGACTTCTGGATCTTCGGGATCACGCCCTCGAAGGTGAGATTGATGCCCTCGACCTTGATCTTGGTCGGTTCCTTGTACAGGAGGTCGTCCAGTTCCTTTTTGCTGAATTTCGAAATCGGCTTGCTCATGTCGAAGCCCGCGCCGCTGAAAATGCGTCCGTACCAGCCGTCCATGCTGTAGCCGGGGATCGTGAGGGCACCCTCGCCGAGCGACTTGGCATCGTCGTACAGGGCGGTGAGGTCGAAATCGGACACCGAACCCACACCCTCGCAGCGCGGACACATGCCGCCCAGATAAACCACGTCCCGCACCACGTTCTTCTCGACCCGGCCGCCCTTCTCCGTGCTCATCACCCCGCTCGCCTTCCGCGTCGGGACGTTGAAGGAAAATGCCGTGGGCGGTCCCACGTGCGGCTGCCCGAGCCGGCTGAAGAGGATGCGCAGCATCGCGTGGGCGTCGGTGGCGGTGCCGACGGTGGAGCGCGGGTTGGAGCCCATCCGCTCCTGGTCGACGAGGATCGCCGTCGTCAGCCCGTCGAGTGCGTCAACGTCCGGACGCGCCAGCGACGGCATAAAACCCTGCACGAAGGCGCTGTACGTTTCGTTGATGAGCCGCTGCGACTCCGCGGCGATCGTGCCGAAAACGAGGGAACTCTTGCCCGACCCGGAGACCCCCGTAAACACCGTCAGCCGGCGCTTCGGGATCTCGATGCTGACATCCTTGAGGTTGTTCACGCGTGCGCCCTGGACCCGAATCCGGTCATGGCTGTCGGCTGCGTGCAGGCCGGATGACTGCGCGTCCGGCTCCGTGGCGATACTCATCGTGTCTCCCTCTCTTGGGCGGGGCATCCGGGGGCAGGGCCTTCCGGGCGAAGCCGGCCAAGCGGTCTGCGCCTGCATCGCCCGACTCCAGTTAACCAGTCTCCGCCATGGGCGGTTCCGCCGCCAGAATCGCCGCCGCAGTTTTTCCGCGGCGTGTGGCCGGCTGTTCACCCCCGCGGGCCGCCGCTAGTCTGGGACGCGTGAGCGAACCGGAGAGAGACGAAACAGCAGGCACAAGCAGGGGCAGAAGCGATCTGGGCGGATACCGGCTCGGCCGGCACAGCGCCGCCGCACTCGACCCCGGGCTGGATGACTTCGCACTGGCCGAGGCCCTCGTCCGCGAGGCCGGAAGCCTGGCCCTGCTGATGCGTCAGGCCGGGCTCGAAGGCCGGCAGAAGAGCTCGATCTCGGACGTCGTGACCGCGGCCGACCACGCGGCGGAAGCCTACGTCCTGGAACAACTCCAGCGCTGCCGCCCCGACGACGGCATCCTCGGTGAGGAAGGCGCCTCCGTCGCCGGCAGCAGCGGCCGGACCTGGGTGATCGATCCGGTCGACGGCACCTACAATTTCCTGCACGGGTCCACGTACTGGTGCTCCGCCCTGGCCCTCAAGACCGCCGACGAGGTGCTCCTCGGCGCGGTCTACCAGCCCGAAGAAGACAAACTCTGGATCGGCGGCGGGGCCCGGGCCGCGACCCTCAACGGTGAGCGGCTGAGCACTTTCCGGCCGGGCGACTCCGAGGGGGAGAGCCGCTCAGATACGCCGGTGGCCGAGCTCAGCGCCGCCACCTACATCCACCCGGGCTGGCTCGCGGATCCGATGTGTGCCATGCCGTGGCATGCGGCCGCGACCTCGGCGGCGACGCTGCGCATGTTCGGTTCCGGCTCGTGCGATCTCGGCAGGGTCGCCGATGGCGGGCTGGGCTGCTGGTTCCAGCACAGCTGCCCCGAGTGGGACTGGCTGCCCGGCAAGGCGATCGTCCTGGCGGCCGGCGGGGCCACCGACGTCGTGCGCGTCAACGGCCTGGAATGGTTCATTGCCGGGGGCACGACGGCGGTCCGGCAGCTGCGTGCCGCGCTCGAGTCGGGATCGGTCGGGTAGCACTTTCCGCGGGACATGCTCATTCTTGGCGGCGAGGAATGGGCATTGTGGCCACCTGTCCATTGGCTGCGGCCAGGGGAGGGCATGTCCCGCCGGGCGGGAAGGCATGCTGGCGGGCCGGGCCCTTGTTTTCTGTTTCAGAGCCTGTCTAAAATCCGACCCATGGGGGCGGCCAGTACATTTCAGGGTGCCCGGGTTCTGCCCGGCGCACAGTCAACGGCCGGCCCGGTCCTGCCCCGGATCGGCCGCAGGCGGGTGTCCTCATGAACGGCTACCTTGCTGAGTCCGTACTGGTCGAAGCCGGCGGCGGAAAGCAGCTCCTTCTGGAGTCGGGACTCGGCGCCACCCCCGATGGACTGGTGCGGAACCCCAGCTTCTTCCACGGCTTTGCCGCGCGACCGGACGTGGTCTCCAGCGCGCTGCTGGCCGTGGCCGATGTGGCAGCCTCACGGTATTTTGATGCGGCATTCAGGCTCAGCGACGTTATGGATCCAGTCGTCACTGCCGGCGGCGACCGGCTGCGCTGCGAATCGTTTTCAGCGTGTAACGGGGTCCATGCACGACTGGACCTCCTGGGCAGCGGCCTGGACGGGGGCGAGATCGGGTTTGGCACCACTAACGTGGACATCAATAGCCCGCTGCGCTCGGCCCTCGCCAACGTGCACCGCAACGAACTGCTCCACCTCGACGTGGGCCGGGACCAACTGGTGGTCTCCACACCGAGCGAGAGTCACATAGAACGGAAGGTGGCGCTCCCGGACCGGTGGATCCGCGGCTTCGCTGAAACACCGGCCGTGTCCGCTGCCATGACGCACCTCGCAGCCCTCTCCGGCGCAGCGATCGGCCAATTCCTGGCATCCCTCCCCGCGGCACGGCCGGGCCCCACGGTCTTTCTGCTGCCCACAGCCCGCGGGCTGCGGGCGGTCGCCACGGCCAAGCCGTCAACGGTCACCTTGACCGGCACCGGGCGGCTCGCGGCCGCCAGACGAGTGGCAAGATTCGCTACCCGCCTGGACATCTTCCGGCACGACAACGGGGCCAGCGGCTGGGTATTCCGGCTTCCCGGCGCCGACTTCACTTTGCTGCTCTCGCCAGCGGCCAACCGGGGGTTCTCGGGCGAAGGCGGCATCCTGGCCGCGCTCGCCGCCCCCGGTGTCAAAGAAGCAGGGACGGCGGTGCGGGATTTTCTGGGTTGGGAGGCGGTCATCTCGACTGAAACGCTCCGGACCCGGACAGGGCTTGGACTGGACCGCGTCGGTCATGGGCTCGCCTGGCTGGGGGCCTCCGGAATGGTCGGTTTCGATTTGCTGGAGGAAGCCTACTTCCACCGCGAACTGCCCCTGGACCAGGACCGCGTGGTCAAGGACCATCCGCGGCTGCAGGCGGCCCGCAGCCTGGTCGCCCGGGGCGGGGTCTTCCGGAACGAGGATCGCTGGGACGTGGCGGCCAGCGGCGAGAACTACCGGTACCGGGTAACGGCCACCGAGGAAGGGTACCGGTGCGAGTGTGCGTGGTGGCACGACTTTCACGGTTCCCGGGGACCCTGCAAGCATGTCCTGGCCGTCCAGATTCTCCGGCTGGAACAGTCGTGACGGCGGACGCACCTGCATCGACCGGGCCGCAGGCTCGGAACGAGCCGCGGCTCGTCCAGGAAATCCGCCGGCTCGTGACGGCCCGGGACCGGGACGCGCTCCGCGGCTACATCGCAGCGGCGGACCCGGAGGACACCGCGGAAGCATCGGCCTGGTTCGCAAAGCGCGGCAGAAGGCTCCTGACCGACGATGAGAGATGGGATTCCCGCGCCGCTTTCGAGGAGAGGCAGGATCGGGCTCTCGTCCGACGGGTAGTGATCGTGGCCCTCAGCACACCTGCTGCGGCCGCTAAGGGGCTGCCGTGGCGAGATATGTCGTCTGATCGAAACGCCCATACCCTGATGCTGCTGGATGCCCTAGGAGCGAAGGGTCAGGACTGGTGCCAGCGCTTCGTGGCAGCAGTCCTCAGCGCGAACGCGCGAGCCGGGCACCAGACGGCTGTCGCCGTCGTGCGGCATTGCCTCCCCCTGATCCTGCATTTTAATTTTTCCACCGAGGATTTCGAGGCATATCCGCGACTCTGGGCGTTCTACTACCGGCAGCGGCTCTCCGGGCAAACACACGAGGTCTGGAACGAGGAGATCGCGGCGAAGTACGACTCTCCGGGCTGGTCCGGAGTGGAGTTCCGTCTTGCTCCTGACGGCTGCGCCGAGCTCTTCCCAAAGACTCGGAGCTCATCCCAGGAGCTGTGGGACCAGGATACGACCGCCCCGGACACGCTGCTGCGGTGTTTTGAGGTTGCGGACGCGCTGGGCCCGCTGCAGCGGAACCGCCTTGCCGGGGAATGGTCCGTGGGGGCCGCCGTCCGCGGTTACCTGGAACAGGGGACATACCGCCGGGCGGAGGTTCTGGACCGGGTGGACACGGCCCTGGCGCGCGGCGACGGAATCCCCACCCAGCGGGTCTTGGCCGACGTTCTGAACGTCTTGGAGCTTGTTCCCGCGGAGGTGGCCACCCGGATTCCGCTCCTGCTCTCCACCGTCGCCACGGCACCGGGGTTCCTTTCGACGCAGGCGTTGGGGTTGCTGCTTTCGGCGCCTCTAACGGGCGATGACCTAGCGGAACTGAGCGCCGTCGTGTTCGGCCGGACGGAGAAAAAGCCGCAGGACCTGCTGGTGAAGCACCTCAAGGCCACCCGGACAGCGAAGATGTTCGACGACAGTGTCCTGACCACATGCTGGGAAGCTGCGGCAGGTTCCTCGGACCTGAAGATCCGCAGTGTTGCCGGGGACTTACTGGATCAGTCCGGGCCATCGGGGATTCCGGGGCCTAGCGGCGGTGCGCCGGCACAATGCGGGCCCGCAGCCATGTCGCTCTGGGGCACCGGAGCGCACGAACCATATGTGAGCCCGCCATACGTTTCGTTGGATCCCTTGACCGTGCGCTTCCTGCACAGGTGGCATCGCACGGAATACGACGCGATCACGGAGGAGCAGGAACTCGAGGCGCTCCTCTACTTGACCTACCGGCAGCCGCAGGAGGGCAGGGACTGGTACCGAAGGCGGTATCCGCCGCGCGACCCGGCTGGGTATAGGGCCTACGCAGAAGGCCTGGAAACGACAAAATGGGTATTCTGGGGCGACCCGGATCCGGAAACCGTGATGTGGATGTGGGCCTCGGCGGGCCACGACCTCTCCGCGCACCGTGAACTCGTCCGCCTCCTGCACGCATCGTTGTCAGGACCGATGAGCTGGGGGGATCCATTCCGGTGGACGTCACCCGTGGCCGCGGTCCACACGCTGCGCCTGAGTGAACTGACGGTGCAGGCCGGGACGGTCAGCTATTCCCTGGCCACGCCCAGCTTCCGGAACCACGAACTGGCGCTCGACAAGCTCATCGCAACACTTCGCGTCTACGCAGAGCAAGGCTGGCGCTACGGCGAGGCCGACTTCCTCCAAGCCTTGCTCCGTCTGGGACCGCTCCCCGCCGAGCGTGCGGGAGACATCCCCGAACTCCGGGTGCCGCCCCTGGACGGTTCAGATGACCCGCAGCGCACCGCCGGAACCGTACTGCGCTGCTGGATCGAGGCGGGTGGCTTTGTGCCGCCGCCCGTAGACTCGCCTCTGGTCCTCCCGGTGCCGCCGGAGTGTTTTCCGTCCATTCCCCGCCAGTTGCTGGAGCCCGAGGTGTGGAAGGGTGGGCATCGCGGATACGCGGATCGTTGGCTGGGTAGCCGGGCATCAGCTGTGGTGCCATTCTGGCCGGACCTTGGCGCCGAATGGGTGCGCCGCAGGGTGACCTCTGCCGGCCTTATGGAAAGCACGGCCCAGGGCGTGGATACCGGTACGGCGGGCGAACCCGGCATGGGATTCTATGAGTGGCTGTTGGAGTCCCTCGCCGTCACGGAAACTCAGTCCGGGGCCAACACACTCGCGTGCACGCTCGAACTCGCTTCGAGCCAACGGCTTTCGGCACAAAAACTCGCGGGCGCCGCCCGGACCAAGGTGCAGGCCGGAGACATACCGCTCGGACGCCTGGTGCGGGTCTTGGCGCTGCTGGCCTACGAAGGCCATTTGGACTGTGTCTGGCCGGCGCTCACCGGCCTCGTCGGCGAGTGCCGAGGCGCGCGGAAGCTTCCGGCTGGAACCGCCGAGCTCTTGGCCACGTGCAGCGAACTCTGGGACGCGATCCCGCCCGAACACCGGACTGCGGAAAACGTTCCGGCGGACTTCACGGCGGCCGTTGGCGCGCTGGCCGCCAGGTCCTCGACGAAATCGGCGCTGGAAGCGCAGCAGTTGCAATCCAAGATGGGAAGTTAGCCGAACAGGACCTGTAAGGGCTTCAACCCTGCGCGCAGCCGCGGGACATGCTCATTCTTCGCGGCCAAGGATGGGCAGAGTAGCTACATGTCCAGTGGCTGCGGGCGGGGGAGGGCATGTCCCGCCGGGCCGGGAGCCGCGGTCCGTGGCAGCGCCTAGACTTGATAGCACCATGGATATGTTGTTTGACCCCTACGCCGACGGACCTTTCCAAGCTGCCACCAAGGCTGCCGTGCCCGCGAATTCGGGTGCCGCAGCCCGCACAGGCTCATCCGCCGGCAGTGGAACGCCGCCCTTCGGCGGTGCCATGGATTCACGCGGACCGGACGCCGGAGGCTGGGACCGCCCGGCACTGCCGTCGGCCGCGGAGCTCCTCGACGGGCTGAACCCGCAGCAGGAAGAAGCCGTCAAGCACGCCGGCGGAGCGCTGTTGATCGTCGCCGGTGCCGGGTCGGGGAAGACCCGGGTCCTCAGCAACCGGATCGCCCACCTGATTGCCACGGGCCGGGCCCACCATGGCGAGATCCTGGCCATCACCTTCACCAACAAGGCCGCCGCCGAGATGCGGGAGCGCATCGAAGCCTTGGTCGGCGGCCGGGCCAAGACCATGTGGATCTCCACCTTCCACTCGTCCTGCGTGCGGATCCTGCGCCGCGAGGCGAGCAACGTCGGGCTGAACTCCAACTTCTCCATCTACGATTCCGCCGATTCGCTGCGCCTGATCACGCTCGTGGCCAAGAACCTGGACCTGGACCCCAAGCGGTTCGCCCCCAAAGCCATCCAGCACAAGATTTCCGCGCTCAAGAACGAGCTGATCGACGATGACTCCTATGCCTCCAGCGCCAACTACAACGACCCCTTCGAGCAGGCCGTAGCCGAGGTCTTCAAGGGCTACACGCAGCGCCTGCGGCAGGCCAACGCCATGGATTTCGATGACCTGATTGCCCAGACGGTCTACATGTTCCGTGCGTTCCCGGCGCTCGCAGACTCCTACCGGCGCCGCTTCCGGCATGTCCTCGTGGACGAATACCAGGACACCAACCACGCCCAGTACGCCCTGGTCCGCGAAATCGTCGGCGAGGGTCCCGGCGCTGCGGAACTGACAGTCGTCGGCGACTCGGACCAGTCGATCTATGCCTTCCGCGGAGCAGATATCCGCAACATCGTGGAGTTCGAGAAGGACTACCCGGACGCCCGCACCATCAAGCTGGAGCAGAACTACCGCTCCACCCAGACCATCCTCAGCGCCGCCAACTCGGTCATCTCCCGCAACCCCAACCGGCCGGAGAAGCGGCTCTGGACAGCCGAGGGCGACGGCGAGAAGATCGTCGGCTATGTCGGCGAGAATGAGCACGACGAGGCGCAGTTCATCGCCAAGGAAATCGACCGGTTGCAGGATGAAGGCAATCTGCGCCCCGGCGACGTCGCGATCTTCTACCGCACCAACGCCCAGTCCCGGTCCATCGAGGACGTCCTGGTCCGTGTGGGACTGCCGTACAAGGTGGTTGGCGGCACACGCTTCTACGAGCGCAAGGAAATCAAGGACGCCCTCGCTTACCTGCGGGTGCTGGTGAACCCCGACGACGACGTCAACCTCCGCCGGATCCTGAACGAGCCCAAGCGCGGCATCGGCGACCGGGCCGAAGGCGCCGTCGCGTCCCTGGCCGAGCGCGAACGTACCTCCTTTATGGCTGCCGCACGCCGCGCCGACGAAGCCCCCGGCATGGCGACACGCTCGGTCAACGCCGTGCTGGGCTTCGTGAAACTGCTCGATGACCTCGCCGAAGTCGCCGCCGGCTCCGGTGCCGCAGCCGCCCTCGAAGCCGTCCTGGAGCAGACCGGCTACCTCGCCGGGCTGCGCTCGAGCACCGACCCGCAGGACGAGTCGCGGGTGGAAAACCTCGCGGAACTGGTCGCCGTCGTGCGCGAATACGAACGCGACAACCCCGAAGGCTCCCTGGGCGCCTTCCTTGAACAGGTCTCGCTCGTCGCGGACGCCGACCAGATCCCGGACGCCCCCGGGGCGGATATTGATGCCGCCGTCGCCGAAGCCAAACGCCTGGGTGTGGTCACCCTGATGACCCTCCACACGGCAAAGGGCCTGGAATTCCCGGTGGTCTTCCTGACCGGCATGGAACACGGGCTGTTCCCGCACCAGCGCTCGGCAACGGACCCCAAGGAACTCGCGGAGGAACGCCGACTCGCCTATGTGGGCCTCACACGGGCCCGGAAGCGGCTGTACCTGACACGCTCCGAAGTGCGCAGCATGTGGGGGCAAAGCCAATACAACCCGGCGAGCCAGTTCATCGAGGAGATCCCGGCCGAGCTGATCGAATGGAAGCGGGAAGGCTCCAACCGTCAGTCCGGCAGCTGGGGAAGCGGAGCCGCCATCGGTTCGAGCCGCTATGGCGGCTCGTTCTGGGGAGCAGGGACGGCCCGGGGTGCCGCGGCCAGCCCGACCGCCGGTTTCAACGCCGACGTCCCGGCCGCCGTCGCCAAGACCCGGGTGCAGCCGCAGAAGGAAATCGTCGCCGTCAGCGTGGGGGATAAGGTCAACCACACGAGTTTCGGCAACGGAACCGTCCTGGCCGTAGAAGGCGCCGGGGACAAGACCGTCGCCAAGGTCAAGTTCGGCATCGGCGAGAAACGCCTCCTGCTCCGCTACGCGCCGCTCACCAAACTGGAGGCGTGAGCCTGGACCTGTGTCAGGGCCGGGCGCCGGCCCGGCATCCCGGCCATCGGTCCGGCGTCGTCGCCTCGCTGATCGTGACGCAGGACATTTGGCAGCCCGGAAATGTCTGCCGCGCGGGATCCCAAGGTCCCGAAATCCGCGTAATCTAGCGGTTTTTCTACACCCCATAGAATAGTGTCCTTTGTCACAGAACAGGTAGTCTGGGACGGGCTGGTCCGCAGAAAGGACTAGAGTTCCCCAAAGGAGTATTGCGCCAAGCGGCTCGTTCCAAGCCTGCCGCAGGGTGCGTTTATTCCGCAGCCCGGTAACTGCGATAACGCGGGGTCCGGCTGTACAGAAACTACTTCGACGTAGAAGGACACTAACCCGTGGACCTGTTTGAATATCAGGCGCGCGATATGTTCGAGGCGCACGGTGTACCCGTGCTTGCCGGCATCGTGGCGCACACCCCTGAAGAAGCAAAGGCAGCTGCCGAGAAGATCGGCGGCGTAACTGTCGTCAAGGCACAGGTCAAGGCCGGAGGCCGCGGTAAGGCCGGAGGCGTCAAGGTTGCCAAGACCGCCGCTGAGGCGCTGGAGCACTCCACCAACATCCTCGGCATGGACATCAAGGGCCACACCGTTCACAAGGTGATGATTGCCCAGGGTGCCGACATTGCCGAGGAATACTACTTCTCCGTCCTGCTGGACCGGGCCAACCGCAACTACCTGGCCATGTGCTCGGTCGAAGGCGGCATGGAAATCGAACAGCTCGCCGTAGAGCGCCCCGACGCCCTGGCCAAGATCGCAATCGATCCGGCCGTCGGCATCGACCAGGCCAAGGCCGACGAAATCGTCGACGCTGCAGGCTTCTCCGAGGAACTGCGCGGCAAAGTCGCCGCCGTCATCCTCAAGCTCTGGGACGTCTTCAAGAAGGAAGACGCCACCCTCGTGGAGGTCAACCCGCTGGTCCTGACCGGCGCCGGTGACGTCGTCGCCCTCGACGGCAAGGTCTCCCTCGACGAGAACGCCGGCTTCCGCCACCCGCACCACACCAAGCTGGAAGACAAGGACGAGGCCGACCCGCTCGAGGCGAAAGCCAAGGCCCAGGACCTCAACTACGTCAAGCTCGACGGCGAGGTCGGCATCATCGGCAACGGCGCCGGTCTCGTGATGTCCACCCTGGATGTTGTTGCCTACGCCGGCGAAAAGCACGGCAACGTCAAGCCCGCCAACTTCCTGGACATTGGCGGTGGAGCGTCCGCAGAGGTCATGGCGGCCGGTCTCGACGTCATCCTCGGCGACGAGCAGGTCAAGTCCGTCTTCGTCAACGTCTTCGGCGGCATCACCGCCTGTGACGCCGTGGCCAAGGGCATCGTTGGCGCACTGGCCGAGCTCGGCCACTCCGCGAACAAGCCGCTGGTCGTCCGCCTCGACGGCAACAACGTCGAGGAAGGCCGCCGCATCCTGGCCGAGGCCAACCACCCGCTGGTTACCCTGGCCGCCACCATGGACGAGGGCGCCGACAAGGCTGCCGAGCTCGCCAACGCAGCGAAGTAAGGGACCAGACTATGTCTATCTATCTGAACAAGGACTCCAAGGTCATCGTCCAGGGCATCACCGGCGGCGAAGGCACCAAGCACACCGCCCTGATGCTCAAGGCCGGCACCAACGTCGTTGGTGGCGTCAACGCCCGCAAGGCCGGCAGCACGGTCCTGCATGGCGACACTGAAATCACCGTGTTCGGCACCGTCAAGGAAGCCATGGCCGAGACCGGCGCCGACGTCTCGATCGTCTTCGTCCCGCCGGCGTTCACCAAGAACGCCGTCGTCGAAGCCATCGAGGCAGGCATCGGCCTGGTCGTCGTCATCACCGAGGGCGTGCCGGTCCAGGATTCCGCCGAGTTCTGGGCCCTGGCCCAGTCCAAGGTCGACGCTGACGGCAAGCAGGTCACCCGCATCATCGGGCCGAACTGCCCCGGCATCATCACCCCGGGTGAAGCCCTCGTCGGCATCACCCCGGCGAACATCACCGGCAAGGGCCCGATCGGCCTTGTGTCCAAGTCCGGCACCCTGACCTACCAGATGATGTACGAACTGCGGGACCTGGGCTTCTCCACCGCCATCGGCATCGGCGGGGACCCGGTCATCGGCACCACCCACATCGACGCCCTCGAAGCCTTCGAAGCTGACCCGGAGACGAAGGCAATCGTGATGATCGGCGAAATCGGCGGCGACGCCGAGGAGCGTGCGGCCGATTACATCAAGGCCCACGTCACGAAGCCGGTTGTCGGCTACGTGGCCGGCTTCACCGCCCCGGAAGGCAAGACCATGGGCCACGCCGGCGCCATCGTCTCCGGCTCCGCAGGCACCGCGCAGGCCAAGAAGGAAGCCCTCGAGGCCGCTGGCGTCAAGGTCGGCAAGACGCCGTCCGAGACCGCCAAGCTCCTGCGCGAGGTCTTCGCAACCCTCTAGGCCCCAAGCAACGCGGGGTCACTTGCGGCCCATTCCACCTGAGGGAATGGGCCAATAGTGACCCCGCGTTGTGTCGTTAACGACGCGGGGGCCGGAACCGGTCCGGACGCGCGGGCAGAGCAGGCCAACATTGGGTTAACGTCCGCCCAACAGGGGGCGAAACCGCCGGTTTGGCGCTGAACCGTCCGGATACTGGTCAGTATGAATAATGTATCTCGCCGCCAGATCCTCCGTTCTGCCGGGGTTGCCGTCGCCGCGGGGGCCCTTGCCGCCAACGCTCCGTCGCTGGCTTTCTCGGCCCCGGGCAGCGGCGTCTTTAACCATGGAGTGGCCTCGGGCGATCCAATGCCCGGCAGCATCCTGCTGTGGACACGGGTGACCCCCGGCCCCGAAGCGGTGCCCGGCTCCGGCCTGGGTGCGGACGTGGCGGTGACCTGGGAGATCTCATCCGACGCCGGGTTCAAGAAGATCGCCGCCAAAGGCCGCACCGCCACCGGGGCCGCCCGCGACCACACCGTCAAGGTCATCGCCGACCGCCTCGCCCCGGCCACCAGCTACTGGTACCGCTTTACCGTGGGTGCGGCCGTGTCGCCGATCGGCAGGACCCGGACGGCGCCGGCCGCCGGCGCCCCGGTGGACCGGCTGAAGTTCGGGGTCGTCTCCTGCGCGAACCTGCAGGCAGGCTACTTCTCCTCGTACCGCCACCTGGCCGCCCGCGGCGACCTCGACGCCGTCCTGCACCTCGGAGACTACCTCTACGAATACGCCCCGGGGGAGTACCAGGCCCGCGACGTCATCGTCCGCCCGCACGATCCGGCCGTCGAAATGACCGAACTGGCGCATTACCGGCGTCGGCACGCACAATACAAGGCCGATCCGGATCTCCAGGCCCTGCACGCCGCGGCACCGTTCATCGTCACCTGGGATGACCACGAATCAGCCAATGACGCCTGGAAGGGCGGGGCCGAAAACCACACCGAAGGAACCGAAGGCGCCTGGGGTAACCGGTTCAGCGACGCCCACCGCGCCTATGCCGAGTGGATGCCGGTGCGCTACGAGCCGGGCGGCCGGTTGTACCGCAGCTTGGAGTTCGGCACTCTCGCGAGCCTGTCCATGCTGGACCTGCGCAGTTACCGGGACCAGCAGGCTGCCAACGCCGCCGACCCCGCCGTTAGCAGCACCGCGCGCACCATTACCGGGGCGGCACAGATGGACTGGTTGCTGGGGAACCTGAAGACTGCAGGGCCCCAGTGGAAGCTCGTCGGCAACCCCGTCATGATCACCCCGGTCAGGGTCCCGTCCACCCTCAGCACGGCGGAGCTGGGCGGAGTCCAGAAGCTGATGGGCGGAACCACCATCGACGGCGCGCAGATCAACGTCGACCAGTGGGACGGCTACGAGGCGGATCAGCACCGCGTCATCAGCCATCTGCGGGACAATGCGGTCAAGGACACGGTCTTCCTGACCGGGGACATCCACTCCGGGTGGGCCTGCGATATCCCGGCCGATCCGGCGACCTACCCCGCGACCGGGGATTCGGTTGCGGCCGAGCTCGTCTGCACGTCCGTCACGAGCGACAACCTTGACGACATCCTCAAGACTCCGCCGCGCACGGCCTCGGTCGGCGTCGAAAACGCCATCAAGGCCGCCAACCCGCACATCAAGCACCTCGACTTCGATTCGCACGGGTACTCCGTCCTGGACGTGACTCCGGCCGGGGTCCGGATGGACTGGTACGTCCTGAGCGAGCGGACCGCCGCGGACTCGGCGTCGATGCTCTCGACCTCGTTTGCGGTCAAAGCAGGCACCGGAAAAGTCACCCCCAGCGAAGGAGCGCTCAAATGAGCCGGTCCAACCAGAACGCCGCTTCCGCCGCAGCAACGAATAGAACACGCACGCCGCCGGGACGCCGCCAGTTCCTGCAGCTCGCCGCCGCCGGGGGAGCCGCGGTCATGCTCTCCGCCGTGCCGGGGACGGCGTGGGCCGCTCCCGCCAGCACAGGCCGGACCCGCAGCTACGTCCTGGTCGTGGACGGCTGCCGGCCCGACGAAATCACACCGGCCCTGACGCCGGTCCTGGCAGGGCTGCGTGCCGCCGGCACGAACTTCCCGGCCGCACGCTCCCTGCCGGTCATGGAGACCATTCCCAACCACGTCATGATGATGACGGGGGTGCGTCCGGACCGCTCCGGCGTCCCGGCAAACTCCGTCTTCGACCGCGCAGAGCGCGTGGTCCGGGATCTGGACCGTCCCACGGACCTGCGGTTTCCCACCCTGCTGGAACGCCTGCAGGAACGCAGCTTCACGACCGGCTCGGTGCTCAGCAAGCGCTACCTCTACGGGATCTTCGGGGCCCGGGCCACCTACCGGTGGGAGCCACAGCCCCTGATTCCGGTCACGGGGCATGCCCCCGACGTCGCCACCATGGATGCGCTGTTGGCGATGGTCTCCGGCCCGGATCCCGATGTTGTCTTCACCAACCTGGGGGACATCGACCGGGTGGGTCATTCCGACATCAGCGGCACCACCCTCCGTGCCGCCCGGGAGGCCGCCCTCGCCGATACTGACAAGCAGGTGGGCCGGTTCGTGGAACACCTCAAAAGCACCGGCAAGTGGGACTCCAGTGTGCTGATGATCCTGGCCGACCACTCCATGGACTGGTCCATCCCGTCCAACGTCGTTTCCGTCGCGCAGATCCTCCAGCCGCGCCCCGAACTGCAAGCCAACATCACCATCGCCCAGAACGGTGGAGCGGACCTGCTCTACTGGACCGGGCCGGACGCCGGCAGGGCCGCTGGCCTCGACGAGGTGGCGCGACTGGTGCGCGCCCACGAGGGCGTCCTGTCGGTGCAGACACCCGGCGAGCTCCGGCTGGGCGCAGAAGCGGGCGACCTCGTCGCCTATTGCCGAGCCGGCTGGCGGTTCTCGGACCCGTACGTCGCGTCGAACCCCATTCCGGGGAACCATGGCCACCCCGCCACGGAGCCGATTCCGTTCTTCGTTGCCGGCGGCAGTCCGTTCGTGGTCCGCGGCGGCGTATCCTCGGAACCCGCCCGGACCGCCGACGTCGCCCCGACCCTGGGGCGGATCTATGGGCTGAAGGCCCCGTCCGGCGGCTACGACGGCACGGCTAGGACGTCGGCCCTGACACTCTGACGCAGCTGCCCTGTTCTTCCGCCCAACAAGCAACGCGGGGTCACCTACGGCCCATTCCACCCGATGGAATGGACCGAAAGTGACCCCGCGTTGCTTTTTGCGTTAAACGACCTCTTGCGGCCCGTTCCAATACCTTGTTAGTATGTCAGGACAAACTACCAAGGAGGCCAAAGTGCCGCTCGTGCGAATTGATGTCAACAGTGGCCGCAGTCCGGAGGAACTGGACCGGCTCAGCCGGGGGATCCATGATGCCATCCTCGCGGAATATGGCATCCCCGACCGGGACTACTTCCACATCCTGACCGAACATGCGCCCGGCCAGATCATCGCGCAGGACGCCGGGCTGGGTTTTGAGCGGACGCCCGAGGTGGTCATGATCCAGATCTTCACCCAAGGCGGCCGCAGCCAGGAGGCGAAGCAGTCACTCTTTGCCGCCATCGCGGCCCACCTGGCGGAGGTGGGCGTGGCCGGCGAAAACGTCTTCATCGGCTACGTCGAGAACTCCGCGGACGACTGGTCGTTCGGCTTTGGCCGCGCCCAGTACGTCACCGGCGAACTGAAAATCCCCGCCAAAACCTCGTTGTAAACATGTCAGTACAAACCTTTGACAGGACATGAGTTCTAAGGCAAAGTAGGTGCTGTGGTCCGGCTCACGTTGGATCCGCCAGGCTCCGGAACTCCTGCCGTCGAAAGGTGCAGAGTCCAAACCAGAAAGGTCCACGATTCACGTGACCCACGAACTGCTCACGATCGGGCGCATCAGCGTTGATATCTACCCGAATGACATCGGGGTGGATCTGGAGGATGTCACGTCCTTCGGAAAGTACCTCGGCGGCTCCCCTTCCAACGTGGCCGTTGCAGCCGCCCGGCATGGCCGCCGCACCGGCGTGATCACCCGGACCGGCGACGACGCCTTCGGCCGTTACCTGCACCGGGAATTGCGCAAGTTCAACGTGGACGACACGTACGTATCCTCGGTGAAGGAATGGCCCACCGCGGTCACGTTCTGCGCCATCAAGCCGCCGGAAGACTTCCCGCTCTACTTCTACGGACGTTTCCCCACTGCCCCGGACCTGCAGATCACCACCGAAGAGCTGGATTTGGACGCCATCCGGGATGCCGGCATCTTCTGGTCCACGGTCACCGGACTGTGCCAGGAGCCCAGCCGCTCAGCCCATATCGCCGCCCACGAGGCCCGGCCCCAGTCCGGCCTGAAGGATGGCCAGTACACCATCCTGGACCTGGATTACCGGCCGATGTTCTGGGCCTCCGAAGCGGAAGCCCGGACCCAGGTCGCCAGGATCCTGCCGCACGTCACCGTCGCCATCGGCAATGACAAGGAGTGCGCCGTGGCCGTGGGTGAAGGCACCCCCGACGAGCAGGCAGACCGCCTGCTCGCGGCCGGCGTCGAGATCGCCGTCGTCAAGCTCGGCCCCGAGGGCGTGATGGCCAAAACCCGCACCGAACGGGTGGTCTCCGCTCCCGTCCCCGTCGAGACGGTCAACGGCCTCGGTGCCGGCGATTCGTTCGGCGGCGCGTTCTGCCACGGACTGCTGTCCGGCTGGCCGCTGGCCGAGGTCCTGGACTACGCCAATGCCTCCGGCGCCATCGTGGCATCGCGGCTGTCCTGTGCCGATGCGATGCCGACGCCGGACGAGGTCACCTCGCTGCTGGCCGAACGCGGCCGCATGGCCCCGGGCCAGTTTGCACCCGCCACCTACGCCCCGGAAGGAGCAGCACTGTGACGCTCAACGCTTCCCGGGCAGATACCTCCCAGGCGCCCGCCGCCGTCGACGACGATCCCCGCCGGTACGCGCACCTCAGCGCGATCCGGCTCGAAGACCCCGCCGCAATTGCGCGCGCCGCGAAGGCCCGCCGCCGCCACCCCGGGGTCAAAACCGGTCAGCAGAACTTCATCGTGGCCGCCGACCACCCGGCCCGCGGTGCCCTGAGCGTTGGCGCCGACCCGATCGCCATGGCGGATCGCCGCCAGCTGCTGGACCGGCTCCAGATTGCGCTGGCCAACCCGCACGTCGACGGCGTCCTGGCCTCCCCGGACATCATGGACGACCTGCTGCTGCTCGGCGCCCTCGACGGCAAGCTGGTCTTCGGCTCCATGAACCGGGGCGGACTCACCGGCCTGATCAACGAATTCGACGACCGGTTCACCGGCCACACCGCCGAAGCACTGGAAGCCCTCGGCGCGGACGGAGGCAAGATGCTGACCCGGATCTGCCTCGGCGACCCGGACACGGTCTCCCTGCTTGAGGCCACGGCCAAGGCAATCGACTCGCTCGCCGCCCGGCAGCTCATCGCCATGGTGGAGCCGTTCCTGTCGGTCCGCGAAAACGGCCGGGTCCGCAACGACCTCTCCACCGACGCCGTCATCAAGTCCATCGCGATCGCCGAAGGGCTCGGCTCCACCAGCGCGTACACCTGGATGAAGCTTCCGGTGGTGCCCGAGATGGAGCGCGTGATGGCGGCCACCACCATGCCCACCGTGCTGCTCGGCGGGGACCCGGACAGCAGCCAGGACGACGTCTTCGCCAGCTGGGAAGCGGCCCTTGCCCTCCCCGGCGTCCAGGGCCTGACCGTGGGCCGGACGCTGCTCTACCCGCAGGACGGCGACGTTGCCGGCGCCGTCGCCACCGCAGCAACCCTCCTCAACCGCCCCGCAGAAGTATCGGAGTAACTACCAAATGGGAACTGCAGCACGCAGAATGACCGTCGCCCAGGCCGTCGTGGAGTATCTCTCCCGGCAGTACACGGTCGACACGATCGGCGGCCAGGAGTACCGGGAGCGCCTGATCCCGGGCACGTTCGGGATCTTCGGCCATGGCAATGTCGCCGGTGTCGGCCAGGCCCTCAAGCAGTACCAGGCCGCGGATCCGACGATCATGCCCTACTACCAGGGCCGCAACGAGCAGGCCCAGGTGCACCAGGCCGTCGGCTACGCCCGCCACACCCGGCGCCGCCAGACCTTCGCGATCAGCACCTCGATCGGCCCGGGTTCGTCTAATCTGCTCACCGGCGCCGCGCTGGCCACCACCAACCGGCTGCCCGTGCTGCTGCTGCCCTCCGACACGTTTGCCACCCGCGCCGCGGACCCCGTCCTGCAACAACTTGAACGCCCGGATGCCTATGACGTCACCGTCAACGACGCGTTCCGGCCGCTCTCGAAGTTCTTCGACCGGGTCTCGCGCCCGGAGCAGCTGTTCTCGGCCTTCCATCACGGGCTGCGGGTACTGACGGATCCGGCCGAAACCGGTGCCGTCACCATTTCCCTGCCGCAGGATGTCCAGGCCGAAGCCTTCGACGTGCCCGGGGAATTCCTCGCCGAACGCGAATGGCGGATCCGGCGCCCGGACGCGGACGATGAGCGACATCCGGCGCGCCGCAGCAGCCATCCGTGCCGCCCGGAACCCGCTCATCATCGCCGGCGGCGGTGTCCTGTACGCCTACGCCAACGACGAACTGGCCCGGTTCGTGGAACTGACCGGCATCCCGGTGGGCAACACCCAGGCCGGCGTCGGCGTCCTGCCCTGGGATCATCCGTTCTCCGTCGGAGCCATCGGCTCCACGGGCACGACGGCGGCCAACGCCATCGCCGCCGACGCGGACCTCATCATCGGGATCGGCACCCGCTACGAGGACTTCACAACCGCGTCCCGGACCGCCTTCCAGAACCCGGACGTGCGCTTCATCAACATCAACGTCGCACCGATCGATGCGTACAAGCACGGCACCGCCCTGCCGATCGTTGCCGACGCGCGCAAGGCCTTGGTCAAGCTCAACCAAGCCCTCGGCGGCTACCGCGTCGGGGCCGACCTCGAACAGCGCATCGCGGCCGAGAAGAAGCGCTGGGACGCGACCGTGGACGAAGCCTTCGACACCCGGTTCACGCCGCTGCCAGCCCAGAACGAGATCATCGGCGCCACGTCCCGGGCCATGGACGCCCAGGACGTGGTGATCTGCGCCGCAGGATCCCTTCCGGGCGATCTGCACAAGATGTGGCGGGTCCGCGACGCCTTCGGCTACCACGTGGAATACGCCTACTCCTGCATGGGCTACGAAATCCCCGGCGGCCTAGGCGTCAAGCGCGCAGCCCTCGCCGAAGCAGCGAAGGGCGGGGCGCAGCGCGACGTCGTCGTTATGGTGGGCGACGGCTCCTACCTGATGATGCACACCGAGCTGGTCACCGCCGTCGCCGAACGGATCAAGCTAATTGTGGTCCTGATCCAGAATCACGGCTACGCCTCGATCGGCTCCCTCTCCGAATCCCTCGGTTCGCAGCGCTTCGGCACCCAGTACCGGGAACTGGACGAGGAAAACCACAGCTTCGACGCAGGCGAACGGCTCCCCGTGGACCTGGCCCTCAACGCCGAAAGCCTCGGTGTGAAGGTCATCCGGATCGAGCCGGGGGAGAAGGTCATCGCCGAGCTTGAGCAGGCGATCCGGGATGCCAAGGCCGCGCCCGAGCGTGGCGGCCCGATCCTGATCCATGTCGAATCCGATCCGTTGCTGGATGCCCCGGCCTCCGAGTCCTGGTGGGATGTTCCGGTCTCACAGGTCTCCGACCTCGACTCCACGCGGCAGGCCTACGAAACCTACACCGACCATAAGAGCCGGCAGCGCAAACTGCTCGGCTGAGCGCCGAATCAACTGCTGACCCACAGCCCACAGACCAAGGAAGTTCACCATCATGTCGACGACGACTACCCTCACCACCATCAAGCACTTCATCAACGGCGCCGAATCCGCCGGTGAAGGCGACCGCACCCAGCCCGTGTACAACCCCGCTACCGGTGCCGTCTCCGCGGAACTGCGGCTGGCCAACCGGGCGGACCTGGATGCCACCGTGGCCGCCGCACGCGCCGCCGCCGACTCCTGGGGTGATATCTCCCTGGCCCGGCGCACGGCCGTGCTGTTCAAGTTCCGCGAACTCGTCGCCGCCCACGTCGATGACCTCGCCGAACTCATTACCGCCGAGCACGGCAAGGTCCTCTCCGACGCCAAGGGCGAGATCGGCCGCGGCCTCGAGGTCATCGAATTCGCCTGCGGCATCCCGCAGCTGCTCAAGGGCGACTACTCCGACCAGGTCTCCACCGGCATCGACGTCTTCTCCTTCCGCGAACCGCTCGGCGTGGTCGCCGGCATCACCCCGTTCAACTTCCCGGTCATGGTGCCGCTGTGGATGGCGCCGATGGCCATCGCCACCGGCAACGCCTTTATCCTCAAGCCCTCCGAGCGCGACCCCTCCGCCTCGATGCTGCTCGCCAAGCTCTGGAAGCAGGCCGGCCTGCCCGACGGCGTGTTCCAGGTCCTGCACGGCGACAAGGAAACCGTCGAAGGCCTCCTGACCCACCCGGACGTGGACGGCATCTCCTTTGTCGGCTCCACCCCGATCGCCCAGTACGTCCACGAGACCGCCACCAAGCACGGCAAGCGCGTCCAGGCCCTGGGCGGGGCGAAGAACCACGCCATCATCATGCCCGACGCCGACCTCGACAACGCCGCAGACCACCTCGCCGCCGCCGCCTTCGGCTCCGCCGGCGAACGCTGCATGGCCATCTCCGTCGCCGTCGCCGTCGGCGACGCCGCGGACCTGCTGGTCAAGAAGGTCGAAGAACGCGCCCTCGCCGTCAAGGTCGACAACGGCACCGCGGCCGGCGCCGAAATGGGCCCGGTCATCACCCCGGCCTCCAAGGAGCGCATCGTCAAGATCGTCACCGAAGCCGAAGCCGCCGGCGCCGCCATGGTGGTGGACGGCCGCGACCTCGTGGTCCCCGGTCACGAGGACGGCTTCTGGGTCGGCCCCACCGTCCTGGACCACGTCAAGACCGAGATGACCGCCTACAGCGAGGAAATCTTCGGACCCGTCCTCGTGGTGGTCCGGGTGGAGGACCTGGACGCGGGTATCGCCCTGATCAACGCCAACCCCTACGGCAACGGCACCGCAATCTTCACCTCCTCCGGCGCCAACGCCCGCAAGTTCCAGCGCTCCGTCACGGTCGGCATGATCGGCATCAACGTCCCGCTCCCGGTCCCGGTGGCCTACCACTCCTTCGGCGGCTGGAAGGCTTCGCTGTTCGGCGACAAGCACATGTACGGACCCGAAGGCGTGTCCTTCTACACCCGCGGCAAGGTCGTCACCTCACGCTGGCCGGAGCCCACCCACGCCTCGGGCGCCTCTTACAACTTCCCCTCCAACTGAGCCGCTCCTCCGGTACACGAGAAAGAACGCCGTCATGACTGAAGTAGAGAACAAGCTGATCATCGGCACCGCACCGGACTCCTGGGGTGTCTGGTTCGCGGACGATCCGCAGCAGACCCCCTGGGAGCGGTTCCTCGACGAAGTGGCCGAATCCGGCTACAAATGGATCGAACTGGGCCCTTACGGCTACCTCCCGTCCGATCCCACCCGGCTGGCTGAAGAGCTCAAGCAGCGCGACCTGAAGGTCACCGCCGGCACCGTGTTCACCGCCTTCCACCGTGGCCTCGACCAGTGGGAAACCGCTTGGGAACCGGCCCGGAAGGTCGCAGAACTCACCGCGGCCATGGGCGGGGAACACATCGTGGTCATCCCCGCCATGTGGCGCGACGACGTCACCGGCGAGGCCGTGGAAAGCGGCGAGCTGACCGAAGCGGCATGGGAGGACCTCTTTGCCGGCCACAACCGGCTCGGTAAAACCCTGCTGGAGGACTTCGGCCTGGCGCAGCAGTTCCACTCCCACGCCGACTCGCACGTCGGCGCGCAGCGGGACATCGAAACCCTCCTTGCGGCAACGGACCCGAAGTACCTGAACCTGTGCCTGGACACCGGCCACGCCGAATACTGCGGGGCCTCCAGCCTGGACCTGATCAAGAACTACCCCGACCGGATCGGCTACCTGCACCTGAAGCAGATCAATCCGGAGATCCTTGAAAAGGTCAATGCGGAAAACATGACCTGGGCCGCCGCGAACCTGGCCGGCGTCATGACTGAGCCGCCGAACGGGCTGCCGGATCTGCGCGCCGTGATCGAGGCCGTTGAGGCCCTGAACCGGCCCATCTTCGGCATCGTGGAGCAGGACATGTATCCCGTAGCCTTCGACGTGCCGATGCCGATCGCCAAGCGCACCCGGAACTACCTGCTCTCGTGCGGCTCCCGCACGGCCGTCAACTGACGCTCCCAGAAATTAAGGATTGAATCATGACTGATATTTTGCGTGTTGCCGTGATCGGTGCGGGCCGGATGGGTGTGGACCACATCCAGCGGATCCACACCCGGATCCACGGGGCGGAGGTCGCCGCCGTCGTCGACGTCGACCTGGCCCGGGCGCAGGCCGCGATCGAGGGGATCCCGGGCGCGGTGGCCCTGGCCGACGCCGCCGAGGCCCTGAACAACGGGGACGTGAACGCGGTCCTGATCGCGACCCCGGGGTTCCTGCACGAGGAGATCCTGCTGGCGGCCCTCGGCAAGGACATCCCGATCCTGTGCGAGAAGCCGCTGACCCCGGACGCGGCCTCGGCATGGAAGATCGTCGAGGCCGAGCAGAAGCTGGGCCGGCCAAGGATCCAGGTCGGGTTCATGCGCCGCTTCGACGCCGAATACGCCGCCCTGGGCGCGATGATCCGCTCGAACGAACTCGGGGAACTGCTGATGCTCCACCACCAGCACCGCAACCCCACCACCCCGCCCGGGTTCACCAACGAGATGCTGATCAACGACTCGGTGGTCCACGAATTCGACGCCATCCGCTTCTTCACGGGGGAGGAAATCACCTCCGTGCAGGTGAGGCTCGGGAAGGCCACCCGGAACGCCCCGGCCGGCCAGCACGACCCGCAGCACGTGCTGCTCGAGACCGAGTCCGGGGTCCTGGCCGACGTCGAGATCTTCGTCAACGCCAAATTCGGCTACGAGGTCGCCACACAGGCCGCGTTCGAGGACGGGATCGTGAACATCGGCGGCGACCACGGACCCTACACCCGGGCCAACGGCCGCTGGGGCGGGACCGTCACGCCCGGATTCGAGGAACGCTTCGCGGCCGCGTACGACGTCGAGGTCCAGGCCTGGGCCGACGCCGCCCGCCGGAACGAGATTGGCGGGCCCACCGCCTGGGACGGGTACGCGACCGCCGCGTGCTGCGAAGCCGGCGTCGAAGCGCAGAAAAACGGCCGGAAAGTCCCTGTAAACCTCAACCCCAAACCCGCCCTCTACAACTAACCGCACAGGAAAGGGGCGGACGTTGTCCGCCCCTTTCCTGTGCGGCCCTGTCATGTACCTGCGGGTAGGGAACACGGTTGATACGCTCGCGTCACACGAGCATCACCCGTCACTGCACCTCCCACCTCAGGACAAGAGCACCATGAAGAGCATGATCCGAGCCGCTGGCCTGGTTGCCGTAGCATCGCTGGTCCTCGTAGCCGCCGGGATTGCGCCCGCCGGAGCCGACACCACAATCTCCACTGTTTCCGGCGGTG
The DNA here is from genome assembly GCA_963769515.1 of uncultured Actinomycetota bacterium. Taxonomy (GTDB): domain Bacteria; phylum Actinomycetota; class Actinomycetes; order Actinomycetales; family Micrococcaceae; genus Arthrobacter. The sequence continues at coordinate 141,779 of CAVYMG010000016.1, forward strand.
TGCTCCAGGCCACCACCTCCGGCGCCACGCTGTCGAACGTGACTCTTACGGGAAGCAACATGACCGCCAGCGGAAATGCGACCTCAGCATGGACCATCACCGATGCCCGCGGCACGGGGGCCGGGTGGACGTTATCTGTCTCGGCCTCGGACTTCACCAGTGCCGCCGGCACTACGGAGACAACACCTCGGACTATTCCCGCCAGCGCCCTCACGATTACCCCCGGCACGATCACGGCCGGCCTTGGGTCCGACCCGGCGGCCGGCATTACCGCGCCGGCCCTGGCCCTGAGCGGAACCTCCCAGACCCTGATCTCGGTGACCGGACCCAATCAGGGCAAAGGGACGTACATGCTGACTCCCTCTTTTGAACTGGCTGTCCCGGCGAACGCCCACCGGTCCAACTATTCCGGGATCGTAGGTTCGCCGCTGATTCCCTACACGGCCACCGTGACCTACACCATCGGTTGAGACCCCCGGGGTCCAAGGGCGGTCAATCTATGGCTACGGTACTTCCGCGCTTCAGCATCAAACCCATGGCGGCGCTTGCGCTCCTGCTCGCGCTGTTGACGCTGGCAACGGCCGCGCCTCAGTCAGCCCACGCCGTCGACGACGGAGTCCTTGGTATCCGGCCGTCCAATGAATCGGATTACTTCCACCTTTCCCTGTCTCCGGGGGCGGCACTGGACGCCGTCGCGATCGTCAGCAACCACACGGATGCTCCGGTCACGCTGCTGACCTACCCGGTGGACGCCCACAGCACCCCGCAGGGCACGTTTGCCATGGCCGCCCGGCCGGACCCGCGCACCGGCGTCGGCGGATGGGTCCAGCTCACTGCCGACTCGCTCTCCGTGCCGCCAAACTCGGAGCTGGAAGTCCCCTTCCGCATCCGCGTCCCCGCCAACACCCCGCCGGGGGACTATGCGGGCGGATTGATCATCCAAAGTCCGCCAGTGCAGGGCGCCACCACCGCTGTGGACGGAGGGACCGCGTTCCGCCTCGATGTGGTCCAGCGCCAGGGTGTCCGGATCTACCTGAATGTCGCCGGCACCGCGGTGAGCTCCCTTGAGCACGGCGAACTTACCTGGCAGCGGCAGGGCACCGAGCTATCCTTCACCCTCCCGGTCCGCAATACCGGGAACACCATAGTGCATCCGACGGCCAGCCTTGACGTGAGCGGCTGGCCCGGACCTGCCGCTCAGCTCGTCTTCGATGCTCCCGAGAGCATCCTGCCCGGCAGCGGACTGGAGCTGCATGCCCGGCTGCGGCAGGCGCCGCCCGTCAATGTTGGAGTGGCGAAAGCCACCCTCGTCTCCGAAGCCGGTTCCCGGCAGGCACAGGCCAGCTTGGTCTATGCGCCATGGTTCGCCGTGATTACGGGTCTGCTGACAATCTCGGCAGCACTCTACGGTGCCTGGCGAGGGGCAAAATTCGTCAAACGTGCCCGGCTGGCACTTGCCCAAGTCGCCGCGAATCCGGCGGCCCGGGCCGGAGGCGACGGCGCGTACCCGAGCCGCAAGCAGCTACACCGCGGAAAATAGCTACGTAGCGAGCTGCTGCAACCGGGGGAGCGCGTCCACCAATGGCGCCAGTTCCGGAATGTGCTGCGCTTCTTCCAGTGCCTCCTCCAGCGTAGCGTCGTGGACCGGCCGGGCCTGCTCCAGCAGGGTGACGCCGCTCGGCGTGAGCTCGGTATAGATCCCGCGGCGGTCCTCCGTGCACAGGATCCTGGTCAGCAGGCCGCGGTCCTCGAGCCGGTTGACCAGGCGGGTGGTGGCGCTGGCGCTCAAAGCGGACGCCCGGGCCAACTGCTGCATCCGCATGTGCCAGCCGTCCTGCCGGCTCAGTGCGTCCAGCACCGTGAATTCGACGACGGACAACCGGGCGCTGGCCTGCAGGGACCGTTCCAGCTCCGCCTCGATCAAACCGTGCAGGGCCGCCAGTGTGCGCCAGCCCTGTGCCCGGACCTCAACGGCGTCGTCCTTGATGCCCATCAGTTCTCCTCTTCAAGTCAGGCCGCAGCGCCCCGGATAACCGGACCGCACGCACGCACAGAATTTAGTTGCTTGCGCGGCATAGTTGCTTGTGCAACAATAAATACCGCGTCTGCAACTAACAGCTTACGCCCCACACCACTTTCCGTACAGTTTTCGAAGGAGTTTCGCATGCCGCTTGGCCTCATCGCCCTGGCCCTCGGCGGGTTCGGGATCGGACTCGCCGAATTCGTCATCATGGGCCTGCTGCCCGAGGTGGCCGCAGACTTTGACGTCAGTGAGGCCACGGCCGGCTGGCTCATCTCCGGGTACGCACTCGCCGTCGTGGTCGGTGCCCTGTTGCTGACCGCAGCGGTGACCCGGCTGGAGCGCAAACCCGTGCTGGCAGCGCTCATGGTGCTATTTGCCGTCGGCAACCTCGTCTCAGCGCTTGCGCCCGACTACCAGCTGATGATGATCGGCCGCATCATCGCGGCGCTGGCGCACGGGGCGTTCTTCGGCATCGGGGCCGTCGTCGCGGCGAGCCTGGTTCCCGCCGACAAAAAGGCGGGTGCCATCGCCATTATGTTCACCGGCCTGACTGCGGCAAATGTCCTGGGTGTTCCGTTCGGCACCATGTTGGGCCAGGCTGCGGGCTGGCGCTCGACCTTCTTTGCGATTACCGGCATTGGCGTGCTTTCCCTCATCGGCATTCTGGCGTTGGTGCCCAAGGCTGCCGCCGGGGCCGGAACGACGTCCCCGGTGGGCCTGCGCGGTGAGCTGAAGGCTTTCCGGTCCGGGCAGGTCTGGCTGTCCATCCTGGTGACGATCCTGGGTTACGGGGGAGTGTTTGGCGCCTTTACCTACATCGCCTACACGCTGACCGAAGTCTCGGGGTTCGCCTCGTCCGCCGTGCCATGGCTGCTCGTCCTCTTCGGCGGCGGACTCTTCCTCGGCAATACCCTGGGCGGCCGGGCGGCGGACAAAAACGTGGATCGCACACTCGTGGTGGTGCTCGCCGTGCTGGTGGCTGTACTGGTGGTCTTCGCCTTGACGGCCCGAAGCCAGCCGATGACGATCGTGTCCATCGTGCTGCTCGGCGGCTTCGGCTTCGCGACCGTCCCGGGGCTGCAGATGCGCGTGATGAAGTACGCCAGCAGCGCGCCCACGTTGGCCTCCGGCGCCAACATCGGCGCGTTCAACGTGGGCAACGCGCTGGGTTCCTGGCTCGGCGGGGTCACCATCACGGCCGGACTCGGCTACACGTCACCGATCTGGGCGGGCGCAGCCGTCACCGTGCTCGGCCTGGGGGTCGTGGTGTTTGCTGCCCGCCGGGCCAAGAAGGACGACGGCGTCCGGACCGTTCGCGGCGGAACGTCCGGCGGCGGGGCGGACCGGGACCGCGACCTGCAGCCGGTCTAGCGGATGCCTAGGACTGCGCCGTGAACGGCAGGCGCGGATCCACGTCCTGGTCTTCCCAGGTCTGGCGGATCCAGCCGTGGTGAGGGTCGTCGCTGATGAGCCAGTCCCGGACCGGGCCGGGTCCGGCCATGACGTTCAGGTAGTAGAGGTCATAGCCCGGGGCGGCCATGGCGGGCCCGTGCCAGCCGTAGGGCACCAGGACCACGTCGCCGGTCCGCACCTCGGCGGCGACGTCGATGGGCCGCTCGTCCGAGGCGTACACGCGCTGGTAGCCGATGGCGTCAGCGGCGCCCCGGTCCGGGGCACCGGGCGCCACCCGGGTTTCGAAGTAGTAGATTTCCTCCAGGCTGGTTTCGCCGTCCTTTTCCTCGTCGTGCTTGTGCGGCGGGTACGAGGACCAGTTCCCTGCCGGGGTGATCACTTCACAGACAATGAAGCGGTCTGCTTCCAGGGCTGCAGGGGTGCCGAAGTTGTGGACCTGCCGCGAGCAGTTGCCGGCGCCGCGCAACTCCACCGGAATCTCGCCGGCCGTGACCAGTCGGGTCGGGTATGACGTCTTCGCCGGGGCCGTGGCGATGGCGACCCGGCCGCCGGCGGCCGATCTGATGCTCACTGCCTCGTTGGTGCCGGTGTAGAGGACGTCGCTGGCTCCGTTGAACACGCTGGCGCGGCCGGCCAACTCGTAGTCATGGCCGTCGACGGCGGCGGTGAAGGATCCGCTGAGCGGGACCACGATGCGCTCTTCGGCGGCGGCTGGAAGTTCGACGACGGCTCCCGCGTCCAGCGTCGCCACCTTCAGCCCGGTGTGCGCCCAGCCTTCGACGTCGACGGCGGAATCGGAGGTGCCCAGCGAAATGTCCCAGCGGCCGTCGGCGGCGGAACCCAGCGGATAGACCCATTTGGTCATGGCGGTACTCTTTCGGTCGAAGTTAGTCCGGCGCGCAGGGGATGGATCAGCGCTGGACGAGAGTCATTTCGAAGCTGTAGGAATCGGCGCGGTAGACATGATGGCCGGTCTCCACCATGCGTCCCGTGTCATCCACGGCCGTGCGCTCCATGGTCACCAGGGCCGAGCCGGGCGTGGTCTCCAGCAGCCTCGCCTGGTAGTCGTTGGCGACGACGGCGCCGATCCGCTGGGTGGCCAGCCGGAAGTTCACCCCGGCGTCGCGCAGGATCCCGTAGAGGCCGCTGGCGCCCAGTGCGCTTTCATCAAGGGAGGTGATGTCGTCGCGGACCCAGTTCTCCATCAACGCCAGCGGCTTACCGCCCACCTTGCGCAGCCGCGTGAAGTGGTACACCTTGGCGCCGGCAGGAAGCTGCAGGGCTTTGAGGGTTGCCTCGTCCGCTTCGATATGGGCGAAGCTCAGTACGTCCGTGGTGGGTTTGCTGCCGTTGTTGCTGAGGTCATCGTAGAGGCTGGAGAGCTCAAGCGGCCGCCGGACCTGGCTGGAAACCACCTGCGTGCCGACCCCCCGTTTGCGCACCAGGAGGCCGGCGCGCACGAGGTCGTCCATGGCCTTCCGCATCGTCGGGCGGGAAAGGTTGAGCTGAGCGGCGAGATCGATCTCATTATCCAGGCGGCTGCCCGGGGGCAGCAGGCCGGAGTGAATAGCGGCTTCGATGCCCTGAACCACCTGGTGGTAGAGCGGCACGGGCGAAGAACGATCGATGCTGAGGTTGAGTTGATTCGCCAATGAATGCTCCTAGTGCACCTCGGATAATCCCGAGTGTTTCCGTACGTTTTGGCGTACGTTTTCAGACTGCGTATGTTCTCTTGATAGGACATGCTGCCATTTCCGATACTAGCAGTAGGTCTGTTAGCGCTCCAGAGTTCTCTTGGGGTTATAAAGCAACCAATTGACGTCACAACATCCTAATGTCAGGACAAACTCTTGACATCTGTGAGTTGAATCACCATGATCGTTGGTAGAAGGCCGACTGACCGGCGCAGCGAAGCGCGCGGAGCGGCCCGGAATTAAAGGAGATGGATCGTGACGAAGTTTTCGTGGCGCAAGGCGGCTCTCGTAGCCTCGGTGGTCCCCATGCTGGCCCTGGGCGCGTGCTCGAGCACCGGGGGCAAGGCCCCCGAAGCTGCAGGTGGCGGCGGTGGCGGTCAAGCCGTCAGCACGCCGAAGCTCAAGATCGCCCTGATTACCCACGCAGCCCCCGGCGACACCTTCTGGGACATCGTCCGCAAGGGCGCCGAGGAGGCCTCGGCGAAGGACAACGTGGAGCTGCTTTACACCTCCGATCCTGAGGGTGGCCGGCAGGCCCAGCTGATCGAGCAGGCCATCAACCAGAACGTTGACGGCATCGCGGTGACCCTGGCCAAGCCGGATGCGCTTAAGGGCGCCCTGGAGAAGGCCACTGCCGCGGGTATCCCCGTCGTCAGCCTCAACGCCGGTGAAAGCGTCTCGGCACAGCTCGGTGCTTTCACGCACTTCGGCTCGAACGAAAAACTGGCCGGTGCAGCTGTAGGCGACAAGCTCCAGAGCGAGGGCCTCTCCCACCCCATCTGCGTCATCCAGGAACAGGGCCACGTCGGCCTCGAAGCCCGGTGCGCCGGTGTCAAGGAAAAGCTGCCGGCCACGGAAATCCTCTATGTCGCCGGTACGGATATGACCCAGGTGTCCTCGACCGTGACCGCCAAGCTGCAGGCCACCTCGGACGCCGACTCGATCGTCGGCCTCGGCGCTCCCTTCACCCTCACTATTTTGAAGGCCGTCAACTCGGCCGGCAGCCAGGCCAAGGTCGCTTCCTTCGATATGAACGCCGAGCTGGCCCAGAAGATTGCCGACGGCGAGATCCTCTTCACCGTGGATCAGCAGCCGTGGTTGCAGGGCTACGGGGCGATTGATGCGATCTGGCAGAACAAGCGCGGCGGGTTCGAGATCGGCGGCGGGCAGCCGGTGCTGACCGGCCCCTCCATCGTCGATAAGGCCGCAGCGGCCGACGCACTCAAATTCGCCAAAGAAGGTATCCGCTAAGGATTCCTTTGCGTCCGGTTCCGGGGCCCTCGGGTTCCCGGGACCGGACCCGAAGCAGGAGAAGGACCATGACCCAGACTCTTTCCAAGACCCCGCCGCCGAAGACCCCGCCGGCCGCCGATGAGCGTGTGGGCAAACGCAACCCGCTGCAGAAGCTCCTGGGCCGCCCGGAAGTCGGCGCCCTGGTCGGGGCGATCGTGCTCTTCGTGTTTTTCGCCTCGGTCTCCCAGACCTTCATCCAGCCCAACGCGTTCGCGACCGTGCTCTACGGCTCCTCCACGATCGGGATCATGGCCGTGGGCGTCTCGCTGCTGATGATCGGCGGGGAATTCGATCTCTCCACCGGGGTCGCGGTGATCTCCTCGGCCCTGACCGCGTCCCTGTTCAGCTGGTACTTCGCCACGAACGTCTGGGTCGGAGTCGGGCTGGCCCTGATCGTGTCCCTCGCGATCGGGCTGATCAACGGCCTGATCCTGATCAAAACCAAACTCCCCTCCTTCATCGTGACCCTGGCGACGTTCCTGATGCTGACCGGCCTGAACCTGGGCCTGACCCGGCTGATCGGCGGCTCCGTCTCCTCCCCCTCGATCTCGGACATGGACGGCTTCGCCTCCGCGAAGGCCGTCTTCGCCTCCTCCGTCCCGATCGGGGACGTGGACGTGAAAATCACCGTGTTCATCTGGATCGCCCTGGTCGCGGCCGCGTCCTGGATCCTGCTGAGGACCAAGGTCGGGAACTGGATCTTCGCCGTCGGCGGCGACGCGAACGCCGCCCGCGCCGTCGGCGTCCCGGTGAACAAAACCAAAATCGGGCTCTTCATGGCCGTCGGATTCTGCGGCTGGATCCTGGGCATGCACAACCTCTTCGCGTTCGACTCCGTCCAGTCCGGAGAAGGCATCGGCAACGAATTCCTCTACATCATCGCCGCCGTCATCGGCGGCTGCCTGCTCACCGGCGGCTACGGCTCCGCCGTCGGCGGGGCGATCGGGGCATTCATCTTCGGGATGGCCAACAAAGGCATCGTCTACGCCCAATGGAACCCCGACTGGTTCAAGTTCTTCCTGGGCCTGATGCTGCTGCTGGCCACCATCGTGAACCTCATCGTCAAACGCCGCGCGGACCTCAAGTAAGGGAGCCCCGAGACCATGAACACCCCCAACACCGAACAAACCCGGACTCCCCGGAACCGGATCGGCCAGGACACCCTCCTGGCCGGCGAGAAGGACCCGCTCACCCACACCCCCGTGCACCTGCTCTCCCTCGAAGGCGTCGGGAAGCACTACGGGAACATCGTGGCCCTGACGGACGTGACCATGGCCGTCGACACCGGCCGCGTCACCTGCGTCCTGGGCGACAACGGCGCCGGTAAATCCACGCTGATCAAAATCATCGCCGGCCTCCACCAGCACAGCGAAGGGACCCTGAACATCATGGGCGCGCCCCGGACGTTCAGCTCCCCCCGGGAGGCCCTGGACGCCGGGATCGCGACCGTCTACCAGGACCTCGCGGTCGTCCCGCTCATGCCGATCTGGCGGAACTTCTTCCTCGGCTCGGAACTGACTTCCGGGTTCGGGCCGTTCAAAAGCATGGACGTCCAGAAAATGAAGGACATCACCAAACACGAACTCGCCGAAATGGGCATCGACCTGCGCGACGTCGAACAACCCATCGGCCAGCTCTCCGGCGGTGAACGCCAATGCGTCGCGATCGCCCGCGCCGTGTACTTCGGCGCGAAAGTCCTCATCCTCGACGAACCCACCGCCGCCCTGGGCGTAAAGCAATCCGGCGTCGTGCTCCGCTACATCCTCCAGGCCCGCGACCGCGGCCTGGGCGTCATCTTCATCACCCACAACCCCCACCACGCCTTCCCCGTCGGAGACCGCTTCCTGCTCCTCAAACGCGGCAAATCCATCGGCTACTACGACAAAAAAGACATCACCATCGACGAACTCACCGCCCAAATGGCCGGCGGCGCCGAACTCGCCGAACTCGCCCACGAACTCGAACAAATGGGCGGCCACACCGACACCCTCCACGAAGTCGAAGGCGAAGTCGCTGGCGTCACCAAAGCCGCCGGCAAACACACCTGAACAACCGGATCACAGACACCACCACATGGAGCGGGGCCGGACCGGCCCCGCTCCGCCCGGCCGCCCGACTCCGGGCCCCTTCTTCTTGCCTGCTTCCCGCTCAAAATTCAAGGACGAACTTTGGCATACCTCCAGCAAAACCCGGCGACACTTGCCACCCCCGTGCGCATCGGCCTTATCGGTGCCGGCTGGATGGGCGCTTTCCACGCCGAGAGCATTGCCCGGCGAGTCCCCGGCGCCGACCTCGCCGCCGTCGCCGACCCGAACCTCGAGACCGCCACCGCACTGGCATCAAAACTCGGGGCCGTGAAGGTGACCGCCGAGATCGGCGATGTCCTGGCCGACCCGGAGATCGACGCCGTTATTATCGCCAGCCCGGCCCGGTTCCATGCCTCGCTCATCGCCCAGGCGGCCGCCGCCGGAAAGCACATCTTCTGCGAGAAACCGGCAGGCCTCGCCCTCGACGAGCTCGACGCCGCCGTGGCCGCAGTGCAGGACGCCGGAGTGCACTTCCAGATCGGCTTCAACCGCCGCTATGCCCCGGACTTCCTGGCGGTCAAGAAAGACATCGTCGCAGGCGTCGTGGGGACACCGCAGCTCCTGCGCTCCCTGACCCGCGATCCCGGCACTGGCAGCATCCCGAACTCCGGACGGGTTCCGGCCTGGACCATCTTCATGGAGACCCTGATCCATGACTTCGACACCCTGAACTGGTTCAACGAAGGCGCCGAACCGATCGAGGTCTACGCCGTGGCCGACGCGCTCGTGGAACCGGACATGAGGGACCAGGGCTTCCTGGACACCTCCGTTGTGACCATCCGGTACAGCAACGGTGCCATCGCCGTGGCGGAAGCCAACTTCAGCGCCCTTTACGGCTACGACATCCGCGGCGAGGTCTTCGGCTCCAAGGGGATGGTGCAGGCCGGACGGGCCACGGAAACGGCCGCCCGCCGCTACACCGCCGAGGGACTGTCCGCTGACACCCCGCGGCTCAACATTGTACTGTTTCGTGAGGCCTACACCGACGAGCTCGCTGACTTCGCCGACGCCGTCAAGGCGCGGCGCGACGGTACGCCGCCGTCGGACGCCGCTTTTACCCTGACGCCGGGGGCGGCCGATGCCCGCCGCGCACTGGCCATGGCCCTGGCCTGCATCGAATCGGTCAAGCAGGGCGTGCCGGTGGCAATCCAGTCGGCTACAGCCAACTCTGCAACCGAGGCAGGCGTCTGATGCGCCTGGCCGTCTGCGCGGAGATGGTCTATACGGACCTGCCGTTTGTGGAACGGGTACGTCGCATTCACGATGCCGGCTTCGACGTCGAGATCTGGGACTCGCGGACCAAGGACATCGGTGCGCTCAAGGCCACGGGGGCAGTGTTCTCCTCCATGACGGGGTACACCGCCGGCAGCGTCGTGGACGCTGACACTGCCGATGACGTGGTGCGCACGGCCGAGTCGCTGATCCCCACCGCCCTGGAACTCGGCATCAGCCGCATGGTGGTGCATTCCGCGGAACTCATCGACGGGCATGCCGCCCGCCCGGTCTTCCGTTCCACCGGCGCAATGTGGAGTACCGGGGCCCGGACCCTGGAACGGCTGGGCAAGCTCGGCGCCACCTACGGGGTGACGTTCTGCCTCGAGAACCTCAACACCATCCTGGACCACCCCGGCATCCCGCTCGCCCGGGCCAAGGACACCATGGCCCTTGTGGCGGCTGCCGGTCATCCGAACGTGAAGATGATGCTGGATCTCTACCACGCCCAGCTGGGGGAGGGGAACCTGATCGAACTGGTGCGGACCGCTTTGCCGCACCTTGGCGAGATTCAGGTCGCGGACGTCCCCGGACGCTGCGAACCCGGCACGGGCGAGATCAACTATGCCGCCGTCGCCAAGGCGCTGCGCGACGTCGGCTACGGCGGCACCGTCGGCATGGAAGCCTGGGCCGCGGGCGACAGCGCGGCGGCGCTCGAACGCCTTCCGGGCCGCGTTCACCGCCTAGAACCAAGCTCCCAGACGAACTAGCGCTGCTCCGGCTTCCGGCAGACCTCCACGAACGCCCGGAACGGCGCCACCCGCTCCTCGGCAGAGAGCTCCTGGGCTTCCGGATGCCACTGCACCGAGGCCACCCAGCGCTCCGGGTCCTCCAGCGCTTCAACGGTGCCGTCCTCGGCCACGGCCGTCACCACGAGGCCGCCACCTACCCGGGCCACCGCCTGGTGGTGGCCGGACGCGATCTTCACAGTGACCGGCGCACCGTCCCCGTACAGGCCGGCCACCTTGGTGCCGGGTTGCACGTCGACTTCATGCCACGCCCACGGCCCGCAACCGGGCAGCGGCTCGGGTTCGCGGTGCGCCACCGCTCCCGGCGCCATGTCCTGGATCAGGGTGCCGCCATAGAGCACGTTCAGCAGCTGGTGCCCGCGGCAGATACCGAGCACCGGCAGGCCGGCGTCGATCGACTGCCGCGCGACGGCCACGTCCAGGTCATCCTGGGCGGTGCTCACGTCGTAGCAGACCTCGCTGCGTTGCTCGCCATAAAGCTGCGGGTCCAGGTCGCCGCCACCGGGAATGATGACACCGTCGAGCGAGGCCAGGGCCGCCGCGGACGGTGCGGTGTTGAACAGGACCGGGTCGCCGCCGCCGTCGCGCACCAGCTCGACGATGTAGTCGAATAGCTTGTTGGCCTCGGAGACCCGGGGATCCGGATCGGTGGAACTGCTGAGACGGACCGGAAGTCCGATCCGGGGGCGGCGGCCTGGAGCCTGGGCGAAACTTTGCATGCCTCATTTTGCACCAGAATCCGGGACGCGACGGACGACTAGGATTGCATGATGAGCAACAGATACCTTGTGTCCCGCAGCCGCTTCGTTGCCGCTGCCCCGGAAGCGATCTTCGAGGTTCTGGCCCGGCCGGCGCTGCACAGCGTGATCGATGGTTCGGACACGGTCAAGGGTGCCCAGCCGCGCGGCCCGGAGAGGCTCGCTCTCGGCGCCAGGTTCGGCATGGAAATGAACATGCGGGTGGACTACAAGATCCTTAATACCGTGTGCGAGTTCGAGGAGGGCCGCCGGATCGCGTGGCGGCACTTCTACGGCCACGTCTGGCGTTACCTGCTGGAACCCGCCACCAACGACGCCGGGATTCCCGGCACCCGGGTCACGGAGCAATGGGATGCACGCGAGGTGCGCGGCCGGATCTTCCTCCGCCTCGCGGGCTATCTGCGTCGGCACCCGGCCAACCTTGAACAGACCCTGGCCAAGCTCGAGGCGTACATGACGGACCAGGACAGGGCCGTCGGGCGGGAATCACCCGGGGTTTAGTCGTTCCGCAGCGCCGAACCGTCACCGATCTGCTGCACCGGAATGACGCTGATCTTTCCGTTCGTTTCGAGCACAACGGCGGCGAGGAGGGACAGATCGCCGTAGCCGCTTTCGCGGGCCGCTTGACGAATTTCGGCCTCGGTCAGGCGGTTCGTCCGCAGCGCCTCGCGCTCGAATATGCCGTCCCGCAAAAGGACGGCCGGTTGCGAGGTGATGACCTTCCGGGAAACGGGCCACTTGGTTGATACGGTGGCGACGCCGAATTGGAGGGCGGCGAGCAGAGCGAAAGCCGTCGCGCCCTCGGCCCACGATACTTCCTTGCTCAGCAGGATCGTGGCGAGGGTGGAGCCCAACGCTACGGTCACAACAAGGTCAAAGGCGTTTAGCTGCCCCAGCGTCCGCTTCCCGGACACCCGGAGGATCAAAACGAGGGTCACATAGGCGGCCGAGCCCACGACGAAGGTGCGCAGGATATCGGGCCAGGAATCAAACCACATGGCACTTGTCTACCAGATACCGGTTCACAAGTCTGTCCGGCAGCGGGCCTGGCCCAGTTCGTAGAGTCCATTGAGGTCGCCGGCAGCGAAGCCGTCCGGGGCCCCGATCTCCGGGTACATCAGCTGCGCCGGGTCCTGGACGTGGTCCAGTCCCATGACGTGGCCGAGTTCGTGCAGGATCACGGCCTTTGCATAGGCTGCGCCGTCGGCCCGGTCAATGTCTTCGGCGATCTGGGGAGCGTCCAGTTCCAGGCTTCCGGTGACAAAGGACCTGGGCCCGTCGTCGAAGCTGAAATGGGTGCTGCCGCCGGTCCCGACCACGCTGCCTTCGAGCCGTGGGGCTTGTTCCGGTGTGGTCCAGGCGATCAGCAGCGGGGCCCAGCGGTCGCCATACGCATCCTTCTGGTAGGGAGGGCGCGACGGTGACGGGGTCTCGTCCGTGGGCCCGTCGTAGACGAAGACGATGCCGGTGGCCTCTGAAATCGTGGCGATTGAGTCATCAACGAGCTTCTCGGCTCCCTCGGGGGCAAGGTCGGAGTTCACCACGTAGTGCAATGGACGGCACGGCGAATAGCCGACCGGTGAACCATCGCTGTTCGTTGCGAGGAAACTGTAGGCGTCGCTGGCGATCGCCGGTTTTTCCGGCTGTCCCAGCGGCTGGTCCTGCTCCTCGAGCCCCGGCGGAGGGATCTCCAATGTGGACGCTTCGGCGCGCGCCTCCTGGGGGGCCGGCGCGAGGGTAGTGCGTCCGGGGACTGGTGCACCGCTGCCGGGTGCTCCGTCAGGCCCGACGCCGGACACCTGCGGACGGTCCAGCCCGAAAAGCGCCGCAACGCGCGGGTCCCCGTACGCGAGGCCTGCTGCCAGGAACGCCAGTGCGGCGATCAGGGCTGCCGCCACGAGATTGCGTGTCAAACGGTTCCTGGGCTGGGGGTCGTCCACTAGGCGATGACCGCGCCGAACGCCAGGCCCAACAGATAGGTCACGCCGGCTGCGCCCATGCCGATCGCCAGCTGGCGGAGTCCGCGGGTGGCCGGGGACGTGCCGGAGAGCAGCCCGACGATGCCACCGGTGAAGAGGAGCGCCAGGCCCACCAGCACGGCGGAGACGACGAGAGCCGCGATGCCGGTCATGCCAAGGAGGAAGGGGATGATCGGCACGATCGCCCCGGAGGCGAAGAAGCAGAAGCTCGACGCCGCTGCACCCCACGCGGTGCCGACGGCCTCGTGCTGGTCCGGGGCCTCCGGCAGTTCCGGCCGCAGCGAGAGGCTGGGGTCGCAGTCGCAATCCAGCAGTTTCATCCGCTCCGCGGCGCGGTGCGCGGCCGCCTCGTGCGTCATTCCCCGGGCCAGGTAGACCAGCAGCAGTTCGTTGTGTTCGATGTCCAGCGACGGCGCCGCGGACAGCGTGATCTGGGTGGGACGGGTCGCGGCCAGGAGTTCGCGCTGGGACCGCACGGAAATGAACTCGCCCGCACCCATGGACAGCGCCCCGGCCAGGAGCCCGGCGACGCCGCTGAGCAGGACCACCGTACTGCCGACCCCGGAGGCGGCCATGCCCATCACGAGCGAGAGGTTGCTGACCAGCCCGTCGTTGGCGCCGAACACGGCCGCCCGGAAGGATCCGGCGAGCCGGTTGCGGCCCCGGGTAGCGAGTCCCCGGACGACTTCTTCGTGGATCTGTTCGTCCGCGACCATAGCGGGGGTGGCCGAGGGGTCTTTGGCGTAGGGCGAGCGGCTCTCGGCCCGCTGGGCCAGCGCCAGAACGAAAACCGATCCGATGTGGCGGGCGAGGAACCCGATGAACCGGCTCCGGAGCGAGGCATGGCGGGGCCGGCCGGCGTGCTCACCCAGCAGTTTGAGCCAGTGCGCTTCGTGCCGGCCTTCGGCCTCGGCCAAGGCGAGGAGGATCGCCCGCTCTTCACCGCTGCGGTTCTGCGCGAGGTCACGGTAGACGGCGGCTTCGGCGCGCTCATCGGCGAGATACTGGCGCCAACGCTTGATGTCCGCGGCGGTGGGTGCAGTCGATGGGGCCGGGGTCGGCCAGGGGTGGCTGCGGCTCCCGCGGCGGGTCGTTGGTCGCGGCGCGGGTCCGGGCGGGGCTGGTTTTGCTCTGATTTTGCGTGCTGGGACACGACGGCTCCTGGGCTTGAAAGGGCATGATGCGGCCCTCATGCGAACCAAGCGTACCCCGGAAATCCGCGGTTTTCCGGTCGGTTGACCGCAGCTCAAAGTTTCGGATCGCCGCAAAACGGTGCGTGAACCGCCGCCGGATGGGCGCCCTTGACGCTCCGGGCGTGCGGTGTTCGAATGAAGGGCACGGCGGGTTCCGGGCAGGCCCGCCGCCGGACCCTCACCCGGAGCCGGTGAGCGGACCGCACTGACCCACTGCCGTGAGATTCAAACGCTCGGAGGTTGCATCATGGACAACACCGGATCACATCCAATCCAGCCGCCTGCCAGGGAGACAGTGGAGTCCGACCCCACCTACGATTTTCCCGATGACGTCCCCGTCGATGACGAGACGTGGGATGAGGAAGCCGTGGCGGATGAACCGGTTGAGGAACCGGTGGACGAGGACGAACGGGTAGTCCCGCTGGACGCGGAGGATTTCCGCGGACCGGAGGAGGAAGAGTCCTAAGGCACGGCAAGAAGCATAACGATGGACGGCGGTGCTTCCCGGGAAGGGAAGCACCGCCGTCCTCTGTTGGTCCGGGGTGGAGGTCCGCGCTAGCGCGCGGCCACGACCTCTTCCTTTTCTTCGGCGGGGGCGCCGCCGGCGACGCGGTCCTGCCAGTTGGCCATGACCGCTGCGTCGGTGGGCTTCGTCAGGAGTGACACCACGACGTAGACCAGGGTCGAGGCAATGAGACCGTAGTAGATCGGCTCGTTGGCGTAAATCCCGTCCAGCGGAACTTCGGCGTTGATTTCCAGGACGATCATGGTGCCGAGGGTGATCACGGAACCTGCCGCCATGGATGCCGCGGCGGCCAGGCCGGTGCCGCGCTTCCAGATCAGGCCACCGAGGATGGCGACGAGCAGGCCGCCGACCAGGATGTCATAAGCGATGGTCAGGGCCGCGACGACGTCCTTGGTGATGATCGCCAGGACGATGGCGACGATGCCGAGGACCATCACCCACATGCGGTTGGCCTTGACGTCGTGTTCGGGGTTGTCGGAGTCGTTGGTGTCGACGGTCTTGCCGAACCAGCCGGCCACGAAGGGCAGCACGTCGGCGCGGGCCACGGTGGCGGCAGCGATCAGGGCACCCGAGGCGGTGGACATCATGGCGGCGACGGCTGCGGCGAGCACGAGCCCGCCGAGGCCGATCGGCAGCAGGGTGGTAGCTACTTCGGCGTAGACAACGTCCTTGCCGAGGCTCGCGACGTCGATGTCCGGCAACGCGACGCGGGCGCCGAGGCCGATCAGGGCGCCGGCGACGCCGTAGAGGATGCAGTAGATGCCGGCCGTGGCGCCGCCCCAGCGTGCGACGGTGGGGGTCTTGGCGGTGAAGACGCGCTGCCAGATGTCCTGGCCGATCAGCAGGCCGAGTGTGTAGACCACGAAGTACGTGATGATGGTCTGGACGCCGATGCCGTCAATCTGGAAGAAGCTGGCGTCGACGCGGTCACGGATGCCGTCGAGGCCGCCGGCAGCGTTGAGGGTAAACGGCAGCATCAGCATAAAGATGCCCACGGTCTTGATGACGAACTGGACCTGGTCGGCGAGGGTGATGGACCACATGCCGCCGATGGTCGAGTAGACCACCACGATGGCGCCGCCGACTGCGATCGCGAGGGCGCGGTCCCAGCCGAAGAGCACCACGAAGATGGTGGCGTAGGCGCCGGTGGAGGTGGCGCAAAGCATCAGGGTGTAGGCCAGCATCACGATGCCGGAAGCCTTGGTGGACTCACTGCCGTACCGCAGGCTCAGCATCTGGGAAACCGTGTAGATCTTCAGCTTCTGGATGGTGCTTGCGAAGAGCAGGCTGAGCAGGAGCACGCCGGCGCCGATGGCAACCACGAGCCACATGCCGGAAATGCCGAACTTGTAGCCGAGGCCTACACCGCCCACTGTCGAGGCGCCGCCGAGCACAACGGCGGCCATCGTCCCGGTGTAGAGGAACGGGCCAAGCCTGCGGCCGGCGACGAGGAAGTCGCTGTTGTTCTTGGTGCGGGATTTACCCCACCACCCGAACGCCAGCATAGCGATCAGGTACACCACCACGATGGCGATGTTGACGAAAGATGCGTCCATTTTTGAGGCTCCTTGGAGCGGTTGATCAGCGTGCTCGGACCGGCCGGGAAGCACACGGCGTCCGGCGGTTCGGCGACTCATTGACGAATGTGCCGGGGAAAATGCTACCGGCTGCGGAAGTATTGCCTTATAGACAACAACTGTTGCCAAACCATACGATGTGATGCCGCTAACAGTCAAGGCGGCCGGCCGGTCGCTGCGCCCCCGTTACATCTCCCGTCACATGCCCGGCCGTGTTCGCCGTTGCCCGGACTCTCTCCCGTTAGGATTGCTGCAATGCAGGGGCCGAGCGGCCAGCCGTGAAAGGGGCCAGATGAAGGCTCTACCAGTTGAACCGAGCAACGTTCCCGTCGCCATCGGTTCCCGGATCCGTGCCGCCCGGCAATCGCAGCGGCTCACCATCGAGCAGGTGGCCGATGCCACCGGGTTGACCAAAGGCTTCCTCAGCCGGGTGGAGCGGGACCTTACCTCGCCCTCGGTCGCGTCCCTCGTGACGCTGTGCCAGGTGCTGTCCATCTCCATTGGCGATCTGTTCGCCGCCCCGGAGACCCACCTCACCAAGCGTGACGAGGGCCCCCGGATCTCGCTCGGCGGGGAGGGGATCGTGGAGCGGCTGCTCACCGCCCGTTCGGAACGGCGCGTCCAGGTCATCCAGGCCGTGATCGAGCCGCGCGGCCGCGGCGAGTCCGAGCTCTACGCTGTTGATTGCGACGTTGACGTGCTGCATGTGGTCAGGGGCAGCCTCCGGCTGATCCTGACCAACGAAGAATATGAACTCCACGCCGGGGACACCATCACCTTCCCCGGCCGCGAACCGCATACGTGGGTCAACCCCACGGATGACTCCGTCGAGGTGCTGTGGGTGCTGGTTCCCGCGGCCAGTCGATAAGCCTGTAACGCCGGGGTGGCGGGGCGGCCAGTCCGAAACAGCGGGCCGGCGCCGTCCGGCCGCCGTTCACCAATGCTTGAGTGAGGGATTCCATGAACAAACTTACTGCCGCCTTTCTGTCACTGGCCGCCTCGGCTGCCTTCGGCCTGAGCTCCTGCGCTGTCCCCGGCGAACGCGCAGGCAACGGCCTGCCGACCGGCTCTGCGGCCTCGGGCGCGTCCACCGGATCCCCGACGCCGGATGCCCTGCAGTCCGCCGTACCTGCCGCAACGGCCACCGCGTCCGCGACGGCGGCTGCGCCGACGTCCACGCAGTCCCCTGAGGAGGCGCTCACCGCCTTTACCTTTCCGGATGGCCATGTGGGCTTCTCCTACCCGAGCGAGTGGTCGGTCCGGGTCGTGGACCGCAGCGACGGCGGCATGCAGGCCATCATTGCCGATGCCAGCGGCAATGAGCTTGCCTCCGTGACGAGCGGGACCGCCGCCAGCGACGCAACCGGGCCCGTGGCCCGCACGGTCCTGGACGCCGCGCCGGTGCCGGACCTTACCGACGCCGACGGCGGGAAGGTGTCCTTCGGCTTTGCCTTCGATTCCTTCGCGGACCACGTGGCCTTCCACATGGGAGTGCGGCGCGCGGCGGACTTCCTGCCCGGGACTGAAAGCGCCGGGTTTGCGCACGTGACGCTGCCCAACGGGGATTCCACGGCCAAGGTGATCTTCGCCGATCCGGCCTTCGATTCCGTGGAATCGGCCAAGGCCTGGATGGTTACGCCGCAGTACAGCCAGCTCAAGCGGCTGCTGCTGAGCCTCAACTACAAGGGCTAGTCTTGTAAACAGTTGGTGCTCATTGCGAAACTTCGGGCTATGATGGGTATCACACCTGTCGATCGATCCTCGAAGGAGAGTTCTGTTGGAAGAGCTGCGCATCGAGGCCAATGGCAACCTTGGCCCCATTGATTCATCCCGTATTCCGCGCTACGCCGGAGCCGCCACCTACGCCCGGCTGCCGCGGCTGGATCAGGTCACCAAGGCCGACGTCACGGTCGTCGGCGTACCGTTCGACTCCGGCGTCTCCTACCGCCCCGGGGCCCGCTTCGGCGCCAACCACGTCCGCGAGGCCAGCCGTCTGCTGCGCCCGTACAACCCGGCCTGGGATGTCAGCCCTTTCGAAAACATCCAGGTCGCGGACGCGGGTGACATGGCCGTCAACCCCTTCAACATCAACGAAGCGATCGAGACGGTCCAGCAGAACGCCCTCGACCTGACCGCCTCCGGCAGCAAGCTCCTGACCCTCGGCGGCGACCACACCATCGCCCTGCCGCTGCTGCGCGCCGCCGCCGAGCGCGCCGGCGGACCCGTCGCGATGCTGCACTTCGATGCGCACCTCGACACCTGGGACACCTACTTCGGCGCCGAATACACCCACGGCACGCCTTTCCGTCGCGCCGTCGAGGAAGGCATCCTCGACACCGAAGCGATCAGCCACATCGGCACCCGCGGCCCGCTCTACGGCAAGAAAGACCTCGACGACGACCACCGGTTCGGCTTCGGGATCGTCACCTCCGCCGACGTCTACTACCAGGGCGTCCTGGAGACCGTCGCGAAGGTCCGCGACCGGATCGGCAACCGTCCGCTGTATATCTCGGTGGACATCGACGTCCTCGACCCGGCGCACGCCCCCGGCACCGGCACCCCGGAAGCCGGCGGCATCACCAGCCGCGAGCTTTTGGAAATCATCCGCGGCTTCCGCGGCATGAACCTCGTCGGCGCCGACGTCGTCGAGGTCGCCCCGGCCTATGACCACGCCGACATCACCGGTGTGGCCGCCAGCCATGTCGCGTACGAACTCATCACGCTCATGGCGGACCGCGCTGTCCCCGGGGACCGGGTGGGCGCCGAGACCGGCTACGCCGCCCAGGCCCTGGGCCAGGAATCCCGCCGCCCGGCCGGATTCGCTGCTGCGGAGACCACCCGATGAGCGGGGTGCGCAACGGCGGCGACCTCGTCGTCGAAACCCTCGAGGCGCTCGGCGCCAAGACGGTGTTCGGGATTCCCGGGCAGCACGCCCTGGGCCTGTTCGACGCCATGGGGCGCGGAAACCTGCACTTCGTCTCTTCCCGGGTGGAAAACAACTCGGCCTTCGCCGCGGACGGCTACTCCCGCGCCACGGGCGAAGTCGGCGTCCTGTTCCTCTCCACCGGACCCGGCGCCCTGACGTCGCTGGCCGGGCTGCAGGAAGCCTACGCCACCGGTGTTCCGATGGTGGTGATCGCCAGCCAGATTCCGCTCGAGGGCCTCGGCGCGCGCCGCAAGGGCATGCTGCACCAGCTCGATGACCAGAAGGCCTCGGCCGCGAACGTCACCAAGAGCCAGCGCCTGATCCAGCACGCCTCCGGCATTCCCTCGGCCATCCAGGACGCATGGACGGAAGCGATCTCCTCGCCCCAGGGTCCCGTCTGGCTGGAAGTTCCGCAGAACGTGCTGCTGGATCCGATCATGGTCCCGCCGGTGGAGGACGCACTCGCCGAAGCCGCGGACAACCCGCCCCGGGTGGAGCTCGTCCGCGAAGCGGTTAAATGGCTCGAAGCCGCGAAACGTCCGGCCATCATTGCCGGCGGCGGCACCCGCCGCGGTCATGCCGAGAAGTCGCTGCTCTCCCTTGCCGAAAAGCTGCATGCCCCGGTCATTTGCACGCCCGGCGGCAACGGCGCGTTTCCCTGGAACCATGAGCTCTCGCTGCAGGCCTGGATCGAAGACAACTACATGACGGAGCTGCTCGAGGACGCCGACGTGCTGGTCGTGATCGGCTCCTCGCTGGGTGAAGTGACGTCCAACTACTTCACCTTCGAGCCCCGCGGCCGGATCATCCAGATCGACGCGGAACCCCGCGTCCTGGAATCCAACCGTCCCGGCCTGGGGATCCGTGCCGACGCCGGACAGGCGCTCGCCGCCCTGGATACCGCGCTTGAGGCCGCGCTCGCGGACGCCGGATCAACCGGAGTCCGCGCCGACTGGCACGGCACCTCGCCGGAGACCCTGGTCAAGGAGACTCTGGCCAAGGTCAAGGCCCGGCTTGAAGTCCCAGGATTTGGGCAAGGAACTGAAGTTCATGGCCGACATCCGCGAGGCCGTGCCCGCCGGCATGCAGACGTTCTGGGACATGACCATTTCCGCCTACTGGGCCTGGAGCTGCTGGGACGCCCGCGAAGGCCAGTTCCACTCCGCGCAGGGCGCGGGCGGGCTCGGCTTTGGTTTCCCGGCGGCGATCGGCGGCGCCGTCGGCCTCGAAACCACCGGCAAACCCGGTGGTTCGGCGCGCGTACTGGCCGTCTCCGGCGACGGCTCGGCCATGTATTCCATTTCCGAACTGGCTACCGCCAAGCAGCACAACGTGCCAGTGACCTGGCTGATCGTGGACGACGGCGGCTACGGCATCCTGCGCGAATACATGGTGGGCGCCTTCGGCAAGGCCACGGCCACCGAGCTCGCCCGGCCGGACTTCGTGAAACTCGCTGAATCCTTCGGCGTCCCCGCGGTCCGGGTCGCTCCCGAGGATGTGGGAGCGGCACTGAAGGCAGGCTTCGCGGCTGACGGGCCCAACGTCGTCGTCGTCGAAACCCTGCTGCAGATGTTCGCCCCGACGCATCTGGGCGAGTAGCGATCCCGGGCCGGGTGAGCCCCTCTCCAGGGGTGCTCACCCGGTCCGCATGCGTTTGGCATTCGGACCCGGAGCCGCGTCGACTGCCGGGCCGGCCGGAGAATCTCGTAGAGTGGGATCGCTAGTGCTGTGAGCGCGTCGGCTGGTCTCCAACCAGCGCTTAAACGCACGTCACCATTCGGCCTCCCTAAGGACTCCTGGGCATGCTCGTCACCCTCATGCGGCGCTATTCCAAACCCTATCTGCCGTACATCGCGGCCGTCGTTGTGTGCCAGCTGGCCTCGACCATCGCGGCACTGTACCTGCCCAGCCTCAACGCGCAGATCATTGACGAAGGCGTCACCCGCGGGGACACGGATTACATCTGGCGCACCGGTGTGCTGATGCTGGCGGTCGCCCTGGTCCAGGTGGTCACCGCGATTACCGGCGTCTACTTCGGCGCCAAAGCATCGATGGCGTTCGGCCGGGACCTGCGCCGCGGAGTCTTCCGCAAGGTCAGCAGCTTTTCGGCGCGGGACGTCAACGTCTTCGGCGCCGCTACGCTCATCACCCGCGGCACCAACGACGTCCAGCAGGTCCAGATGCTGATGCTCCTGACGCTGAATTTTATGGTGGCGGCCCCCATCATGTGCGTCGGCGGGATCGTGATGGCGATCCGCGAGGACCTCAACCTCTCCTGGCTGGTCTGGGTTTCGGTGCCCCTGCTGCTGGTTGTGGTCAGCCTCATCGTGGTCCGGCTCATCCCGCTGTTCCGGTCGATGCAGCTGAAAATCGACAGGCTGAACGGGATCCTGCGCGAGCAAATCGTTGGAATCCGGGTGATCCGGGCCTTTGTGCGGGAACCCCACGAAGCCGGGCGTTTCGGCGCCGCGAACGAGGAACTGACGGACGTCTCGCTGCGGATCGGCGCGCTCTTTGTCCTGATGTTCCCCGCCATCGGCATGATCCTGCACGTCTCCACCGCCGCCGTCTTGTGGTTCGGCGGCCAACGTGTGGACGCGGGCGAGATGCAGGTGGGGGCGCTGACGGCCTTCCTGCAATACCTGCTGCAGATCCTGATGGCCGTCATGATGGGCACGTTTATGGCCATGATGATTCCGCGGGCCGCGGTCTCCGCGGACCGGATCGGCGAGGTCCTCGACGTCGTCCCCTCCATCCACGAGCCGCTGGCCCCGGTGGCACCCGCCGCACAGGAGGGCCGCGTCGAATTCCGGAACGTCACCTTTGCCTACCCGGGCGCTGAAGCGCCCGTGCTGAGCGGAATCAGCTTTACGGCCGAGCCCGGCCAGACCGTTGCCATCATCGGTTCCACGGGTGCCGGCAAAACCAGCCTGCTGGGCCTGCTGCCGCGGCTCTATGACGCAGCCGCCGGCGAGGTCCTGCTCGACGGCGTCCCTGTCACGCGGCTCGACCGGGCCGAGATCACCCGGCGCGTGGCCATGGTGCCGCAACGGTCGTACCTGTTTTCGGGCACGGTCGGGCACAACCTGCGTTTCGGTAAACCGGACGCCACGGAGCAGGAGCTATGGGACGCCCTCGCCGTGGCCCAGGCCTCGGACTTCGTGCGTGATTTGCCCGCCGGACTCGATGCGCGGATCTCCCAGGGCGGCACCAACGTTTCCGGCGGCCAACGCCAGCGGCTGTGCATCGCCCGGGCCCTCGTGACCGGTCCCAACGTGTACCTGTTCGACGACTCCTTCTCGGCCCTCGACGTCGCCACCGACGCCAGGCTCCGCCGGGCGCTCAAGGCAAAAACCGCCAACGCCACCGTGATCATCGTCGGACAGCGGGTCTCCACGATCGCGGACGCGGACCAGATCCTGGTGCTGGACAAGGGCCGGATTGTGGACCGGGGCACGCATGAGGAACTGCTGGCAAGCTCGAGCACCTACCAGGAAATTGTCGAATCCCAGTTGAGCGCGGAGGCCGTGGCGTGAGTACGAGCGAGAAAACCACTCCGGCTTCCGGCGCCGCGGACGACGGCTTCCCCGAGGAGGAATTCATCCCCGGCGAAGCCGACGGCGGGATGTTCGGTGCCATGCCCGCCAAGAAAGCCCAGCATTTCTGGCCTTCCGCCAAGCGGCTGATGGGCCTGCTGAAGCCGGAGCGGGCCGGGATCGCGGCGGTGCTCGCCATGGTGACGGTCGCCGTCGTCCTGAACGTCATCGCCCCGCGGATCCTGGGCCAGGCCATGGACGTGATCTTCGGGGGAGTGGTTGGAAAACAACTGCCGGCCGGGGTCAGCAAGGAAGAGTTCGTCGCCGGACTGCGTTCTGCGGGCCAGGACAACTTCGCCGACATGGTCGCCAAGATGGACCTCGTTCCCGGCGTCGGCATCAACTTCCAAGAGCTCGCCTACCTGATCAGCGTGGTCCTGGTGATGTACTTCGTCGCCAACATCTTCCTCTGGCTGCAGGGCTATGTCCTGAACGTGCTGGTGATGCGGGTGGTCCGCCGGCTGCGGGACAGCACCGAGACGAAGCTCAACAGGCTGCCGCTGAACTACTTTGACACCCGCCAACGCGGCGACACCCTCTCGCGGGTCACGAACGACGTCGACAATATCCAGCAGGCGCTGCAGCAGGCCTTTGCGCAACTCGTGAGCTCCGCGCTGACCGTGCTCGGCATTGTGATCATGATGTTCATCGTCTCGTGGCAGCTGGCGCTGATCGCACTCATCGCCCTGCCGCTGTCCGCGGCGGCTGCAGGCA
This sequence comes from uncultured Actinomycetota bacterium, assembly GCA_963769515.1. GTDB lineage: Bacteria > Actinomycetota > Actinomycetes > Actinomycetales > Micrococcaceae > Arthrobacter. The sequence continues at coordinate 165,579 of CAVYMG010000016.1, forward strand.
TCATCGGAACCCGCAGCCAGAAGCTCTTCGCGGCGCAGTGGAAGAACACCGGCGCGCTGAACGGCCAGATCGAGGAATCCTTCTCCGGCCACGACCTGGTCCGCGTCTTCGGCCGCGACGAGGATATGCTGGCCCGCTTCGACGAGCAGAACGAAGCGCTTTACCAGGCCAGCTTCGGTGCCCAGTTTGTGTCCGGCATGATCATGCCGGTCATGCAGTTCGTGTCCTACCTCAGCTACGTCGGAATCGCCGTCGTCGGCGGTCTGCGCGTCGCCTCGGGCGGCATGAGCCTGGGCGACGCCACGGCGTTCATCCAATACTCCCGCGAGTTCACCCAGCCGCTGGGGCAAATGGCCGGGCTGGCAAACATGCTGCAGTCCGGGGTCGCGTCCGCCGAACGGGTCTTTGAGTTCCTCGACGCCGAGGAACAAGACGCCGAGACCGCCACCGAACACCTGCCGGCGAAGGCCGACGGCCATGTCGACTTCCAGCACGTGACCTTCAGCTACACCCCCGACAAACCCCTGATCGAGGACCTGTCCTTCACCGCCGAACCCGGACACACCGTCGCGATCGTCGGCCCGACCGGCGCCGGCAAGACCACGCTGGTGAATCTCGTGATGCGCTTCTACGAGCTCAACGCGGGGACCATCACCCTCGACGGCGTGGACATCACCACGCTGAGCCGCGCGGAACTCCGGTCCAAGGTGGGCATGGTCCTGCAGGACGCCTGGCTGTTCGGCGGGACCATCTACGAAAACATCCGGTACGGCAAGCTGGACGCCACCGAGGAACAAATCATGACGGCGGCCAAGGCCACATTCGTGGACCGCTTTGTGCGGGCCCTGCCGGATGGCTACAACACGATCATCGATGAGGAAGGCAACAACGTCAGCGCCGGTGAGAAGCAGTTGATCACGATTGCGCGGGCGTTTGTGGCCAGCCCGTCGCTGCTGATCCTGGATGAGGCCACGAGCTCGGTCGATACCCGGACGGAGGTGCTGGTCCAAAAGGCGATGGCGGCGCTGCGGACCGAGCGGACGAGCTTCGTGATCGCGCACCGGCTCTCCACCATCCGGGACGCGGACACCATCCTGGTGATGGAAGACGGGCGGATCGTGGAGCAGGGCCGGCATGCCCGGCTGCTGGAGCTCCGGGGCGCCTACTACCGGCTCTACATGTCCCAATTCGCCGGCGAAGACGCCCGGGACGCCGCCGACGACGCGACGGCGGTGCTCAATTGAGCGGCGCGGCAGCAGCGCGGGATGCCGCCCGGGACCCCGACGGCCAGGATCCGCAGACCATCGAGGTGCTCGTGCCCATGCGCTGGGGCGACATGGACGCGTACGGGCACGTCAACAACGTCCAGGTGGTGCGGATGCTCGAAGAAGCCCGCATCGCTGCCTTCGGCCCGCCGCGGGGGACCGGCTTCCCCGGCGTTGAGCCGCCCGTGGGACTGTTCAACGAGATTCCCGAGGGAACCCTGGCCCTGGTTGTGGAGCACAAGATCCGGTACGTCCGGACCCTGGAATACCGCAATGTGCCGGCCGTGGTGCAGTTGTGGGTTGGTGCGCTCAAGGGTGCGAGCTTCGACATCCACTATCTCGTCCAGGACCCGGTCACCGGCGAGGACTGCGTGCGGGCCACCACGCACCTCGCGTTTGTGGACGAGGCCACGGGCCGGGTGCAGCGCCTGACCCAGGAGCAAAAAGACCGGCTCCTCCCGTACACGCGGGCCCATCCGGGCGGTACCGCCCGTCCGTCCGCCGCGGCGCAGCCGCCACGCCCGCGCCGTAGACTCTACTGCGGCAGCAGGATAGCTCTTACAATGAACATTCCCCCAGCAAGGAATCGTGATGAAGAACAAGCGCACGGATAAAGCCCTGAAGAAGTCCTGGAAAGAACTCTCGACGAAGAAGAAGCTGTGGACCGCCGCTGTGGGTGTTGCCCAGGTGAGCCTCCTGATCGCGGCGCAGTGGGACATCTCCCACCGTTCGGCCGAGGAGATCCGCGGAAACAAGACCCTGTGGCGGCTCGCGACACTGGTCAATTTCGTCGGTCCGGGGACGTACTTCACGCTCGGCCGGAAGAGCAGCGGCATCGCGAAGTAGCCCCGCCCCGGCGCCCCGCATGGCCCGGGACGGAGCCAGCCGGAAGTTACCGTTCAGTAGCATCCGGCGGGCTTAACTGGGCGCGTTCAGGTTGAGCCTGTAAATTGAACGTATGACCCCAACCAAAAAGCCTGCCATGCACCGCGCCCTCGGCGTCTCGAAGGAGATCGAAGACGCGGCCTGGTTCGTGCTGGGCCCGGGGTTGCAGGGCAAACCCTCCCCGCTGGACGGGCGCACCCGGACCTGGAGTGCGGCGGCCTCGGCCGAGTTGTTGCGCCGCCTGGAACAGGCGGTCCCCGATCCCAAAGCGCCCATGATGACCAACCTCCGGCACAACCTGGAGGGCGCCTCGCGCGGAGCCAAGCAGCTCGCCGTCGAACTGCTCTTCCTGCAGTCCCTGCCGCTGGCCCACGAGGTCAAGTCGCTCAAGGTCAAGCAGGCACGCGTGGCGGAGGCCGCGTCCTGGCTGCAGCCGCCATTGGAACTCCCGGATGAACTCTTCGCCGACATGACCGACCACGGCGTCATCCGGGACCGTACCGCCGAATTCAACTGGACCATCTGGGACCACCTGAAGTGGCTCTGCCGCTTTGTGCACCACGTGGCGCTGCAACCGGCGAATGTTGTCTCCGCCGCCCTCAAGGACCCGCTCGCCTTCCACAAGCTCGTAGCCGGTACCCCCGACGACCAGCCCGCCATCCGGCGGAGCATCGAATTCCTGGTGTGGCCCAGCTACTTCGAGCCGGTGGTGACCGACGTCGAGCGGCGGGAGATCCGCGACGCTTTCGCCTCCCTCGTCGGCGGGGCGAAGGGCGACAGCGACGAGGAGGTCTCCGCGGACATCCACCGCATCCGGCTCCACCTCGACGAACAGGCCGGCCGCCGGATCGACTGGTACTCCCGCCAGCTCGTCAGCCAGTGGCGGAAGGTCGGCGACCCAGGCCGCCGGGCCTGGCTGCTGCGCACCCACCACGACAACGCTGAACTCCTCGGAACGTGGCGGGACGAGGAAGCGGTGACGCTCGACGTCGAACACCTCCGCCTGCTGGACCCGGGCGTCACCGCCGGGCTTGTCCAGCACGCCGTGGACGAGGACTACAAGCACCTGGGCTACGTCGAACGTGAAGACACCAAAACAGCGGTCTTCGCGTTCCTGACGGTCATGAAACCGGGCGATCTTGCCCTGTACCAGAACGCCGGCACCGTCCGGATCGGGGTGGTCCTCGGCGAGCCGCAGCACCACGAGGACAACCGGCGGCTGCGGCGTAAGGTCCGCTGGTTCGACGAGACCCATGACATGGCCGAGCTGCCCCGGCACGTCCAGCGGCAACTGGCCACCGCCGGCATCATCGTGGACATCACCCGCGTCATCGAGGCGCTGCAAGCGCTGCTTCCCGCCGAAGCGGAGGCAGACCCGGCCGACGACGCCGAGCCGTCCGCCGTCGTCGAACCGGCACAGGAAGGCTTCCGGACCTTGACGCCGGAGTTCGCCGCCTCCCTGCACATGGAGCTTGAACCGCTGCAGGAGATCGCCGAACTGCTGGAGGAAAACCGGCAGCTTGTGCTGTACGGTCCGCCCGGCACCGGGAAGACCTACCTGGCCAAGCACCTCGCGGCTGAGCTGGCCGGCGACACCACCGACGAGCGGGTGAAGCTGGTCCAGTTCCACCCGTCCTATGCCTACGAGGACTTCTTCGAGGGCTTCCGGCCGGACAAGACCGACGAGGGCCAGGTGTCCTTCAAGCTCGTAGCCGGGCCGCTGCGCCGGCTCGCCGAGGAAGCCGCCAAACCCGGCAACGAGACCAAACCCTACTTCCTGATCATCGACGAGATGAACCGGGCCAACCTCGCAAAGGTCTTCGGCGAGCTGTACTTCCTGCTCGAATACCGTGACGACCGGATCTATCTGCAGTACAGTCCCAACGAGCCCTTCACCCTGCCGGACAACCTGTACATCATCGGCACCATGAACACCGCGGACCGGTCCATCGCCATGATGGACGCGGCAATCCGGCGGCGTTTCTCGTTCATCGAGCTGCACCCGAAGACGGAGCCGGTCAAGGGGTCCCTGTTGCGGTTCCTGCAGGCCCGGGACCTGGACACTACGCCGGCGCTGCTGCTGGACGCGCTCAACGACGCCATCGACGAATGGGACCGCGACCTGATGATCGGCCCGTCCTACTTCATGAAGAAGTCCGCCCAGACCCCTAAGGGGCTGCAACGGATCTGGAAGTACGAGCTCATGCCGTTGCTGGAGGAGCACTACCACGGCCAGCTCAACCGCGCTCAACTGCAGGAGCGGTTCGGCCTGGAACAACTGCTCGCCCGTCTTGCGCGCGGCTGAACCGCCGGCGCCCCGCCACCCGGCGCCCCGTTCCGCGACGCTCCCGCCCGGTGCGACGCCGGTGCGGCGGATCGTCCTGGACGAACTGTCCCGCGGCGTCGTTGAACGGCTCGACGCCGGCAGCGCCGCCTACCTGAACGCCAGCGGCCTGGTACGGGTCTCGCCCATGGGAATGGGCCTGTTCCGGATTGAGCCGGTGGGTATGGTGGGCTCGGTGCGCACCCCGGCACTGCAACTGGACGTGCGGCCCAAGCAGCGCCTCGACCTGACGCGGCTGCTGTTCCTGCTCGGCTACGTGGGGGAGCAGGGCTTCCGGGATGACACCGTGACAGCCGAGGAGGTCCCTGGGCTGTGGAGCGCGCTCGCGGAGTCACTGGCACAGTTGGCGGACCGGGCAATGAGCCGTGGGGTGCTGCAGGGCTACCTCACTGTTGACGAATCACTGCGGACGGTCAAGGGACGGATCCGGATCTCGGACCAGATTTCGCGCCGGCCGGGCATGCTGGTCCCGTTGGAGGTCTCCTACGACGAGTTCACGGAAGATATTGCCGAAAACAGGATCCTGCGGGCTGCTCTGGAGCGGATGTCGCAGGTGCCGCGGATCCGGCCGGACGTTCAGAGCCGGCTGCGGCAGCTGAAGGGAAAGCTCGACGCCGTCACGCGGCTGCAATCCGGCGCCCCGCTGCCACCCTGGCGGCCCAGCCGGATGAATGCCCGCTACCACGCCGCGCTCCGGCTGGCTGAGGTGATCCTGCGCAATGCATCCGCGGAGGCAGGCGATGGCCAACAGCACGCGGCATCATTCGTGGTGGATATGGCGAAGGTTTTTGAGGACTTTGTGGGGCGGGCGCTCCGGGAAGCCATGGCCGAGTATCCGGGGGAGATGCGCCTGCGGCACAATGCCCTCCTGAACGAGGCGGTCCGCGATTCAGACCGGATCGCGGTGCAACCCGGCGCGGTCCATTTTTGGGGCGGCCGGCCGGTGATGGTCTACGACGCCAAATACCAGGCCGACGCCGACCCGGGCGCGTCCCTGTCGGCCGACCATTTCCGCATGTTGGCGTACTGCACGTCGCTGCGCGTTCCCACGGCATGGATTGTCTATCCGGGCAGCGGGGAAATCAAGCTGCGCCGGATCCTGAACACGGACATCGACGTCGTGGAGTTCCCGCTCGATCTGTCCCTGCCGCCCTCGCAGCTCCTGGCCTCGGTCGCTGACCTGGCGAAGCAATCGTGGGGCGAAGTCCTGCGCCAGGCCAGCCTGGGCCGCTGAACCGATCCGCGGTTCAGGGAGCAGCTTTAGGCTGGTCCGTTGCCGAGGGCAGGGGCACTGAGCAAATGCTTCAGCAGGGCCCGTTCCGGTTCGCCAGGGTTCCTGGCGATGTGTAGGCGCAGACTCTCGCGGACGTGCTCTTCGGCGGGACCGTTCTCGGCCAGGATCTCATCAATAATCGAGGATACCTGCCGACGGAGTGGTTCAAGATCCTGCTCAACGCGGCGGAGGGCGGTCCGGGTATCAGGTGCTTCCGCGTCTGAAACGGACGTCTCGCGGTGCCGGAAGGGCAGAACGGTAGCGATGAAATCGGGCCCGGCCGACGATGGCGGCGCCGCGATCAGTTCGTCGCTGGGACTCATGAGGTGGGGCATTGTGCGCTCTCCCGAGGGCGTAGTAACTGCCATTCGAGGTCGAATGGATACGGAGCATATCCCCAATTTAATTCCCCAATTAACACGATATTAGCTCAGTCCGCCGGGCCTGTCGCCTTGGGCGCGACTGGTCCGGCTGTGGTCAATCGGTGGCCGCGGGGGGCCGGGTGGCTGAACCGGAATTACTCTACAGCGATTGGCTGGAAATAACCTGACAGGCAGCCCGTTCACAGCGGCGGTCACGGGCCCGGAGGGGAAGCCGGATGTCCGTCCGGCGCCGGTCCGCGGAGAAACGCGTCCAAGTGTGCTTCCAAGGCGGAGGCGTCTTTGAGTTCGCACTCCCACACCGTGAGGACCTGCCAACCGGCAGCTTCCAGCCGGAGGCGTTGCTCGGCGTCCCGGTCCCGGGTCCGCGCACGCTTGGCTGCCCAGAATTCGGCGTTGCCTTTGGGGGCGTGCCGGCCCGCGCGGCAATCGTGGAAATGCCAGAAGCAGCCATTGACGAAGATGACCTTGCGCCGGCCGGCAAATACGAGATCAGGGCTGCCTGGCAGCCGCCCGCCGCGTGCGGAACCGTGCAATCGATAACGGTAGCCCTTGGCATGGAGCAACCGGCGCACCAGCATTTCCGGTTTGGTGTCCTTGCCGCGGATGCGGGACATATTCCAGCTCCGCTGCTCGGACGTGAGCTTGTCCGTCATGAAGGTTAGGCCCGGATTTCCCGGACGAGCCAATCGACAATCATGCGGCTGGCACCCGTGCTCCTGCTTGCCGTGTGTTGCTGGGCGTGCCATCGGTCAACGTCGCCTCGTTGTCCGCCACGGAAGTCCAGGTAGCCGGAGAACGGGCAGTCCTGAACGCCTGCCGGGTGCGGGGAGCCCAAGCGGAGGAACTTCCAGTGGTAGGCCAGTGCGCCCAGCGCCGTCCGGATCCGCAGCTCCGCCGGCCGGGAGGCGAACTCCGCCATCCACTGCGGCACGTCTGACCCGGGCATTGGTCGTGCCAGATGATAGCCCTGCCCGTATTGGGCGCCCAGCACGGCCACTGCCTCCGTCATGGCGCGGTCCTCCAGGCCTTCGGCGACTACTGTCATGTCGAAATCCCGGCCAATCTGGATCAGCGTCGCGATCAGGCTGAGGGTTTCCAGCGGGTTTCCGCACAGGCCGGTGAGCATGTCCCGGTCAATCTTGACACTCGTGAATGGCAGCAAGGAGAGTCGTTTCAGGCTGCTGTAGCCTGCACCAAGGTCATCCATGGCCAGGCCTACGCCCATCTCGACCAAAGAATTCAACGGCCCGCGGAGGATTTCCGAATCCATCGTCTCGGTCTCGAGCAACTCCAGGACCAGCCGTTGGGGCGAAATGCCGTGCCTGTGCAACGTCTCCTCGATGAAGCGGCGGCAGCCGGGGTCCAGAAGCGTCGACGGAGCGAGGTTCACGGACACCTTCAACGGTTCCCCAGGGGTCTCCCATTCCGCGAGCCGCCCCAACGCTTGGTCCAGGCCCAACCGGAACAGCCGGTCCACCTCGCCGGTGCCGAGGTGGGGGAGGAACGCGGCCGGAGGAACAAACGTACCGTCGCTGAGCCGGAGCCGGGCCAACGATTCAAACAAATAGACGCGGCCGTCCCGGAGGTCGACGGCCGGTTGCATGAACATTTCCAGGCCGCCGTTGAAGAGACGGTCCTTATACGTTGCGACATCCGCCGCGGATGCCACATCCGGTGCCGGCCGGGTTTGGGAACTCGTACTGACAACGGCCAGTGTTCCGGCGGTCTTTGCAGCGGGTTTGTCGATAACCTCCGCGGCGTCCAGGTGCCACCGGAGGTGCGGAGCGATCGCCTGCGCTTTCGACACCTTGAGGGCGGCATCGGCATTGCGGAGCAGCGTGCGCATGTCCACTCCGTCGCGCGGGGACAACACCAGCCCGGCGCTCATCGTGATCGTGATGGCCGTGTCTGTTCCGGCTGCGTGGAACGGTTGCTCCATGGTCTGACCCAACCGCTGTAAAACGTCAGCCAGCCGCTACGGAGCTCCGGGCTCCGGGACGTTCTCGACCACAAGGACGAATTCGTCGCCGCCCATGCGGGCCAGGAACTCTCCCTCCTGGAGGGCGGCCTGCATCCTCGCCGTCCACTCCGCGAGCACGGCGTCACCTGTTTCGTGGCCGAGGGTGTTGTTGAGTTGTTTGAACCGGTCGAGATTGATGACTCCAACGGCGACGGCGGGACGGGAACCGCCGTCGGGTTCCAAGACCTTGCCGAGGTGGGAGTCCAGCGCCGCACGGTTGGGCAGGCCGGTCAGCTGATCGTGAGTGGTTTGGAAGCGCAGTTGTTCCTGCAGGGCCATGCGCGTACTGATGTCCCGCTGAACGCTGACGAAGTGAGTCACCTGACCCGCGTCGTTTAGGAGCGGCGTTATTTTCAGGGCGTTCCAGAACGGCGAGCCGTCTTTGCGGTAGTTGAGGATATCCCCGTAGAACACTTCGCCGCGGGACAACGCGGACCGAATGGCCTGAACCGCTTCCGGTGCGGTGCCCGGTCCCTGCAGCATCCGGCAGTTGCTACCCAGGACTTCCGCTTCGGCATAGCCCGTGATCGTAGCGAAGGAGCGGCTCGCGTGCAGGATCTTCTGCTCGGCGTCGGTAATGAGCGAAATTTCCGACGTGGCCGCGAGCGCCCGGGCCAGGAGTTCCTGCGGGATCCCGCCGGCAAGATGCGACGACAGACTCAGCGGGGCCAGTGTGGGCCGGTGCGGGAGAGTCATGCTGAAGCCCTTGTGAGCTCGGTCCGCGACGCGGAGGCTGAATGTTCACTGAAAGACTAGCGCAAACCAGGGCATGCAGAGTCCGCAGTCCGCGGCGGCTAGATGTCCCTTTCGGGTTGATCGCCGAACTGAAAATGCCTTCCGCTGAGCGAGGTGGGTTCTATTTCGACGTAGAAGTCCTTCAACGTGGGCACCCACGATTTCAAACCCAGGGACTCCGCATGGGCAATGTCGTCGGATTGCTGCAGGACGCGCGCCGTGCCGCGGAGAACCACGGACCAAGCCTCATCGGAGAGAATGCCATCTGCCTCCAAGAGCACCTTGGCGTTGATGGTGAGTTCGGCCAACTTATTGCCCGGGGCGGTCCGGAGATACAGCTTTTTGGCGTCGACGACGTAGTTCACCGGAAAGATGTCCGGTTCGCCGGCGACTGTAACGACGAGCCTGCCGTGTTTGGTGCCCTCAAGGAGTTTCCACGACTGGTCGTCGTCAAGGATGAGGACCGGATTGTCATCTGCATGTTCGAACATCATGGCTCCATTGTTCTGACCGGTGCCAGGAAATACCAGAGGAAAAGGTCCGCAGCGTCGGCAGCGGTCCCACGCCGGCCTGGACCTGTGGATAACCCTGAACGCCATATGCGGCGTCGGCTACCCTTAAGCAATATTTGGATCCAGGCGTCGTGATTTTCTATCGGGGAGTAGCTGGCCATGACATTTCGCACTTCGATCTCCACCCGCCGGCGCTGGATCGCTTCCGGGTTTCCAGATGGGCGCGGGTTTCCAATGGGGCGTAAATTTCCAGGTGGGCGAGGGAGTCGACGTGCCGGGGCCATCATGCTCGCCGCTGTACTGCTCGCCACAGGGTGTGCGGACACAAACCCCGGCGGGGGAGTATCGTCATCGGCTGGTACCGGAAGTCCCGCCTCGTCTCCCACAGTCACTGCGACCCCGACCCCGACTGCCAGCTACAAGCCAGCGGACGCCTCGGGAAGAGCGGAAAATGTCCCGGTCCCCGTGTTGCCGGAAGTTGCAAAGGCAGAGACGAAGGAAGGTTTGGAGGCCTTCGCGCGGTATTGGTTTCAATTGCTGAGCTACGGGTACGAGACCGGGGATTTCAGTCGACTTCGACTCCGTCACATCAGTCCTGGGTGTGAATCCTGCGAGCAATGCCAAGAGCGGTTATCGATGCTGGCAATTGCGAGGAGGCCGGTGGCTGGTAGGCGGAAAGATTGAGACCCCTTCCGTCAGCACCAACTTTTGGGCCTAGCACCATGACGAGACTATCAAGTCGTCGTTCAAGTCGCACCAATCGACGCATCAACGTATCTCGGCGCAGACGGAGTCTGCAGCCCGAGAGACCCACACCCCGACGACACCGGGAATCTCATGCTAGCTGTCGTTTAATGACGGGGCATGGCAAACCACGGATTGCATCCAGTCCGATGTTGGCGAACAGGGGCGCGACGACCACTGATTCTTGGCTGCATTTCGACCGTTGACATTGTGTTCTCTCGGCCGCATATCTTTGCAGCGTCTGGCGCGATGCCGGTGTACGATGCGACTTGACATCTCGGAGCTGCAATCGTCAGGGTTAGACGTCGACGGATGGACCTTCGATCCGTCACGAAGACTTTGTCGCAGCTACCACCCGGCACCGCCACTGCCGACCCCTACCAATACAAATACGAACTCCAATGCCATCTCGGCGGCGCGGATTTTGACACCACCTGCCTCGCGAACCGCGTCGACTGCAAGAACGGGCCCGGTGGAGTGGAGGGGATCCCGGTGGTCTGGCTGAGAGCGCCTGCCGGAGTGCCACTGCCGGTCTGGTCCTTCCACTCCGGACCGACCTGCCTCTTCGACCCCCGGCCCGAGGACATCCTGCCGCGCATCGCCGCCCTGATCCAGACAGAATTCCAGCGACTCCCTGTTGCGGCCGGGACCAGCACGGCGCAGCCCAGCCCGCATACGTTGCGTGGTGCGGAAACGAACTTCTTCGCAAATGCCGCAGAACAACACTTCGACATCACGATCCTGGCCCAGTCAGTGCATGTTGTGGCGAAGCCCGTGCAGTATTCCTGGAACTACGGCGACGGCACGCAGCTTGGCCCACTTCCGGCGTCGGGCGCGCCTCTTCCGCAGGACAGGTGGGGCGAGAAAACGCCCACCAGCCACGTCTACCTCCAGACTGGCGACTTCAACGTCGTCCTCACTACCCATTTCAAGGGCACCTACTCCGTGAATGGCGGCCCACCTCTGCCCGTCCCGGGCCAGGGCCTCTTCAACGCCCCACCGCAAACGGTCAGCGTCTGGCGGTCGGTCACCCGGAATTACGCGGACACCTGCCTGGAGGACCCCCGCGGCCAGGGTTGTCCGGGAGCCGCGCCGCTGCCCTGAGCCCCGACATCGTCCGTGATGCGCCCCGTCGCCTGTGATCCGCGTCGCGTCGGGAATAGTTGCATGCGCTCCACAGTTGCCGCCTACAGAGCCAATCCCTGTGAAAGGAACTGCACATGCTGTTTTCCCCGATGAACCTCGGCGAGCTTGAGTTGAACAACCGCCTCGTGATGGCACCGCTGACCCGTGTCCGCTCCGGCAAAGAAGGCATCCCGGGCCCTTTGGTGGTGGAGTACTACCGCCAGCGCGCCTCGCTCGGATTGATCGTCAGCGAAGGAACCTATCCGAGCCATGCCGGCCGTGGATTTCCGGGACAGCCGGGGCTCGTGACGGATGCGCAGCTCGAAGGCTGGTCCAAGGTCACCTCCGCCGTGCACGCCGAAGGGGGCCGGATCTTCGCCCAGGTCATGCACGCGGGTCGGGTCACCCACGAGGCCACCACTGGCGGCTACGAGGTCGTTGCGCCGAGCGCCATCGCCATTGACGGCGAAACCCGCACCTACGAGGGCAAAAAGTCACTTCCCGTTCCACGCGCCCTCACCACCGGTGAGCTGCCCGGCGTCGTCCAGGAATTCGTGACCGCCTCGCGCAACGCGATCGGCGCAGGGTTCGACGGCGTCGAGCTGCACTCCGCCAACGGCTACCTGCTGCACGAATTCCTGTCACCGGCGTCCAACCAGCGCGACGACGCCTACGGCGGATCGCCGGAAAACCGCGCACGCTTCGTCATCGAAGTGGCCGAAGCCGTTGTGGCCGCAATTGGCGCGGACCGGGTCGGCATCCGCATCTCGCCGGAGCACAACATCCAAGGCGCACTCGAGCAGGATGCCGCGGATGTCCGGGCGACCTATGGCCACCTTGTCGACTCCTTGGCGCCGCTGAAGCTCGCCTACCTGAGCGTCCTGCACAATGAGCCCACCGGCGATGTTGTGCGTGATCTTCGGACGCGCTTCGGAGGAAAGTTCCTGCTGAACACCGGCTTCGGGACCATCACCACACCCGAGGAAGCCACCGCGCTGATCGCAGACGGCCACGCTGACGCCGTCGTGGTCGGCCGGCCCGCCATCGCGAACCCGGATCTTGTCCGCCGCTGGCGCGAAGGTCTTCCTGTGAACGAGCCCGACCAGGCCACGTTCTACAGCGAAGGCGCCGAGGGTTACACGGACTACCCGGCCTACCAGAACTAGGCCCCGGCAGCAGCACGCAACCTAGCTAGACCTGCGCCGCCACTGGACATGTCCCGTGGCGGCGGCAATCAGTGGGCAGAACACCATTCTGCCCACTGTTTGCGTTTAAGACTGAGCATGTCCATCGGAGGGGGCGGTTGAGCGCTGGCACAAGCCAATGAAGGCGCCGAGTTGCCCGAGGCCTTCAGGGTGCAACGGGAGGTGGTTGGTGAGTTCCGGGGCCCGGATGATTACCGCGCGCCACTGGCCCCGGGACACCGCGACGTTGATCCGGTTACGCGAGAGCAGGAACTCCATACCCCGCGGAGCCTCGGCCACGGCCGAACACGCCATGGACACCACCACTACCGGCGCTTCCTGGCCCTGGAACTTGTCCACGGTCCCCACCCGGACTCCGGACAGGGCCGCGCCGTCGAGCGCTTCGCGGATTAGGTTGACCTGGGCGTTGTAGGCGGCGACGACCAGGATGTCGGTGGTGTCCAGCAGCCGGCTGGTCCCGGCGTCGTGCCAGCGAAGACCCAGGTGCCGCCGTACCTGCCGGACCGCCTCGGCAGCTTCCTCGGGGGAGGACGTGCTGTTGCCCTGGTGCTCAACCAGCACTGTTTCGATCCCGGCGGGAACGCCCTCAAGCCGCCGCAGGTCAGCCGCGGGAGCGGAACGCAGCCGGCCCTCATAGGAAAGCTCTGAAACGGCTGTGCACAGGGCGGTCGTCATCCGCCACGAGTCGGCGAGGAAATATCCCAGGTCCGCCGGTAGCGTGTCATGGCCAGCGGAGATCCAGCCCAGCGCCGAGTCGTCCACCGGTTCCGGATGCGAGCCCTGGCTGACCTGCGGCAGTTGCTGCGGGTCGCCGAGGAGCAGGAGCCGGCTGCCGGCCCGGGCAACAGCCAGGGTGTTGGCGAGGGAAAACTGTCCGGCCTCGTCGATCACCAACAGATCCAGCGATCCGGCCGGCACCGTGGCTCCGGTCATGGTCCAGGCCGTTCCGCCCACAAGGGCGCCGCCGGCCGTGCCGAGCAACCGGGTAACGTCCCGCGCCGAACGCTGAGACCAGGGGAGGGCTTCCTTGTGCTTGACTTCCTTGGCCACCAGGCTGGGGTCGACGCCTGCCTTGGTCACCGCCGTCCGCAACAGGTTTTCGACGACGGCGTGTGATTGCCCGACGACGCCGATCTTCCAGCCCCGGGCCACCAGCCGGGCGATCACGTGTGAGCCCACATGGGTCTTGCCGGTCCCCGGCGGGCCCTGGACGGCCACGTAGGAGCGGTCCAGGGACGAGACGGCGTCCGTAATGGCGTCGATGAACCGGTCAGGGCCCTTACCCGGCGCGGGCAGCGGCGCCCCGCCGACCAGCCGTGGAGGCACCCGCCGGATGAGCTCCAGGGCGGGGTGGCGCGGGAAAGCGAAGCTGCCGATCGTTCCCGATGCGCTCGCCGCCCGGAGCCCGGCGGCGACTTCTGCGGCCAGCTCCGCCAGGGCCGCTTCGATGTTCTTGGTCGGCAACGGCTCCTTCTCGGTCAGGGCAATGGGCAGCTGCGCGTATGGATCGACGTCGCGGCGGAGCTTGTCCCGGATCACCACGATGTCCTTGCCGTCCTCATGACCGACTTGCAGGACTTCCGTCCCGAACCAGCCGTTCCGCCCTGTTCCGCCGGACCCGGTTCCTTCGAGGCCGCCGGGCAATGGTGCGGTGTACATGCGGAACCAGCTGCTGCCCTCGCGGAGGTCGGAGCCCGGGCTGATCGTGCCGGTCAGCTTCACCCGGCGTTCCGGCAGCTTTGTGCCCTCCTGCCGCCAGTCCTCGAGGACTTCGGCGGATTCGACCAGGAACACGTTCCGATCCTGCTGATGGGTATCCGGTCCGTTTTCGCAACGGTCGAAGTGGGCCCACCAGAAGGATTTCCGTTCGCGGCGGTGGTAGCTGACCGCCGCCGCCAGCATGGCCACCGCCTTCCGGTCGGTCTCGCGTAGTCCTCGTCCGGGTTCGCTGAATGCGGCCAGATCCAGCTCGGCCGCCGACGCATCGTCCCCGACTGGCGCGGGCGGCTCCTGCCCAGAGTGGGCCGGGGCAGCAGCTTGGGCCTGCCCGCCGTGAGATGTGATGCCGCGTTCCCGGGCGAGGCGCAGCAGCCAGTTCCGGAGTTCGAGGGTGGAGAGGCAGTCGTATTCGTTGTAGTCCGAGATGCCGGCCAAAACCGCGGCGGCCTCGTCCTGCCTGCCGTCGTCGCGGGCGTCGCAGTACTGGGCGTAGGCCACCACGGACGCGCCGGCATCCTTGACGTCGCCGGAGCGCAGGTGGCTTCCCATGTACAGCGGCTCGAGCTTCTTGATGCTGTACGAATTCTCGGAAATCCGGAGGCTGTGGCGGACCGTTTGGTACAAATCGACCAGCAGCCCCTCGCGCAGCCACCGGTCCACCGTGTCCTCGCCGGCAACGTGCAGGACGGAGAGCTTCCGCAGCGCCGTCTTCTCGTAGGCGGCGTAGTGATAGACGTGCATGTCCGGGTAGACGCGCCGGCGTTCCTCCACATAGGCCAGGAATGCCAGGAAAGCCTGCTGCTCCTCCTGCCGGCTGTGCGCCCAGAACGGTTTGAAGACCGGCGCGGCCCCAGGGGCGGCCGGGGTTTCCACGACCCCGAAGAGGTATTCGAGGCCCCAGGCGCCGGTGGCGCTTTCCTGCCACAGCGGATCACCCTCAAAATCGAAAAAGATATCGCCCGGACTTGGCGTGGGCAGATCCGCCAGGGTGTTCTCCGGGGTGACCCGGTAGCGGAGGGTGTGCTCTTCGCCGTCTTTGACGTACCGGACGCCCCCGTCGGCCTCGCCCGAGCCGCTCTGCATCCGGGCCTGGTCCTGCAACCGCAGCAGTGCGGCGTTGGCTGCCGGGAGGCAGGCACCTGCGAGTTCCTTGACCGTGCAGATGCCCTGCTCGTGGAGCTTCTTGCGTTGGCTGGAGGTCATGCGCGCCACCAGGAGCAGATCGTCGGTGGCCTTGACCTGTTCCTGACAGTAGTTGCAGCGTCCGCAGGCCGAGATTCCCGGATCGTTCCAGCGGACCGCGTGCGGGCGTGCCATGTGCGCGGAGGTCAGGCCGAGGAAACGGTCCCGGCGCTCGCGGAAGACGGGCAGGATCTCGGCGAGGTGGTGGTGGCTGTGGACATAATCGAAGCCGCCGTCCGGGAGGGGGATCGTGGCTCCGAGGACCAAGGTCACCGCCGGGGCCGGGGTCATCCCGGCCTTCAGGAGCTGGTCCGCGTAGGCGGCCAGCTGCAGTAGCGCCGTGACCTTCGCGTGGCGGGCGAGTTTGGTGTCGAACACCGCGTAGCCGCCGTCGGCCTGGCGGACCAGAAAATCCGAACGCCCGTGGAACTGGCCGTCGAAGAATGCGGCCTGGAAGACGACGTCGGCGCCCGAGCGGAGGGCAGCGATCGACTCCTCATGCTTGGCCTGCAGGGTGGCGCGGTCCATGGCCCCGGCCGGAATGACGTCGTACACGCCGCGCGCCGTACCGGCATCCCAGGTCCCGAACCGGGAAACGAAATCGTCCAGAACCCGCTGCTCGTGACGGTCTCCGAGGATCGCGGCACGCCCCAGCATCTCGTCCTCCTCGAAGACGGCCTTGGGGGAGCGGCCCAGCTTTTCGTCGAGGACGCGCAGGAGCTGATACTCGCAGCCGGAGGCAACCACAAGGTCGCTCGCGGAGAAGATCAGATCCGGTGCGTGGCCCGGAACCTCCGGTTCAAGAAAGAACACTATGTCCCCGTCGATTGGCCCCCGTCGATTGCAGCATCATGCCAAGCTATCAAAGCCCCCGGACAATCCGGGCACCATCACGGGACGGGGCTGCCTGACCCTGTCCCTCGCCGACGGGAGGGCGTAGGGTCGGATGATTATGACGGAACAGCAGCCCTACGAAGTCATCCAGAAATTCCCGGCCTTCGAACTGCGCCGATACCCAGCGCACGTCGTGGCCGAGGTCGAAGTCGAATCCTCGTTTGACCGGGCGGGCAACATGGCATTCCGCACCCTGTTCGGCTATATCAGCGGACGGAACGCGGCGCGGCAGTCCTTGGCGATGACCGCGCCGGTGCTGCAGGAATCAGGGGAGCCGCAGAAGATCGCGATGACGGCACCCGTGCTCCAAAGCGGCGGCATGGGGCCCACGGGGGAGAACGGGGCCTTCGTCGTCGCGTTTGTGCTGCCCGCCGACATGACCGAGGACACCGCACCCGTACCGAGCAGCCCCGAGGTCACCATCAGGACGGTGCCCGGAACCACCGCCGCCGTCCTGAGGTTCTCCGGCCGGAGCACGGAGGAGGCCTTCGCGGAACGGACCCGGGAGCTTGAGGAAGCGATCCGGGAGGCCAGCCTGACCCCGCTGGGGCCGCCGCGCTATGCCCGCTTCGACCCGCCCTATAAGCCGTGGTTCCTGCGCCGCAACGAGGTCATCCAGGACGTCAGCAATCCGATGGCGGGCAACACCCTGTAGGCCGCGACGCGGCACGTAAGGCAAAATGGCGGGGTGAATCAACTCCCGCAGCGCCCGTCCATGCCCGTCCAGAACGCGCCCGCGCAGAGCGGGCCCGCCCACAACGCGACCGCTCAGGAATCAGGCATTGCGGCCCAGATCGCCCACGAGCTCGGCGTCGCCGGCTGGCAGGTCAAGGCGGCCGTCGACCTGCTCGACGCCGGATCCACGGTGCCCTTCATCGCCCGGTACCGCAAGGAAGCCACCGGGACCCTGGATGACACGCAGCTCCGTGAGCTGGAGGAGCGGCTGCGCTACCTCCGCGAACTCGAGGACCGCCGTCGGAGCGTGCTCGAAGCGATTGCCGCTCAAGGTCAGCTGACTCCGGCACTACAGGCCGCCATCGTCGGTGCGGAGACAAAATCGCGGCTGGAAGACATCTACCTCCCGTTCAAGTCCAAGCGCCGGACGAAGGCGCAGACCGCCCGCGAAGCCGGTCTGGAGCCGCTCGCGGAGGCGCTGCTGAAACGGCCCGACCTGGACCCTGAGCGTGAAGCCGCGAAGTACCTGAACACCGAGCACTCGATCACCGACGCCGCCGCGGCGCTCGCCGGTGCCCGCGCGATCCTGGTGGAGCGCGTGGCGCAGGACGCCGACCTCGCCGCGACGTTGCGGGAACGGCTCTGGACGCAGGGCCGGATGGTGTCCCGGGTGAAGAAGGGCAAGGAGACCGAGGGGCAGAAGTTCAAGGACTACTTCGCCTTCGACCAGGTGCCGTCCGGTATGCCTTCGCACCGGGTCCTGGCGCTGCTGCGCGGCGAAAAGGACGGGGTCCTGGAGTTGGATCTCGCCGAGGCCCAGCCCGACGACGACGCCGCCCTCACCGCCGCCCGCGGCCGGTACGAGGCCGCTGTGGCCCGGTTCCTCGGGGTTGCCGACCGGGGCCGTCCCGCCGATGCCTGGTTGCTCCAGACCGCCCAGCAGGCCTGGCGCTCGCGGGTGTTGGCCAGGCTCACGGCGGACCTGCGCAGCCGGATGTTCGCCGCCGCCGAAGACGAAGCGGTGCGGGTGTTTGCAGCCAACCTGCGCGACGTGCTGCTCGCCGCTCCGGCCGGGAACCGCGCCACCCTGGGCCTGGACCCGGGCCTGCGCACCGGAGTGAAGGTCGCGGTGGTCGACGGCACCGGCAAGGTGGTCGCCACGGACACCGTCTACCCGCACGCCCCTGCCCGCAAGTGGGACGAGGCGCTGCGGACGCTGGAGCGGCTGGCGCGGCAGCACAGCGTCGAACTCGTGGCGATCGGCAACGGAACCGCTTCGCGGGAGACGGACAAGCTCGCCGCCGAACTAATCAAGCAGCTCGGCGCGGCGGGCCCGAAGGAGGGCGGCGCCGCACCGCAGAAGCTTGTGGTCTCCGAGGCAGGCGCGTCAGTCTATTCGGCATCGGCACTTGCTGCCGCGGAACTGCCCGGCATGGACGTCTCCCTTCGCGGGGCGGTGTCCATTGCCCGCCGCCTGCAGGACCCGCTCGCGGAGCTGGTGAAGATTGAACCGAAGTCGATTGGAGTCGGGCAGTACCAGCACGACGTCACCGCGTCGAAGCTGGACCGCAGCCTCGACGCCGTGGTGGAGGACTGCGTCAACGCGGTCGGCGTCGACGTGAACACAGCCTCGCCGGCGCTGCTGAGCCGGGTGGCCGGAGTCGGGCCGCTGCTCAGCGAGAACATCGTCGCCTACCGGAACGAGCACGGACCCTTTGCTAAGCGAAGCGAACTGAAAAAGGTCCCGCGGCTGGGCGCCAAGGCGTTTGAACAGTGCGCGGGGTTCCTCCGGATCACCGGGGGAGCCGAGCCGCTGGACGCCTCCAGCGTGCACCCGGAGGCGTACCCGGTGGCACGGAAGATCCGGGCCGCCGCGGGGAACGGGCCAGCGGCCGCGCTGAACCCGCAGGACTTCGTGGATGGGGCGTTCGGCCTGCCGACCGTCCAGGACATCATCGCCGAGCTGGAGAAGCCCGGCCGGGACCCGCGTCCGGCCTTCGCAGCGGCTACGTATTCGGAGGGCATCGAGAAGATCTCCGACCTCAAGCCCGGGATGATCCTTGAGGGCACGGTGACCAACGTGGCGGCATTCGGCGCGTTCGTCGACGTCGGCGTGCACCAAGACGGCCTCGTCCACGTGTCCGCGCTGGCCAACCGCTTTGTCTCGGATCCCCGCGAAGTGGTGAAGTCCGGACAGGTGGTCCGCGTCAAGGTGTTGGAGGCCGACCCGGAACGCAAGCGCATCTCGCTGACGTTGCGGCTCGACGACGAACCGGCGCCGTCCGGTGAACGAGGCAGTTCCCGGCGCGGCCGGCCGGCGCCGCACGCCGGGTCAGGGGCAGCCCCGAAAGCAGCCCCGCAGGCAGGTCCGAAATCGGCCCCGCAAGCAGGATCCAAGGTAGGTCCCAAGGCCGCTCCCAAGGCCGCTCCCGTGAATACGGCTATGGCCGAGGCGCTGCGGCAGGCCGGGCTGGGGAGGTAGCGCGCCGCCGCTCGGCGCGTGATTGCCACCGCTTGTCGCTTCATCGCTACCGCTCGGCGCACGGAGTGACGCATTCCCTCGGTTGTGCCTCATGATTACCGGAGGTATCGGCGACCGATTGGGGTCTTTCGCCTCTATGCCGAGAGACACCGACGTCATCGACCGCTAAGGGAGCAATCATGGGCTGGCTGGATCGCGAACGAACCATTGCCCCACCGGGGTTCAACCGCTGGCTGGTACCGCCCGCCGCGCTGGCTGTGCACTTGTGTATCGGCCAGGCCTACGCGACGAGTGTGTACAAGACAGCCCTGGTCAAGCATTTCGATGCCAGCCTGACCGAGATCGGCGTGATCTTCTCGATCGCCATTGTGATGCTGGGCCTTTCGGCTGCCGTCATGGGCACGTGGGTGGACACCAACGGCCCCCGCAAGGCGATGTTCACCTCGGCCCTGTTCTGGACCAGCGGCTTCCTGATCGGTTCTCTCGGAATCTTCACCAGCCAACTGTGGCTTGTCTACCTGGGCTACGGGTTCATCGGCGGTATCGGCCTGGGCATCGGCTACATCTCCCCGGTCTCCACGCTCATCAAGTGGTTCCCGGACCGCCCGGGCCTCGCCACGGGCATGGCCATCATGGGCTTCGGCGGCGGCGCACTCATTGCCAGCCCGGTGTCGACCGCGCTGCTGAAAATGTACGATCCCAACTCCGACGTCAAGGGTTGGGTGGCCAGCGGCGACTCTGTGGGCAAGCTCTTCCTGACGCTCGCGGTCATTTACCTGGCCTACATGATGTTCGGTGCGTTCACCATCAAGGTGCCGGCCGACGGTTGGAAACCGGCCGGCTTCGATCCCTCGAAGGTCAAGAAGTCCGTACTCGTCACCACGGACAACGTCTCCGCCAAGAACGCCATCAAGACCAAGCAGTTCTGGCTGGTCTGGATCGTGCTGTTCTGCAACGTCACCGCAGGCATCGGCATCCTGGAACAGGCCGCGCCGATGATCCAGGACTTCTTCCGCCAGTCCGACGGCGTCTCCCTCGTCAGTGCCGCCGTCGCCGCGGGCTTCGTGGGACTGCTGTCGATCGGCAACATGGCCGGACGCTTCATCTGGTCCTCCACCTCTGATATCACCGGCCGCAAGCGGATCTACATGGTGTATCTGGGTGTCGGCGCGGTGCTCTACACCGTCCTGGCCTTGGCCGGATCGGCCACAACGGCCCTGTACGTGCTGTTGGCCTTTGTGATCATCTCCTTCTACGGCGGCGGCTTCGCTACCGTCCCGGCCTACCTGCGCGACCTCTTCGGCACATTCCAGGTCGGCGCCATCCACGGCCGACTCCTGACCGCCTGGTCCGCCGCCGGCATCGCCGGTCCGCTGATCGTCAACGCCTTCCTGGATGCCCAAGGCAAGCCCGGCCAGCTCACGGCGGTGTCCTACCAGCCCGCGCTGTTGACCATGGTGGGTCTGCTGATTGTCGGATTCATCGCCAACCTCATGATCAAGCCCGTTGACGCGCGCTTCCACCAGCCGCGTGAGCAGTCCACCCGATCCGCCGAACCCGCCATGGAGGCATGAGATGAATACCGGAAAAGTCGCCATCGCCTGGACCCTTGTCGGGGTCCCGCTCGCCTATGGCGTGTTCCAGACCCTGACCCGCGTGGCAGCATTGTTCGGCTGACTGACCACTCGCCCGGCCTCTCGGGAGGGGAGGCCACTCCTGCAGCCTCCTGCGGCCACCTGCGGCCATCTGCGGTTCCGTGCTGGTCAGGCGGCCGGCATCAGTGCGGGCGGCCTGAAGTAGCTGTTCCGCCGGGGTTTCCGGTGCGGATCAACGTGCGGGGGCGGGATGAACCAGGGGACTTTTTCCCGGACCTGGATGGACCACTGCTCTTTGTGGATCAAGTGGTGGTGAAAACTGCAGAGCAGCGTTCCGTTGTCAGTTCCGGTGCTGCCTCCTTGGGACCAGTAACTGATGTGGTGGGCTTCGCACCAAGGGGCCGGCATCGTGCAGCCAGGGAAGGCACAGCCGCCGTCCCGGACGGCGATGGCTTTCCGAACGTGGGGCGGAAATACCCGCGAGGCCCGGCCAATGTCCAGAATCTGCCCCTCGCCGCCCAGGACCAAGGGGATGATGTCCGCGTCGCAGGCCAGTTTGCGGATGGTCGAAGCGTTAACCGGGCCGCCAAAGAGCATCGATCCGGTAAGTTCCGGCCGGCTACTGCCTTGTTCCGTCCGCATCGCGGTGTGTTTCGGGCCCGACGCCCACGGGCCGGTCCAGGGCGCGGCGGAACCAAGGCCCGGCTCTGTGCCGGCACTGGCCGTCAGGAGCCGCGAGAGCAGGTCACGATAGTCGATGGTCACCATGACTTGGGGCCTGAGTCCTCCGGTGGAGGGCAGCGTGCCACTGGCGAGGGCCACTTTGCAGGCGCCCACCAGTCCGTCCAAGAGCTTTTGCGGACGGGAGCGGCGGTCCAGATCTGCTGCATCGTCGGATTGGCTTCGGGGATTGGTGGCTGTGTTCATCACCGTGACGAGGTGTTCGAACTGATCCGGGGTGGCGAAGATCTCCAGATGGTTGAGCCCGTGGCGGGATTTGCGGATGAATGCACCTTGTAGACGCCGTAGGAGTTCTTCGGTGGGTTCTGCGCCGTCCTGATCGATTGCGTCCGTCCAGCGCCGGGCGATCCTGGTGAGGAAGTCGGGGTCGCTTTCCTCGGCTGTGCGGGTCAGTGCATCTTCCATCAGGAGCAACGAGTGGGGGTCCGCAATACCCTGGACCCGGTCCAGGGCTGCGGCAACGATGCCGGCGTTCCGGGCGGGAACCTTGGCCGTTGCCATGGCTGCCCCGAGCGCTTCGCGCCGTGGTGGTTGGACCTGCCCGGCGAGGATGGTGCGGGGAAGCACGTCCTCGGACAGGGCCAGGCGGCGGCGTGCCTCGGCGGCGGAAATCCGCAGCCGTGCGCGGAGGAATTCAACGGTGTTCCGGTAGCCATCGTCAGCGGCTGTGTCAGCGCCCGCGGCAGTCTGGACGGGTGCAGGGCCGGCCGGTGCCGTGGGCAGGGAAGTCCCGGTGCTGTCGGTTCCGGCGGAAGGTGTTTCGCGCCAACCCGTGGTCCACGAGCCGTTGCCGCCTTCCGCGCCCGGCGCCGTCCGGAGGCTGGCCTGCCGGCGGGTCCGGTCGACGGCTCGGGCAGCCACGATCTGCAGGTAGTCGAGCGTCCGTGAGATCTGCTCAATGCGCCCGGCGAAGTCCGCCGCTTCCCGGAAGGAAAACGTGTCCGCCGCCGGCACGGCCGCATTGCTTGCCTCCGCCAGGCTGGCGCAGATGACATCAAGGGTGAGCAAACCCGGCAGGCCAGGCTCCGCTGGGCCGTTCTGGACTGCACCGTTCTGGACCGCACCGTCCTGGACCGGGCTGGTCTGAACCGGGCCGTTCAGATCCCCGCTCTGTTGTGTGCACCAGCTCCTGGCTTCCATGGTCTAACTCTGCCGGAGGGGTACGACATTAATGCGGGAATGGGTTGAGTCGCCGTGCGACGCTGACGACGGCCGCTGCTCAGGCCCGTAGCGTCCGTGGCCGGCCGAACTGGGTAAAGACGCCGGGGGAGAACAGGACAGACTCGGGCGGTCCGGCCACCTCGATGCCGGCCGCCGCGATGAGTTGGTCTTCCAGCACCGTCACCTTGGCCCGGTATAGCGGCCACGCCGTGTGCGTGTTGGGCACATAGAGGGTCTTGCCGCGAAAACGGGTGTGCAGCCCGAATCGGGCAGTGAGGTGAACGGAGAGGTCGTCGGTGGCTTCGTCGTCGAACGCCGGTGCCACAGCGAAGTCGCTCCGCGCGCCGCCGCCAAACCTGCGCACGGAGTAGCCGGTGGACGGGTCCGCCGAGGTGGCGGCCCTGAATCTGTCCTGCGACCAGACGTAGGGAATTCCGGCGGCCCGGGCCGCGAGGACGACGGCCAGCCGGGCCGCATCAAGGGTCAGGAACACCACGCCGCGCGTCCCGTCGGGTTCAACCGAATACAAACGGACGTTGATTTCATTGAAGCTGCCGAAATACGGGATCCCCGGTCCGCGGCCCAGCCCGGCGCCCTTCATCCGGAACCCGATCAGCCCCACCCACGCGGAGCCGGCGAAGGCATCAGGGGCCACGCCGGGGGGCATAAACGCGGCTGCGACGGACTCCGGGATGCGCCAGTGCAGGAAGACGGCGTCGGACCAGTGCTGTCCCATGATGACCGGGGCCGGGAGGCCCGGCGGGTCAGGCCACGGATCAGAACCCATACGGATCAGAATCCATCCGAATCAACCGTTGTGGCGGGCGGAGCTGGGTTGCTGTCATGGCATGAGCTTAGCCAGCGCCTCAGGCACCCGAGAAGGACCTTCCGCTATCGGATGAACCATCAGGGGCCTCGGCCGGTTCTTTCTGCCACGGCCAGCGTCCGGTGATCTCCAGTTCCAGCGAGAAGCTCAAGAAGGTCCGGATCAGCACAATGATCGCCAGCACGCCCACACTTTCGAACGTCGGAGTAATGGCGACGGAGCGGATGATGTCCGCCGCAACGAGGAACTCGAGTCCGAGCAGGATGGAGCGGCCGAGCAGCTGCCGGTAGGACCGGTAGACGGACAGCGGGCCGGATCCCGCCGGGCGGCCTTGGAATTGGAACCCGCGCAGGGCCAGGGGAATCGAGACAACGGCGCCAATCACCATCACGGCCACTCCGGCAACGTCCACGTAGGTGCCGACGGTCTCAATCGTGCCTTGAATATCCATGCTTCCCTTTCAGCTGGGTGCACCCCGGGTCAGGGGTGCCGGACTCCGATGCCGGCCAGGATCGCCCGGTAGCCCTCCCTGAAGGTCGGGTAGCGGAACGTGAAGCCCGTCCCGAGGAGCAGCGCGTTGCTGCAGCGCTTGTTCCCGCCCCGCGAGGGCTCACTCCGCGAGGGTTCACTCCGCGCCGGCCTCCCGTCCGAAGTCTCGCCGCGCGGCTCCTCGGACGCCGGCTGCGGGAGGTTCATCTCAGCGGACAGGAAACGCAGGACCTCGCCGAGTTCGGCGGGGTCATTGTCTACCCCCAGGTAGAGCGGCGCGGGCTCGGAGTCCATCGTGCACAAGTGCACGATCGCGGCGGCGGCGTCATCCCGGTGGATGCGGTTGGTGTAGCGGGAGTCCGCCGGCACCACGGCGCTGCCATCACGGACCTGGTCGATCAACCGGGTCCGGCCCGGACCGTAGATTCCGCCGAGCCGGAGGATCACCGGGGTAATGCCGGTGCCGTGCAGCCTGCTCAGCAGCAGGTCCTCTGCCTCGAGCATGATGCGGCCGGAAAAGCCGCCAGGCTCCGGCGTCGTGCCTTCGTCAACCCAGCCGCCGGCGGCGTCGCCGTACACCGCGGTCGAGGAGACGAAGACGATGCGGTCCGGTATTGCCGTGCCGGCCGCGCCGGCGGCCTCTACGGCGTCGAGCACGTGGCCCAGCCCGTCCACATAGGCGGCCCGGTAAGCCTCCTCCGTGGGGGAATCAGCGGAGAGGGCGACGACGACGGCGGTCGTTTCCGCCGGCAGCGGCGGCAGCGCGCCGCTGCTCAGGTCAACACCGACGCCCTCGATCCCGGGCGGCAGCTTCTCGGGCGAGCGCCGCCAGCCCACAACCTTGTGTCCGGCAGCCGCGAAGTGCAGCCCCGTTTCCGTGCCGAGATCGCCGCAACCGGCCATAAGTACAGTCATGCGAACAGTCTGCCAGTGTTCATCGTGGTCTTTGTGACGGGTCCCGGGAGCGGCTTGAGGAAAACTTGTTGGGATCTTGTTGGCAGGGGATGCGTCTGCTTGAGGGGCGCCGGGCAATGTTGCTTTTGTCAGCCTGTGGGGGGCCGGCACACAGTCCACTCAACCCGGTCCACGCGGTCCGGCTTCACGGAACGGAAATCCGATGGGTCTCAACCTCAAGTCCACGTCCAGCAAGGTCCTGGCGTCCGCGGCTCTGCTCGCCGCAGCAGCGGGCGTCGCCGGCCTCGGCACCTACGGTGCCTTCACCAGCGCCACCGATGCCTCGGCTACGGTCGCCGCCGGCACCGTGAAACTGGAAACGGTCGGCGGCGACACCAACTTCACCGCCAGCGGCTTCGTCCCCGGGGACAGCATGCAGCGCGCCGTCACCATCAAGAACACGGGCGACCAGGATCTTTCGGCCATCCTGCTTTCAACCGCGCCGAGTTCTCCCATCGCTGCCCGGACGACGCTGACCGGTTCCGCCGGCCTCAAAGTAGCTGTCGACAGTTGCCCCACCGAGTGGCTCCAGGTTGACCGGGTGGGCCTGGCATGCCCCGCGGGTGCGACGTCGCTGACGTCAAACGTCGCCGCGACGGCCACCAATGTCGCGCTGACGTCAGTGACGAAGACCCTGCCGTCCCTTGAGGTCGGCCAGTCCAGCTACCTCCGCGTGACGCTCACGCTCCCGGCGACGGTCACGGACAACACCATGCAGGGCAAGACAGACAGCCTGCGGGTCTCGTTCATTGGGGCAACCCGGGCCGGAACCCTCAAGTAGCACTACCTCGGGATCCGGTCCGGCCCACCAACGGCCGGGCCGGGTCCCGCAGTATTTTCCTGACACATCAGCTCCCCAACCCGGCAGGAGGACCACCCGTGAACGCCGCGAATCTGCTTGAAGCCCGCAAAACCGCAGCCCCGGCCGCTCCTGCCACGCACGGGCGGCGCCGGTTGGACGCCCGCCCCGAACGGTCCAGGGGGAGCGCCGCCAAGGTCGCGTCCGCCGTCGGGCGCATTTTGTTGGCGCTGCTGTTGACGGCGGCCGTTGCGACCTTCCTGTTCCTGGCCGTCGGCCCGCGGTTCCTGCCCTACCAGACGTCTACAATGCTGACCGGCAGCATGTCGCCGATGATCAATCCCGGGGACGTTGTGGTCAGCGCCCGGATCCCGGTTTCCGAGCTTCAAGTAGGCGACGTCATTACCTACAGCATCCCGATTGATGACCACAAGATTGAAACGCACCGCGTCATCTCGATCGAGCGCGATGCCGCGGGCGCCACGTCGGTGATCACTAAGGGTGATGCCAACCAGGCAGTGGATCCGTGGGTTGCTGCATTGAACGAGGACTACATCTACAAGAATGTCGCCGTGGTGCCTCACCTCGGCGACGGCATCCGTGCTCTCCGGCAGCCGCCCGTTCAGGCTGTATTGCTGTACGGCGCTCCTGCCGTGCTGGCGCTGCTTGTGCTGAAAGCGATCTGGTCCAAGCCGGCGGAGGACGAGGCCACGGCATCGGGGCGGACGGTTTCGGCAGCCGAAGAAACCGGAGCACCTCAATGACGCGGGGCGGCGTGCCTGTCCTGGACAGCCGCCGGATCGATGCACTGGCCGCCGAACTGAACTACCGCGCCGACGCCGTCGATATTGTGGGCTTGTTCGTTGAACGGCTCCCGGACCGGCTGCTGAGCGTCCACGAGAATCTGCGTGAGGGCGCGCGTGACCGCGCGTTGAGCGCCGTCCTCAGCGTCGCGACGTCGGCCGCCATGACGGGAGCCCTGCGGCTGGAAGCACAAAGCCGGGTGGTTGAACGGCAGATCCGGGCCGGGGACCTCGTCGCTGCCCGTAGTGCCGCCTGGGGCCTGGACAGCAGCGCCGCGGAATTCGCGCAGTTGGCCACCGACCTGTTCGGTTTCCAGCCGACGCCCGCGAGCGGTTCGGCGTCCGAGTCAGTCCTTCAGGCAGCCTAGCAATAGTCCTCCAGCGCGGAGTTGCCTCAGAACGGAACTGCCTCAGTGCGAGGTGCAGTCGGCGCCTGCGGGATCGGACGGGACCGTGGCCGGAATTATCAGGGACACGGTGGTGCCCCCGCCGGGTCCCTCGCCGATTTCCAGCTGCCCGCCGTGGGCGCGGGCGATCCGGACACACGTGGCCAGTCCGAACCCGGAACCGGGCGGATCGCCGTCGCGGTGCAGGCGGATGAGCGGCTCGGTGACGCGGACGCGTTCCCCGGCCGGGATGCCCTTGCCGTTGTCCGCGACACGGATGGTGAGTTCGTTGAGGTTCTGCTCGGCTGTGATCCGAACTTCGGGTGCTGTGCCGGGACAGCGGTAGGCCACAGCATTGTGGATGAGGTTCTGCAGAAGTGTCCGCAGCTGCTCGGCGTCGGCGTCGAATTGGGCGTCATCGACGGAAATTTCCGCCGCGGCATCCTGCAGGATTCGGGCCAGGTCCTCTTCAACGTCGTGGACCAGGGATGCGAGCGAGACCGGTTGGCGCCGGACTTCACCCCCGATTCGTGAAAACGCCAGCATGTCATCCACCCGGCCCAGCATCCGCCGGGACGTCCGCCCAATGATGGCGAAATCGTCGGCTGCGTCGGGGTTCCGCTCTTCGCCGAGTTCAGTGAACCCGATGACACTGGTCAGCGGGTTGCGCAGTTCGTGGCTGATCCGGCCGGCGAACGACTTCAACAGCTCGTTGCTGCGCCGGGCGTCGGCCAGGCTTGCGGCGAGCATTCTGGCATGGTGCTGCAGCTCCAAGACGGCAACAACTTGCGCGGCGATGATTTCCAGCGACGCCCGGCTGGCCCGGGAGAGCTCTCCGGCTACGGGCGACAGGACACACAGCGAGCCGAGGACGAATCCGGAGTCCGTGGTGAGCGGAACCGAGGCATAGAAGCGCACGGCCCCGGCTGCTCCCGAAACAAAAGGGTGGTCTTTGAAGAAAGGGTCACGTGACGCATCGGCGATAACCGTGGTCTCACCCCGGAGGAAGACCGAGCCGCAGAGCGAATCCTGGATGGAGCAGACCCCGGGTTCGACGCCCACGGCCGCGATTTGATGCCGCTCGCCTTCGGTGATGATGTTGACCATTCCACACGGTGTCCGGGTTATCCGGGTTGCCAGTGTCAGCAGCTTGTGGAGTTGATCATGGGTGTTGGGAACGCCGGTTGCCGCCGCACCGATGCGGGGCTCGATGTCGGGCAGGCCGTAGTCGGCGAGGACCGCATTGCGGGAAGGCTCGACGTCGTCTTCTGCGGGGCTGTGCCCGGTCATGTGAATTGTCATGGGAGTTCAACGCCGCCTAGGCTGCAATTTCTGCCGGTGCCATCCGATACCCCACGCCGCGCACCGTCCGAATGAACCGCGGTTCCCGGCCCTTGTCCCCGAGTTTCCGACGCAGGTTTCCGATGTGCACTTCGACCAGATGCTCGTCTGTAGTCCATTCGTTGCCCCACACTTTCTCGAGAAGTGCCTTTCGGGTCCAGACCCGTCGGGGAGCGCCCGTGAGGGCTACCAGCAGGTCAAACTCTGTGCGCGTCAGATCCAGTTCAACGCCGTCGATGGAGGCGATCCGGCCTTCGGCGTCAACGGCCAAGGGCCCGTGCCGACGCACGGTGACAGTATGCGTGTCGCCCTGGATGGAGGCAGCTGCCGGAATCGACCCTGTCTGCGCACTAGCCATGGGATCATCCGCAGAGGCGGACGGGGCGGTGGCGCGGCGTTGGAAGCTGTGGTCGCCGGAGTCGGTGGCGCGGCGTTGGAAGCTGTGGTCGCCGGAGTCGGTGGCGGGTCGGTGGCCGGTCCGAGACACGGCGCTGGAAGGTGGGCTCGCCTGCCGCGGCGGCGCGGTCTGAGGCGCGTCGCCGGAAGCCGTTGCTTGCCTCGGCGATTTCGGCGGCGGTCATCGGGATGACGTCGCTGGCCCGTCGTTGCGGAGTGAGGCGTTGCGGTGTGGGCCGGTGGCGGCGCAGCGCAGCAGAGACCCTGGCCTGGACCGTGCGCGGGCTGAAGGGCTTGCTGATGTAATCGTCGGCCCCGGTCTCCAGACCCATGAGTTCGTCGATTTCATCCGCGCGGGCCGTGATCATAAAGACGTAGGCCTGGGAGAACTTCCGCAGCCGGCGGCACACCTCGATGCCGTCAAGATCAGGCAGGTTCAGGTCCAGCGTCACCACGTCCGGCTGGTGTTCCTTGATATGGAGGAGAGCGTCAGCGCCGTTCGCACTCTCCGCGACGGCAAAGCCCTGCATCTCCAAGGTGCGGCGAATCAGGAGTCGGACATCGCTGTCATCATCAACCACTACCGCACGGAGTTGACTCTGTGATCCAACCATGGCTCCAACTTTTCAGACAGTAACGCTTGTAACATGCACCACACGTGCCACGTGAGTTACACGCTAGCAGGGGCAAGCACACTTGTCTTGAGAAAACCTTGATATTTAGGCGTCGATTTGGCACATATTGTTCCGTTCCGGCCAGTGGGCCCCGATCCGGCGCAAGCCGCAGGGGCGGGGCCCGTGGACTTACTGGGCCGGAATCGGGAAGAACAGCCGGGGATCCTGCAGCAGCGCCGGGTAGTCGAACGCGGAGCGGTCGCGGATCTCATCGACCGTGAAGTTGCGCGCAAACTGCCCATCGACGGTGATGGGACGGCCCTGGACCCGGCCTACGGCAAATGAGGTACCGCCCTCGAGCGGGATGGCCACTACGGAGTTGCCGGGCAGCGTGGTGAAAGCGGCCTCCTGCTGCTGGCGTTTCCGGGTGGGCTTCTTCGTGAGCTGCTTCGGCGGGAGCTTCCGCTCTTTGCTGGGGCGCCGGGAGCTGGGGTCGGCATAAACGAACTGGTATTCGTCGTCGGCGGGAGCGTTTTTCGCCCGGCCTACGGGCGGGAGGCTGACGGTGTCCAGCTGCATGGGATCAGTGTTGCCGACGGGCAGCCGCAGCACCCACATCCGGTCGCCCTCGGGGTCTTCGGGCAGGAGCAGATGCCTGGGCTGGGGCCAGACGAACTCGAGATCGGGCTCCGTGTCGGGGAACAGCGGCATGTAGAAGCGCGGGTCTTTGGCAATCAGCCGTGACCGGTGGCTCCGGTGGAAGTCCTCGTTCCCGAGCCACGGCGGCATCGGGATCTTGGCGGCGTAATCGGGGTGCGCAGCCTGCGGGGCAAATTCCATGATCTTCGCGCGGGTGTGATCCTCGTGCCCGCGGGCGACCCACTCATCCACCATCGCCAGCCCGTACATGGTCAGTGCCGGGACGTAGCCCATCCACATCTGGATCACAGGGTGGTCCTGCCGGCCATAGTCCGGGATCACCAGGGCGCGGAGGACCTGCAGCGCTTCGATGCGCTGCTTATCGAGCCGGACGTCGTCCAGGACCGAGGCGCTTTGCCGGAAATCTGGGAAGGGGAGGAAAGTCTGCATCTCTCCAGTTTGAGGCCACGGAGCCAAAGCTCCAATTGCACAGGGCCCGACGTGCCGATGTTCACATGCCGGAATGGGGCTGACAGCTCCCGGGAACGGCGCGTACCCTACCAGTAGCCCACCAATCTCGCCCGGAGGACACGCCATGAACCCAGCCCCCGCCATGCCACCTGTGCCTGCTGCAGGGCCGAAGTACGGACAAATGCTCGGACCGGAAGCGAACGGGATCCTCGTGCTCGAGGAATTCACGCTGGATCCGGCCGAGGCCCTCACTGAACAGCACGGGTTGCGCGCCATGATGGCCTCGGTAGCGCTGAGCATGCGGCGTTTGCTGGCCCTGCGCATCGTCATTGCCGCCGTGGCAATCGCAAACCTTCCGCTGTTCCTGCTTAACAGTGAATGGTGGATGTATGGAGTGAGCCTGGCGGTGGTGGTGGGAGTCCACGCCGCCGTGTCCTGGTTGAACCGGCACGAGCCGAAGCTTCGCCAGCGCCATAGCCTGCAACTGCACCTGCACCGCGAGCGCAGCGCCAATTACCGCAAGGTCCGCGACGCCGTGAAGTACGTCATCGACGCGCCCGCCCGGATGAATGAAACCCTCTATCTCGAACTGCTGGCCGCCAAACGGGTCGCCCTGCACGTTGCGATGGGAACGGTCGCGCTGCTGGACACGAGTGATGAGACGCACTGGAAGGTACGCATCGTCCGGGAAATCCCGCGCACCGCATAGGCCGGATACGCCGTGGGCCTCAGTCGTTGAGCACGGACGCCAGGTAGGGGGCGGTCCGGCTCGTTGCGGACCGGGCGACGGCGGCCGGTGTCCCGGCGGCGATGATCTGCCCGCCCGCATCACCGCCGGCCGGGCCGAGGTCGATCACCCAGTCGGCGGCGGCCACAACATCCATCTCGTGTTCCACCACGATCACGGTGTTGCCGGCGTCCACAAGGCGCTGCAGTTGCGCCATCAGGAGTTCGACGTCGGCCGGGTGCAGTCCGGTGGTGGGCTCGTCGAGCAGGTAGAGCGAGTGGCCCCGCTGGGCGCGCTGGAGTTCGGTGGCGAGTTTGATCCGCTGGGCCTCGCCGCCGGAGAGCTCCGTCGCGGGTTGTCCCAGCCGCAGATAGCCCAGGCCCACCTCGCGCAGGGTCCGGAGGCTGCGCGCGGCGGCCGGGACCTGGGCCAGGAAGTCCGCTGCCGCGTCGACCGTCATGCCGAGCACTTCCGCCACGTTCTTGCCCCGGTAGGTCACGGCCAGGGTCTCCTGGTTGTACCGGGCCCCGTCGCATTCCGGGCACGGGCCGTAGCTGCCGGGCAGGAACAACAGTTCCACGGCCACGAAGCCCTCGCCCTGGCAGGTCTCGCAGCGTCCGCCGGCGACGTTGAAGGAGAACCGTCCGGCACCGAAGCCGCGGGCCCGCGCCTCATCCGTGGCGGCGAACTCCTTCCGGACCGCATCGAACAGGCCGGTGTAAGTGGCAAGGTTTGACCGTGGAGTCCGGCCGATCGGCTTCTGGTCGACCTGCACGAGCCGGTCCACGCCGTCCAGGCCGGAGACCGGACCCACCACTAGCGGCTCCCGGGGCTCACCGGCGCCGGCTGACGCAGCGTCCCCGCCGTCAGCAGAGGCGTTGGATTCCGTTGCCCAGGTCTCCGGGTGCAGCCGGGCCCCGACCACCTCGGCGAGGACCTGGCTGACCAGCGTCGACTTGCCCGAGCCGGAGACTCCCGTCACGGCGGTGAAGACTCCCAGCGGGAAGTCGGCGTCGAGGGCCCGCAGGTTATGCCGGGTGATGTCGCGCAGTTCCAGCCAGCCGGCCGGGTCCCGGCGGGAGCGGCCGCCGTCGTCGTTATTTGTGTTGGTCCCGTCCGGGAACAGGAAGGGCCGGGTGAGCGAGGCCTCCACCGCGGCGAGGCCGGCCACCGGGCCGCTGTAGAGCACGTCGCCTCCGCCTTCTCCTGCGCGGGGCCCTACGTCCACGAGCCAGTCCGCGCGGCGGACAACGTCCATGTTGTGCTCCACCACGAACACGGAGTTCCCGGCGGACTTGAGCTCATCCAGGACCGCGAGGAGCGGTTCGGCGTCGGCGGGGTGCAATCCGGCGGAAGGTTCGTCGAGGACGTAGATCACGCCGAACAGCCCGGAACGCAGTTGGGTGGCGATCCGGAGGCGCTGCATCTCGCCGGGGGAGAGGGTGGGAGTGGCCCGGCCCAGCGCGAGGTAGCCAAGGCCAAGGTCCAGCAGCACGGTGATCCGCTGGAGCAAATCGCGGGTGATCGCCACGGCCACCTCGTTGTCCTCGCCGGAGGACTGCTTGCGGGTGGCGGTGCCGGCCGCCGCGAGACCGGCCGTGGGCCGGATGATCTCGGCGAGCTCGCTCAGCGGCACCGCGTTGAGCTCGGCAATCGTGCGGCCGGCAAACGTGACCGCCAAGGCCTCGGGCGTCAGTCCGCTGCCGCCGCAGCGCGGGCACGGACCGGTTTCCATAAAGCGCAGCACCCGCTCGCGCATCGTGGCGCTCTTCGTGTCGGCCAGGGTGTGCAGCACATAGCTTTTAGCGCTCCAGAACCGGCCCTTGTACGGCTTCGCCACGCGGTCGCGCTGCGGTGTCACCTCCACCACCGGCTGTTCGTCGGTGAACAGGATCCAGTCGCGGTCCTTCCTGGCGAGTTTGCGCCAGGGCACGTCGACGTCGTAGC
This sequence comes from uncultured Actinomycetota bacterium, assembly GCA_963769515.1. Taxonomy (GTDB): domain Bacteria; phylum Actinomycetota; class Actinomycetes; order Actinomycetales; family Micrococcaceae; genus Arthrobacter. The sequence goes on from CAVYMG010000016.1 coordinate 198,911, forward strand.
CCAGGTGGGTGAGGATGTCGCGCAGGTTCTTACCCTGCCAGGCGCCGGGCCAGGCGGCGATGGCGCCGTCACGGATGCTCAACGAGGCATCCGGGACCAACGAGGCTTCGCTGACCGTGTGAGCGATGCCCAGGCCGTGGCATTCCGGGCAGGCCCCGGCCGCGGTGTTGGGGGAGAACGCATCCGAATCGAGCTGGCCGGCGCCCTCCGGGTAACTGCCGGCGCGGGAGAAGAGCATACGGACGGAGTTGGACAACGTGGTGACCGTGCCGACGCTCGAACGCGAACTCGGTGTGCCGCGGCGCTGCTGCAGTGCGACGGCTGGCGGCAGCCCGGTGATCTGCTCCACCTTGGGGTTGTGGCCCTGCTGGATGAGCCGGCGGGCGTAGGGCGCCACGGATTCGAAGTAGCGGCGCTGCGCCTCGGCGTAGATGGTGCCGAAGGCCAGCGACGACTTCCCCGAACCGGACACGCCCGTAAAGGCGACGATCGCATCGCGCGGCACGTCCACGTCCACGTTCCGCAGGTTGTTCTCCCGGGCCCCGCGGACCCGGACGAAGCCGTCCGCAGAGTCTGCGGACAGGGGGACAGGTGTGGTGGGCCCGGACGGATTCGAAGCATGCTGTTCATTGCGCATTAGTCCGACTCTAGCGCCGCGGGCATATCCTTACCGAATGAATGCTTTCGACGGCGATACCGAACCGCGCGAGGACACTGACCGCAGCGTGCTCCCGGTGGCGGAACTGCACCTGCACATCGAAGGGACACTCGAGCCGGAACTGATCTTCGCGCTCGCCGAGCGTAACGGCATCACCCTTCCCTACGCCGATCTCGGCGCACTCCGGGCCCGCTACGAGTTCACGGACCTGCAGTCCTTCCTGGACCTCTACTACGCCAACATGGCGGTGCTGCAGACCGAGCAGGACTTCGCCGACATGACCCGGGCGTATCTGGCCCGGGCGGCCACGGCCGGCGTCCGCCACGCGGAGATCATGCTGGACCCGCAGGCCCATCTCTCTCGCGGAGTGCCGCTGGCCACGTGCGTCAACGGCGTCGCATCCGTGCTGGCGACGTCCCGGGAGGAATTTGGCATCTCCACGCTGCTGATCGCGGCGTTCCTGCGGGACCAGTCCGAGGAGTCCGCGCTCGCGGTCCTCGAGGAGCTTCTGGCCATGGAGGCCCCGATTGCCGGCATCGGGCTGGATTCGGCCGAAGTCGGCAACCCGCCGGCCAAATTCGAACGGCTCTTCGCCCGGGCCGGGGAGGCAGGCCTGCGACGGATCGCGCACGCCGGCGAGGAAGGCCCGCCGTCGTACATCATCGAGGCGTTGGACATACTGGGCGTGGAGCGGATTGACCATGGCATCCGGTGCATGGAGGACCCCGACCTCGTAGAGCGCCTGGTGCAGGACCTGACGCCGTTGACCGTATGCCCGCTCTCCAACGTCCGGCTGCGGGCGGTGGATGACCTGGCAGCGCACCCGCTGCCGGCCATGCTTGCCGTGGGCCTGAACGTCAGCGTGAACTCCGATGATCCCGCCTACTTCGGCGGCTACGTGGACGAAAACTTCGCGCAGCTGACCTCGGTGATCGGCCTGTCCGAATTCGACTGCGTACGGCTGGCCGCCAACTCGATCCGGTCCTCGTTCGCGAGCGAGGAGCGGAAAACGGAACTGCTGGCCGAACTCGCGGCATCCGGACATTAGGACCCCGCGTCGCTCTACACCGTCCTGATGCGGCAGACAAACTACCCGCAGGTACCGGGATTCAACCCTCGCTTTCGCGACGAAAAACCGTCATAGTCGGTCACGTCACATAAAGTTAACAGGCACCATTCGCGCAATCGCCCTGATTCTTGGCAAAATGCAAATGGAACTATTGCTTTCTAGGGGAGACTACATGGCCAGGAACACAGCAGAAAACACCACTCTTCGGCTCAAAGCCGTACTCGACGTTCTGTCAGAGGCGGTGCAGTCCGGCGAGAAGCTGAACGCCGGAGACGTGCTCAGCGCGGCAATCGCCCGTGTTCCGCTGAACGAGCAGGAGAGTGAACTGCTGAGCGGGGGCATTCCCCGCGGCCACAAGGCGCTCACGACGGCGACCGCCAAGCTCGTCAAAGCCGGCTGGCTCGTCAAGGGCCGCCCGGGCTGGTCCATTACCGAGGACGGCCAGCGCGCCACCGTCGCTTTTGCTGATCCCGCAGCCTTCGCCGCAGCGCTCGACGGCGGCACTCCGGTTCCGGCCGGCACGGAACTGCCCGAGGCGCCGGCCGCCAAGGCCGCACCCAAGGCTTCCGCCAAGGCGGCTCCCGCGGCAGAGTCCAAGGCCGCGCCGAAGCGCAAGAAGGCCGAAGCCGCTCCCGTCGCCGAGGAAGCACCCGAGGCACCTGCCGCCGAAGCCGAGGGCAGCAGCGCCGAAGCCGTCGACCAGCCCGATGCAGTCGCCGTCGTCGGTGACTTCAACACCCTGCTCGGTGCGCCGGAGAACTGGTCGCCCGAGTTCGACGAAGTCCAGATGAAACTGGACAGCGCGGATCAGCTCTGGAAGCTCGAAGCCGATATTCCGGCCGGTTTCTACAACTTCAAGATCGCCCTCAACCGGTCCTGGGCCGAGAACTTCGGCGCGTACGGTCTCTTCGACGGCCCGAACCACGAGCTGCACCACGAGGGCGGCCGACTGGTCATCCACTACAACCACCGCACCCGGGACATCGTCCTGGGCTAGCACTGCCGGTTGCGCGGCTTGAAAGAGCCGCGCTCACTACAGTTGCCTTGAGAAACGGGCGGCGGGTCAACCCGCCGCCCGTTTCTGCGTCTACTGCGGTGCGTCTACTGCGGTGCGTCCCCGAATTCAGTCCATACCGGATTCAGCCCATGCCCGCGGACTGGTCCGGGCGCGGGGGACCCGGCGGCTGCGGTCCCGGATCGGGAATCGGCAGCGGGCCCGGTCCCGGTTCCGGGGGAAACGGGTTGCCGGGATCCGGGTGCGGGGCCGCCGGACCAGGGTCCGGCGGGAACGTATCGGGATCCGGAAACGGGGGGATGGTCATGGCGGGCTCCCTTGCTGCCGACGGCCGGTTACCAGTGCTGGCGGTCAGGGCCGCCACTGAATGATTATCTGCCCGTCGCCGCAGTGAGGGAACCCCGCAGCGGGGATCCCCGCAGCGGGACCCCGCAGCGGGGACTAGTTCCGCGAAGCGATGGTCTTGTCCCGGTCTTCGAACACGTCCTTGCCGGGGCCGCTGAACGCCCGCGAGCGTTCCGTGGCCTCGATGGAGCCGGTGAAGAGCTGCGCCTCGCCGGGCTGGGCGTGCTGGCGCGGCAGGTTGGATGGCTTGGCGGAGCCGGTCTGCAGGCGTGTCTGCGGCAGGGACTCGGGGTGGGCCTGCTGCAGGAACGTTACGAGTTCTTCGCGGATCAGGCAACGAAGATCGAAGAGCGCCGCGCTGTCGTCCGCACTCACCAGGATCCGGACCCGGACGTAGCCCTTGGTGGCGTCCGTGATTTGCAGGATGCCGACCTTCTTGTTCCAAAGCTCCGTGGACGCCAGGATGGTCCGCAGCTCGGCGCGCATGGCCTCGAGCGGTGTGCGCCAGTCAAGATCGAACTCCACCGTGCCCATGATTTCGGTCTGCCGACGGGTCCAGTTCTCGAACGGGGTGGTGGTGAAGTGGGTCGAGGGCAGGATCAGGCGGCGGTCATCCCAGATGTGGACCACGACGTACGTCAGGGTGATCTCCTCGATCCGGCCCCATTCCTTCTCCACGACAACGACGTCGCCCACCCGGATGGCGTCCGTGAAGGCGAGCTGGATGCCGGCGAAGACGTTCACGAGGGACGTCTGGGCGGCGAGGCCGGCAACGATGGAAATGACACCGGCGGAGGCCAGCAGCCCGGCGCCGAGCGCCTGGACGGCCGGGAAAGTCAGCATGGAACTGCCGACGGCCAGCACGATGATCAGGGCCACCGCGATGCGCCGGGCGAGGACCAGTTGTGTCTGCAGCCGGCGGGCCCTTCGGCTGCCGCTCACGTCCACGCTGTAGCGCGCGAGCAGAATGGCTTCCACGATCAGCAGCATGGTCACGGCCAGCCAGGCGATCGCCCCGATAAGGGCAATGAGGAGCAGATGATCCACCCACGTCCGCCAGCCGCCGCTTTCCGTGGTGAGCGCCAGGGCGATTTTCACCCCGATCAGGATCAGGACGATCTGCAGCGGAGCGCGTGCGAGCCGGGAGGTCTCTCTGAGCTCGTCACGGCCCCGGTTGAGGGCTAGGACCACCCTGCGGATCAGCCACGACGCCACGACTCCCGCGAGGATGGCGATGGCAACGGCCACGAACGGTAAGGCATCCTTCAAGATTTCTTGCATCTATCAAGCTGTAGCAAGGATTTTCGGACAACTGAAATCACCGGCTTGTCAACGTGGGTGCCGTCACGGCCACTATGTCTTCCGATGACCTGGAGCCTCCGCTGTGGACTGCTCCGGAGTTCCCGGCAGCCTTTGTGCAGCTTTCGTTGGGGCCTTTGTTTGCGGCAGGGACGAAATCAGGGCAGGAAGTCCCTAGGGATATGCTCACGGGCAGGGATAATTATCGGACCACACGCATCCCTGGGGAGGACAGCATGCACGGGACACGGATGTCCGCGCCACGATCCGTCATGGCGCTGTCCGCGGCCATCGGGCTCGCTGTGGTGGTCGCCTCGTGCGCTCCGGCGACGACGGAGGCGGACGGGAGTGCTCTGACCGGCCAGCCCGGCGGTACAGCGACCGGCAGCGCGACCGGCGCTACGTCTCCCGGTAATACCTCTCCTGGCAGCAGCGCTCCGGACGGCAGCGGCCAGGGCGGCAGCGAACCGGGCAGTTCCGCGCCCGGCAGCAGCGGACCGGGCAGTTCCGCGCCCGGCAGCAGCGCACCCGGTAGTTCCGCGCCGTCCGGCCCGGGCGCCAGTGCCGTGCCATCGGGCTGGCAGACGTTTACGACGTCGGACGGAACCTTGAGCTTTGACTACCCAACATCGTGGACCATCCAGGACGATGCCGGAGAAGCCGCACTGGCAGGGGAATTTGTCGATGTCCTCAACGCCGAGGGACAGCCGATGGCCGCCCTGCGGACCAACGTGGTGACCGGCCAGGTCTGCACGGAGAGGTCCCCCTACCTGATCTTTGATTCGGAGCCGATGCAGGCCCTGGCCGAATCCGGGGCGGCGGATACCGACGTGCCGCGTTTTGTCTTCGAAGCGCGGGGTGACGTCACGGAGGTCGAGCCCCTGCCGCCGACGCTTGCCGCCTACGGAATCACGACAGCCCCAGAGCCGACAGGCGATGTTGCGTGCCCTATCTTCCAGTTGTTCCTGTGGCCACCTAGCGGCGCCCTGTTCGGGCAGGCATACAGGCCGGCGGTCAACGCCACTCCGGGAGATCCCGGGCTGCCCTACCTTGAGAAAGCAAGACTCTACGCGCAAACTCCCGAATACCAGGACATCCGCACGATGATCACATCACTGCGGCCGGCAGCAAAATAGGCGGCGACCGGACTTGGAGGCGCGGCGACCGGACCTCGATGGGCAATACCGCACCGCTAAACGGTGACCGGTGTGCCCCTGGGCCGGGGCAGCCCGCACTCCAAACGCACACTCCATGCCCAGCGCCGCCAACGTGCGCGGCGCGGTAGGAGTGTGCCGGGGATAAGAAGCGGACTAAACCGCCGGGGCGTGCCGGTGCCGGCGGTGTGAAGGTGAGGGGCGGCTGCTATCGCGGCCGCTGGCAGCCCACGGGGATGACCGGACCTCTCGGATGAGGCCCGTGCCGGCGCATTCACGGACGGCCCGGATGCCGTCCGCTGCGGCCCGTTTGTCCTCAAACGGCGTCGAGACGGCCAGCACGGTGCCGTCCGTGGCCACGAGCCGGAACCGGATGTGGGAATCCGCGTCGGTGAAAAGTTCGAACTGACCTGCCATTGGTCTTGTCCTTCCCATGAGGTTGCCGCAGGCGGCGGAACAAAACGTCATTGTGGTGTTCCGTCGCCGCGGCAAGCGTGTGGACCAGCCGGACTGCCGGTCGCAAGTAAACGAGCCCGTCGCCGGGCCTCCCAATGACACAAGTCTGCGGGACGTACAGCGGCGCCGTTAGGGGCAAAAGTCCCGGATCCGCCCGGATTGAGATCAACGCGCCGCCGCGACGCTAGATTGGAACCATGACTGAGATCCCACAAAACGATTCCGGGGAGCGTGTCCGGCTGACGGCCCGGGTGGACGGCATGGTGCAGGCCGTCGGCTTCCGGTATTCGACGGTGCGCAAGGCCGAAGAACTGGCGCTGACCGGTACAGTCCGCAACAACAACGACGGCTCGGTGGGCATCGTGGCGGAAGGGCCCCAGCTTGTGGTGCTTGAGCTCCGCCGGTGGCTCCGTTCGCCGGAGGCGCCGGGACGGGTGGATAACGTGGACGAGTCACTTTCCCGGGCGACGGGGGCCTTCAGTAATTTCCGGGTAGTCATGTGAGGCCCCAGGGCCAGCGCTGAACCGGGACAACCGGCCCTCGGCACGGGAGCCGATTGCGGCTACCGTATCCTCATGCAGAAAATATCGATCGAGGCCCTGGCTCGCCAGCAAGTCGAGGCGGCCCTTGCCGCCAACAGCGGCCGGGCGGCGGATACGGTGTTCGGCGGGCACGAGAAGGTCCTGCGCCAGACGGTGATGGCCTTCAAAGCCGGGACGCAGCTCAGTGAACACCAGAACCCGGGGGAGGCGACGGTCTATGTCCTGCGCGGCTGCGTTCGCCTGCACGCCGGCAATGAATCCTGGCAGGGCAGGACCGGGGACCTGCTAATAGTTCCGGACGGGCTGCACAGTCTCGAAGCGGAAGAGGATTCGGCGATCCTGATGACCGTCGCCAAAACCCGCCGCTGAGCGGCGTGGAGGGCCGCTGTCCTGTGATCACACCACGCTGGTCGCCGGATTCCGGAAGTGGTAGAACGTTTCTGTGGAAAGCCTGGCGGACTCCAAAGTCTGGGCGGATTACAACGCAGCCCAGGTGAGCCGGCCCGTGCGGCCGTTATGCCTTGCCGTCATGGAGCTTGCCGGTCCCGGAAACGGCAGGCAGGCCGTGGACCTGGGGTGTGGCGCCGGAATAGAGACCGGCGCCCTGCTGCGCGACGGCTGGCGGGTGCATGCCGTGGATTCCCTGGCTGACGAGCCCGCGCGGGTGGCGGCAGCGGTCCCCGCGCCGCTGGCGGCGAACCTCAGCGTCGCGGTGAGTCCCTTCGAGCGGCTCCGCACACTTCCGCCAAACGATCTTTGCCTGGCCAGCTACTCGCTGCCGTTCCTCAACCCCAGCGCGTTTGGGGACTTCTGGCAGCTAATCCGCGCAGCGCTGCGGCCCGGCGGATTCCTCGCCGTCAACCTGTTTGGCGACCGGGACTCCTGGGCCGGGATTCCGGACTGGAACTTTCATACTGAGGCGGACGCCAGGCAACTCTTTGAGGGACTTCAGATCCTGGCGTTCGAGGTCTATGACGCCGACGGGCAGTCGTTCCGGGGACCGAAGCACTGGCACATCTTCGACGTGGTCGCGCGCCGGCCGTGAGCGGGTTCGGCGCCGGGGCCGGCCGTGGGACAGACTGTTGCCGTGAGCAACTCTTCTCGAAGCGGCCGTGGCGGCAGCGGGGTCCCTGGCAGCGGCGGCTTCGCCGTCGCCGGCCTCAGCCTTGGCACGGCGCTGAACCCGCTGAATTCCTCCATGATCGCCGTCGCCCTGGTGGTGTTGCGCGCTGACTTCGGGCTCGACGTCGCGACCGTCACCTGGGTGATCACCGCCTTCTACCTCACTTCGGCGGCCGGCCAGCCGCTGATGGGCCGGCTCGCGGACCGGTTCGGACCGCGCCGGCTCTTTCTGCTCGGCATGGCCGGGGTTGCCGTGACGTGCGCAGTGGCACCGTTCGCGCCGAACTTCGCGGTGCTGTGTGTGGCCCGTGCGTTTATGGCGCTCGGGACCGCAACGGCGTACCCGAGCGCCGTCGTGATGGTGGGGGCGCTGGCCCGGCAAGGCAACGTATCGACCACCCGGCCGCTGGGCCGGATCCAGATGGCTAACGCCTCGGCGGCAGCGACCGGTCCCGTGGTGGGCGGGGTGCTCGTGAGCCTGATCGGCTGGCAGGCCCTGTTCCTCATCAACGTGCCGCTGACCCTGGCGGCCATCTTCCTGGTCCGCAAGTATGCTCCCGCGGACGGGAACCGTGAACGCGGCGCGGCCCGGGAGTTGCTGCGGGACTCGGACATCCCGGGCATCCTCGCGTTCGTCGGCGCGCTGGTCCTGGTGATGATGGCTCTGCTCAATGCGGTGCCGGGATTCCGCTGGTGGCTTCTGGCCGGCGGCATACTGCTGGCGGTGCTTTTTGTGTGGCGTGAGCTGCGGTTCGCCCCGCCCTTCCTGGACTTGCGGCTGCTGGGCCGCAACCGGCCGCTGCTGCTGGTCTACCTGGGCTTCGCCATCTTCAACGGCGTCTACTACTTCGCGTTTTTCGGGTTGCCGCAGCTCCTCCAGGAGGCAGGGGAGTACGATCCCGGCGTCGTGGGGCTGCTGATGCTGCCGCTGGCGGCGGTCTCGGTGGTCATCACGCCGGCCGCGGTCCGGGCGATCGAGCGCTTCGGCGTGAAGCGGGTCCTGATCGCCGGCGTCGCCCTGCTGATCGTCGCATCCGGGATGATGGGGCTGCTGACGGCGTCCTTTTCAATTGTGCTGGTGCTGGCCCTGACCGCGTTACTGGGCCTGCCCTACGGGGTGGTCAGCATCGCCTCCAACCAGGGCCTGTACCTGTCCACCCGGCCGGAGGAGCGGGGCGTGGCGGCGGGCATCTTCCAGACCTGCCGGTACCTCGGCGCGATCACGGCGACCGTGCTGATCGGCATCCTTTACGGCAGCGGCGTCAACCAAGCCAACTGGGGGCTGATGGTGCTGGTGATGCTCGGCCTCGGCGTGGTGGTCTTTGTGGTGTCGCTGGCCTGGCGCGAACGGCAGTAATACGGACCCGAATCCGGACCCGTGCTGATGTTTGCCCACGGGTTCGGCACGGACCAGAGCATGTGGGACAGAATCCTCCCGTACTTCACCAACGCGTACCGGGTGGTGCTGTTTGACCACGTAGGATCCGGCGGGTCGGACAAGGCCGCCTATGATTCCGCGACGTATTCCAGCATCAGTCCGTATGTGCTGGATCTGCTTGAGATCTGCGAAGAACTGGATCTGCGCAAGGTGACGCTCATCGGCCATAGCGTCGGGGCCATGATGGCCATTGAGGCCGCCTGCAAAGACGACGGCGAACGCCTGGGCAGGCTGGTGCTGCTGACCGCATCGCCGAGCTATCTTGACCATCCCGAGGACGGGTACACCGGCGGTTTCACGCAACAGGAACTGGACGACTTGTTTGTGTCGCTCGAGGCCAACTATCTGGTGTGGGCAAATTCCATGGCGCCGGTCTTTATGAACACCCCGGCCTCCCCGGAACTGGGTGAGGAAATCCAGGGCAGTTTCGGCCGGGTCAAGCCGTTGGTCGGGCGGGACTTCGCCCGCGTGGCCTTCCTCTCTGATGTCCGGCATCTGCTCGGCGCCGTCAACCTCCCCGCACTCATCCTGCAAACAACGGACGACGTCGTGACGCCCCCGCACATCGGTTCTTACCTGCTGGAGAAGATGCCGCAGGGCACCCTGAGGACGCTCCAGGCCAGGGGCCACTTCCCGCAGGCCAGCGCGCCGGCAGAAACCGCCGGCGCCATCCTCGACTACCTGCAAGGACCGCTGTGACCGCCGTTCCGGCCGACCATCCAGCATCTCCAGCCCTTCCTGCCCCAGCTCCCACGGATTTCGAGGCGCTGTTCCACGCTGCCCCGGCCGGATACCTGTTGACGATGCGGGACGGAACCATCGTGGAAGCGAACCAGACCATCTGCGACTGGACCGGCCGCACCCGGGCGGAACTGGCCGGGACCAGCATGCTCCGGCTCCTGCCGGCCGGCGACCGCATCATGTACCTGACGCACGCGATGCCGGAGCTGGACAACACCGGCTCCCTGGCCGAGCTGTCAGTCCAGATCCTGCACGCTGACGGCAGCAAACTGCCCGTTCTGCTCGCCGCGTCCCGGGATGCGGCGGCCGGTGACGGTCCCGGAATCGACCGGATCATCCTCTTCCGCGCCCCGGAACGCCGGCAGTACGAATCCGAACTTGCCGCGGCCCTGCGCAAACTCGAGGCCGCCGAGGCCGACCGCCAGCGGCTCCTTGAGGAAGCCCGCTACGACGCCCTGCACGATTCCTTGACCGGGCTGCCCAACCGGGTACTGCTGGCGGATCGTCTGGAAGCAGCGCTGGACGCGGTTGCGCGCGACGGCGGTCAGGTAGGGCTGCTCTTTTGTGACGTGAACGGGTTCAAAGACATCAACGACACGTTGGGCCACGACGCCGGCGACCAGGTGCTCCGCCAGGTCGCGGCCCGGCTAACGGAGGCCGTCCGCGGCGTCGACACCGTGGCCCGTTACAGCGGCGACGAATTCGTCGTCCTGGTCGCCGGCACCGTCACATCGCTGGATCTTGAGCTGGTCGCCGTCAGGGTGCAGGACAGTTTGCTCGAACCGGCGATCGTTGACGGGCTGCCGGTGCCGGTGCGGCTCGCGGTCGGACGGGCAACGACGCCGGAACTCGGCACGGGGGAGCGCTCCGATCGGCACGCGGGCAGCGCCGCCGCGAAGGCTGGACTCTTAGGCGGGTTGTCTTAGGCGAGGGTGAGGAAGAGTTTTTCCAGGTCTTTGGTGCTCATGCCGGTGTCCTTCTGCACGATGCATTGTTCGAGGCCGCTGGCGATGATGGCGAAGCCGGCCCGGTCCAGGGCCTTGGAGACCGCGGCGAGCTGGGTGACGGTGTCCTTGCAGTCCCGGCCTTCCTCGAGCATCCGGGTCACGGCGGCGAGCTGGCCCTGGGCCCTTTTGAGGCGGTTGATGACCGGGGCGAGGTCGGTTGGATCAAGGTCCATGGAAAAGGCTCCCTGGTAGGCGTTTTTCATCGGTATCTCCCCTCAAGGGTATACCCCCCTAGGTATTTTTGACTACCCCGGGGGGTATCTGTAATACTCGGTGGGGTATTCAGTTCCTGCTTGTCCAGTCCCGAAAGGACTCCATGACTCCCTCCACCACCGCCACCGCCCCGGCGCCGGCCGCCCCGTCCATCACCGCCCTGGACCCGGAAGCCCTGCGCGGCTGGTTCCAGGAGCACCGGGACCTTGTGGTCATCGACGTCCGCTCCGCCGCGGAATTCGAGAACATGCACATCCGCGGCTCCTACAACGTCCCGCTGCCGCTGCTCTCGGAGCACACCGATGAACTCGCCGCCCGGCTCGGCAGCCGCGTGGTCCTGGTCTGCCAGTCCGGGGCCCGGGCCGAGCAGGCCCGCCAGCGCCTCGGCGCGCCGGGATCGGCACCGCCTACGTCCTCACCGGCGGGGTGCCGGGCTTCGCCGCCGCCGGCGGCGACGTGGTCCGCGGCAAGACCCGCTGGGACCTCGAACGCCAGGTCCGCCTGGCCGCCGGCTCCCTCGTGGTCCTGGGCCTGGCCGGCGGGAAGTTCGTCTCGCCCAAGATCACCCTGCTCGCCGGGGCGATCGGCGCCGGCCTGACGTTCTCGGCCGCGACCAACACCTGCGCCATGGGCCAGGCCATCGCCGCGATGCCCTGGAACAAAACCGCGCAGGAACCCACCCGCGAATCCGCCATCCTCCAGTTCCCCGCTCGCGCCGCGAGCTAGCACAAACCGCACGTAACCCCTCTGAAAGGACGATCCCCATGTCTGAAATCACCGTTAACGAAGCCGACCAGCGCCGCAGCACGGACCGGATCCTCGACGTCCGCGAAGACTTTGAGGTCGCCGAAGGCATGATCCCCGGCGCCCTCCACATCCCGATGGGCGACCTGCAGTCCCGGCTGACCGAGCTGGACCCTGCTGTTCCCGTGATCGCCGTCTGCCGCAGCGGCAATCGCAGCGCCCGCGTCGCCGACGCCCTCAACGGAGCCGGCTACACCGCCGACACCATGGCTGGCGGCATGACCGCCTGGACCGCGGCTGGCCTGCCCACCACTTAGTCCCACCCGGCCGCCCCCGCCCGGGCGCGGCAACCCATCCGCCTGACTCCCCAAACCCGGAAGGAACCTGGTTATGACAACCATCGACATCACCGAGAAGACCCTTGCCGACACCCTGGAAAACAACGACATCGTCTTCGTTGACTTCTGGGCAGGCTGGTGCGGACCCTGCCGCATGTTCGCCCCCACCTACGAGGCGGCCTCGCAGCAGCACCCGGACGTCACCTTCGCCAAGGTTGACACCGAAGCCGAGCAGGCCCTGGCGGCCGCGGCCGGCATCACCTCCATCCCCACGCTCATGGCCTTCCGCGACAAAACCCTGGTCTTTTCCCAGCCCGGCGCCCTCAACGCAACGGGCCTGGAGGAAGTCATCCAGGGCGTGAAGAACCTGGATATGGCAAAGCTCCGGGAGCAGGCCGCGCAGCAGCAGGCCTGACCGCGGCGGGCCGCAACCCGCCGCGCCGGACCGTTTGCAATATACCCCCGGGGGTATTACCGTTGTTAGTAGTTCACGGGGATTGAGTCCCCGCCCCGATCCGCTTTTTGAAGGAGACTTGTATGCTTCTGGAACGCATTTACGATGAAGACCTCGCCCAGGCCAGCTACCTGATCGGCTGCCAGCGCAAGGGCGAGGCCGTCGTCGTCGACGCCCGCCGCGACATCGGCATCTACCGCGAGCTGGCCGCCGCGAACGGGATGAAGATCGTGGCCGTGACCGAAACCCACATCCACGCCGACTTCCTTTCCGGGACCCGGGAACTGGCCGCCGCGACCGGCGCCACCGCCTACGTCTCCGGGGAGGGCGGACTGGACTGGCAGTACGGCTTCGAGGCCGAACGCCTCCACGACGGCGGCACGATCCGGATCGGCAACATCACCATCGAGGCCCTGCACACCCCCGGGCACACCCCCGAACACCTCTCCTTCCTGATCACCGACGGCGCGTTCGCCGATGCCCCCGGCTACCTGCTCTCGGGCGACTTCGTCTTCTCCGGGGACCTGGGCCGCCCGGACCTGCTCGACGAGGCCGCCGGCGGGGTCGATACCCGCTTCGAGGGCGCCAAGCAGCTCTTCGCGAGCCTGCGGGATAAGTTCCTGGCCCTGCCGGACCACGTCCAGGTCTACCCCGGCCACGGCGCCGGCAGCGCCTGCGGCAAGGCCCTGGGCGCCCTGCCCTCGAGCACCGTCGGCTACGAACGCCTCTACGCCTGGTGGGGCCCGTACCTCGCCGCTAACGACGAGGCCGGCTTCATCAACGAGCTCCTCGACGGCCAGCCCGACGCGCACGCCTACTTCGCCCGGATGAAACGCGAAAACCGGGAAGGCCCCGCCGTGATGGGCGAGCGTGCCCCGCTGACCGAACTCAGCCCCGCCGACGTCGCCGCGGACCTCGCGGCGGACGCGGTGACGTTCGTGGACACCCGGCCCAACGCCGAGGTCCACCACGGCACCGTGACCGGTTCGGTGAACATCCCGGCCGGCAAATCCACCGCGAGCTTCGGCGCCTGGGTCATCAACCCCGAAACCGACACCACCCCGCTCGTGCTCCTGGCCCCGGACCAGGGCGCCGCGCACCAGATGTGGGACCACCTGGTCCGGGTCGGAATCGACCGCGTCGCCGGATACGTCACGACCCTTGAGGGGTTGCCGACATTCACCCCGGCCCTGATCCAGCCCGAGGAACTCGCCGGCTTCGACGCCGCCATGGTCCTGGATGTCCGGAACCGCACCGAGCACGGCGCCGGACACATCCCCGGCTCCCACCAGCTCTCCGGCGGCCGCGTCATGTGGCACCTGGACGAACTCCCCGCCGAGGGCACCATCGTGACCTACTGCCAGAGCGGAGTCCGGAACTCCGTCGCGGCCAGCGCCCTGCGCCGCGCCGGCTACGACATCGTCGAACTCGACGGCAGCTACGCCGCCTGGACCGCCCACCAGGACACCCTCGAACCGGCCACCGCCGGCTGACCCGCACCACCGGCACCACCTGACTGACACCGCCGACGGCGGCCCGGACCACCGGGCCGCCGTCGCTTTGTCACCAACCACTGGAGTGCATCCATGACGCCCGGCAACACCTCCTCACCGCAGCGCCGCAACACGAGGGCCGGCATCACGCTGGGCCTGCGGCAGAACCTGGCCCAGTTCATGCTGCTGGTGGCCGTCAACGCCCTTGTCGGCGGAACCCTCGGGCAGGAGCGCACCGTCCTGCCGCTGCTGGCCGCGCAAGTTTTCGAGCTTGACCTATATACGTCCGCATTGACCTATATCCTCGCGTTCGGCCTCGCCAAGGCCGGCACCAACTACTTCGCCGGCACCCTCTCGGACCGGTACGGCCGCAAGCCGGTCCTCGTCGCGGGCTGGCTCATCGCACTGCCGGTCCCGCTGCTGCTGATCTTCGGGCCCTCCTGGGGCTGGATCGTTGCCGCCAACGTGGTCCTGGGCATCAGCCAGGGCCTGACCTGGTCCACCACCGTGATGATGAAGATGGACCTCGTCGGCCCGTCCCGCCGCGGCCTGGCCATGGGCCTGAATGAAGCCGCCGGCTACCTCGGCGTGGCCGGCACCGCCCTCGCCACCGGCTACATCGCCGCCACCTACGGGTTGCGGCCGGGGCCGTTCCTGCTCGGCGCCGCATTCATCGCCGTCGGGCTCGGGCTCTCGGTGCTGGCTGTACGGGAAACCCACCATCACGCCAAAGTCGAGGCCGCCAGCCACGTTTCCGTCCACGCGGGCACCCACGCCGGGCTCAGCAATCGGGACGTCTTCACCCTGACCAGTTTCCGGGACAAGTCGCTGTCCTCGGTCAGCCAGGCCGGCCTGGTGAACAACCTCAACGACGGCCTCGCCTGGGGCCTCTTCCCGGTCCTGTTCGCCGCCGCCGGGCTGACCATCGACAGGATCGGGATTCTCGCGGCCGTCTACCCGGCCGTCTGGGGCGCCGGCCAGCTCGTGACCGGCGCGCTCTCGGATCGGATCGGCCGCAAGCCTTTGATCGTGGGCGGCATGCTCGTCCAGGCCGCCGCGCTGGCGCTGACCGCCGTCGGGCAGGACTTCGGTACCTGGCTCGCCGCCGCGGTGCTGCTCGGGGCGGGCACCGCCATGGTCTACCCGACCCTGCTGGCAGCCATCGGCGACGTCGCTCACCCGGAGTGGCGGGCCAGGTCTGTCGGGATCTACCGGTTGTGGCGCGACGGCGGGTTCGCCGTCGGCGCGCTGGTCTCCGGGATCATCGCCGACGCGTACGGCATCCCGGCCGCGGTCGGCGTCGTCGCCGCGCTGACCGGCGTATCCGGCGTTATTGTGGCCGTCCGGATGCGGAGCACGGACCACCACGCCGCGGGCTGAAAGCGCATTCTTCGGGGCTTGTAACCATGCGCAATTTCCGCGTATTGACAGGCCGCGAAAGGCGGCCTAACGTCTCCCTTAACGAGGCAATTCGCCCGCTATTCTATCGCGCTATGGCCGCCGGACGCGCCCTTTTCGCCACGTGATGGCGCCAGCAAGGAGAGCCGTGACGTCTTTGTGGGTTACTTCCCGCTGACTGGCTCCCGCGCGTGCCGGATCCCCGCCCGGCGTCGTCCTGTCCCTGTGATGGCCCCTCCTGTGGGCCTCTTGTCGGATGCCATGATGCGGTGCACCTGGGGGAAATTAACGACGGTCTCATTATTGGAGGAGTCGGACAATGAAAGACGAGATTGGGTTGATCCCACGGTTCTATAAGGAGGTGCTGGAAGGCGGAAACCTGTCGCTCGTGGATGAACTGACGGCAGATGACTACGTCGACCACGAGGAGGCTCTCCCGGGGCAGCCGCCCGGCAAGGAAGGAGCTCGGTACTTCGTGGAGATGATGCGCGCCGCGTTCCCGGACATCCACGTGAAGGTGGTCGAACCGGCACTGTCTGCTGAAAACATGGAGGCCTGCCACATCGTCCTCACGGGCACCCATCGTGGCGAGATGGCAGGCATCCCACCCACGGGCAAGAGCGTGGAATTCGACACCACCGACATCATCCGCGTGGAGAACGGCAAAGTCGCCGAGCATTGGGGCACCACCGACAGCCTGCGCCTGATGCAGCAGTTGGGAGCCGTATCGGTCTAGTAAGCCACCCAATAAGTGAGCGATCACATTGAAATGCAGAGGCCCTTCCCGGTGGGAAGAGCCTCTACCTCGTTTACGACAGTTCAGCGCCCGAGCGGTTAGTCTGCGGCCGGGTTCGCTAGCCCTTGGGCTCGTACGCCTTGGGTAGTTTCATGCCGCGCTCTTCCATCAGCGTGCGCAGCCGGGTGGGGTAGTCAGTGATGATGCCGTCCACGCCTAGGCCGATCATGTTTTCCATGTCACCTTGCGCATTCACGGTCCACGGGATGACGGCCAGGCCAAGCTCGTGCGCCTCGCTGATCATCTCGGGTGTGACGGACTTGAAAGCGGGGGAGATGACGTCGTAGCCCTGGGCCGCGGCGGCCTGGGCCAGTGAGCCGTTGTAGTCGTCGATGTCGATCCCGCCGAGGTTCGGGCTCTTGCCGGGCTGGCCTACCTGGGCCCAGGCGTCACCGCTGGAGAGCGCCACGAGGACCAAGGACGGATCGAGTTCCTTGGCCAGGTTCAGCGAGGACCAGTCGAAGGACTGGAGCGTGGTGCGGTCCTGCATGCCGGAGGCCTGGATCTCGGTCACCACGGCGCGGGTCAGGGCCACCATGCCCTCGCCGCCGGACTGGCCTTCCTCGACCTTGGTTTCGACGTTGAAGCGGACTTTCTTCGCTTTGTAGTCGCGGGCCAGTTGGTAGACGTCCTTGAGTTCGGCGATCCGGTTGCCCGCGATGACCTGCTGTTCGGGGTAGCCCGGCATTTGCATGAAGCCGCAGTCGAGGGTCTTGAGCTGCGCAAGGGTCAGGTCCGCGACGCGGTCGCCCACGTATGGGAACTCGACGTCGCCGGTGGTCACCGGGGCGGTGTCCTTGCACTTCTCGGGCTGGATCAGGTCGTCGTGCCAGACCATGATTCTGCCGTCTTCGCTCAGGTGCGTGTCCAGTTCCAAGGTGGTGACGCCGAGCTGAAGGGAGTTGCCGAACGCGGCGAGGGACTCCTCGGTCCATTCCCCGCGGCCGCCGCGGTGGGACTGCAGGTCCAATGCAGCGGCTTTGGCATGCGTGGTGGTCTTCGACGCCGGCGCCGACGACGCTGGCGACGCTGCTGCCGGCGGTGAGGAGATGCCGACGGCGCCGCCGGCTGCCGCGGTGGCGAGAACGAGGGCGGCGGTGGCCGTCACGATGGTGCGCATACGAGGGATCCTCCTAGGTAGCTAGTTGCCGGGAGGGCGCCGGCAACCCGTTCACGGTAGGCCGTTCACATGGCCGCCGGGAGGAGCTATGGTGGCGGCGAGATGAACGGCGGAAAACCGCTGCCCTGCCGGGTCCAACGCCCGGAACTGCAGGGAAATCCGAGTCACGGACACCCCCGGGTGGCCGGAAGGAACTGAAATGACAGACCGGATGGGGCTGATCGAACGGTATTACCGGGAAGTGCTGGAGGGCGGAAACCTGACCCTCATGGATGAACTGACGGCCGAGGACTACGTCAACCATGAGGACGCCCCCATCCTGGGGCAACCCACCGGCAAGGAGGGCGCCATCGGCTTCGTGAACGCGCTGCGTACCGCGTTTCCCGACCTTCACGTCAAGGCGATGGGGCCGGTTCTGTCAGATAAGGGCATGGAGGCGGGGCACGTGACCCTCGCCGGCACCCACCTCGGTGAAATGTCCGGCGTCCAGCCGACGGGCAAGAGCGTCGAATTTGAGGCTACGGACATAGTCCGGATAGAAAACGGCCAGGTCGCAGAACACTGGGGCACCACCGACCACCTTCGCCTGATGCGGCAGCTCGGCGTCGTATCGGTCGGCCCGCCGCGCTAAATACTGCCTTCAAATGCAGCGCCGCATTGAAATACAACAAAACCACTCCGTCTGAAGGGAACCACAGCATGGACACAACGGAACTGCGGGCTGCCTATGACGGCCTGCTCGACGCTGCGGCAACCCCCGGCCTCGGCTCTGCCGCCGATGGAGGCTGGAACGCAGACCAGGTCCTGGCCCACGTCCTCAGCGTTGACGCGGCGATCGCGGCGGTGACGCTCAGTGTCGTCGCCGGCGCCCGCCCCAGCTTCGACAACCGGATCTGCCTCGATCCCTGGAACCTGCAGCGGATCATCGGCGAGCACCCGGGCCGGGCGGAGCTGACGGAGCACGTCCGGCACCAGGCCGCCATTCTCTGCGACATTGCCGATCACCTCAACGACGAGGCCACCGCCGTCCTGATCCCCACGCTCCTGGTGTCCAACGATGCCCTCGTGATCGACCAGCCGCTCACGCTGGGCCAGCTCATCGAGGGCCTCGCCGCGGATCATGTCCCGGTGCATACCCGGCAGCTCCTGGATCTTCGTTCCGGCTCTAAGGCCGCGGTTTAAAACGCCTGACTCGGGAGCGGGGTGTCGGACTGCGGCCTATGCCGCCTGCCGGGACTGGGCCGCCGTTTCCTGTGGTGCCCGCGTGGCGGCGAGGTGCTTGGCCAGGTATTTGGCGTCCCGGCACACCCCCGGAAGGGTCTCCGAGGTGACCGCGAAGATCAAGTCCTTGCCCAGCAGGTAAAGACCGGGCAGGGCATCAACGATCCCGCGGTGCTGCTGTTGCCGCCAGTCTGCGGGCAGGTCCGGGATGTCCAGCCACGGGTAGTCCTCAACGAATCCCGTGCACCAGATGACGTTGGCCACCCGGAGGCGCTGGCCGTCGTCGAGCATGACATCGCCGTCCTCCACGCCGGTGACCCTCGGCACCCGGTGCACGCCGGCGGCGACGAGGTCCGCGGTCTTGGTGCGGATCAGCGGGGTGGCCATGGCCGCCATTTTCGGGAGTACCTTGCGTCCGATCGGGGTGTTGGTGGTCAGCACGTACATCCCGGCGAAGCGGATCACCGGGATGAAGAACCGGGCTGCGTTCCGGCCGTGCCGGACCGGGATTTCCGCGCTCGGCGATCCGGCCAGCCACGTCTCATGCGTTCGGCTGGCCTCCAGGGCGATTTCCGCCCCGGAGTTGCCCACTCCCACCACTAGGACCGGGCCGGGCTGGAGCTGGCCGGGATTCCGGTAGTGATGCGAGTGGAGCTGCACGACGCCGGACGGCAGGTCCGCCGCGAACCCCGGTGTTTTCGGCAGGTGGCAGGCGCCGGTGGCGAGGACGACGTTTGCCGCCGTCCAGCGCTGCGCCCCTGCGGTGACGTGGAACCGGGTGCCGTCGTGGCTCAGCCGGGTGACGGCCGTGCCGGGCCGGACCGGAAGGTGGAACCGGGAGGCGTAGTCCTCCAGATAGTCCGCCTGCTCATCCTTGGTGGGGAAGGCCAACGGATCGCCGGGGAACGGCTGGCCGGGCAGACCGTCGTACTTGGCCGGGGTGAACAGCCGCAGCGAGTCCCACCGTTGCCGCCATGCGTCGCCGACCCGTGTCCCGGCGTCGAGAATAACGAAGGTCCGGCGCTGCTGCGCCAGGTAATAGCCCAGCGCCAGACCGGACTGGCCGGCGCCGATGATGACGGTGTCGACGGCGGCAGTCCCGACGGCGCCGCCGGCGTCAGTGGCTGGGGTGGTGTTCATGGTGTTCCTCCTTGATAGTGCAGGTGCAGATGGTGGCTATGAACGCTGTGCGCCGGTTGCGGGAGGCCCCGGACGTGTCCGGAAACGCAGGAACCAGATGAGCAGCAGCGCGGAGGCGACGGCGTAGAAGCAGTGCAGCGCCCAGATCGGTCCCGGCGGGAGGCTGAAGACGTACAGGGAGTGGACTGCGTTGGCGACGTTGCTCAGCGCCAGGTACCCGAGGCTGTAGGAATCCAGATCCCTCGTGCGGAGGGCCTTGGCCAGCATCGGCAGGTAGCTCACCGCGAAAAGGGCGGTGGAAACCATTCCCGCGAGCACTGAAACGTTCATGCCATTAACGCTATTTTTCGGCGCGGCATGGCGAATCGGGCGAATCACCCATTTTCGGGGTGAAGTCCGGCGGCGCGAATGGGTAATTCTATGCAGGCGGGGTGCCGGTGATCAGCCCGTGCTGGTAGGCGTAAGCGGTGGCCGCGGCACGGGAGGTCAGGTCCAGCTTGGTGAAGATGTTGCTCAGGTGCCGGGCGACGGTTTTTTCGCTGATGAAGAGCTCGGCGGCGATTTCCCGGTTGGTCAGCCCGGCCGCAACGAGCTGCATCACTTCGGTTTCGCGGGCAGTGAGAGCTGCGGCGGGGGCGGCGTCGTGGTTGTTATGAGTTTGGCCGCCGGGCGGCTCCGCGCCTACATGCTCCAGTGCGGACAGCGCCGGCGCGGCGCCCAGTTCGGCGAAGGTAGCCCGGGCCGCGGCCAGCTCCAGGCCGGCGGATTCGTGATCGCCGACGGCGGCGCACACGCTGGCCAGGAGGGCGCGGCAGCGGGCCGCTTCGAAGGGCGCGTCGAGGCTGATCCAGCGCGACCACGCACGGCGGAGCAGCACCAGGGCGGCTTGCGGATCGCCGTCGTGAACCAGCACGGTGGCCTCGGACTGCTCGGCGATGGCATGCAGCATGGGCATGTCGATCGAGGCGCAGAGCGAGGCCAGTTCCTTCATGGCGGCGCGCGCCGCGTCGGCGTCGCCGGCGGCCAGCTCGATCTCCACCCGGGCGGCAAGCATCCGGCGCCGGTAGGCGGGGTCGACCCCGTCCATGGCCTGCCGGAGCATGGACTGGGCATGCTCCGGCCGGCCTTGCGCCAGGCGGAGCAACGCGAACCCGGGTTGCGGCGGGAACCCGGTCTCCTGGGCATGCAGGTAGGCGGCCTCGGCGGCGTCGAATTCTCCGCGGAGACGGTGGATTTCGCCTTGTTCGTAGAAGCCGCCGTAGGTCGCCATCCGGTCGCCGCGGAAGGCGAGCTCCTGCGCTGTGGTGGCGGCGCCGATCGCTTCGGACCAGGCGCCGTGCAGCCGGTACAGTTCGGCCCGGTGCATCTGGCATTGCCCGCTGAAGGCCAGGAGGTTCTGCTGGCCTTCGCACCACTTATCCAGCGCCCGGGTCCATTCGTGGGCGCGGCGGACATCGAAGGCCAGGTGGCAGGTCTCGATCACCGCGCAGTAGATGATCCCGGCGGGGACGGGGGAGATCTCCCCGACGGTGACGGCGACCATAGCCTCGTCGAGCAGGGCCAGGCCGTCGTCGAGCCGGCCGAGCATGACCTGGGCCTGGCCGAGGCCCAGTACGCCGAGCGCCGCGGTGTCCGCGTCGCCGCGCTCCCGGCCGAGCCTGGCGGCGCGGGCGAAGTTCTCCGCGGCGGTGGCGCCGTCGCCCCGGTAGAGGGCGGCCAGCCCGGCGGGGACGAACAGCAGGCCCTCGAAGGGGCAGGGCTCGTCCAGGTCCTCGACGATCCGGTGGGCACGGGCGAGCCAGCCGGCGCTGCGGGCCGGCTCGCCCAGCAGGATGAGGTTCATCCCGGTCCAGACGGCGCACCGCGCGGCCGCCGCGTAGTCGTCGTCGGCAAGGTATTTCAGGTGAGCCCGG
Organism: uncultured Actinomycetota bacterium; assembly: GCA_963769515.1. GTDB lineage: Bacteria > Actinomycetota > Actinomycetes > Actinomycetales > Micrococcaceae > Arthrobacter. Next base: position 220,587 of record CAVYMG010000016.1, read on the forward strand.
GAAAGGATGTCCACGCCATCGGAGGCCCGGCCGGTGAGGATGACGGACGTGGCCAGTTGTTCCAGGTCTCCGGCCGGCAGTTCGGTGTCCCGCTCGGCGGCGGTGTACTGCCCGACGGCGTCCGGCCAGCGCCGCTCGGCGTAGGCTTCCCGGCCGTGCGCGAGTGTCGACAGTGTAGACATCGTAGTGTCCCCGTTCCCGGTGGCGGGTCTGCCGGTCCGGACGCGGCGCGGCCCGTCATCTTCTTTTCAGGCTACCGCCGGGGTTTGCGGGGCGGCAAGGAGGGGCGGAGTACCCTTCGGGCGGCGGACGCTTGTCCAAAATGATGGCCCTACCCCATTCCCGCCGGACCGGCCCAGGCGCCGGGGGCGCCCGTCCCGCCGCCTCCACGGTCATCGTCTTTGCCGCAACGTTTGCAGCGCCTATATAAGGCGCCATCGTCGGCGTGTTCAATATGCCAGTCGTGCTGGATGTTCAGCTTGCAGAGCAAGGCCTTGAGCATGAACTTCTCCGATCGAATCAAGAGCCGGCGAAGGTCGGTAATCTAATTATCGTTTTCGTGCCGCCGCCGAAGAAGGCTCAAAGCTGGTTTCCTTCTCGTTCCCATCGAATCATCGGGAAATGCTGCTGACGCTTGCCGGCGGTCGGATTGGGTACGTGACATCATGCTGCAGGAGATGGCATTGTTGCCCCCTGTGCAGACGATAACGAAATCTACGCTTTGGTCATTGATCCTGGTGACGCAGCTGGTCGGACTTCTCGGCTTGAGCAGCCTGCTGGCTCGCCTCGAGGCCGCATGGTACGACTATCTGCTCGTCGCACTGTTCCTCGCTTACGAGGTCTTTGTTATTAGGTCGCTGGTCCGACGGGCCACAGCAGGGCCATAGATTCGAACTCTTAGGGCGCCGCCGGCGGCTCATCCCGCAGTCCGTTGTGGCAACCTTGGGCTTGTGACCGCGCGCGATGCCCGCGCGCCAACTATAAACGGGGGATCAATGGAATTGTCGGAAAGGCCAGTCCGCCGCAGCACACGGTACAACCGGATGGCCATAACTGCCCTGGTCCTGGCCGCCGTAGCGGCGGCGGGGTTCGTCTTGATGGGTTTGTCGGTTGTTGCGGTTTTCGCCGTGGGCGCCGGTCATGTGGCACTCAACCAGACCGCGCGACGCCGGGAGAAGGGCCGCGGGCTCGCGATCGCCGCCCTCGCAGTGGGCTATTTGATCGCCGTTTTTGGGCTGCTGTCCGCTGTGTGGTTCGTTTCCGGGCTTGCGGGCCCGCTGATGTAGCCGTCCGTCGCCGAGACGGCGCCGGGCGCCGGCCAGGCCAGGCCCTGGCCCGGGAGGGACCCGTCTACTGGGACTTGGGTTGGCGCTGGGTGGCCTCGTCATGCGCGGCGTGGGCCCGGCGTAGGAGTCCCTGGAATTCGGTTTCGTCGCGGATGAGGGCCTTGTACTTCTCGGGGAGTTTCTTGAGTTCTTCTTCCTCGTGGATCATGTTGGCGTAGATCGCGTCGCGTTCGGCGATCCCTGTCTCGTAGGTGAGGTCGAGGTATTCGATGGCGTGCCGCCGGGCGCCGGACACCATGTTCTTGGCCTTGCCCTTGGGGCTGATAATCGAGGCCAGCACGGTGACGGTCAGGACGCCGAGGATCACGGTCAGCGAGACTTCGGTGCTGACTTCGACGACGGGGACGTGTTCGCCGTCGTTGATGAACGGCAGGGTGTTCTCGTGCAGGGCATGCAGGATCAGCTTCACGCCGATGAAACCCAGGATCGCGGCGAGGCCGAAGGCGAGGTAGATCAGGCGGTCCAGCAGTCCGTCGATGAGGAAGAACAGCTGCCGCAGCCCCATGAGCGAGAACGCTGTCGCGGTGATGACGATGTACACGTTGGTGGTCAGGCCAAAGATCGCCGGGATGGAATCCAGTGCGAACAGGATGTCCGTCCCGCCGATCGCCACCATGACCAGCAGCATCGGGGTAAGGACGCGCTTGCCGTTTTCGACCGTGAACAGTTTGTCCCCGTCAAAGTGGGCCGACGTCGGGAGGACGCGCCGGACCAGCCGGACCACGATCCCCTCGGTGTCGTCGTCGTGCGAGTCGGGCCGGAGCAGGTTCCCGGCGGTGATCAGCAGGATCAGGCCGAAGATGTAGAAGACCCACGCGAAGGTGTTGATCAGAGCCGCACCGAGGAAGATGAAACCGGTCCGGGCGATCAGCGAGAACACGATGCCGAAAAGGAGCACTTTCTGCTGGTCGGCGCGCGGGACCCGGAAGCTGGCCATGATGATCAGGAAGACAAAGAGGTTGTCCACGGAGAGGGCCTTCTCCGTGATGTAGCCCGCGAAGTATTCGGTGCCCATCGTGGGGCCGCCGAAGACTAGGACCCCGACGCCGAACAGCAGCGCAATGCCCACGTACAGGGCCGACCAGATCGCCGATTCCTTCAGCGAGGGAGAGTGGGCCTTCCTGACGTGAAAGAAGTAGTCGAAGGCCAGCAGGCCCAGGATCCCGACGCTAGTCAGGATCCAAATGTGGGTGGGAGTTTCCATACTGTGCCTTTCACTGCCAATTGCCTAGCGCTGAAAACAGCCTACCCGCGGGGTGTGGACGCCGCAGCGTACGGGGTGGGCTTGACTGTGAGGCAGGGCGAGGGCCGTGCTAGCCTCTGAGGCTCGCGCCGAACACACGGTGCACGATTATGGGGGATTAGCGTGGCCACGTTTCAAATATTGGGAATTCTCTACTCCGTCGTGATGGCGGTCATCGCGGGGCTGGCTGCCTACGCACTGGTGCTTGTGATCATCTTCCTCCGGCTCCGCATCAGGGAGCTCAAGGCAGCGCAGGCTGCTGAACTGGACGGCGGGCTATTCGCGCCATCCGCAAATGGTGCGCAATCGGAGACCGAGTAAGAGCTGTATCTGCTCGGCTTCGGTCCCTTCCACGAAGGCGCCTTGGAGGCGACTCCCCGACGGCGACGTGAGTCAATTCTCGGGCTGAACGCCGGGTGTCAGCACCATGATCCCTGCTTCCGTCGCGGCGCTAACCAGCTCCCGGTCGTACGCGACCAGCACGTCGGTCTGCAACCGGATGGCGGTAGCCAAGTGGATGGCGTCGGCGCTCCGGAGTCCGCCCGGCAGTGCGGCCGCGTACATCAGGTCCGAGCGGGTTACATCCACCAGATTGAGTCCGCGCAGCAACGTGTTGATCACATCGGACGGCAGGCCGCGCCGGTGCGCAGCGCAGTGAAGTTCCGTATACAGAAGCATGGAGGCGACCAAGTGATTGCCGTCCGTGACGGTGCGCGTGAGGTATTCGGCGACGGCGGCCGACTCAGCCTCGGCGATCACCAATTTGAGCGCCGCGGACGTGTCGACGTAGATGATCAACGGTCACCGCGCAGGTCGGCCAGTATCTCCAGCGTCCCGGCGCTGCTACTCACGCGGGGCAGCGACTGGAAGTCGACGGCGCCTTCGGAGGCGGGCCGCACACTGCCGGCGAGCAACAGTCGTTCGAACGGAGACGCCGACGGCGGTATGAGGGTGGCAGCGATCTCGCCGTTGTTAGTGACGTCGATGATTTCGCCGTTTTTCACGCGCTCCAGGATCTTGCTGCTCTGGTTCCGGAGTTCGCGGTGCGGAATCGTGGTCATAATAGCCTCCGTAGCAATCGTAGCAATCGTAGCAATCGTAGCAATCGTAGCACCGGCAGCTGGTAGCTGACAGGAGTGACTGCCTGGCGATAGAGGATCAGCGCCTGGACCCGCCGTACGGGCCCTAGCGGATACTTTCGGCAACAATGTACTGACCACGTCGGGGACTGGCCGGGAAGGTACCCGCGGCACGTCGAAGGCAACGTCGCCCAAGAATGACGAATGATCTGTGTACCGGCGCTCAGACGAAGTCGGCTCATCATGGAGCAGAATAGGCATTCCCGCCGGGCATCCGATACGTGATGCTTGGTCTTTCCGCCAATAGCTTGGCTTCGTTATCCAGTTTGGACCGCAGAACCACAAGCGCAAACTGATACTGTTTCGGCTCTCTGCGCGCATCATGGAGGCACGTGTTGCAGGTCGTCGACATCCGCGCCAGATTTTCGAAGGCCGGGGACCGCGGCTTGAGTTGGAGTCGAGCCCCGCGTATTAGGCCACGTGAACCCAACACCGATTCCGCACATCGGTTGATGTCGAGCGAACTGGTAACAGCGTCTACAAAGCTCGGCTGGATCTCGGCGAATGCTCGTTTGAGCTGAAGGTCCAGCAGGAGGCCGTTGAGGGCTGCCTCCTCTTTCGCAGTGGCTTCACGAGAGGTCACTAAGAAGCCCGCTAAAAGAGCCGCACCTGCGCCAGCGAAGGCTCCGAATAACGTGGAAGTAACCTGCTGCCAGAATTCCATTCTTGAGAGTACCCCGGCTCTCCCCGGAAATCGTGTCTTTACTGGGTGACGTCCGGCAGCCTGTATAAGCGCAATGTAGCCGGGCGTTGTTCTGCGGCAGCGGTCGTCGACGACGCGGGAGCGGTGGCGCCGACAGGTGCCGCCTGAAACCGCGATCCTATGTGCGGAATCAGTTAGGCGGCGAGGATCTTCACATGCTCCGGGGTCAGCTCGGAGACCTTGCTGACGCCCAGCAGGGCCATGGTGCGGGCCAGGTCTTTTTCCAGGATCTGGAGGGCCCGGTCCACGCCCGCGCGGCCGCCGGCCATGAGGCCGTAGAGGTAGGCGCGGCCGATCAGGGTGAAGTCCGCACCCAGGGCCAGGGCCGCGATGATGTCGGCGCCGCTCATGATTCCGGTGTCGAGGATGATCGCGGCGTCGCTGTGGTCCGCTTTCAGCGCCGCGGAGACTTCCGGCAGGAGATGGAACGGGACCGGGGCACGGTCCAGCTGGCGTCCGCCGTGGTTGGACAGCACGATTCCATCCGCGCCGTGGTCCACCACTTTGCGGGCGTCCTCGACGGTCTGGATTCCCTTGACCACAAGATTGCCCTTCCACGTCTCGCGCAGCCAGTCGAGGTCGTCAAAGGTCAGGGTGGGGTCGAACATGGAGTTGATCAGGTCCGCCACCGTCCCGGTGTACCGGGACAGCGAGGCGAAGGTCAGCGGCTCGTGCGTGAGGAAGTTGAACCACCAGGCCGGCCGGTAGGACGCGTCCAGCACGGTCTTCAGCGTCAGGGCCGGCGGGATGGTCATGCCGTTGCGCACGTCGCGGAGCCTGGCCCCGGCGACGGCGGTGTCCACCGTGACCATCAGGGTGTCGTTGCCGGCTGCTGCAGCGCGCTCGATCAGTTCGAGCGAGCGGTCCCGGTCCGTCCACAGGTAGAGCTGGAACCAGTTCCGGCCGTGCGGCGCGGCGGCCGCCACGTCCTCGATGGACGCCGTGCCCATGGTGGAGAGCGTGTACGGGATGCCCGCAGCTTCCGCCGCCTGCGATCCGGCGTACTCGCCCTCGGACTGCATCATCCGGGTGAACCCGGTGGGTGCGATCCCCACCGGCAGCCGTGACGGTTTGCCCAGCACCTCGGTGGTCAGGTCCACGTCGGAGACATCGCGCAGGATGCCGGGACGGAACTCGATGTCCAAGAATGCCTGCCGGGCCCGGCGCAGGGTGATCTCGGCTTCGGCCGCGCCGTCGGTGTAATCGAAGGGGGCCTTGGGGGTACGCCGCTTGGCGATCTCGCGCAGATCCCAGATGGTGTTGGCCCGGTGAAGCCGGGCGGCCCTGCTGAAATCGGGCTTCTTGAACTGCATCAGCGGCGCCAGGTCGGCGTACTTGGGGACACGGCGCCGGAGCGCAGCAGGAACGGCGCCGGGCCGGCCGACGTCGGGCGTGGTCGCTCCGCTGCCGGCGGTACCGCCGGTGACCTGTGCTCTGAGACGTTCCAACTCCATGTGCTGACCGTGCCCTTTCTTAGGCCTGGATGAATTCCTGACGCTGGCGCCCGAGGCCTTCCACTTCAATTTCGAGGACGTCGCCGGCCTGCAGGTACGGGAAGCGCCCTGACAGCGCCACCCCTTCCGGAGTGCCGGTGCAGATTAGATCCCCTGGCTCCAATACAAGATACTGGCTGAGGTGGTGGATGATGGCAGCGACGTCGAAGATCAGGTCCGCTGTGGTGGAGTCCTGGCGCGGCTCGCCGTTGACCCAGCTGCGCAGCCGCAGGTTGCCGGCGTCGACCTCATCCGGGGTGACCAGATAGGGGCCGGTGGGGCAGAACCCGGCGCAGCTCTTACCCTTGGCCCACTGGCCGCCGGACACTTCGAGCTGGAAGTCGCGCTCGGACAAATCGTTGACGGTGACGAAACCGGCGATGTAGTCCATGGCCTCCGACGGCGACGCGAGGTAGGAAGCGCGCGCCCCGATGACGACGCCGAGCTCGACCTCCCAGTCCGTCTTGCTGGAGCCGCGGGGAATCGCGACGGCGTCATCCGGGCCCACCACGGTGTTGGGAGCCTTATGGAAGAGGATGGGGAAGGCCGGGGGAGCGGCGCCGGACTCTGCGGCGTGGGCGGCGTAGTTCAAGCCGATGCAGAAGACCGAGGAAGGCCTGGTGATGGGGGCGCCGATCCGCAGGCCATCCGCCTCCAGCTCGGGCAATGCGCCGGCGGCCAGGGCTGCTGCGGCGCGGGCGGGCCCGCCGGAGGACCAGAAGTCTGCATTGATGTCGTCAGTCACGGACGCGAGGGCGTAGTACTTTCCGCCGTCCATGATGGCTGGGATTTCCGAACCGGGTGTACCCAGACGCGCAAATTTCATTGATTCAGCTCTTTCTCGGGAGGCAGGATCAGGCCGTCGTACTGCACCCCGGGCCGGCAGTGCTCGGGGTGCTTTTCGTCAGTCTAAGGAGCACCAGCCGAGGAAACCGACTGTGACTGCCTGCCCGAGATCGAAACAGCAACGCGGGGTCACTTTTCGCCCGTCCCGACGTCCGGAATGGGCGAAAAGTGACCCCGCGTTGCGTTGGGCGGATCCTTCGGCGTGGTCAGCTCATGGCCGGGACCGTGGCCGGCTTCCCGTTGAGGTATTCGAGCTGCCAACCGTCCACGGTGTGGTGGTGGGCCAGGTTGAGCACGGCGTTCTCGATGCGTTCCAGCTGGTGTCCGATGGCGCGGTTGAGGCTCAGGCGGAGGAGTGTGCCGTGGGCGACGACGAGGACGCGGCGGCCGCGGAACTCCTCGGCCAGGGCCTCCAGCGCGTTGAGTCCGCGCAAGGCTGCATCGTCCCCAGTCTCGGCGCCTTGGAAGCCGCCGGGGATGCGCAAGGCTTCCAGTTCGGGCCCGGCCTGCAGTCCTTCGGCCTTGCCGAAGCTGCGTTCTACAAGCTCCGGGATGTGCCGGGCCACGCTAAGCCCGAGCCCGGCGGCGATCAGGTCTGCGGTTTCCGCCGCACGGCCCAGCGGCGAGGACACGACCGCGTCCCACTCGTAGCCGGACACCGCGGCGACGGCGTCGCGGGCCTGGCCGCGGCCGACGTCGTTCAGTGGAATGTCGGTGGATCCCTGCAGCCGGCGCTCCGCGTTCCAGTCGGTCTGGCCATGGCGGATGAGCGCGAAAGTTGTGAGGGTCATGGTGTCCATTGTCCCTGACCCGGAAGCGGGTCCCGAAACCGGGGAAGTCCGAAGGGACCCGGCCGATGCGGAAATTCAGAAGGAAACCCCGCCAGCACAGATGGCTGGCGGGGTTTCCTCCCGGTCTACTTGGCCACGATTGCGGTCGGGGCAGAGGTTCTGGCGAAGGTTGTGAATCCGGACTTGGAGGCGGTGACCTTGACGGTCAGGGTTTTCGCGGCGTCAGACTTGGTGGGGCTGTACGTGGCAGTTGTGGCTCCGGTGATGGCCGAGCCGGAACGGTACCACTGGTAGCGGAGCGTGACCGGGGCGGGCCCCCACGCGCCCGGGTCAGCGGTCAGAGTGGCGCCCACTTTGGCCGTTCCCGTAATGACAGGGGTAGCCCTAACGAGGGATCCCTTGACCACGGCCGCTGTTGGGGCCGAAGTCCGGGAGAACGTGGCGAAGCCAGCTTTGGACCCCGTGACCTTGACGGTGAAGACAGCGCCGAGATCCGCCGTCGTCGGCGTATAGGTGGCGGCGTTGGCTCCCGAAACGAGGGCGCCGGCACGGTACCACTGATACTTGAGCGTGACCGGGGCTGGCCCCCATACGCCGGGGTTGGCCGTGAGGACGGACCCGACCGCCGATTTCCCGGTGATCGTCGGAGTGGACCTTGCAAGTGAGCCCTTAGCTACTGCCGCGGTAGGAGCGGATGTGGTGGAGGCGGTGCTGTAACCGGATTTAGATCCGGTCACCTTGACGGTAAGGGTCGCTGCGGCGTCGGCGGCGGTGAGTGTGTAGGTGGAGGCATTGGCTCCCACGATGGGGGCGCCGTAGCGGTACCACTGATATTTGAACGACGCCGGAGTAGGGATCCACGCGCCCACGTTCGCCGTGAGGGTCTGGGCGACTCGGGATGTTCCGTCGATCGAGACTGTCCGCCCCGAGAACGAGCCCTTCGTTACCTGGGCGGTCGGAGCCGATTTTTTGGTGACTGGTGAGTAGCCGGCTTTGGAGCCCGTGACATTCAAGGTGATGGTGTTTCCGGCGTCGGCCGCGGCCACAACGTAGGTGCCGCTGACGGCCCCGGCGATGGCAACTCCTGAGCGATACCACTGATACCCGAGGGCTACCGGAGAGGGGGTCCAAGTGCCGGTTTTGGCCGTTAGTGTTGATCCGACCTGCGCGGTGCCGGAGATTGTTGGGGCGGACCCGACCAGAAGGCCCTTAAAAGTTTGGGTCCAAGCCGAGGGTGCCTTTGGTTCCAGCACATAGCCGGTCCGTGCGACGGCAGTCACTGTTATCTTGCCGGTTCCCGGGTAGGTGCCGGCGGAAAGAGCTTTTCCACCAACCAGGTACTGGACTCCGGTTGTGGTCGGGATCGTGTATTTATCGTTCTTCGTCCCCAGGCTGTCAGTGAACGTCACCGAGGCCGGAGAAACGACCGTCGGGGGTGCTTCGTCGATCACCGTGACGGTGGCCAACGTCTGGAAGAAGGATGACCTGTTTCCCCAGGTGTCGCTCAGCGGGTAGAGCGTCATCTCCCACTGCCCGGTCGCGGCTCCCTGAGGAATAGAGATGGTGTGCTTCCAGATGCCGTCTTTCATGTTTCCGGAGACCAGCGTCATACGTCCGAAGCCTTGGCTTTGGCCGCTGCCCCAGCTCCATGGATCCGGGTTGACCCAACTGGCAAGCATGACCGGTGCTTCCACTCCCGTCGCATCGACCAGGCGAAGGGTGATGTTGATCGTGGCCGGTCCGTTGTGGAAATTGAGGTTCGTTGGTGTGGCCTTCGGATTTAGTAGCACGGGCCCCGACAAATCGGATGCGTGGGCCGGGACCGCGAAGGAAAGACCAGCCGCCAAAGTCATGGCCATCGCCAACATCAAACCAACCAAAGACCGCATGCGTTTAAAGACGAGCATCGCTTCCCCCAATAGTGCCGCCCGTGAAGGGCCGTACGACGCCTGCTGGAATCGCAGACATTCGAATATTACACATGAAGATTCAACTATCGGTTCTAAGTCGTGAGTGCGGGAAATGTGGCGATATCCGGCCCACCATTCTTTGGTCATCGGCAAGAATCCGTTCCGATCCAGATCGCTCGGCATTCAGGATCCGAGCCGTTTGCGTCGATGATCAGGGCTACGCCAAGCCGGGCGCACCAGACATGGCCAAATACGTGGAGCTGTTGTCCGTTCCCCCTGATGATCCAGACGCGCTGGCAGCGCCGCACCCGAGACCGGGAGCGCGGCGGGTTCGGCGGACTCCGCCAGCGGCCGCGCGTGGCAGCAGGACGTCGTCAGTGTCCCGGCGGGAAGCGCTCTCTGCTGCCATCAAGTAACGTCAGAGCATGACAGTGATTGAGCGCTTCAGCTGCGAGGGCGGCGAATAAATTGGCCCAGGCAACGCCGTCAGCGGCTCCGGAGCGGGGCGCCCTGCAGGCACGCGGTGGTCCGTTGTGGAAGACCGTCAGTGCTGATCTGCTGAGGGCAGTCCTTGGTGGTGAGTTTGATTCAGGCTTCCCCGGTGAACTGGAACTGGCGGAGCGTTACAAGGTCAGCCGGGGGACAATTAGGGCTGCGTTGCGGCCGCTGCGTGAGGCGGGGCATATCACAGCGCATCCCGGGCAGAGGCCGAAGGTGGTCGCCGGCAGCAGCACGGCCTACGGGCCCATTTACAGCATTCTGGCCTCCATCCGGGAGTCAGGAATGAAACACAGCAGCGTGGTGCTGGAGCAGCACAACGTCCGGGATGCGGCCGTGGCGGCAAGACTGTCCCTGGGTGATCAGGTAGAGCTTTTCCACCTGTCCCGCGTGCGTCTGGCCGACGGGGAGCCTGTCGGGTTGGACCAGGTCTGGTTGCCTGCCGATGTGGCTCAGGAGCTTCTTGCCGTGGATTTCACGGATACGGCGCTGTATAGCGAACTGGACCGCCGCTGCGGGATCGTGCTCGACGGCGGCACTGAGCAACTCACGGCAGTCGCCGCGAGTCCGGTGCAGGCCGCACAGCTCGGTTGCGAGGAAGGCACTCCGCTGTTGCTCATTGAGCGGATTGGATGTCACCGGGCCCGGACGCTTGAGTTCAGGCGCAGCTATGTGCTCGGCGAGCGGTTCGCCATTTCGACGGCGTTCGGATGCAAGGCGCTTCCGGGCGGCCGGGGCTAATACGAACGCGGGCGTCTCTATCCGTCGGCTGGGGAACCGGCCGCTGTCTGGAGCTGCGGCACCGGGCACCGATCCTCGGATGTGGCGCGTTTATGGAAGGCCCAAAGCAGCAGGACTATGGAGATGGCGGCCAACAGCGGCTGCAGCGGTTCGAAATACTGCACCGCACCGGAGGTTCCCAGGGCCAAGAGCACCAGCTTGTTGCAGACAGGGCAGCCGACGGCGAAAAACGAGACGATGGTGCCCGCTGCCCCAAACCGCTCTTTGCCTTCAGGGGCCGCGGCCGGCATCCGCGCCACGTAGGTCGCCACGAGCAGCCCCGTCAGGGCCGCCGTGATTCCCAGGACGGGGAAGGACCACCAGGTGGGCGGGATCTCGCGGCTGAACAAGGGAGTGTCGATGAGGTCGGTCGGCACCGCTACCACCAGGTAGGTGAGCACTGCAGCTGCGGCGGCGGCCTGCCATCGGCGCCCCGGCCACTGGGCCAATGCTGACTTCAGGGACTGGCGGGGGCTCATTGGTGCTCCTTCTCGTTTGCCGGCACTGATATTGCCTCAGTTTCGGTCCCGGCCGGGCGGTTGTTCCGCTGGCTCCTTAAGTACAGTGCGGCGGCGATGGCAAGGATGGCCGCGGCGAGCAGCGCGAATACGGTGTTCGGGACGCCGGACGCTGCTCCGGTGACGGCGGTTTCGAGCTGGAACTGGTCGGTGACAGTGAGCGCGCCGCCGAGCCCGGCGGTGCCGTCGGTAGCCAAGAGCAGTATCCCGATGCCGATGGAGAGGGTGCCGGAGATGATCATGACCCAGGAGTTTGACCAGCGGCCGATGGTAACCGGCGGCGGACGCAACCAGCGGCGGCCCGAAATGCCGAGCCTGTCCCACAGCAGGGACAGCGCAAACAAGGGCAGGGCCATGCCGAGCGCGTAGACCGCCAGAAGGATTCCACCGTAGATGGCGTTGCCGCCGACTGCCGCCACGGTCAGGATGGAACCGAGAATGGGTCCCGTGCACACCCCTGCAATGCCATAGACAGCGCCCAGGACAAAGACGGACAGCCGGGAAGAACCCGTCCGGGCGTTATTGCGGAGTATTGAGGGCATCCGGATTCCGGCGACCTGGGCGACGCCCAGGGCAATCACGAGTCCGGCGCCGGACGCGATCAGGATGCCGCGGTGCTGGGTGACGAGCGACCCGAGCGCCCCGGCGAAGACCCCCAGGGGTACCAGGGTGGAGAGCAGGCCCAAATAGAAGAGGGTGGTCCGAGCGACGAGCCGGGTTCTGGTGGAGAACGCGTAGGCGAAGAAGGCCGGCAGCAACAGGGCCGAGCATGGACTCAGCAGAGTGAGGATGCCGCCCAGGAAGGCCCCGGCGTAGCCGATGACCATTACTTGGCTGTCGCCTTTTTGAGTGCGGCGTCAATTGCTTTTTCGAAGGTCGCCAGGGGTTGCGCACCGACCAGGGGGGTGTCGTTGACGAGGAATGTGGGTGTTCCGGTCGCGCCGAGGGCGGCAGCTTCCTGTGCATCTGTCGCCACGGCCTGCTGCAGTTCGCTGGAGTCCAGGTCCGCTTCGAACTGGGTCATGTCCGGCACGCCGACCTCCTGCGCGATCTGCATAAGTCGTTCCCGCGGAAGATCTGCGTGTCCGCGTTCGGGGGCAAGGGCGAAAGTTGCTTTGTTGAACTCCCAGAACTTGCCTTGCGTCCCGGCTGCGCGGCCGGCAACGGCGGTCTCGACCGACTGATCGCCGAAGACCGGCAGGTCGCGCCATTCAACGCGCAGGTCTCCGCTTTTGACGTATTTTTCCACCAGGGGCGGCAGGGTCTCGCGGGAGAAGAGTCCGCAGAAGGGGCAGCGGTAATCTGCGTATTCAACCAGAACCACCGGGGCGTCGACCTCGCCGAGTGCCGTCGGATCGTTTGCTACCCGGCGGGACATGTCCAGCGGTGTGCTTTCGGCTGCTGCGGGACCTTGCTGCCCCTCTCCGGTGTCGCCGGCCCCCTGGGAGGCCCCTCCCTGGTAAGCGAAGATCCCGACAAAGAGAGTCAGGACGGCCACCGCGAGGGCGGCCATCACGATGATCCGGGTGCGGGGGAGGGAATTGCCTTTGGCGGTGGGCGTCGGCATGCAGACTCCTTAGGGTGGCCGAAAATCATCAAATGTTTAGACATTTCGCTAAGTCGACGCTATGCGGCCCAGCACCGGCATGTAAAGTCTGGGTGCGGGCTGTGAGAGCGCTGTGCCGGGCATGTGCGGCGCAAAGGTGAGCCAATGTGAGGCGGCAAAAGCCGGCGCGTGGCAGCTCAGTCGCGCTGCACCCAGGCCGCGTTGTTCGGCTGCAGCCAGCCGTCCTCGGCCAGCGGTTCGGCGCTGAGCAGTACCGAACCGGCCGGCAGCCGCACCGGCTCTGCGCCCATTGCGACGGCGACCAGGAACCCGGTGCCCCGGTCGCAGACCAGCAGGTTCCCCGGCTCGACCCGCCAGGTGCCGCCGTCGTCTGCCGTGAAGACGCCGTCTTCCCACAGCTTTCGGCGCAGGGCCAGCGCGGCGGTGGCCAGCGCCAGTGGGGACCTCGGGTCCTGCTGCTGAAGCTCGACGGCGTGCGTGCCCCACTGCGCCGGGACCGGCAGCCACGGTTTTGATGCTTGAAGCGTGCGGGCAGTTTCAGCCAGCGAGAAGCCGTGGTTCAGCGCCGGATCGTCGGTCCAAGGCAGCGGGATGCGGGCGCCGTCGCGGCAGACGCCGCCGCGGGCCCACATGGGATCCACCCGGGCCTCAAGCGGGACGTTGACCTCGGGCAGCCCGAGTTCCTGGCCCTGGTAGAGGTACGCCGGGCCGGGCAGTCCGAGCAGGGCGACCAGCGCGGCGCGGGCGCGCAGCGCGCCAGCCTGTCCGCCGCCGAACCGGGTCACGGAGCGGACGATGTCGTGGTTCTCCAGCGCCCAGGTGGGTGTGGCGCCGTGCAGTCGGCGGGCGGCTTCGAGGTCGTTCCCGACGGCGGCCCAGGCTGCCGGGTCCCAGCCGAGTTTCACGAACGCGAACGCGAAGGCCTGCTGCATCTCGTCGGCCCGGGTGTAGCGGGCGGCGCGGGCCGGTTCGAGGTTGACCTCGCCCACCAGCAGACGGTGCGGCTGGTATTGCTCGGCCAGGGTCCGCCAGCGGCGGTAGACCTCGTGGACTTCCTCCTGGTCCGAGACCTGCGGGTTGGACCGCAGCCCGTCCACCACCGCGCCGGTGGAGGGCGAGTCCGGCAGGCCTTCGGCTTTGAACAGGGCATGTGCGACGTCGATCCGGAGGCCGTCCACGCCCTTGTCGAACCAGAAGCGCAGCACGGCGTCGAAGTAGTCCCCTACGCGCGGGTTGCGCCAGTTCCAGTCCGGCTGTTCGGGGGAGAAGAGGTGCAGGTACCAGTCGGTGTCCGTCGCCGAGCCGGGAGCAGCGCGGCTCCAGGCGCGGCCGCCGAAGACGCTCTGCCAGTTGTTTGGGGGCGTGCTGGCGTCGGATTCAAGAACCCGGCCCGGCACAAAGTGGAACATGTCCCGTTCCGGGGAGCCCGGACCGGCCGCGAGGGCAGCCTGGAACAGCGGGTGCTCGGCGGAGCAGTGGTTGGGGACGACGTCGAGCAGGATCCGCAGGCCCAGCGAGTGGGCGATTTCCAGTAACGAATCGAACTGCTCCATGGTGCCGAACAGCGGGTCCACGCCACAGTAGTCGGACACGTCGTAGCCCTGATCCACCTGCGGGGAGGGCTGGAACGGGGTCATCCAGATGCCGTCGACGCCGAGCGAGGCGATGTACGGCAGCCGGGCGGTGAGCCCGGCGAGGTCGCCCACGCCGTCACCGTCGCCGTCGGCGAAGGAACGCGGATAGACCTGGTAAATGACGGCGGACTGCCACCAGTCCACGGCCGGAGTCAGAGTCGTTTCCTCAACGCTGGCCTGCGGGCGGGCGCTCACTTGCTGGCGCCCGCGGTGAGGCCCTCGACGATCCGCCGCTGGAAGATCAGCACCATAATGACCAACGGTACGGTGACGATCACGCCGGCGGCCATCTGTTCGCCGAAGGGCGCCTGGAATTCGGTCGCGCCGGTGAATTTCGAGATCGCGACCGTGGCGGTCTGGATCTTCGGATCGTTGATCATGGACAGCGCGATGATGAACTCGTTCCAGCTGTGGATGAAGGTCAGGATCGCGGTGGTGAAGACGCCCGGGGCAGCGAGCGGCAGCAGGACCCGGCGGAAGGCCTGCCACTTGGTGCAGCCGTCAATCATGGCGGCCTCCTCGAGGTCGAATGGCAGGGCCTTCATGAACGTGGTGAGGTTCCAGACCGCCAGCGGGATCGCGAAGGACAGGTTCGGCACAATCATGGCCTGGTAGGTGTTGATCCAGCCGATGTCCGTGAAGAGCCGCAGCAGCGGCACTACCACGGAGATGCCGGGAAACATCGACGTCGCGATGATGACGCCGAGGATCACGGATTTGAAACGGAAGTTCAGCCGGGAGATGGCGTAGGCCGCGAAGACGCCCAGGACCAGCGCAAACGTGGTGGTGGTGCCGGCGACGATCAGGGAGTTCAGCAACGCCTGGCCGAACATGGTGGAGCCGTCGAAGACCTTGGCGTAGTTCTCCAGCGAGAACGGGGCCGGCAGCAGGGTGTTGTCGAAGATGTCCGCGGTGCGGCGGAGGCTGGAGACCAGCATCCAGTAGAACGGGGCCAGGCAGTAGGCGAAGATCAGTGCCAGGCCGACGTACACGGAGTAGGAGCGCCAGGTGCGCTTGGCTTGTGGCTTGCCGGGGCGGCCGACGGCGGCGCTTGCGTCCGGGGCGCCGGCGCCAGTCGCGCCGGAGTCGGCGGCGGCGTTGCGGAGGTCGGAGATGGTCATCGGGTGGCCTCGGCCTTCTTCTGTTCAGAGTTCGCCCGCGTGCGGCTTGACTTGGTGCGGTTCGTTTTCGTCATCAGCCTCAGTTCTTTCGCGCCGGTGACGTCGGCGCCGAGCACCTTCACAAACACAATCGCGACGACGGCAACGTACAGGAAGAGCATGACGGCGAACGCGGAGGCTGAGCCGTAGCGGAGCTGGTTGGATTCGTCCCAGGCCAGCATGGAGAGGGTTTCCACGGATTCCTTGCCGGGGCCGATCAGCACGAAGGGCAAGTCGAACATGCGCAGCGCGTCGAGCATGCGGAAGAGGACGGCGACCAGGAGGGTCGGCTTGACCAGGGGCAAGGTGATGGAGCCGAGCTGGCGCCACCAGCCGGCGCCGTCGATCCGGGCGGCTTCGTAGACTTCGCCGGGGATGACCTGCATGCCGGCGAGGACCAGCAGGCCGATGAACGGGGCGGTCTTCCAGACTTCGGCGACAATGACGGCGACTTTGGAAGCGTTGCCTTCGGCGGTCCAGAGGATTTCGCTGCCGAGCAGGGTGTTGGCGATGCCGTCGGACTGGAAGATCCAGCGCCACAGCAGGCCGGAGACGGCAGTGGGGACGGCCCACGGGACCAGAATGCTGGCACGCAGGAAGGAACGGCCGCGGAAGGCGCGGTTCATGGCCAGCGCCAGGGTCAGGCCCAGGACGGTCTCGAGGAACACCGTGGTGACGGTGAAGAAGGTGGTGTTGGCGAAGGCGTTCAGGAAGCGCCGGCCGGATTCGCCGACGAAGAGGTCGGCGTAGTTGGCCAGTCCCACGAAGGACTCGATGTCGGAGACGAAGCCGTCCGCGTCAAGGCCTGATTCGGCGCGGAACAGGGACTGGTGCACCGCGGAGAGCAGCGGATACACAATCACCAGGGCCAGCACCAGGATGGTGGGGGAGAGCAGCATCGCGGCCATTCGGCCTTCGCCGGGGGAGCGGTTACCGCGTCGACGCGGGCTGCCCGGTTGGGGTGTGCCGGGCTGCGCGCCGGCGGGCGGGGCGGTCGTCGTCATTCTGAGAACCTCACTGGGGTTGCAGTGTGCCTGGCCGGCCGGTGTGGACCGGCCGGCCAGGCGGGTGGGGTCTGGACTGCTGGGACTTACGGGCTACTTGGAAAGCTCGGTGAGCTTGGCCTGCATGTCATTCAGGGCCGTGTCCGTGTCCTTGGTCCCGGTGATGGCCGCATAGGCCTCTTCCTGGATGGCCTTGGTGGTGGCGCCATACTGGACCACCTTGGGGCGGGGCTGGGCGTTGTTCAGCGAGGTCAGCAGGGTGGGGAAGAACGGGCGCTTCGCGACGACGGCAGGATCTTCAAAGAGGGAAGCGTACACCGGGGCGCGGGAGGACAGGGCGAGGCGCTTCTGGGCCTGTTCCTCGCTGGTGAAGAATTTGACGAATTCCAGTGCCGTGGCCTTGTTCGGGGTGAACGGCGAGATGGCCAGGCTGCGGCCGCCGAGGGTGGAGACGCCGGGGCCGTCGGTGCCGGGGATGGAGGTGATGTCGAACTTGCCGGCCACCTTGCTGGAGCCGTCCGTGGCGCTCAGCGACGCGTGCAGGAAGGGCCAGTTGCGCATAAAGACGAGCTCGCCTTCCTGGAATGCGCGGCGGCCCTGCTCTTCGAGGTAGGTGATCGCATCGGAGGGGAAGAGGCCTTCCTTGAAACCGTCGACCAGCAGGTTCAGGCCCTCCTTGGCTTCAGGAGTGTCGACGGTGGGCTTGCCCTCGGCGTCGACGATCGAGCCGCCGGCGGAGGCGACGGCCTCGGAGAAGTTCACCGTGAGGGCTTCGTTCTTGTCGAACTGGCCGGTGTAGCAGGACAATGCCGGCGGCTTCCGGGAGCGCGAGGATGGTCTTGCAGGCGGTCTTCATCTCGTCCCAGGTCTTGGGTGGGGCGGCGATGCCGGCGGCCTTGAGGAGGTCGGAGCGGAAGTAGAAGAGGGCGCCGTCGGTGTAGTACGGGGCGCCGACCAGGGTGTCGCGGTACGTCGCGGCGTTGACCGTGGCGGGGATCATCTTGTCGGTGGGAACGGCGTCCTCAGGCAGCGGCATGATCCACTTGTTGGCGGCAAACTCGGAGGTCCAGACGACGTCCAGGTTCAGCACGCTGAAGGTGTCCGACTTGATCTGCGCGTTCTGGATGAGCTGCTGGCGCTGCTGGTCGGCGGAGTCCGGCAGTTCGATGAACGTGACCTTTTCCTCCGGGTGGGCGGCGTTCCACTCTTCGATGGTCTTGTTCGCGGCTCCGGAGGCGTCGCGGTTGGAGACGTAGTTGATGGGTCCCTTGCCTTCGAAGGATGCGGTGGCCTTCGGGGTGCTCTTCGCTTCCGTGGTGGTCCCGCCGCAGCCGGTGAGGGCGACGGCGGCGACGGTCAGGGATGCGGTGGTGGCGAGAAGAGTGTGCCAGGTGCGGCGGCGCTGCCTCATGTGTTGCTCCTTGTTATCTGATCTATGCGAATGATTTGGTGCGTGCGGAAGTGCGGCGGTGTGCTGTTTTGTGGCACGGAAGAGTGCCGGCTGCCGCCGTATGGGTAAATCTGTGGATTTAGCTTCCGGGCTCTGGGTTTCCGGGCGGTTTTGAGTTGGGTGGTCCGGTGGAGCCGCGCTCGACCAGCCGGTGCGGCATGATCTTGGGCCCCAGGTCACGGGAGCGGAGCAGCTTCTTGACCGCCATCCGTCCCATTTCCTCCAACGGCTGCGCCATGGTGCTCAGTGGCGGGTTCACATGCCGGGAGGTTGAGGTGTTGTCGAAGCCCAGCACGGAGACGTCCTCCGGAACGCGGTGCCCGCGCCGCTGCAGTTCATTGACGACGGCGGCACCCATCTCATCGCTCACCGCGAAGATTGCGGTGAGCCCGGGTTCCTGCTGCAGCAGGTCGTCGACGCCTGCGGCCCCGCTTTCGTAGAAGAAGCTGCCGGTCGCCGTGACCGGGGTGCAGCCGGCTTCCGTCATGGCGCGGAGGTAACCGCGCTTTCGGGGCTGGGCAACGTAGATCGACGCCGGATCCCCGGCCAGGAGGCCGATGCGGCGGTGGCCGAGCCGCAGCAAATGACGGGTTGCGTCATAAGCTGCCTGCTCGTCGTCGATGGCCACGCTGGGCGAGCCCGACTTGTCACTGATGGCGACGGAAATGATGGGGACGTTGGGCCCCAGCAGTTGCCTCGTCTCCGGCGTGATCACCGCGGAGATGAGGATGACGCCGGCGGCCCGGTAGGTGCGCAGCGTCCGCAGATACCCGGCGATGTAGGCGGATCTAGCGCCGGTGCGGCCGAGCATCACTGCGTAGCCCCGCTCCTGGGCTTCTTCCTCCACACCCTGCATGACCTGGGAGGTCAGGGCGTCGGAGACCATGGGGGCGAGGAGGCCGATCACCGAGGTTTGCCTGGTTTTGAGCCCCCGGGCGAGAGAGTCCGTTTCGTAACTGAGGCTTTTGACCGCAGTCTCGACGCGCTCCCGGGTTTCGTCGGAGTAGCCGACGAGCCCGTTGACAACCCGGGAGACGGTGGCCGGAGAGACGCCGGCGTGCCTGGCGACATCGCGGATGGTGACCACTGTTCCTCCTCCCTGAGGGTGTCCGGGCTGACTGGGCTCGCACCACGAAATCCGCCTATGCGCAGGATTACGCAAACGGTTTACGTAAACGGTTTCGTTGGTGCAGGATCAACGGTAACGGGTGCGTGCAGGATCGCACTGCGTTTCGTAAACGGGGGTAGCTGCCAGTACGACGGCAGCACCCTGGGTGCCGCCGTTGCCGGTGCGGGGCCAGACATCTCCGTCCCTTCAGAGTGCTGCCGGTAGGGCCCGCATCCTCAGGAGCAGCCACACTGTCCGCGGGACCGGCCACAGGATCGCCAGGGCGAGGACCGGGACCAGCCAGACGCCGACGTCGGGGAACTGGCGGATGATGACGAAGAGGTGGGTGTCGAACCGGGCGGGGGCGTAGATGAGGCACAGCCACAGCACGAACCCGTCGAGGGCGAGGGCCGCGGCGGCAAAGACCAAGGTGGCCCACCGCTTCCCGGCAGGCGCAGGTCTGCGCGGGAACAGGAACCGGAGCGCCAGCCACAGGCTCAGCAGCTCCGCCAGCAGCAGTCCCAGCGCGACCGCCCAGCTGTAGCGCTGCAGCCAGTCCTCGTGCACCACCCAGGGCACCGGCGCCTGGCCGTGGAGAATGCGCAGGACGTTGGCGTCGATGGCCCGCAGCCGTGACGGGGCGCCCGTGTCGTTGCCGTTGATGACCAGGGCGACGCCGAGCCGGGAGGACGGGACCATGGCCAGATACGTGTGGCTGTTGCCCCATTCCCCCTGATGTTCCAGAAGCACCGGCAGCGCCGCCTCCGGGACGGCGGGCGCGGCGGGATCGGCGGACTCCACCAGCGGCCTGACGTACCAGCCCATCGCGTAGCGCGTGGAGCCAATCACGTGAACCCGGGGCTCGAACATCGTCTCCACGCTCCCGGGCTGGAGGATCCGGGCGCCGCCGTAACTGCCGCCGTCGAGCAGTGCCAGCAGTTCGTGGCTCAGGTCCGCGGCCGAGGCGTACATGGTGGAGGACGGCATCCCGGTGGCGGGAGCGGGGACGTCGGTCTGGAGCCACCAGGTGCCAAACCACCGCGCGTAGCCATCGGCTGCATTGCCTGCTCGGGCCTCGGCCCGGGTCGGATGGCTGTCCGCTCATTTCCAGCGGCCCGAACACGTGCTGTGTCAGGTAGTCGCCGAACGGCTGGCCGGACACCGTCTGCACCAGGAGGCCCAGGATGTTGAAGTTGGCGCTGGCATACCGGAACGCCGCGCCCGGTTCGCCAGCCAGCGGGGATCCTGCCAGGTCCCGGACGCCTTTTTCGAGGGCTTCCGGGCCCTGCGCGTCGGAGGCTTCGAAGGCCGTGTCCTTCGAGGCCATGCCGCTGGACTGGTGGAGCAGGTGGCGGACGGTGATGGCCGACGAGCGGGCGTCGTCCAGCGTGAACCAGGGCAGGTAGGTCTGCACCGGCTCATCCAGCCGCAGCCGGCCGGCCTCGACCTGCTGCATGACGGCGATGGCGGTGAGGGTCTTGCTGGTGGAGGCCAGCAGCACCGGCGTCTGCGCGGTCATCGGCCGCCCGGTGTCGTCCGCCCGGCCAAAGGCGGCGGTATGCACCCGCACCCCGTCCTTCACGACGGCGATGGCGGCGCCCGGAATTCCGAGGGTGTCGATTTGCTCCTGCAGGTAGGAGTCCAGCTCCGCGTAGGTCTGCGCGGCGCTCGCGGGTCCGGTGGCCGGCCCAGCGGAAGAAACAGCGGAAGGGGCAAGCGGAGGAGCAGGTGCCGGCGGTGTGGCCCCGCCGAGGATGCCCGCGGCCAACAAGCACAACAGGAGCCAGAGCGATGACCAGGATGACATCCGCATGTCCGCACCTGCACTTCGGCTGACCGTTGTTTCACGGTAGGGCCGGAGGCGGGGGAAGGCAATGCGGCGCGGGCGCCTGCCGTGCCGATTCCTCTGCGCGTGGGACTGGATATGCCGGCATATTGACTGCCCCTGACCGGAGGAATAGCGTCGGCCTCAACGGGGTCATCCCCGTTTTCGCGGCTTCACCCAGGGACTTTCATCCCGCACCGAACATAGAAGAGGTCTACGGGCGCGCTCCTTTGCGGTGGCTGCGCTTGCGCCCGGTGTGGCAGTTGACCCCCGCGGCGCCAACTGAAATGGGACCGCAGGAAAGGGACAGGTCATGCCGAAATATCTGTTTGAGGCGACGTACGTGGGCCAAGGCATCAAGGGGCTCATGCAGGAAGGCGGCACCAAGCGGCGAGAGGCTCTTACGGAGGCCCTCAAGTCCGTCGGCGGATCGCTCGAGAGCTTCTACTACGCATTTGGCTACTACGACGTCCTCGGCGTTTTTGAAGCCCCGGATGATGCAAGTGCTGCCGCACTGTCGCTGATGATCAATTCGACCGGGAAAGTCAACGTTCGCCTGAAGCCCCTCCTGACGGTCGAAGACCTCGACGAAGCCGCCAAGAAGACGCCGTCCTACCGGGCTCCGGGACAGTAGGGGCAGCAGCGACGTAGGGCAGGTCGGCACCCGGCCGGCAGGCCGCCGTCGTACATTACGACGGCGGCCCGAGCGCTGACGCCGGCGGGGGAGCCGTCGGCGCACCCCTGTATCCTGAGAAGGCAGGTTGACTGGTTCCAGCGGCCATCAACCAAGCTCGGGTCGCGGCGGGATGACGGTCCGGAATCCTGGACGTAGCCAGCCACGTCGCCGACGATCCCCCCGGACTCTTTGGAATGGTTCTTTATCTCTGACACGCCAGCTCCTGTACAAACCCCGACGTCGGACCTCACGCCTCCGAGCAGACCCACGGAGGTTGAGCATGCCCTCGTGACCTGGGCCGAGGCCGGTGAGAGCATGACCGCGCGATGGCGTTCGGCGAACGGCAGGCCGGCGCCGACGCGCGTCGAAGTGGTGACCGACTCGCTCACGGCCGATGAGGCGAACCGGATGGCGTCACAGGGGATCGCGATGCTCTGGCACGGTGACTTCCACAACGCACGGCAGATCCTCAACGCCTTGGACCGGCGGCTGGGTGCCGGAAAGAAAGCGAGCGCAGCAACTCCGGCCGAGAAGTTCTACCGGCACCGCCAGTCCCGCTCGCACCGTGCACGCGTTCTCGGCCTGCTGCTGATTCCTCTTGATCCGGGCCCGGTGGTGCCGCTGCGCCGCGCACCGGACATCCGGCAGGCCGCCGCCGAAGCGTACGGCGATATCGGCGAACCGTCCGTTGTGTCCCTGCATGAGCTGGTCGGGGCCATCGGCGCCCACGAGTGGCGGCGTAACGGCGTCTACGTCGATGCCCTGCAGGACCGCATCCACCCGCACTACGGCACGTTCTTCCCCACCCGGAGTGAGTATGTGGACCTCGTGGCCGCCGCTGCGCTGCCCGCTGAGACGCTGGCGTTCGACGTCGGCACCGGCACCGGGGTGCTCGCTGCCGTCCTCGCGCGCCGCGGAGTCCGCCGCGTGGTGGCAACGGACAATGAACCGCGTGCCATCGCCTGCGCCGCCGAGAATTTCCGGAACCTCGGTGTCCAGGACCGTGCCGAGGCCGTCCTGACGGACATGTTCCCGCCCGGACGCGCGCCGCTGATCGTGTGCAACCCGCCCTGGATTCCGGCCACGCCGCATTCCAGCCTGGACAGTGCCGTCTATGACCCCGGCAGCAGGATGCTGTTCCGGTTCCTGAACGAACTCTCCGATCATCTGGAGCCGGGCGGGGAGGGCTGGCTGGTCCTCTCCGACCTGGCCGAGCACCTTGGCCTGCGCTCGCGGGAGGATCTGCTGGCCGCCATCGAGGCGGCCGGGCTGCAGGTGCTGGAACGGCTCGACACCAAGCCGACGCATCCGAAGGCATCGGACCGGGACGATCCGCTGTTCGAAGCGCGCGCGGCCGAGGTCACGTCCCTCTGGCGGCTTGTTCCCCGCTAGTCACAGCCTTCCGCCGTCGGGAATTCACGACGGCGGCCCGTGCGAGGGGCCCGGTCCGTCGAGCGACGCGCTGGTGCTGTTTTGTGGCACGACGACGTGGACGGCGTTGCGCTGGACGGTGAAGTCGGTGGGCGTCGTGGTCGCGATCTCGCCGTCGAGGTTTACCGGCAGGGGTGCTCGGTCACCAGCCGGACACTTCGGCTGGTCAGGTGGTGCACGCGGTCGTGTTTGATGAAGCTGCCGTCCTTGAGGAACCGTGCGATGCTCACGTGCTCCCGGAGCGGCCCCGCCAGGATCGCGTAGATATCGAGGGTGTCATCGTCGATCCCTGCCGTCGGGGAGACCGTGTTGCCGCCGCCGTAGTGCCGGCCGTTGCCGACGGCGACCTGCAGCAGGTTCTCGAGCTCCAGCGGCTCGTGGTCCCCGTCCGGGAACTCGAGCCGGGCACGGAACGGTTTGTGCCGGGCATAGGAGCGCAGGGTGGCAACGCCATATGCCAGCGGCCCGAGATACCGCTTCAGCCGGGGGCTGAGGGCTTCGGTCACCGCGACCGACAGGCCCACGGACGCGACGTTGAGGAACGGCTCACCGTTGGCCCGGCCGAGGTCGATGTCCACCACCTTCCCGTCGGCGATGGCAGCGCACGCCTCGGCAAGGTTGCTCGGTATCTCCAGGGTGCGGGCGAAGTCGTTGGCGGTGCCCAGCGGAAGAACGCCGAGCACCACGTCGGTGCCGGCCACCCGGCCGGCGGCGCAGGACACGGTCCCGTCGCCGCCACCGACAACCACCAGATCGTGCCCCTCCGCCAGCACCCGGTCAAGCGTCGCGGCCAGCTCGCCCCCGGACCGTACGTGGTGCACGGCGGAGATCGGCACACCTGCCGCTCTGCATCGCGTCCACGGCAAGTTCGTGCGCCGCCCCGCGGCGTGATCCGGCGTTGATCACAACGGCGGCAGAGCGGGCTTCCCGGGCAACTTTCATGAGGGCCATCGTAGGCCGCTGACCTGTGAGTTCCCCTCGCCCGCCACCGTGGGGAGTCGTCCGCAGGTGCCTGTGCGTAAACGTGAGCCTTCCCACCTTATTCTGAGTAACTCATAATAAGCCCGTAGAGTTGGGTGCAGGCCAGCGTAGCCCTTGAGTACCGCACCGGTGAACATACCCGGGCCAGCGGGGCACGCGACACAATGCGCAAACGCCCTCCTGCTTGAGCGGCACAAGAACCTGTATGGCACTCATCCCGAAACCCCAGGAGAACCCATGACCTTGTTGACCGAACGCCCCGTAATCTCCTCATCCACCACCGCTACTGCCCCCAAGGCAGCTACCACTGTCGCTGACACCGCAGTACGCCGCGGCAGCTACGTGACTCTGCCCGCCGGCAGCGTCCCCGCCGGCGTCGAGGGCAGCTATGGCACCGTCGCTGGCGCCCGAAACCTGCCCCCCGTCACCCGTGGCAGCTATGTCACAGTAGACGGCGCTCCCGTTGTCACCGCCAGCGTCATCGAGGGCAGCTACGTCACGCTTCCAATGGCGGCTTAGGCTCCCACCGCCCTGCGGGGGATAGCACCACCGTTCGGGCATAAAGGAGGCCGACGGCGACACTGGGTGTCGTCGTCGGCCTCCTTTTTCGTGCTCATTTGCTGGCGCCCGGAACGGCTCGTCGTTAGCCGGCCACCGCCGCCTTCGCGGCCCGCGAGGCCTCCATCCACTCCGTCAGCCACGGGGCCCGGACGCTCGAGGTGATCCGGCAGTCGGCCACGAAGGTTCCCTTCGCGCCGGCGTCGATCCAGTCCGTGAGCGCGGAAAGGTCCGTCAGTGAGCGGATGATCGCCGACTCGGCACCAAGGGCCCGGGCGATCCCGCTGAAGTCCACTTCCGGGATCAGCATGGGCTTTTCGGTCAGGCCCTGGGACCCGTACTGGTGGATTTCGGCTCCGTAGGCGGCATCGTTGTAGATCACGACGATCGCGCTGCTGGCCGCGCCAATCAGCGATTCAAGGTCGGACAGGCCCATCAGGAAACCGCCGTCGCCGGAGGCCAGCACCAGGGTGCGGCCGTCCTCCACCGCGCGGGCTGCCCCGACGGCGCTGGCAAGGCCCAGTCCGATGGTCTGGTAGGCGGTCCCCACCATGACCAGATCCTGTGGCCTCGGGATGCGCCAGTACATGGGTGCCCAGCCGACGAAGTGCCCGCCGTCCTGGACCACGGTGCGGCGCTCCGGCAGCACCCCATCCAGTGCCGTGGCGAGGGTGCGCGGGTCCAGCCGGCCGTCCGGCGTCTCCGCTGAGCCCGGGTGGTGGGCCGGTCCCTCGGCCAGGCGTTTGCGGGCTTCCGCGCGCCAGGCTTCTGCGGGGCTGGCGGCCGGCGAGGCCGGGTCATCCAGCATCGTAAGGATGCGTCCCGCGGCAGACTTCACGTCCGCGCTGACGAACGTGTCCACCCGGGGGTGCGTCGGCTGCAGGGCGGCGTCGATCTGGATGACCGTGCTGTCCGGGCCGAGCAGGTGCCCGAACCGCATGGTGAAGGGGCTCAGGCTTGCTCCGGCGACGAGGACGACGTCGGCCTCACCCATGAGCCCGGCCGCGGTGTCAGTGCCGAAGCCGCCCGCGACGCCGAGATACCCGTCGCCCTGGAGGAGGTTGAGCGCCAGCGCGGTTCCGGCGGTCAGCGCGCCGAGGCGGTCGGCGAGCTCCCGGAGCTCCGGGCCGGCGCCGGCGAGATGTGCGCCGCGGCCGGCGAGGATCAGCGGGCGCTTGGCCCCGGCGAGCAGGCGGGCAACCTGCGCCAGGCCGCCGTCGGCGTTCTCACTCACGGCCGGTGCCAACGGCGCCGGAAGCTCTTCATCTGCCGCCTCGAGTGCCGCGAGGTCGTAGGGGATGGCAATCACGACGGCGGTGCGCTTGGTGAGTGCGTACTCCACCGCCTGCTGCGTGATCGAACCCGCGGCGTCGCGGGTGACGGTGAAGGTGGCCGCGCCGAGGCCCGCGGCGATGGCCGCCTGGTCCACGTCCTGCGGGCGGGCGCCGCTGGTGGGGGCATCCCCGGTGACCAGCACGACGGGGATCTGCGCCTGGACCGCCTCGGCCAGGGCGGTGAGGGCGTTGGTGTAGCCGGGGCCGTAGGTAGTGGTGCCCGCTGCGAGACGTCCTGACGTCCGGTAGTAGGCGTCGGCTGCGGCGATGGCGGCGCCCTCGTGCCGGACGGCGGAGAAGCGGAGGCCCAGCTTCTCGGCGGCGTCCAGGAAGTGGACGTTGCCGTTGCCCATGACACCGAAGAGATCGGTGAGGTAGCTGCCGAGAACCTGTGCCACGCGGCCGGAGACGGTGAGGGAAGTCATGAAGGAAGCGTGTGCGCTGGGTCACGAATTGGCAAGAGCGTTGTTCTTGACTGGGACTTTTGGCAGTCGGAGGGCGTTCGAAGTGAAAATCTGCACACTTGTAGCGGTGCCCATCCGCCCTAGTGGGCCGGGCGGGAGTTCCTGCTCCGAGAGCCGGGCCAGCAGGCCGTCGTAGCGCGGGGGCACGAGTTCCAGCACGGAGATGGCGGTGCTGGTCCGCTGGATGCCGTCGATTTCCAGGATCTCGTTGGTGATGCGGTAGAGGTCGGCCGTGCCGCGTGCCACCACCTTGGCCATGAGGTCAGCATCGCCGGTGGTGGCGTGCACCTCGATGACCTCCGGGATCGCGGCGAGCCCGTCTTCCACCGCCCCGGTGCGCGTCTGGCTGATGGACAACGAAAGGAAGGCCATCAGTTCATAGCCCAGCGCGACGGGGTCCAGCCTGCGGCTGAAAGACCTGAGCGCGCCGCTGCGCTCGAGCCGCGCCAGCCGGGCATGGACGGTGTTCCGTGCGACGCTCAGCGTCCGCGAGAGGGCCAGGGCGCTGGCTTCGGGATCCTTGTCCAGGGCCAGGATGATCCTGCCGTCGAGGGAATCCAGGGTGCGAGGGTTCGGGTTGGTCATATTTTCACCGCTGACAGTAGAAGTTGAGCAGAAGTCCCAATGAGGATGAGGGTATCTTGCATTGTGGGTCGGGTCACAACCATGATCGGTCCTCATGACCCACGATCAGCTCCTGACCGCACCGGAGACAGCGTTCCCCACCCTTCGTGGCGCTGTGGCCGGACTTCCGTCCTACGTTCCGGGACGGCGGAGTGCCGGCCTGGACATTGCAGCCCTCGCCAGCAACGAAAGCCACTACGAGCCGCTGCCCGCGGCCGCCGCTGCGGTGACCGAAGCGGCCGGCACCATGAACCGCTACCCGGACAGTGCCGCCGTCGAACTCCGCGAACGGCTCGCACGGCACCTGGGCGTCACCGTCGGGGAGGTCGCGGTGGGCCCCGGCAGTGTGGGGGTCCTCCAACAGATCATCACCGGACTGTGCGACGCCGGCGATGAAGTGATCTTCGCCTGGCGCTCCTTCGAGGCGTACCCCATCCTGGTGGAGCTGGCCGGCGCCCGGCCGGTCCGCATCCCGCTGGACGACGCCGAGGGCCACAACCTCGAGGCGATGGCCGCGGCCGTCACTGACCGCACCAAGGTGATCCTGCTGTGCACCCCCAACAACCCCACCGGCGTGCCGATCAGCCACGAGCGCATCGAGGTCTTCCTGCGGTCCGTCCGTTCCGACATCCTCGTGGTGATCGACGAGGCCTACGTGGAGTACGCCGAAGCGGGCAGCGGCCCCGATTCCCTGTCGCTCTACCGCCAGTACCCGAACGTCTGCATCCTGCGCACCTTCTCGAAGGCCTACGGACTCGCCGGCCTGCGCGTGGGCTACGCCGTGGCGGCGCCGGCCATCGCCGAGGGACTGCGCCGCACCGCCCTTCCCTTTTCGGTGAGTGCGCTGGCCCAGAAGGCTGCGATCGCGTCGCTGGATGCCGGGGAAGAGATGGAATCCCGGGTGGCAGCCGTCAAGCAGGAGCGCGCCCGGATGGCCGCGCAGCTGGAAGCGCAGGGCTGGAAACTGCAGCCAAGCCAGGGCAATTTCCTCTGGATCCGCGCGGATGACAGCCTCCGGGCAAGGCTGGTGGACGCGTTCGACCGCGCAGACATCCTGGTCCGGGGATACCAAGGCGACGGCGTGCGGATCACCGTTGCCGATTCCGCCTCCAACGATCGCGTGCTCCGGATCCTGGAAGCCCACGCCGCCTGACACCCGACTGACCCAAACCCCTTCCGTTCCACCTGAAACCAAAGGACACCCCATGGAACAACAGACAATGACGTCTGGGCGCCCACTCGGCGCCGCACTCAAACCCCGCCAGCTCACCATGATGGGCCTCGGAAGCGCCATCGGCGCGGGCCTGTTCCTCGGCTCCGGCGCCGGCATCCAGGCTGCCGGCCCGGCCGTGCTGATCTCCTACCTCGTGGCCGGCACCCTCATCATCCTGGTGATGTGGGCGCTCGGCGAGATGGCCGCCGCCAACCCGGACAGCGGCGCCTTCTCGGTCTACACTGCCAAGGCCTACGGCCCGGTGGCCGGTGCCACGGTGGGCTGGCTCTGGTGGCTGCAGCTCGTGGTGGTCATCGCCGCCGAAGCACTCGGCGCGGCAGTCCTGCTGGCCACCATCTTCCCGGCCCTGCCGGTGTGGCTGATGGCCTTCGTGTTCATCGTGCTGCTCACCGCCGTGAACCTCACCAGCGTCAAGAACTTCGGTGAATTCGAGTTCTGGTTCGCCCTGCTCAAGGTGGTGGCTATCGTCGGGTTCCTGCTGGTGGGCGCTGCGCTGCTCTTCGGCTGGCTGCCGGGCGTGCAGTCGCCGGGGCTGTCCAACTTCGCGGGTGCCGGGTTCGCGCCCAGCGGTTTTGCCGGGATTGCGACGGCGCTTTTCGTGGTGGCGTTCGCGTTCGGCGGCACTGAGATTGTCTCCGTGGCGGCAGCCGAGACCGCAGAGCCTGCCCGCAGCGTGAAGACGGCGGTCCGCACGGTGCTGTGGCGCATCCTGGTCTTCTACATCGGTGCGATCTTCGTGATCGCGGCGGTTGTTCCGGTAGGTTCGGAGGGGCTGAAGAGCCCGTTCGCTGCCGTGCTGGAGGCCGCCGGCATGCCCGGCGCAGCCACCGCCATCACCCTGGTGGCCGTCGCAGCGCTGCTCTCGGCCCTCAACGCCAACCTCTACGGAGCGTCACGGATGGCATACTCCCTCGCGGAGCGCGGTGAAGCACCACGCCTGCTTGCCTCGGTGTCCAAGGCGCGGGTCCCGGTTGTCGCAGTCCTGGCCAGCGTCGCCTTCGGCGTTGTCACGGTTGTGCTGGAGCTGGTCTTCCCCGAACTGGTCCTTGCCGTCCTGCTCAACATCGTTGGGTCGACGTGCCTGCTGGTGTGGACGTCCGCACTCCTGGCCCAGCTCGCCTTGCGCCTCCGCGCCGACCGTGAGGGCACGGAG
The DNA here is from genome assembly GCA_963769515.1 of uncultured Actinomycetota bacterium. Classification (GTDB taxonomy): domain Bacteria; phylum Actinomycetota; class Actinomycetes; order Actinomycetales; family Micrococcaceae; genus Arthrobacter. The sequence continues at coordinate 250,057 of CAVYMG010000016.1, forward strand.
CTTCCCCTGCGGATGCCTGGCTTCCCGTGGCTGACGGTGTTTGGTCTGGTGATTCTCGCGGCGATCTTCACGGTGGGCTTCATCGGCGAGGATTCCCGTCCCCAACTCCTGAGCACGTTCGCACTCGTGGCGCTTCTGGCGGTGGCGAACTGGATGAATCACCGGAACCGGAAGGCCGCGCCGGTGCCGGAATCCTCCGAGCGTGCCAAGGAGCCGGTGCTGATCGACTGAATCAGGGGCTCTTTGAACCGCTTCGAGGGTTCTTTGCGCGCGGAGGGCGCGTCCGGTCTGGCCGGGCGCGCCCTTCCGTTCCATCGCCGGCTGTCGGCGCCATCCGTCGAGTATCAGCCCACGGACGCAATTTCCAGGACGGGCGGGCGCGCCATAATCTGCCGCTCCCTGCTTTCGTATATCGTTCGAGGGTACTCGACGATTCGATGTGTTGTAGCCGGTAAACAGCGCTGAGTTCCGAGGCAATTTTGACGTCGAACTTAAGCTGGAGATCGAATTACCGTGAACTTCTTCAAAACAATCCTGAACTTTTTCAAAGCACGCGTTCTGCTTTGGCCGGTCCTGCTGCTCATCGTGCTGCTGGTTGGGGGCGCGGCCGCCGCATTCGCATCCGGTGGACTCAACGCCCTTGCCCTCAAGTGCCCTGTTCAGCAGCAGCTCCAGCGAACGTGATTCCCAAGTGGTTCAGGCCGTCACGCGGGTGCAAGAGGTCGCCCTGCTTAGCCTTCACATCGAGGGTGTCGCGAGGCACGAAAGCAATGGAGAGATTCTCGGCGTCGCCGTACCCGCGAGCGAGAAAACGACGCTAATCCAGTACAAGTTCGACGCAAAATTAGGCATCGACGGGTCACAGGTGAAGATTGAACCCACCGGCCCAGAGTCGTTTCGCGTGACTATCCCTCAATTTATCGGCATCGGCTTTGACGATCCCGAGTTCGAGGAGCCCCTCGAGAGCAACAACCCGCTTAGCTGGCTGGCGGCGCCAGCCGTTCAAACTCGCATGATGAACAACGTTCTCAGCGACGAGAACAAGCAGAAGTACGTCACCCAAAATGAAGAAGCCTTGAAAGATCAAGCCAAGGCGTTCTACCCGGGAATAATTGCCAGCGTCGATCCCGAAGTTACCCTCGACTTTGAGTTCGCCGGGTAGATGCTTGCAGCGTCGCCTCCTCGCTGGATGAATTGCTCAAGGAGGAGCTGAAAGCACGTCTAGACGACCCCATGACTCTCCCAGCGGACGGTCAAAGCCACGCTTGAACGGCGTCCGCGCCAAGTTACAAAAACTTCTTAGCCCTAAGAAGTTTTTGTAATCCGCCCAAGATGAGCTCTTTGTCAGGGCTCGGGCCTACAGTGCTCCCATGACTCCCGACGAGACAGCCCCAACGCCCGGAACCGACGACGAAACGCGCCGCCACGCGGCGGTGCCCGGTGTGCGGCTACGAGGGTTGGCGGATTGCCTACGGGATGATCATGCCGTCGGCGCGCCAAGAGATGTCCAAGACTGAGTTCGCTGGCTGCGTGATCGTCGAAGAACAGCGCATCTACCCCGCCACGGGCAAAGTCGAGTGGGGCACGCCTAAATGGGCCTGTCAGAACCCCGAGTGCCGGCATCGTTGGTGGTAACAGGCCAGTACAGGTCCCGGTGAACGGGGCTCCTGCAAAGCGGCCGACGCTAATATGTGGGTTGCCAAGACTGTGCCCTGGACAGCGATCGGCCAAGTGCCACGCCGCCCGCTTCTTCCAGTAGCCCAGAATCGCCGACCACGACCAGCAGACTTCGCGCCCGCGACAGCCCGACGTAAAGCTGCTCCGCCGCGCGCTTGGGGTCCTTGAAACCGTTCACGCACAGAATTACGACGGAGCGCTCCAGACCTTTGAATCCCAGAACGTGCCCATAGAATTCGCGTTCGTTTGCGTGAAACTCGCGCCAATAGTCGGCGGTCGTGCCGGTCTCAAAGAATTCGCGATGAATAGGGTGCCGAGCCTTTGGTGGTCAACAGCGCGATCTGGTTGTTTGCCCAACCCTCTTGGATAAGGGCATCGACGCAGTCTTCGGCAGCCCCTAGGGCATCTTCCGTCGAACATTCAACCCGACGCACAGGCAGGCCCGTACTTCCACGCGGGGTGAAATGTTCCCCTGCGAAAGACTTGAACGTGTCTGCGATCTTCCGGGTGTTCCGGAGATTCTCATCGATATGGATTGGCACGAGACCCGTCGCGGGATGCCGGGCTGATCCCACGTCGCCGGTCCACCGGCTGTAAACATCCTGATGATGGTCTTGAAACGCATAGACTTCGCTCGTGTCGGGATCCTTGGTGCACGCCAATAGCGCTTCCCACCAGAGAGGAGCGAAATCCTGGGCTTCGTCTACGACAACGGCGTCCAGCTTGAGAGACGGGTCCATGGAAATTGCCAGTTCCTTGAGCTGTCGCGGCATCTCTTCGTCGAAGTAGGCTTGGCCACTTCCGTCCGGCACACCGAGATGGCGGACGTATTCATGGAACTCACCAGTAAACACCGGTTTAGCTTGACGCCACGCTGCCACACGGTCCTGGAGATACTGCCCGAGTCCCTTGTTGTAGCAGAACAGGCCGACACGCTTCCCGGACTTGGCCAATATCTTCGCCTTCTCGACCGCCAGCCAGGTCTTACCGCTGCCTGCGCCGCCGGAAAACTGAACACGGGGGAGGGACCGTGTCGCTCGAAGAAGCACGCCCTGACGTTCGGTGAGATGGTCCTGTTCGTCTTCATCCTGCGCCGGGTCCTGGCATGCCATCGGGGACATTCAGCGTCCCGCTAAGCTTCCGGACAATGCGTTCTGCAAAGGTGGTGGCTAGAGGAACGGTGCCGCCGCCCTCGCGTTCTATCGCAAGGCGAACGAGTTCGGCGGGGGACTGCATCTCGGTCTGGTCCAGAACTAGAGACCGCGGGCAGCCCGCGATTGTCCAATCTTGAGGCACCCGGGTGTAGGGGAAAGCGACGAGGTAGGCGAATCGGCTCGTCAGAGGGGTACCGAGTTGGTCGCTGATCCACTTCTTGAACGCGTGCTGCGAACTTTGCGATTGCGCAACAGGGCTCTGAATCTTGCGTTTTTCATTCCTGTCTGACTGGTACCACTGAGCGTTGTCAACGGAGACCTGCCCGCCTTTGACCTCGATAGCGGCTATCCCGACTCCGGGCCAAAGGACCAGCAAATCTATTTCGTGCTCGGCCCGACCGTCCCGGACTTGGACGGAATGCGCCAGGACGGCATCGTCTGGCAGCGTTGCTTTTAGCGCCTCCCAAACCGCTTTCTCAGCTAACTGGCCATCGCCGAATTCAGGCTCAGCCGGAATGCATTTCATCGCGTCTCGCTTCCGGCTGCATCAGTCAACGGCGCTGAAGAATGCTGGAGTTTTTGCCGTCGGACATCTGCAAAGTTGGGCCTGCACAGCACCAGTACGAGTTCACTTATTCGTTCTCCGGTAGTTTCAGCGAGAAGCTCCGCGTACAAGCTCAGCTGATGCCAGTAGGCAGATTGGGTCGCTTCAGAAATCTGGACGTCCGTCTTGAAGTCAACGATGACCAGGCTGCCGTCATCTTCTCTGTACAACAGATCGATGATGCCCTCGATCACCACTCCGTCGCGTTCGACTGCAATGGGCAGCTCATTCCAATGCCGGCCGTTCGGCTGCTCGTCGGACGGGAACAGCTGACATCGCCGATCGGGCGCAGGCTTCAAGGTCAGTCGCGGACTCCAGCCCGAATTGCAGAGCCACGGTCCGGGCCAGGCCTCCGAAGCCGTCATCGGCCTGCAGACCTGACACTTCCATGAGGCGGTGCAATGCCGTGCCGAAGTCAGCTCCGTGCATCCCGACGGCGCCGCTTGCTAATGGCGAACCTGGCGACGGAGTCGTCGGCGAAGCTCAGTTCCTGCAGCGGCTCGTCCCGCGCATCCGCCGCTTCGACGGCCGGCAAAGCGCCACCCTTGGTCAATGCAGTCACAGACGTGCTGGCAGGAATTGCGGACTGCGCAACCCACCGAGCACGCATGTCCTGCCATTCGTCGAATGCCGGCACAGGAGACACTCCGTGCTGGGATTTCACGCGGGCGGGGAACGCTTCGGGGAACTGGAGTTCCTGCACCGTTTCCGGATCGTCGACGGAACCCAGCATGCCGCTGAGGCTCGAAGGGCCCCCGCTGTAGAGGGATACGACGAGGTGGCTGGTGGCCCGTGTGCAGGCCACGTACAGCAGCCGGCGTTTCTCCGCAGCGAGCAGTTCGGCCTCCGCCTCCTTGGCCTCGGGATAGCCAGCCGACTCGATGGTGCCCGAGATGTGCACCTGCAACTGACCGAACTCGTCCCAGAGGGCCTTGTCCGACGAGCCACCTCTGGTGCTGCCCGCCCCAGCCAGTACCACCATGGGGAACTCAAGCCCCTTGGCGGCGTGGATGGTCATGATCCGGACGGCTTGGGCGTCTGTTTCGGGGACCACGGCTTCTTTGACCTTGGCGTTCTCCTCTTGCTGAACGGCGGCCCAGAGCAAGTAGTCGCGCAGGCTGCCGTGGGTCGCTTCGGACCACGCGCGCGCTTGATCGACCACAAACCTCAAGCGGCGCCAGACGTCCCGGTAGCGTGGCGAGTCCGTCGCGGACTCGAGCACCCGGCGGTCAGCCAGAATGCGTTCCATGATCTCCGAGGGGGGACTGTAGGAAAGATCCCAAGAGAGCGTTTTCAAATAGCTCAGCGCACGGGCGACGGGCGATCCCGCCAAGGCCTCCGGAGCCGTTCCATGGATGCTCCAATACCCGCCTCCGGCGTGCCATTCGTACAGATCGTCGTCACCGCAGCCGAGGTAAGGCGTCCGCAGGGCTAGCGCCAGGGACGCCTGGTCCGCCGAGTTGGCGAGGGACCGGAGCAGGAGGAGCAGATCGTGGACCTCCTGTGTTCCGTAGACCAATGAGGAAGCTTCAGCCCGGTACTCGATGCCCGCCGAGTCCAGTGCATGTTCGATGTGAGACAGGGACGTCCGGGTGGGCAGGAGGATGCAGATGTCCCGGGACTCCAGGTTGGAGAGCGCGTAGGAGGGGGCTCCGGACTGCTTCTGCCACGGCGTGCCCCCGTGACCCAGGGCCAAACCAATGGCTGCCGCCACGTCCGCGGCTTCCTGGGCATGCCGGGCCTGGGCGCTGGGCTTCTCTCCGTCGGCGCTCGGCATCATTCCGCTGCGTCCGATGACGGCTACGGCGGGACCAGTGGAGTCGTCCACCTCGGGCCTGGACGGGTCCGCGTGGAGTGGTTGGTAGTCGGCCTGGATGCTTCCGTTGGCCTCGATCAATTGTGCAAACGTGTGATTGACCCAGCGAAGAACGGCGGGAGTGGACCGGAAGTTCGTGTTGAGCCGGGCTACCTCCGCCGCCGTATCCGTTTCGGCACGCCCTCTGGCCGTCATATACGTGGCGATGTCGGCCCGCCGGAACCGATAAATGGACTGCTTTGGATCACCAACGGTGAAGAGTCGTCCGGCCGGTATCGGGAGCTTCTCCCAGCCGATGGGACCGCACACCTCGTGTGAGCAGATCCGCAGGGCAATCTCAGCCTGGATAGGGTCAGTATCTTGGAACTCGTCGAGCATGACGTGGTGGTAGCGGCGGTGAACGGCGGCCTGGATCTCGCGTCGCTCCTCGCCAACCAGCAGATTGCGGGCGTGGACCAGCAGGTCGTGGTACTCCAGCTCACCCCGCCGCTGACGTTTCCCCGCCTCGTCCAGGAAGATCCCGGACATGATGGACGTGACGGTCTCCAGCGAGGGTCCCACAATGCTCGCAATGAGCTCCGCGACATTTGCCACGACATCCTGTGCGGCACTTCGCACCTGGTCGACGGGAATCTGCCAGTCACCCTTGGCTCCGCCCTTGAGATGGGCAGTCGGAACTTTGCGCAGGATACCCATCAACATGTTCGGATCGTCAGCGGACTGTGCTTCCTGGAGTTGCAGTAGCCAGGCCTCAAGCCCTCTCAGGCCTTTGGCCAGCAGGACGTTGTTCGGATTGGTGCAATGTTCCCGCATGGCCAGGACCTCAGAGCATTGCCGGATAACTGGCCCGGCGTTCAGCTCGGGGATGTATCTGGTCTCCGACGGGCGTTGTCCTCCAGACGATCCCAGTTTGAGTCGAGGGCCCGTCCGAGGTCGCGGAGGTTGTCCAGCGTGACACCGACCGCCAGCATCACCCTCAGCGCCTTGTCCGCGCGCGGCTCGTTGAACAGGGCCGCGACCACTGCCTCCCAGCGTTTGGTGAACGCGATTTGGGACCGCAGCTCGTCGACGACGTCGATCATCGGCGGGACACCTGCCGCCACTGGGTTCTCGCCAATCAGCCGGGCCGCAAAGGAGTGGATGGTCCCGATAGGTGCCGTATCCAGCTGGTTGAGGGCCGCCGCCCGCAGAGCCACAGTGTCTTCTCTGGCCTCGTGGGACTCAGCAGCTGCGGCGAGCCGCTTGCGGACTCGCTCCCGCAGCTCGCCGGCGGCTTTCTCGGTGAATGTAATGGCCGCGATGCCACGGAGCTCGACGCCGGAATCCACCAGGGAGCAGATGCGTTCCACAAGCTCCCGGGTTTTGCCGCTGCCGGCGCCCGCCTCGACGAAAACGGTCTTGTCCAGCATCGTGCGCACGATAACGCGGTGGCTTTCATCGCGCAGTTCCAGAGCTGGGGGAAGAACTGTTGCGCTGCTCATTTGTCGTCCTTCAGGATAGCGAGTGAGACCAATTCGGAGGTTTTGGAAAGCCGCTGCCAAGTATGTTTGGCGCCGGCGGTGCCGGCCAGGTTAGTGAAGTTGGAGAAACTCGACTCCTCCGGCTTGTGCGGAAAGATGCCGCGATGCAGAGCGGAGACGATCACGGAGGCGTCCGTCCTTAACTGATGGAGCACCGCGTCGTCGACTGCATACCCAATCGGGTCTGCATCCTGTGACACAAACCAGTACTGGGCCTGGACCGGAACTGCAGTGTCGGCCTGGAGGCTGCGCGCAAAGAGCCCATAGACGGGCAGCTGAAACTTCTTCCCGCCAGCCGTAGGATCGGCTTGAGACATTCCCTTGAATCTGCTGGTGCCACCAGTCTTGTAGTCGATGACTCGGACGGCCCCGGATTCGTGCCGATCGATCCGGTCAACGAAGCCAAGGAACTGAATCTCCTGTCCATCGAGCAGGGTCAGGTTTACCGACTCATGCTGATACTGCTTGCCGTATTCGGCGGGCCCGAACCCTGCCTCCGGTTGCTGATAGGTCCATCCCTTGGCAGCGTCACGTTGGTCCGCCGCGAACACCCGCCGCAGGTCAGCGAGCATTCGGCTCCTATCCCGATCCCAGAGGTGGCCGAGCCACGCTGAGTTTTCGGGTTTCTGGAAGAGGACTTCGCCTATCGAAGTGAGGTCCTGCTCAGTGGATGCTTGCCCGCCTTCGGTTGCTCCGAGCACAAACGTTTCGAGGGCTTTGTGAATGAGCTCTCCGCGCTGTATCGGACTGATCTGCAGCTCCAATTGGATGTCCTCGAACACACTGACCTTCAGGACCCGCTTCATGAAATAGCTGAAGGGATTGGTTGCCCAGTCCTCGAGGCTTGTGGGTGAGATGGCCTTGGCTGGATTGAAGAAGCTTCCAGCAAAACGCGACAGGTCCCCGTTGAAGCGCGAGAACGCGCCGTGGTGGCGGTCGTGGCGGATTTCCAGGGCACGGTGGAGGACACTGTCGTCGGAGGCAAGCTCAGTGCGTTTGCCGCTCAGGCAGGACCTGAGCCGCCACTCCTGTGCGGTGGGGGCCAAGCCGTTCGTTGTTCCGGCGCCCGTCCGGATTCCGTGCTCGTAAGACCTGAGCTCCACCACAGACTTTGGAGCTTCGAGGCCGGCGGAGATCCAGCGGGACATTTCGTAGGATCCCCCGCCTCGAAGATTGCCGCGCGGGAAGAACACTAGCGTCCGGGATCCGCTGGCCAGCGCCGCGAGAAACTGCTGGTGTGTCAGGGCAATTCTCTGTTCCGCCGTTGGAAGGCCGGTGCCCAGTTCGACCTTGACGTGGTCAGGGAACAACGGATCCTCTCGGACCTTGGAGGGCGCGAGGCCCTCAGCCATGCCTGCCAGGATCACGACGTCGAGGTCCCGCCCAACGCCGTCGGCGATTGTCCCGACCGAGATCCCGACGCCGATTTTCCCTCTCCGCCCGGAGCGGCGGTTGATTCCTTGTTCCAGCGCGGTGCGCAACGCGCCACCGCTGGGCGTGGGCGCTACTCCATCGAGCAGGGACAGGCTGTCTGCTACTTCTAAGACTTCAGCCCGGGCGGTGCTGACCCGCGGGTGCTCTGAAGCAGAGCGCGGGCCCATGAACTCCTGGATGAAGTCTCGGAGTTCCGCTGCCGCCCCAGCCCATGAGGAGGCCTTCGCGACGCGAGCCAGCCCGCCGGACAGAGCGTTGCGGAAACTGACGAACTGGGCCAACTCGGCCAATCTCCGGGCTTTTCGCTCCTGGGACTTCTCGTCCAGCACCACGTCGCTCTCTGGTGCTTCCTCATCTCGCGGCGGGTTCAGGTACAGGCGCTCACAGGCAGCGGGGGATGGAAGGTCACTGGTTGCTCCAGTGCACATGTGCCCTCGGCCATTGTGTTGAGGACTGCCCTCACGTCCAAAGCGCTCGGGTCCAGGTGCAGCAGCCTCAGCAAGCCGCGGGCGTGAGGAGAATCCCGGAGCTGTTGAGCCGCTGGGCCGCTGAACTCGATGCCGGCCTCATCCAGCCGGCGGGCCAGCAGGGAGCGATACGGGTCTGACGCAGAGTAAAAAATTCCGATGCGATGTCCAGCAATTCCGGAACCGAGCAACTCCGCGACGGAGCGTACGATGGCGCGGCACTCATCGTCGGAATCGGAAGCGCTGTAGATGCTGTCCACCCCGCGGACCGAACCTTCTGCCGCCAGCGACTGCATGCCCGCAGCGGACAGCGTGCCGAGCAGGTGCGCGGCGCTGGGCCCCTGGTCCGTAGGAAGCATGAAACCGATGATTGTACCGAGTTGGGCCAGAGCCCCCGGATGGCTGAGGAGTTTCGCCGCTCCCGAGAGTGCCTCGGCCTCGGTGAAGTACGCCGATTTGAGGGCGGCCATGGCTGCGTCGTTCAGGCGAAGCACGTCCTGGACGAGCTCAGGCAGTGACGCCGCAGTATCGACGTTGACGCCGTCTAGCGCCGAGGAAGTCCTCGTCAGGGCTGCGGCCGTGCCGGGCTGGTCTGCAACCTCCCTGAAGACACCAGGATTGCGGGCGAGACTTGCCGTCAGAGCGCCCTGCCGGATCAGGGGGTCCACCAAACCTCGGCCACTGGCCTCCGGACTCAGTGCAAAGAGGTCGAGGGCCAGATCAATGAGCGTGAATGCGCGGACTCCGATGACACCACTGCCCGACTTCCTCGCCAAATAGCGCGGAATATCGAGGGCGCTGGCCCGGGAGGGGACGAGCACGGTCACCGGCGCGAACGGGTCTCCCGCTTTCGCCTCCTGAACCAGCCGTTCCAATTCGGCGAGGGCGGCCTGAGCCGATGCAAATTGCTGTGTCGTCATGCTGTGATCCCCAATGGTTGTCAAAATTTTCGATGCATGCGGCAGGTCGCCGAGCAATGGCTTTGCGAACTTGCTCAGGCCGCGTTCCGAAGGGTCTGGACTGCGCCGGCAAGAGCATCGGCGAGCGTGACGCCCCCGTTCGGACCCGGCCCGTTTGGGAATTCGCCCGTATGCCATCGAAGCTTGCTGGCGTCGCCGCAGCCCCGGCCATATCTGAAGCCTTCGAGTATCTGGTGCCCCGCTTCAATGTGCGGGATACCGTCCTTGAACCAGTTCGGAAAATCGTTGTTCGGAGCAGACCAGCCATTCCCGGTCAGGTAGCCGGTAGCTATGGGCCACTTGTCGGCTGGCAAATACTGCTCGGACACAATTTCGAACCAGACCCCATCGGCGCTGGGAACTGCTTGGGCGTAGGGTGTCAGTCCTTCGGTGTCCTCGGCGTATTGAATGCTGAGGAATGAGTTCCACGGCATGTTGGCGAGGACCTCGCTGACCAGCTCGCCGGCTTTCGCCCATCCTTCTTCGATGTTGTTTCCGGCTCTTATGTGGTTAACCATGCCGTCGTACTCATCCTCGACTTCCGACGGCATTACGGCGCCGATCACAGACTCCCAGGCGCCGAAGTGCCTCAGAATAGCGACGGCGGACGGCCGGTCGCGTCCGGCGGCGGTCTCGGCAATCATCCAGCTGTCGTAGCTCGCCACCTCCTTTGGAGACCCAAACTGGTCAAAGGCGCTCATGAATGCTCCAGCCGCGTCACCGAAGTCGGCAGAGCTAAAGCGATCTCGTGGGTGGGAGTTGCAGCCCGACGGAGCCCAACGCGGTGTCCCAGAATCCTTGGCCCAAGCGGCGCCGGAGCTCGTCTGCCGGAGCCGGCCAGCTGACTCCGGAATGCGTCTCGGCGTCTTCAAGGTCCCGCGCAATTTCCTCGGCCAACTCGGCGTACTCGGAGTACGAGATTCCGGCCACATCGCCGGAGCGGATGGCATGTGCCGTTGCTTCAATAATCCCTAAGATTGCGGCTGTCTCCCGGTGGGGGAGACAGGTCCCCAGGAGATCCCGGAGCGCGCCGATGGATGAGACAGGCATCATCCCCAGAGCCATTTCACAATCGGGTTTCACGCCGCGGTGCAGACCCGTCACGTACAGCAAACTGAGCGCGTCGGTGGGCGATGCAACCTCCGCACCCATGCCCCCGTGTTGTTGTCGCACGCGATAAAGAATGTCCTTGAACATGTGCGTACTCCGGAGCATCTCCGTGGCGATGTCGACGTCGAGCGGTGCGCCGAGCGCTGCCAGAACCTTCGGTATGTCCCGTAAGTCAATTCCGGCAGCATGAAGCTGCTCAAAGCGCTCGCGCTCCTGCCAGAGGGCAGCTCCCGTTGCATAGCATCGATCCCGGATAGCTCTGGACCGCTGTTCCTCGGCCCGATCGGCCACGCGGGAACAGAGAAGACGCAGCATCCCGTAGCCGTACATGTTCGCCGCAGCCGCGATTGAACTCAGGGGATCACCCGCGCGAAACGATGCCATTGCTGGCCCAATCGCGTCCCGTGGGTCGGCCTCGGGCAGGAAGTCTTCGATTGGTGTCGTCATGATGTGATCCCCAAAGGTAGTCATTGCATTCGGTTGGACGGGTTAGCGTGGACCGCATATCAGGCGCTCAGCGAGCATTGCGTAACGTTTGCACGACGCCGGTCAGAGCATCCGCCGCTGTAACGTCACGGTCTGGACCTGAACCGGTCGCCGATGCACCGGCCGTCCAGCGGAGCTCCCAGGGGTCGGGGCAGACCCTGCCGAACCTGAGTCCGGCGAGTATCGTTTCGGCCGCGTTAGGGACGGCGACTATCTCTTGGCACCAATTCAGAACTTCTTCGTCGGGGGTCAGCCATTCTGCTCGCTCCAAGAAGTCGGAATCGATAGGCCATAGAAACGACGGGAGGATTTGATCGGACACGAGCTCGCACCAGATTCCCTCTGCACCGCGCGTCGCCTGCGCGTATGGACGGTCCCCGTTGTCGGAGGAGTCGCCGTATTGGATGTGGAGTGTCGCGTTCAGTCGCATGCGCGCCAAGACTTGGCCGATTAGCTGGGCGGCGAGCATCCAATCTGCGCCGGAAGGACCTTCGCCGAGCGACCTGTGATCTGCTCCGAGGCTCTGCGTCCATGGATGTCGCACCATGCCTTGACAAGTTGTGTGGCGCGGTGCGGGTAGATCCAGGCCTGCTAACGACGGCTCTTCGTCTTCCCCGAGGATGGCTGCCAGGGCGGCGTCCCAGCTGCCGAAGTGACGGATCTGCTCCACCGCGGTGGGGCGGTCCGCGCGAAGGATGCATCGGCAGTAACCCAGCGGTCGTAGATTTCGATGCTCATTGGATGCTCGAAATCGATGCATTCATCGGTGTAGTCGTCGAGGGCCTCAAGAAAGTCTTCTTCGGCGAGGCGGCCATCGGCCGAGGATAGCTTTAGTCCGATTGTGCTCAGCGGCGTCTTCCCAGAAGCCGTGGCCGTAACGTCGTCGAAGTTCTGGTCCCGGGACCGGCCATGGCTCAGAGGAGTCTCTGCTGATCTTGCCGAGTTGTCGAGTGACCTGCTTCGCCATTGCGTCGTAATCGGAGTAGGTGAGGGTCTGGATCTCCCGGGCGCGGATGGCGAGCGCCGTTGTCTCGATGACAGCCAGTATCTCCGCGAGGCGTCGGAAAGGAAGGTTAGGGTGCAGGAGGTCTCTGAGCTCGGCCACAGCTGTCAGCGACATTTTTCCGAGGGCAAGCTGATAGTCCGGCTCAACCCCGTGGTGTCGTCCCGCGATGTAGAGCAGGCTGAGTTTGTCGACGAGCCGCCGCGGCGGGAGGTTAGGCTCCGCGCGGTCCCAAGGGATACCCGGAATGTGCAACAACTCGACGGCGATGTCGATGTCTATTTCCGTTCCCAGTGCCTTCAGGACCGTGGGAATAGATGGTCTGTCGATTCCGGAATCGTTGAGACGATTAGATGATGTCGGCATGGGACCAAATTGTCTCGGTAGTTGCAAGGCTGCGTTCGCGGACAGAGCGGGACCGCCCAAGCTCAGCGTCCGGACGGGGTTGTTCCACCAGTAACGCGCAGACAGCCTCGACGCTGATGCTTAGATTGGTCGGCGATGGTGGAGAGGATCGCCTCGGCGGTAGCCGTTCGCTATTTCTTCGTAGCCGGTCGGCCATTGTCCGACCGACGGAAACACCCGCTCATGACGCTGCCCGCCGATTACTTCTCCACTGCGGCTCCTACTGCGGACTTGTCGTCGAGCGTTAGGCAGTTGTAGTCGTGATCCGTGTATTTATTACCATGCTGGCGATCGGACTTGCTCGGAGAGGTGATGGTGGGGTTCCGAGGCGGTGGCCCGGACGCAGTGTCGGCAGACAGTGGCGCTTTTTACGTTCTTCGACCTTCGTCTGGGCCCGTCACCGTCGATGCAGGAACTGGACGTCAGAGCGTCGTGACACGAGACGGATGACGAGAGCTTCTTCATTGTGATGGCTTCAATCTGGCGGATCCGTTCTCGGGTGACGCCGTGCATTTGCCTATTGCGTCCAAGGTTTTCTCCTCGCCGTCTGTCAAACCCGAAGCGCATAGCAATGATTCTGGCCTCACGTTCGCTGAGTGTATCCAGAACGGCATCAAATGCTTTTTCGTGGAATTCTGGAGCAGCGAGTATTCAGCATCGCAGATCGAGTACGGCGTCGTCTCGAAGTTGCTCTGCGAGGGTCTCGGTTCCTCCTCGCCCATCGGGCACCTGGAGTCCAACGAGTAGATCGGCTTGTCCAGATTCAGCAGGTACTCGACCCGTTCGGTTGAGTTGTTCTGTGAGTTGGCCGCAAGATTTTCGTTAGCCGAGTAGGACCCCGTCATCGATGCAGCCGTTCTTGCTGCCGACCGCGATCTTCTGAATCTGCTCCACAACATGCACGGGCAACCGGATGAGACGTCCCTGATCGGCCAAAGCCCGTGTAATGGCCTGGCGGATCCACCACGTCGCGTAGGTCGAGAACTTGAATCCCAGCGTGAAGTCGAACTTGCAGACGGCCCGGTGCAGACCCAGATTTCCTTCCTGGATCAGGTCCAGAAAGTCGAGCCCGCGATTCGTGTGGTTCTTGGCGATCGACACGACCAACCGAAGATTCGCGTTCAGAAGCGTCTCGGCGGCTCGTTTCCCCAGCAGAACAAGAAACTCCAGTTCCCGGATTTCCCGCCGCGGGCGGGTCGGATCCTTCACGCCAAGAAGATGCTCCGCGAAAAGTCCAGCCTCGATTTCCTGCGCCAGCTTCACCTCCTGCTCAGCAGTCAGCAATTCGTAGTGGCCCAGCCGACGGAGATAGTCAGCGACGGCGTCGTCGGTGACACTCTCGCTGCCGGCGAGCTGTTCAGGCCGTTCATCGTCTTCCCAATCGAAACCCACAGGCTCGGCGTCATCTTCGGGTTCTTCAAGTGGCGGCTCGGGCGACGCCTGGGGCTGCTCCACACCGGCAATCTGGATCCACCTCTCCGGACGGGCGGAAGCACAGGTTCAGGCTCAGCCACAACCTGGTGGAGAAAGCTCTGCAGCCGGTCCAAATCGGTCTTGATGTCAAAGAACTCGACCTTGCGGGCGAACGGCAGCACGCGGCCCAGGAACTCTTCGCCCTGGACATCTGGGTCCTCGACAGTGTCCTTCGAATACAGGACAACGAGGCGGCCAACCCGTCCGTCGGCCTTCTTGCGGATGACGCGTCCCAGGCGCTGGACCATCTGCCGCTGGCTGCGGTTGGCCGCGACGATGATGCCGAGGTCAGCTTCTGGAACGTCGATGCCTTCATCGAGCAGTCTGGGCGCGGCGAGGATCTGCGAAGTGCCGTTGCGGAAGTCCTCCATGCCTTGCCGGCGGTCATCCTTGGCCATGCCGCTGAAGATTGCAGAAGCCTTGGACCCCATGGCCGTGTACAGCTCTTGGGCACGCCGTGCAGATTCCTGAGTCTGGGTGAACACCAGCGTGCCGCGGGACTGGTCCACGGTTTCCTTGAGCGCCGCCAAGGCGTGGTACTTGGTCCGGGCCTCCGCCAGCAACGTGAGCCTGGACGCCATCGCCCGCATGTACTTCCGTGCAATCGTCGATTCCCGGGTCATGGAATCTGACCCAGCGAGCGAGGCGACCGCCGCAATGAACTGGTGGAATGGCCGCCGGGGGATTCCGGCGTAGGTCTCCAGGTTGCGCGCCGCTTCCAGCATGGTGTTCGAGAGATCGTCGTAGTTGACCCTCTCCGTGGGCGTGAGTTCAACACCGACGAGGGCAATGTCGAATGGCGCAATGACGTTGTCTTTCAGCGCGCGGTCGTACCAAAGCTTGTAGACGACTCCGCCGAAATATGGCGACAAGACAGTCTCGTGCTCTCCGTCCGACCGCTCGTAGGTGGCGGTCAGCCCGAGCCGCCAGGCGAAGCCCTCTTGAAGAGCCCCCGTGAACATCGGGGCGGCGTAGCGGTGGCATTCGTCCGCGATGATCAGCCCGGCCTTGTGGCTTCGCAGCGTCTCGCGGTTGGACGCCGAGTGGACAATCGCCACCAGGATGTCGACCTGATCGAGTGAATCTGTGCGGCCATCGCCGAGCGCTCCCCGGCGGGCCAGGGGAAGGTCGCGCTGGATGGAGGACAGCCATTGACGCTGGAGCTCCGCGGTGGGGACGAGGATCAAGACCTTGATTCCCTGGCGGACGGCTTCAAATGCCGCAGCGATGCCGACACGGGTCTTACCTGATCCGGTGACCGCCTCCACGACCCCGCGCCGAGCATTTGAATGCCAGGCCTTCAGCGCTTCCTGCTGCCACGAGTACAAGAATGCGTAGTCGTAAGAAGTGGGGACAGCGGCAGCAGCAGGCTCGGCGTCCCCATTCATCACCTCGTGGATCAGGTCAGTCACTTAATCCCCCAATTGGACTGTTCAAGCTCGTGAAAGCAGACTACGTGGCCGGTGTGACACTATTCACTCGCTCCGCCGGCACCGCGCCGAGCAACCGAAGGAACAGCGGGTTCGGGTTCGCCGCAGGCAGCACCCGCCGCACGTCCTCAAGTGCTTCCAGCGGCGTGATCCCCGCAGCCTGTGCCCCATACAGCGCGGCAACGGTCGGCGTCCGCGACTCGGCCCGCACACAGTGCAGCAGCACAGTCTTGCCCTCCGCGCGGAAGCGCTCGACGGCGGCCGCCGCGTCGCGCAGCACGAATGCGGCATGCGCGTCGTCCTCCTCAGCGGGGGAGCCGATGACCCAGAACGTGGCGTGGTCTTTCGGCGCAACGGAGGGCGCATCTCCTGATCCCAGCCGGCACAGGGACACCACGGCGTCGATCCCTAACTCGGCCACCCGCCCGAGCGAACCGACGCTGCCCAGCCAGACGCCGTCGTCGTGCGGGTGCTGGACCAGGGCGTCTGTGCGGTCCCACATGCTGTAGTCCTGCAGCTCGGCCCGCGGCCAGCTGCCGGCCGGCGCCCCTCACCGCAGCCGAGCTCCATGCCGAGCATCATGAGATCGCGGGCCCGCAGCCCGGGCCAGCCGTGCAGGCGACGCCGCCAGTCGAACGGCACCGCCGTGTAGCCGTAGGCGGCGCCGAGCAGGCCGCCCGCGATCGCCGCGACGGTGTCCGTGTCCCGCCCACCGCGCACGGCTTCCTCCAGCGCAGCGCGCAGGTGCGCCGGGCCGGACGTGGACAAGCCGGCATAGTGGATGGCGCTCCAGGCGCCCTGGAACGCCTCGACCACCCAGGCGTTGCGGGTGAAGTCCCGCGGCCTGGACCGCTCGCCCGCCTCGATCCGCTCCAGCCACAGCGTGGCCCGCTCGGCGGACAGCAGCGGCAGCCCGGCCCGGACATCGAGCAGCCCGGTCAGCACTGCCACCCGGATGGCCACGCACCAGAGTCCGCAGGCTTCCTGCGCGTCGGGGTCGGCGTGGGTGAGCGCGCTGAGCACCCCGGCCCGGGTCATGAGTTCGGCCGGGTCCCGGTCCAGGTAGGCCAGGGCCAGTGGTGCGGTGCGCATCAGCGATCCGTTGCCGGCGCTGCGGCCGGTGCGGGCGTGGAAGTCCGCAGCTGCGGTAGAGAAGTCGGCCGCGTGGACCTTGCTCCGGCCGGCAGCCGAGGCAACCCGGCGGGCGACGGTGATCGCGGCACTTGTCTGGGCGCCCACGTCCTTGGCCTCGGCGGCCCAGGCGGTCCAGGCGCGGACGATCATGGTGAGCGCCGCGGGGGAGGAGGATCCGGCGTCGGACGCTGCCGCCAGCAATGCCTGGGCGATCGGGACGGCCATGGACGTGTCGTCGGTCCACTCGGCCGGCGCGAACCCGAACGGCCCGCCGCCCTTCATGGTGACGTCGGCGCCGTCCGGCAGCGGCGCGCCGAACTCATAGCCGGCGCCGAGGGCGTCGCCGGCGGCCAGTGCGACGAGCACGCCGGCCGCGCGGTCATTCTGCAAGGGGGGCAGTTTCATGCCAGCTCCATCAGGGGGTGGTGGGTGTTCCAGCCGGTCAGGTGGGCCAGCTGGGGGCGGCGCTTGGGAAGCTCGACGGCGATGCCCGCGGCGGCGGACACCGGGCCGGCGGCACGGGTGACGTTGCGGCTCCGGAGCGCGCCGTGGTTCCGGACCTCGACCGCCGCGGTGGCGCCGTCGAACGCGCCGAAGTCCATCGCCTGGACGTGGGCGGCGAAGTCGCGGGCCCGCTGGCCCGGCATCGGACCGGGACGCCAAGGCCTGGGTGAAGAGGAGCTCCAGGTCCAGCAGCGCGGCATCGATCAGCTGGCGGTAGTGCCGGCGGAAGAGCGTGTTGGTGCCGAAGACCTCCAGGAGCAGCGGCTGCTGGCCCAGGCCAAGCACGACGCCGCGCTGGCCTTCCAGTGCGGCCGGGGCGTCCGCCGCGTCGAATCGGTTGCGCACGTTGACCTTGTGCAGGTCCATGTGGTCCAGCAGGGAGCTGGTCACCGATGCGCCGCGGGCCGCGTCGAAGCGGCTGACCCGCTCCCAGATCCGCCCCTGCCGGTTGGCGCCGCGCCGCCTGTTCGGGCCGTTGGCCAGTTCGGACCAGACGTTCAGCGGTGCGCGCCGCGCCTGCCGGCGGTGGCCGGACTGGCCCGCTTCCCGCAGCCCGGCCTCGACGCAGAAGGTGTCGATGTTGCGGGTTTCGCCGGGGCCCAGGACAACGTCGCGGGCACAGGTTCGGTGCTGCTGTCCGCCCTCGAGCAGCTCGCCTTCCAGCAGCAGGGCCGGGTGCGGGCCGTTGTTGGTGACGGTGAGCCGGGCGACCTGGGGGCCGCTGGCGAGTTCGGTGACGGCGACGTCGGCGTGGGTGCCAGTGCTGATGCCGAGGCTGCCGGCGCCGGAGGTCCAGACGGGGAAAATACTGAGCGGGCCGAGCGTGCTGCCGGCGCCGACGTGGAGTTGGGGGACTTTCATAGGAACCTCCGGTTGATTTAGATCAGTTCTGCGCTAATTGACTCAAGTATGCACAGCTTGCATCTTTAGCGCAATACTGCAATAAATATTTATGTGAAGGATTCCCAGAACGGCCCCGGAACGTCCTCCTGTCGACTACCCCCGCCCCTCGGTGGCGGTGGACACTGCAGTGCTGACGGTGGCGGACGGTTTCGTCTTCGTGCTGCTGGTGCGGCGCGCGGAGGATCATCAGCACGGAAAGTGGGCCCTTCCCGGTACCTTTCTGCGGGAGCGGGAGACCCTGGCTGACGCGGTGCTGCGCTGCCTGCGGGAGAAGGCCGGAATCTCCGGGCGGGTGCCGCGCCAGCTCCAGGTCTTCGACGACCCGGCGCGCGACGACCGCGGCTGGGTGCTGTCCGTGGCGCACGTGGACGTGGTGCCGCTCGCGGCACTGGAAGAGGCGCTAAAGTCCGACGGCGTCCGGCTGGCCTCCGTGACCGGGGAACCGGAGCTGATCGCCGGGCTGCCCTACGGACATGCGGACATCGTGGCGAAGGCGGTCGAGTGGCTCAGGGCCGCCTACGCGGAGGCCCCGGATCCCGGGGAGCTGCTGGCCGAGCCGTTTACGCTGAAGGATCTCCGCGAGCTGCACGAGGCCGTGGCGGGCATGACGCTCATGCGCGACACGTTCCGGCGTTTCATGGAGCCAAAACTGAAGGTTACCGGGCAGATGTCCGACGGGACCCGGGGGAGGCCGTCGCGGTTGTGGGGGCGGGGTGGCGTGTAGCATCCGATTGTCGGTACATGGGCCCGGACGAAGTCAAAGCTGTCCAAGCCCATGGCCGTTCAACAGCCAAGCGGGACAGATGCAGGACTGGATCGCTCGTGGTCCGGATCCGCTCCGGTCGTGAGGGCATGGGGCGAGGGCAACGCGGTGCGGTCAGGAAGTGGGGACCTGCCCATTGCGATCGCGAATTAGTCGACCATGGCTTAGGGGCAGGCGATTAACTCTTCGTACTCAGCGACTCCAATAGGCCGTGCATGACGTCGTCCTTGATTATTCTGGCGAACTGAGCGGCCTCCTCGCGGCTGGGTCTGGTGATGGCCATGTGGAGACCAGCGAAAGCCAAGTACACATCCCACGAGGTTCCTTTGACCTCCTCGTGGAGAGAATCCAGTTCTGATAGAAATCTTTTTCATCGTTCACGACGATCGAGTAGTCGAAGGCCCCTTCGACATAACCTCTGGCCTGAACAGCTTCCATATTCACTGTGAGTACATCGCCAAGTCTGGTTTCGAATCGCGATGGAAGCTTGGCCGGTGTCCAGTTCAGCTCGCCCTCACCGGTTAGCACCTCCAGGCGATTGAGGATTCGTGTCCACTGGGCCAGGGTCAAGTCATCTTCTATCTCTCAGCTGGGACCACTCCGACTCAAAGTCTGGATTCTCCCTAAAGATTTGGGGATCGCGCAAGAGCGCCTCGAACGCATTGAACACGCGCTTCCGCTTAGCGTCGCTGATACTGCGCGGTATTGCGCGAAACAGACCGCTGAAGTCGACGCCATCCGAAGACTTCTTTGTCGTGGCTCTCTTCCGGCTCACGAATGGCTCAGTCGGTGTTTGCTTGACAAGCTCAAGCTGGTAGGAGTACCCGGTCTTGTGGCCCCAAATGCTCAGCGTTGCGTTGTCATCGATGGGCGTGCTGTAGCTAAGTGCACGGGCGGGACCGCGTCGGTCTTCCACCCAGGACAGGTCTCCTTCTTCCGTTCGTTCGATCGCCAGGCCAACTATTTTCTGCCAGTCTGCTGCCGAGAGCATGTGTCCTCCAATCTTCCCAATGGTGAGTTTCGATTGATGCTACCGGCAGAAGTCATCCAAGTGGGACGTCATTGGCTGGCGCTCAGGGAGAGTCGGCTACGAATTGCGGGGCCAATAATTAAAGGCACTCATGTCGCCACGTTTCTTTGCCGGTGTGCGGAAGCCATATTCACCAATGACCCGGTCAAAAAGGGGGCCTCCGAGCACTGGGTCGACCTTGAATCCACGCCGATCAGTTTTGGGATTTCGTTCCCAGCTGTTCGGCGCTATACGGAAAAGCCCCCTGGTGACGCCCCTGTGAACTGCCACGACATGATCAATGCCTTGCTCTTCGACTCTGGACTGGCTCAGCTTCCACCAACAGCGGACGGAATCGCCGAGTTGGTCTGCATAGGCAGCCCGATCAGTTGAATTGAGCCATTCAGTTCGGAACCCGTGGCCGCTGCGAATCGTGCCACCGGGGGACATTTCTGGATTGTCCACCCAGGGCTTGAGCGTGATCAGGAGGAGCGGAGGCACGTCGGGCCGAAGGTCGGGAGCTCCGAACTCGGCGACGATATTGGCCAAGGTCTCGACGCCATGGCCACGGGCCGATTCTCGTCGTTCATTCGTCAGCGCAGAGAGATGAGAAAGCGGTGGCATGCGCCGGCTCGGTTGAGTGAGGAACGACGACAGGAGATCGATGGTGGCGGCTTCTACATGGGTGTATTCGCTCCCCATGCCGTGCCGCAGGATCCACACCTCTGGCTCCAGCCCCTCGCTTCGAATCTCATTGATGACGCCGACCTTTCGAGATCGCTCCGCCAGTGTCTCTTCGTCGCCTGCAGAAAGTGCCTCCGCCTCCAGCCCGTGAGCCGCAAGTCGGGTTCCTGTTCCCTTGCCGACATAGAAGGGGGTCATTGTGCGAGGGTCTAGGAGCATATAGACGTAATTGCCGAGGTATTCGGCGACTTGCGTCAGGACTCGAACATCGACTTTCACTACAGTTCCTTCAGTTTGTACTCGGTGTTGGAGCCGTAGCCAAGATCGGCAAGAGTTCTATCGAGTACTCCCCACGCCTCGGCGGTTGCCTCGGACCTGGGTTGCTGCGCAAGCGCCAGAAGCTGCTGCCTTAGGTCTTGTTCGCCTTGGGAAAGTCCGCGGTTGTATGCGGGAGCCAGCAAATAGGAGTGGTTGTCCGTTGCATAGGCGGCCATCATGTCCAGGAAGATCTCCAGTTCCCGCCCGGCCGTAGCGACCGCGGTGCGGACAGCGGCGCGGCCAGTTCCTGCATCAGGGGCACTCCCGGACATGGGGAGGATATCGAGCCGTCCTTCCCAAACGAGATTCTGCAGGGGCTCGTGAAAGAGGGACAGCACCGTGCCCATCTGGTGATTCCTGGAAACTTCGTGCGGAAGGGCACGTCTGACGTCGTGGACGATTTCGTGGAAATGATCGTCAGCAAGACCGAAGCCAACGAACAACAAATGATGCGTCAGCAGATGAGCTTTGACCAGCGCGGAAAGCGCGTCTCTATTGCTGTTGTAGCCGAGGTAATCGTCACGAGTGAGCACGATGCTGTCAGGCTGAGTTACTGAGCCGTGGAGTGCAGCCAGTCGTTTCCCACCGCAGGAACGTTTTCTGGCAGCACGGTTCGCGGCTTTTGGGCGTCTTCGCAGGCTGTTTCGAACAGCCTGTCGTAGTTCAAAGTTATGGCACCGGCTGAGGGCAGGGTAGCGAGCAGTGCGGGGGCCAACCCATATCGCGGCAGGTCGACGGCACGTGCAACCGCTTCGCCGAAGGCTTTCCGCGAGTCATGCTGATCGGCGTATAGCTGTTCGAGCACCCCCGCCTGGTCAAGTACACCCAGAGCCTTGAAAGCGGCTTCCTCCGTCGGCTTTAGATGGACCCCTGACCTCAGCTTGTCGAGGAGTTGGCTCCAGTTTGGAGCTCCGGCGCTTACGCTGACGCCGGCTCCGAGAAAGGGAACCAAGTGCCCCGAGCGGGCTTCCTGTCCCAGCGACTTGGCCTTCTCATACAGGCTGTCACCGAGGGACGGCCAGGACGAGTCACTCGATACATCCCGCCTCAGTTTTTGGGCCAGCGAGAAGGCCGCTCTGTCTCGGAGGACAAGGACAAGTCCACGCGGTACGTGGCAGCCAGTTGGCCGCAAGCATCGAGGATAGTGCGGAGGGCGGCGCCAAGGTGGTCGCCGGCGCCGCCCCCGGCTGTTCCGAAGAACGGCAACGCCAGAAGTCTGTACGGTCGGTTCTCAGGAGCCGGAACGGCAGACATCGCACTGCGCACGAACGCTTCAAGCCGTTCGACGACGGCGGTGGGTCCCCAACTGCCGTCTATGGGACGGCCGTCAGAATAGGCAAGGGTCCCGATGGGTCCCACGGCCGGATTGGCTCGGCCAGCACGGCTCCCTCTCGAAATTCAGTCGAGGCTGAGGCGGCGGCCAGCGTCCGCAGGTCGGGATGGGCTTTGAGCCAATGCTGCTCGATGCGAACGCTGGAGTCCGTTGGCAGCAACCATGCGTCGCATCGGAGATTCAAGATGTCGGCCATGGCTACGAAAACATGAGGTTGAGTCATGGGATCATCACTCCTCGACGGCGAGGGATGTGCCACTGATCCGCATCCAAATGCTCCTGTTCGGTCTTCCGATCAAACTCATGATGGACCTTCCAAGTCCGATGGTTCCTGAACGGGACCCGTTCACCCGCCACCGGGCCTCGATTTTCTGCCCTTGGTAGGTCACGTTTAGAAAGCCATCGACTTTCGGGAGCGCGAATTTCGAGCGCGAGGGTATCCGCAGATTGGAACCGGTGCGATCGTTTTCCGTGATGACTTGAGACTCGATGCGCGTCCCGTTGTCGGAGCCCGCGGTGCCCGAAGGTGTCAGCGTTGGACGAGCGGAGCTGGGGGCGGCTAATGGAAGCGCAACTTCTTCGCTTTCGACAGCCATAGGTGAAGAATCCGTCGAGTTCGCGCGCTGCGTCTTGTATCCGCTTAACCCGTGTCTCTTCCGAAGTCCCGCTTGCACATCGACATTCGCAAACGGCGCAATTCGTTCGGAATCGTAAAGGCATTGCCGCACCGACGGCGGCACAGCGTCGGCGAAAGTCTTTAGCATCAGCCCCTCTTTCGATTTTGGGGCGTCCGCTGCTGCGTAGTGGACAAAGAGCGTCTCTAGGTCGGCCAACGTTTTCAGCCACCAGCCACCCGCGTGCGGTGATCGCTGACCCATACGAGTGATGTAGTACTGGTTGACCCGCTTCCGGACAGACGTTCCGGCCAGGCCGACGTAGAGGATGGTGGAATCCGGGATCCAAAAGGCGCCGATTCTTTCGAAAAGTTCGTCATGGGTGGCAAGCCTTCCATCAATGGTCACCGACGGGCAGGCTGTCGTGAGCGAATGAAACGCTCGGGGATCGTGATGGTATGTCCTCATCCGACCCATCGGATCGCCGAGATCAGCGGTAGACGCGACGACATAGACGCCGGGCAGATCCAACGGAATTTGATCTCCCCACTTCACCACGCCGGCCGGGTTGAGCCCACATTCTTTGAAAAGGTCCCCCACTGAAATGGTCATTTGCCAATGCTAGGGGAGATCC